>JAYODU010000002.1:241198-351335 GCA_038106445.1 Kordiimonadaceae bacterium | reverse complement strand
GGATGGTGATTTTCCAACCCCATGCAGATCAAACCATTCAATCGCCTGTTTTTCTGAAATGACTTCTTCATCACCATGCGCCCAGCCTAGGCGTAAAAGGTAATTTTTAATGGCTTCCGGTAAATATCCCATATCCCTATAGGCATCTACACCCAATGCACCATGTCGTTTGGATAATTTCGCACCATCAGGACCATGAATAAGCGGTATATGCGCATATTCGGGTAACACCCAGCCAATCGCGTTTATAAGTTGAGCCTGCCGTGCAGCATTTGTTAAATGGTCATCACCACGAATAATATGTGTTACACCCATATCATAATCATCCACAACAACAGAAAGCATATAAGTTGGCGTGCCATCCGCTCGAAGCAGAACCATATCGTCCAGTTCTTTATTCTGAACTTTTACATCGCCCTGTACATGGTCTTTAATTATAATTTCACCTTCGCGTGGTGCTTTAAAGCGAATAACGGGATCAGTCCCGTGTGGGACATCAGCGGGATCACGATCACGCCACCGGCCATCGTAGCCCAATGATAGTCCTTCTGCTCTGGCCGTTTCACGCATCTTAGCCAGTTCCTCTTTGGTGGCATAACATTTGTATGCCTTGCCTTCCTCAAGCAATTTATATGCAATTTCAGCATGACGTTCGCGATTGGAATACTGAAAAACGATGTCATTATCAGCTTTAAGGCCTAACCAGTCAAGACCGTCAAAAATGGCATCCACAGCTTCCTGGGTTGAGCGTGCGCGATCCGTGTCTTCAATTCGAACGCGAAATTCCCCACCATGATGTCTGGCAAAAAGCCAATTAAACAGTGCGGTTCGGGCACCACCAATGTGTAAAAAGCCCGTAGGGGAAGGCGCAAATCGTGTAACAACTTTCTTCATTTAACGACTATGAAGCTCCAATTGAAATGAATTTCGATTTTCCGCAGTGACTCTTTTGAAATGCATTAGAAATGCTCAAATGATATTTGTACCAACACTGCTTGATTTTGTTGTGCATTTACTAGCATATTATGGCTTGAAAATGGAAGTCTTTTTGTAAATAAATTTACATTTTTAGTCGGGGGTTATGAATATTTCACCAATATTGAAAAAAATGGAGAATATATTCTATTTGAAACATGAACAATTTGTTCTGATAGTACCAGTTCTGATAGCTATTGGCATCGGCAGTTATTTTTCAGGAATTGTTGAACTTGATAGTTTTTATAGTGTTTTAGTACTCTGTATTTCGTTTGTTTTTTTTATGCTTTCCCGTCACAGAATTTCTTCAGATTGTATTGGCATAACTGATGGCGCGTTAACATCGGAGATTTGATCACCCGCCGTCTCTGATCCTGACGGGGAAGGGGACAAATTCTGCCAACCTAGCATAATGAAAATCAAGACCAGTAACCCAACAATGATATGTTCAAGCTGCTTACTTGTATTTTGTGTGATGGATTGGTCCGGTTCCACCTGAGCTTAAGGTTTTATGCCTTCAGGTGTAAGCTCAAATTCCCATGCAAAAAATATTGCAAACAGAAAACCAATAAGACCGATATAAAAAACGATTGATTTTAGTGTTTCGGGTAGGTTAAGTGCCGGAACTGCAACATCAGTCACTTGAATTACAAGCCATGCAAGCGGAAGATAGGCGATGCCTACCTTGACCACATTTCTTCTTTTAATCTCTTCCCACACTGACACTTAACAACTCTCCCCTGAGATTTATTTGTGCACAGGAAAGAGCTTACTGCAAAGTTTTGATTTTATCAAGAATATCAATCACTTTGCAGGGCGACGGAGAAATAATCGTAATATTCGCTTTCCATGCCTTTATCAAAGCGTTCTATGCGTATATCAAGCACATATGGTCGCCCCTTTGCCATTTCATTGCGGCATCGGGTAATGGCGGCGGAAAGGTCATCCGGGTTCTCAATCCGTTCACCATTTATGCTATAGCTTTCAGCCATTTTGGCATAATCAATATCCGGATGTTTAAGGTTTACACCAATGTAATTTCCGGTTTCAGATGACCTTCCATTATAAAAATTCTGCGCCTTACGATTAGCGGCATATTCACCATTATTAAAAATCACGATCCCGATGGGAACATTATAGCGGGACGCGCTCCATAGGGCTTGCGAGCCAAAATTAAATGATCCATCACCCGTAAAGCACCATGTTTCCCGTTTTGGGTTCCCCATTTTGACGCCGATTGATGCGGCAAGCCCCCAACCAAGTACGCCTGAATTGGTGGCATAATTATATCTGCGTTCATGAAACGGTTTTTGGTGATCAATTTTAAAATAATCCCATAAATGATATTTGGACAGAATAAGTTCTGTGACCACGGCGGCGTCATCTGCGATCTGTGCATCAAGTTCTTTCATCAGGCGGGATGTGGATATTGGCGTCCAGTCATGCTCGCGTGCAGCTTTTTCATCCAGTGCCGCGCGGCGTGCATTGGTATAATCATGAACCCAGCTATCATCTTTGCCTGATATGTCGCGGGATTTAAGTTCTGCAAGCACGGCTTGCGCAGTGGCTTTAACGCTTGCAACCACGGCAATATCAACCGGATAATTACGGCCAACTTCCGACCCGGAAAGGCTGGTATGGATAATTTTTGCATCCCTTCGTACCCATGGTACCGGTGATTTATTGACAACCTTGAACATATGACCGCCAAGGGCCCAGAAACAATCAATGTTTTGGGCTAGCTCCTGATCAATACCAAAATTACCGCAAAAATTGCTATGGGTATTCGGGTAAACACATGGCATCCGTGCGCCAAGGCTGACACCAGCCCCCACAAGCTCGGCGATTTCCTGAACTTCCATGCTTATTTCCTGCCTGACACAGTCATCGTCAAGGAAAAGCATCGGCCTTTCTGCGGCAATTAAATAGACAGCGATCCTTTTAATATCGCTTTCCTTTGCGGGCACGTGGCTATCAACTTTTGAACGGGAACGGGGGATTATTTCAGCGCTTTTGACGCGTGTTTCCCAGTGATCCTTGGAAAATGTAAGAAAAGTAGGGCCACCCGGCGGTGCTTCTGACAGCATAAAAGCGCGCCTAAGTGTCTCCGTGATGGAATTGGCGGATGTGACATCCCAGGTCCACTGCGCATATTCGCTGGGTAGCATATGAAGGTTAGACGCTTCAAGAAAACCATTGCTGCCGCGATATTCGGTTGTCTGCCGTCCGGCCGTCACAACAACCGGTGTGCGGTCACGATAACAGCTTACTATCTGCCCAAGGGCATAGGCCGCACCGGCCACGCTATGCAGATTAACGATTGATGTTTTTCCGGTCGCACGGCTATAACCATCTGCCATCGCCATAGCGGCATTTTCATGGATACAGGTAACATAATTAAGTTGATCCCGGTCCACCAGCGCGTCAAGAAACCCTACTTCTTCGGAACCGGCAAGACCAAAAACATATGGTACATCCCATTCAATCAGAAATTCTGCCATCAGTTCCCCGCCGGTTAGGTTTTCTACTATCCGGCTAGGTTCCGGTGCGTCATTTTCCTGCGCTGATATGTTGGGGATTGAAAGTGAACTTGCAATGGTTCCGGCCCCAACGGTTGAAACGCCAACATCGCGAAGCTTTGCCATAAATGTACGGCGATCGATTTTATTGTCGATGAAATCCTTGGCATCCTTAAACATTAAATCCTCCCCGTTTTTTTTTAATTTTCCCTAAAATTTTCGTGGCGTTGGTGTTCCCCGTTTTTTACGGTACTGTCTTGTGCCCGGTTTGCCAAGTGTGGAACGTCCTTCCAGTTTTGGTCCCACATGGCGGGCCATCGGATCAAAATCGATCCCAAGTTCCTTATTTTCAAGATGCTTGATTTCGTCCCTAAGTCTTGCCGCTTCTTCAAATTCAAGGTTGGCAGCGGCTTCAAGCATGGTTTTTTCAAGCCCTTCAATATAACTACGAAGGTTATGACCAACCATATTGTTTGTACCGTCAGTATCAAGGGAAACGGTGACATGATCGCCTTCTGCAGTATCGCCAACAATATCGCCAATGGATTTTTTAATGCTTTCGGGTGTAATGCCGTGTTCTTCATTGTAAGCTTTTTGTTTTTCACGGCGGCGGTCCGTTTCAGCAATAGCAGCACGGATGGAATTGGTTTCCTTATCCGCATAAAGGATCACTTTACTGTCAACATTACGCGCCGCACGACCAATGGTCTGTATCAGTGAAGTTTCAGATCTGAGAAACCCTTCCTTATCGGCATCTAAAATCGCCACAAGTCCCGTTTCCGGGATATCAAGTCCTTCACGTAACAGGTTGATACCAATAAGTATATCAAACACACCCAGCCTTAAATCACGAATAATTTCAATACGTTCAAGGGTCTCAATATCCGAATGCATGTACCGCACCTTAAGACCGCTATCATGCATATATTCACTTAAATCTTCGGCCATTCTTTTTGTGAGGGTGGTGACCAGTACGCGGTGGCCTTTGCTGATGACGTCTTTAACTTCATGAAGCAGATCATCCACCTGTGTATCAACCGGGCGGATTTCCACAGGCGGATCGATAAGCCCGGTTGGCCGGATTACCTGCTCGACAAATTCGCCGCCCGTTTGTTCCAGTTCCCAGGACCCTGGTGTGGCAGATACATATATTGATTGCGGGCGGAAATATTCCCATTCGGAAAATTTAAGAGGCCGGTTATCGATGCAACTGGGTAGACGAAAACCAAATTCCGCAAGCGTGGATTTACGGCTATAGTCCCCCTTGGACATGCCGCCAATCTGCGGCACACTTACATGGCTTTCATCCATAAACAGGAGCATATTTTCCGGAAGATATTCAAATAACGTGGGCGGCGCTTCACCCGGTGCGCGTCCGGTCAGGTGCCGTGAATAATTTTCAATCCCCGCACACACGCCCGTGGCGGTAAGCATTTCAAGATCAAATTTTGTGCGTTGTTCCAGTCGTGCGGCTTCAAGGATTTTTCCCTGCGCTTCATATTCTTTCAAGCGATGTCCAAGTTCGGCTTTAATGGTTTTGATCGCCTGATCCATGCTGGGGCCGGGGGTAACATAATGGCTGTTCGCATATAGCTTAACTGACTGTAAAGTTTCAATTTTTTCACCGGTTAACGGATCGAACAGTGTAATTGTTTCCAGTTCGTCGCCAAAGAAATCAAGCCGCCATGCCCGGTCTTCAAAATGGCTTGGGAATATTTCAATAACATCGCCACGCACGCGAAATGCACCACGGGTAAAGGCCGTATCATTACGCCGGTATTGAAGTTCCACCAGATCCCGTAGCAATTTTCGTTGTTCATATAACATTCCCTGCTCAAACTGGATCGCCATTTGAAGATAAGTTTCCGCCGCACCCATACCGTAAATACAGGATACGGACGCGACAATAATAACATCATCCCGTTCAAATACGGCACGCGTTGCCGCATGGCGCATGCGGTCAATGCTTTCATTTATGCTTGCGTCTTTTTCGATGAAGGTATCCGAACGGGGGACGTATGCTTCAGGCTGATAATAATCATAGTAGGACACAAAATATTCAACGCTGTTATTTGGAAAAAAGCTTTTCATTTCCCCGTAAAGCTGCGCGGCAAGCGTTTTGTTATGTGCCATGATCAGTGCCGGGCGTTGGGTACGTTCAATCACCTGCGCCATTGTATATGTTTTACCCGATCCGGTAACCCCAAGGAGGACCTGGTCGGTAAGACCATTTTCAAGGCCATCAACAAGCGCGTCAATTGCTCCGGGTTGATCACCGGACGGAACAAAATCGCTTTCAATTTTAAATTTGATGCCTCCCTCGGTTTTTTTTGGCCGTTCGTAATATTCACGCGGCTTCAAAAGTGTAGGGGAGGCAAGACTGTATTCTCCAGGCATGGAGGTATAATGTCCCCTTTTTGTTCTTATTGCAATACTAAGATTTACAAAATTTCCTACTTGCGAAAAAGTCCAGCTTCACTTACTTTCAGCACTGATACTATTCTTATTTCAGGAGCCAAAAATGGCCTTTATCGCCGATGCCCTTGGGCGTATAAAACCTTCCCCGACAATCGCAGTTTCCAGTAAAGCGGCTGAGCTTCGTGC
This sequence comes from Kordiimonadaceae bacterium, assembly GCA_038106445.1. GTDB lineage: Bacteria > Pseudomonadota > Alphaproteobacteria > Sphingomonadales > Emcibacteraceae > Pseudemcibacter. The sequence continues at coordinate 345,237 of JAYODU010000002.1, read as the reverse complement.
CGCAGGAAAGGATGTTATAGGCCTTGGTGCTGGGGAGCCGGACTTTGATACGATGGATTATGTCAAGGACGCGGCTATTAAAGCCATATTAGAAGGAAAGACAAAATATACCCAGGTTGATGGTCTGCCGGAAGTTAAGGACGCCATCATACGGAAATTTAAACGCGATAATAGTCTTGATTATGCACGTGAAAATATTTCCGTTAATTCTGGTGGAAAACATACTATTTACAATGTGTTTGTTGCCACTCTTAATCCAGGAGATGAAGTAATTATTCCTGCTCCTTATTGGGTCAGTTATCCGGATATGACCCTGCTTGCGGGCGGCACACCGGTAATTGTTGAGACGGGCATTGAAAACGGTTTTAAAATGTCTGCGGATCAGCTTGAGGCAGCCATCACCCCAAATACAAAGTGGGTCATGCTCAATTCACCATCAAACCCTTCGGGGGCGGCGTATAACTATGATGAAATGAAGGCATTGACGGATGTTATTCTGAAATACACCCATGTCTGGATTTTTGCAGATGATATTTATGAACATATCATCTATGACGGTTTTAAATTTGTAACCCCCGCCGCGGTGGAACCAAAACTAAAGGATCGCACCCTTACCATGAACGGTGTTGCAAAAGCCTATGCCATGACCGGCTGGCGTATTGGTTATGCTGGTGGACCCACCGAACTGATAAACGCCATACGAAAGGTACAATCACAAAGTACGTCAAACCCCTGTACCATTTCCCAGTTTGCGACAATCGCTGCCCTTGATGGTGATCAGGGATATCTGGAAGTGCGTGCCGATGCCTTTAAAAAACGCCGAAATATGGTTGTGGAAATGCTAAGCGAAGTTCCGGGTCTTGAATGCCCGACACCGGAAGGGGCATTTTACGTTTATCCAAGTTGTGCCGGGCTGATCGGTAAGAAAACACCAGATGGAAAAAGTCTCGAAACTGACCTGGATGTTTCGACATATCTGCTCGAATCCGTTGGTGTGGCCGTTGTTCATGGCGAAGCCTTCGGTTTATCGCCCCATTTCAGAATTTCATATGCCACATCCGATGATGTTTTGTTTGAGGCCTGCCGCCGAATTAAAAAAGCCTGCGCGGCTCTCAAATAAGTATGAAACCTCAACTGGTAGTTTTTGACTGTGATGGTGTACTTGTGGATAGCGAAGCCATCTCGAACCCCTTACTTCGTGATGCGCTTGCGGCACATGGTCTTGACATGACATTGGATGAAGTTATCCAGACATATGTCGGGCGGTCTATGGCTGCCGTTGTCAGTATATCCGAAGAACTGCTGGGCCGGAAACTGCCGGAAGATTTTCTGGATGTGCTTCAGAAAAAAACATTTATGGCTTTTGAATACAATCTTAAAGCTGTACCGGGTGTGGAAGATCTGATCAGATCTTTAAATAACCAAAATATCAAAATTTGTGTGGCGTCCAGCGGCAGTTTCGAGAAAATGGATGTGACGCTGGGAATTACCGGTCTTAAAAAATATTTTGAAGGCCGTATTTTCAGCACATTGCAGGTAGAGCGCGGCAAGCCATATCCGGATTTATATCTATATGCCGCCGATCAGATGGGTGTGGAACCCGCCAATTGCCTTGTGATTGAAGACAGCGTTCCCGGCGTACAGGGTGCCGTTGCCGCCGGAATGGAGGTCATTGCCTACAGCAGACGTGGGGACAGTGACAGGCTTAAAAAAGCAGGCGGGCTTGTATTTAATCATATAATTGAAATTCAGAGGCACATTTAAAAAAAATGCCGGGCAAATAGCCCGGCAAGTTCACAAAATATAGGGAGGTTTCATATCTTGGGGAGATTATGAAACAGGCAATGGGTCGAAAAAGGGGGAGGATACGAGCCCATTGCAAAACTGAAATAATTGAAGAATTATATCAGCGATGTTTCTCAACATCTGTGTGTATACATAGATGATTGTTTTCGGAATGAGTACTGGTTAAAACGTCGTTGCAGATATGCAAAAAATGCATATCTTGTGTCAATTAAAAAATTGATTTCTTGAATTCCTGTTCAATAAATTCGCGAAAGGCCGTAATTCGCTTCGATTTTCTAAGTTCCTGTGTATAAACGAAATAGGCAGGAAACTCATGTGTCTGACTGTCTGCAAGAACTTTTGTAATATTCATATATCCCTGCACAAGATAATCGGGTAGGGAACCAATACCAATCCCGGCTTTTACCGCTTGTAGCACACCTGAAATATTATTGACTTCCAGAATGGGCGTCCGTTTTACTTTTGCGTCTATTTCAAGAATCCAGTCGATATTGCGAATAGGGCTTGCTGTCAGATTGCCATATGCGATCAGATTATGGTTATCAAGGTCAGCCGCTGTTCGAGGACGGCCATATTTGTTCAGATATTCGGGGGATGCGTAAAGATTATAATGGAATGTCGCAATTTTCTTTTGAATAAGATCAAGATGTTCTGTCGGATGAAACCTGATTGCCACATCGGCTTCACGCGTAAGCAGATCATAATCCATATCACTGATTAACATTTGGACATGAATGTCTGGGTATCTATCAATAAATTTTTTGATATTGCTCATCATCCATGTGGAACCGAACGAATTGGTTGTGGCAATCTTAAGGTTTCCTCGTGGAACTTCGGTACCTTCAAGAATTTTTTGTTCTGTCACATGGATTCTGGAAACCACATCCTGTGTTGTTTCAAAAAGTGTTTCACCTTCATCCGTCAGAATAAGTCCGCGGGCGTGACGATTAAAAAGCGATGTTTGCAGACTTTCTTCAAGAGTTCGGATCTGACGGCTGACTGCTGATTGGCTAAGGCCCAGTGCTTCACCAGCATGAGTGAAACTGCCCGCCGTTGCAACAGCATGAAATATTCGTAATTTATCCCAGTCCATATCTTATATTAGTTTGATTATTCATTTTCCGCAATGAATCGTTCCGCTTCAAGTGCAGCCATACATCCCATGCCAGCGGCTGTAACCGCTTGACGGTATTTATCATCGGTAACATCACCTGCTGCAAACACACCCGGTATATTGGTTGCTGTGCTATCGGGTGCTGTCTTAATATAACCGTGATCATTTATGTCTACTTTACCTTTAAAAAGTTCGGTGGATGGGGCGTGTCCAATGGCTATAAATACACCATGAACTGGGACATTCTGTGTTTCACCGGTATGGATATTTTTTAATCGTGCGGCAGTAACACCGCCCATTGGGGGCGCGTCACCAAGTATTTCATCTACTTCATGATGCCAAAGGCATTCTATTTTATCGTTTTTGAAAAGCCGGTCCTGTAAGATTTTTTCAGCACGCAGTTCGTCACGGCGATGCACCAGCGTTACTTTTGATGCAAAATTTGTAAGAAAGATGGCTTCTTCAACGGCCGTATTGCCACCCCCCACTACGATTACTTCCTTACCTCGATAAAAGAAGCCGTCACATGTTGCGCATGCTGATACCCCGGCACCCTGAAATTTTTCTTCGGATGGCAGACCAAGCCATTTTGCCTGTGCACCAGTGGCGATAACGACAGTATCACTAATATATGTATCACCACTATCACCTTTACATACAAAAGGGCGGGACGAGAAGTCTACACCGGTAATGAAATCAGTGATTATTGTGGTATCGACATTGGCGGCCTGGTCACGCATTTGTTCCATAAGCCATGGCCCCTGTATTACTTCGGCAAAGCCGGGATAATTTTCAACATCCGTTGTAATGGTAAGTTGTCCACCTGGTTCCATGCCCTGTACTATAATGGGTTTGAGGTTTGCACGTGCAGCATAAATTGCGGCAGTATAGCCAGCAGGCCCCGATCCAATAATAAGAACTTTCGTTTTGTGTTCAGTCGCCATATGGAACGCTCCGAAGTATGTATCTGGTAAAAAATAAAGAAGAACTTATGGCACGAAAAAACCGGACTGTGAAGTCCGGTTTTGGATTATTTTTGATGAATGCCAGAAATCACATTGTGCGTGCTTCGCGTTGCTCGGCTATGATCCTTTTTAGTTCATCATAAGGTTTAAAACCGGCAATGATCTGGTCACCTATAATAAAGCCAGGTGTTCCGGAAATCCCAATATTACGAACGAGAGCCAGAGTCATCTGAATATTCGCGGCAATTTTCGGATCATCCATATCCTCTAACAATGTTTCATGATCAAGGCCGACGTCCGATGCTACTTTAAGTATCAATTCCTGATTGATAGCGCGATTATTTTTCATCATTGCGTTATGAAACTCTATGAACTTACCCTGTTTCATAGCTGCCATTGCTGCCATAGAGGCCATTTCAGACGATTCAGCCAGTATCGGTAATTCTTTAAATATCACCCGCAGGTTTTTATCCTCTTCAACAAGGCGGGAGAGGATACCAGGCACCTGCTTGCAAAATCCGCAATTATAATCATAAAATTGGACAATGGTTATATCGCCATCTTCATTACCGGCTACGTAACTGTAACCATCATTATATAAAAGATCTTCTGAGCGCATGATTGCTGCGGCATTTTGCCGGGCCCTAAGCACTTCTACCGCTTCTGGTATTATCTCGGGATTATTTAAAATATATTGGCGGATCATTTGATTAATTTCATCGCGCTGTATGTCAGAAAGACCCTCTTCCTGCTGTGCGTTTCCAAAATTCATATATGCAACTGCTGATACTATAGCCAGACATATTACCGCAATAAAATGAGGTACCCTCATACGTTAACTCCTGTTTCGTTCTTTTTGTCGTTCTTTTTGCTCTTGTTCCCTGAGTTCTTCTTCTTCTGTCATGCGTTTGTCCATCCCGGTCTGCCCAGCCATCAGAATATCCTGCGCGCGTATCCATTTGGGTGAATCTTTCGGCAGTAAATCCAGCGCTTTTTTTGCATTTATCATTGCGCCGCGCACGTCGCCGGATAAAAGAAAATGCTGAGCTGTCGAATAATGGGTCATTGCATCATCATTATTGCGGTGATAGGCCATTGATGCTTGTCTCCACCCGAAGCTATTGTTTGGTTCCTGTTCAAGTGCGATTTCCAAATTTTCTATTGCTTCGGCTAAATACCGATCATCGTCCGCGCTGATAAGTGATTGTGCAAAAGACATACGAAGCAAGTTTGAACTAGGAAGCCTCACGACAGCTTCCCTATATGCATCAATTGATTCTATAACATGTCCGTTTTCATAAAGAATTTGTCCTTTGGTTTCCCTAAAGAACGGATTTTCCGGGTAATCCTGTATGAGTGTTTCAATTTCAGCCAGGGCCTGATCAAAACGGTCACTTTGCTGATAAGCAAAGGTACGGGCGTAGCGCGCATGTAAACTGTCATCACCAATGGGGTACCTTACCATTGTCGCATGGAAGGGTTTCAGATAACCGAACAATTTTGCTTGCAGGAGTTGAAATTTTGCTTCGATTTCAGGATTAAGCGGAGCATCGTAATAAGGAGATTCCTGTACACGGTCAATAAGCCGTTCAATACGGGTAGAATTGATATTTTTTTGGAACCAGTTCCTGATCGCCAAGAATTTCAAAAAATTCAATAAGGCCGCGCCCTGATTGACCCGTCGCATCAAGGTATTTTGCGGCCACCTGATCAGAAGAAGATTCCTGGGTTCGTGTAAATTTAAGGAGTGACCTATACCCAACATGCTGCCCACCCATCATCAGTGCCATACCGGCATCTGCAGATCCTGCTGCCATTGCAACAGCGCCTAACAAAACACCCATCAAACTATAAGTAGCGAACTGGCCCATTCCTTCGCTATGACGGGATAAATGTCCCAAGGCAATATGACCGGTTTCATGTGCAATAACGCCAATTACCTGATTGGCGGTTTCTGCTTTGAGAAGTAACCCTGAATTAATAAAAACATTCTGACCACCGGCAACGAACGCATTGATTGTACTGTCGTTAACAAGATAAGTATCAACAGCATCAACTTCCAGCTCTGCAGCAATGAAAATTGGTTCGGACATTTCACGAATGATTTGCTCAATTTCAGCATCGCGTAAAATCGATATTCCGGCACCTTGTGCAACAGCAACGGTGGAATATGTGAAATTTATTATCACATATCCAACAAACAATCTGAAAAAAATATTTTTAATCATAAGATTATTTTATGCTTTTCGCTATTATTCGTCAATGAATGTCCGATTTAATCAAATATTATCTTAATGCAAACTGAATGATTCTAAATCAGAATTATGACAGAAATAAAACCCGGCATTGAGTTGCCGGGTTTATTAATGATGTATGATCCTGTTTATCGTGACCACCAGCCTTTTTTCTTTGGCTTTTCTTCTTTTACGTTTTTCTGGTCAGGTGTTTCAGTTTTAGCTTCAGCCTTTTTGTCTTTTGGAGCTTCTTCTTTGGTTATTGTTTTTTCATTATTCTCTGAAGTAGTGCTCGCTACTTTTTTTCTACGCGCTCTTTTAGGTTTCGGCTTATCTTCTGCAACTGTTGACGCATCATCTGATTTATTTAGAGCTGGTTCCTGTTCACTTTGCCCTTTTTTTGTTGTGTCAGGTTCTTTTGCGGTTTTTATTTCAGGTTCCTGTTCAGGATTTTTATCGGCTGGATCGTCAGATGCTTCAGTCTGGCTACTGGCTTCTTCAGCGGGTTTCGTGCGCCGTTTTGTTCTGCGTGGTCGACGTTTGTGGTGTTCAAGTTCACTGCTGTCATCTGAAAAGTCTTCTTTTTCATTCTGCTCGTTACGTTCGTCATCTTTATTTTCAGTATTTTCAGTATTTTCAGCAGCGGCGTTGTGATTTCTGTTTTGTCCGCCACGGCGTCTTCTGCGACGGCGTTTTGAACGTTCCTTACTATCTTCTTCAGTACTGACGTCTTCTTCGGTTACATCGATAAGCTTATTAACATCTCTACCCATGCGAAGAGAATCATTCTTCTGTTGAGCAGTATTGGATGGTTTGCCTGATTTTTCCATACGGTGTTCAGATGCAGTCAGCTCGTTATCAATTTCAATAGCAACACTAAAATCATAGCGTTTTTCAAGGTCGATCAATTTATTCCTTTTATTATTAAGGATATAGACAGCCACCTGGGATGGTAAATAAACGACAAACCTGGAATTTCGTGATTTCATTCCTTCTTCTTCAATTATGCGAAGAATGTGAAGACTTTGTGATTCCACAGACCTGAGTAGGCCACTTCCCGCACAGTGCGGACATGCCGTTGTACTGCTTTCAAGCACGCCAACACGTAGTCTTTGGCGGGACATTTCCAGCAATCCAAAGGAACTGATGCGTCCTACCTGTATTCTAGCACGATCATTTTTCAGACAGGCTTTTAATTTGCGCTCAACGGCCCGGTCGTTACGTTGGTCCTCCATATCGATAAAGTCAATAACGATTAGGCCCGCCATATCGCGTAATTTTAGCTGTCTTGCAACTTCTTCTGCGGCTTCAAGGTTGGTTTTAAGGGCAGTTTCCTCGATATTATGTTCTTTGGTAGCACGACCAGAATTCACATCGATGGATACCAATGCTTCAGTAGGGTTGATCACAATATACCCACCGGATTTCAGCTGTGCTGTGGGGCTATATATAGAATCCAGATAGTTTTCCACCTGATATTTCTGAAATAAAGGTATCTTTTCATGATAATTTTTAATTTTTTTAGTGTGGCTTGGCATCAGCAGGTTCATGAAATTCTTGGCAGTTTTATAGCCGCGTTCGCCTTCTACTATTATTTCGCTAATGTCGCGGGTATAACGATCACGGATACTCCGTTTAATAAGATTGCCTTCTTCATATATTTGAGTTGGAGCGATGGATTTTAGTGTATTTTCCCTGATGGCTTCCCACATCCGCTTCAAATAATCATAATCCCTCTTGATTTCTGCCTTCGTGCGGTCAGCACCGGCTGTACGAATGATGCACGCATGTCCTTTTGGCATTCTGAGGCTTGCAAGAATATTTTTTAGTTTTTTGCGATCACTTATATTGGCAATCTTGCGGCTGACGCCACCGCCATGCAATGTGTTTGGCATTAACACACAATACCGGCCCGGCAATGAAAGGTAAGTTGTTAGAGCAGCCCCTTTATTACCGCGTTCTTCCTTTACAACCTGTATAAGGATAATCTGATTTTTTTTGATTACTTCCTGAATTTTATATTTATAACGAAGACGTTTAGCCATACGTATCCGAAGACGTTCTTCATCTTCCTCTTCAGAACGGTTATCAACCTTCACATCTTCTGTTTCTTCGGCATCCGTATTTTCAGATACAGTCTGTACTTCGTTGATATGTTCATCAACGTGCAAGGCTGCATCTTCCTCAACTTCAAGGTCTTCTTCTATAACATCGGAATCTTTCGTTGCTTCCGCCTTGGTTTTTGATTTAGATGGGCCACGCTTTCTTTTTGGCTTTGGTTTTTTATCTTTTGTCTTTACGTCTTCCGCCGCTGCTTCGGTTTCATCATTTTTAGCTAAGGTTTCTTGTGCGTTATCCGCATCATCTTCCTCTGCCACATGTTTATTGACTTCATCCGTGGTTTCTTCGCCGCTGTTTTCTTTTTCACCAGCAGCTTCAAAATCCTCTTTTTTCCGACGTGTACGGCGTTTGCGACGTTTTGGCTTTTCTTCTACCTCTTCATCTTCCAGCAGATCGGCATTGGCTTCTGCTTCGGCTGCAATCAGGGCTTCTCTGTCTGCAACGGGAATTTGATAATAATCTGGATGAATTTCGCTAAAGGCCAGAAAACCGTGACGGTTTCCACCATAATCTATGAAAGCTGCCTGCAATGAAGGTTCTACCCGCGTTACTTTAGCTAGATATATACTACCTTTGAGTTGTTTTTTTGCAGAACTTTCATAATCGAAGTCCTCCAGCTGATTTCCGTCGACGATGGCCACACGGGTCTCTTCCCGGTGGGAGGCGTCGATCAACATACGAATTGACATTTAATATATCTCCATAACAAAAACCGCTCGAGCCTATCAGGCCAATTCTGGTCATGATGCGTGCAGGTTTTTGAGTTGTGTTAGTAATTTGATTTCGTGTGAAGGCATCAAAAGACTTAGGAAAGAGAACAATATTGCCTTTTTTCGCTACTCCCGTGAAGTTAGCGGATATCCGGCTACTTTTTCTGCTTGTGATGCGTAAATTCATAATTTTATATATCCAACATCTTGTTGAATTTTTCTTCTTATTTCAAAAATTTAGCGCCTAATTGTAAGTTCATTTACTGAAAATATTTTCGGCATCATATTTTCAGCATTAGGTTGCTTTATAATATGATCGACTCTAACATAGTAAACAAGTGATTTTTTAACAACCTAAAAGCACTAAAAAACAAAAAATACTTTTTGAAAACATAATTTTATATTAAAAACGGTAATAAATTTTTAGAATTAGTGTTTGTAGGCTAAATAACCCTGCAGTGAACGAGCTGAAAAAATAGGATATTTTTGGTGAAACTAAATCACTATATGCCATTTCGAATAATAATTTCCGCCGTGATATTAATGGTTTTGGTGGCAAGTGAGCTATTTGCGGCGCCACCGACCGTAACAGCCGCCCGTATAGGCGGAGATAGCAATAAAACAAGGTATGTACTTGAAATTCACGGTAGTCCATCGTTTCGGACTTTTTCACTTGCTAATCCAAACAGGATTGTAATTGATCTTGATGAAGTCAGCTGGAATATCGGCCCTGGTGGCGCTTCGGGAAAAGGATTGATCACCAATTATCGCTATGGTCTTTATACACCCGGTACATCCCGTATTGTTCTTGATCTTCAAAGCCCTGTTAAAATAGCGACTTCTTTTGTGATAAAAGGCGAAGGGGGTAATGCGGATCGTCTGGTTTTTGATTTTGAGAAAGTAACCCAAACTGCATTTAATCAGTCCCTTTCCAGACCGGCTGCCGCGCGATCATCTGCTGTCAGTACAAGTCGTACGCCTGCTTCAAGACCTGCATCAAATAAAAAAATAATTGTTCTGGACCCGGGTCACGGCGGTCATGACCCCGGCAATCTTGGCGGTATAAAAGTGAACGGTGTGGCGGAAAAAAATGTTACCCTTTCTGCGGCTAATAACATCAAAAAAATACTTGAAGCGTCAGGACGATATACTGTTTATATGACAAGGGAAAAGGATATTTATATTAAACACCGCGACAGAAGCGGATTGGCACACAGTTTAAATGCTGATTTGTTTGTGTCTATTCATGCTGACTCATTTAGCAGTCCCGATGTACGCGGAGCAACGATTTATACGTTATCCGAAACCGCGTCTGACAGGGAAGCTGCGTTACTTGCGTCGCGTGAGAATAAATCAGATATTATTGCAGGTGTGGATATTGATGAGGAACCCGGTGAAGTTCAGACAATTCTTATTGACCTTGTAAAACAGGAAACAATGAATTTATCCAGCCGGTTTGCAAACGATCTATCAAAAGAATTAAGAAAAGAAGTATCCGTTAGAAAACGTGGTGTACGTTCCGCCGGTTTTCTTGTTCTAAAAGGAATTGATGTGCCGTCAATACTATTGGAAATGGGGTATCTGACGAACAAAACCGATGCAACCCTTCTGATGCAAAAAGAAACACAGGACAAAATTGGTCAGGCAATTCTGAGAGCCGCGGACAATTATTTCGCTGAGAATTTTGCTTTTAATTAGAATATTCCCAATAAGGCGGTTTAATTGGTAACAACTGCGAAAATTAGGTAAAATGCTATCCTAAATTAACTTGATTGTGCCTTAAGTATGTCATAATTTGTGCCTAAATTATTGGCTAAATTAATGTGAGCGGATTAAAAGGTGTTTAATTTGTCGAAGAAATGGAAAAATATTCTGGGCGGACTGGTTGTTTTCACGCTGGTGTCCGGCATACTTGCTGTTCTGGGCGGATTATATATTTTATATTCTTATGGCCGTGATCTTCCGGACTATAAACAGCTTGCGGATTATGAGCCGCCAGTGGTAAGTCGTGTTTACGCGGGAGACGGTAGCCTGATCAAGGAATATGCCCGTGAAAAACGTCTGTTTGTGCCGATCAATGCTATTCCTGCTAAAGTAAAGGAAGCCTTTCTGTCTGCTGAGGATCAGAACTTCTATACACATATTGGTATTGATTTTAAGGGGCTTATACGTGCTGTCCTGACTAATGTTAAAAATGCAATTATAAACAGGCGGCCGGTAGGGGCATCTACTATTACCCAGCAGGTTGCTAAAAACTTCCTGCTTTCCAGTGAAGTTGCAATTGAAAGAAAAATTAAGGAAGCGATACTTTCTTATAGAATTGAACAGGCCTTTACCAAGGATCAGATTTTAGAACTTTATCTTAATGAAATATATCTGGGTCAAAATTCTTACGGAGTTGCAGCAGCAGCACTTAATTATTTTGGAAAATCACTTGAAGAGCTCGAAATACAGGAAATAGCCTACCTAGCAGCACTTCCAAAAGCACCTAGTAATTATCATCCCGTGCGGAAATATGAAGCGGCAATTGGACGTCGCAATTGGGTGCTTGGCCGAATGGAAGATGAAGGTTTTATTACCGCAGCGGAACGTGAAGCCGCCGCAGCAATTCCATTAAATGCTGTTCCCTCAGCCCAGGCAAGAACATTCCAGGCCGATTATTTTGCCGAAGATGTGCGACGCGAACTTAAGAAAACATATGGTGATAATGAACTTTATGGTGGCGGATTAGCAGTAAGGACATCGTTGTCGCCGCGCTTGCAAACCATTGCGGAGCGTGTTCTTAAAGATGGTCTTGTGACATATGACCGGCGGCATGGATGGCGTGGGCCGCTTGATAAAATGGATCTTTTTGCCTCGCCGTTTGAAATATGGAAAGAAAATTTCCTTGAAATAAATATTCCTCTTGGTATCGAAAGCTGGCAACATGCGGTGGTTCTGGAAGTACGTGACGATCTTGCAATTATCGCGACGAAGGACGGTCTTAAAAGCAGTCAGAAATATGATGACCTGCATCTGGAATATATTTCATTGGAAGAAGTGAAATGGGCGCGCGAGTGGGTTTTTGGCGAACGGCTTGGCCCACAGGTTAATGCCGTTTCCGAAGTCCTGATGCAGGGCGACATTATTGCGGTTGAACAAGTCGAGACCGAAGAAAACACGATGGGAATAGCATATGGACTGCGTCAGATACCTGAAATAAATGGTTCATTGGTGGCTATGGATCCCCATACTGGTCGTGTGTTAGCCATGGTTGGTGGATATGATTTCAGCCGGAGCGAATATAACCGTGCTACACAGGCAAAAAGACAGCCGGGCAGCGCTTTCAAGCCTTTTGTTTATAGTGTGGCACTTGATAACGGGTTTACACCGTCAAGTCTGGTCCTTGATGCTCCATTTGTGATTGATCAGGGCTTTGGTAACGGAAAATGGAAACCCAAAAATTCCAGTGATAAATTTTACGGACCAAGTACACTGCGTCTGGGGATTGAAAAATCACGTAACCTTATGACCGTCCGCCTCGCGCAAAATCTTAAAATGGAAAAAGTTGTTGAAGTCGCAAACCGCTTCCACATTACTGAAAATATGCCCGATCTTCTTTCCATGTCGCTTGGTGCCGGTGAAACCACATTGATTGACCTTACCGCTGCATATGGCATGATCGTGAATGGTGGGAAAGAAATCAGACCTACATTGATTGACCGCATCCAAAACCGTCATGGTGAAACAATATATCGCTATGATGGCCGTGCATGTTCCGAATGTGTTGGGGAAGACTGGAATTATCAGGATTTTCCGGAGCTGCCGGACATTCGCCATGAAGTGCTTGATAAGGTGACCGCTTATCAGCTTGTATCCATGATGGAAGGTGTTGTGCAGCGTGGCACCGGTGTAAGGGTTAGGGCGGTAGGTAAACCCCTTGCCGGGAAAACAGGAACAACCGACGAAAGCTTTGATACTTGGTTTATGGGCTTCTCCCCTGATCTAGTAGTAGGTGTTTTCGCAGGGTTCGATACACCGCGTTCTTTGGGGCTTAATGAAGAAGGAGCGTCGATTGCCGCGCCTATTTTCAAGGATTTTATGGCCGAAGCTTTAAAGGACGAAAACCCGATACCATTCAGGGTGCCGGCCGGTGTTCGTCTGGTACGTGTTGACCCTGTGACAGGACAGCTTGCGGATGGAGGCACTAAAAATGCAATCCTTGAAGCTTTCAGACAGGGATCTTTTCCTAATAAAGACGAACAAGTACTTGACGGATTTAATTCTCTGGTGCAAACAAAGACCAAGCTGCAGACAGGTACTGGCGGCATATATTAATAATAATTTTTTATTGATCTGGTCTTTAAATCATGAAAGCTGAAACCCAACATTCTGTTGATAAAATCAGGCAGTCTTTATCACTGCTGAGGAGGCATCTTTGACTGGGATGTCGCGCTTGAACGTTTCGATGAACTAACTGCCCTTTCCGAAGATCCGACCCTTTGGGATAATCCGTCTTCTGCACAGAAATTGATGCAGGAACGTAACAGGCTTGAGCAGATGATAACTCTTTGTAATGAAGTTGAAATTGAACTTAACGATAATATCGAACTTATCGAACTAGGTGAGCTTGAAGAAGACGAGGATATTATCACAGAAGCAGAAAAAGCCATTCAGGCACTTACCGACAAGGCCGAAGAAATCGAACTTCAGACACTGCTGAGCGGGGAAGCGGACGGCAATGATACATATCTGGAAATTAACTCGGGGGCTGGTGGTACTGAAAGCCAGGACTGGGCCAATATGCTGCTTCGTATGTACACCCGATGGGCGGAAGCGCATGGCTGCAAAGTTACTTTGATAGAAATGCATAACGGCGAAGAAGCAGGTATCAAATCAGCCACCATTGAAATAAAGGGTGAAAATGCCTATGGCTGGCTTAAAACCGAAAGCGGGGTTCACCGGCTTGTGCGTATTTCACCGTTTGATAGCAACGCCAAACGCCATACCAGCTTTGCCAGTGTGTGGGTTTATCCGGTGATCGATGATGATTTCGAAATAGACATCAACGAAAGTGATCTTCGTATTGATACCTACCGCGCATCGGGGGCTGGTGGGCAACATGTGAATACAACAGACAGTGCGGTGCGTATTACCCATATTCCCACGAAAATCGTTGTCCAGTGCCAGAATGACCGGTCACAGCATAAAAACCGTGCAACGGCTATGAATATGCTTAAAGCCCGCCTTTACGAAGCCGAAATTCAGCGCCGTGAAGCCGAAGCAAACGCCCAGCATGATGCAAAGACCGAAATAGGTTGGGGCCGTCAGATCAGGTCATATGTCCTGCAACCTTATCAAATGGTCAAAGATTTAAGAACCGGTGTTGAAAGCAGCCAACCCGACAAAGTGCTTGATGGTGATCTTGATGCATTTATGAACGCGGCCCTTGCTGCACGGGTACATGGTTCTGATGCTGATGTTGATGATATAGAATAAAAAAAGCGGGTTAAACCCGCTTTTTGACCTAAAAAATCCGATTTAACTTAAATACGATCTATAAGATCGTTTTTTTTTGTTCCAGGTTCTTGTCATCCGTATTTGCTGATACAACTTTTGTTGCGCCGGATGAAGGAACATTACTTGTATTGCTTTGGCTGTTCTGGCTGTTTTGATGGCTCAGATTTCCTTCGATAAAAGCACCAGCTTCGATACTGAGGGTCTGATGGCACAGATCGCCGGTAATTTTCGCTGATTTTTCAACGCGTATATTACGACCGGTGATGCTGCCATGCACTGTCCCTTTTACAACAACATCATCGGCATTTACCTTGCCTTTAACGGTGCCATTTTCCCCAATCGTTGCAGAATTACTTTTAACATCGCCTTCCACAGTACCATCAAGTTGAATTTCCCCTGATGTTGTGATGTTTCCTTTAATGGTAACATCTGAACTGATAATAGACGGAACTGAATTTGCCGGTGCTTTCATTTTTATTTCTTCCTTGGAATTCATAGTTGAAGTAACCTCAACTGTCGTAATCTTGTTGTTTGATTTTTTGAACATCATTCGCTGCCCTTAATACTTTTAATGGATCAATTGGCTTACCGTTAAACCAGATCTCATAGTGAAGATGAGTACTAACACTTCTTCCAGTACTGCCCATAAGGCCAATAATCTGTTTTTCTTTAACTTTCTCACCTTTTTTTACGCTTACCTGCGAAAGATGGCCATATTTAGACCTAAATCCATTACCATGGTCAATTTCTACATATAATCCGAAGGTGCCGTATCTTCCAGCTCTCACAACAACACCGGGACCACCCGCTCCAATGGGTGTTTTATGCCATCCCGCCATATCAAGACCTTTGTGGCTAGCCCATCTACGGGTAATAGGGTCACGGCGCATACCAAATTTGCTTGAAATATAATGTTTATCCGGGGGCGTTGCGATGGGAAGATATGCAATTGCATTTTCAAGATCCGCAAGGTCAGCTCTTTTGATATATAAATCGTCAAATGAACCACTGTCGACAATATCTTCGTTAATACCGCCTTCCAGGTTTATGAAGGGGCCACCCTGACCCTTGCTTGATGATGGAAGGTTGCCGGCAAGTGCAAGCATTTCAACTTCGCCTATGCCGGCTTTCTCTAGTGTTTCCTTTAAAAAGGCCAGTTTTCTGTCAACTTTAGCAGAAAGCATACTGATCGATTTATTTTGCGCCATTTCAATGCGCTTGAGATCTACATAAATCTGGTCGAGGCCTTCTTCACGAATGATGTTTCTGGCTTCCTGATCCGCATCGTCGTAATCGTCATCGGAAATTTCATTTTCATCAAAAGCGGTTTCTTCGCCTACTTCAACTTCAATTTGTTCCTCTTCAAGGACCTGCTGAATATATTGCTGGCGCTGCTCAAGTGCTGCTGCTGATTTTTGAATATCATTTCTAAGCTGGTTAAATTGGTTTTCAAGTTCTTCATAATTGCGGCTGGTGACTTCCACTTCGCCATCTTTTGGACCGATAATTTCACTAATATAAATGTAATTATACGATGCGACGGTAATCCAGCAAAAATATCCGAATAGCAAAACGCTGCAAAAAATCTGAACTTTTTGAGATACAGAAATGAAACGAACGTCACCATTCGTCCTGAAATATAATTGCCTATCAGGGAAATAACGATCTGCTTTCTCGTTTAACCATTTGATACTATTACTATTTTTCAATATACGTTCTCTTTAATAAAATCCTGCCCAATCGAAATTTATTAAATCATGGACGAATCATGCAAATCTAACCCCAACATGATAGCAAAAAATTAACGAATGCAAACAATTTTAGGAATCTAATTCAGTTATGCACCATCGGCATGTAAAAGTCTTCGGCAAGTCCGGCACTCTTTCTGGCTTCAATATTGAAGGGGGGTTTAAGGCTTCCGGCGAAATATATTTTTACCAGTTCCAGGTATTTTGTTTGAGGATTAAGCCCTTTTAGCTCGCATATGTAATTAAACCATTTATATCCCGCTTTCACATGATCAATTTCTTCTTCGTAAATAATTTTTAAGGCTTCACTACTTTTATAATCGTTTGCGCTTTCAAATTTCGCAATTAATGTGGGTGTAACGTCAAGTCCGCGGGCTTCAAGCACCAGGGGCACAATTGCTAGTCGGGCAAGAAGATCATGCGATGTGTTTTCGGCTGATTGCCATAGCCCGTCATGAGCGGGAAGGGCACCATAAAAGCTGTTAAAATCAGCTAATCTTTTTTCAAGCAAAACAAAGTCTCGTGCTTCGTCATTTGCAACATTTAACCAATCATCCGAAAATTCCCGTGGCATTTTGCTGCCAAACCTCAGAACAATATCAAGTGCCAGATCGATTGCATTAAATTCGATATGTGCGATTGCATGTAACATGGCGATGCGGGCTGCTTTTGCCTTGGCATTTCTTCGTCTTGGCATGTCTTTGGGAAGTAACAATTCCGGTATATTCGGTCTGCCCGGCCTGTCGGGGGCAGTGTATTCAAAGGAAAAGTCCAGTTTTCCTTCTTTCCAGTCTTCATAACAATTAAAGGTCAGCGATATTTTTTCTGAACCCTTCGAAGCACTTAGGGCGGCTATGATGGATTGTGATAAGGTTTTCTTGCTCGAATTCATATTGCTTTAACGGTATTCAATACATCCTTAACATGGCCGTCAACTTTCACATTGCGCCAGATTTGTTTAATGGTTCTGTCCTGGCCGATAAGGAATGTTGCTCTTTCAATTCCCATATATTCGCGACCGTAAAGTTTCTTTTTTACCCAGACGGTATAATCATTACAAAGCGTTCCTTCTTCATCGACCAGCAGCTTTACAGTCAGATTTTGTTTTTTAATAAAGTTCTGATGTTTTTTAACACCGTCACGTGACGCGCCAAGTATGACTGTATCATGTTTTTTAAATGCATCTTTTTCTTCGCTAAACTCTATGCTTTCTTTTGTACATCCCGGCGTATTATCCTTTGGGTAAAAATAAAGCACAATATTTTTCCCTTCAAAATCATTAAGAGAAATTAGTTTGCCTGTTTCATCCGGCAGATTAAATTCAGGTGCTTTATCACCAATATTTATCATTTGTGATCCTTTTCATTTTCATTGGATTGATTTGATTTTTGCAAACCCAGCTTCCCTGCGGGAATCTCAATTATTTTATTATATAAATCAAGGACTGATTTATGTTTACTGGCAATAAGAGGTTCCAATTTTTCAGGTTTTGTTTTTAAACGTTCTGCAAGGGATCTAATGAGTGCTGGGGGTCGTTCGTTGTTTTTTGATGTTGTTCCAAGGCAAAGTCTAAGCAAAACCTGTATTGTCTGCATTATATGGCAGGCATCGCTTAGTTCTCGGCCCTGACGGGAAGTTAGAATTTTTGCATCGGCTAGCATAAGTATTTGTCGGAATGTATTCTGTTCAAGTATTTCAGGATGTTCACGGCCGTGTTTTAGAAGCAGATACTGGCATATAAATTCGATATCGATAATGCCGCCACGCACATTTTTCATGGCCCACGGGTTATCCGTCGGAAAATTGCTCGCCAGTCTTTGTCTCATGTCCGCCAAATCAAATAGCAGTTTTTCCTGGTCACGGTTTTTATTGGTCAGAATGTTATGAATAAGGGTTTCCACTTTTTTTCTTAAACGGTTTTTATCGGTAATGACACGTGCACGTGTTAAAGCCATATGTTCCCAGGTCCATGCCTGCCCGGCCTGATAATCACTAAAGCTGTCAATATTAACTGCAAGCGGTCCTGACGTTCCGGAAGGGCGAAGTCGCATATCAACTTCGTAAAGCTTTCCTTCTCCGGTCAGGGCTGTAATACTGTTAATGAAATTTTGGCAAAGACGTGCATAATAATGATTGACGGACAGTTGTTTTTCACCGTTCGATACACTGCCCATATCTGCGGCATCGTAAATAAATACCATGTCAATATCTGATGTGGAGGTTAATTCAAATCCACCCAACTTTCCCATTGCAAGAACACAAATTGATGAATTTTCGATCGTGCCATGTTTTTTGGCAAATTCACTTTTTACATGCTCTAGTAATGCTTTTAAGGCTGTTTCAGCAATGAGGGTTAATTTTTCACCTGATTTGTCTACATCAATATGACCGCGCAGAATCTGCAGGCCGACTTGAAATTTTCCCTCATTAGCCCACTTTCTGGTGATATCCAGCGTATCCTGAAAATCAAGTGCTGTACCAAGCTGTTCATCTAGGCTTATTGTTAGTGCTTCCGGTGATATATTTTCATTAAATGTGTCGGTGCTGATAACACTATCCAATAGCAGAGGGTTTCTGGAAAGTTGATTTGATAAATAGGGTGCCATTCCCATTATTTGCGCCAACAGTTCAAGAAGCCAGGGTTGCGCCTTAATGAATGAAAAAAGCTGAACTCCCGAAGGTAGACGCGATAAAAAATCATCAAATTTAACCAGTCCCGCCTCAGGGTCATTATGATGACCAAATGCTTTTAATATTTCCGGTACCAGCTGTTTTAGTATAGTCCGCGCCCGTTCGGTTCTGCAGGCACGGTAACGGCCGATTTGCCAGTTTTGGATAAGTTTATAAATTTTCTTAGGATCATTAAAACCTTCTGCTTCTATAGCCGCAAGTGTTGCGGGATGATACCTGTCCAGCGGGAACGATAAGCTTATATCTTCATCAGCCTGATGGGTGTCCTGAAGCAAATTGTTGAAAAGGTCATGTACGCAGTTTAAATGGTCAATTAGATCCTTTTCGAAACTTTCCAAATTATCATATCCCATAAAACGGGTAAGTCGGTATAGATCTTCATCCGATGTTGGGATTTCGTGGGTTTGATCGTCATTTATCATTTGTAGTCTATGTTCAACTGTTCTTAAATAAACATAGGAATCCTGTAGAATTTCATTTTCGGCCTTATCAAGTTTGCCACTTTTTTGTAACGCGTTTAACGCACCACATGTTGGTGCAATACGCAACTGCGGTTCACGACCACCGGCGATCAGTTGATGGATTTGCGCATAAAATTCAATTTCGCGAATACCGCCCCGCCCAAGCTTAACGTCATGCCCTTTAAGTTTGATACCAGAATGGCTGTGATGCTGATGAATAAGTTTTTTGATAGCGTGTATATCTTCGATTGCAGCGTAATCAAGAAACTTTCGCCAGACAAAGCGACGAATACGCTCCAGGAAAGCGTAACCTGCATCGATATCACCTGCAACGGGTCTGGCCTTGATCATCGCTGCTCTTTCCCAATTTAGACCGACGCTCTGATAATATGTTTCTGCGCCTTCCATTGATAATGCAACCGGTGTGGCCCCTGGATCGGGTCTTAACCTTAAATCCATCCTGAACACGTACCCATCAGCCGTTCTTTCAGCCAGAATTTTTACCAGTTTTTGTGTTAGCTTAACGAAAAAATCCTGCGCGCTTTTGCGTCCGGTATATTTGACAATGTCCAGGTCAAACAAAACGATTAGATCTATGTCACTGGAATAATTAAGCTCATAACCACCAAGTTTTCCCATGCCGAGTATAACATAACCGCAATTTCTGCTCGCATCATCGGCATGGGGGAGTTCTATTTCTTGGTTGTCCCGAGCTTCGTTAAGTAGGTAATTGACCGTTAATTTTAATGAAAGTTCCGCAAATTCACTTAATGTTCTGGTAATCTGTTTGAGAGTCCAAAGTCCTGAGAGATCGGCTAATCCTACAACAAGTGCAATTTTACTTTTTGCTGATCTAAGCGCTGTCATCAGTTGGTTAATATTGTCATAGTTTTGATTAAGGAGTGAGGAATAGATATTTTCAACCAGTATATTTGGCTGTTTATCAAAGACTTCCTGCATAAAGGAAATGTTATTAAAAATAAGCCTGGTCAAATAAGGGCTAGCACTAAATATGCCCAATAATAGGTTTTTATATTTTGGTTTCGAAAAAATATTTTTAATTTCAATAGGATAAGTTTCATTGTAAAGTAACAAAAAATCCTTTAGCTTCTGATTTGCAAACTGTTCATCAGAAATTTTAGGAAAATACTTTAAATTTAATGATGTAGCTGACGACATCTTCGACATTAAGCAAGGTTCCGAAATCATATTATTGACATTTTTACAATATAATTAACATCAATATGTGTGTGAACCAACTAAACTATTTGTCAGAATAGAGAAATACGAATTGAACAAGATTTGTAGATACACAGTAAAAGTCATTGTTTCGTCCATGGCCATAGTGACCATCGGAATGATGTTGTTTATCTGGCGCGTCAGCAATGGCCCGGTCGAGCTGGATGGATATTCTCCCTTGCTTCGAAATGTTCTTATAGAACAGGGCATTGGCCAGAATATCCAGTTTGACAGAAGTATACTAACATGGCGAAGTGCAGAAAATAATCCGACTGGTAATAGCAGTTTTGAGGTCCGGTTTCTAAATTTTTATATTGAAAATCGCCAAACAGGAATGACATTACAAATTCCCGAAGCAGGAATGCAGTTTAGCCCTACTGCACTATTTCGTGGTGTTTTGGCCCCAACATTTGTTGAATTCAGTGGTCTGGAATTGAACGTTCTGGTGCCTGCTGATGTATGGAATGGTGAGCCATTTGATCAGGATGCATTCGTTTTGGCAATGAGGACATATCTGGATGAATTTAATAATTCGCCTGATCTTGTGCCCCGGCTTACAAAACAGTTACTTGCAGCACCCAGTACTCTAACTTCCACTGGATACCTGCAGCAACTTACACTGGCTGATACAAAAGTAAATCTGACAGATGAGCTTTCAGGTGATGTCTGGCAAATTCCTGATGCCATTCTTGACATCAGGCGGGTTGATGACGGGCTTAGTTTGCTGCTTGAAGGTGCCCTTGATTTTGAGGATGATAATGATATTTCTCTGCACATGTCGATCAGTTACAGTATTCCTGAGGAAAAAGCGACAACACAGATCAAATTTATAAATCTGGTACCCAAAAAAATTGCCGGCGAAGTTGAAGGACTATCCGGACTTTCCACACTTGATATTGATGTAAGTGGAACCATTAATTTTTCTGTTGATAAAAACTTTGATTTGCCGGTGTTTGATTTTGAAGTTGATATTGGTAGCGGTCAGATCAATCCAGCGAAGCTATATAATACCCCTATAAAAATTGATGAAGCTCTTTTAAACGGGAGATTTTTGTCGGCTAAGGATGAGGTGGAGATTGATGAATTTTACCTTAAATTCGACGGTGCGACCATCAGTGCCAACGGGACTATCAGAAGTTTCAGAGATGATCCGGATATAGTACTTACGGCGAATGTCGGGCATATGCCACTTACTAATCTGGCTGTTTACTGGCCACCGGGACTGCTTCAGAATGCCCGTCTCTGGATTGAAGGCAACATTACAGGCGGAACAATCACCGATGGCACAATAGATGTAAATATCAAGCCGGACATGTGGGTAATGGAACAGTTGCCCGATGACAGTTTTATCTTTAATTTTAATGTTGTCGAGGGAGAAGCGCATTTTTTAAAACCGATGCCGCAACTCGTTAATATGAACGGTAGCGCAACACTAAGACTAAACCATTTTTTGCTTAATATAGATAGTGCCAATGTGGAAAATGTCACATTGGAAAACGCAGTCCTTAATTTTAATGACATTTCAAGAAAAGGGTTGGCAATCGCTGATTTTGAAATTCCGATTAATGGGCGTATCGAAGATATTCTAAGGATTATAGATAATCAACCTTTAGGATACCCAAGTCAGTATGGAATAAAACAGGATAGCGTTGTTGGTGATGCAATCACACACCTGACCCTTAACTTCCCCCTTATAACAGATCTTAAAATCAGCGAGGTTGAATTTAATGTAGAGGCAGACATCGAAAATCTTGCCATACCGGGATTAACCGATGAGCTTGCTATTACAGAAGGCACTATGTCTTTATTTGTATCTAGGGACGGTATCACATCCAACGGAGATATCGTTTTAAACGGTATAGATTTTGCTGCGGAATGGACCGAAGATTTTGATGGTGAGAATAATTCCCCTACGCGCTATAGCATAGCTGGCGATATATCTGGCGATGAATGGGGCAGACTGGGTTTGCCTTTTGAAGAATATACAGAAGGACCAGCAAATGCCTCACTGACACTTGTTGGCAAGGGGGCCGACTTACAGTCAGGAATTGGCCATTTTGATCTTAAAGACACAAATATAACGTTTGAACCTCTTGGATGGCTTAAAGCAGGTGACAATGTGGCGTCTACAGATTTTTCTCTCGTATTTGATGATAGAGGTAACATTAATGTAAATGATATTACCTTTAAATCTGACAGGATGAAGTCGGAATTAGAGCTTGTTTATGATGGTGAAAGAACCACGCGATTATTTATTCAGAACCTTGAAATGCTGGATGAAGGTGGTGCGTTGCTTCAGGATTTTACCGGCTTGTTTGAATGGGATCGTGATAACCGCCTTTATCAGGTTTCCATCAAAGGGAACAAATTTAATGCCGTTCCTATTATGGATATTATTTTAAACCCGGTTGAAGGTGACGATGAAGCTGATCTGCCCGATTTCAATCTTGCAGGGTCCATTGCAAATGTCGCCATGTATAATGATGTTGAAATGCAGGAAACGACAATCCTTGCCGGATATATAAATAATGAAATGATTGATTTTGGCTATAATGGCAAATGGGGTGATGGCAAAAATGTATCAATCATTATTGCGACGATGGATGATCTTTCCGCACCACAAAAATTAACTCTGAAAACTAACGATGCTGGTCAGGCTTTACGAGCACTTGATTTCTTCACAAGTGGCGATCAGGGTGATTTGCTGATTGTTGCCGATATGGAACGGATGGAAAAAGGCTTTTCAATGAAGGGCACCATTGATGCCGGAAATTTCAGGGTTGCCAATTCACCGGCCTTCAATGAACTGCTACGTGAAAAGGAATTTGCAAAAGCGCAGGAAGAACTGGAAAAAAATGGCTTGTCATTCGAAAGCTTCGAAAGTGAATTCACCCAGTATGATGATGTTATGACCTTTAAGTCCGGCAGTGCAAAAGGACCATCACTTGGAATTACCGTTGATGGGTATATTGATCAGAAATTTGATGAAATCTCATTGGGTGGAACCATTATACCCGCTTACGGTATTAATTCCCTGCTAAGTAATATACCGCTTTTGGGAACAATTCTTGTGGGCGGTAAAGGTGAAGGCGTTTTTTCCGCCACCTATAATATGCAGGGGTCGGTTGAAGACCCGAATGTTAACATTAACCCGTTAATGGTGCTGGCACCCGGAATATTCAGAAAAATATTTGGTGCTATCGGTGGGGATAATAATACCCCCTCAGCACGTGAAGAAGCCGAAATTGAGGAAGAAGAGCAGGCTGCCGCTGCTGATGTTTCGCAGTCAGGCATGCCCCCTGATTAGGAAACGGCGCTTTCAAGCATCGTTACCGTTCCGTTATCCGCATCTATTCTAACCTTGCAACCAACAGGCATCGTTCTATTCATTGGAATATGACCGAAGAGGGCACCATAAAACGTTGGTTTTCCGGTTTTTATACAATGTTGTTCCATAATATCCATCAATGCGAAATCACCGTAACCACCATCAGTATCCACATCTGTCATACCACCAAAAACAATCCCGGCGCAGGCATCCAGATGTCCACCAAGCGCAAGTTGAGTTAGCATTCTGTCTACCCTGTATATGTTTTCTCCCACATCTTCCAGCATAAGTATATTACCAGCGATATCAGGGAAATACGGGGTGCCCTGAATGGCGGTTAATACAGTAAGATTACCCCCAACCAAGCGACCTTCCGACTGACCGGGTACAATCGTTTGTGTGCGATTTTCGCGAACGGTTAAGTATTCTCCCTTATCTTGTGGATTGACCATATGCTGTGCACTGCCGTTAAAGAGAATATCCTGAAAATGTTCTGCGGTAAATTCGCCCCAGTTACTGCCTGCGATCGGGCCATGGAAAGTGATCAGGCCGGTTAACTGATAAATTGAATTTAAAAGCGCGGTGATATCACTATAACCGATCAATGCTTTCGGGTTTTGCTTTATCAGATCAAAATCCAGATAGGGCAGCGTTCTTGCGGCACCCCATCCACCTCTTAATGCGATAATTGCATCCACATCCGGATCAGCAAATGCCTGATTGAGTTCTGCGGCGCGAACTTCGTCTTCAGCGGGGAAATAACCAAATCGGCCCAAGGTGTTGTCGGCTACTTTAACCTTAAGTCCCATTGCTTCAAGGGATTCAATTGATAACTGAAGCCTGAATTTGTTATATTCAACACCCGAAGGTGCAACGATCATAATCGTATCGCCCTTTGACAGTCTTTTTGGTTTAATGATCGAACGCTCCTGCGCCATGGCATTCGTCGATATTCCTGCTAATGCGATGGCACCGCTTGCAGTAAGTCCCGTTTTTAAAATTTCGCGTCTATCCATCATGATATTTTCTCATTTGTTATTTTGGCACTATCAGAATATGTCTCTTTTTTCCGGCAGATAACTTGATGCTGCCTTGATCATTAAGGTGATCAAGGGATATGATCATGTCGCCGTCAGCGATTTTTTCATCATTCAGTTTGGCACCACCCTGATTTATCAGCCGTCTGACTTCAGCCTTTGATGCACCAAGCCCTGCGGTGACATAGAGATCCGATACTGAAATACCGCTTTCAAGGGCGGATTTTGCCACATCTATGGTGGGAAGATCGGCGCCTAATGATCTGTCTTCAAAGGCCTTTTTTGCTGTTTCCTCAGCCTTTGTGGCGGCATCCGCGCCGTGAAGCAGGCGCGTGGCTTCGTTAGCTAGGATTTTTTTGGCGTCATTTATTTCCTGCCCTTCAAGCGCTTCAAGCCTTCTGACTTCATCCATAGGTAGCTCAGTAAACAAACGCAGGAAACGTCCCACATCCGCATCGGATGTGTTTCGCCAATATTGCCAGAAATCGTAACTGGAACACATATCTTCATTCAGCCAAATGGCCCCGGTGGCGGTTTTTCCCATTTTTGCACCACTTGCAAGGGTCACCAGCGGCGTGGTCAGGCCGAAAACTTCCTTCCGGTCCATGCGGCGGTTAAGTTCCACACCGTTGATGATGTTGCCCCATTGGTCCGACCCGCCCATCTGCATAGCGCAGCCGACCCGGCGCTGTAGTTCCAGAAAATCATATGCCTGAAGGATCATGTAGTTGAATTCAAGAAATGTCAGCGGGCTTTCACGGTCAAGGCGCATTTTCACGCTCTCAAAGGTCAGCATGCGGTTAATGGTAAAATGCGGGCCAATAGTGCGCAGCAGATCAATATAATTCAGATCATCAAGCCAGTCCGCGTTGTTGGGCATGATCGCATCAGTCGGGCCATCACCAAATTTAAGGTATTTTTCAAAAACCGATTTGATACCGTCCATATTTTCATTGATTTTTTCGTAAGTTAAAATCTGGCGGCTTTCATCCTTGCCGCTTGGGTCTCCGATTTTTGTTGTACCACCACCCATAAGCGCGATTGGTTTATGACCACATTTTTGCAGATGGCGCAGCATCATTATCTGCACAAGTGATCCCACATGAAGACTACTTGCCGTACAATCGAAACCAATATAGGCCGGGATAATCTCAGATTGCAGGCGTTTATCAAGCGCTTCTGCATCCGTGCACTGATGAATAAAGCCGCGCTCCATCATCACTTTCAAAAATTCTGATTTAGGCGTGTAATTATTGATGGTTTCGGTCATAATATAGTCATTTAGTAATTTATAATTTAATGTCCGTTCGTTTAGCACAAGTTGAACAAAGACCAAAATGGAAATTTAGGGGATTTTATTATTGGCCGAAAAAAATAACCCATTGACCGCAATCGGTTTGATCAGCGGAACGTCACTGGACGGTATTGATGCCACCATCATAAAATCGGACGGTGAACATGTTGAGCGCATCGGAACAGCGTGCCACAGACCTTATACAAAGGATGAGCAGGCCTTGTTAAAATCCGCCTTGTCCGAAGCAAGAAAAGAAGGGCGCCCAACCAAAAATAACACCCTGATCAACGAAGCCGAAAAGCTGGTAACCGAGCTTCATGCTGAGATTGTAAAAAAAATAATTGAAACAAATCAAATGGATGAGATTGATGTCATCGGTTTTCATGGTCAAACCATACTCCACGGCCCTGAGGAAGGCTGGACCTGGCAAATTGGTGACGGAAAAATGCTTGCCGAAATGACGGGAATATCTGTGATTAACGATTTGCGCCGTAATGATATGGAAAATGGCGGTGAGGGGGCACCACTTGCCCCGATTTATCACCATGTTATTGCCCGAAGCAGCAATGTTAACTACCCGGTTGCGATGCTGAATATGGGTGGTGTGGGTAATATCACATGGATTGGCGGACCGAATGCCGATGATATGCTGGCGTTTGATACTGGGCCCGCCAATGCGCTTCTGGATGATCTTGTGCGCAAAAACGCCGATCTACCCTATGACAGGGGCGGTGAAATATCAGCCAAGGGAACGGTCAATCAGGCAATGGTGCAAAAATGGATGCAAAATGATTATTTTAGACAGCCCGCCCCAAAATCATTGGACCGCGACGAATTTAACGTGGATGAAGTCCACACACTGCCGCTCGAAGATGGGGCGGCAACGCTTTGTGCATTTTCAGTAAGATGCGTGAAAATTGCGGAATGTTTATGCCCTGTGCCCGTTAAACACTGGTATGTCTGCGGCGGTGGTGCGCAGAACCCGGTCATGATGAAAATGCTAGATGATCTGCTTGAGGGGACTGTTGATCCGGTAAATATACTTGGGTTTGACAGTGATTATATCGAAGCAGAAGCCTTCGCCCTTATGGCGATCAGGAAGCTTTATAACCTGCCGATATCATTTCCGGGAACAACCGGTGTCAGCAAACCCTGCACTGGTGGCGTGCTCAATCTTCCCTAATATCCAAGCCTTTTGGTCAGGTATTTATCAATTGATTGAACAAGTGGTTGATGATGATCTTCATAAAAATGGCTGGCCCCTTCGATTTTATCATAATCTATGGTGATACCTTTTTGTGCCTGAAGTTTTTCGACAAGCTTTCTCACCGAATCTTCGCTAACCACTGGATCTTCCGTTCCCTGCATGATCAGGCCGGATGATGGGCATGGAGCTAGGAAGGAAAAATCATAAAGGTTTGCTGGCGGGGAAACGGACAGAAACCCGCTAATTTCAGGGCGGCGCATAAGAAGCTGCATCCCTATCCATGCACCAAAAGAAAAACCGGCAATCCACACATTTGGGGAATCGCGGTTTACAGTATGAAGCCAGTCAAGGGCGGATGCCGCATCACTAAGTTCGCCGATGCCACTGTCATAAATGCCTTCGCTTCTTCCAACACCCCGGAAATTAAAGCGCAGTACCGAAAATCCGCGTCGCACAAACGAATGATATAAATAATAACAGATTTTGCTATTCATATTTCCGTTGAACTGCGGGTCCGCATGAAGGATCAGTGCGATCGGGGCATTTTCCTGTTTGCTGGGGTGATAACGGCCTTCAAGACGACCTTCGGGGCCGTTGATAATGACTTCTGGCATAATTTACAATAACCTTAAAATACGTAGATTTTACTGTGGCAAATCTTATTCAATAAAAATACAATTTGATGATTCCGTCCTCTTATAGCATAAAACGATAGTGAAATTTCAACTAAGAATTTGGATTTAAGCGAATTAATGGCTGAAAAAGACCATATTTACCTGGATTATAATGCGACGGCATTGATCAGGCCGGAAGTGATTGAACTGATGGCTGATGTGATGCGCGAAGGGGGAAATCCGTCCTCTGTACATGCATTTGGACGCAATGCTAAAGCACGACTTGAAGGGGCACGTGCGGCAATTGTGGAAGCGATTAACTGCCGCCCGCAAATGGTTATTTTTACATCCGGTGGGACAGAAGCAAATAACATGGCGGTTTTTTCATCTAACCGGACCCGTTTGATCACAACTAATGCGGAGCATGATTCATTACGCGCATCCTCAGAAAAATTTGATGGCAAAGTGGATATCGTCCCTGTGGATAAAAACGGTCTTGTTGATCTTAACGTGCTTGAGGAATTGCTGAAAAATGATGGTGAAAATACCATTGTGTCCATTCTTTATGCCAATAATGAAACCGGCGTTTTACAGGATATTGAAGCGATCAGCAGTATAACCCGTGCGGCAGATGCGCTTCTGCATATTGATGCGATACAGGCGTTTGGAAAAGTGCCGCTGAATTTCATGGAACTGAATGTGGATATGATGAGCATATCATCCCATAAAATTGGCGGTCCGCAAGGTGTGGGCGCACTTATTGCCCGTGAAAAATTACCGGTTAAATCAATCATCGTTGGTGGTGGGCAGGAACATGGCCGACGTGGGGGTACGGAAAATATCGCTGGTATTGCCGGGTTTGGGTTAGCGGCGTCGATGGTGCCGGATTCCCTTGAAAAAATGAAAACATTAAGGGCTTGGCGCAATGAAATTGAACATGAACTAAAAAATCATACTCCTGATGTGATGTTATTGGGCCAGGGGGCAAAACGCCTTCCCAATGTATCAAATATTTATATGCCGGATGTCATTAGCGAAACACAGGTTATGAATTTTGACCTGAATGGTATTTGTATCAGTGCCGGTTCGGCCTGTTCTTCGGGCAAGGTAAAAACATCTCATGTAGGGCTTGCCATGCTCGGCGATGAAAAAATTGCATCCTGTACCATTCGTATGAGCCTTGGGTGGGCGAGCGCGCATCGCGATATTGATGCTTTTATAAAAGCATGGAAGAAAATATATGACAAAAAACATGCTTAAATTGCCGGTTTACATGGATTATCAGGCAACAACGCCCATGGATCCGCGTGTGCTTGAAGCAATGATGCCATATTTTAAGGAAAAATACGGAAACCCGCATTCGGTTGAGCATGTTTTTGGCTGGGAGGCGGAAGCAGCGGTGGAAATCGCCAGAAAACAAGTTGCGGGAATTATCGGCGCATCGGAAGAAAAAGAAATAATTTTTACATCCGGCGCAACAGAAAGTAATAATCTCGCCCTTAAGGGGATTGCCTTCGCACAGCATCCGGCAAAAAATCATATTATTACCGTGAAAACCGAACATGAATGTGTGCTTGCATCGTCACGTGCGCTTGAGAAAATGGGGTTTGATGTCACTTACCTTGATGTTGATCATGCCGGGCTGATTGATCTTGCGGAGCTCGAAAATGCCATCACGGAAAAAACATCGCTGGTGTCCGTTATGGTGGTCAATAATGAAATAGGCGTTATTCAGGATATCACAAATATTGGGAAAATTTGCCGAAAGAACGGCGTGATATTCCATACTGATGCCGCGCAGGCCGTAGGTAAAATACCGCTTGATGTGGATGCTATGAATATTGATGTTATGAGTATTTCCGGCCATAAAATCTATGGTCCAAAGGGCATCGGCGCCATTTATATCCGCATGGGTACATCGATCCTGCCGCTTTTTGATGGTGGCGGGCAGGAACAGGGAATACGGTCCGGCACGCTTGCTCCGGCGCAGTGTGTCGGGCTTGGCAAAGCCTGTGCCATTGCGCTTGATCAAATGGTGCAGGACAATCAACATATCAGGACGCTTTCAAGTAGGCTTCTAGAAAAGCTGAAATCAAATTTAAATAATGTTCGTCTTAACGGCAGTGATAGCGACCGTTTCCCGGGCAATCTGAACCTTACATTTGATGGTATTAAAAGTGATCTTCTGGTTGCGGATTTGAAGCATGTCGCCATTTCAACAGGCTCGGCCTGTTCATCGGCAAAACAAAAATCATCCTATGTTCTTGCAGCACTTGGACTTGATAAAAAAAAAATAGATGCATCAATTCGGATCGGTATAGGCCGTATGACAACCGAAGAAGAGGTTGATTATGCCGCAGAACATATCATCGCCTGCGCTCGTAATTTACTTTAAAAACCGAAGCAGTATTTCAGAAAATTCTTTTGGTTTTTCCGAATGAAGCCAGTGGCCACAATCTTCGATGGTTTCAATACGCGCGTTTGGAAACATTTCCAACGTTTCGGGTACATATTCGTCGGCAAGATAATCGGAATTTTCCCCGCGTATGAATAGGGTTTCACCGTCATATGAAATGCCATCCGGTGCCGCGGCAATATTGTCATATTCTCTGATGAGCCCCGACAAGTTAATACGCCATTCAAAAACACCATCATCATTTCGCTTTAAATTGGTCAGCAGAAACAGCCTTACCCCGGCTTCCTTCACATATTCAGAAAGGATCTGATCTGCTTCACCGCGTGATTTTATTTGATCTAGTGGGATTTTAAGCAGCCCTTCAAATATTTTTTCATGATGATGTGGATAAAGCACCGGGGCAATATCGCCAAGCACCAGTTTGTCGATCCGCATCGGATGATCAAGTGCCATTTGCATTGCCGTTTTGCCACCCATGCTATGGCCAAGTAAATGTGCCAGGTCTATCCCCTGATCATCCATAAATTCAATGACATCACCTGCCATCAATGAATATGTGATCTCATCGGAATGGGGTGAGTTGCCATGATTTCTAAGATCAATGCAGTAAACATTAAAGTCCGCTGCATAAATTTTTGCTAGGCCCCGGAAATTTGCCGCCGATCCATAAAGCCCGTGGATAATAATTAAAGGTTTTTTGGATGGATTGTCGCCATATTGATCAAAATTAAGTTTCATGGATATGTTTTTGATTGATCGCTTGAAAAAATGCAAGGTAAATAAAAACCGACCCCCTAGTGGAGGGGGCCGGCTTAATAAACAGAGTTGAAGGGGGAGTAGGGAAATTACTGTTAATAGTAAAAATAACCCCTGTTTATATTCAGTTTCAAACTGCTCTATGGAGGGAGCATATAAGTAAGCAAGTCGCTATAGGGATATAAATGAATTTACATATCCTACCACAATCAATGCAGCCTTTGAGTTGTTTTGTCCTGATAATGATTGTTTATCAGCCGACTTAACAATACTGCTACATCTTCATTTTCCAGGATTGACTATAATCAAGTACACTCCTTTCAATTTTTCAGTATAATGATGTACATCGAAACAAAAACATCATGAAAAATTGTTAGAGACCAACTATGCCAATATTATATTTATTACTTTCTGTGATCCTGCTTTTATGGTCATTTTATGCCCAGCAGTCAAAGCTCAACTTTATATTCTTGGGTCTAACGGTGTGGTCACTTTTAAGTGCGTGTGGTGCGGCTGATGAAATAGCAATTATTATTGGTGCATTGGTCGCTGCGGTTGGTTTGGTGCTCCAATATAATGCGTCCTTAAGGCGGTCACTCATAACGGACAGGTTATTTGATATTGCGGCAAAAGTTTTGCCAAGGATGAGTGAAACGGAAAAAACGGCGCTCGAGGCAGGAACCGTCTGGTTTGATGGCGATATTTTTTCTGGTAGGCCCGATTGGGAAAAACTTAAACGGACGCCGGCATTTAAACTGTCTGACGATGAGCAATCATTTGTTGATGGCCCGGTAAAAAAGCTTTGTGAAATGCTTGATGACTGGCAGGTACAACAGGACAGGGATCTACCCCCTGCAGTATGGGATTATTTGAATAAGGAAAAATTCTTCGGCCTTGTCATTCCGAAGGAATATGGCGGCTTGGGTTTTTCTGCTTCGGGGCATTCTGCCGTCGTGACCAGAATAGCAACACGAAGCATCGCGGCGGCGGTAACAGTGATGGTGCCAAATTCACTTGGTCCTGGGGAGTTGCTTCTGCATTACGGCACGGATGAACAAAAAAAGAATTACCTGCCGAATCTTGCAAATGGCAAGGAAATACCCTGTTTTGCGCTAACCGGGCCCGAAGCCGGAAGTGATGCGGGTGCCATGCAAAGTTACGGTACGGTCGTAAAGAAAAAAGTAGGGGGCAAAACAGTTCTTGGTGTTTCACTGGACTTTAAGAAACGTTATATAACCCTTGCCCCCATCGCTACGCTGATCGGGCTTGCCTTTAAACTAAGAGATCCAGATCATTTACTAAGTCCAGAAGAAGATCGCGGCATAACATGTGCATTACTGCCAAGGGATATCAAGGGGCTGATAATAGGAAACCGTCATGATCCGATGGGGGTTCCCTTCGCAAATGGACCGATCCAGGGAAAAAACATATTTATCCCAATTTCATCAATCATTGGTGGCGAGGAAGGAATTGGCAATGGGTGGCGTATGCTTGTTGAATCCCTGGCAGCGGGGCGTTCAATTTCACTTCCGTCCATGTCGGTTGGGGCCGCACAGTTATCAACAAGAGTATGTGGGGCATATGCAACCATTCGTGAACAGTTTGATACGCCAATCGGGCGCTTTGAAGGTGTGGAAGAGTTGTTGGCGCGCATCGCCGGATATACTTATATGATGGATGCAACACGGAAGATGACATGTACTGTCATCGATATGGGTGAAAAACCATCGGTTCTTTCCGGCACAGTGAAAGCGTACCTGACAGAAGGAATGCGCCAAACACTGAATGATGCGATGGATTTAAGGGCTGGAGCCGCTATTATCAGGGGACCGCAAAATATATTATCAAGGGCGTATGCCGCAATACCCATTGGTATAACGGTTGAAGGATCAAATGTGCTTACGCGGTCAATGATTATTTACGGGCAGGGCGCAATCAGAAGTCATCCTTTTTTGCTTAAGGAAATGACAGCGCTTCAAACCGACGACAAGGCCGAATTTGATGAATACCTGTGGAAACATGTGTTTAACGTTTTTTGCAACGGGGCAAGAAGCTTTATTCTGGGTCTTGCAATAAAAACCGGTGTCGTAAAGCTGCTTGGGAGTTCTGTATCAACTCTGTCACAATCAAAACTGACATATTTATGTTCTGCATTCTCATTTGTGTCGGATATCGCACTTGCCACTTACGGCGGGGCTTTGAAACGAAAGGAAACCGTAAGCGGGCGGTTTGCTGATGCTTTTTCATGGATATATCTGGCATCCGCATCGTTGAAAAGATATGGTGATGCAAAAGATGACAGTATGGAACCCATTCTGAATTGGTGCGTTCAAAAAGCCTGTCATGAAGCCCATGAAGCACTTCGTGGAAATATTGATAATTTACCGAACCCATTCATTCGTTTTATCGTAAAGATTTTTATATCCCCTATCGGGCTTCGTTTTTCACTTCCGGATGACAAATTAATGGGCGCAGTTGCGGGCAGTATTCTTGACGGTGATAAACGAAGGGAAAAACTGTCAGAAGATGTTTTTGTGCCCGCAAAGAATGACCCTGCTTTAGGCCGACTTGAACATGCGTTAAATACGGCTGTTGAAATATTGCCAATAAAGAAGAAATTAAGAAGCGCACGTAAGGAAGGAAAGATAACATCCCGATACGGCGAACAGATGATAACCGAAGGGATTGATGCTAAAATTATCACGAGCGGCGAAGGCGATAAACTTAGAAAATATGATCAATTACTTTCCGACGTCGTTGCCGTCGATGATTTCGACCCTGCTTCATATGTGAATTTGAAGTAGATATTAATGATTTGGCGAGGGCTCCTTTTGGGAACCGTCGCTATCAAATATTTTGTGTGCTGAATACGTTTTATCAGCTTTGCGCCTGCATTGCCTTGACGTTTTCAGCTGATAAGGGTTTGCCGCCGATACCCCATTCACCGCTTGCAATTTCTTTCACACGAACCCAGGTTACGCCTCTTAAAGCTTCGCCTTCGATTTCGACCATAGTATCAGTTACTTTTTTAATCATATTTTGTTTTTCGGCTTTGGTGAAAACACCTTCAATCACATGAATATCTACGAGTGGCATAATTAATTCCTTTCTTGATAAATGTTAAAAATTCTCGTGAAAGCTATATCTCATAGATCGGTTTAGCGGGGCTAGTTCGCGAACTGAACTACCCCGGTACAGAAAATGAACTAGCAATATTTTAAAGCCCAACATAAACTAATATAACAGCAATTCAGGAAGGTATTGATTTGACAAAAGGAAGTTATAAACAGTTTTGCCCGGTCGCGATGGCAGCTGAAATAATCTGCACGCGTTAGACGGCTGTACTGGTGCGTGAATTATTGATGGGATCAATCCGGTTTAATGATCTGCGAAGGGGTGTTCCAAGGATGTCACCAGCTCTTCTTTCCAGACGTCTCAAGGATCTTGAAGAAGCCGGAATCGTGTACCGCTCTCCGGTGGAAGATGAGCCGGACATAGAGCAATATATCCTGACGCAGGCAGGAAAGGACCTTTACCCAATTGTTGAATCGCTTGGTATATGGGGAACAAGATGGGTGGAAACGGAACCATCACTGGAAAATCTTGATCCGACCTTGCTTACGTGGGATATGCGCCGGAACATGATACCCGATCCCAAACCACATAAACGTAGCGTCATTCAGTTTATGTATAGTGATCAACCAAAAACCACAAAGAATTGGTGGCTTATCGTTGACCCAAAGAATGATAAAATAGATTTGTGCTCTGTCGAGCCCGGTTTTGATGTGGATTTATATGTATCTACTGACCTTCGGACAATGACAAAAATCTGGATGGGCTTTGAAACGTTGGCGAATGCTTATGATGAAGAGGACATCTTGCTCACAGGGAATAGTGATCTGGAAGAAAAAGTGCGTCAATGGTTAAGCTCCGGGAAAGGTCTAAGCCCTTTTGCGGGTATAGAAAAATTAGTGAGCTAATTAAAAAACCAAAATTGATATAGTTATAAAAAATAATGTTGAACGTCCGTTTTGGGTCGAAAACAGACAGTCAATTACCATACAATTATACTTGCTTTAAACCTGTATTTAACAGCGCATATCTTAAACAAAAATAGATATATACACAGGTAAAAATATTTGCTACAGGGTGAAAATTGCAGAATGTATCTGCGTGGAAAACTTTTATTTTCAATTTTGCTCGAACAGAGCTTGTTGTCATAACAGTCAGCAGAGTTTAACTGAGCAAATGCTTCCCATACCAGACCCGTTAGAAGATGCCGATATAGATCAAGCTGCGCTTTTTGGCTTAATCTGTGATGATCTTGTGGCGAAATCTTACAGTGTTCAAATAAATGCTTTGCCACAAGGACTTGTAAAATTATTAAGTGACCGGGCGAGCTATGAAGACGGCCTTCAATATACACCTGCGGGAATTGGTCGGGCAACAGACCATCACAAAAATCAAAACATTCGCCGCACTGATATTGTGTGGATCGGTAATGAAATATTCCCCGACAATAAATGGAACGAATGGGCGGATAAATTGAAAACAGCGCTCAATCGTGATTTATTTTTGGGGCTTCAATATTTTGAAAGCCATTACGCCCGTTATAATGAGGGTGATTTTTATAAAAAGCATCTGGACGCTTTTAAAGGGGCTGATAACCGCAGGATATCGGTCGTGCTATTTTTAAACGATTTATGGAAAGATACCGATGCCGGTGAATTAAGGCTGTTTGTCGGGCCTGACCATAAGGAACAAATCCTGATTGCTCCAGAGCTTGGTACCTTGGTCGTTTTTCTAAGTGATCTTATACCGCACGAAGTATTACCGACCAATCGCACACGTTATTCAATCGCCGGCTGGTACCGATAGTTTTTTTGGAATTGAGGTTTAAGGATTCAAAAACAGGACAAAAATGTTCCGCTTAGAAAGCCAGCCTTGCAGTCATTCAAATATATGTAAAAATAAACCTCTATGCACCAGCGCCGCAGTCTATGCAGTGTTTGGGTGGTTTTTCACCGAGTTTCAGTTTGCTGTTCAGGTTCCGTAACGCGGTTCCTAGCCCTTCTTCAATGACCGGGTGATAAAACGGCATTTCCAGTATTTTCGAAATGGTCATTTTCTGCTGATGCGCCCATGCAAGCAAGTGTGCAAGATGTTCGGCGCGCGGGCCAAAAATTTCAGCACCCAGAAGAAGCCCCGTACCAATTTCCCCGTAAACATGCAGTAGCCCTTTATTGACCAGCATGGTGCGGCTCCGGCCCTGGCTTTCAAACGAAACCTTACCGGTGGCAAATCATCCTTCGGTCAGGGACGCATATGAGCTGCCGACCATTGCAAGCTGTGGATCCGAAAATACAATTCCAAGCGGGGAAGAACGGTGCCCTGCACGAACATCAGGATAATTGGCCGCATTGTTTCCGGCAATCCGGCCTTTATCTGCCGCTTTATGAAGAAGTGGTTTATCATTATTGGCATCCCCCGCAATGAAGACGGGGTGGCCGCCAATCTGCATCGTATAAGGGTTAAAAATCGGTACCCCACGTTCATCAAGGGGCAGAGACGTATTTTCAAGGCCAAGATTTTTTAAATTCGGCGTGCGGCCCGTTGTCGCCAGCACGTAATCAAAACGGGACGTTACACATTCACCGTTAAAATCCCGGTATGTGATTTCAACCTGATCACCAATTTGTTTGATTGATGTCACGTCGGCATCAGGGTTGATATAAAATTCGTCCTGAAAGGTTTTGGTCGCATATTCAAGAATTTCCGGATCACTTAATGGGCCGACAAAGCCGCCACGCCGGAAAATTTTAACATCGACACCAAGGCGTTGAAGCGCCTGCCCAAGTTCAAGCCCGATAATACCCGGGCAAAAAAGTGCTACAGATTTTGGAAGGTCATCCCAGTAAAAAACATCATCATTTATAATAAGTCGGTTGGTAACATCCTGAAAAATTGGCGGTGCTCAATCACCGCGATGAAAAATTTAGAAACTGGTTTGTAAACCGGATCGAAGAACTCGCTGATAAGCCGAAAGGGCGTTTGCTAGCGTCGTTTGATGCGCTTGATGAATGGTTTCAGGATGATGATTTCTTAAATTGCATGTTCATTCGCGCATCGTGCGAATATCTTGACCGCGAACACCCTATCCATATGGCCAGCGAACGTCATAAAAGGTTATTACTAACCTATGTGATTGGTCTTGCTGAGCAGGCGGGTGCAGCTGAGCCTGGAAAGCTTGCCCGGCAATTGATGCTATTAAAAGAAGGGGCCATCGTAACGGCCCATATCCATGGCGCAGACCGTGTTGTGGTCAATGCAAAAACTGTAGCCAAAATACTAATTGATCATTATTTGAAAGTATGAAACGTCTAATACTTTATATGACACATAGAGGAATATTATCCCGCCTTACTTAATTATTATCTACCAGCTCATATATCATGGGAGAAATTCGTTCCACGATATAGGCGACACCATCAGCGTTTGGGTGAATGCGGTCATTTTGGTTGAGCTCTATTTCACCGGCAACACCATCCAGATAAAATGGATAAAGTGCTGCACCGTGTTTTTTTGCTACCTCTGGATAAATGCTGTTAAAATTATTTCCATAAACCTGACCAAGGTTGGGTGGAGCTACCATTCCCGCAATAAGGGTCGGAATATTTTTGTTTTTAAGAAGTTCGGTCATTTTATCCATATTACGCCGTGTCAGATCAGGGTGAATACCCCTTAAGGCATCATTTCCACCAAAAAGCAGAACAACAAGATCCAGATCCGGATAACTGGAAATAACCCATTCAAGGCGGGACATACCCCCGGATGATGTATCGCCTGACACACCAGCATTATGGACCGTTATATTCGGGTTTAATTCTTTCAGTTTTTCTTCCAGCTGCGCGGGAAACGATAATTCTGGTGCCAGCCCATATCCGGCAACGAGGCTATCCCCAACAATCAAAATATTAACTTCATTTTCCGAAACATTTGCGACTGGGACTATTGATGGCATTTCCTGCGGATCATCATCACTTGCGCTTACTTTTTCTAATGCTTCATCCATTTGTGAAAGCAGTGTCTGAACCCGGTCCTGTCTGTCAATGCTAACAAGCATTTCGCTAACCATTGTTGAAATACGTCCGGCTATAATCGAATTACCGAACTTATTCGGATGAATGCCGTCCGATTGGTTAAGTTCCGAAACGCCAGCCACGCCTTCCAGGAAAAAAGGGTCAAGTACGACCTGATATTTATCTGCAAGGTCGGTATATACTTCGTTAAGCCTGTCCGAAAAACCGAGATATCCATTATAGGGGATAATCAGGCCTGCCATTATTGTCGGAATGTCCCGGGATGTGATCTTTTCAAGCATTAAGTCCATATTTTTATGGGCAAAATCAGTTGGGACCTGTTCGAAATAGTCGTTTCCGCCAAATATAAACATAACCATGTCGATGTCAGGCTTATCATCAAGGACTTCGTCAATAACCGCCAAAGCGCGTTCGGTTGTAAAATTTTCAAAACCGGCGGATATAACTTCGACAGAATGACCTATCGCGCGTAAGTTTGTTTCAAGCTGATCCGGAAAGCTGTCACCTTCATCCAAACCATTGGAAGAAAACAGGCTGTCGCCAAAGGCAAGGATTTTTTTTGTTTCCTGCGCATGAATTGGGCTTATTGTTACGTATAAAGATACAATTAACGCTATAATCTTGAAAATTGTACGTTTTAGCGCATTTTTTTTGCCCATATGGCTTTGACGATTTAGATTTCTAATGTAAAACACTTACAAATTCCCATCGATTTAAAATGGTTTAACGAGTTAACATATGACCAACGACATAATTCTTGAATTAAAGAATATTCATCTCCGGCTTAAAAGCAACGATTTTGAAGTCAATATCCTAAACGGTATAGATTTAAAAGTTGTTAAAGGTAAGGCAGTTGCCATATTGGGGGCTTCGGGGTCCGGAAAATCAAGTATGATGTCAGTTATGAATGGTCTGGAACGTCAAACAGAAGGCAGCGTAATGGTTGCCGGTCATGTTCTTGACCGGATGAATGAAGACGAGCTTGCCATGTTCCGCAGAGATAATATTGGCATTATATTACAGGCATTTCATTTGATCCCTACTATGACAGCGCTTGAAAATGTAGCTGTTCCGCTTGAACTTGCGGGTGTTTCAGATGCAGAAACCAAGGCAAGAGAAATGCTGACAGATGTCGGGCTGGATCATCGCATGGATCATTATCCGACGCAGCTTTCAGGCGGTGAACAGCAGCGTGTTGCAATTGCACGGGCAATGGCACCGGAGCCCAAAATATTATTTGCGGATGAACCAACCGGAAACCTTGATGGAAAAACAGGTCATAATATTATTGAACTTATATTCAGACTGAAAGACAAGAACGATGCCACGCTCATACTGATCACCCATGATCAGGAACTTGCGGAAAAGTGTGATGAAATCATCCATATTGAGGATGGATTGATCACTGATAATAGTCATGTTCATGAAAATGAAGGTAAAAAGGTGGCCGAATAATGGTTGCGCTAAAGTTTGCATTACGTGAAATCAGGTTTGCATTTAAACAATTCAGGATTTTTATTGCCTGTCTTTTTCTTGGCACGGCGATTATTGCTTCTGTAGGCTCTGTCACAACCAATATTGCGGAAAGTCTGGCAAGGGACGCGCAAATGTTCCTAGGCGGGGATGTGGAAATTGAAACAAATCAACGCACCCTTTCTGAAGAGGAAATGGCCTATGTCGTGCAGCGCGCGGAAGAAGTTTCACTAGTTACCGAGCTTCGTGCTATGGCCCATACAGATGGATTTACCGATAGCAGCCTTATTGAAATAAAAGCGGTTGATGAACTTTATCCGATGTTTGGTGTGCTTGAAACATCATCCGGGCTTTCACCACGTGAACTTCTTGATCAGAAAAATGGCCGATGGGGCGCCGTCCCCGCGGAGGCAATTGCCACAAGGTTGGGATTAAACGAAGGGGACACCGTTAATATCGGGAACGTCGCCTATGAAATTCGCGGCATTACAGTGCGCGAACCGGACAGTTCAAGTGCCGGATTTCAGCTTGCTCCAACCATAATCGTTTCCCAAGACAGTATGGAAGAAACAGGTCTGATTACCTTTGGTAGTCTGGTTGAATATAATTATCGGTTTAAACTCCCGGATGGCGCAGACAGCCAGCTGTTTGAAGAGACCATTAAAGCCGATTTCCCGGAAAGTGAATGGCGCGTTCGCGATAAAACGGGTGGTGGTGGACAAACACAGCGGTTTATTGATCGCATGGGGCAGTTCATGACGCTTGTGGGACTAACTGCGTTACTTGTTGGGGGAGTTGGCGTAAGTAATGCCGTTCATGGTTATTTAAATTCAAAAACCAATACGATTGCCACATTTAAAATTCTGGGGGCGCAGTCTGATACGATTTTCAGGATTTATCTTTATCAGATTTTGATAATGGCTGCGATTTCAATATCGCTAGGCTTGTTGGCGGGGGGCAGTCTTCCCTGGATATTTGCTGATTATCTGGAGAGTAAAATGCCGATTGCCATTGCGCGGGAATTTTATTTTGGGCCATTGGCGGTAGCGGCTTTTTATAGCATCCTGATCAGTTTGATATTCACGCTTTGGCCGCTCGCAAAAGCAAAAAATATATCTGCACGGCAACTTTTCCGGATCACGATTTCTGATCCC
Source organism: Kordiimonadaceae bacterium (assembly GCA_038106445.1). Taxonomy (GTDB): domain Bacteria; phylum Pseudomonadota; class Alphaproteobacteria; order Sphingomonadales; family Emcibacteraceae; genus Pseudemcibacter. Next base: position 304,270 of record JAYODU010000002.1, on the reverse strand, counting down.
CAGGATGAAAATCTTCCAAGAGGATATATATACACGATCATAGGTATGGCGACGGTCATGTTGGCAATGGTCTTTTATACGGCGGATTACCGTGAACTTACAGGCTATTTTATTGGCGGTATGCTGGCATCATTTGCGCTCTTGCTCGGAACAGGTTATCTGGTCAGAGAGGGTGTTTCCAAATTGCCCAGAAAGTTTAGCCCCGCACTGCGGATTGCGCTTTCTAATATAACCCGACCAGGTAATTCGACGCTTTCAATCATTCTTTCACTTGGGCTTGGGTTGATACTTCTTACATCCATCGCGTTGGTTGAATATAGCCTTGAAAGCGAAATTGAAAGGCGGGTTGACACTGATGCGCCAAGTTATTTTTTCCTTGATATTCAAAAAGCGGATCACGATGAATTTAAAGCCTTTACCGAAGCGCGGAAAGGGATAAGTCTTTATCGGACTGTTCCAAACCTTCGTGGGCGTATCACCCATGTCAAAGGCGTTCCCGCGGATGAGGTCGAGGTGGGCCCCGAAGCAAGATGGATACTGCGCGGTGATCGCGGTATGACATTTACCGATGAATTACCGGAAGATAACACACTTGTATTTGGCGACTGGTGGCCGGCGGATTATGACGGTGAGCCGGAAGTATCCTTAAGTTATGATGCTTATCAGGCACTGAACCTTGCACCGGGTGATGAGATTACCATAAACGTCCTGGGCCGCAGTTTTGATGTAAAAGTAAGATCTGCACGCGAAGTTGACTGGGGTGGTTTTGGTATTAATTATGCCATGATGTTTGATCCCAAAGTGCTAAGTGATGCGCCCTTTACATATGTTGGTACAATTAAATCCACAAATGAAACTGAAGCCGCAAATTATCAGGCGATTACCCGCACCTATCCCAATATTACAACGTTGCGCTTAAAAGAAGTGCTTGAAAATGTTCAGGTGCTACTTGAACAGATAAAAGGGGCGATTGATGTTATGGCATCAATCACAATTGTTGCCGGTATATTGGTATTAAGCGGTGCTATTGCCGCTGGCCATAAAGGCCGCATTTATGACAGCGCGTTACTGAAAGTCGTCGGTGCAACCCGTAAGGACATATTAAAGGCTTATATTTTTGAATTTATTATTCTTGGTGTTGCAACGGGGGTTGTCGCCATTATCCTTGGCTCGGTTGCGGCATATGGTATTGTCGTTGGGATTATGGAAATGCAGTGGATATTTTCACTGGATATACCGCTTCTTACGGTTATTGCAGCTATTATCATCACCATGTCGATTGGAATGTTCAGCATCTATAAGGCCATGTCTGTAAGACCAGCCCAGGTGCTTCGCGGCGTTTAACAGACTGACATTATCAGCTTTAGTGCCTGTATTACCGTTTCTTCCCTGATGGAAGCACGGCCAATATCACCAAAAAGATGTTTATGATGAATAGCATCTTTACCACGTTTCATGGCGGCCATATGCACAAGCCCCACGGGTTTATGAATGGATCCACCACCAGGACCGGCGATACCGGTTACAGAAACGGTAATATCCGCGCCGGAATTTTTAAGTGCGCCCGTAACCATTGCAATTGCCGTTTCCGGGCTTACGGCACCGTGACGATTTAAAATATCGGCGGATACCCCAAGCATTTCCATTTTAGCCTGATTTGAATAAGTGATAAAACCCCGGTCAACAACGTCTGATGAACCGGCTATTTCCGTCAGGGATCCGATAATAAGACCACCGGTGCAGGATTCCGCCGTCGCGATCTTATAGCCTCTGTTGCGGCAAAGTTGCAGCGTTTCAGTGGCTAACGAATTTATCTGATCAGAGAACATAATAATTTACAGCTAAAAGCACGGCTGCTCCCATAATCCCGGCGACTACATCATCCATCATTACACCATAAGCATCATGGCGTTTGTCAAAAATACTAATTGGCCAGGGTTTCATTATATCAAATACCCTGAATGCGAGCAGTGCTAGAATATACTGCCCCGGATGCTGATTATCCATGATGGCCAGACAGACTATCCACTGTCCGACAACTTCATCCACCACAACCTCACTAGGGTCAACTTTTCCGGTTTCGGAAATATATGCCTTAGTCGCCATAAGCCCGACAACAAAAACGATAAGTGCTGCGTTGGCTAGCCCAAAAACACCGGCATTTTCAATTATTAACCAGGCAAAGGTAAGGGCCGCAATGCTGCCAAATGTCCCAGGTGCAAAAGGAATAAGGCCGGAATAAAACCATGTTGATATCATCAATGAAGGATGAAAAAATGATTTATTCCAGTTAGTAAGAGCCATATCAGCAGCTCACAGTATTTGCATAGGGGTTTTCACCATCTGTTGAAATTTCAAAGGCATATTCAATAAGCTGGTATAAAATATTGGTATCCACATCGGCGAGCTTGTTGATATTCAGGCACGCTTTACCGTTTTTATATTTTCCAAGCTTTTTCATAAGCGAGTGATTTTGAAAACCATAAAAAAGATATACTGAAATATATTGTTTTCTTGGTGAAAAACCGATTTGAAAAATATCACCTTCATGGCCGCTGTTATATTTATAGTGATAGCTGCCAAATCCAACCATGGCATCACCCCACATTTTTGGCGTAAGTCCTGTTATTTCATTCATCATTTCCATGATTTCATAACTGTCGGACCTTTTGCCATCATGAAGGATGGAATTTAAAAAATCTGTGACGCTGTCGTCTGTTTGTTTTGTTTTATTTTCTGCCATTTTTACTCCGGTAATCTGACTGTTGCTAGGGCCTGTGCCATAATGCCTTCGCCTTTACCCGTAAAGCCAAGTTTTTCGGTAGTTGTTGCTTTTACACTGACACGGGCAATATCAAGATCGATTATTTCAGAAATCCTGTCGCGGATCAAATCACGGTGAGGGCCTATTTTGGGCGCTTCACAAATGATGGTCAGATCAATATTTGCAATCACCCCATCCGCTTCATAAACAAGCTTAGCTGCGTGCTTTAAAAATATATCCGAACTGGCCCCTTTCCACTTGTCGTCACTTGGGGGGAAGTGTTCTCCAATATCCCCCATAGCCATCGCCCCAAGAATAGCATCGGTAATGGCGTGTAGTGCCACATCAGCATCCGAATGTCCTTTAAGTTTTTTACTATGGGGAATTTTTATGCCACCAAGTATGACGGCATCACCTTCTTCGAACGCATGGACGTCGATGCCATACCCAATTCTCACATCAGTATAATTTTTTCCGGTCATCATTTCAGCTTTTCTTAAATCTTCTTCTGTTGTTATCTTGAAGTTATCTTCAGATCCCAATATCATACTTACTTTTATACCATTATGCTCAGCGATCGCACTATCGTCTGTCAGTTCACGATCTTTTGAAGCCTCATGAGCTCTTAAAATTGTTTTATAATCAAATACCTGCGGCGTCTGTGCTCGGTAAAGGTAATTACGGTCAATTGTATTGTTGATATAGTCATCCGTCATATATTTAATAGTATCTGATACTTTTAGTGCCGGAATAACTGCGCCCGATTTTTCAACATTTCTGGCAAGCTCATCAATCAGCTTTTCAGTAACAAAAGGCCGTGCAGCATCATGAATGAAAATATTTTTGGGATTTATGTCCTGAACCGCCAGAAGGCCGTTAAACACTGATTGCTGCCGTGTTTTGCCCCCCGTCACGGCATGTGGCAAATTTAAACCATTTATCGCATTATCATATAAATTCTGATCGTCAGGATGAATAACAACCTGAATATAATCAATGTTTTTACTGTTTAACAATACATCAATTGTACGGCGCAGTACCGGAACGCCATTTATTTCAAGATATTGCTTTGGTATTTCCCCGCCTACACGCTGGCCGCGACCCGCGGCGACAATGATGGCTGCATTTTTTATTGTCATGGAATGGACGCTATCATTTTTGAAGATAATTGTCGTCAATAAACTGCAACTTTTTGGGCTTTGACCTTTGGATATATTTGCGTTATATTGCCGCCCAATTTGATTAATTTTTAGACATATTTGAAAGTTGCTTATTTTTTAATCATGAATTTTGAACTTAAACCGATAAAACTTGGCCCGGTGACCATAGAAGACCCCGTTTTATTATGTCCTATGGCCGGTGTCACGGATTTACCATTCAGAAGGCTTGTGAAGCGTTTTGGAGCAGGGCTTGTGACGTCCGAAATGATTGCAAGCCAGGCTATGATCAGGGATCATAAACGCACCCATAAAATGGCTGAAGCCGAAAGCGATGAATATCTTATGTCCGTTCAGCTTGCCGGATGTGATCCTGAAATGATGGCGGAAGCAGCCAGAATGAACGAAGAGAAGGGCGCACAGATTATAGATATCAATATGGGATGCCCGGCTAAAAAGATTGTGAATGGTTATGCTGGGTCGGCATTAATGCAGGATCTAGAAGAAGCTAAAAAAATTATCACCGCAACCGTAAAAGCGGTTAGCATTCCTGTTACGTTAAAAATGAGAACCGGATGGGATATATCCAACCGTAATGCACCCGAACTTGCTAAAATAGCCGAAGGCGAAGGGATAAAAATGGTCACCGTTCATGGCCGTACCCGTAACCAGATGTATAAGGGCGTATCCGACTGGAAATTTATTAGCAAGGTGAAGGAAGCAGTATCGCTGCCGGTGATTGCCAATGGTGATATTGTGACATTTGAAAATGCATCTGACGCACTTAAACAATCACGGGCTGACGGTATTATGATCGGCCGTGGTTCATATGGAAGACCGTGGTTTTTATCACAGGTAATCCATTATCTTAAAACAGGCGAAAAATTGCCCGAACCGGATTTGCACAGCATCAAAAATATTATGGTCGAACATTATCTTGCAATGTTGGATCATTACGGTGAAGACGCAGGTAAAAAAATCGCCAGAAAACATATTAGCTGGTACACAAAAGGCTTACACGACAGCGCTGCATTCAGGCAAAAAGTAAACCTGATGACGGATACAAAAGAGGTTTTGGATACGATTGATGCTTTCTTTGAACCACTTCTTACCGGACGCGCCGCCTAGATATGGGTGCAACCAATGAAATTGTTGGTAAACCTGCACCGGATCAGTTTGAAATCATATTAAACAGTCTTGCGGACGCTATCCTGACAATAGATGGGGAAAATAATTTTACTTTTGCCAATGTTGCTGCGGAACAGTTGATCGGTATTAGTTTTCCAATCCTGCGCAGAAAAAAAATTCAGGACATTGTTGCTTATGACAGCCCCTTAATGTCGCTTATAGATCAGGCGAGAATGAAAAATGCGGTTATTTCAGAATATGATGTGAATATTGGAAATCCCAAGATCGGCGATCTTAAAATAGATTTTCATGTATCCAAATTATCCGGAGATCCGGATACGCTGGATGACGGCTCCCTGCTTATACAGTTACAACAAAGAACAATTGCACAGAAAATAAACCTTCAGAAAACATCCAGAAACGCAACGAGGTCTGTTTCCGGGATGGCTGCGATGCTGGCACATGAAATAAAAAATCCGCTCTCAGGGATCAAGGGATCAGCACAGATTTTATCAAAAGCAGTAGATGGAGATGATAAAACCTTTACGGATCTTATCTGTGAAGAAGTTGATAGAATATGTAATCTGGTAGATCGTATGGAAGTATTCACCGATCACAGGGTGATAGATAAAAAAGAACTGAATATTCACGCAATTCTTGAACATGTTATAAAACTTGCAAAAAACGGTTTTGGAAAACATGTTCATTTTGTTGAACTTTATGATCCATCCTTACCCAAAACGATAGGTGATAAAAACGCCCTCATTCAGGTATTTCTGAATCTTATCAAAAATGCATGCGAAGCAGTGCCCTTAAAAGGGGGACATGTTTCTGTCACAACATCCTACCGGCAGGGCGTGCGGATTGCTGCTCCGAATAAAAATGAAATACTCGATTTACCGCTTGAAATTTGCATCATTGATAACGGATCAGGCATACCTGACGAAATAAAATCCGATATTTTTGATCCTTTTGTAACAACAAAAAACGGTGGCACCGGGTTAGGGCTTTCGCTAGTTGCAAAAATAATTGCTGATCATGGCGGTTTAATTGAATGTGAAAGCGAGTTGGGAAAAACAATCTTCAGAATATTACTGCCTAGAGTATCAAGGCAAGGACATGACAAATGACAGAATTAAAAACCATTTTGATTGCTGACGATGACAAAGCAATCCGTACTGTTCTTTCACGTGCGCTCGGCCAGGAAGGGTACGATGTGCGTCTTGCAAGCAATGCTGCAACATTATGGCGATGGGTTGCGGATGGCGAAGGAGATATCGTTATCACGGATGTGATGATGCCGGATGAAAACGGTCTTGATATGCTGATGCGGATTAAAAAAATCAGGCCGGATTTGCCCGTCATTGTTATGAGTGCACAAAATACTTTAATGACAGCCGTAAAGGCTGCGGAACGCGGAGCATATGAATATTTACCAAAGCCTTTCGATCTTGATGAACTTAAAGCCGTTATTCTGAAAGGTCTGTCGCCAAAATTGAAATCCGGCCTTAAACGGGTAATGGATGATGAGGAAGGAATGCCACTTATTGGCCGGTCACCAGCCATGCAGGATGTTTACAGGGTTATGGCGCGGCTCATGAATAACGACCTAACCGTTATGATCACGGGTGAAACAGGTACAGGAAAGGAACTGATTGCCAAGGCACTTCATGATTTTGGAAAAAGAAGGCATGCACCGTTTGTTGCCATCAACATGGCAGCCATTCCGAAGGATCTGATCGAAAGTGAATTGTTTGGCCATGAAAAGGGGGCTTTTACAGGGGCAGTATCCAGAAATATCGGTCGCTTTGAACAGGCAAAAGGGGGCACATTATTTTTGGATGAAATCGGTGATATGCCTATGGAAGCACAGACCCGTCTTCTCCGGGTATTGCAGGAAGGTGAATATACGTCCGTCGGCAGTACCCACCTTTTAAAAGTGGATGTTCGCATTATTGCTGCAACACACAGAAATTTAAAAACATTGATTGCACAAGGCCTGTTTCGTGAAGATCTGTTCTACCGGTTGAACGTAGTACCAATTAATCTGCCGCCGCTTCGTGATCGCAAAGACGATATTCCTGATCTGGTTCGGCACTTTTTTAACAATTTTGCTGAAGAACATAATCAACCGCCGAAAATAATGGATAATAAAGCACTGAACCAGTTAAAGAAAAGCGATTGGCCGGGCAATATTCGTGAACTGGAAAACCTGGTGCAGCGGCTGGCAGCTCTTTATACAGAAGATATTATTGGTGTTAATAATGTAATTGCGGAAATGGCGACTGATGCAGAATACGGGGAACCTGCAACCTCAAATCAGATAAATATCTATGAGACTGAAACGCTGCAGCAATCTATCTTCCGTCACTTAAAAAAATATTTTGATGCCCATCCGGATGAAGAACTACCACCAAATGGGTTGTATGCAAGGATATTAAGTGAATTGGAAATACCCCTCATCCAATTGTCACTAAAAGCAACAAGGGGAAATCAGATTAAAGCTGCTGAACTTTTAGGGCTTAACCGCAATACGTTAAGAAAAAAGATAAAAGAGCTTCAAATTCCGATAGTTAAGGATCGCTACTAGATTATTTTGTTAGGTATTTTTCAGAATCATGCTAAAATGTTGCATTAATGCAACAACATGATAATCTCAGGTTTGATATGAGTGACCATGCGTTAAAGAAAAAATCCCGTACCTGGAGCAAGCTAAGACTCTGGGCCCGGAAGTTTGAACTGGAAAATAAAGCGGCTTATATCCTGCTGCTTGGTTTGGTTGCCTGTGGTACTGTTGCGTATGTTCTTTTTACGAGCGCGGAACCACTTTCACCCACACCGGATAATCTTTATATTTTTGTAACCTCAATCACTGTGTTACTTCTGCTGCTTGTAACACTTGTTGTGCGGCAGGTTATTGAACTTTGGAGTAAGGGGCGAAAGGGTGCAGCTGCTGCAACAAGACTGCATAGGCGAATTATCACATTATTCAGCGTAATTGCCATTATCCCGACGATTATTATGGCTGTATTTTCGGTGTTGTTTTTTGAATTTGGACTACAGTCCTGGTTCAGTGAAAAAGTGCAAACTGTCCTTGATAGTTCGGAGAGTGTTGCAAGGACCTATGCAGAGGAACATCAGCGAATTATTCGTGCTGATGCTCTTGGTATGGCAAATGATCTGAACAGGCAGGCATTTTTATTTTCCCAGCAACCGGAACTTCTTGATCAGGCATTAAGTATTCAGGCGCGTAACCTTGGCCTATCTGAGGCTATTATTTTAAATCGGGAAGGTGTGGTCACGTCACGTGCAAGCGCAACATATAGCGTATTTGACGATCGATTAAATAAGGACATCATCGATGCAGCAGCAGAAGGTGGCGTTAAATTTTTCCCGGCACGGCTGAATGACGGGCAGATCAGGGTTATTATAAGGCTGGATGCATTTCTGGATCAGTATCTTTACATTAGCCGTTTGATTGACGCAAATGCTTTGGCTCTGGTCAGACGAACCCTGGAGGCAAAAGACGATTTTGAGAAATCACAGTCAGAATTATCTGAATACAGGCTGCTATTTAATATATCATTTCTGTTTATTGCACTGATAATGCTGTTCTTTTCGGCGTGGCTGGGTTTCGGCCTGGCGAACAAGCTGATGAAGCCTATTAATGCGCTGGTGGGAGCAACGGATAGAGTTGGTAAAGGGGACTTTTCAGCACGGGCACCAATCCGTGAAGGGTATGATGATCTGGGCGGTCTTACCAAAGCTTTCAACACAATGACATGGCAACTTCAAAAACAACAAAAAGATATTTTATCTGCTAACCGAATGCTTGATGAACGCCGCAGGTTCACAGAAACTGTTCTTTCTGGTGTGTCACCGGGAATAATGGGACTTGATCCAAAAGGTAATATTACGCTTGCAAACAGGTCTGCCTCAGTCATGCTGAATAAATCAGAAGAAGACCTTAAGGGGTTAAATATTGTTGATGTAATGCCCGAAGTTGAAGCACTGTTCGAAAAGATACTAAAATTAAAAAATCACGGTGTTGAAACGCAGATCGTAATTAACCGTAATGATGTGACATTAAATCTGCTTGTTAGGATAACAGCCGAGCTGAGAGGAAAGCGGGCAGAAGGGTTTGTCATCAGTTTTGATGATATTACGGAGCAGGTTGCTGCAGAAAGAACGGCAGCTTGGGCTGATGTGGCAAGACGTATTGCCCATGAGATCAAAAACCCACTGACACCAATTCAACTTTCTGCGGAAAGACTGAAACGAAAATATTTAAAAGAAATAAAATCTGATCCTGAAGTATTCACACAATGTACTGAAACAATAGTCCGCCAGGTTGGGGACCTTCGCCAGATGGTGGACGAGTTTTCATCTTTCGCAAGGATGCCGAGTCCCGTGATGCAAACCGTTGATTTGGTGAAAATTGCAAAACAGGCAACTTTCCTGATGGATACAGGCAATAGCAATCTGGAGATTTCAACAGATTTTCCAGATAAACCTGTGAGATTTGAATGTGATGGTGGTCAGATAGGTCAGGCTCTAACCAACATAATTAAAAATGCGGCAGAAGCACTTGAAGACCGAAATGATGGCAAAATAACCATTTCTATTTTTGAAAATGAAGAAACTGTTTCCATCATCGTTTCTGATAATGGTAAAGGCATGCCTGAGGGTATGATTGACAGACTGATTGAACCATATGTCACAACCAGATCCAAGGGTACGGGTTTGGGGCTTGCGATCGTGAATAAGATTATGAGGGACCATGGGGGGGAACTGGTTTTGGAAAATAATGATGATCTTGGTGCAACTGCAACGTTAAAATTCAACAAAACAAAAGCCTTTCAAGACGAAGATGATGAGCTAACTGATACCGAGAATGTCAAAAGTAAGCTGAGGATTGTGCATGGCACTTGACATATTAATTGTTGATGATGAAGCAGACATCAGAGAACTAATTTCAGGCATATTAAGTGATGAAGGCTACGATACAAGGGTAGCCGGTGATAGCGATAGTGCGCTTGCAGAAATAGATATGAGGCGTCCGTCACTATTAATTCTGGATATCTGGCTACAGGGAAGCAAGCTTGATGGGCTTGAAATACTTCAAGAAGTAAAATCGAAGCACAAGGACTTACCTGTAATTATTATCAGTGGTCATGGTAATATTGAAACTGCAGTTACAGCGATTAAGAGGGGAGCTTATGATTTTATAAGCAAACCTTTTGAAACCGAACAATTGCTTATTCTGGTTGAACGTGCGACTGAAGTAGACCGTTTAAGACGAGAAAATCTAGAACTCAGGGAAAAGATAGGGTACGAGTCCGACTTAACTGGTACGTCTTCCGCAATTACGTTTGTGCGCAACACAATTGGCAAAGTAGCGCCAAGTGGCAGCCGTGTTTTGATATCGGGTGCATCGGGCACCGGAAAAGAGCTGGTCGCCCGCCTTATTCATAGCCAATCAAAAAGGGCGAATGGTGCATTTATTGTTGTGAATGCGGCCAGTATGTCACCGGAAAATATGGAACGTGAACTTTTCGGTGTCGAGGAAAACGGTGAAGTAATAAAAACAGGGGTTTTCGAAAAAGCGCATGGAGGTACTTTGTTTTTTGATGAAGTTGCTGATATGCCTCAGACAACACAGGCTAAAATACTTAGAATATTGACTGATCAATCCTTTGAACGTGTTGGGGGTGACCAGCGCGTTCAGGTGAATGTGCGTGTTGTAAGTGCAACTAGCCGAAACCTGCGTAAGGAAATTGATGCTGGCAGATTTCGCGAAGATTTATATCATCGTTTAAATGTTGTCCCCATTCAGGTTCCATCCCTTACGCAACGGCGCGAAGACATACCACAGTTAGTCAAGCAGATGATGACTAGTTTCGCCAGTGCAACAGGAAGGCCGATGCGCAGTTTTGATGATGAAGCAATTTCAGCATTACAGGCTCACGATTGGCCTGGAAATGTCCGCCAGTTAAAAAATACTGTAGAGCGAATGCTGATACTGTCTGGTGAAGAAGAAGCAATTAGTATAGACATGCTACCGGTCGATATTATAGCAGATAGTGAAATAATTAGACCAAGTGCCAGCACAGAAATAATGACCCTGCCACTTCGGGAAGCCAGGGAAACTTTTGAGCGTGAATATCTGAATGTTCAAATACAGCGTTTTCAGGGTAATATTTCCCGCACTGCAGAATTTGTAGGTATGGAGCGTTCAGCGCTACATCGAAAATTAAAAGGACTAGGGATTAGTAATCCTGAAAAAACAGATAAAAATTAAGGCGAGAGGGACTACAAATGAAAGTGATAGTCTGTGGTGCGGGACAGGTGGGATTTAATATAGCCCGCCATCTTGCTCATGAACAAAATGATGTGACAGTTATTGATCGTTCTGAAGAACTTATCAATAAAGTTAGAAATTCGCTCGATGTTCATGCTCTTGTTGGATATGCATCCTATCCGGATCTTTTGGAAAGTGCGGGGGCGGAAGATGCTGATATGATTATTGCCGTGACATTGTTTGATGAGGTTAATATTGTGGCCTGTCAGGTGGCACATTCACTATTTAATGTTCCTACAAAAATAGCGAGAATCAGAGCACAAAATTACCTTAATCCAAAATGGGGTGCATTGTTCAGTCGCGATCATATGCCTATCGATGTTATAATTTCGCCGGAAATTGAAGTTGCAAAAGCCGCAATTAACAGGCTTCAGGTACCCGGCGCAACAGATATGATAAGGTTTGCTGATGATAAAATCTGGGTGGTTGGTACAAAACTTGATGAAGACTGCCCGGTTGTCGATACTCCTTTACGGCAGCTAACAGAACTGTTTCCTGACTTAAATATCGTGGTATGTGGCATACTGCGTAACGGTAAATTAATTGTGCCATCGGGTGATGATCAATTGCTGGTGGGTGACCTTATTTATATTGCATCGGAAAAAACACATGTAAGCAGAGCGCTCACAGTATTTGGTCATGAAGAAGAAGAAGTGAAAAACGTTGTAATTGTCGGTGGCGGTAACGTAGGAGAGTTTCTAAGCGAGCAGCTGGTGGAAAGTGACAGTAAGTTCAAGATAAAAATTATTGAAAGAAACCAGGAACGTGCGATAAAAATTGCCGAAAAGGTTTCCAAGGCAGTTGTCTTGCATGGTGATGCGCTTGACATGGAAATATTGAAAGAAGCTAATATCTCAGGAACTCATTCAATTATTTCTGTTACCAATGATGATAAGGTAAATATTCTTTCTGCGTTACTAGCAAAACAGATGGGATGTAAAAGCGCAATTACGCTGATCAATGATCATACTTTTGGTGAATTAACGGGATCCGTAGGTATTGAAGCTTTTGTTGATCCGAGGCAGACAACCGTCTCCAGTATTCTTCAGCATATGCGACGAGGACGTATAAGTTCGCTGCAAAGCCTTGCTGGCGGTGAAGCGGAAGTAATAGAAGCTGTTGCCGTTGAGGCATCCCCACTTGTAGGGGTGCCGCTTCGTGAAGTAAAATTACCCTCGGGCATTATTATCGGTTCTGTTATCCAGGACGGTAATATTGTTGTACCAAAGGGCGGAACAATAATTAAGGCCGGCGATACTGTAATTGTCTTTACATGTGCTGATATGATCAAAAAAGTGGAAGAATTATTTTCTGTAAGACTTGAATATTTCTAGAAGGTAGCATTTTTAATCTTTCTGGCCTGGATATAAGCATTAGATGATAACTAAAGTAGGTCATATAATCGGATATTTCCTCATCTTTCTTGGGGTAAGTGAATTATTACCTATTCTTGTCGCTCTGAATTATGATGAAAGCAATTTAATCCTGCCGTTTTTTATTTGTTCTATGTTTACTATTTTTGTTGGGGCAGGATTTTATTTTGCATTTAGTGATGAACCGGAAAAGCCAAGCCGTTATGATGTGATTTCGTTTTTGGTTATTATCTGGGCCTTTGTTCCTGTATTTGCGTCCATACCATTTATGGTGAGCGGCGAGTTAACCAAATTTACCGATGCTTATTTTGAAGCTGCATCCGCCTTTACGACTTCCGGTTCTTCGATGATGGCAAATTCATCGCTTGTGCCAAAAACGGTATTATTCTGGCGTTCATTTCTGCAATGGATGGGCGGTATATTAATTTTTGTACTTGCGGTAGCAATTTTGCCTATTAGCAGCTTTGGGGGTTCGGAACTTTTTCGGAGTGCTTTACCGCATGGAGAAGGAGAAGGCTTTGCGTCACGTCTAAAATCAGCATTTAAGCCACTGATATTAATATATGCGGGGTTAAGTCTTCTTTGTATGATTCTGCTTAGTTTGTCCGGGATGACATTATTCGATTCAATGTCAACAGCCATGGCAACCTTATCAAGCGGAGGTTTCACTAATCATGCCAATTCCGGCATAAACAGTTTTGGAAATATGACAGAATTTGTTCTAGTCCCATTCATGTTTATTGCGGCAACTAACCTTACTTTTCACTGGTATTTTATAACTACAGGTAAAATTCGAATATATCAACAAGACAGGGAACTGAAATATTTTATTACCATAGTTGCTATAGCTTCATTTCTCATATTATTTACTCTCCTGGGCGGCGAGAATGCGTCAAATATGTCTTTTATCAAAAAAATGGGCACGGCAATTTTTACAGCCGTTTCAGCATTAAGTACGACAGGTTTTTTGCCTGATGGTGCTCATACCATGCCATTGGGCGTGGTTTTGATCAGCGCAATCCTAATAGTGATAGGTGGTGCCATGGGCTCCAGTGCAGGTGGATTTAAAATTATGCGTTTTAAAGTTCTGTTCCGCCAGGCTGATAGCGAAATTAGCAGACTGTCGCACCCTCATGGGATAGTCCCCATGCGTGTAAATGATGTAAATGTTAATAAATCAATTTTAAATAGTATCTGGACACTTTTATTTCTGTATCTGACGACAATTGCTTTTTGCACGATCGGGTATTCATTTTTTGAATATGATATTAATGTCAGCCTTGGTATAACGATATCAAACCTGTTCAGTGCAGGCGCAATGACCGGGCTAATAGCTCAGGACTTTCTGGGTTATTCAGGTATGCCTTATGCTGCAAAATGGCTTACATCGGCGGTTATGATTGTTGGACGTCTTGAAATAATAGCACTGTTAATATTTATTTCTCCATCTTTCAGGAAGATTTAGAAAACTTAATAAAAAATTAATCTTCGATCACCAAGATGTGATCTTCGTTGTTTTAAAAAAAATGGTGATGTGATATACTGTATCGGCAAATATTTTTTGCAACAGTAATCAGGTTAATACTGTTTTGAGGCGCTAAATAAAAATGGAATAATAAAATGTCTGATAAAATGCACAATCTACAAGATGCCTTTCTAAACCATGTACGTAAGAATAAAACACCGATCACTGTTTTTCTTGTAAATGGAGTAAAATTGCAGGGAATTATTACATGGTTTGATAATTTCTGCATCCTTCTTCGCCGTGACGCCAATGTACAGCTTGTGTATAAACACGCGATATCTACTATTATGCCAGGCGGTACAATGAATTTATTTGATGCAGACGAAGATGAGGTGTCTGATGAGGAGTGATATCCCTCACTCATGACTAATCATGAAGTAAAAAATTCTTTAGAATTTCGTAAAAAGACACTTAGTAGTGTTTGGGATGATCAAGGTAACAGCACGGAGCATATAAAAAATGCTTCCGGTGCCAGAACACTTGTGTTTCATCCCAATATTGCATTTTCTTCCAAGTTATCCCTGCGTAGTGCCGAAGATCGCCTGAATGAGGCGGTATCACTTTGTGCAGCACTTGAACTGGATATTGTTATAAGTGAAGTAATTCAGTTAAGTAAAATTCGTCCGGCTACATATCTCGGGAAAGGAAAACTGGATGAACTATCTGTCTATATTCAGGCACATGACATTGAATTAGTTGTTGCTGACTGTGAACTTAGTCCCGGACAACAAAGAAATCTGGAACGGGAATTAAAAGTAAAGGTCATTGATCGAACCGGTCTAATTCTTGAAATATTTGGTGAGCGCGCACAAACCAAAGAAGGCGTGATGCAGGTTGAGTTGGCGCATTTAAATTATCAGAAAAGCCGTCTGGTCAGATCCTGGACTCATTTGGAACGACAACGTGGTGGTTTTGGTTTTATGGGGGGGCCGGGCGAAAGCCAGATTGAAAGTGACCGACGTCTTATTGATGAACGTATAGGCAAAATCAAAAAACAGCTTTCTTCCGTAATAAGAACAAGAGAGCTGCACAGAAACAGCAGGCGAAAAGTGCCTTTCCCGATTATTGCCATGGTGGGTTATACCAACGCCGGCAAATCGACATTATTCAACAAGCTTACAGCGGCTGATGTTATGGCAGAGGACCTTCTTTTTGCGACGTTGGATCCAACAATGCGCAATGTTGATATGCCAAATAGCAATAAGGCCATTTTCTCAGATACAGTTGGTTTTATTTCTGATCTTCCCACGCATCTTGTTGCAGCTTTTCGTGCAACGCTCGAAGAAGTTACAGAAGCTGATATTATTCTCCATGTCCGCGATATTTCACATCGGGAAACAGAGGCGCAGAAAAATGATGTGATTGAAGTTCTGAAATTTCTGAATATTACAGATGATAAAAATAAAATCATTTTTGAAGTCTGGAACAAAATTGACCTTTTGTCGCTTGATGAGCGTGAAGTTATTGAAAACACGGCTCTGCGACTGGAAAATGTGGCTTTGGTTTCCGCAATAACGGGTGAGGGTTGCGCAGAATTACTTGAAGTGCTTGATGAACTTCTGGCACGCGACAAAAAAACATTCGAGCTTGAGTTTTCTCATGTGGACGGTGCTGATATTGCGCAGCTTTATAAATTGGGGGAAGTGCTCTCGCGCGAAGATACAGAAACCTCAACCAGACTGACAGTAAGACTTGATCAGGCGGCGATCGGTCAATTGGAGAAACTGGGAAAGCTCCATGCAAACGGCTAAAATAAGTTCCCTGATCAAAAAAGTGGCGGATAATGAGATAACACCGCGGTTTAGAAATCTTCGTGAAGACGAAGTACTTTTTAAAGAACCGGGTGAATTTGTAACTGCGGCGGATTTGGCGGCGGAATTTGCGCTTTCTGATGGCTTGAGGGCACTTTATCCCAACGCGATCATCACGGGTGAGGAAGATATTTCAAAAAATCCGATGAGACTCGTGTAATTGCTATCAGCTGACTGTGGGCTTCTTATTGATCCAATTGACGGCACCAACAATTTTATTAAAGGTGATGAAAAATTTGCGGTCATGGCCGTTGCCCTGCAAAGAGGAGAGGCCGTCGCCAGCTGGATTTTCCTTCCGTCCTATAACAAACTCGCTGTAGCGGAAAAAGGTGGGGGTTCATACATCAATGATAAACGCATCGAAGTTCCATCGGCTCCGCAAAAGATGAAAAATTTAATTGGTGCAGCGCATATAAATCGTATGCCGGAACCATTAAGGCTGAATACACGTAAAAATTTGCAACAGATTAAAGAAAACAGGCCAGCCTACTGTGCCGGGTATGATTATGTGGCAATTACCGAAGCGCAGAAATACTTTTCTCCCTACTATAGTACTCTGATCTGGGATCATTTACCGGGTACGCTCATTCTTAATGAGGCAGGCGGGTGCGCAAGGGGACTGGATGGCCAGGCTTATACACCTAGGCATAGTAGCTCCGGACTTCTGTGTACACCTGACAGGATCAGTTGGGACCTTATAAAATCAGCAATTTTCACTTAAATCGACCGTACTTGTAATTTTCTTCAAAACAATGCTAACGTGTTTCCTTACAAAATTGAGGGAGACAGTCATGAAAAAAATGATAATTGCCGTTCTGGCAATAACTTTAGTAATACCAACATTTGCAATAGCACAGGACGATAGCGATGATAATCTAATGAGTGCGGCGACTTTTGCTGGTATTAAGTTGCGCAATGTAGGGCCAAGTTATATGTCCGGCAGGGTTGCGGATATCGCCGTTGATCAGAAAAACCCGAATATCTGGTACGTGGGGATTGCATCGGGCGGTGTGTGGAAAACGTTTAATGCAGGTACCACGTGGGAACCGATTTTTGAAAATGAGGCTGTCTATTCCATAGGTGATGTGACGATTGACCCAAGCAATTCCAATATTATATGGGTTGGAACGGGTGAAAATAATGGTGGCCGGCATATCGCATTCGGAGATGGTGTTTATAAATCAACCAATGGCGGTAAAAGCTGGGAAAATATGGGACTTCCCAACTCAGAACATATTGGTGATATCGTTATTCATCCGGGGGACAGCAACACCGTCTGGGTATCATCGCAGGGACCATTATGGTCAAGTGGTGGTGAACGTGGTGTATTTAAAACCACCGATGGCGGTAAAACATGGCGAAATACTCTTGAACTGGATGAATGGACGGGTGTTGGCTCCCTTGCGGCAGACCCGGCAAATCCTGACAGACTTTATGCTGCCGCTTGGCAGCGCCAGCGGACAATCGCAGCATTGGTCGATACTGGTCCTGGTTCCGCCCTTTACACATCCGATGATGGCGGCGAAACATGGACAGAAATGACAGAAGGTCTGCCCAAGGAAAATATGGGCAAAATTGGTCTTGCTGTTTCACCGATAAAGCCGAATGTGGTTTATGCAATCATTGAACTTGATGAACGCAAGGGTGGTTTCTGGCGCTCCGAAGATTATGGCGCGAGCTGGACAAAAATGTCTGACCGTGTATCAGGCGGGACAGGACCCCATTATTATCAGGAAATTTTTGCTGATCCCCATACGTTTGATATGGTTTATATGGCCAATAATTTAAGTGCGTATACCACAGACGGTGGCAAAACATGGATAGATATGAACCTTGAACGCCGCCATGTTGATGATCATGCCTTTGCGTTTCATCCTGATGATCCTGATTTTATTCTGGTGGGGTCCGACGGTGGTGTTTATGAAAGCCGTGATAACATGGCAAACTGGCGCTTTATGGAGGGAATATCTGTGGCGCAGTTTTATAAAATCGCCGCTGATGATGCGCTTCCGTTTTATAATGTCTTCGGGGGAACACAGGATAATTCTACACAAGGTGGTCCAAGCCGTACCATGCGGGCCAATGGTATTGATAACGGGGATTTTTATCTGACCATGGGTGCAGATGGTCATGGCCCGGCAACGGAACCGGGGAACCCGAATATCATGTATTCGCAAATGCAGCAGGGCGGGTTAAGGCGTCTTGATATGTTGCTTCGCGAAAATACAAATATTCAACCGCAACCACGCCCTGGCGAACCGGCAGAACGGTTTAACTGGGATGCGCCGATAAATGTATCCCACCATGATCCAAAACGCCTTTATCATGCATCGCAGCGGCTTTGGCGGTCTGATGATCGCGGTGACAGCTGGACACCCATATCAGGCGATCTGACCAAAAACGGTAATCGCCTGACATATCCGATGATGGGGCGTACATGGGGTCCGGAAGCCGGTTGGGATCTGGGTGCCATGTCCAATTTCCATACCATTGCCAATGTGGCGGAAAGCCCGATTGATGAAAATATCCTTTATGTGGGAACGGATGACGGACTTATTCAGGCAACATCTGACGGAGGCCAGAACTGGACCCGTTATGAAATAGCGGATATTCGCGGTGTTCCGGCAAACGCATATGTTAATGACATTCGCGCGGACCGTTTTGATGCGAATACCGTTTATGCGGCCCTTGATAACCACAAGGAAGGGGATTATGCACCGTATTTTATTAAAAGTACAAATCGCGGTCAGAGCTGGGAATTGATGGTGGACGGGCTTGGTGAAACCAACCTTGTCTGGCGGGTCACACAGGATCATGTTGATCCTGACCTGATGTTTCTGGGTACAGAATTTGGTCTTTATTTCACGACAGATGGTGGTGAGAACTGGGTTGAATTAACCGGCAATATGCCGACCATATCGGTACGTGATGTACGTATTCAGCGCCGGGAAAATGATCTGATCGTCGGCACTTTCGGGCGCGGGATATATATTCTTGATGATTATACGGCGCTAAGGGGTCTTAAAACCGATGATCTTGATGGTGAAGCCCGTATATTTGCCAAGGCGCAGGTGCCCTGGTACCGCGAAGATACACTGCATTCGGACAGTGATGGTGCTGATCACTGGCGTACTGAAAATCCGCCATTCGGCGCCACATTAACCTATTACCTGAATGATGCTTACCTGACGGAAAAAGAACGCCGTGTCGAAGCGGATAAGGAAATTGCCTACGAAGGCGGCAATGTGGGTTATCCGGGGTGGGATGTGCTTGAACGTGAACGCCGCGAAGCGGACGCTGCTGTGTTTGTCACTGTGCGTGATGCGGGTGGTAATGTAGTGCGTGTTGTTCATGCTGATAATAAAAAAGGCGCGAACAGGGTGACATGGAACCTTCGCCATTCACCGGACGATGCTATTATAAATGAAAATAGCGGTAATGGCGGCTTTAACACACCGGGTGCCTTTGCGGTGCCGGGAACATATAGCGCGACACTCCATACGCGGTTAAACGGTGAAACACGTCAGATTGCCGGACCGGTAAGCTTTGAACTGGTGGATATAAATAAGCGTGCCCTTGAAGGGGCAAGTCCCGCTGATGCCTATGCGTTCCAGCGAGACGTGGAAGAAGCTCGTGCAAGCGTTACTGCGGCCACAACGACGGTTAATGATTTGATGGATAAACTTAAGCTTTATCGCATGGCCATGGACCGTTCTGACAATTCAGGCTCACTTGAGGCAGACTATGAAGCCCTGCGGCAGGAGCTTTTCGCCATCGATGAAATGATCAACGGTGAACGCAGTAGTGCAGGGACGGGCGCACGCCCCGCAACCATTACAAGCCGCATCAGTTTTGCGGCAGGAAGTGGGACCGGAACATACGGCCCAACCATTCAGGCACGGGAACAGCTTGGATTTGCCAGGGATGCATTTGCGGAAGTTAAAGCAAGATTAGAGATGCTTACAGATACAACAGTTCCGGCATTCGAAGCGGCCCTTAATGCCGCTGGTGCCCCGTGGGTGCGTGGAGCTGACTTGTCGTAAAAATTATAAGAGCGCGGAGTTAATCTCCGCGCTCTTCCCCTTTTGCTTTAACCCATAATTTTTCAAGCTCATCAAGTGAATATTGATCAAATGAATTATTTTCATTTTCAATATGTTGTTCAATTTTATTAAAGCGATTTGTGAATTTCGAATTGGCGCGTCTTAATGCTTTTTCCGGATCAATATTAAGGTGTCGTGCGAGGTTCGCATAGACAAACATCATATCGCCGAATTCTTCTTCTATTTTGTCATGATCCTGCTTATTTTTAATGAGCTCTGCGGAAAGTTCAGCCATTTCCTCGTTTAACTTGTCGATTACCTGTGATGTTTCCGGCCAGTCAAACCCGACCCGTGCGGCCCGTTTTTGCAACTTTACGGCACGGCTAAGGGCAGGAAGACCGATTGTAACCCCGTCAAGAATGCTTTTTTGGTCTTTATTTGCGCGCTCTTTGGCTTTCTGTTCTTCCCAGGCGACCGTTTGTTCATCAGCATCGCGGTAGTTTTCATCGCCAAATACATGGGGATGACGACGGATCATTTTATCGGAAATGGCATCCACAACATCAGAAAACTTGAAATGTCCCGCTTCTTCGGCCATGCGGGCATGGAAAACAGCCTGGAAGAGTAGATCGCCAAGCTCATCCTTAAGCGCGTCCATATCGTTTTGCTCGATAGCTTCCGCGACTTCGTAGGCTTCTTCGATGGTGTAGGGGGCGATGGTTTCAAAGCTTTGCTCCACGTCCCAGGCACAGCCATCCTTTGGGTCACGCAGCTTTTCCATTATTTTCAGCAATTTGTCCATTTTAATCCATTTTTCTGTTTATCAGCCGAAGTGCAGGACGATCATGTACCATGCAGTCAATGGCTTCACGGGCACCAATACGTTCAGCCACTTTTATCGATCCGGTGTTTCGCTTGTCAACCAGTGAATGAACGGCATCCATGCCAAGCTGATAAAGCCCGAATTCCGCAACCGCAAATGCGGCTTCCGTGGCAAAGCCATTGCCCCAGTATTCTTTTGCAAAGCTATAGCCCAGTTCAATAAACCGGCTGGCATCTCCTTCTTTACTTGGTTTTTCCAGTCCTTCCCAATAAAACCAGTCCATATTACCGTCATTAATTCGTGTGAAGTAAGAATAACCGCAGCGGCCAATGGGTGTGTTATCCGATTTTCTGATAACCAGCAGGTGACCCAGATTTTGTTCATAAAGCGCCAGCATTATCTTGATATAACCCCTGTTCTGCTGATGGCTGCGGGTGAAGCCGGATGTAAAGCGCACCACGTCCATATCGCTATGCAGATAATCCAGAAATGCGACGTCTTTTTCCTTAAACGGCCTTAAAACCAACCTGTTTGTTTCCAAGCTATACATGTATCCTCCGGTGCTTCTTACAGATTAAATTGGCTTCTTAATTTTTATAGCTAATAGTCTACATCAAGATTTCAAGTTAACCATTTACAAATATGAATTTTTCTGGAATCCTATAGAACAAGATGTTGTAACAAAGAGTAGGGCAAAATCTTGAAATTGACAATTCTTTCTATTTTGGCGGGTTTCGCCATTATAAATTCCGTGCATGCACAAAATATTACCTTCAATGAAGGGACCAATTTTGGCATAAGTCTTTCGCCGAATGAACGCACACTGGCAATGGATTTGCAAGGCATTCTCTGGACTTTACCGACAAGGGGCGGAAGCGCAGTTGCCCTTACCAGCGGGCAACAACCGGAAGCGCGCGAACCAAGTTTTTCACCGGACGGTGAAAAGATTGCCTTTCAGGGATTTTATAATGGTTACTTCCATATATGGACGATAAATGTTGATGGTACGGACCTGCGCCAGATCACATCGGGAAATTTTGATGACCGGGAGCCTGACTGGAGCGATGATAATACGATCATTTATGCATCAGACAGTGCTGGCAGTTATGATATTTGGGAAGTTGATGTTAACAGTGGCCGGACAACACAGCTGACAAACCATCCAGATGATGAAGGACATCCGGATAAAGATGGCAACAGGATACTTTTTACCCGGGAAATAAGGGGACAATATTCGGAAATTATCCTTGCTGAATTTGATGGTGATGAAAAAACTGAAACAAGCCTGATCAAATCCGATCTTGCCCGTTATTATCGCCCGGCATGGACAGATCGCGGGGATGCCTTTACCTATATTTCACAACAGGATAATGATACCCGCCTTAATTACATTTATGATGTTTATGATGTTGCGGCCTACCGCGATGTAACGGCCATTGAAGAAGGGGATGTTTTCCCATTTAAACCAGCCTGGAACAGCCGCGGTATTTATTATACTGCCGACGGGCAGATCAAATTCAGAACATTAGGCGTAAGAGCCCGTTCGACCGATGTGCTGGTTACTGTCCGGGATGCCAGTTTTGTTGACTTCACGGCGTCTATCACGGCAAATGCACCTGAATATGTAACGAAAAAACGCGATTTTGATAGTCTTGAACCACAATATGTTCGCGGTATCGGTAATATGGATGTTTCTGTTGAAACAGATGATATTATTTTTAGCGCACTTGGTGATTTATGGATGCAGCGCGGCAATGAAAATGCACAAAATCTGACAATCGACCGCAGTCAGGTAAATGATCCTGCCTGGACATTGAATGGCAGGTTTGTTGCCTATGTTTCGGATCGGGATGGCCAGATGGACATCTGGGTCAGAAATATGTCAAATGGTGTCGAACAGCGAATTACCAACGATGCGCACCGTGAATATCGTCCCACATGGTCCCGTGATGGTAAATCAATTGCTTATCTTTCCGCGAGAAGTTATTCGAACACCTGGGGTCGTGCCGATCTTAAAGTTATAGATATTGATTATGGTAACATCGAAGTAATCGACGAAGGGATACATACCCCAGGTCGTCCTGCCTGGACGGCAGATGGTGAACATATTATCATTGCGGTGGCTGATCCGGCGACTTCACGTTTCAGGGAAGGAATGCACGGGATACGCCAATATAACGTTGATACCAAACGGTCAAAAATGCTTGAAATGCCAAATTCAATTGGCCTTTCAACACGCGATGGAAGCGGGCCTGTCGTATCCCGCGATGGTGGCAAACTGGCTTATGTTTCCGAGGGTGAAATCAGGGTTGCCTACATTGATCCGGCCGGAAATATAACCGGCAGCATTGAAAACCGCTGTGTTGATCCGGCACATATGCCGCGATGGTCGCAGAATGATGAAAAAATTTATTATATTGCTGGTCGTCTGCTTAGGTCCTGTAACTATTTGACGGGTGAAGTTGAAGACAGGATGATTAACGCAACATGGCAGCGCGCCCAGGCAGGTGATAAAACCATACATATCGGAAAAATGTTTGATGGCGTTCAGGATCGTTACCGGGAAAATGTCGATGTATTTGTAAGCGCCGGGCGCATTACAAAAATTGCCCCGCACGGGCAGGACCCAGTGATTGGTGAATTTCTTGATTATTCACGTAATACCATGATCCCCGGCCTTATGGCGGGGCATAGCCATCAATCGGAGCTTCGCGGACAGAAACTGGGCCGTAACTGGCTTGCCTATGGTATTACCAGTGTCCGGGACCCTGGTTCCAATCCTTATAAGTCACTTATGCGCAAGGAAACATGGGAAAGCGGTAAAATGATGGGCCCACGCATGTTTTATGCCGGGTGGCTTACCGGTGGGCCACGTGTTTATTACGGGCAATCCTACAACGCAATAACCGAACGCGCCCTTTGGCACGAAATTTACCGTATGCAGGATCTTGATTATGATATGGTGAAATCCTATGTGCGCCTTCCGGATGAATATCAGCAGATACTGGTACGTGAAGCCCATAAAGTCGGTATTCCGCTCAGCAGTCATGAAATTTCACCGGCGGTACAAAACAGCATGGACAGTGTTGAACATATCGCTGCCACAAGTCGGCGCGGGTATTCACCCAAGTTTTCCTATATGGCAAAAAGCTACGATGATGTGATCAGCATTATTGCGCGTTCAGGTCTAACGATCACGCCGACGGCGGTTCTCGACAGTAGCTATCATGAATATATAGAGCGTTACCCGCAATATGAGAGCGATGTTAAATACCGCACATTCCTTGATGCATATGAACGGGACAGTCTGGTCAGATCCAGAACTTCAGCTTTTACCTTAAAGGAAATAAAACAGATACCGGCGGTAAATGAAACGATCAAAAAACTGCATGATGCCGGTGCCAATGTTGCGGCGGGTACGGACAGTCCGTTTTTACCATATGGTGTTGCGCAGCATATGGAAATCATCCAGTTTGTTAATGCGGGCTTAAGTCCGGCTGATGCAATCAGGGCATCGACCATCAATGTGGCAAAAAACCTTGGTGTTGAGAATGATCTTGGCACCATTGAGGTTGGTAAACTTGCCGATATGGTGATCTTGATTGGTGATCCGCTTGATGATATCACCGATATCCAGAATGTTCAGGCAATAATCAGGGGTGGCCATCATTATACAATCCAGTCGATCCTGGATACGGGGTCACGCTAATGGGTGATAATAAGGGGTACTGGAAGGATAATGTAAGCCTTGTGCTTAAGTTACTTGCGATCTGGTTTGTTGTGTCATTCGGCGCGGGTATCCTGTTTGTCGATTATCTGAACCAGTTCAAATTTTTTGGATTTCCATTTGGTTTCTGGATGGCACAGCAGGGCGCAATTTATGTTTTTGTCGTGTTGATTTTCGTTTATGTCGCGAAAATGAGCACGCTTGATAAAAAATATGGCGTGGATGAAGACGGCGAAGCATCTGAGGGTCATGACTGATGGACATACAAACTCTTACCTACATTATTGTCGGGTTAACTTTCGCACTTTATATCGCAATTGCCATTTGGGCCAAGGCCGGTTCAACCGATGATTTTTATGTGGCCGGGCATCATGTGCCGCCACTTGCCAATGGGATGGCGACAGCCGCTGACTGGATGAGTGCCGCCAGTTTTATATCCATGGCCGGGCTGATCAGCTTTATGGGACGCGACGGGGCACAGTACCTTATGGGCTGGACCGGTGGCTATGTGTTGCTTGCATTGCTTCTGGCACCATATTTGCGTAAATTCGGGCAGTTTACAGTGCCAGATTTTGTTGGTGACCGTTATTATTCCGATACCGCCCGTCTGGTTGCGGTAATCTGCGCGCTTTTTGTATCCTTTACCTATGTTGCTGGGCAAATGCGCGGGGTGGGGATCGTTTTTTCCCGTTTTCTCGAAGTGGATATCACCATGGGCGTGCTTATCGGTATGTCAATTGTGTTTTTCTATGCCGTCCTTGGAGGAATGAAGGGGATTACCTATACCCAGGTTGCACAATATTGCGTGCTTATTTTTGCCTTTATGGTGCCGGCGATTTTTATTTCAATATTAATGACAGGTAACCCGATCCCGCAACTGGGCTTCGGTAGCACACTGGCGGATGGTTCGGGCACATATCTTCTGGATAAACTTAACGGCCTTTCCACTGAACTTGGTTTTGGGCAGTATACCGACGGGCAAAAATCAACCATTGATATGTTCTGCATAGTGGCGGCGCTGATGGTGGGCACAGCGGGACTTCCCCATGTGATTGTCCGTTTCTTTACCGTACCAAAAGTACGTGATGCGCGGCTTAGTGCCGGTTATGCGCTTGTGTTGATTGCGATCCTTTATACCACGGCCCCGGCGGTGGCGTCTTTTGCGCGCCTTAACCTGATTGATACGGTATCAAACGCCGAATACCAAAACACGCCCGGCTGGTTTAAAAACTGGGAAGCCATTGACCTGATCGCCTGGCGCGATAAAAATGGTGATGGCAAAATCCAGTATGTGGCGGGCACCGCGTTTCAGGGCACACCGCAGTTTACCGAAGGCCGCGGCCCAAGCGGCGAACGCCTTTTAAGCAACCCTGATGGCGGCAGCGCAAATGAACTTTATATTGATCAGGACATCATGGTGCTGGCCAACCCGGAAATTGCTGCGCTTCCCAACTGGGTCGTGGCACTTGTGGTGGCGGGTGGCCTTGCGGCGGCGCTATCGACCGCGGCTGGATTACTATTGGTGATATCCACATCGGTGGCCCATGATTTATTTAAAAAAATGCTGCTTCCGGAAATTACCGATAAACAGGAACTGATGTTCGCGCGCATGGCCGTGGCCATTGCGGTGCTGATCGCGGGATATTTTGGCATAAACCCGCCCGGTTTTGTGGCACAGGTGGTGGCCTTTGCCTTCGGGCTTGCGGCATCGACCTTCTTCCCGGTGATTTTGATGGGTATTTTTTATAAACGCATGAACAAGGAAGGCGCCATCGCCGGGATGATCACGGGGCTGATCTTCACGAGTGCTTATATCAGCTATTTCAAATTCGTTGATCCGGCGGCGAATACCGCGGAAAACTGGTGGTTTGGCATTTCCCCCGAAGGAGCGGGGACAATGGGTATGATCCTGAATTTTTTTGTCGCCTACGCTGTTTCCAAAATGACCAGCGAACCCCCGCAGGACGTGCAGGATATGGTCGAACGGATTCGGGTGCCAAAGGGGTAGGAAAGAAAGTGGGGCTCAGGGTTGTAAAAATCTTTTTTAATGTATCAGAGTCAATTATAGCCCGTGAGTACCTTAGAGATAAGAGTCTTTTTGCTACAATCCAAGACGAAAATCACATTCAAACAAACTATTATTACTCGCAGGCACTTGGAAACGTAAAATTGCAGGTGGTGGAAAAAGAATTTGAGACAGCATTAGATCACTTAAATAACATAGACAGTGAATACGCTGAGCAAGAAGGGAATAAATGTTCAAATTGTGGCTCGGAACGAACAGTGAGAATGTATAAATACTCCTTGTGGCAAATTCCAATTCTTATTTGTTTCATTATCCCACTTTTTCCATTAATGGTTCTTCCCAAGTATTTTTCACATTTAAAATGCTGTTCATGTAAGGCAAAGACTTATCTAGCCAATGATGAGGATGATGATTTCAATCCTGTCGATGTGCAAATTTGATGCAAAATTAGTCATTAAAATTGTAACTAATCTTAATTTTTGTGAAAAATCTTTATGCGAGAATCTTGTCTGAATGATTAATTCAGACAAGAGTTTCGATATGAAGCAAATAGCCATCCTTATCATATGTTCTTCAATGTTTTTCCCTGCTTCTGCGCGGGAAAGAACAGACAGTATTTCGGTAAAACCCGATGAGGTACACCAAATCTGTCTGCCGCTTGAATTTGGCAGGAAACTTGATTACGCGTTTATGAGTAGCCGTGATCTGGCGTTCAATATCCATTATTTCAACGGGGACAATATGACATATGCCACCCCGGAAAAATCCACCCATGATCATGCGGAACTTTTCACCGCGATGGAAGACCGCGAACATTGCATGATGTGGAAAAATAACAATGACCGGTCTGTAAAACTTAATGTCATTTATAATGTAAGGTGATATTTTACATGGATGAGTGACTTACCATCCACCATCCGTGCCTTTACCGCGATATCCGTATCGCAGGACATTGTGGATAATATAACCGCCCGGCTTGAGTCACTTCGCGCGGCCCTTGCGGATTTAAATATTCGTTGGGTGCCCGTTGCTAATTACCACATAACCCTTTGTTTTATTGGTGATATTCCAAGCGTGGAAGCTGATAACATTATGCCCGTAGTGGCAAAAGTTAGCGAAGAATTTAACCCATTTACCCTTAAAGTCGGGCATTTACGCCTCTTTCCCAGCCCGGAAACAGGGGCTGTTCTGGTGGCCGATGTGACGCGTGATGAACCCCTGATGACGTTACAGGCAAAATTAAACCATGCGCTTCTTGATGCGGGATATGATATTCCGCAGCGGGATAAATACCGCCCGCATATGACGCTTGCACGGCTTCGAAAAAACAGGGTTTCACCAGACCTGCTTGAACAACCGGGGGAGTGCCTGATTAATCCGGTATCCAAAGTGCATCTTTACCGAAGCTGGAAAATTAAGGATGAAAGTGATGGTAAAAAGAAAGTGGTGAAAAATGAAATTATCCGCAGCCATGCGTTCTCATAAGGCGAATTGAAAATCACCCCGCTATGGCCTTGATACCCGTGTTGGGCCGACCGTAAAGATACCCTTGTGCGTAGGTAACACCCAATGATTTTAAAAGCTCCGCCTGTTCTTCGGTTTCAACCCATTCGGCGATAGTTTCAATCGACAGATCATTACAAAGCATGACAATAGACCTGAGAAACGCACGGATTTTTTTATCCACCAGTGCATCACGGACATATTCCCCGCCAGCTTTGTGGGACTGCCATGTTTTTTCATCTGATCAATTTTTTCAACGGCCCGTTTAAAGGTTGCACGGTCAAATTCCTGTATCAGGCCAATTTTTTCAGCAAAGCAAATGGTTTCAAACTGCAGATTATGAAGTTCGGGATCGTTAAAACGGATCAATGCTTCCGAATGATGGACATTGTTTGTTTTAAGGGAAACGATCGGCTGATAAACAAGGGAAAAATCCCCTTCATCAAGGATATGGCGTAAATGTTTCACTTTTGCAGTCGTGTTTTCAACAATTTCATCATATCCTTTGGCAAGGCTTTCAACGTTAAACCCTTCGCTGTCATCGGCGAATTGCTGAAGGCTGAAAATAAGTGCGCGGATACCGTCTTCTTCGCTAAGTACCGAGCTGTCTGCATCTATGGTTGTGGAATTAAGGGCGATCCCCGTCGATTTGGTAAGTTCGCGGATCAGGTCCTTTGTTTCAAGCCCGTCTGGTTCTTGCGCATGGACGACGGCAAAAAGGTTATCACCCAACTTCCCGGCCGTATTCCCGCCGGTGGAATATTTGTTTAAAAGCTGGATCAGTTCGGTTTGTTCCTGATTTTGTAATGCGCCGTCTTCCGTTTCCATCAGGGTTATGTTGAGCTTTTTTTGCTGATCTTTATTTTCCAGCAGGATGTCTTCGATTTTCCCAATCAGCGTTTGGCTTGTTTCATCGTCCAGCATATCATTTTGCATGTCACTGTTTCGGCCAAGCCGGAATGCTGCCACAAGCACGATAAAAATCCGGTTTTTATCATCGGCAAGCTTGCTCATGAATACGGCGTATTTTTTCTTTTTTTTATTTTTGGTATTTAGCCAGAAATTAACTGGGCCAATCCGGTTTGCCGGTTTCAACGACGAACATAACTGTTTGAAGGAGTGTTTGTCTTCCTCTGATAACAGTTCGGTAAAATTTATGGTTTCTGTATCTTTAGCGCTCAGACCCAGATCACTTATGGCGCCATCTGCGTGCTTTACGTCAAAATTAATGTCAGTCTCGATCAGTATATCACCAACTGAAAATGAAAATCCCAAGAACCGATCAGGAATTCTTGCCATCTATTCGTCCTTAACTTGTCTTCAAAATAGAATAAAATAAAAGGATTAAGAGAGTACTAATCGTCATTTGGATTGACGGATGCATAAAAATATTGAAATGTTTATTTGTTTAAGAAAAAGGTGAATTTATGTCCGGTAAAAAGGATCAGTTGAAAGTCGGCCTTGCGCAGATTGCACCCGTATGGCTTGATCGTGATGCAACGCTTAAAAAAGTTATTGATAGTATTAATGATGCGGCGAAGCAGGGGGTTGATCTGGTCGCGTTTGGTGAAGCGCTTGTGCCGGGGTATCCGTTCTGGATTGCACTGACCGATGGTGCGCGCTGGGATGCGACTGATCAGAAAGAATTCCACGCTGAATATATGAAACATGCGGTTCAAATTGAATCCGGTTATCTTGATGACGTATGTGACGCCGCGAAAAAAGGCAATATCGCCGTTTATCTTGGCATAATTGAAAGACCGAAAGACCGTGGCGGCCACAGTTTATATGCCAGCATGGTTTATATTAATAAACAGGGCGTAATTTGTTCGGTTCACCGGAAACTTCAGCCAACATATGAAGAAAGGCTGACGTGGGCACCTGGGGACGGGCACGGCCTTCGTACCCATGAACTTGGCGCCTTTACGGTTGGTGGGCTAAACTGCTGGGAAAACTGGATGCCGCTTCCGCGGGCGGCCCTTTATGGGATGGGAGAAGACCTTCATGTGGCGATCTGGCCGGGTAGCAAAAGAAACACATTTGATATTACCCGCCACATGGCAAAAGAGGGCAGGTCATATGTTATGTCCGTATCCGCGCTGATGCGCCCTGATGATTTTCCGAGATCAACACCATATCTTGATAAAATTAAAGAAAGCCTTGGAGAGGCTGAATTTCTGGCCAATGGCGGATCGTGCCTTTCCGCGCCAAATGGCGATTGGGTTATAGAACCGCAGGTGGGCGAAGAAGGGCTTTACGTTGCAGAAATTGATCATGCCCGTGTGCGCGAAGAACGGCAGAATTTTGACCCGGTCGGCCATTATTCCAGACCCGATGTAACAAAGCTTGTGGTGGACCGCACCCGACTGACAACTGTGGAAACCATTGATGACTGAACTGATAATAAGACCATCTGAAAAAACAGATATTGGTGCCATTTATGAAATTTATGAAAATGAAGTGCTGCATGGAACGGCAACATTTGATGAAATCCCGCCAACGCGGGACGAACTTCTTGAAAAAAGGGCGCAGATAAGACGTACGGGATTTCCGCATCTTGTGGCGGAAATGGATGGCCGGGTGATCGGTTATTCCTATATATCGCTTTACCGGCAGCGTTCGGCATATTCAAAAACAGTGGAAAATGCCATTTATGTTCACCCTTCTCATCAGGGCACGGGCGTTGGTTTTAAACTGATGACGGTCATTTTACAGGAATGTAAAAAACTTGGCCTTAAAAATGTGATTGCCGTGATCGGGGATAGTGAAAATCACGGTTCCGTAAAACTTCATAAAAAACTGGGTTTCAGGAAAGTGGGGACCTTAAACGAAGTGGGGTTTAAATTCGGCAGATGGGTTGATGTTGTTATTATGCAGAAGCAGATTTAGAAAACTATTTCTTGTTTTTGCGTTTGTTATAAAGATCAATTGCAACCGGTGTGACGATGACGGCAATAATCACTACAACGATTAAAATCTGAATAACACCGGGTATCATGTATAATTCCTTATTGGTTGGATGACATTAAATGGCTGCGTGGAAATGTCAATGCCCTTGCCATCATCCCCGAATCCCAATACAAATTTATAGATAAAATATTCGGGAGCAGGATTTATGAACAGCAGAAGAGATTTTTTAAAATTTTCCGGGCTTGTCGGTGCCGCGGGGCTTATCAGTGTCTGTGGCCAGGGAAGCGGTGAAAGTGAAACGCAGGCGCAAGTATCACAATCAGGAAAATTTGGTCATCTTCCCAATATGATGGACGGGGTTGCCCCCATATCTGTTGAAGAACATAAAGCCCGCGTGGCAAAAGCACAGGAACTGATGGGACAAAACGGATTTGAAGCCATCTATCTGGAGGCGACATCAAACCTTTGGTACTTCACTGGTATGCGTTGGGGCCAAAGCGAACGAATGGCGGCCGCGATCATCCCCCGTGAAGGGGAAGTGGCCTATATCTGCCCGATGTTTGAAGTGGACCGCCTTAAGGAACGGATAAAGCTTGGGGATACCGTGCGCGGATGGGAAGAACATGAAAGCCCTTATGATCTTGTGGTTTCGATGCTTAAAGATATGGGAATTGAAAGCGGCAAGATCGGTATTGGCGAAATGACCCGCTTTTTCCTTGTGGATGGTATCAGAAAGGCGGCACCGCATCTGGAACTTCAAAGTGCTGATCCCGTGACCGCGGAATGCCGGATTATCAAATCCGCACGGGAACTTGAACTTCTGCAACGCGCCAATGACATCACAATCGCGGCGATGAATGCCTACGTTCCACTTATTGAAGCGGGAATGCGTGGTTCGGACATTGGCAGATTATCAAGGGAAGCTTATGCCACACTGGGTGTAACAGGTTCCATGGGCACGATGATCGGGATTGTGTCAAGCTCACCGCATGGTTCAATTGTTGAACCGGTACTTGAGGAAGGCATGATTGTGCTTATGGATGGCGGGTGTGATGTTCATAATTATACTTCCGATATTACCCGTACATTTGTGTTTGGTGAACACACGGCCGAGCAGGAGGAAATCTGGAATCTGGAAAAACGGGCGCAGGCCGCGGGCTTTGCCGCTGCGCAGCTTGGCGCGCCACAGGAAAATGTTGATATTGCCGCGCGTAAGGTTATTACTGATGCCGGGTATGGTCCTGACTATAAAACACCCGGGCTTCCGCACAGGACAGGGCATGGCATTGGTCTTGATATGCATGAATGGGGTAATGCGGTGCTGGGTAACAAACGCCCGCTTGAACCGGGGATGTGTTTTTCCATTGAACCGACAATTGTCCTTCCCGGCAAATTCGGCGTCAGGATTGAAGACTGCTGTTATATGACAGAAAATGGCCCGGCCTGGTTTACAACCCCGCCAAATGCCATCGATGATCAGTTTAAGGCGATATAAGATGATAAAGAGCATGATTAAACATATTATGCTCTTTTTTATTATCGCGGGTGTGCTTGTTGCCTGTGATAACGGGAATGACATTGACCATCAATTTACCATTGCGGTCATTCCGGACACACAGAATATGGTTGATTACCTTCATCAGGTTTCGGAAGGATTTCCCATTGATACCGCGCCAATATTCATTGAACAAATGGAATATCTGGCGGCGAATACGGTTTCAAATGGTGGGGAAATTGAATTTGTGACCTCCGTCGGGGATGTGTGGCAACATACGGATGTTTATCTGGATCAGGAACATGCGGAACGAGGATTTAATGCAATCCTATCAAACCCCAGAATTGGTATTGATAATCTTCTTCGTGGTCTGCGTGAATTTGAACTGCCGAAAGCAAAAGAAGGCTATGACATTCTTGCGGTGACGGGTGTTCCATTCGGCGTGGCACCGGGTAATCATGACTATGATACCGGTTATCAACATAACCCGTTTCCGGGTGATCCGGATCCGCGCGCCCGTATCCGTGAAGAGGGGCTTGTCCCAAACCG
This sequence comes from Kordiimonadaceae bacterium, assembly GCA_038106445.1. Classification (GTDB taxonomy): domain Bacteria; phylum Pseudomonadota; class Alphaproteobacteria; order Sphingomonadales; family Emcibacteraceae; genus Pseudemcibacter. The sequence continues at coordinate 271,075 of JAYODU010000002.1, read as the reverse complement.
CCATGTGGGTGGTTATACAACATTTAATAGCATATTTGGCCCGGATAGCAGTTATTTTAATGAAAAAGACTGGTATGTCAGCAGCTATAATGGTGGCGTTAACAGTGCGCAGAAATTTGAAGCGGGCGGATACATGTTTCTTCATTTTTCATTTGAAATGCAGGCAGGTGATGACGTGCTTGAATGGGCGCAGGGGGTGATTGATGCTCATCCCGGTATTCCCACTATCATGTCTACCCATGATTTTCTGAACCCACGTGGTGTACGGCTTCCCAGTCCTGCTTATGATCTGGCATCCGCTGATCCGCTTGATCATAACAGTGCCGAAGACATATGGAAAGAATGGATAAGTAAAAATGATCAGATATTCATGATCCTTTCCGGTCATCAGATCGGGCAGGCATTTCGCGTAGATCAAAATGATTATGGTAACAATGTATATCAGATATTAAGCGATTTTCAGGGTCGTGGCATGGCCGCTAAGCCTTCGCCGGAAGCGGAAAATATCACCGGCATTGGCGATGGATGGCTTAGATTGATGGAATTTGACACATCAGCTGATATTCCGACAGTTGCAGTAAAGACATATTCCACTTATTATAAAAAATATTCTTATGAATTTGAAAATTACGTCAGTTGGTACCGTGATATGGAACAACCGGATATGAGTGATGATGAGTTTTTAAATTCTGATAATTTTAGAGTTGAACTAAGTGATTTTAAGAAAAGATTTGGTGAACCAAAATAAAGAGGGAGAATAAAGATGTTGGCATTTCCGCAAATAACAGCATTTTGTGCAGGAATTCTTGGGTTAATAAGTTTTGTACTTGCTTTTCATGTAGGATCGTACCGTGGGAAAACAAAAATATCCCTTTCACACGGTGGAAATCAGGAAATGCTGGTCCGAATACGTAAACATGGAAATTTCACTGAATATGTGCCACTTGCACTTATTTTGCTAGGACTGCTTGAAATGAGTGGTGGTGCAGGTAGCGTGGCAATATGGATATTAGGTGGCATGCTGGTCATTGGCCGCATTACACATCCAATGGGGCTTGTTGCTGATAATATTGGTCATCCCATGCGTGCCGTGGGGGCGCTTCTTACAATCTTAATGACATTAGTTTGCAGTGGTTGGCTTATATATCATTATGTCGCGACAATGTAAAAACCTGCTAGGCCGACTCAAAAAGGAAAAGTTCATAATGAAACGCTTTAATCGTCGTCAGATACTTGATCGAATGGCTGCTGTTACGGGGGGGATGGTATCGCTTACCATCCTTGCCGCATGTGATGGCGGGGTTGCTGTGCCTGAAGATACGACAAATATTGATTTAAAAGCACTTAATCAGGCGCAATTTGATCTGCTGGGCGATATTGCTGATATGATTATACCGGATACGGACACACCGGGCGCAAAATCGGTCAATGTTCATTATCTGGTGGATGAACTTGCTGCAAACTGGATGCTGGAAGAAGATAAGGAAGCTTTCCTGGAAGATCTGACTGCTTTGGATGAGAAGATAAAAACGGAGCATGGGGCTAGTTTCTCTGAGCTTAATCAGGACGGGCGTGCGGCAGTGCTTGATCAGTTGGGTACTGAAATGCTAGTCCAAAATGGTGCTGCACAGGTACTTGGTGATATTACCAATAGCGATGATGCGACAGGCCGCAAACATATATATCTTGAATTGAGGGAACTTATCATTTTTGGTTATTATACCTCTGAGGTTGGTGCCAGTGAAGAGCTTATATATGACCCAATTCCCGGTGAATATAATGGTTGTGCACCCTTTGCCGAAATCGGCCGTGCCTATTCGATTTAGAAGGGATAAGTATGGCTGATGAATTTGATGCAATTGTTGTTGGCTCCGGCATGTCCGGTGGTTGGGCCGCCAAGGAATTTTGCGAAAAAGGGTTAAAAACACTCCTTCTTGATCGTGGACGGCAAGTGACACACAGGGAAGGTTATGTAACCGAAGGCGTGCCGCCATGGGAACTTAGCAATAATGGTCGTGTCCCACGTGAAGAGCTTGAAAAAGATTATAAAATCCAGAAAATGGCTTTTCTTCAGGAATATAACAAACATTTTTTTGTTAAAGACAGCGAGCATCCCTACACACAGCCTGATGACAAGATGTTTACCTGGATCAGAGGGTATCATCTTGGTGGCCGTTCACTCACTTGGGGAAAGCAGACATACCGTTGGTCAGAAATGGACTTTAATTCCAACATAAATGACGGTCACGGTATTGACTGGCCAATTCGTTATGAGGACATCGCACCATGGTATGACCATGTTGAAGAGTTTGCAGGTATTTCGGGTTCTCTTGAAGGCATCGAAACATTGCCGGATGGAAAATTTCAGCCACCCATGCAAATGACCTGCGTTGAAGCGGAAATGAAACGCCGCTTTGATGAAATATATACTGATCGGCATTTTATCATTGGACGCTGTGCTCATTTGACGGCCCCAACGGAGGTGCAGCGTTCATTAGGGAGAGAAGCCTGCCAATACCGCAATGAATGTATGCGCGGCTGTTCTTTTGGAGCGTATTTTTCAAGTCAGTCGGCGACACTTCCAGCGGCCGAACGGACCGGAAATCTTACGGTAATCACGGACGCTATTGGCCATAGTGTTGAATATGACTCTGAAACAGGTAGGGCTACGGGTGTCCGTGTTGTTGATGCAAATACAAGGGAAGCAACCGTTTATACCGGTAAAGTCATTTTCCTTTGTGCATCCACAATTGGGTCAACACAAATCATGTTAAATTCAATATCCGAAACATTTCCTAATGGGATCGCCAATGGCAGCGGCGCCCTTGGTCATTATCTGATGGATCATATCTATCAGGCTGGGGCCAGTGGTCGGATGCCAGGATTTGAGGATTTTTATGAAACAGGTCGGCGGCCAAATGAAATATATATTCCGCGTTTTAGAAATCTGGGGGAAGACAGGCAGAATGATTTTCTACGAGGATACGGCTATCAATGTAGTGCTCACCGATTAAGCTGGGACAGGGGTGCTAATGATGTCGGGTATGGTGCAGATTTCAAAAAATCACTTAGATCACCCGGGGCATGGTATTTCCGCATGACCGGATTTGGTGAAATGCTTCCAAGATATGAAAACCATATTCGTGTTGATCATAATAATCTTGATAAGTGGGGTATACCCAGTCTCCATATTGATTGTCAGTTCAGTGAAAATGAACTGAACCTCCAAAAAGACATCGCTGCAGAAGGGGAACGGATATTAAACGCACTTGGCCTTGAGGATGTAACATCATGGGTGACACCGGCCAACCCGGGACTTTGTATTCATGAAATGGGAACAGCGAGGATGGGAAATGATCCGACGCAAAGTGTTCTTAACAGACATAATCAGGCTCATGAAGTTCCAAACCTGTTTGTGACAGATGGATCCTGCATGACGTCTTCGGCATGCCAGAACCCGTCATTGACCTATATGGCACTTACTGCCCGGGCTGTGAATTTTGCAGTGGCGAACATGAAATCCGGTATATTTTAATTATCTTCTTCGCAATAATATCCGATTACATCTTCTTCGGTTGTAACACCAAGCCCGTTAAGCACACGATTTGAATAGTTAAAATAAGCAACCACCTGATTAACTTCCAAAATTTCACCGTCTGTGCACCCGGCCGTGCGCATAGGTTCCATGTCGCTTACGTCTATTTTGGCAACATTTTCAGTTAATTTTTTTGCGTAGTTAAGGAGCGCAAGCTGTTTTCCTTCAAATTCCCGTTCCGGAGCGTGATCTTTGAGGGCATCATAGATTGCATCCGAACGCGCTTTATCATTGATTAGTCGTCTTGCATTCATAAAATGATGAGTAAGGCTATAAATGATGAGTAAGGCTATAATCGCATTCATTGACAATACTGGTATAGCTGGCGACCACTTCCAAAAACCAGAAAGGCAGTGTGTTGTCAGGATTATGGAGAACCGATTTATAGATAGCCATATGTCCGGCAATGATATGCGGACGAAGCGATTGGCAACGCATTACATTATCGACTGTTCCATGAGGGGTGCGGGCCTTATCATACATTTCCCTGACGGTGCCGGTGGCGTCTTCATCTTCAATCATCTTAATCCATGCGGTCATTTTCTACTCTTTTAATTTTAATTTGGCGATTAGAATTTCTTAGCCTATTCTACAAATGATTTATCAATAAATCCAAGAAATTAAGAACGTTTAAAAAGCAAATACAGGGAAGAATTATGAGTGAAATTAAAACGCCGGGTTTCCTACAATCGGCCATTTGCTTTGGTGGCATTGTGACCATGATTGGTGTTGGCATTCTGATATATGACGTGCCGCTCCATGTAATTATTCTGGCAGCGATAATCTGGTCATCACTTCATGCATTTTCACTTGGCAGCCGTTTTAAAGATATTAAAGAAGCCATGAACCACGGCATTAAACGTGGACTAGGGGCCATATATATTTTCATTTTGATTGGTGTTGTGATTGCGGCCTATCTTGAAAGCGGCACGATATCAAGCATTGTTTATTACAGTCTTGATATCATTAGCCCGGCGATTTTTCTTCCGGCAAGTTTGCTGATTTGTTCCTTTATGTCGCTTGCTGTGGGCACAAGCTGGGGTACGGTGGGTACTGCGGGTGTAATTCTTGTTGGAGTTGGTTCTGCAATGGGTATCCCGCTGCCGATTGTGGCAGGGGCTGTTGTATCCGGTGCCACTTTTGGTGATAAACTGTCCCCGGTTTCCGATACAACCAATCTGGCGGCAGTTGCGGCGGGTACGGATCTTTATAAACACATAAAATCAATGATTTATACGACCATTCCGACTTATGTCATTTGTCTGGTTCTGTTTGGTTTTATCGGCATGGGATATTCGGCTGAGGGGTTATCAGATACAGGGATCAGGTCGTTTCAGCAGGCAATAGAAGCGAATTTTGTCGTTAGTCTCTGGAGCCTGCTTCCTATTATTACCCTTTTTACACTTAGCTACAAAAAAGCCCCGGCAGAAGTCGCCATGATTTCAAGTGTTGCGGTGGCAGCAGTTCTCGCGATTTTACAGCAGGAAAGATCGGTACTTGATTTTCTAATTAGCATGCAGGATGGCTTTAAAGCTGAAACAGGTCATGAAGATCTTGATATTCTTGTGAACCGCGGTGGTATCCAAAGTATGATGTGGACTTTATCCATGACGCTTTTTGCTTTGGCGCTTGGCGGTATTCTTGAAAGGTACGGTTTTTTAAAGGCGCTTCTGAAGGGAATTCTGGATCAAATTCGTTCAACCCTCTCACTTGTTTTTGCAACCATGTGTGCAGGAATTCTCGCCTGCGCAAGTATGGGTGAAAGTTATATTTCGATCATTGTTACATCGCAGCTCTTTAAAGATAAATATAAAGAATTCAAACTTAAGGCTTACATGCTTTCCCGTACCGTTGAAGAAAGCACCACTATGTCTTCACCACTTATCCCGTGGTCTACTGCGGGGGCATTTTATTTTGCGGCAATGGGTATTCCGGTGCTTGATTATCTTCCATATACGTTTCTTAATTTACTAAATCCAATCGTCTCACTTGTTATGACATTCTTTGGAATAGCAGTATTCAGGGAAGTAAAGAAAAAACCGGAACCTCAGGCTGCGGAGTGACTAAACAGATCATTAAGTTCTTCCCAGCTATAAAGGCATGCTTTGGTTTTTTCAAAAGCGTAGGGGAATAATTTTCCATCCTTCCAAAGGATTATATCATCAATTTTCATGCAATTTAAATGTTTTCAAAGAATGTCGGATTCTTCCCGCCAATGACGATGTCAAACTTATAACCACAATCAAAATCTTCATCCGGTGTTTCGTATTCCTTACCGATATTTGTGTGGAAATTATCACCCATCAAAATGCGCATTGGGTCCGTGTCATTATGCTCATCACCATCAAAATACATTTGTGTAATAAGTCTTGATGACCCGCCGCGGATTGAAAAATGAATATGTTTTGGACGCCAACGGTTAATATCCGGGCGTGCCAGATAAGCACCCGGCCTGATGGTCCAGAATTCATATTCGCCCTGATCATTGCTGATGGTACGGCCAAGACCCAAAAAATTCGGGTCAAGCTGAAGGCCAGAATGGTCTTCGATATGGCTATAACGGCCATATTTATTGGCATTCCATATTTCGATGATCGAATTTTTAATGGGGCGGCCAAATTCATCCATCACTTTTCCTGTGACCTTTATAGGGTCACCTTCCGCTCGTGGCCTGCCGGGGGTTAGCCTTGTTAAATCTGCTTCTGCGGGGTCAAGTCCCTGTACACGCGGTGCCCATGGCACGAATGATGCCCGTGCGGCATCGGGGATCAGAAGCAGGCGATTCCGTGGTGTTCGTTCGTTGGACGTATTGTCGGTTGGACCAATTACAATTTGTCTTCCTAATTTTGTCATCTGGTACTCCTAACTCAGTAAATCATCAAAAAACGGCGTTTCATTTTCACCTGCCATGATGATTTCAATGTAATATTTATTTTTACCCGTATTTTTTATCATCAGCCTTTCCCTTAAATCTTCGGGAACTACCTGAAGAAGGGGGTCCTGATCATTCGCAGGATCATTTTCAAAAAAGAGCTGCGTGACAACACGCATAATCCCGTCTGAAAAAATAGTAAGTGTGATATTCGGGGCACGGTCGCCGCATCTGCCGGGTTTAATGGTTTTAAGTGAAAAATTCCCGTTCATTGTCCTGTGCCTGCCGTATCCAGTAAACCACGGATCAATGTCAGGATCGCCCATATTATCGGGCGTGCTGTACACGCCTTTTGCGTTTGCCTGCCAGAATTCAAGTAAAACGCCATTGGCAAGATTGCCATTAATATCCTTTACGCATCCGGTTACGGTGATCTTTTCACCATCGGGTTCAAATATTATTCCATTTTTTGCCGTTGTCATATCAATGCTATCACCATCGCAAAATGAAATGGGATAGTAAGGGCCAATGGTGTCTTCATTGGTGGGTGTTAGTCGGTTGATTTTTTTATTGGAATGTGTCATTCCTTGTCCTTAAGTTTTATATACAAAACAAATTTGTTCTATTAAGATTGCTATATGTCCGAAGACTTACATAAAAATCATGATCGTTATTTCGTTCCCGGCTTAGCGAGAGGGCTTCGCGTCCTTGAGATAATCTCCGAGGCTGATCAACCACTTACCATTGCTGAGATCGGTAAAAAACTTGGTGTTTCCCGGTCTTCGGCTTTTCGCATTACATATACGCTTAAATATTTGGGTTTTCTTTCCACCGATAAGGGTGAAAAGCTTTATGACCTGGGGCCAAGGGTTCTGGGTCTTGGGTTTTCTTACCTTAACAGGCAGGATATTATCAAAGTTGCCAAGCCGCATCTTGAAAACCTGCGCGACCTTACAGAAGTGTCCAGTCATCTTGCTATCCGTGAAGAAACAGAAGTGCTTTATCTGGACAATATCATATCCAGAACTTCGTTCGTAAGCAACATCAACACCGGGGAAAGAAGACCCGTTTATGCAAGCCCACTTGGATGGATATTGCTTGGGGATATGACTGACAGTGAAATTACTGAACTTGTTAAGGATATTGATTTCATAAAGCTTACCAAGCACACCCCGAACAATATAGATGAATTGATCGCCAGGGTCAGGAAATCCTGCGAACAGGGTTTTGTTATTTCCCGTGGATTTGTTCAGCGTGGCGGTTCTACCATAACCGCGCCTATCCATGATGAAACGGGCAGGGTGGCTGCAGTTATTGATATTTCCGGGCCGGATAGCGGGTTTGATTTTGAAAAGCTGGAAAGTTTTTATGTCCCGGCGGTCATTAATACCGCAAAGGAGATTTCGAGAAACCTCGGACATAGAATTTAACATTTAAAGCTCCAGTATTTTTCTTGCCTCTGCGGGCCTTGCGATGCTGCCACCCATATCTGTGACCAGCTTCACGGCTTTTTCAACAAGCTGGGCATTTCCGGTGCATAGCTTTCCCTTTTCAATGAAAACATTATCTTCCATACCAACTCGTACATGCCCACCTGCTACAAAGCTCTGCGCAAGCATAGGATATTCCATGCGGCCAATGCCAAACGCTGCCCATACACTGTTTTCTGGAAGTTGCGATTTAAGATAAAGCATGGTTTCGCTGTTTGCTGGGGCACCAAAGCGGACACCCAATACCATTTGCACCATTACCGGCGTTTTAATGATCCCTTCAGAAATAAAGTGGTTAAGCAGATGTATGTCGCTGCTGTTAAAAATTTCAATTTCCGGTTTGACCCCGGCAGCATAGATGCGTTCTGCCATTATTTTTAAATTTTCAGGTGAATTGATCACAGCGGCCTGTCCGGACCACATGGTATTCAGATCAAGGGTGCATATTTCCGGTTTCAATTTTTCAATATGGGATACGCGAAGCTCCGGCCGACATAGTGTCGAATTTTCGGCGGCAATCATCGGGTTTTCCTTTGAGGGTACAAATCGGCCGCCTTCGCCAGTAGTCAGGTTCAGGATCACATCACTGTTTTTTTCACGAATGCGGCTGACCATTTCATCATAAAGTTCAAATTTCATTGATCCTTTGCCGGTTTTTGGGTCACGCACATGTAAATGAAGGATTGCTGCCCCGGCTTCAGCGGCAGCAAGGCCTTCTTCGGCTATTTCCCTTGGTGTGATAGGCAAATTCGGGTTCATTTCCGGCGATGTCAGGTTCCCGGTAACAGCACATGTCAGAATTGTTTTATTCATGACTTAACCTTCGCAAGTTGATTATCAAGGCATTTTTTCGTTGTTTCGATGATGATGTCCAGTTCTTCATCCGTAACCGTATAGGGCGGGGCGAGCAGGATATGATCACCACTAAGCCCATCTACGCAGCCTTGTGAAGGGTAACTCAGCATCCCGTTATCCAGAATATCCTGTTTGATTTTACCGGCGAGATTAAATTCAGCAGGGAAGGGCTCTTTGGTTTTTTTATCTTTTACAATTTCTAGTCCCCAGAACAAACCACGTCCGCGAATATCACCAATATTGGGATGATCTGAAAACGTATCAATCAGCATTTGTTTAAATTTGGCTCCTTGCAAGCGAACCTGTCCAAGAAGCTGATCTTCTTCGATTACTTTAAGCACAGCAAGCGCACCGGCACAGGCGATGGCATGGCTCATATAAGTGTGGCCGTTCAAAAGGTTGCCTGTACCATTTTCGATGGCACGGATAACTTTTTCATTGGCAAGAACGGATGCGATGGGCTGGTAACCGGCGCCAAGTCCTTTTGCGATTGTAATGATGTCCGGGCAGGCATCTTCTGCTTCCATGGCAAATAAATATCCGGTTCTTCCCATGCCGCACATAACCTCGTCAGCGATAAAAAGCACACCATACTGATCACATATTTCACGGATACGTTTGAAATAACCAGGAACAGCCGGTTCTGCGCCTAATGATGCACCGGAAACTGGTTCGGCAACAAATGCGGCAACATTTCCTGCCCCCAGTTTTAAAATTTCATCTTCGAGCATATTGGCCATGCGAAGGCCAAATTCTTCATTGCTTTCATCATCATGTTTATAACGGTAAGCATAACAGGGTGGAATATGCGCTACATCAATTAAAAGCGGTTCAAAAGGTTTCTGCCTTTGTTTATGGCCACCCGTTGCAAGTGCACCCAGAGTATTTCCATGATATGATTTATCACGGGCGATAATTTTACTTCTGGCGTTGTCACCGCGTTCAAGATGGTATTGCCGCGCAAGTTTAAGAGCCGCCTCCATTGCTTCGGATCCGGACCCCAGAAACATGGCGCGGCCATTTCCAAATCCTTTTGGTGCATTTTCAATTAAGTATGTGGCAAGTTTTTCTGCCGGTTCGTTTGAAAAGACTCCGGTGTGCGCAAAAGATACCTTGTCGAGCTGATTTTTAATGGCATCAATTACGCGCTTATTGGTATGTCCAAGACAGCTAACAGCAGCGCCGCCGCTTGCATCAAGGTATTTTTTTCCTGTATCATCAATAAGATAGTTACCATCTGCACTTTTGACGACGGGGATTTTGCCCCTTATAGTACGGTGGAGAACATGTGACATTTTAGTATGCTTACCTTTAATTGTTTTATATACAAAACTTATGTTTAATTATAAAACATATATTGATATTAATTTCAATAGAGAATATAAGATATTTATGACAAAGCCATACCACAACATAAAAATACTTGATCTTACCCATGTATTGGCGGGTCCGTTTTGTACATATCAATTCGCATTGCTTGGGGCTGATGTGATTAAGATTGAACCACCGGATAATCCGGATTGCGCCCGTGGGCGTGGACCTGATCCGGCACAAAATTCTGCACTTAGGGGGCTTAATTATCAAGTGCAGGCATCAAACAAGCGGGCAATGGCGCTTGATCTTAAAAAAGCCCGCGGGCGTGAAATATTTATAAAAATAGCCAGGACAGCCGATGTGCTTGTGGAAAATTACCGGACCGGTGCGCTTGATGATCTTGGTCTTGGTTATGAGGATTTAAAGAAAATAAACCCTAGACTTATTTATTGTTCACTTACTGGCTTTGGAACGGGCGGTCCGAAGGATGGTCATACTGCATATGATAATAGCATTCAGGCAGCCAGCGGCATTATAGAGCAATCTTCGGGGCATAAACCGGGTGTTTCATTCGTTGATTATGCGGCGGGATATAATGCCGCCTTTGCCATATCATCAGCACTGCATCAACGCCAACTGACAGGTAAGGGAACATATATAAGTTCATCAATGCTGGAAGTGGCCATGACCATGATGGCGCCCGAAGCTGCAGCAGCGGCTTATCCGTTAAAGATGCCCCGTCAAAAGGAAGCGGGGATCAGTGCATATGAAACCAGGGACGGTATTTTGATGATTGGCGCTTTTACACCGGATCAAAATCGCCGCATGTTCGAAATGCTTGAAGGCTTAGAATATTCATTTGATCAGGCGCTTAAAGAACCGGATAACTGGGAAGCGTTATGGGAATCGGCACCCATAATAAAAGCTGCCCTTAAAGAAATATTCAAAGACAGAACGGCGAATGAGTGGCAGGAAATTTTCCATGCACATAAACTTCCTGCTGAAAAACAGGTTAAACTTGCAGAAGCAATCGAAAATCCACAACTTAAATCATATTTCCATACGGCAAAGCGTGGTGCTGGTGATACATATAATCCGAAAGTGCCGATCGCGGCATATCATTTCGATGATGGTCCGGAAATCTCATCACCCGCACCGGGTTTCGGGGAACATACGGATCTAATTCTGGAAGAATACGGGGTATCTTCGGATGACATCGACGTACTTAGAAAAGAAGGGGTGGTAGCATGAAGCAATATATTACGGCAAAGCTCTGGTCACGATTACCTGATGAACACCATTATGAAGGTGAGCCAAACGAATGGGTGAAAATGACAAGGCCGGGCCAATCGCTTCATTCTTTCCTCGAAGGGCCGGAACTGGACAGCGAAGGTAATTTGTGGCTTGTGGATGTGCCATATGGGCGGATTTTTAAAATTGATACCCAAAAAAAATGGACACTACATTACCAATATGATGGTGAACCCCATTCTATTAAACAAAAGGCCGATGGTCATTTTATTCTGACGGATTATAAAAATGGCCTGCTGGATTATGATGGAAAATGGACATTCAAAAAATTACATACAGGCTATAGAGGACAACAATTCAAAGGCCTTTCTGATCTGACAATCGCGCCAAATGGTGATATCTGGTTTACTGACAGTGGTCGAACAAGCCTTTCTGACCCGACAGGCAGTGTGTTTCGTTCCCATAGCGGTGGCAGGCTTGATCATGTTCTTGGTAATGTTCCTTATCCAAACGGTATCGCATTAAGTCCGGATGGAAAATTTGTTTATGTGGCAGCAACGCGTGCCAACGCCGTCTGGCGTTTTATGGCAGATTATCCTGATCCGGAGTGGCCAATGGTGGGGACACATATTCAGATGTCGGGTGGCTTGGGGCCTGATGGTTTGGCAGTTCATGAAAATGGCAATCTTGCTGTTGCCCATGCACAGGCAGGGCGGGCATATATTTACAATATTTTTGGTGATGTGGTGGCGCAAATCGATCTGCCGGATGGGTTGTGGGTCACCAGTCTAATATTCAAGGAAAACAGACTTTTTATTATTGAAGCACAAACCGGATCGATTTATTCGGCCGTGATAAAGGGATAGTATGAAAAAAGAAGATTTGCACGGTTTTGTACCAGCAGTCGTAACCCCGTTTGATGAAGCGGGGAATATTATGGAAGACGCATTTCAGTCATTGGTTGGATGGCTGATCGGGCAGGGCGCGACCGCGATCTGTGTGTCGGGCGATAATGGAGAAAGCTGGACGCTTTCGGCTGCTGAAAAAGGAAGGTTAACTTGGCTTGCGGTGGATGAAGCCGCGGGCAGGGTACCCGTTATTACCGGATGTTCGGCAACAACATTAAAAAACAGTGTTGATTATGCACTTGCTGCCAAAGAAAATGGCGCAGCGGCGGTTCTTTCAATGCCGCAGACATATGTATTAAAAACAACAAGGGATGAACTTCAGGGCCGCTTTGAAAAATTGAACGCAGCGATTGATATGCCAATTGTTGCCTATAATTCACCGCGCCGCGCGGGGCTTAATCTGTCCATTGATGATATCGCGGCCATTATGGATGTTGCGCCGATCATTGGTATTAAGGAAAGCAACCGGGATTATTTCCACCATACACACCTGATTAAGCGCTTTGCGGATAAGATGGCAATTATGGTGGGGCCATGCCATTATATTATACCGGGAATTGCTCTTGGGGCGCACGGGTTTATTGCGACGGGTCCTGAATTTCTTGGTGCCGATACGGCGAATATTGCGTCCCTTGCAAAGGAAAAGCCCGACCAGAAACAGGCGGACATTCATTATAAGCTTACGGTTCTTTATGAACTTCTGATGGTTAATTCCACATGGCCTGCTGCTTTTAAAGCAGCACTTAATTTAATCGGTCAGCCCGCTGGAGTACCGCGTGACCCGGTAAACCCGGCAACGAATGAAGTGGTGGATACCATTAAACGTACATTTGATGATCTGGGAATATCTTATCAGTCATGAACAAGGACGCTACATCGCCCGTTCAAAGAACGGAAAAAATATCCTTTCAGTTTGACGGGATAGAGGTGGGTGCATTTGAAGGGGAAACAATAGGCGCAGCCCTGCTTCGGGCAAGGATCACTCATCTACGCGATGCACCAAACAGCAAAAAACCTAGGGGCATGTTCTGTGTTATGGGCGTTTGTCAGGAATGTGTCGTAATAGTTGATGAAAAATTTGTCGAAGCATGCCGTTCAAAAGCAAGTGATGGTCTTATCGTCAATCGGGTGCATTATGTTTGATGTTGTGGTGATAGGGGCGGGTCCTGCTGGCGTCAATGCGGCAATTGATGCACATGATCAAGGTCTTAGCGTTCTTTTAATTGATGAAGGCAGGGATGCTGGCGGGCAGGTTTGGCGCCCGAAATCGGCATCAATTATAAAAGCACCCGTCACGCCCACTGAGCAAAAAGGGGAACATTTACGAGAACGGCTGCGTAAAAGCAATATTAAACGAAAATTTGAAACACGTGTTTGGCATATTGAAAAATGTGGTGATGATGGGTGGATCATTGGCCTATCTGGGCCGGACGATGAAAAGCAGGTTAGATCAAAGGCTGTTATTATTGCCACTGGTGCGCAGGAAAGGGTAATTCCGGTAAATGGCTGGACATTGCCGGGTGTTCTTGGTCTTGCCGGTACAACCGCGCTTATGAAAGAAAACCTTCTGCCACCACATGGTCGTTCCATCGTCGCGGGCACAGGCCCACTTGTATTTTATGTTGCGAGTGAAATTTTAAGGCTAGGTGGCACTGTAACAGCAATATTGACACTGAATAGCAAGCTTGACTGGTTTAAGGAACTGCCAACCATGATCTTAAAGCCCCAATTGTTGTTTCAGGGCTTGAATTGGGTATTGTCATTATATCTGAAGCGTATCCCTATATACTGGCGAACAGGTATTAAAACCGTTGAAGGTGATAATGCGGTTGAAGGTGCAACGATCACAAAGGTTGATAAAAATTGGGCGCCAAAACAGGGTCATGAAAAGTACATTCCCTGTGAAAGTGTCTGTTACGGGCAGGGACTGATGCCGGAAATCAGTGCAACAAGGCTGACGGGTGCCAATCATCATTATGATGAAAAACTTGGTGGCTGGGTGCCAACCATAGATGAATTGGGCAGAACAAGTGAAAAAGGGATATATGCTTGCGGGGATAATGCAGGCATACTTGGTGTTACGGTTGCCCCCATAAGTGGGAAAAGAGCGGCACGGGCCGTGATCGAAGATTTAAAAGGTGAAAATTCGGGTGCTAAACAAAGTAATCTGAGAATGATGCAAAAATTCGGACGGGCCATGACCGCATTAAGCATTTCACGTTCCGGGCTGATAAAATTTATTGATGATCAGACAGAAATATGCCGCTGCGAAGGTATTACAAAGTCAGATATTGATCATGAGATTACGCACGGTGCACAGTCCCACAATGCGGTAAAATCCGGAACAAGATGTGGAATGGGCCCTTGTGGCGGGCGGTTTTGTATGGATACAGTAGCGATGTTAACGGAATATCACACTGGCAAAACACGTGAAGTAATTGGCCTGCCCACGGCACGGCCACCGCTAAGACCTGTGATATTGGATACGCTTTCAGACGATCTTGACTATGATGATCTGCCGATACCGGGAGTATCCCCCTTATGAATGTTATTTTTGACATTGCTGTTATCGGGGGCGGCATAATGGGATGTGGTGCGGCACTTCGTTTAAGTGAAGGCGGAATGAGTGCGGTTGTTCTAGAGCAAAGCGATATCGGGCAGGGCGCATCCGGTGTTAATGCCGGGACGTTATCAATGCAGATAAAGCGTGTAAAATTGATGTCTTACGCCATCAAAGGTCATGAAATGTGGGAAGAAATGGGTGATCGTATCGGATTTCACCGTACAGGCGGCTATACGCTAGCATTTAGTGATAAAGAAGCTGACCTCCTGCATGAACGCATGACGATGAAAAAAGAAGCCGGTGCAAATATTGAATTTGTTTCACCGGATAAAGTCATATCATCGGAACCACACCTTACCAAAAAAATAATTGCCGCAAGTTACTGTCCCGATGACGGGTATGCGAATTCGTCACTTACCGGTCATTATTACAGAAGCAGATTAAAAGAACATGACGTAAGTTATATGGAAAAGTTTGGTGTTACAGATATTCTGGAGCATGAAGATGGCTGGAAAATTTTTTCAGGCACAAAAGTGGTTGTTGCAAAACGTATCCTGCTCGCGGCGGGTGGCTGGTGCAAAAAACTCGCAGGTATGGTTGGTGTAGATCTTCCAATCCGTGCAAGGATTAATACCGTATCGGTAACAGAAAGAGCACCGCTATTATTCAGCAGTATATTGGGTCATGCAACGGGCCTTCTTACTATGAAGCAAAAAGAAAACGGCACCATATTAATTGGCGGCGGTTGGCAGGGTAAGGGAACACCGGAGCAGGGGCGCGGACAGATTGATATTAAAAATTTAATAGCCAATCTTCAATTGGCAAAATTTGTTATTCCTGACCTTGCAAATATCCGTGTGGTCCGTAGCTGGACCGGATTTGAAGCCAATGTGCCTGATTTTTACCCGCTTGCGGGTAAATTGGCGAATATGGATAATGCATTTATCCTTGCATGCGTCCGGGGCGGCTATACCATTGGCCCCTATATTTCAAAACTAATGGGTGATTTTATATTGGGCAAGGAAACGGAAATGCCGCTTTTTGATCCCTCACGCGATATTATTGAAGGAAGATTGATATGAGTGAACTTGAAGGCAAGGTTGCCATTATTACCGGTGGTGGCAGCGGAATTGGCGAAACGTGTGCTGATGTGTTTGCTGCTCACGGTGCCCATGTGGTTGTGGCGGGGCCTAATCTGGAAAGCATATCGGCCGTTGCAAACAGAAACAAAGGCATAGCGATTGTTTGTGATGTTTCAAAATTTGAAGACGTCCAAACGCTTTTTACCAAAGCGCTGTCAATAACCGGCAAGATTGATATCTTAATTAACAATGCCGGCATACCGGGACCCGTAGCACCTATTGCCGAGGTTAATATTGATCAATGGAGAACGTGTGCAGAAATAAATCTTTTCGGTGCGATGTATTGCATGCGTGAAGCAGCGCGGATTATGTGCGAACAGGGTTTCGGTTCAATCATAAACATGTCATCCCTGATGGGGATAGAAGGATACCCCATGCGATCAGCATACAGCGCGACCAAATTTGCTCTGGTAGGGATGACTGAAGCGGTGGCAAGAGAAGTAGGTCCCTATAATGTTCGTGTTAATGCCTTGTTGCCAGGGGCGGTTTCCGGAGCCAATATGGACCGGATTCTTGAACGTCGTGCGCAGGCCGAAGGCAGATCTGTTGATGAAATTATAAAAGAAAATTATACCGATCCGGCGGCCTTAAAAAGGTGGGTTGCACCGGCAGAAGTGGCAAATGCAGCCTTGTTTTATGCATCGGATGCCTCAAGTGCGGTTACAGGGGATAAAATGAAAGTATGTTGTGGAAGGTTTTAAAGGAAATATCATGACCGAAAAAAATAATATGACCAGACGTGAATTTTCAAAAGGTGTTGCTGCCGCGGCAGCGGGTATTAGTATTGCATCCGCATCGAACGTTTCTGAAGCGCAGCAAATGGCATCTACTTCGGGGCGAAAAAATATTCTTATGATTATGATGGATCAGGAACGGGCTTGGGCAACACTTCCGAAAAATCTGAACCTTCCGGTCAGAAGTAAACTGGCATCAGAAGGGATTTCATTTGAACAATATCACATCGCGACCCTTTCATGTGCGCCGTCACGATCGGTTATTTATAGCGGTCAGCATGTTCAGGCAACAACCGTTTTTACAAACCCTGGATATGGTGATGGTGACCCGGTCTTTAATGTGGAAAATACACCAACAATTGGCCAGATGTTCAAAAAAATCGGTTATAAAACAGCCTATAAGGGAAAATGGCATCTTTCTGTCGGGTTTGATGATGATAATTTTGATGCGTTACAGGATTATGGTTTTGATGAATGGCATAAACATGGTGATACCGGCGGGCTTGTTTATGAAGGGGCGGAAAAGGACCGCGAAACCCTTGAAAACGCCAAGGAATATCTGTCACGCCAACGAAATGTTGCTCAACCATGGTTTCTTGCAGTTAATTTTGTTAATCCCCATGATATCATGTGGCTTGATGCGAACGGTAAGCAGGCAGAAACAAGGTTAAGGCCCGGTCTTGTCAGTGATATGAAGCCCGCGCAGGATAAATACCCGTATAATCATGATTTTGGTTTTGATGTGCCGGCAAATTTTTATGATGACCTTTCTACAAAGCCCGAAGCGCAGCTTGAATATGTTAAAATGGGGCAGTATTTTTATGGCGAGCAGGATGTCCGTGACGAAGAAGCATGCCGTAATGTGCTTAGTTATTATGGTGCATGCCTGATCGATTCTGATAAAATTATTGGCGATTTGCTCATTGCGCTTGATGAAATGGGGTTAAGTGACGATACCATCGTTGTGTTTACATCAGATCATGGTGAAATGGGTGGGTCACACGGGCTTCGTCATAAGGGTCCGTTTATGTACCGGGAAAATTTGAATATTCCATTTGTGATACGTCACCCGGATGGTGTGAACGGTGTCAAATCAGATGCACTTATGAGCGCCATTGACCTTGCGCCAACATTACTTGGCCTTGCTGGTTCGGATTATAAAGAAGTTGATGCCCGTCTCAAAGGTGTTGATTATTCAGCTGCCGTGATTGGGTCTAATATCAAAGAACGTGATGAGCTTCTGGTGAGTTTCAGCAATACAACGCAGGGCAATCCACGTCTTGAAAAAAAACGCATGCTCGCGAAAGTGGCCGAAGCAAACGGTGGCCCGGTTGTAACCTTTAAATGGCCGGATGATTTCATTCAGTTTGATACCCGTACGCTGGGGCGTGGCATTATCACCCGAAAATATAAATATTCGCGGTGGTTTGCGCCAGGGGATCATCATGTACCAACAAGCTGGACGGCGCTTCTTGGTCGTAATGACCTTGAACTTTATGATCTGGAAAGTGATCCTTTGGAAATGAATAACCTCGCGCAGGATCCGGAAGGACATAAGGATATTATCCTATCATTAAATGATCGGTTGAATGCGCTAATTAAGCGGGAAGTGGGTGAAGATCTTGGTGGCCATATGCCCGGTGATCAGAGAATGTGGACATCGGAAATTTAATTGATACCCATATATACCCTGATTTCCTGATCCGTGACGATGCAGTTATTGTTATTATCAAGTAGCGTAAAATCGCTGCCTGCGTTTAGCATAAATTCATCACGGCTTACTATGCCATCATCATTTTTATCAAATTTTTGAAAATTATTGTCGGCATTCTGACCACCTGTCCATGGTGCAGGGCTGAATTCCGCAAATGAAAGGTTGCCGTCGTTATTGCGGTCAGCATAAGCAAATCGGTATAATTTTCGTCTTTCAACATCATCACATGTAATGGTGCCGTCGGAATTTGTATCCCAAAGATTTAAAAGATATTTTTTGGAATCTGTAAAATACTGGTCATCGGCGTTATTATTTCCGGTAGCACAGGAACTTGCCATAAAACACAATGTTATCAGTATTGATTTTCTGTAACCCATAAGCAAAGCATAACGTAAATATTAATAAGGAAATGTAAATTACCGCATGAAACCTTGTACATGCGGTAATTCTGTATATTTGATTGCTTATCGTGGAACTGTCACGATGATTATCGGACGTTCAAAGTGATGCGTATTATGCAGCCTTCTTAACCGACGTATTTTTTTCTTATTTTTACGGTGCTGCTTCATTTTTAGATATTGACGGTCGTTAAACTGTCTTGCATGAGCCTTATGGTAAAATTGTTCGAGGCTTACAAATGGAGGATATATTACACGGTCATGGCCTCTGACAATCACAATAGGACTGTTATATTGATTATAGCCGCGATCTTTTGAATATGCCGTGCCTGATGCTGCAATTTTAAGGAAAGCTGCTGCAATAACGGTTAAGGCTTTTATTTTCATACTCATAACTGGTCTCCTTTAGAATCTACTCGATAGGAACCCTTCACCATCCATTATCCATATGGGCTGTGAATTTATCCTGAACTTCAGGTACATATTCAGTTAATGTTTAAAATCATTCTTCTTGATCGTTATTTATCAACAAGCTACGGTAAGTTGTTACGGGCTTTGTAGGGGAATAAAAATGCAGGATAATAAAACAATTGGCCTTTGGGGGATCGTTTTTACCATTACGGGATTTGTGGTTGGGGTCTCTATTTTTATTCTTCCTGCGCAGTTGATAGATATCGCGGGTCCCGCGGTTTTAATGGCATATGCTGTTGCAGGGGCTATGGCGGTTGTTACCTGTTTTGCAACGGCGCAGATCGGTACATTGATGCCCGCAGAAGGGGGAACATTTATCGCCATAAGCCGGTTGCTTTCACCATTCTGGGGTTTTCTTGCTGTCTGGGTGCTTCTTTGTGCTGTTATATTGGTAAATGCTTTTGTTGGATATGGTTTTGCGGATTACATCGTTTATTTTTTTCCGTCCTTAAATAAAACGGTTGCCGCCGCTGGCGTCGTCTTATTTTTTGGTATCATCAATATATTTGGCTCAAGCCTTGTTGTTAAATTTCAAACGGCGATGGTTATCATTTTCCTTATCATGCTTAGCATTTTTATTTTATCCGGATTACCTGAATTTGAATTCAGAAACATGACACCTTTTATGCCAAATGGGGTTGGCTCCGTTTTTCAGGCAGCCGCACTGGGGTATTTTTCATTTGCAGGTTTTATTTCGCTGCTTGAATTTGGTGGTGAAATAAAAAATCCGGCAAAAAACGTACCCCTAGGACTGGCGATTAGCTTCATTATTGTCTTAGGTTCATATGGTGGAGTTTCACTGGTTCTTAGCGGTATTGAAACCAGGCAAACATTTACACAAATGACAACACCAGTTCTTGAGGTGGCGCAAACATTCTTCCCGACGTGGCTCATTACCGCGTTGGTAATTTCAATTTTGGCCGCTGCTGCTACCACTATTAACGGACTTATACTTGGTTATTCACGGGATATACTTGTCATTGCTGAGGCAAAAATATTTCCGGCGTTACTTGCGAAAAAATCAGAAAAATATAAAATCCCGCAATATGCTATAATTGCTTATACGTTGCTTAGTGTCGCTGCGATCTTAACCGGAAGCGATATTGAAGAATATGCGCTTGTAGCCGTTTTGGGGCTGCTTTTACAACAACTATTTATAGCAGTCAGCCTGTTCAGGGTTCCTAATGTTATGCAAGACGAATTTAACAATGCTGAATTCAGATTAAATCCGGCATTGCTTAAAATAACTGCAATATCGCTGTTCGTCATTTCGGCCTGTTTTATATATATGATGATTTCAAGCAACGTTAAATTCGGGCTTATAATTATTGGTGTATTTGCCATTGGCATATTAGTTCATAAATGTTCTGAATTATTATGGAATAAAAATAATGAAATTAACGGATGATTTAAAAGAAACTTACAGAAATGACGGTGTTGTTAAGGTCAGAGGCGCGTTTGATCCGAAATGGGTGGATTTTTTAAGGAACGCTACGGAAGAAAATATGAGAAACCCGGGTATTATGGCAGAAGAATATGCCAAAGCTGAAAATTCCACTCGTTTTTTTGGTGATCAGTTTATCTGGACACGAAATGAAGCTTTTAGAAAATTTATTTTTGAAAGTGAGGCAGCCCCGCTTGCAGCAGCATTAATGGGGTCTTCAAAAATAAACATGTTCTTTGATCACCTGTTGGTTAAGGAACCAGGGTCGATTGAACCAACTCCTTGGCATCAGGATGGACCATATTGGAAAATTAAAGGAGAACAGATTTGTTCAATCTGGTTTGCGATGGATCATGTCAGTGAAGAAAATGGTGGTGTAAGGTATGTGAAGGGGTCTCATCGCGATGGCAAAAGGTACCGTCCACAAAGTTTTAGCGGGCAGGGCCATGTCGAATATGGCGAAGCAGGGCTGGAAACAATGCCGAATATTGATCAATCCGTCAGTGAAAAGGATATCATTTGCTATGAACTAGAACCGGGAGACTGCCTGATACATCATGCAAATACAATTCACGGTGCACGCGGCAATAAAAGCGCGCAAACCCGAAGACGTGGTTATGCTACCCGCTGGGCAGGAGATGATGTTGTTTGGGATCCAAGAAAGGGAACAACTGATGTTTTGCATGATCCTGACCTAAAGCCTGGTGATCCGCTGGAAAGCGAGTTGTTCCCTTTAGTTTGGCGAAAGTAATACTTTATTGTGGGGGAGTAGGTCTCATTTCGTTCATGGTTTCAGTAGCTGGATCCATTGCATCTTCGCCAGCTTGCATCGCGTCATCAGCCATATCTTCAGCGGCATCCATCGCATCTTCTGCCATCTCGCCAGCGGCTTCCATGGCTTCTTCACCGGCTTGCATGGCATCATCTGCCATTTCACCTGCTGCTTCCATAGCATCGTTGGCCATATCACCTGCCTGGTCAGCCATGTCAGAAGCTCCGTCACTGGCACTTTCAGCTGCGCTTTCAGCATTTTCCATAGCTGTATTATTATTTCCATCATCACCGCAGGATGATAAAATTAATGTAGCCAGAATTAAAGCTATTGATTTTGAGATTGTGTCTATAATTTTCATGTTTATTTTCCTCCTATGAGCAAAAAAGTCATATTTTGCTAGTTTGCGGCAACTAGTATAAGGCAAAATGTGGCAAACTTGTGAATAAAAAGATTAATATGTGACTAATATATTATGCGTCCTTTTTCAATCTTCAGAAAATCCTTTGGTTGCTGTTCACACGCCGTGATCGCTTTTTTTAGTTCTCCAAGAATTCCATTTGGGTTTTTCTGATTGGCGGCTTTTCCCATGGCAATATTTAAAAAAGTGACCGGTGGATTTTGTGCAGGTTCAATACCAAAAGACAGTAAACATGGTACACCATTGGATATCTGTTTTTTTAGAAATTTTGCCAGTTTATTGTTTCGGGTGGCTTTTTCCTTATTAATTACTGTAAATCTGAATCCGACACGATTGGCAAAGATACCCGGGAATTGTTCATCAGAGAACTCTATCATGACGCCTGATTTATCTGGTCGCCAGCTATCATCAAGTTCTGAAAGGTTTCGCCAAACACAGAACCATTCCCTGCATGGGGTGGGTCTTTTGCTGTAAATGCTGCATCCCCCACTTTCCATAAGATGAGAGCATGTTACGTTCGGCAGTTTTACCAGCCCCGTCGTCTCAATGGTTAAATGTTTGCAACAGGCAGTGCAATCACCGCATTCTCTGTTTGGTACAAGTATCATAATATTTGACAGTAAATTGAACAGGTGCAGCTTTCAATTAAAAATGTTTATTAGTGGCTGAAATACATTTTGATTAATAAATATGCTGTCTAAATTAATCAAATGCCTTTATGTTACAGATCAAATAAGGTTCTGAATTTTTGCTATTTATACAAAGGAGATTTTTTAAATTCTAAAATTATTATTCAGACTAGATTAATCGCACTTGGGATAGCTTTTAAAACAAAGATCGATTATAAAACCTCTGGATAGTTGAAATTTAGTTTATAAAAATTTCCTGTTGTCGCAAAAATGAATTCGGAAAGAAGATTTAGGAACGCAAAGTGGATATATTTAATATGAAAAGTGGTTCAACATCAGCGTTAAAAAGTTCAAAGAAAATACACCTGTTAATGTCTGCCAGCGTTATGGCAATATCATTTGTTATTAGTCCTGCTTTTGGCCAAAGTATCACCATTACCAATAAACGTGAAACACCCATTTCCACATCTACAGCAGATGGAGGTAGCCCTGCTAACATTATTGTAGATGACGATGGGGAAATTGAAGTTTCAAGTGGAACTGCTGTTAGTGTTGATAGTGATAATACTGTTAAAGTGGATGGTATTCTGGATAACAGAACAATTAGTAACGGTATTGGGGTGCATTATCAAACTGAGATGGGTGAAACACTAATATCCGGGTACAGTGGCATCGGAGATATTTCGGTTGGCTCGATTGATAATGATAACAATGTAGGTTCCAATAATTTTGGCATATTAATTGATGGTGACGGTACTTTTCAAGGCGATATAATAGGATCTAGAAATGCTGACTTTACAGTCAGGGGGACAAATTCCGCAGGAATATCTGTTCAGACAAACATGATAGGTAATATAAGTATTGATGATCTTACAGTTGGGAATGCAAATAGTAACGGTATTAAAATTCTTGGTAATTTAACTGGAAATATAGAAGTAAATAACCGTTTAGATGTTGATGCCGAAGGTTCACACGGTATTTATATTGGTGCGGATGTGGACGGCCAAATCCGCAATATTGGTTTCATAGATGCAGGTAAAGATATTACGAGAGACATAAGGTTCAATGAAGTGCCAGCCGTTGGTGCAATAGCGGCAATACGTGTCAGCAGTAATCTTACGGGCGGTATTGCCAATGATATTATATTCCAGGATTCAAACGGTAATATTGTCGAACTTAATGAAAATGAGTCAACGTCAGGTTACTCTCGAAACAATGGTACTTTAAATGCATTTGCTGGTGGTCAAACCATTCTTATCACGCCAGAAAAAGTTTCTTCAACAGGCTGGACTGACATCACAATTGGAAATACAGGATCTTTATATGGCGACTATTCGATTGTGAACCAGCGAAATATATTAGCTAGTGGAAGAAACACGGGCCAGGATGTTACTTCTATACTTATTACGGGTGCCTCTCAAGGCGGGACTGATTACACGGCAACTCTAGATTTTGGTATCTATAATGGTTTGTGGGGTGAGATCGATACTCAAACTATTGATGCTGATGCTACAACCTTAAGAATTGGGGCTGGGGCATCTGTACCCGAATTTATAAACAACGGTATGGTAGATACAAAAGTTATCGCATCAGTCGATGATGAGGGTAATTTTAATGGCGATGGCGGTAACGCATATGGGATTGTTATTGATCAGGGCGGATTTTTACAAAGTTTTGAAAACTCAGGAGTATTTACTGTCGAAGCAGGAGGAAACAACCAGGAAGCAGTTGGTATTCTTGACAGATCTGGCACATTGAGCAATTTTTCAAATACGAATTTATTCAGCGTGCGCAGTAGTGCGAATGATAGTGTTTTGACGGCCGTTGACTTGTCCAATAACTCAACGGGTATTACTTTTTATAATAGTGGTATCATCGAAGGAGATATATATCTTGGAAATGGTGTTAACAATATTACCCTTGAAGGATTAAGCACGTCAGAAATTGCTACTAGGACGCAGGACTTCATTGATGCAGACTTGACCGAGGATGAATATTTACCTTTGTTGGAACGGGACATAGAAGGAACTATTTTTCTAAAAGGTGGCTCTGCTACATTGGAAATGAGTGATAATAGTGCATTACGGGGTGGCATAGTATCCCCGAATGGAAATTTGGATATTACACTAAGAGATCAATCAGAATTATCGGTCAATACCGATTTGGGTTTGAATGCAACAAATATTGATATTCTGGATCAGAGTGTTATTAAGATCAATATTCAAAGCGTTGATAATTTTGTTGGCGGAATTAACGCAAGCGGAACCGTTGAATTTTCGCCACAGAGCAATCTTGATATATCGGTTTTAGGGATCGTATTGAACGAAGAGACATTCAATATTGTCACTGCAGGAAATCTGATAATTGATGATGATGTCAATATTCAAAATCTTGGAAGCACTTTATTTGTTTATGATTTGGAAGCGGAACATGTTGGAAACGATATTAATTTGAACGTGAGACGCCGTACAAGTGAGGAATTAGGACTATCTGAAACATTTGGTAACATATACGAAGCTTCGATTGGGGCTTTTGGTGCCGACGATGATGTTGCAAGGTATCTTGGTAGTATTGAAACTGAAGAAGATTTTTATACTTTTTATAGATCTTTAATGCCTTTGGGTTTCTCTCAAGCAACTAATCAGGCAATAAGAAATACCAATAATATTTCATTAGGTGCTGTTTCATCGCAGCTCGATGGCCTTAGGCGCCTTATAAAACGAGCACCTCCTTCACGGGTATTAAACGGCGTCTGGATACAGGAATTTGCAGGTATTTATGATTATGACGGCGGTATTCATGAACGGGGTTCCAATACCTTTAATTTTGGATTGGCCGCAGGTTATGAATTTGCAGCTAGTGATCGCGGTGTAATAGGGGCAAGCATATCTTATAATATTGCTGATATTAAATTCAGCGGTGAAGCTGATGACAGATTGGCTGTTCAAAATGCACAAATAGGACTTTACAGTGCTTTCTGGCTGGAAAATTTCTTCCTCGAAAATCAGGCATCTATTGGATATCTTGATTTTTCAGGTGATCGCTTTGTCTCTCTTGGAGATGATTTGCGAGAAATTAATTCCGACTGGAATGGGCTTCAATATTCAGGAAATATCAAAGCAGGATACGAATTCGAACTAGGTCCAATAGCGATTACGCCTACTGCAGTATTAAATTATATAAACGTTAAGCAAAAAGAATATACCGAAGTTAATGGTGGCCCAGCACTGAATCTTAATGTTCTGGAAAATAATCGTGATTCACTGACCACGGATTTGAAACTGGAAGTAGCGCATAGAACTGAATTTATGACTGATAGTGTGGTTAATAGTGTCATGAGTATTGTTTTGCAGGGCGGATGGTCGCAACAGTTAAAGGATGACCCGATTGAAATGACTGCTAAATTTGCAAGTACTGATGAGTTCTTTAAAATTTATGGTGACCCGATTGACAAAAATAGTTTTCAGGCAGGTTTAGGTGTCTATTTTACGGCTAATTATTTTGCTTTTACCATTCGATATGATGCGGAATGGAGAGACCAGTATCTTGGTCATTCTGCCAACATGAATATACGAGCGAGGTTCTAAATTTGGTTCAAATGTCTCAGGTTAATAAGGCTCCTGTTAGGAGCCTTATTAATAAATTGAATCTTAAGAACCGGTTAGAATACTAGTGACAAGTATTTGACGTGCCTTGGAATTTTCAATTTCGTCAGTTTTTAATGTTTTAATTGATAGTTCCAATTCCTTTTTTTTACGTTCTGCCTCATCATTGGCATCATTTAATTCTTTCTTGTATTTTGCTCGGATCTGATTTGTTGTGTCTTTTTCCAATTCATCATACTCAATCTCTGTTTCAACATCTGATGTATCTCTTACAAACGAGCTGGTCTCAGTAGGCATTCCAACACGTGAAAGTGAATCGTCTATTTTATTTAATGCTTCTATTCTTCGTGCTCTTGTTCTGGCGCGAGATTTTGATTGATTTACTTTTTTCTTCGCAATCTCATCTATCGCAATTTCCATTGCATCATCCATATTATTTTGAGCAAGATATGCCACTACTTTTCTTTCCTGATTAATTTTTTCAACCTGTGCGTTATAGTATTCATCAAGATATTCTAATCTGGATTCCATATAGGCCTCTTCGGCATTTTGCCCTTCAATATTAATAACACTCGGGTCTATTCCCATATTTATAAGGCGTGTGATTAACTCTATATGATTATCTGTTACAGATTCGTTTGCATCAGGGTAAGCATGAAACAATAAAGTCTGTTTTCTGCTGTCTATGGATGTGAGGATAGCATTTGAAAACCCTTCAGATTATAGAAGAAGATAGGTAGGTTGCTTAAACCTATAAACCGTCAAAATAGTTTCTATGCTGTATTATAAAGGGAAATAACAAACCCTTTTTATTCAACTGTGAACCTTTCGCAACTCATTCCATTTAGTTGTGTATCGTGGACTGAGTAAGTTCCTTGCCATGAACCATGTTTTGTTTGTTCCTGCAATCGCAGGACGGATTGTTTCTCTTCCATGTTGTTTATTAATCTTGTCCATAGTCTTCATAAGTAATTCCATTTTATCACTCTGGCCACCGCCAAAGAAGGATGTCTGCCGCTCAGTGTCATACAATAACTCGGTTAGCATTACGCCAGCTTTCTGATAACTGAAATTGGGTTTATAGATTGCATTGAAAGCTTGAAGAGCTGCTTTGATGATGGCTCCAGCATCATTACGGGCTTCGTTGAAGACTACTGATTGCCCTGCATAATAGTGGTTGGCTCTATCCCCATAAGGGTCGGTCCTAATAAAGACATGAACCCGGTAAGCATAGACTTTCTTCTGTCGTGCTTTTTCTGCTGCTCTGTTGGCATAGAAGGAAACAGCCTCGATCATTTCCTGCTTTGTTTTAACACGGTGTTTAAAGCCTCTACTGACGATAATATTCTGTGGATGCGGTGGGACTTCCTCAAGGGGGATACAGCTTATTCCGTTTAGCTCCCTTACAGTACGCTCAGCAACCACGCTAAAACGCTTTTTAACGGCTCTTGGGGCCAGTTGTGACAAGTCATAGGCTGTTTGTACACCAAAGGCTTTTAAGTGCTCTGTGAGTCTCCTGCCTATGCCCCAAACTTTACCCACTTCGATTTGTTTTAATATGTCATAGTCGGGTGCTTCCATGAAATAGCTACCATTATGGCCTTCAAATTTCTTGGCAACATGATTGGCAAGTTTTGCCAGTGTCTTTGTGGGGGCAATGCCAACGCTAACAGGAACACCAGTTAATCGTTCTACATCATGTTTGATCATCCTTCCTTTATCTTCCAATTCATTAAAACCCCGTAAGGATAGGAACGCTTCATCTATGCTATAAACCTCAAGATCAGGCGTATAAACTTCCAGTACTTTCATAACCCTATCGGATAAATCCCCATAAAGTGCATAGTTACTTGAAAAAACAATAACTCCTTGTTTGATTAATTGTTCACGCACCTTGAAGAATACATCTCCCATTTTATAGCCCATTGCCTTGGCTTCACTTGAAAGGGCAATTAGGCAGCCATCATTGTTGGATAAAACCACAACTGGCTTACCAATAAGGTCAGGGCGAAACACACGCTCACAGGACGCATAAAAGCTGTTACAATCCACCAAGGCGAACATAGCCTATAACTCGGTGATAGAAGCAGTCACAGTTCCCCAGATTTCAAACTCTTCTGTAATAGATTTAAAGGCAGGATTGGCAGCATCCAGTTGAGGTGGATTACTCTTAAGGTTTAATCGTTTCACTGTCATATCACCACAGACCATTGCAACAACGACCCTACCATGAGAGGCCGTAATTCCACGATCAACGACGAGTAAATCCCCATCGTTAATGCCTGCATCTCTCATACTTTCCCCTTCAACACGAAACAGGAAAGTAGAAGGCGGGCTTTTGATCAGTTTTTCATTGAGATCAAGTTTATCTTCAAGCCAATCCTCCGCAGCACTAGGAAAGCCACATTGAACCTTGCTAGGTGCAAGAGGTAATGGGAGTGGAGGGCCAACATGAGAAGAGCCAATATAGGATATAGAATCAAGCATTCTTTAATTAGAACAAATATAGAACAAAAGTAAAGTAAGTTTTTTTAATATGCTTTGCCCATCATGAATTATTGGTTAGTATTCCTTTAATTTGAACGGCAGAAAATAATGAAAAATATTGGTTTTACACTTTTAGCAGCAGTAGTAATTGGCACAATTATTGGAATTAACATACCCGATTATGAACAATTACCAGAAATTAACCCTCCGCCTGTAGTACTTCAATCCTCAGATACTAATTGCTTGTATGGTTGTCCGTTAGGCAAACCTGAAAATAAAATCATAAAACGAGAAATTTATACATTATCCAATAATAGGGAAACAAAGTTTGCTGATTGGGTAGCTTACCATGTAACAAAAGATACAATTGGACCCAGTCAAAGCAGGAATTGGAAAGCTGACCCTGATTTATTAGATGAAGAAACACTTGAGCCGGATGATTACAAAGGGGCCAATGCAGAATTAAAAACTGACAGAGGTCATCAAGTTCCCTTAGCTTCATTCTCTGGTACGGAACATTGGGCAATGACAAATTATCTTTCCAATATTACGCCACAAAAAAGCAATCTCAATCAGGGTGCATGGGTAAAGCTTGAAAACGCTGTAAGAGAGACAGTTTTAGAAGGTACAGACCTTTATGTAATGACAGGGCCAATCTATGATGAATTCGAAGGTATTTTGCCAAATGCAGACGAAGATCATATTATCCCTTCTGGCTATTGGAAAGTTATAACCACCAAGGATGCAAGAAGTATTGCATTTATATTTGATCAGGATTTGCCCAGATCAGCAAATTATTGTGACCAAATACTTACACTTTCATTAGTGGAAGAACTCTCAGGGTTAAATATACACCCAGAAATAGAGAATATCAGTCTTAAAAATGATTTGAGTATTGTGAAGTGCCCATAAATTTACAAATTGTAATCAACTGAATTTACAGTATTTCTCAAAGTAGTAATTTTATAGGTACCACCATATCGACCATATGACATTGACTGAATACAATGGCCAGTTATTGAGTCAGTAATATTTTGATCAACTTCATTTTGCTTTAAAGCATTTATAAAAGTATGTCTTAAGCTGTGAAAGGTTTTCTTGGAGGTCTTCAAATTATGGTTTTTAAGAAAAGTTCTATTGAACCATTTGCTTACTTTGTCACCGTACCCGTTAATATTCTTTTTAAAAATAGGACTTTGCAATATACAGGGT
>JAYODU010000002.1:0-241188 GCA_038106445.1 Kordiimonadaceae bacterium | reverse complement strand
GGGTAACATCCGTGGTAATAAATGAGGTAACATTGCATTTTTGAAATTATGCTAAATGGTTGATTTTAAAGGGGTTGAGGTAGAATGGAGGAGAGGAAGGGGGTGCGTTTCTTGCGTTTGTGTAAGTTGAATAACTTCCTCTTTAAGCGAAACATCCCATTTTTTCTTTAAATTTATTGTCTGGTAAAAAAATGGGTAATTATTTGGGTAATCGAACTTAATTTCATTGAATTAAATTATTGTTTTTAAAGGGTTTTGTAGAAAGTGGCGGAGAGGGTGGGATTTGAACCCACGAAGGGCTTGCACCCTTGCTGGTTTTCAAGACCAGTGCATTCAACCGCTCTGCCACCTCTCCTGTGAAATTGCCGCGTATTGTGCGTGACATGAGGATTTAAAGGATAGCTATCATTAGGTCAAGAACAGAATTATGTTTTTTAAATAAATAATAATTTTGGAAAAATTGCTATTTGCCTTTGAATCGTCATGATTTTTAAACTATATAATAATACAAATTAATAATCATAACATATATGCGAAACTATAAGGGCAGATCAGTGATCAGAGCGGTTTTTATAACTCTATTTTTTAGCCTCACAACAATTTGTTTTTCTATTGCGTATGCGCAAAGACAGGTTGAGGATAACCCGGTGCCATTTGATGAATGGCTTGTTGAGCTTAAGGCAGAAGCCCTGGCAAACGGTATTTCGCAGGAAACCCTTGATGCGGCTTTTGAAGATATAACCCCGAACGAACGGGTTGTAGAACTTGACCGCCGCCAACCCGAATTCACACAAACAGCGGAAGAATATCTTGAACGTAGGGTAAGCCCGACAAGAATTAAAAATGGTCGCGCCAAAATGCAGGAATTTGCATCCGTTCTTAATCCTTCTGCGCAAAATATCGCTGTTCAGAAGCGCTTTATCGCCGCGATCTGGGGCATGGAAACCAATTACGGGACCTATACCGGGGATTTTAATGTGGTTCGGTCCCTTATGACGCTTGCCTATGACATGCGTCGTAGTGCTTTTTTCAGAAAAGAATTGCTTAACGCGCTAACTATCCTGGAAGAAGGGCATATTACAGCTGATAAGATGATCGGTTCCTGGGCTGGAGCGATGGGACAGGGGCAGTTTATGCCAACGAGCTTTTTTGCTTATGCATATGATATGGACGGTGACGGTAAAAAAGATATCTGGACCAATGAAGCGGATGTATTCGGATCTATCGGTAATTATCTTGCCGTGCATGGCTGGAAACCTTACCAGACATGGGGCAGGGAAGTCACGCTTCCTGAGGATATAGCTGAAAGGCAGGCACTGATTGACCTGACACATGAACCAAATCCGCCCGCAGCTTGTCGCCGTGCGATGAGAGACCACAGTAAAAAATATTCACTTGATCAATGGCAGGAAATGGGTGTTCGTAACCTTGACGGTAGTGATCTTCCCAAAGTCACAGGCACAGATATTGAAGCAACATTGATTACGCCGATGGGGATTGACGGGCCAGCTTATCTTACTTATCAGAATTTTCGCTCCATTCTGACATATAACTGCTCAAACCTTTATGCGCTTGGGGTAAGCTTACTTTCTGATAAACTTAAATAGGTTTAATTGAAGATGAAATATTGCAAACTCATATGTTTTTTCTTTGTAACAGCGATTTTGAGTGCTTGTGGCCCGGAACCGGAATTGCAAACGTCTGCTCCTCCGGCACCGGGTGTTAAAATTGGTGAACCCTATCAGGTGGCTGGCAGGTGGTACACTCCGCAGGAAGACCCGGGATATAATCAGGTTGGTATAGCGTCATGGTATGGTTCGGATTTCCATAATAAACAAACAGCAAATGGCGAAATTTATGACATGAATAAATTAACGGCGGCCCATACAACCCTGCCAATGCCTAGCTATGTTCGTGTAACCAATCTTGAAAATAACCGTTCTCTGATCCTACGGGTTAATGATCGCGGACCATTTGTCGGTAACCGGATTATTGATGTGTCCAGACGTGGAGCTCAGCTTCTTGGTTTTGAAAAACGCGGCACAACACGTGTCCGTGTTGAAGTGGTTGATGGGCCCAATGCACCTGTACAGGTTGCAAGATCTGATGAGCCACCGGCCTTGGAAGCGCAGCCCACAGCGCGTGTAGCGGTGGAAACTCTGGATGTTCTTGAACCCATTCAACAGGTAGTGCCGACACAAGTTGCAAGCCTTGCCCCACAACCTGCGCAGCCACAGGGCGATGATATTTATGTTCAGGTTGGAGCTTATAGCCAGATCGGCAGCGCATCACGCGTGATGACGCAGGTAAGTCATCTTGGTGATACAGGTATGGAAAGTATTACCCTGAACGGTCAAAGACTATATCGCGTACGTGTTGGTCCCTTATTCACAACAACAGCCGCCAATTCGGCTCTGGAACAAATATTGAAATTAGGACATAATACCGCCAAAGTCGTAATTGATTAAAGGCATGAATTTAATAACAAGGTATCAAAAATGAAATTATCAAAATCATTTCGTCTGTTCTTACTTAGTGGCCTTGCGGCAACTGCATTAGCAGGAAATGTAAACGCGCAGACCCTTACAAGCCCGGCTGAACAGGCTATATTGATTGAAGCCACAACGGGTGATGTGCTTTTTGAAAAAAATGCTGATGAACAAATGACGCCATCATCTATGAGCAAGCTGATGACGGTTTATATCGCCTTTCAGCAATTAAAAGCGGGCAGCATCAGCCTTGATGATGAATATTATGTGGAAAATACCCCAACCTGGCAGGAGTGGCGCAATACCAGTACTCAGGACAGAGGGTCAACAATGTATGTTAATGCCGGTGATACAGTTACAATAGCTGACCTTTTGCGTGGCATTATTGTTCAAAGCGGAAATGATGCCTGTGCGCAGATCGCCCTTGCCATTGCTGGTGACGTTGGTGTGTTTGTTAATATGATGAATGATGAAGCGGCAAATCTTGGCCTTACCCAAAGTCATTTTATGAATACAAATGGATGGCCGGAAGATAATCATTATATGTCGGCACGGGATATTGCAAAGCTTTCCATGGCGCTTGCCAAAGAGTTTCCTGAATATTATACAATTTTCGCTGAGCGGGAATTCAGCTATGCGGGCGTAAATCAGCCAAACCGCAATAGGCTTTTATACCGTATGGAAGGTGCTGATGGATTAAAAACGGGCCACACCGAAGATGGCGGTTATGGTCTTGCTTCATCGGCGGTACAGGACGGACGCAGACTTGTTCTTGTAGTAAATGGTATGAGCAGCGACAATGCACGGGTCGGTGAATCCCAGCGGTTGCTGACATACGGTTTCAGGAATTTTGGCATTTATGACATGCTTAAAGCCGGGCAGGTGATTGATAACGCCGATGTCTGGCTTGGTGACCAACCAACCGTACCACTTGTGGCAGAACAGGATGTGACAATTTCAATGAATACGCAGGCACGGCGCAACATGATGGCCAAAGTAATTTACGAAGGCCCGATTTCTGCACCTATTCAGCGCGGGCAGCCGATTGCAACATTGGAACTATCCGGAAACGGTATGGAAACGAAAACATACCCTCTTGTTGCTGGGGCTGATGTTGACGAATTAGGCGGCTTAAGCCGTATCAAAGCAGCCTTTACCTATATGCTTATGGGTTCAGCGGGTGGCTAAGGGAAAATTCATCACATTTGAAGGTGGTGAAGGGGTTGGAAAATCCACCCAGGTCAAAATTCTCGCTGAAAAACTTGTCACTGAACACATTGATGTGGTCCTTACCCGTGAGCCGGGTGGGTCTCCCGGTGCTGAAGAAATCCGGGCGCTTCTCGTCAAGGGAAGTACGGATAAATGGTCACCCATGACGGAAGCATTGCTTCATAACGCGGCACGGGCGGAACATCTTTCTAAAACGGTAGAACCGGCACTGGATGCGGGAAAATGGGTGATATCAGACCGTTATGCGGATTCAACTCTCGCTTATCAGGGTTATGGTCAAGGTGTTGATTTACAAATACTTCTTGAAATGCATAAGGTTGGAACCGGTAATTTTTGGCCTGACCTTACCATCATTTTGGATGGTCACGAACTTAACCGCGCCAATGCCCGCGAACAAGCAAATACGGATAAAGAAGACCGTTACGAACGAATGGGTGATGAATTTCATAAAAAATTACAGGAAAGTTTTCTTGATATCGCAAAAAACAACCCGGACCGATGTGTAGTTATAAGCGCAAAAGGAACCATAGAAGAAGTCGCAGAACGTATATGGCAGGTTTTAGAGGAAAGAATTAGGACATGAAATATTTTCTTTTCATTATTGTTCTTTTTACCCTTTTTTCCTGCAACTATATGCAGACAGATTGCCGGACATTGGTGGATAATCGCGATGAATATCGCAATTGTATGGCGGCACAGGGGGATGCGGCCTTTCAATATGAACTTGGTGTGGAAGCTTTTGAAGACGAAAATTATGATACGGCCATAAAATGGCTTAAAAGAGCGGCACAGCCGCGGGCTTCGGCAGAGCCCAATTATATTGGACAGGAACAAAAACAAAGACGGGATTTAACCTTTGAAGAAGATGCAATTCCGAAACTTCCCGGGCATAGGGGGGCGCAACGTCTTCTTGTGCGGATATATGAAGAAGGGATTGGTGTTCCGGTCAATCCAGGGGAAGCGGATCGTTACCGCGCGATGATCAATCCGATATAATTTTTGCTTAATTCGCTTTATTCTTTGACCTTTGGTGCGAATCTTGTTATTTGACTTTTCTTTGTTGGATAGGAAATATTATGAATATTCGCGAAGCCCTGACGTTTGATGACGTTTTGTTGGTCCCTAAAGCCTCTGAAATACTCCCGCGCCAAGTACAGTCAAGTTCCGCCCTCACGAAAACAATCACGCTAAATATACCGCTTGTATCAGCGGCGATGGATACGGTGACCGAAGCGAATATGGCTATTGCCATGGCGCAAGCCGGGGGTCTTGGTATCATCCACAAAAATCTTACTATTCAGGAACAGGCAACAGAAGTTCACCGTGTTAAAAAGTTTGAAAGCGGCATGGTTGTTGATCCGCTTACCATTCATCCGGATCAAACACTTAACGAAGCATTTGATCTGATGAGCAAGGCTAAGATCTCAGGGATACCTGTTGTTGAGAGAGGGTCAGGAAAACTAGCCGGAATTCTTACCAACCGTGATGTTCGCTTTGCAACAAATATGACACAACCGGTAAGTGAACTCATGACATCGGAAAAACTGGTGACCGCAAAAGCAAATGTTACGACGGAAGAAGCAAAGCATCTGCTTCATCAGAACCGCATTGAAAAGGTGATCATTGTTGATGATGATTATAAATGTATTGGTTTGGTAACGGTAAAGGATATTGAAAAAGCCACGTTAAACCCTAATGCATGTAAAGATGAGAATGGCCGCCTTCGTACGGGTGCTGCGACGTCTGTTGGGCCAGATGGGTTTGAGCGTGCTGAAGCACTTATTGATGCCGGTGTTGATTTTCTTGTTGTTGATACGGCACACGGGCATTCGCGTGGAGTGCTTGATCAAATTACAAGAATTAAAAAAGCTTACCCGAATGTACAACTTTGCGGAGGTAATGTCGCGACAGGTGACGGCACAAAAGCCCTGATTGGTTCAGGTGCAGATGTCGTTAAAGTGGGAATTGGACCGGGTTCGATTTGTACAACACGTATTGTTGCCGGAGTTGGGGTTCCGCAGTTAACGGCTATTCTTGATGCCGTTGAAGTTGCGAGTAAGGCAGGTGTCAGCATTATCGCTGATGGCGGCCTTAAAACATCGGGTGACATAGCAAAGGCAATAGCTGCCGGTGCCAGTGCTTGTATGGTGGGATCGCTTCTTGCCGGTACAGAAGATGCGCCGGGTGAAGTATTCCTTCATCATGGAAGGTCTTATAAGGCTTATCGCGGTATGGGATCGCTTGGCGCTATGTCACGTGGATCTGCCGATCGCTATTTTCAGGAAGATGTATCAGATAGTCTTAAACTGGTTCCTGAAGGTATTGAAGGACAGGTACCTTATAAGGGACCGACAGCAAATATGATACATCAGCTCGTTGGCGGGCTTAAAGCTGCTATGGGATATACTGGAAGCCAATCAATTGAAGAATTCCATAAAAATGCTGAATTTGTCAAAATATCAGGTGCGGGTCTTCGTGAAAGCCACGTACATGATGTGACGATCACGCGCGAATCTCCAAATTATCCGTCGAATTAGGAGACGGATATGTTACCAGGTGCCAGAATAAATGCTGTAATTGAACTTACGGCGATGGTTGCACATTCCCTTGATACTGATGGGGCATCTGCTGATATTCT
Source organism: Kordiimonadaceae bacterium (assembly GCA_038106445.1). Taxonomy (GTDB): domain Bacteria; phylum Pseudomonadota; class Alphaproteobacteria; order Sphingomonadales; family Emcibacteraceae; genus Pseudemcibacter. The sequence goes on along the minus strand of JAYODU010000002.1, from coordinate 234,831 downwards.
TATACGTCAATATTTTTCTTCCCGGCGTTATGCCGGATCAAAAGACAGACGTGTTGTGACCTCACTACTTTATTTGGTCATACGAAAATGGGGGTTCTTAAAAGATATTTCGGTTGGTGATACCCGAAGAATGGTCCTTGCAGGGCTAATCCTTGAAGGTAATGATCCGGCACAATATTTTACTGGTGAAAAAAACGCTCCTTCAAAGTTAAATGATGATGAAATAAAATTTATAGAAAAAATAAACCCGGCAACAGAAGAACATCACCGCTTGAATTATCCCAAATGGCTGGAAAAGGATCTAAAGGACCGTTTTTCTGATAAATTTAATCAGGAAATGAGTGCGCTTAATGAACGTGCGCCCTTGACGCTTCGTATCGTCAGGGATGCGGATAAAATTTTCAGTTATCTGGATCAGAAATCTATTTCCTATAAAAAAGGAATTCACGCAAACAGTGCGATCATAATTGATGATCAGCAGCAAATACGTGACTGGCCAATTTATAGGGATGGACTGGTCGAAATTCAGGATGAGGCAGCACAGCTCGCAGTTAAATTCGTGGAATTAAAACCGGGGCAGCAAGTTATGGACCTTTGTGCAGGTGCGGGTGGAAAAGCGCTCGCAGCAGCGGGATACATGAAAAATAAAGGTCAGATATACGCTTTTGATGTGGTCGAAAGCAGGCTCAGGGAATTTAAAAAACGTGCCAAAAGGTCGCGGCATCATATTTTCCAAACATTTGTTTTAACAGATAAAAATCGCGTTTTAACGCTTGCTGAATTTGCAGGAAAAATGGATCGTGTTATCCTTGATGTGCCCTGTAGCGGCACCGGCACATGGCAAAGAAACCCTGAAAACCGTTGGCGCCTTAATGCTGATAAACTGGACGGCTATATCGCTATACAAAAAACCCTGTTCCAGGAAGGATGGGATGCACTAAAAACGGGTGGTCGTCTGGCTTATATGACCTGCTCCGTACTTGAACGTGAAAATGAAAAACAGGTTTCAGAATTTCTTAAAACCCACCCTGATGCAAAAATAATCCCTATTAAAAAACGCGGTATTGAAAAGCTGGAAGGCACACTTCAGCTAAGCCCTTTTAGCCGCGGAACAGATGGTTTTTTTGTAGCAATTTTAGAGAAACAGGCTATAACGTCATCAACCCCAGAATAGAGATGAAACAGACATATGACTGACCGTATTTTAATTATTGATTTTGGCTCCCAGGTAACACAACTCATTGCCCGCCGGATTCGTGAAAGTGGTGTTTACTGTGAAATAGTTCCATTTAATAATTCAGAAAATGCGCTAAAAACATTTGATCCAAGAGGGATTATCCTATCCGGTGGTCCCAATTCCGTTTATGACATAGAAACACCACGTGCACCGGATGTTGTTTTTTCCATGGATGTTCCTGTTCTTGGCATTTGTTACGGTGAACAGACCATGTGTGAACAGCTTGGCGGGAAAGTTGAACCGTCCGACGAACGTGAATTTGGTCGAGCATTCATTGATATTAAAAAGGACAGCCCGCTTTTTGCTGGGTTCTGGGATGTGAATACAAGTCATCAGGTTTGGATGAGCCACGGTGACCGTGTGGATGCGATACCGGACGGGTTTGAAGTCATCGCTACCAGTGGCAATGCACCCTATGCGGCGATAGCCAACGAGGATAAGAAATTTTACGGTGTACAATTTCATCCTGAAGTGGTCCATACACTTGATGGGGCAAAGCTTCTTGAAAATTTTCTGAAGAAAATATGTGGATGTGCCGGTGACTGGACAATGGCCAGTTTCCGCGAAACAGAAATAGAAAAAATCCGTGCGCAAGTAGGGGAGGGCAAGGTAATCTGCGGTCTTTCCGGTGGCGTGGACAGTTCGGTTGTTGCCGTTTTACTGCATGAAGCAATTGGTGATCAGCTTACCTGTGTATTTGTGGATCACGGGCTAATGCGTGCAAACGAAGCTGATCAGGTTGTATCATTATTCAGGGAACATTATCATATTAACCTGATCCATGTGGACGCAGAAAAATTATTCCTGGGTAAGCTTGAGGGTGTTGACGATCCCGAAAAGAAACGCAAAATCATCGGTGGACTATTCATTGATGTGTTTGAAGAAGAAGCCAAAAAAATTGGCGGTGCCGATTTTCTGGCGCAAGGAACACTTTATCCGGATGTAATTGAAAGCGTATCATTCACCGGCGGGCCAAGTGTCACGATCAAATCCCATCATAACGTTGGCGGCCTTCCTGAACGGATGAATATGGAACTTGTGGAACCGCTTCGCGAACTTTTCAAGGATGAGGTACGCGCACTTGGCCGTGAACTCGGGCTACCGGAAACTTTTATTGAACGGCATCCATTTCCCGGCCCGGGGCTTGCCATTCGTATTCCTGGTGCGGTTACAAAGGAAAAGTGCGATATTTTGCGAAAAGCAGATGTGATTTATCTGGAAGAAATTAAAAAAGCGGGCCTTTATAATGAAATCTGGCAGGCATTTACCGTCTTGCTGCCTGTTCGTACCGTAGGTGTAATGGGGGATGCGCGAACTTACGAATATGTTTGTGCTCTGCGTGCTGTCACATCAACAGATGGTATGACAGCCGATTATTACCCCTATAGCCATGAATTTTTGGGCCATGTTTCAACCCGCATCATTAATGAAGTGCGTGGCATAAATAGGGTTGTTTATGATATTACATCAAAACCGCCCGGTACGATTGAATGGGAATAAACAAAAATTTGTCACTTTTAATGATAATATTACTAATGCTTGATTGCCTTATGCCTTGAGGTCGGGTATTTTGTCGCCTATATTTTGATAATTATAAAGAATATTAAGGAGTAGTCCGTGTCCGATGCGTTTATCCGCGAAGTTGATGAAGATCTTCGCCAGAAGCAGTTAACAGATTTATGGAACAAGTACGGCAAATTTGTCATTGGTATTGCGATAGGTATTGTCATAATTGTGGCCGGACGTGGAATATATAATTATATTGTCGAAAGCAAATATAATGAGCAGGCGGATGCCTATGCGCAGGCAATTCTCGAAAACGGTGCTGATGCGACAACTGCACTTAACCAGATTATAGCCTCTCATGTGGATGGTTATGAAATATTGGCTACTTTCAAAAAAGCGGAACTGGCACTTGCGGCTGAAGATAAGCTAGGTGCGGTCAAAATTTTGGATGAATTCATCGCAACAGCAACAGTTCCAACACTTTATAAAGATATAGCCAATGTTCAGGCAGCAATATTGGAAGTAGATAGTGCATCGGTTGATGATGTGCGTGGCAGATTATCACTGGTATTAAATGGTGAGACAAATTTCAAATATATCGCGGCTGAAATTGTCGCTTTGGCGGAACTGAAGGCGGGCGATGTTGATGCCGCAAAAGCACGGCTTGAAGAATTACTTGCTGGTGAAGAAGTTCCCGGTTCAGTTAAAAACCGTGCTGAACAATATTTAAGCGTTATTGAAGAATAGGTGGCAATTAATGGTATTTTGCGATCAGTTAAAATCAATGATGAATAGTAAAATTGTATCGATACTATGTGTTTTGTTTGCATTGTTGATATTATCGTCTTGCAGTACAAGTGATCCTAATAACCGGGATACAATTGAAGGTGACCGTATTTCTGTTCTCACATTCGAGCAAACACTGACAGCTGATCCGCAGTTGGCTACGCTTCAGGTAACACTTCCCTTGCCATACCGTAACGAAAATTGGGCGCAGGCTGGCGGTAATATGCAGCATATACTGCATCATCTTGAAATTTCAGATAATCCTGAAAGATTGTGGAACAGGGATATTGGGGCCGGCTCGACGGGGCGCCGTGCGTTGGTGGCCGAGCCTGTTGTGAAAGATGGTGTGCTATATGCTATGGATGCAAGTTCACGTGTTTCGGCACTTAATGCGGATACCGGCCGCGAGCTTTGGAACCGCAAATACGATATGGAAGGCGAAACCAATAAATTGGGTTATGGGGGGGGCGTAACCGTTGGTGATAACGCTTTATATTTTGTAACGGGATATGGTCATTTTGGCGCTTTAAATCTGAATGATGGTAGTGAAATCTGGGTTACTGAAATAGGCGTTCCTATGCGCGGCTCTCCAACTTATTCTGATGGCCGTGTGTTCGGCGTTACTCATGATAATCATATTTTTGCATTGGATGCGAATACAGGTGATATAATCTGGGACGAAGTGGGCATTGCCGAAAATGCCGGACTTGCCGGAAATGCAAGTCCAGCCGTGATCGGAAACACTGTGATTGTAAGCTATTCTTCGGGTGAAGTTTATGCAATGCGCGTTGAAAATGGTCGTGTTCTGTGGACGGATACGTTAAGTCGACAAGGACAGCTAACGGCCATGGCAAGTCTTCGGGATATAGATGGGCATCCAGTTGTTTATGATGGTAATGTTTACCTGGTTAGTCACAGCGGGCGCATGGTTGCTGTCAATATAAATAGTGGTGTACGCTTATGGGAACAGAATATCGGATCCGAGCATACACCGTGGGTGGTTGGCGATTTTATTTTTGTGGTAACAACTGATTCAGAAGTTGTTTGCGTTACCCGCCGCGACGGTCGCATCAGATGGATTACACAGCTGGAACGGTTTGCTGACCCGGATATACGGAAAGAACCCGTAAGCTGGAGTGGCCCTGTCGTTGCAAGTGACCGTGTAATTGTTACATCTTCACATGGATATGCGGTTACGTTATCACCTTATACAGGACAGGTAACAGGCGGAATGAGACTGCCGGATAATTCCACAATGGGGCCTATTGTTTCCAACGGTACACTTTATTTTCTGGTCGAAGACGGCGAAATTATCGCCATGCGTTAAATGGCCTCTTTTGCTTTAAAGAGTTAATATATCATGACTTTCAGCGTTGCTATTATAGGGCGGCCAAATGTTGGTAAATCTACATTGTTCAATAGGCTAGTGGGGAAACGACTTGCTCTTGTCGACGACACGCCGGGTGTAACAAGAGATCGCCGTGACGCCATGGGTAGTTTGGGTGAATATAAATTTCGTATTATCGATACAGCCGGGCTTGAAGAGGGAAAAGGTGACAGTCTGTCAGCCAGAATGCGCAAACAGACAGAAATAGCCATTGATGATGCTGATTTTTCACTTTTTATGATTGATGCCCGTGCAGGTATCACACCCCTGGATAAATATTTTGCAGATATTTTAAGGCGTGGCAAAAAACCAACCATATTAATTGCCAATAAATCTGAGGGGAAAGCAGGCGAGGCAGGTGCTTATGAGGCTTATACGCTTGGTCTTGGTGATCCTGTTCCCCTTTCTGCTGAACACGGCGAGGGGTTGGCTGATCTTAGCGATGCATTTGAAGAAAAGTTAAGAATACTTGGTCTTGATCCGCTTGCTGATATTGAAGAAGAAATAAGTGTAAAATCAGTGATCATTGATGGGGAAGTCAGCGAAGAAGAAGAGTTATTAAGTGAGCAGGATGATGGTCTGCCGTTACAAATGGCTATTGTCGGAAGGCCCAATGTCGGAAAATCGACGCTTATCAATAAACTTCTGGGTGAAGATCGGATGTTAACCGGGCCGGAAGCTGGTATTACAAGAGATTCAATAGGCGTGAATTATACCTATGAAGGCAGAGAATTAAGGATATTTGATACGGCCGGATTAAGGCGCAAATCAAAAGTGCAGCAAAAACTGGAAAAACTGTCAGTTGCCGATACGATACGTGCTCTGAATTTTGCCGAAGTGGTCGTGCTGTTAATTGATGCTACACAACCATTTGAAAAACAGGATCTTTCCATCGCAAGCCTTGTTGTGCAGGAAGGGCGGGCCCTGATAATCGGGTTAAATAAATATGACTTACTTGAAAATCGTCAGGAAGTTATGAAAGATATCGCACACAAGATTGAGCATTCATTGCCACAGATAAAGGGGATACCGATTATCCCGGTTTCTGCATTAACCGGGCGTGGCATTGATAAATTAATGACGCAAATATTTGATACATATAGACTTTGGAACCGGCGTATCAGCACAGCGAAGCTTAATAAGTGGCTTGCGCAGACGTTGGCGTACCATCCGCCACCTTCCGTAAAAGGGCGCAGGACCAAAATGCGATACATGACCCAGGTAAAAACACGGCCCCCAACATTTGCTATATTTTGTAATCGTCCGGCAGATCTCGCAGATAGTTATACAAGATATCTTTTAAATGAGTTAAGGTGGGATTTTGATATGCCGGGTATTCCTGTTCGAATGATGCTTCGAAAAGGCGATAACCCTTACAAGAAAGGTTGAACATAAAAAACAAGGGAGTAAAGAATGATAAGCTATGCAATGGTTGGTACCAAAGACCTGAAAAGAGCAGGAGAATTTTTTGATAAAGTTCTTGGAATAGTTGGGGCAAATCGCGCTATGGAAGGTGATACATCCATAATGTGGGCAACTGCTGCGGATAAACCTTTTTTCGCCGTGTGTCTGCCATATGACGGAAATGAAGCAACGGTTGGCAACGGCTCAATGATTTCAATTGGTGCTGATACGAAAGAACAGGTTCATGAAATGTATGAAATTGCCCAGAATAATGGCGGCAGTTGCGAAGGTGAACCTGGTCCACGGGGTGATAAATACTACATGGCCTATTTTCGTGATCCGGACGGTAACAAATTTTCCATTTTTCATATGTCCGGTGAATAAAGCCAATGATGATTGGCTACACCATGGTTGGCGTCAGGAATATGGAACGCGCTGCCAGATTTTATGATGCTGTTCTGGGTAAAATGGGGGCTACACGCAAAATGGAGTATGAGAAATTCATACTTTGGAATGCTGGCTCTGATAAGCCGTCTTTTTCGATCTGTATACCTTATGATGGAAATGAAGCAACCGTTGGTAATGGTTCCATGATAGCATTTCCGGTTGCAAATGAAGAAGAAGTTCGTAAAGTTTATAATACAGCGATTGAAAATGGTGCAACCGATGAGGGTGCACCAGGGATGCGGGACGGTGGTTATTATATCGGTTACTTTCGTGATCCGGATGGTAATAAACTGGCAGCATACCATTATGCAGCTGACGATCATTTATAAACAGGGAGGTAATAATGATTGGATATACGATGGTTGGTACCAAGGACTTAAAAAGGTCAGCGGAGTTCTTTGACAAGGTTCTCGGCATACTTGGCGCCAAAAGGATGATGGATGAAGAAACCTTTATTGTTTGGAGTGTTACACCGGATCAACCGGCTTTTTCTGTCTGTCTTCCGCATGATGGGAATGAAGCATCGGTTGGAAACGGCGTTATGACAGCATTTAATGCCATGTCGCCGGAACAGGTGAATGAAGTCTATAATTGTGCACTTGAAAATGGCGGCAGAGATGAAGGCGCACCGGGGAGCGTACACCGAATTTCTATATTGGATATTTCCGCGATCCGGACGGTAATAAATTTGCCGCTTTTAATTTTACAGGCGAACTTGGTGAATAATCAAATATGATAAGGTCCGGTGAGGGAATAGTAAGTGCAGAATTATGTGACCGGATGGGGCATTTTACAACACGTTATTATACGGCAGCATTTGATGATGCCAGTTATGTTCTGGCAGAATCATGTGGCCTAATTCCTGATCAAAAGACCGGTTTTGCGGATATTGAACTTAATATGAAATTTGTTGCCGAAATCCGCGAAGGAGACAGGTATTATATTAAAAGTGGCTTCTTAAAACTGGGAAATTCTTCATTCACTGCACTACATCATATGTTTAAACAAAGTGATGATAGCCTTATTGCTAAATGCGAAGAAAAGGCAGTGGTATTTGATCTTGAGAAACGAAAATCAATACCCATGCCTGAAAAGTTCAGAGAGCTTGCCGGTAAATTTCTTGTGGATTAAAAAAAGAAATTTTCAGGATCTACTTTAAACATCGGATAATCGGCGATGATACCGTTATGGTCAAATTCGGGAGAACATAATTTCAGCATTAATGGCATCAGATCAGCCGGTTTATCAAGTGTGTCAGGATTTTCACCTGGTGCGGCTGCGGCACGCATTGCTGTTCTGATCGGGCCTGGATTTAAAATATTGACCCGAAGGTTCGATTTTTCAACTTCCGCTGCATAGGTTTTAACAAGGCATTCAAGTGCCGCCTTACTTGCGGCATAACCACCCCAGAAATGACGTGGATCGCGCACAACTTTTGATGAACTGACAAAAACGGCCCGGCCATGTTCTGCAGCGCGAAGCAGCGGATCAAGTGATCTGATAAGCCGGTAATTGGCCGTCACATTTACATCTAGCAGTTTTTGCCAGGTCTTTGGTTTTAAATGGCTGACGGGTGTAATATCCCCCAAAACACCTGCATTACCGATCAAAATATCCAGTTTTTTATACTTTTCTGCAATTACACCACCAAGGCGGTCAAGCGCTTCATAATCCGTTATATCAAGCGGTACCAATGTTGCTTCACCGCCAACGGATTTGATATCATCATCAAGAGCTTCCAGCGATCCAATAGTGCGCGCAACAGCAAATATATGTGCACCTTCAGCGGCAAGTGCCTTCGCTGTTGCATAGCCAATACCACGCGATGCACCCGTTACAACGGCGACATAACCTTTAAACATTATTAGCGAGTATCCATTAGAAGTGAGAATTGTTTGTCATCATCCGATGCTGCATTATCTGTAAGGCTTGTGGGGTATTCACCACTGAAACAGGCATCACAATATTGGGGTGATTGGTTGTTGCGTTTCTTTTCACCGACAGCACGGTAAAGACCATCCATGGAAATAAATTTAAGGCTATCCGCACCGATATATCCTGCCATATCCTCAACAGACATTTTAGATGCAAGAAGCTGATCTTTATCAGGGGTATCAACACCATAAAAGCATGGATCAGTCGTTGGCGGACTTGCAATATACATATGGACTTCTTTTGCACCTGCCTGACGAACCATATCAACAATTTTTACGGATGTGGTGCCGCGAACAATACTGTCATCAACAAGTACAACAATTTTACCATCAAGTTCACCACGGTTGGCATTATGTTTTAATTTAACGCCAAGATGCCGGATAGTATCTGACGGTTCAATGAAAGTGCGGCCAACATAATGGTTTCTGATAATACCAAGCTCAAAAGGTATGCCCGCCTCCTGTGCATAGCCAATTGCGGCTGGAACGCCACTGTCCGGTACCGGCACAACCAGATCTGCTTTAAGTTTGCATTCTTTTGCAAGTTCCCTGCCGATATTTTTGCGCACTTTATAGATACTTGTGCCATTTGTAAGGCTATCCGGGCGGGAAAAATACACATGTTCAAAGATACATGGCCTTGGTGACATGGCAGGGAAAGGTTTAACGCTGTTTACACCGTCGTCTGTAATTGTTACCACCTCGCCGGGTTCCACATCGCGGACGAAGTCTGCACCAATGATATCAAGCGCGCAGGTTTCCGACGCAAATATATAAGCTTCATTATTTAGTCGGCCAAGAACAAGTGGTCTGACACCAAGTGGGTCACGTGCACCGATCATACGGTCTTCGGCAAGCGCAACAAAAGCAAATGCCCCTTCAATGCGTCTCATGGCATCGATGAATTTATCCTGCAAATTCATATAAGTACTTGTAGCGATTAAATGAATAACGACTTCTGAATCAGATGTGGATTGAAAGATAGCGCCCTTGTTTACAAGATATTTTTTTAAGGTAAGTGCGTTTGTAATATTACCATTATGAGCGACGGCAAAACCGCCTCTGGCAAGGTCGGCAAAAAGGGGCTGGACATTTCGAAGACCTGCACCACCGGATGTGGAGTATCTCACATGGCCGATTGCGCTGTTTCCCGGTAGTGATGAAATGACTGGCTGCGTATTAAAGTTATCTGCGACCTGGCCCAATGATTTGTGGGAAAAAAACTGGCCTTCATGATAGCTGACAATTCCTGCGGCTTCCTGTCCCCTGTGTTGTAATGCATGAAGCCCAAGTACGGTACGTGTCGAGGCTTCCTGTGCGTTGAAAATACCAAATACACCACACTCGTCGTGAAATTTATCTGTTTCAAATGGATTCGTACTAAGAGGAAAGAGACTAGAATTCGAGGAATTTAAATGATCCGTCATTTATCCAACTCGTTAAAGATATATACGAAACACTGTATATTGTGTTTGGGCCTTTTTGTGAACCTTTTTTTACGTTTTTGTGCCTTCTTCGAATAAATTATTCATTTCTTCACGTGTTTCATCATCATAACGTGTTTCTCCACCATTAGCATCGTTACCGGCCGGGAAAGAGGGTACAATGTTCTTAAAAGTACCAAACCAGTCAGTACCAATAGAATCTTCGCCGAAAAGTGGTTCGCTTTTATAAGGGTTCATTGAATTTAGCATGCTGGCACCGTATTCTATTAGTGGTCTGGACTTTGCTTCCATGAACGAATCCGGATACTCATCCCTTGAAAAGAACGGCGTTGTTAGCAGGTAGGCAAAGCTGACGATAAACATTCCGCGCACAATACCAAACAAAATACCAAGACCACGGTCAAGTGCGCCGATATGGCTTTCCTTAACCGTTTTTCCAATAACACTGCCTAAAAATTTGAATAAAATCAGGCTGCCAATGCCAAGTGCCGCATATGCAATCAAACTGGCCATCTGATCAGGTTGGACAATTTCAACAACATAGGGATAGGCAATGGGGTGACCTTGTAATGTTACAAACAATGCTAAAACCCATGCAGCCAGGCCAAGAGCTTCCGTTGTAAAGCCGCGCGTGACAGCGATTAGCATGGAAGAGCCGATAATTAAAAGTACAATGATATCAATCGCGTTAATTGTCGTAATCCTTCTTATTTAGCTGCATTATTCCAGATTTGGGGCAATAATATCAACAAGTTTTATTAATTGATCAAGCTCGGCCGCTTTTATTTTTTTATTCTTGAATTTCATTTTTGACGGAATAAATGCCTGTGTAAAGCCGAGTTTTTCTGCTTCTTTCAGGCGTGCATCAGCCTGCCCGACGGGTCTTATTTCCCCACTAAGGGCAATTTCACCGAAAATGACAGTCTCTTTGGCGATGGGGTCCCCGGACAAGGATGAAATAAGCGCAGCCGCGACGGCAAGGTCAGCGGCTGGTTCGGATATTTTAAGACCACCTGCCACATTCAGATAAATATCGTAAGCACCAAGCCCAAGTCCGCAACGGGCATCAAGCACGGCAATGATCATGGCAAGACGGGCACTGTCCCATCCGACAACGGCGCGGCGCGGCGTTCCAAGTGATGTGGGGGCTACGAGAGCCTGTATTTCCACAAGCATAGGTCGTGAACCTTCCATGCCGGCGAATACAGAACTTCCTACTACTTCGCCGTCATGGTCCCCTAAAAACAGCGCTGAAGGGTTGGAAACTTCGGAAAGTCCCAGTTCACCCATTTCAAAAACACCAATTTCATCCGTACCGCCAAAGCGGTTTTTTACGGCGCGTAAAATCCGAAACTGATGTCCGCGATCCCCTTCAAAATAAAGTACGGTATCAACCATATGTTCAAGTACGCGAGGTCCGGCAATTTGGCCGTCTTTTGTGACATGGCCAACCAGAAGGACACACACATTTTTTTTCTTGGCAAAACTGATCAGTTCCTGTGCACAGGTACGAACCTGTGCCACTGTCCCCGGTGCGCTTTCAATGGTGTCCGCATACATGGTCTGGATGCTGTCGATCACCACCACATCAGGGCTTTTTCCCTTGCTTAGGGTGGCAAGTATATCCCGAAGGTTGGTTTCTGATGCCAGCATGACATTGCTGCCGGTCAGTCCAAGTCGTTCTGCACGCATGCGTACCTGTGCAACGGATTCTTCGCCTGAAATATAAACCGTGCTCAGATTATTATCAGCAAGCCTACTTATAGCCTGTAGCAAAATGGTGGATTTGCCAATCCCGGGATCACCCCCGATAAGTATTGCCGACCCCGGCACTAGGCCGCCGCCGCTTACCCGGTCAAATTCATGTATGGTTGAAACCATGCGTGGCAGGGTTGTTTCTTTACCCTTAAGTCCGGCAAGTTCAATGATATGTCCTTTAGCCGTAGAAGATCTGCCAAGCCCCGTTGGCAGGTTTTCGCTTGCTTCTTCGGTGAGTGTGTTCCATTCACCGCAACCTTCACACTGGCCCATCCATTTGGAATAGGTGGAACCGCAGCTATTACAGACATATATGCGTTTTTGTTTTGCCATTTTTGGGTGATTACCCTCTCAGGATTTCCATCTTGATCGGCCCTTCGGCTTTACCGTTGATGAATTGGTCAATATATTCGCTACCGCTATGATCAATATCGTCTTTTGGGCCGGTCCAGATGATGTTGCCGTGATATATCATTGCCACATGATCGGCAATTTTCCGCACACTTGACATATCGTGGGTGATGGTGAGCGCAGTCGCACCCACATCCTTCACACACTCTACGATCAATTCATTGATAACATCAGACATAATCGGATCAAGGCCTGTTGTCGGTTCATCAAAGAAAATAATTTCCGGATTTGCTGCTATCGCCCGGGCAAGGCCAACCCGTTTTTGCATTCCGCCTGATAGTTCCGCGGGGCTAAGACTGCCCACGTCGGGGCTTAACCCTACACGGCGGAGTTTTTCAATGGCTATTTCCTTTGCTTCCTTACGGTCACAAAGACGTTGCGCAAGAAGGCCAAACGCAACATTTTCCCATACCGGAAGGCTGTCAAACAGGGCTGCTCCCTGAAACAACATGCCAAATTTGGTCAAAATCTTTTTGCGCTCATCTGCACCAATGCCCACCATTTCGGTGCCATCAATTTTGATGCTCCCGCTGTTGGGATAAAGAAGTCCAAGAATACATTTAAGGGTCACTGATTTGCCGGAACCGGAACCACCAATGATAACCATACTTTCACCTGGCATAACAGTAAGGTCCACACTTTCCAGCACCACTTTGTTTCCGAAACGTTTATGAAGACCTTTAAGTTCTATTTTTGGGATTATCTTATTCATGATGAAAAGAACATCTCCGTTACGACATAGTTAGAAAGCAGGATCATGATACAGGCAGATACAACCGCATTTGTGGTTGAAATACCCACACCCTGTGCGCCGCCACGGGTGTTAAAACCGTGATAACATCCCATCAGGGATATGAAAAACCCGAATACCGCCGCCTTGGTCAGGCTGGCCATAACGTCTATCGCTTCAAGAAAATCAATTGTAGATTTTATATAATTCCCGCTGTTATAGCCAAGCTTTGTTGTTGCAAGCAAATAACCGCCGAGCACGCCAATGGTATCGGCAACAATTACAAGCATAAATGGCATCATGATAATAGTGGCGAGTATCCGTGGTGCAATCAGATATTTAAAAGGATCGGTAGAAAGCGTCACGAGCGCATCAATTTGTTCTGTAACCCTCATGGTACCAAGTTCGGCAGCCATGGAAGCGCTGACCCGTCCCGCAACGATAAGTCCGCAAAGGGTTGGGCCAAGCTCACGGACAATACCGATTACAACAATCGTCGGCAGTGTACTTTCCGCGTTAAAGCGTGAACTTCCCTCGTAAATATTAACTGCAAGTGCCGCGCCGGTAAAAAGGGTGGTCAGCCCCACCACCGGAAGCGAATAATATCCGATATTCAGCATTTGCCGCCAAAGTTCGCGGGGATAAAAGGGGGGTATAAAGATATGGCGTACACCGTTAACGGCAAAAATACCTATTTTACCTGCTGCACGCAAAAAACCGATAGTAACCCGCCCAATGACGGCAAGGAAATTCATTAAGCTTACGCACCTCTAATATATTTTTTATTATATCTCTGGCCGATACCGGTCAGCAGTTCATATTGTCCTAAAGTAGAGACTTCAGCCGCCATTTCAAGTGTTATATTTGCGCCAAGCAGTTCAACATCATCTTTTACGGTTACATGTTTGAATTTATCATCTGTAATATCAATAGCGATCATGTCCATGCTTACTTTTCCGATCACCGATGCTTTATGTCCACCGACAAAAACCTGTGCCTTGTGATCTGTGGTTTTGAAGGTTCCATCCGCATATCCCACATTGACGAGCGCGATGCGGGCTTCTTCTGCTGCTGTCCAGAGCGAATTATACCCAACCGCCATGCCGGGTTTAAGATGACGGATTTGCAAGATTCTACCGTAAAGCTCAAAGACATGCTTAAGTCCATCAGGTCGTTTTGGTAGGCCGGGATTGCCGCCATAAAGCATGATGCCTGGCCGCAAAAGATCAAAATGGAAATCTTCACCAAGATAAATGCCGCCTGAATTACACAGGCTGGCTTTCGCATCCGGCAGCTGATAACGATAGCGTATAAAACGGTCAAGCTGCATTTCATTGGACGGATGCTTTGCTATTTCAGACTGGATAAAATGGCTCATGACCAGTGAAATATTTAAATCCGGTCTGTCATTAAAAAATTGATCGGCTTCGTCATGCGATAAACCCAGCCTGTTAATCCCCGTGTCAAAATGGATTGCGCAGGGCGCAGACCGTCCCTTCCATATTTCAATCTGACTTAAATCGTTAAGGGCCGGGCGGATATTATGATCTAAAATTGTTTTTACCTGATCTTCGGTTGTGCCATTAAACACATAAATGGTTGCCTTGGGCAGGGCGGAGCGTAAATTGACCGCTTCACGTAGATTTGCAACAAAGAAAACCTCACACCCGCCATCATGATAAAGGGCAGGGGCCACATCAACCATGCCAAGACCATATGCATTTGCCTTGACGACTGCTGCGCAGTCGGCTGTGGATGATTTTGATTTAAGTGTTCGATAATTATCAACAATCGCGTCCAGATGAACAGTCATTGTTGCCAATGCGCTTTCGGGGACTATCGGCATGCTCATGCTTAATGTTGTTCCGCGTGATATTCAGGGCTAAGGGGGCGGTCACTGAATTTGGTAATTTCCGCTTCAAACCGAAGTTCAACTGTCCCGGTTGGGCCGTGACGTTGTTTACCGATAATAAATTCC
The DNA here is from genome assembly GCA_038106445.1 of Kordiimonadaceae bacterium. Lineage (GTDB taxonomy): Bacteria > Pseudomonadota > Alphaproteobacteria > Sphingomonadales > Emcibacteraceae > Pseudemcibacter. The sequence continues at coordinate 219,808 of JAYODU010000002.1, read as the reverse complement.
GCAAGGCCAAGTAATTTTTCCCCTTCTTCAAGCCATGCCATATGGTCTGCCGTGCCGGCATCCGGTTCTCTCTGATTATGATAATATTCCGGGCGATAAACAAATGTCACCATATCTGCATCCTGTTCAATTGTGCCGGATTCGCGCAAGTCGGAAAGAAGCGGACGTTTATTATCACGTGATTCAATGGCACGGCTTAATTGCGATAATGCGACCACGGGGATGGATAGTTCCTTCGCAAGCGCCTTAAGCCCGCGGGTGATTTCGGAAATTTCCTGCACGCGGTTTTCAATGCCTTTGCCTTTGATGCCGGTACCGCGCAGCAGTTGAAGATAATCAACAATCACAAGGCCAAGCCCTTTTTGCCTCTGTAGCCTGCGGGCACGTGTCCTTAGCGCACCTATGGTTAGCCCCGGTGTATCGTCAATATGAAGCGGCAGTCCTTCCAGTTCGGTTGCCGTGCGGGCAAGACGGTTGAATTCTTCCTGCGTCAGTTTTCCCTGACGCATATTTTGCGACGACATACCTGTCTGTTCCGCAAGTATCCGGCTTGCAAGCTGATCTGATGACATTTCAAGCGAAAAGAAACCGACCACGGCCCCCTTGTTTTCATCGTCAGGAACACCAAGTTCCTTGTCATGTTTCCATGCTCTTGCCGCATTGAAGGCAATGTTGGTGGCAAGCGCCGTTTTGCCCATTGCCGGACGACCCGCAATAATTATCAGATCCGATTTATGAAGCCCGCCGATTTTGCGGTTGATACTTTCAAATCCGGTTGTGACCCCGGCCAGATCGCCTTTACGCCGCAGCGCCGCACTAATGATGTTTACTGCAGCAGTTGCTGATTTAAAAAAGTCTTTAAATCCGCCTTCGGTGGCACCATTTTCAGCCATACTATAAAGTTGGCGTTCGGCTTCTTCGATCTGTTCTTTTGATGTTTCATCCACATCAAATTCATAGGCTTTATTGACAATTTCAGTGCCAAGGTCAATCAGGTTCCGCCTGACAGCAAGATCATAAATAAGAAGCCCGTAATCAACCGCATTGATGATCGTGATCGCGGATGCCGCGAGCTTCGCGAGATATTTGCCGCCCCCCACTTCTTCAAGCATTTTATCCTTTTCAAAGAATGGCTTAAGGGTCACCGGGGTTACCAATTGCCCCTTACTTATCATAGTCTCGCAGGCGGCATAGATTTTATTATGCGCACCATTTGCAAAATGTTCTGGCTTTAAAAAATCCTGCACTTTTTCCATCACGTCATTATTGACCAGAATGGCACCAAGCAGGGCTTGTTCCGCCTCAAGATTATGGGGTATTTCCTTATAGGAAATATCCTCATCTGTTGGCTGATCATTATCCTGTATGATCGGAATTTCTGAATAATCTGACATTTATGGCCCAATATTTCGTCTAAGCAGACAAGTATATTCGATTCAGTTTCGAATGGAAATTTAAAATTCTTTTTTCAACAAAATAAAAAAAGGCGGTCATTAAGACCGCCTTTCTTAAATTCTTTGAAATAAGAAGTGTTTACGCTTTTTCTTCTTCTTCGTCATCTTCTTTGTAATCTTCTTCGGCAGTAGCGTCTTCGGATGCTTCTTCTGTTACTTCTTCGTCTTCATCATCGTCGGCGTTGACTGCGGCTTCCGCATCTTCTTCATTTTCGAAGAAGTCTTCAACGGCAAATTTTTCTGCGTCATCATCTCTTGCAGTTACGTCACCACCTTGTGCCTGAATTTCCGCTTCACCAGCAGAACGGGCAACGTTAACGGTTACGGTAACGTCCACTTCTGCGTGAAGGCGGACGACAATATCATTAAGGCCGAGAATTTTAATAGCACGGTCAAGAACAACCTGATTTTTATCAGTTTTAAAACCGGCCCCTTCAAGCGCGACGGCGATGTCACGTGCTGAAACGGAACCGAAAAGCTGGCCGCTTTCACCGGCCTGACGGATAAGAACAACTGATGTTCCTTCCATTTTCTTTGCGACGGCTTCGGCTTCGGTTTTGGCTTTAAGGTTATTCGCTTCAATTTCCTTACGCTGAGCTTCAAAAACAGCCATGTTGGCTTTGGTCGCGCGAAGGGCTTTATTCTGCGGCAAAAGGTAATTACGGGCATAACCGTTTTTTACATTTACCACATCACCGATCTGACCAAGTTTTGCAACGCGTTCAAGCAGGATAATTTCCATGTCAGGTCTCCTATTGGTTCACGTATGCAAGCAGCGCAAGATTACGGGCGCGTTTGATTGCTTTAGCAAGTTCGCGCTGTTTCTTGGCTGAAACGGCAGTGATACGGCTTGGGACGATTTTGCCGCGCTCTGATATGTAACGGGAAAGCATACGCACATCTTTATAATCGATTTTTTTTGCGTGTGATCCGGAAAACGGGCATGTTTTACGGCGACGGAAAAATGGACGACGTGCGCCACCACCTTGTGATGGGTGTTCTGTGCTCATTATTCGTCTCCCTCGTCGTCTTTATAATCATCATTGAATGTATCGCGATCATCACGAATGCGGTTATCGCGGTCTTTTGAACGCAGCATAACGCTATCGCCTTCTTCAAATTCATCAACACGGATTGTCATGTAACGGATCACATCTTCATGAAGACGGGCGTTACGTTCAAGTTCTGCAATCGCAGCATGTGGGGCATCAAGGTTCAAATGAACATAATGACCTTTTTTGTATTTTTTAATTCGGTAAGCAAGATTACGAAGACCCCAAGATTCTGTCTTGGCAACTTTTCCGCCATTATCGGCAACGATTTTGGCAAAGTGTTCAGTTATCGCATCAACCTGTTGTGGTTGGATATCCTGCCTAGCGATATATGTGTATTCATATAAAGACATTTAGCAATTCCTTTAATTTTTAACGTCGGGGTGACAACGAATATCAAATAGTCACATTACAACATTAACCGACCATCCCACCAATCTTCACGGGAAGCGCGCAATATACATGAAGAGCGGCAGAAAGCAAGGGGTTTATGGATAATTTTTATAAAGATCCAAAAATTTTGCAGACGAACTTTTCTTGACAGCGGGGCCGCATTTGATAAGAGTTGGTATAGATTTCATAAATTCGAGGAAAATTTTCAAATGACAAGAGCCTTTGTATTTCCCGGCCAGGGTAGCCAAGCCGTTGGAATGGGTAAGGAATTATCGGATGCATCGCCTACGGCACGTGCTGTTTTTGAAGAGGTGAACGATGCGCTTTCGCAGGATTTATCAACATTAATGTTTGATGGTCCGATTGAGGATCTGACAATTACATTTAATGCGCAGCCAGCCCTGATGGCATCCAGTATTGCTGTGGTGCGTGTGTTGGAAAATGATTTTGGTATTAAACTGGCGGATGTGGCCGGTTACGTTGCCGGTCATTCACTTGGTGAATATTCGGCACTCGCCGCAGCCGGGACATTAAATCTTTCTGACACAGCCCGGCTCCTTAAACTGCGCGGTGAAGCCATGCAACGGGCCGTTCCGGTTGGTGTTGGTGCTATGGCGGCCATTATGGGGGCTGACTTTAGTGTAATTGAAGAAATCGCCGCTGAAGCAGGGCAGGGTGAGGTTTGTACTGCCGCCAATGACAATGCCGACGGGCAGGTGGTGATCAGCGGTCATAAAGGGGCCGTAGAGCGGGCGATGGAAATCGCAAAGGAGCGCGGTATAAAACGTGCGATACCGCTTCCCGTTAGCGCACCGTTTCACTGTCCGCTTATGCAACCGGCTGCGGATGAAATGGCATTGGCACTCGCCAGTGCAACATTCAAAGCGCCTTCTATCCCGGTTATTACCAATGTAAGTGCCGCCCCGGAAAATGATCCGGAACGTCTACGTGAATTGCTGGTTGAACAAATAACGGGACGCGTGCGTTGGCGGGGATCAGTGCTTAAAATGGGTGAACTTGGTGTTGCGGAACTTATTGAGCTTGGCACGGGTAAGGTATTAAGCGGACTTGTACGCCGGATTAACCCGGAAATGTCTGGAAAGTCGATCCAGACCATGGCTGATATTGAAGCACTGGCAGAAGAACTGAGATAAGAGGAAAAATTATATGTTTGATTTATCAGGAAAATGTGCGCTGGTAACGGGTGCTTCGGGTGGCCTTGGAAGCGCAATTGCAAGAACTCTTTATAATTCGGGGGCAAAAGTGGCACTATCCGGCACACGGGAAGAACCGCTTCGAAAACTGGCCGCTGAACTGGGCGACAGGGCGTTTGTGGTGCCGGCTAATCTATCCGATCCGGAAAGTGTGGCAGCACTTCCCAAGGCAGCGACGGACGCCATGGGCAGTGTTGATATTCTGGTCAATAACGCGGGTATAACCCGTGATAATATATCCATGCGTCTTAAGGATGCTGACTGGGATGATGTGATGCAGGTGAATTTGAAGGCGGCCTTTAATTTAACACAAGGCGTAATGCGCGGCATGATGAAAAACCGCTGGGGCCGTATTATTAATATCACGTCCATTGTCGGTGTGACAGGTAATCCTGGTCAGGTGAATTATGCAGCATCCAAGGCAGGGATGATCGGAATGTCAAAAAGCTTTGCACATGAACTTGCATCGCGTAATATAACAGTCAATTGCATCGCGCCCGGTTTTATTGAAAGCCCGATGACGGATGAACTTTCTGAAGGTCAGAAAACATCCCTTCTGGCTAACGTGCCTGCAGGCAGGCTCGGACGCGGTGAAGAGGTCGCAGCAGGTGTTTTATACCTTGCCAGTGATGAAGCAGAATATGTAACGGGGCAGACTTTACATATAAATGGTGGTATGGCGATGATTTAGTGCTTTGCATTTTACATTTAATTGTGTTAGGAAGCCCCAATCTCGCATTATTTGAGTTAATAGAATGTTTAAACAGGCTTTGATGTAAGCCCTTAATTTAAGGAATATGATATGAGCAATGTAGCTGAGCGCGTAAAAAATATCGTTGTAGAACACCTTGGTGTAGAAGAAGATAAAGTCACCGATGGTGCAAGCTTTATCGACGATCTTGGCGCTGATAGTCTTGATACAGTTGAACTGGTGATGGCCTTTGAAGAGGAATTCGGTTGCGAAATTCCTGATGACGCAGCAGAAAAAATTCTTACTGTACAAGACGCTATCGCATTCATCGAAGCTAATGGCTAATTACAGAGCATTGCTCTGACGAAGTTTAAGACCGCGAATCGTTTTATCTATTAATTTTAGATAAAATGGTGATCGCGGTCTTGTTATGTCTGCCGAATTTGGGTAGCATCATCATCCGTGAATTAAAAATAAAGGTTTATAGAATGAGACGAGTTGTTATAACCGGACTTGGACTTGTAACACCACTGGCTTCGGGGGTTGAAGAATCATGGAAACGTCTGATTGCAGGTAAAAGCGGTGCCGGGCCGATAACCAGGTTCGATTCCGAAGGGCTAACGGCGCAAGTAGCCTGTGAAGTACCGCTTGGTGATGGATCAGATGGCACATTCAATCCTGATGACTGGATGGCCCCAAAAGACCGCAGACGGGTAGACGATTTTATTCTTTATGGTATTGCAGCGGCTGATATGGCCCTTGAGGATAGCGGCTATAAAGCAGAAACAGAAGAACAGCAATGGCGCGCCGGTGCACTTATTGGTGCAGGTATCGGTGGGCTTCCGGGTATTCAGGATGAAAGTATCAATATGAATGAACGCGGTGTTCGCCGTGTAAGTCCTCATTTTATTCCGCGCTGTCTTATTAATCTGGTATCAGGAAATGTTTCAATCAAACATGGACTAAAAGGACCGAACCATGCGGTGGTTACCGCTTGTGCGACCGGTACACACGCGATTGGTGATGCAGCGCGTCTTATTGCGTTTGATGATGCAGATGTGATGGTTGCCGGTGGCGCGGAAGCCGCCATATGCCGTGTGGGTGTAGCCGGGTTTAATCAGGCCAAAGCCCTTAGTACCCATTTTAACGATACACCGCAACGTGCATCACGTCCTTATGACCGCGACCGTGATGGTTTTGTCATTGGTGAAGGTGCCGGAATGGTTATTCTTGAAGAATATGAACACGCCAAGAAACGCGGTGCAAAAATTTACGGTGAAGTGGTCGGTTACGGTCTTAGTGGTGATGCCTATCACGTTACGGCGCCATCTCCGGATGGCAGTGGCGGATACCGTGCGATGCAGGCGGCACTAAAACGTGCCGGAATGGATCCTTGTGAGATTGGTTATGTAAATGCACATGGAACATCAACGCCGCTTGGTGATGAAATTGAATTTAACGCCGTGAAAAAATTATTTGGAAATGCGGCAAGTTCAATTGCCATGTCATCGACGAAGTCAGCGATCGGTCATTTGCTTGGCGCGGCGGGTGCGGTGGAAGCAATATTCTCCGTTCTTGCCATGAACCGTGGAGAACTGCCGCCAACACTTAATCTTGATAACCCGTCAGATGGTATAGAAGGTATCAACCTTGTTGCACACGAAGCACAGCAAAAAAGTGGTATTAACGCTGTTCTTTCAAACAGTTTCGGCTTTGGTGGTACAAACGCGTCTATCGTTATCAAGCGGGTGTGATGCGCGGCATCAGAAAATACATACTTTTATTATTAGCGGGCAGCGTCATTTTTATGGCGCTGTTTGCTTATCTGGCCTACCGTGCGTTTCATTTACCAAATGAAGTGGATGACGAGACAGTTTTCCTGGTTCCTGGCGGGCAGGGACTTATAAGAACAGCAAGACAGCTTGAAGAAGGCGGGCTGATTACCGACCGCGACATATTTAAATTTGGCGTGATGATGAAAGGCCAGGAACGAAATCTGAAAGCAGGCGAATATTTAATACCAACGTCGCAGTCCATGAATGATATTCTGGAAATTCTGGTTAAAGGTGATGTAATCCAGCATAGTGTGACAATACCCGAAGGATGGACAAGCTACCAGATTGTGGAATATTTAAACGAGCTTTTTCGCCTCTCCGGTGATATAGAAACGCTTCCGGCCGAAGGAAGTCTTCTTCCTGAAACATATAAATATACACTGGGTACAAATCGTCATGACCTCATAAAACGGATGCAGGATGATCACGATACATTGGTCATGAGATTATGGAATAATCGTCAACCTGATTTGCCCGTTCATTCGGTCGAAGAAGCTGTTATTCTTGCATCAATTGTCGAAAAAGAAACAGGACTTGCTGCTGAACGTCCCCATGTCGCGGGTGTTTTTATCAACCGCCTTCGGCGCGGAATGAGACTGCAATCTGACCCAACCATTATTTACGGGATCACGCATAAAGGGTTTCTTGATCGCGGGCTACGCCGCAGTGAAATTGAAAATACTGAAAATCCTTATAACACCTATCAGATTGACGGGCTCCCCCCAACACCCATCGCCAATCCGGGTAAAGCATCAATAGAAGCGGTCTTAAACCCCATGCAAACAGATGATTTATATTTTGTTGCGGATGGAACCGGAGGGCATGTTTTTGCCAAAACACTTGCTGAGCATCAACGTAATGTCGCTAACTGGCGCCGGATTGAAGCCAGCCGAAAGTAATCTCCTGCAGAATATTTATATTAGTTTATTGACAAATTAGGACAATTGTCCTAATTATTGTGTATGTTCAAAATTTCTACCAGAGAAAAAATCATAAAAACCGCGGATGAGCTGTTTTATAAAAATGGCTTTGATCATACATCATTTGCTGATGTGGCGAGCAATGTAGGTATATCGCGTGGCAATTTTTATCATCATTTTAAATCAAAAGATGACATTCTTGCGGCGGTTATTGAACACCGTAAAAAAAATACTAAAAAAATGCTTGAAGAATGGGAACGGGATGCCAGATCCCCAAAGGGCAGGATAAAGTGTTATATTGATATACTCATTAAAAATCAAACCCTTATAAAAGAGTTTGGCTGTCCTGTTGGCACTCTTACCAATGAAATGGCAAAATTGAAACATGCAAGCACAGAGGATGCTGCATCTATTTTCAGTTTGTTTAAATACTGGCTGACGGAGCAGTTTGAAAAAGGCGGGTGTCAGAATAATGCAGATAGGCTCGCCTTGCATGTGCTTTCCTGGAGCCAGGGTACCGTAACCATATATAACGCATTTAAAGATGATGATTTTTTAAAAAATGAAATCCGACAAATTGAAAGCTGGCTTGATTTACAGATAAAGGAGAATTGAGTGATCATTATACTATTAAAGTTTTCAAAAAATAAAGCGCGAGCGAGGGATCATATGCAGGACCATGTTGCATGGATAAACAGGTGATTTGATAAGGGCTTTTTCCATCTGGTAGGTAATCTCAACCCCAAGGAGGGGGGCGGTATAATCGCCCACGGCGTAACCCGAGAGGCACTTGAAGAGCTTGTAAATGAAGACCCGTTTGTAAAACATGATGTGGTCAAAGTGGAATATATAGAAATCCATGCTTCGCGCGTAAGTGATCAATTCTTACATTTTCTGGATGCTTAATTATGAATGTGGTGAAAGGTACAGATGGCAGATTTCTGTGTCGTTGGACAGGGATTAAGGAAGAATTTATTGATTATCATGATAAGGAATGGGGCTTTCCCGTTACTGATGATATCCGACTTTTTGAAAAAATATGCCTTGAAGGGTTCCAATCTGGTTTATGCTGGCGAACAATTCTGGCTAAGCGGGAAAACTTCAGACGCGCTTTTGTCGGGTTTGATTTTACCAAAATAGCCAAATTCACTGATGTGGATGTTGAAATGCTGATGCAGGATGAAGGAACCGTTCGTCATCGCGGCAAAATCGAAGCGGTTATCAATAATGCCGCGCGTGCCATTGAATTGGTGCAGGAAATGGGGTCACTTAGCGCCTATTTCTGGTCATTTGAAAAGGGTGAAGGGAAGGATGAAATTCCGCAGACCAGGTCCACATCTGAAACTTCCGTTACACTATCAAAAGACCTTAAAAAAAGGGGATGGAAATTTGTTGGCCCGACGACAGTTTATGCTTTTATGCAGGCAATGGGAATGATCAATGATCATGTTGAAGATTGCTATATCAGACCACTTGTTACAGCTGCTCGACAAAGTTAAGATACTAGTGGGATTATTTCTTTGGTAATCGGCGAAGTAGTCTTTCCAGTATAAATTCAGGTATTATACGCCGGGCAATGAAAGTGAATGCGCGCATCTGCCAGGGAAACATGATACTGGCTTTGTTTTTTTCAAGACCGTGTCTGATAATTTTTGTGGCTTTATTAGTTTCCATTAAAAATGGCATTTTAAATTTATTTTGTTCGGTAATTCCACTTTTTACAAAACCGGGGCTGATAATATTTATTTCAAGTCCGTCTTCATGGTAAAAGCCTCTAAGCGCTTCGCCGTATGCACGTACGGTTAGCTTACTTGTTGAGTAGGCAGGTGAGGAGGGAAGCCCCCTGAACCCGGCAACGGACGACATGATGGCAATTTGTCCGCGTCCGCGTCGCTTCATCACATTTATAGCCGGATGAATGGTGTTGAATACTCCATTCACGTTGGTTTCGAACACGGTTCTTGTATGTTCTGAAATATCATCTTTTGCGGCGACACTGGTTGATACACCCGCATTGGCAATAACCAGATCAAGTGTATGAATAGTGTCACATTCATTAATCCAATCATTCATTTTATCCTTATCACAGCAATCTATTGTTTGGGTATATACGGTAGCACCAAGAGCCCGACACTCAGTCTTGACCTGATTTAATCGGTCTTCAGAACGACCTGATAAAAAGAGTGTTGTGTCCTGATCGGCATATTCTAAAGCAAGTGCCCGCCCTATACCACTGCTGGCACCGGTAATCAAAATGGATTTGGGGTTTTTCAACGGGCAACTTCCTGCTATATCTAATTAAAGTGCAATAACAATACTGACAAATATGACATTATCAAGTATGACAGGTTTTGGCCGCGCGGAAGGTCATTTTCAAAAATATAGCTGGTTATGGGAAATTCGCAGTGTGAACGGCAAAACGCTGGATATCCGGGTGCGCATTCCCCCCGGTCTGGATGCTATGGATCAGTATGTAAAAAGCACTCTGAAAGAAAATATTGTGAGGGGCAATGTAAATGTGTCGCTCCAGCTTCAGAAGGAAGCTGATGAAACAACAGTAAATATCAATGAAGATGCACTTGATAAATTAGTTGCTATTGCCAAAGACATATCAAATAAACACAATCTGCCTGCGCCATCTGTTGACCGGCTACTCTCAATCCGGGATATAGTCGCTATTAGCAAAATGGCAGATGATGATGAAACAATCACGGGAAGGGATGATGCGCTTAAAGCTTCCTTTCTAGATGCTGTTCGTAGTTTCAAGGAAGCCCGGGAATTTGAGGGCAAAGCCACCAGCGCAATGCTATCAAACATCATTGATGATATTGAAAGACAGCTTTTAAATGCAGAAAAAGTTGCATCCGGTCAACCAGATGAAATCAAAAAACGTTTTTTGGAGAAAGTTGAAGCATTGATTGATAAAAATCACGGGTTCGATAAAGATCGTATCCTCCAGGAGGTAGTTATCCTTGCAACGAAAGCAGATGTTAAGGAAGAAACAGACAGACTTCGTGCCCATATATCTGCTGCCAGATCCCTTCTTACAAAATCAGAACCCGCCGGGCGTAAGTTTGAATTTTTAAGTCAGGAATTTAATAGAGAAATTAATACGTTATGTTCTAAATCTTCAGATATAACATTAACAAATATTGGACTATCCTTAAAATCTTCCGTTGACCAACTTAGGGAACAAATACTGAATGTCGAATAATGGCTCAACAAGACGCGGATTACTGCTTGTGCTTTCAAGCCCTTCCGGGGCGGGAAAATCAACGCTTTCACGGCTTTTGCTTGAAAAAGATGATAATATCAGTCTTTCTGTTTCTGCTACAACGCGTGCACCAAGACCGGGTGAAATTGACGGTAAGGATTATCATTTTTATACGCAGGATCAATTCGATCAGCTTGTGGCGAATGATGGCTTTCTTGAACATGCAAAAGTTTTTGATCATTCCTACGGTACGCCCGCAGCACCGGTCGAGGAAGCATTAAGGGCAGGAAAAGACGTTCTTTTTGATATTGACTGGCAAGGTACACAGCAGCTTAACCAAAAGGTCGGGTCTGATCTGGTCAGAGTGTTTATTTTGCCCCCAAGTAAAGAAGAGCTAGAAAAACGGCTTAAGAAACGGGCACAGGATAGTGATGAAGTGGTGGCAAAAAGAATGAGCAAAGCCAACGCAGAAATCAGTCACTGGGCAGAATATGACTATGTTATCGTTAATGATGATCTTGAAAAGGCAGAAAAAGATCTTTTTACCGTTCTTGAAGCAGAGCGCATGAAGCGCGCACGGCAGAAGGGTTTGACATCATTTGTTGCTGAACTTACGAAAGATTAAGTGCTCTTAAATCAAGTTTTCCATCCTTAACAGGCGGGCACCAGTAGTAGGCCCCTGAAATTGGACGTCTAAAATTAAAGAGAGCATCAATAATTCCATCATCCTTACCGATCATCCTGTTTAATATTGCTTCAAAGGCATCAAATGAATGTCCGAAGGCCACAAAAATCAGCCCGCCTTCCATTTCATCAACCCAGGGCATGGATCGCCTGATAATAAAGGCTTCAGGTTCAAAATCTTCCTGCGCTGTGCGTTTTACATGTGCTGATGCAGGGGCATCAAATTCTTCATTATCACTTATGTGCCTTCCAAACGTATTATCCTGTTCGTCAGTGCTTATTGCGTCAAATATATCAAAATCGTGCAACCACTGCTGAACCGCAACAAAACTGCTGCCATCAAGTCCGTCTATACTATTTTGTAAAATGGCGGCATCAACTGCGTCCTGTCCCCCAGGGTTCTCCGTACCGTCTTCATAGCCGCTTAAGTCCCTGTTTTTATCATATTGAAAACTGTCAATTGCGGATGTAAGTTCAAATGCTTCATTCAACGTCATTTCGATTGTTCTTGAGCGGTGATATAATTCACCGCGGTCTGATCCGCGAAGCCATATCCAAAGTGCATCCGGCGTCGAAGGGATTTCTATACCGTTGGCGCTTTATGCCTGCATTGTACGCAGTCCGTCAATTTTGCACCCAAGGGCAAGAATTAAGGATTTTCCAAGCCCGATTAATGTATTTTCATGATCAGTAATGGATTTTAAGGATACCAGAGCATTTTTAGCCTTACTGCTGCTTTTAAGAGAAAAAGTCAGGTAACGGGCTAGTTTTGTTTCACCAGCAAGAATACCGGCCTGGGCGTTAGTCATTTTCTATACTTCCAAAAAATTATTTATCGTATTCTACTGCCAGACGGCAAAAATCTTCAACTGATAATTCTTCGGCACGGGCTGTTTCTTTTATACCGGTGGATTTTAAAATAGGAACCGGGTCAATCCCAAGTGTTTTTAAGCTGGCACGCAGCATTTTTCGACGCTGATTAAATGCAGCGGATACAACACGTTCAAGTATTTTTTGTTTTGGGGTACCTGATGGTTCTTCGTGAGGAATAATTTGCACAATGCAGGATGTAACCTTGGGCTGGGGGATAAAGGCCTGCCGTGGAATATCAAAAAGAATTGTTGCCTTTGCGCGGTACTGGCAAAGCACTGATAAGCGGCCATAAGCCTTGGTTTTTGGTTTGGCTATGATGCGTTCACCAACTTCTTTTTGAAACATGAGGGTCAGTGACTTGAACCAAGGCTTCCACTCCGTTTCTGTCATCCATTTTACGAGCAGAGCCGTACCTACATTATAGGGAAGGTTAGCAACAATTCGAATATCCATACCATTTGTATTACCGATGAGTTTTTTCTCATTTACGCTTAAGGCATCACCTTCATATACAGTTAATCGACCACTATATGCAGCAGATATTTCGGAAAGTGCATCGTTACAGCGACTGTCCATTTCAACTGCAAAGACATGTGCTGCACCATTTTCCAAAAGTCCCCGTGTGAGTGCGCCTGGACCAGGGCCAACTTCATAAATTATGGAATTTTCAAGATTTCCGGCAGATCGTGCTATTTTACCTGTAAGATTAAGATCGGTTAAAAAGTTTTGGCCAAGGGATTTTTTTGCCTTTAGCCCATATTGATCAATTACCTCACGCAGCGGGGGGAGATTATTATTCAAAATCTTTATCCGACTGTTCTTTTGCTTCTGGCGGTTCATCAATATCGGGCATTGGCAGAAATTTGGACATTCTGTCCGCCAATTTTAATGAATTGATCATACTTGTGGGATTAGCCAGACATTTACCGGCTATATCAAGCGCAGTGCCATGATCCGGCGATGTACGTATGATTGGCAGGCCAAGAGTTACATTTACGCCGGCGTCAAAATCGATAGTTTTTATGGGGATCAGTGCCTGATCATGATACATACAGACAGCAACATCATATTTTGACCTTGCAGATTTGTGAAACATTGTATCTGCTGGCATGGGGCCGTTTACATGGATGGCCTGTTTCTTCAGAAGTTCAATGACGGGTGCTATAATTTCACTGTCTTCTGTGCCCATGGAATTCTGTTCACCAGCATGGGGATTTAAGCCTGCGACAGCGATGCGCGGGAAGGGCAGTCCGAAATATTGCTTCATCGCTTCATGCACGGTTCCGATCGTTTTTATAAGCAGTTTTCTGCTCAGCATCCCGGGTACATCTTTAAGCGCAACATGAATTGTAAGGGGTACTACAGAAAGCTCTTCACTGGCAAGCATCATAACAGGGTGATATTCTTCACCGATATGATCTTGACAAAGCTTCGCAAGATATTCTGTATGACCGGGAGATTTAAAACCTGTATTATAAAGAGCTGCCTTATGTATCGGTGCAGTTGCTATTGCTCTCGCTTTGCCTTTAAGAATAAAGTCAACTGCTTTATCTATAGAACTGACGACCATTTCTGCTGTATTTGCTATCGGAGTTCCAAAATGGCAGACACCGTTATATTCCAAATCTATGACAGGAAGGGTATTTTGAAAAACATGGGGAGCTTGCAGGGGGGTCTTAATAATACTCAATGGAATACGTAAGTTTAAAGCTTCTGCCTGTGCCTGAATCAGATCAGCATTTCCGACCACAAAAAAAGGTGCAATTGCAAATTCTCTGCGTTTGTACCATGCTTTCATAACGACTTCAGGACCAATGCCGGAAGGTTCACCAATCGTCACTGCTATGGGGAGTGTATTTGGTGTGCCTTCCATCATATTTTGCATATTAGCGGTAGTCTACGATTGCGTCCCTGCGCAGATCACGTAGATGACGTTTTGCGAGAAGCTGTAGACGGGATTGGGTCAAACTTTGAAGAACAGTATCGAAGTCAGGTAAGCTTACTTCGGGAATATCTTTATTACAAAGAACAAAACTCCTGTAACCATCGTCATCATAGAAAAATTTTGTAGCGGCACCTACTTCAAGGCTTAATATTTCTGTGCCAACTTCGTTGCTCACTTCCCTGATCGTAATAGGTGCCAGACTGCCATTTTCTGTGGCATTAATTTCCGATGTTACATTTTCGATATTTTCGCAGACGTCTGTCTGACTTAAACGTTGAACGACTGACTGGTTATATTCAAGCAGATCTGCTTCTGATGGTTCAGAATGTTGTTTATAGATATATCGAAGTGATATTCTTATATCTCTTTCATCCAATGTAAGGATGCGTTGTTTGTCGGTCAGGGAAATTATATAAATACCTTCTTCCGTCTCTATTGGATCAGAAATAGTTCCAATTTCCAGATCGGGGACAATTTCTCTAATTTCACTTGGAATTTCTTCCAGCATTAACCAGCCCATATCGCCACCAACTGACGCTGTAGCAGACTGCGAAAACTGTTGTGCGACAGCACTAAATGGTATGTCGTTATCCATTCTTTGCTTCATCAGTTTTGCAGATTCAATGCTTTCTTCACGCCGTGAATTATCAGTTACAAGTATAAAAATTTCACTGAGGCGATATTGAAACTTACCTTTGTCGCGTTCCATTTTATCAATGAAGTTTTGCACTTCATCATCAGTAACGTTAACAAGCGGGGAAAGTAATCCCTGCACAACACCATTCCATGCAAGGGAGCCCTCAATTTGTGTAATTAAAGTGTCTTTTTCAACACCGGCTGCCTTTAACTGTTCTTCAAGTTCATCAGCTTCAAGATTAAATTGCGACGCATAATTCTCAAATGCTTTAGTCAGTTCATCGTTGCTCATGCCTGCATCATATTCATCGGCTTCCTGAATTTTCAGTCGGTCATCAATGAGTGCATCCATGGCTTGTCGCTGCAGAATTTGTCCTTCTTCCTGGGAAAATTGAGTGCGACCAGTTGAAAGCATAAGTAATCGCGCCCTTTGTTTAAGGTCAAATAATGAAATTACTTCATCATTAACTATGGCAACGATTTGCTGAACATCCTGTAAATCAGATTGTCCGGCAATTTGTGCGCGTGAGGCAATATTATAAAACATAGAAATACTAATGCCTACGAACATTATCTGCATAAGAATTTTTCTATATTTATTCATGAGTACTTATTTTCCGTATACGTTTGTAATTTTAATCTGCAAAATTTATGTGTGCATATATATAACAGAAAAAATTTCTGATCTAGAATTATGTTCATATTATGCCATTTTATCAATATTAACCCAAGTTTTTAAGTACAATTCTGAAATGGACAGTACTTGATGGTGCAATGTCACGGTCACTTGTGAATCTTCTTTCGTAACTTAACCCGAATTCCAGGCAATCATCCCTGTAAACGACACCACCATCATAGGATATCGTTTTGCCATTCAATATATCCTTAACCCAGGATCCCTGAATGGTCCATTTATCATCTATATTAAGATCGACACCGGTACCGATTTCACGTCTGTTTTCAAGTTCGGTACCGATTAAAACGGCATCATCATTAAGATCAAGGTCAAGATATCGAACCGAAACTTTCATCCACTTCGGTCCAGCAGCAAGGATTAATTCGTTTCTTCTGAGTTGCAGACTTCTCTTATCCAGACGGAAGCGATGTACATAGTCTATATATTCTCCGAGTGATAAATCTATGCGGCCCACAAAGTCGGAAGCTTTTCCCTCGTAACCGGACCCCACAGGAAATGTTTCAGTGTTGTTGAGCCGGACACTTTGACCAATTGTTGCCACCATATTTATATTGTCAGTATAAAGATTATAACGAAGGCCAAGATTTACACGTGTTCCGCCTTCCCAACGATCATAACCGTTAAATCGGTTATGGCTAAAGAGGTTGTTTTCATCAAATTCAAAGTTTCGGCTATCTTCGTTGGCAAAGTTAATCACATTTTCAGGCAGGTTTGGTTTGGTGGGTGCAGCTATGATTGAAAACATGGGTTGAATGACCTGACTTGTTGTTTCGCCAGATTTTAAAAAAGGCATATGCCAGTCGAGTGCTATTTTAGGCAATAAGCGCGAATGGGTTCCGTCAATTCCCGCATATTGGGGTAAGTCCGGATTAAGAGAATTGCTGTTATTATAAAGATCACTTCTTACAGATGCAGATATTTTATAAAAATCCCCAATGGGAGACTGAAATGGAAGCTCAAGTGTAGCTTTGGTACTAAAACGTCTGCTTCTCATACCTTCGGTTCTGTAAATTTGAACGCCGCTGGCATCAAAGTTGAACTTACTGTTTAAAAAGCCTGTATCCTTGTTCACATTCAAATCAAACGAAGGTAATGCCTGTCCTGTCAGACCCAGATCGTCCTCTTCATCCAGACCCTGGAAAACATAGGTACCAACTGTTGCGTAACTTTTGTCCCAAAAGCGTTCAATTTTTGCATGACTTTCAAGCACATCGGACTTGTCGTCATAATATCGGCGCAGGTAGGTATCATCACTGACCCAGTTGACAGTATAATCCCATTGCCAGTTACCCCCGAATTTATCCAGGCTGTGCAAGTCAAATTCACCGTTTGAAAAAACATGGCCACGAATTTCATGGTCGCCGGTTTTTATAAAATTATTATCACGTTCATTTACATTTGCGAATGAACCTGTGGTCGTGAAAATACCGCTACCAACATGAAGCCGGTGTGTTCCGGCAAACACAACGCCTTCGCGGCTTGTAATAAGTGGCTCAAAAGTAAAATCCTGCTGGTCACTAATATTCCAGTAATATGGAATTTGAACAAACGCGCCCAGTTCTGTAGATCTGCCAAGCCGGTTTGGAGGCAAAATACCAGTTCTTGCAAGAACAGTCGGGTCCGGATGCGCAAAATATGGTGAATAAAGAACAGGTATGCCTGCTACTTCCAGGCTGACATTTTTATATTTAACCGTTTTTTCTTCACTATCATGGGTTACCTGATCGGCACGAATTTGCCAGGTTGGCTTTTCCTCACCTTCCTGGGCACAAAATTCACATGGTGTATAGATGGCATTCTTTAAAACCGTTATTTTGCCACTTCGTTCGCCACTTGTTGAAATGAGTTTTGAGCCATCTGTAAATATAACCCTCGCCTGGTTTATGAAACCCCGTTTGAAATCACCTTCAAGTGTCGAATCTTCCATGAAAATGATATTGCCGGTCGTTTCACGTATGATTATTCCGCCTGATGCCTTTACTTCACCTGTATTTATATCATAGATGACATTATCAGCCGTTAGCTGATTGTTATTCTGTGTAAGGATAACATTACCACTTGCAGTGATGATGTTTGTATCCTGGTCATATACGACCTTATTTGCAGAGAAATCTATTTTATCGGCAGCATTATCTTCTAGCTCTTGCGCGTGAGATCCGGTTATTAAAGTAATAACAAGCAAATAGATAATACTGAAAATGTATACTAATTTCTTCATGCGGTTTTTTTACATAATTTTTTCAAATGGTACAGCGAATAAATCTAAAATCCATTAATATATTATCTAATTAACTTGATAACATTTAAACCTAACATTATCTCTTAAAAGATTGAACCGCTATAGTAACCAAGCAAGACGAAATTGAGGCAGAAAATGAAAATAAATATAAAAGAAATACCCGATGAATACAGTGATATTGGTGGTGCAATTGTTGTTTTTTCAATACAAAATGATGATGGATACGAATTTCGTCCGCCAGCTGTTAAACTGGATGAAGCGACGGGTAAGGCCTTAAGCAAGGGTGCAGCGTCTTCAGATTTCAAAGGCAAGTTTGGTCAAATGGTTGAAATATTGGCACCGGTTGGCGTTAAGGCAAACAGAATTTTGCTTGTTGGACTTGGTGAGATGTCAAAATTTACGCCACTTAAAGCGGAACAAATCGGCGGTAAGGTTATCCACAAGCTCATGTATTCACATGAAAAAAATATAACAGTCGTTATTGGCAAGCATGCTGCCCATTGTGCTATGGGAGTATTACTGCGGCAATATAAATTCGATAAATACTACACAACAGAAAAAAATATCAAAAAGATCAGTGTTGAGAAGGTCACTATTTTGACACTGGAGGCCAAAAAGGCTGCGAAGGAATTTGCTGAATTTCAAAAAATTGCAGACGGCGTGATATGGGCACGAAATCTTGTCAGTGAACCTGGAAATGTTATTTACCCGGAAAGCTATCTTGAACAGATAAAGGAACTGGAAAGTCTTGGGGTAGAAATAGAAGTACTTAATGAAGAGCGCATGGAAGAGCTCGGGATGGAAGCAATCCTCGGTGTCGGACAGGGAAGTGCCTCGGAAACGCTGATGGTGATTATGAAATGGATGGGCGCTAAGGATAAAAAAGCGCAGCCCATTGCTTTTGTCGGAAAAGGGGTAACCTTCGATACTGGCGGTATTTCACTTAAACCTGGTGCCGGTATGGAAGATATGAAATTTGATATGGGTGGCAGTGCCGCTGTTGTTGGTGCAATGAAGGCACTTGCCGGTCGGAAGGCCAAGGCAAATGTTATCGGCGTCGTTGGCCTTGTTGAAAATATGCCGTCCGGCACAGCCCAACGCCCCGGTGATGTGGTAAGTTCCATGTCCGGTCAAACCATCGAAGTGATAAATACTGATGCGGAAGGTCGGTTGGTTCTTGCGGATTGTCTCTGGTATTGTCAGGACACTTATAAACCCAAATTTATGATTGATCTTGCAACGCTTACAGGTGCCATGATGATTGCACTTGGTCAGGATTACGCCGGAATTTTTTCCAATAATGATGGGCTTTGTGAAAGATTGATAACCGCCGGTCAAACAGTGGACGAACCCGTGTGGCGCATGCCTATTGGTGATGGTTATGATAAACTTATTAATTCCGATATTGCGGATATGAAAAATGTTGGCGGACGCTATGCAGGAAGCATAACAGCTGCACAATTCCTGCAACGTTTTGTGAATGATACACCATGGGTGCATATTGATATTGCGGGGACTGCCTGGAAACAAAAACCATCTGACGTGGCCGAAAAAGGCGCAACAGGTTACGGTGTACGACTACTGAACCAATTGGTAAGGGATCATTACGAAGATTAAAATGGAAATCAGCTTTTATCATCTCACCAATCAACCGCTTACGGTGGCGTTACCTAAATTGCTTTCAAAAGTGTATGATGCAAATATGAAGGCAGTGATTAAAGTACCATCAGCAGTACAAATGGATGAAATTGATCAGATTCTCTGGACTTTTGATAAAGCCAGTTTTCTTCCTCATGATACTGAAAAAAGCAAACAGGCCGAAGATCAGCCAATTTATATCACCACTTCAGATGATAATCCGACAAGTGCAGAAGTTTTGGTTTTAACGGATGGTGTCACGGTCACAAATCTGGACGGATATAAAAGAATTCTGGAAATGTTTGATGGGAATAATCCTACTGCGGTAAATGAAGCACGCGAAAGATGGAAAAGTTACAAGGATGCTGGCTATTCACTGACATACTGGCAACAAAATGAAAACGGTGGCTGGAGCCAGAAGGCATAATCAGTATTTGATGTAGGAATTAGTGTAGCTTTTCTTCAAGTTTGAGCCAGTTTTCTTCGGCTTCTTCCAGCCTGGCTTCCAGAACCGCTTTTTCACGGGTGAATTGTTTAAGCGCTTTTTGTGCTGTCGGATCGGAATGATCGTAAAGTTTCGGATTGCCAAGAGCTTTATTATATTTATTAATTTCTTTTGTAAGCCTTTCTATTTCGCTTTCGGCATCCTTTAATTCTGCTTTGTATTTACTATCATCACTTGGTTTAATTTTTTCCTTTTGGGTTGTTTTTTCTTTTTTGGTAATGCCTGTTTTTTTACTAAGTACCAGAGACTTATAATCCCCCAGATCACCGTCAAATTCATGAACGCCGCCATTTTCCACAACCATGATTTTATCGGCGCAGGCTTCTACCAGATAACTATCGTGGCTGATCAGGATAACCGCCCCTTCATAATCATTTATGGCATGGATAAGTGATTGACGGCTATCCATATCAAGGTGGTTTGTCGGTTCATCAAGAATAATCAGCTGCGGCGCATGAAAGCTCATTAATGCAAATAATAGCCTTGCCTTTTCGCCGCCAGAAAGGGTGGAAATTTTATTGGTGGCCTTATCAACACCAAAGCCAAAACCACCAAGACGGGCCCGCACCTGCGTTTCCGTTTTTCCCTTCATTAAAAGAGCCAGATGGCTAAGCGGAGTACCGTTCGGGTCCAGTTCATCCTGCTGATGCTGCGCGAAATATCCAATACCGAGCTTGCGTGAACGGACGATTATCCCGTCCATTGGCTTAAGCCGGTCACTTAAAAGCTTTGCAAACGTGGATTTACCATTACCATTTTGGCCCAGTAGAGCAATGCGGTCATCCATATCAATGCGCAGTGACAAATTTTTAAGGATTGGTTTTCCTTCCTCATAGCCAACAGCAAGTTTTTCCATGGTAATCAGCGGCGGTGCAAGCTCATCGGGGTTTGGGAAATTAAATTCGACTGTGGTTTCTTCGGCAAGTGCTGCGAGCGGCTCCATCCGTTCAAGCATTTTGATCCGGCTTTGGGCCTGTTTTGCCTTGCTTGCTTTATATCTGAAACGATCAATGTATTTTTGAATATGGGCGCGTTCAAGGGTCTGTTTTTTGATGGCCGATTTCTGCAATTCACGTTGCTCACGGTATGTTTTTTCAAACTTATCAAAATTACCGCCATAAAAACTTAAGTTTTTCTGTTCAAGATGGATGATGCTGTTCGTTGAACTGTTTAGCAGGTCGCGGTCATGGCTGATGATAAGCACAGTATAGGGATACGTGCGGATAAAATTTTCAAGCCACAATACCCCTTCAAGATCAAGATAGTTTGTCGGTTCATCAAGTAGCAGAAGATCCGGTTCAGTAAAAAGTGTGCAGGCAAGGGCGACACGCATACGCCAGCCCCCTGAAAATTCGCTGCAGGCGCGGTTTTGTTCCTGATCATTAAATCCAAGACCGGAAAGGATGCTTGCAGCGCGGGCTTCGGCCTCATAAGCACCAATATCAGATAACCGTTCATGAATTGCCGCAATCCTGTTCGGATCGGTACAGGTTTTTGCTTCCTTTTGAAGTTTGGAAAGTTCTTCATCTGAAGCGAGAACCGTTTCCAGAAGTGTTTCCGGGCCGCCCGGTGCTTCCTGTGCGACTTGTCCGACACGTGCACCTTTTCGGATCTGAATTTTACCGTCATCAGATTCCAACTCCCCAAGGATAAGCTTATAAAGTGTGGTTTTTCCCGCGCCGTTCCGCCCGACAATGCCGACCTTATGGCCGGCAGGGACAGTGACACTTGCCTTATCCAGCAATAATTTTCCGGCAATGCGGTATGTGAGGTCGCTTATCTGTAACATGGGTCATGCTTTTATCAGCTTGGGGCCAAAGATCAATGGAAATATATATTGAGTTTTACTGAAATACCCACTATAAGGCGCGCAAACTTAGTTAACTTTAAAAGTTCAAGGAAACAAACATGGCTTTACAACGTACATTTTCAATCATCAAGCCTGATGCAACAAAACGCAACCTTACCGGTGCCATTACAAAAATGCTTGAGGACGGGGGTCTTCGCGTTGTGGCAAGCAAGCGTATTCATATGTCCCGCGAAAAGGCAGAAGGTTTTTACGCTGTGCATAAAGAACGCCCGTTTTTTGGTGAACTTGTTGATTTCATGATTTCAGAACCAGTTGTAGTACAGGTACTTGAAGGCGAAAATGCCGTTGCAAGAAACCGTGAAATCATGGGTGCGACAAACCCGGCAGAAGCCGCAGAAGGCACAATCCGCAAAACATATGCGCTTGATATCGGTGAAAATTCCGTTCACGGTTCAGACAGCCTAGAAAATGCAAAAATTGAAATTGAATATTTCTTCAACGATAAAGAAATCGTTGGCTAAATAAAGAAATATATCTTGTTAGAAACCGCCTCGGTGAAACCCGGGGCGGTTTTTTTATTCAGGAACCGGATTAATGATGCTTTCGTTCGCATAATCCGCATCACGGATGGTCACTTTATTACCCACCACGCGCACGCGGCCTTCGGCAACAAGTTTTAAGGCCTGCGGGTAAATAATATGTTCTTTTTCAAGAACCTTGGCGGCCAGGGTTTCTGCATTATCACCCGGGTTAATAGCGACGGCGGCCTGGGTAATGATCGGGCCATCGTCAAGTTCGGGGTTTACGAAATGAACCGTGCAGCCGGTAAAACGCACTCCGGCTTCCAGTGCGCGTTCCTGCGTATGTAGCCCTTTAAAACTTGGCAGCAGGGAAGGGTGGATATTCAGCATCCTGTTTCGCCAACGGTTCACAAACCGTGCATCAAGAATGCGCATAAACCCGGCAAGACAGATCAGCTTTGCCCCGCTTTCATTCAGCGCTTCATGGATTTTTTCATCAAAACTTTCGCGGCTGTCATAATCGCGGTGATTAATCACTTTAGTCGGAATGCCTGCTTTTTCAGCGCGTTCAAGTCCCTTAACACCCGGGTTATTGGATATGACAAGCACAATGCGGGCCGGATAATCATCATCCGCACAGGCATCAATCAATGCCTGAAGGTTTGTTCCGCCACCGGATATGAGTACGGCAACATCAAGCATTTAATGTCCTGATGTGGCGGTCCAGGGCTCAGCATATCCCCAGCTTCCTGCACTTCCGGTTACAGTTGTTGATGGTTCATCGCCCTTTTTGGCGCGGACAGTACCAATATAATAAACGGTTTCACCATTTTCTTCGAATATTTTGGTTGCCAGTTCCTGTTTATCCGCAGGAACAATCACTGCCATACCAATGCCGCAGTTAAAGGTTTTTGCCATTTCGGGCGGTGTGATGTTACCGGTTGTACGCAGCCAGTCAAAAACAGGAGGGA
This sequence comes from Kordiimonadaceae bacterium, assembly GCA_038106445.1. Lineage (GTDB taxonomy): Bacteria > Pseudomonadota > Alphaproteobacteria > Sphingomonadales > Emcibacteraceae > Pseudemcibacter. Next base: position 196,516 of record JAYODU010000002.1, on the reverse strand, counting down.
GTATCCATCGGCTTGCATCCACATCCACGGTTACCCCGTCCGGTAAGATACGCGGAATATTTTCAACAAATCCACCGCCTGTGATATGGCTAAGTCCTTTTATACAATCACTTTTGAAAGCTTCGAGGCAGCTTTTTACATAAATTTTGGTCGGCTCAAGCAGTGCTTCACCATATGTTTTACCCGGTTCAAACGAACAGGGGTTATTATAATCCGCGCCAGATGCTTCCATAAGCTTCCGAACCAGAGAAAAGCCGTTCGAATGTACACCACTTGATGCCAGTCCAAGAACCACATCACCCTCACATACTGAGGAACCATCAATGACCCTGTCACGTTCAACGGCACCGACACAAAAACCGGCCAGATCATAATCCCCCTCAGAATACATACCCGGCATTTCAGCCGTTTCTCCGCCGATTAATGCAGCACCACCCTGGCGGCATCCTTCTGCTATGCCTTCTATAATTGCTCTTCCAACGTCAATCGTAAGATGTCCGGTGGCATAATAATCAAGGAAAAAAAGGGGTTCCGCGCCCTGAACAATAAGATCGTTAACGCACATGGCCACCAGATCGATACCAACCGTATCATGTTTGCCGCTTTCAATAGCCACTTTTAATTTCGTGCCGACGCCATCCGTTCCTGAAACAAGGATCGGATCCTTAAAACCCGCGGCTTTAAGATCGAAAAGGGCACCAAACCCGCCAAGGCCGGAAACGCAGCCGGCCCTGCGGGTTGAAGCTGCAGCAGGTTTTATGGCATCAACAAGGTCATTACCTGCGTCAATATCAACACCGGCATCTTTGTAACTGTAGGACTTATCCTGATTAGACAATTTTGAACTCATATTGTTGTGACTGTATATCAAACAGATATAAGCGTTGCAGAACCAAAAGGCTATAAAAAAAACAGGCTTTTTTTAAATGGATCATCTGCAATATTATTGTCACAATGAATATCTATACTGCTTGCCATAGTGATGACATGATGCCATATTACAGTCATGCTAATGCCAATAAATATTGAGTAAAAGAATTGAAAATAAAATTAAATAAAACAATTAAGTATATTTGTTTTTTAATGTTTTGGATTAGCTATATTAACCCAACATTGGCACAAAATTTCGTTACAAATGATGACCGTGAAGCCCGTATCTACACCATTTATAACGTTCAAGTGGACGAAACATCAAGAAATGTAACAACCGCGCGGGATAGAGCACTTCAAAAAGGACAGCGTGCGGCGTTAGAGCGTTTATTCAGACGCATCATTCGCATTTCGGACCGTGAAAAACTGCCAAGTTTCACCGATCAGGAAGTTCAGGAATTTATCAGCGGATTTGAAATTAACGATGAAAGGCGTTCAAGTGTACGGTATATCGCTTCGCTGATTGTTCATTTTAATCGTACCAAGGTTAATGAAGTGCTTAGTTTTTATAAAATTCCCTTTGCGGAAACGCTGGGTACTGCGGTTAGCGTGCTTCCGGTCCTTGAAGAAGCCGGGGCCCTGATGCTTTGGGAAAAAAATAATAAATGGCGCGAAACGTGGCAACAATATGATGTGATCAATAATCTTGTGCCAATTGATACGCCAATGCCTAAGCTTAAAAACAGGATGTATATTAGTGCGCTTCAGGCAAGAAATGGTGACAGAAATTCTATTGAAGCCTATATCAGTGAGAATACGCTCAATGATTTGATTATTGCAACCGCGACAGTGCGCAAAAATGCGGCTAAGGATGAACTTGTTCTTGATATTCAGCTTGACCGTAATAACCCTGCATTGGAAGAAGAAAATGCAACAAAAAGGCTGAGTGTCACAATGCCGGCATTTGATGAAAACGGTATGTCCAATATTGATGCACTGTATATGGCTGGTGTTGATGAAGCGACAGACTGGGTTGATGATTTATGGAAATCCAAAGTACTGGTTAATTACGATTTTGCCTCGAAAATTTATGCCCGCGGAACAATTGCTAAAATGGAAGACTGGGTAGTTATCCAAAGGCAGCTTGGAAAAGTAAATCTGGTACGTAACGTAAATTTGAAAAGTTTAAGTATCAATAATGTCGATCTTGAAATTGAATTTGCAGGTGCGCCTGAGCAATTGGCTTTATCCCTTGCCCAACAGGGATTGATGCTTGAGCAGAACAATGAAAATGAGGCATGGACCATCGGACTTAACGAATTGGCGGTAATCGAAAGCAGGAATTAATGAAGGCGGAGGCACATAAAAGCCCGGAACAGCTGCTATTAAACTGGCCGGTGCGGGAAATATTTTCCGAAGTGGATTTTTTACCTTCCTCGTCAAACGAAGCGGCGGTTCGCTGGATAGACAGCTGGCCAAATTGGCAGCGCGGCGAAGAAGATTTTCATTGCCTGATTATTTATGGCGCAGAAGGATGCGGTAAAACGCATCTTGCCCATATATGGCAAAAAATTTCAGATGCGCAGATTATCCGAATTGAGGAATTGAAAACATTAAATTTCAGTGTTGGTGATCAGTTTGTTTATATTATTGAAGATATTGATAATAAAGAAATAAGTGAAAAAGAGGCTGAAGCATTATTACATCTTTATAACTGGCTTAAGGAACAGGGTGGTTTTTTACTGCTCACTGCAAGCAAAAGGCCAAAGAAATGGAATTTGAAGTTAGCAGACCTGTCGTCAAGGCTGCTCGCATCGGAAGCCGTAAAAATAAATTCGCCCGATGATGATCTGTTAAGGTCAGTTATTATTAAGCAATTCTCAGATCGACAAATTATATTGTCTGATAAAGTGGTAAGCTATATTATTAAATATGCCGACAGATCATTTTCATCTGTTAGGGATTTGGTTAGGGAACTAGATATATTATCCATGTCAGAAAAAAAGAAAATAACAGTGCCCCTGGTAAAAAGGGTGCTGGCAATGCGTGGTGAAAAATAAATGAACGAAATGACAACATTGGATCAATTTACCGTTACTGAAAAGCTCATTAACCGTGAGTTGTCATGGCTTTCATTCAACATGCGTGTGATGGAACAATCATCAAACAAAGATTATCCGCTATTGGAAAGGCTGAGATTTCTTTCTATTTCCGGCAGTAATCTTGATGAATTTTACATGGTGCGTGTTGCCGGTCTTCGTGGATTGATGATTACCGGATCCAGCATGGTTAGCGATGATGGACTTACACCGGAAGAGCAGCTTATCAAGATTAACAAATTTTCCGAAGAACTGGTTGAAAAGCAGCAAATAGAATGCCGTGAGCTTCTGCAAGAGCTTAGAGAAAATAATTTAAATTTGCTTGAAAGCAATGATCTTAGCAAAAAAGATAAAGACTGGCTTGAGACATATTTTCTTGAAAACGTATTTCCGATTTTGACACCGCTCGCCATTGATCTGGCTCATCCGTTTCCGTTTATTCCAAATCTTGGGTTTTCATTGATCATTGATCTTAAACGTGAAAATGATGATAAATCGCTTTTGGCGCTACTACCAATTCCCACGCAGACTAAAAGGTTCATTAGGCTTCCTGAAGATGGCGTACAAATCAGGTTTATTTCACTGGAAAATGTTTTAAGGCTATTTATTAATCTGATTTTCCCAAATTATAAACTTGTAAATGAAGGTATCTTCAGGATTATTCGCGATAGCGAGCTTGAGGTTGAAGAAAAAGCAGAAGATTTAGTGCTGGTGTTTGAAAGTGCCCTGAAAAGGCGACGTCGTGGAAATGTTGTGCGTCTAGAAGTTAATAAAACCATGCCAAGAAATCTCCGCCGTATTGTTCGCAAGGAACTTGGCGTGGGTAAAGATGAAATTATTGATGTTGATGGTATATTGGGACTTTCAGAATTAAGTGACCTTATCGTTGAGGACCGCAAAGACCTGCTGTTTGAAAAATTTAGCCCGCGTTTTCCTGAGCGCGTAAAGGAATTCGGGGGTAATATTTTCGCAGCGATCAGCCAGAAGGATTTTGTTGTTCACCACCCCTTTGAAAGCTTTGACGTGGTTGTTAGTTTTATTCAACAGGCAGCTCAGGACGCAAAAGTGCTAGCCATTAAACAAACACTATACAGAACGGGTGATAACAGTCCCATTGTTGAAGCACTTATCAAAGCAGCAGAATCCGGTAAATCAGTGACCGCCCTGGTGGAACTTAAAGCGCGCTTTGATGAAGCCAGGAATATTAAATGGGCGCAGGATATGGAACGGGCAGGGGTTCAGGTTGTCTTCGGTTTTCTTGAGCTTAAAACACATGCGAAGATTTCGGTTGTGATCCGCCGTGAAGAAGAAAAATTAAAATCATACGTCCATTTTGGCACCGGAAACTACCATCCGCAAACGGCGAAAGTTTATACGGATATTTCCTTTTTTACCGATGATCCGGACTTGGGCAATGATGCGGTACATATTTTTAACTATCTTACAGGAAATACGGTCCCGAAATCCCTGAGGAAAGCAAAAATTTCCCCGTTTTTCATCAGGCCAACTTTGATGGAGCTGATTGATAAGGAAATTGAATTTGCCAAGGCTGGAAAACCTGCCAGCATTTGGGTTAAATTGAATGCATTGGTTGATCCGATCATAATCGATAAACTATACGAAGCATCAAATCACGGCGTACAAATCGATATGGTTGTCAGAGGGATATGCTGTCTGCGTGCCGGGGTAAAGGGGATGTCAGAAAATATTCGGGTGAAAAGTATTGTAGGAAGATTTCTTGAGCATGCCCGTATCGTCTGCTTTGGGAACGGTTACAGGCTGCCCTCTAAAAAAACCAAGGTCTTTATTTCGTCGGCAGACTGGATGCCACGGAATTTTGAGAGGCGTGTTGAAATTCTTGTGCCGCTTGAAAATCCAACAGTTCATTCGCAGGTATTGGATCAGATTATGGGGGCAAACATGAAAGATACAGCCCAAAGCTGGACGTTAAACGCGGATGATCGATATAAGAAGGTAGAAGTAGGAGGGGAACCCTTCTCAGCTCATAATTATTTCATGACAAACCCAAGTTTGTCCGGTACAGGTAAAGCAATTAAAGAAGAAAACGATTAAAAAGTTGTAGGGACCTATTTTGGGAAAATTTGCCGTAATTGACATTGGCTCTAATACCGTTCGTCTGGTTGTTTATGAAAATAGAGAGCGTGCTCCTTATATCGTTTTTAATGAAAAAGTCTTTTGTGGTCTTGGGCGCGGTGTATCCGTAAATGGGATGATGATGAAGGTAGCAATGGAACTTGCTATTTCAACGCTCTTGCGGTTTGCTATGTTACTTTCCAAGATGGAAATAAGTGACCCTAAAATTGTCGCAACCTCGGCTGTAAGGGACGCAAAGAACGGCCCGGATTTTATTAAAAAAGTTAAAAAAAGAACCGGCCTGGACATTCAGGTTATTAATGGGATCGAAGAAGCGCGATTGTCCGGGTGCGGTGTGATATGTGCCGTACCAAACGCCAAGGGTATTGTTGGCGATCTGGGTGGGGGGAGCCTTGAGCTGGCATCCGTAGAGGAAAAGCAAGTCTCCAATGAAGTAACACTTCCCATTGGCCCGCTCAGACTTCAGGATAAAAATGGCCGTCTGATTGATAATCCGAAAAGAAAAATCAAAAGTGAACTGGCCAAAGTGGGGTGGTTAAAGGATGTAAGTGGCTGCAAATTTTATGCAGTTGGAGGATCCTGGCGGGCACTTGCACGAATTCATATGAAGGTTGTGGGTTACCAGCATATCAATATGCATAACTATATCATTCCTGTTGATGAAATTACAACATTGGCAAGGCGAATCTCCAAAATGAGCCTCATTGAGCTTGAGGAATACCGCCCATATATTGCTGATAAGAGGGTCTCTATTATTTCACTGGCATCGCTCACGCTATACCACCTGCTCAAGATCATAAAGCCGTCAAAATTTATCGTATCGGCATTCGGTATCAGGGAAGGTGTTCTATATGATGAAATGGATGCAGATGTTAGAAAACAGGATCCATTGATTGTAGGATGCTATCAGGTGGCAGAAATGACCGGGCGGTTTCCTGAGCATGGTAAAAGACTTTATAACTGGATTAACCCGCTATTTAAGGGTGAGTCCCCAGAACAGAAGCGACTTCGTCTTGCTATTTGTATATTAAGTGATGTTGGATGGCGCGGACACCCGGAATATCGGGCGGAAAAAGTAGTTGCCGAAATATTATATGGGCGACTTGGCGGGATTAATCACTGGGGTGCCGGTCTCATCGCCATGGCACTTTATGTTTGTTATGGGGGTTCAAATAACCGGGTGAGACAGGTGGAAGTTGCAGAATCGCTCATAAATAGTGAAGATATGTACTACGCTAAAAAAATCGGCCTGGCCCTTCGGCTTGCGCAAAGATTATCGGCCGGAACATCAAAAGCTTTAAGGCTGGCTGAATTAAGCCCTTCAAATGGCAGATTGCTTCTGAATGTAAATCCGGAAAAATCGGATATTGTAAATGAAGTCGTGAAACGACGTCACATTGAACTAGCAGAATTTTTGGGTTTGGAAGGCGTCATTGACGATAGCGATAGTTTTAAATTTTAAAATATTTTCTGCTTAAAATTATTTACTTTGTTCAAATAGCCATTTAGCGGTGCTTATGGAACGATAGGCAATATCCCATGAATTATGACCAATACCGGGAAGTTCAGTATATTTTACATCTGCGCTGTAGCCAAGCAGAGCACGGTATATATTTCTTGATCCATCAACATCAATGACATTGTCATCATCGCCATGGTAAATCCAGATCGGCATATGCTTGATCTTTTGGGCTAACGCATTGTAAAGATCGATATTATCCGTTTTGATCGCCGGGTTAAAACGCGGAAATGGGACATCACTATTATACCTTTCATCGTCACTCAGGAAACCACAAATAACGAGTGCAGCAGCGAAGCGATCCGGATATTTATAAGCTAATCGCCAGGCACCATAGCCACCGTTTGAAAGCCCGGTAATGTATACCCTGTCTTTATCCGTAGAATATTCACGTTCTGCGTCTTCAAGGGTTCTCATGGCAAATTCTGCGTCTTCCTCAGTCCAGCCAAGCGGTGGTCTTGCTTGGGGAAAAACAACAATGGCAGGGTATCTTTCAGTATAACGTTTAATTGCGGTACCCAATCCAACAGTAGTTTGACTATAACCATCCCAACCCTGTTCTCCTGCGCCATGTAGGAAAAGGATGACGGGCCATTTTTTATTGGGGTCGTAATTCCCCGGGACATATATTTGATATGGGCGATCATACCCGTTTAATGGGAGAGAGCGCTCCAGAAACCCTGTTTCCTGTGCCTGGGAAGACTTAAATCCCGAACCAGTCACTAAAATACATATATATAAAAATAATTTTAGCCTTTGATACATACTATGTTAAATTTTCTTCAATCACGGGCATTATGATGATTTCGCCGTTCTTAATTGCAAATGCCACTTTGCCTTCTTTGAGCGAAATCGCATCTTTACCGAATATATCATACCGCCAACCCTTCAGCGCCTTAACATTTGTATGATCATCTTCTGCTATTTTTTCAAGATCTTCCGCATTGGCAATAAGCTTGGGGGCAACATTTTCGCTTTTACAGACAAGTTTTAACAGTACTTTTAAAAGTTCAACGATGGGATCTGTATTTTGAGAGGTTGGCGGACGTCTTGGAATAACCGGAAGTTGATCTTCTGGAAGCTCTGATGCTTCCTTAATGGCCTCTATAACGCTTTTACCGGCTTTACTTGATGCGAAATTGGCACCCAGCCCCCGTATGCTGGTAAGTGCATTTGTATGCTGGGGCCTTACAGCGGATAATTCAAGAAGTACTTCGTCGCGCATGATACGGTTTCGTGGCAGATTGCGGCTCTGTGCCTGGTCTTCCCTCCATTCTGCAACTTTACGAACGATAGCATTGAATCTCCTGTTGTTATTGCGGATTTTTATACGCTGCCATGCATTCTCAGGATGAACAATATATGTTTCTCTGTCCATTAGTTCTTCAAGTTCTTCCTTGAGCCAACTTTCACGTCTAGATTTTTCAAGCTGACTTTTTAATTTTTTATATATAGTTCGAAGGTGTGTAACATCACCAAGCGCATAGTCAATTTGCCTCTCTGTTAGCGGCCGTCTCGACCAATCCGTAAATCTTGTGCTTTTATCAAGCTGTTCATTGCAGAATGAAGCAACAAGTTTCTCATATCCGATACTATCGCCAAAACCGCACACCATTGCGGCTATCTGAGAATCAAAAAGTGGAGTTGGTATTACATTTGCGTGGTTAACAAAGATTTCAATATCCTGTTTGGCAGCATGAAAGACTTTGACGACGCTTTCATTTTCCATCAGATCATAAAAAGGCTTCAGATCAAGCCCGGCAGATAGCGTATCAATTGCATGATACTCGTTATCATCAGCAATCTGGATCAGACAAAGTTTTGAATAATATGTTTTATCACGTAGGAATTCTGTATCAACAGTGACATAATCGGATTTAGAAAGACGCCCGCAAAGTGCCCTTAAGTCATCATTTGTTGTAATTACAATCATTTATACCCTTATTATACTGGCTTACATTAAAGATTAGCTTGACAAAGCGACAATAAAGCACAAAAAGACACTAAATAAAATCTGAATATTAAAAAAGATGTTGAAAGAATATGCACGAATATAGATCTCATACCTGTAATGAGCTCCGCGCCGGTCATGTTGGTGAAGTGGCACGTCTGTCTGGCTGGGTACACCGTAAGCGCGATCATGGTGGCCTTTTATTCATTGATCTGCGTGATCATTATGGTATTACACAATGCGTCTTTGACAGCGATTTCAAGGACATTTTTAATCTTGCTGAAAATGTCCGCGCGGAGAGTGTTATCCGTGTGGAAGGTGAAGTAATTAAACGTAATGCCGATGTGGTTAACCCGGAACTCCCGACCGGGGAGGTTGAAATTCTGGTTAAAAAAGTCGACCTGCTTAATGCGGCAGAAGAGCTTCCTATGCCTGTTTTCGGTGATCAGGAATACCCGGAAGATATCCGTCTTAAGTATCGTTTTCTTGATCTGCGTCGCGAGCGTATCCATAAAAATATTGTTCTGAGGTCAGATATTATTTCGAGCATCCGTCGCCGCATGGTTGATCAGGGCTTTAAGGAATTTCAGACACCGATCCTGACAGCATCATCACCGGAAGGTGCGCGGGATTTTCTGGTGCCAAGTCGTTTGCACCCGGGTAAGTTTTACGCCCTGCCGCAGGCACCGCAACAATTCAAACAGCTTTTAATGATTGCAGGGTTTGATCGTTATTTCCAGATTGCGCCCTGTTTTCGTGATGAAGATGCGCGTGCAGATCGTAGCCCTGGGGAATTTTACCAGCTTGATATGGAAATGTCTTATGTAACACAGGACGATGTATTTGCGGCGATTGAACCGGTCATGCAGGGTGTGTTTGAGGAATTTTCCGATAAGAAAGTAACCCAGGCACCGTTTCCGCGCATTTCTTACAGGGATGCGATGTTGAAATACGGTTCAGACAAACCAGACCTTCGTAATCCGATTGAAATATGTGATGTGACCGATATTTTTGATGGCTCCGGGTTTGGTATCTTCGCTAGTGCCATTAAAAATGGTGCAGTTGTACGTGCAATCCCCGCACCGGGAGCAGGGGGCAGCCAGCCGCGGTCATTTTTTGATAAAATGAATGACTGGGCACGTTCCGAAGGATATGCAGGACTTGGTTATATTCGTTTCAAGGATGATGAAGCCATGGGGCCAATTGCCAAAAACCTTGATGAAGAACGGATTGCCAAACTCATGGAGATAGCCGGTCTGGACGGAAATGACGGTGTCTTCTTCAGTTGTGGTAAGGACGAGGATGCTGCAAAACTGGCCGGACATGCACGTACCAAGGTTGGAGAAGACCTTGAACTGATCAGCAAGGATGAGTTTAAATTCTGCTGGATAGTTGATTTTCCAATGTATGAATATGACGACGTTGAAAAGAAACTGGATTTCAGCCATAACCCATTCTCAATGCCCCAAGGGGGTCTTGAAGCGCTTAAGACAATGGATCCGGAAGATATTTTGGGATATCAGTATGACATTGTTTGTAATGGTATTGAGCTTTCATCAGGGGCGATTAGAAACCATGTTCCGGAAATCATGTATAAGGCATTTGAAATTGCAGGTTACGGCCCCGAAGTGGTTGAAAAGCGTTTTGCAGGTATGCTTAATGCGCTGAAATATGGCGCACCACCCCATGGTGGTATTGCGCCAGGTATTGACCGTATTGTTATGTTGCTTGCGAATGAACCAAATATCCGTGAGGTTATTGTCTTTCCGATGAACCAGAAAGCCGAGGATCTGATGATGAATGCGCCGAGTGAAGTTGAAATGAAACAACTTCGTGAGCTGCATTTAAGGACGGTGGTTCCTGATCCGAAAACGGAACATTAATGAGAAACAAAAAAAGGCATGGTCCGTAAGACTATGCCTTTTTTGATTTTATTAAATAAATAAATTTGTCAGGCTTGGATATCTATCTTATTGCCAACGCCGGGCCCTGTATCGGCTTCCACGGCTTTACGTTCATTGATAATGTCTTCAATTTTGCCTTCTTCAATGTCTTTCGCAATAGCTGCATTTTCTTGACTGCTACTACGTCCTGCATCGACCTGTATTTGCGAAGAGGCGGCGCTTGCTGCTGCAATATCAACCACATTTATTCCTTAACTAATATTACTCTTCATAAAATTATCAAATATATTTTAATAATTTATTAATTATTTGATTGCTTTTTATATAATTAAATTCTCTGTATTATATTAAGGATTTATAATATATCAATGGTATGATACTTTATTTTGATGATGAACCTTACGACATGCTGTTAAAACAAAAATTTATGAACCGGCTGCTAATTTCCATTCTTCCCATCATATTGTTATCTGCCTGCGGTGGCGGTGGTGAATTTGAACCGAACTATGATGAAAATGCCATGCCCCGGGAACGTCGCGTAGACGGTGAACTTGCTTTTTCAAGTCCGTCTCTTATGAAGATGGCGGAAAGTTTCCGAATAGCAGGTGATTATACAAATGCGATACGTCTTTATCAGCGTGCCGCAAATGAAAGCCCGCGGCATGTCACTTCCCGTTTAGCACTTGGTCAAATATATCAGCGTCTTGGTGCGACTGATGGGGCTATTACCTACTATCAGCAGGTTCTTGATTTAGAACCTGATAATGCTGAAGCCCAGCTTGGTTTGGGGCAGATGATGGTTCAAAAAAACCGCTCACTGGAAGCGATCGAGTATCTTGAGGCTGCGGCGGAAAAATCACCGGATAATTTCCGGATCTATAATAGTATTGGCCTGGTCTATGATCTGGAAGGGCTTCATGAACAGGCACAGAATGCATATGGACGTGGACTTTCCATTAACCCAGATCACATTTCACTTTTAAATAATCTGGCATTGTCGCTCGCATTTCAGGATGAATTTGCCCTGTCAATTCAATTACTTAGCAAAGCAATTAATCTTGATTACAGTCAAACAACAGCACAGCAAAACCTGGTAATGGTTTATGCGCTTTCAGGTGAAGAGGAGGCAGCCCTTACAATGGCGAGTGCCCTGCAGACACCGGAAGAAATTGACGCCAATATGAAGCGTTATGCATGGCTAAGGGGACTATCAGGTAAAAAAAGAGCTCAGGCAATATTTCTTAACGTGTCATCCTTTCCGGAAGATATGATTGATCAAACAACAGTTCAGTCAGAAGAACCAAAAACACCATCTGTCGTTTCTATTGATCCAAAACGTCAGATGCTTGAGGATATCTTGAATTCTGAAGTTAATGATATGGCCTCTTCTGATGAAATGGCATCCCATGATATGGAAACTACATCCAATCGTGAACAATTAGATGACAATATAGCTCCACAGGAAGAAACTTATACTATGGATCCGGAAGAGATGGCCGCTATACCTGATCTGACCCCACTTGAATATTACCAATTGCAACTAGGTTCCTACATGAGTGAGGATGATGTTAATTCAGACTGGAAAAGATTACAGAAATTAGCGCCAGAACTTCTTACTGACCGCTCCATTGAAATAAGCGAAGTCATGACAGCGGATAATCAGATAAGATATAGACTTATTTTTGGGGAATATGACAATTTTAACGCGGCACAGGATAATTGTCGGGCGCTGCAAAACAAAAAAGTTCTGTGCCTGGTCAGGCAGAAACCAAATTCGGTAAATTAATCAATCGTTTAATAAAAAATGGATTAGGACGTTCACCACAACGTTCAGAGATTACAAATGGATAAGCAAAATTTAAAATCATTTATTGGTCTTCGTAGCGAAAGTTGCAACAGCATGGCAGAATTAAGAACAGAAATTGACCTTCTTGACCGTGCTATTGTCGATCTGATCAGTTTAAGACAGACTTTTATGGATCAGGCCGCCCAAATAAAAAAAGACCGTAATAGGGTTCGCGATGAAGACCGTATCAGAGATGTCGTGATCAAAGTTGGTAATTATGCCAAGGATGCGGGAACCGATCCCGATCTGGTATGCGACCTGTACCGTAAAATGATAGAATGGTCGATAAATTACGAAATGAAACAATTTGACAAGCTAAATCAGGTATAAATCAGCTTCGGCAAAAATCTGTATTAATTTTTCTTAAACGCAGTTCAGAAACAAATTCGCAGGCTTTTTGTTTGAAGGGAAGCTCAATGATGTTTAAAGGTTTGTCATTATAATATTCTTTTAGTCCTGAAAATATATCGCTCAAACCACCATAAACTAGCATGGCGAGGAGGGGAATAAAACTATAGCCGATTATTTGTAGTAAAATTTCCATTAGATGCTCCACTTAAAATTTGTTCTTAATATGTTCTAATATTATACCATGTTCTTGTCAAGAACAAAAAAGAACAAAACAGGTATATTTTAATTTCATAGGAATTATGATGTTGAATGGTTAATTTAAAATACGTATAGTTTTTTGGCATTTTAAGCAAACGGAGTCTAAAGCATGAACTTTCATATGATTTTAAAAAAAATAACGGTTAGGAGTGTTTATTTATTCACGTTGCTGGCATTGTCAGTATCACTTTCCTTTGCACAGAATTCGCCGCTCGCATTAAAAGGGGATCAGGAAAAATTCGGCAATCTGGAAGTTGTTAGCCAATACGGGCATGTTGTTTTTGCGGATCAGCCAGACAGGGCAACCATCGGTATGCTTAAAGATCAAGGTATAAGCATGGTAATTAACATCCGCAGCGAAGCGGAAGATGAAGGTTATGATGAACGAAAAGCTGTGGAGGAACAGGGAATTCCCTTTATACAGATACCCTATATGAAAGGCCGTGACATTAATCCGGATGCTTTAGAAGAAATACTTGGGCTTATCAATATGACCGGTGAAAGTGGTAACAAAATTATGTTGCATTGCACCCATTCGCAGCGTGCAGGTTCCGTTTTAGGAGTGGCTCTGGTCAAAGCCGGACATTCACGGGAAGAAGCAAATGCGATCGCCAAGGATGCCGGGATGAGAAGTGAATTTATGACCAAAATCCATAATGATTATCTTGATACCCTTAATTAACCAGAATTGTGAATGATGAAATTGCGAATTTTAATGTTTGTACTGACTTCAATATTTGTGTCAGATATTGCAAATGCACAGGATATACCCGATTTAACAAGCGAGGGAAGTCAGGCACCAATTGGAAATCTAGAGCAAACCCCGATGCTGGGGCACGTGGTATATAGCCGTCAACCGGATGCCGAAACCATTGCGAAACTAAAGGATCAGGGATTTACGATGGTATTAAGTGTCAGATATGATGACGAACCGGTGGGATTTGATGCGCGTAAAGAAGTCGAAAAACATGGTATGGCTTTTCAGCAAATCTCATTTTATAAAGGAAGCATTAACGATACTCCGCGCGCTGTTGATCCAGAAGCGATTGATGAAATAAGTAAACTTTTAAACGCCACGGCGGGCGGTAAGCTTCTTCTTCATTGTGAATCCGGCCAACGTGCTGCCGGTGCGCTTGCTGCCGTCCTATACAAGGACCATGGCTATACAAAAGAAAATGCAATTGAATATGCCGAAAAAGCGGGAATGACCAGTACAAATGTTGCGGCTGCCCTTGATGCTTATTTTAACACTCTGGAACGATGATGAAGAAAATTAACTTATCAATTATTTTATTTGTACTTGTTGCTTTTTTCAATGCTGCTATCAATGCTCAATCCGTAGAGCTTGCAGCGACTGAACGTACAAGGCAAGGCACACATCAACCCTTTGGAAATCTTGTAATTACCCCTCATTTCGGCAATGTGGTTTATGCTGCGCAACCTGATGAAGATACGGTAAAAATGTTTAAAGACCAAGGGTTTGATCTGGTTATAAATATAAGAGAATTGAATGAAGACATCGGTTTTGATGAAAAGAAACTGGTTGAAGATCAGGGTATAATCTATAAACAAATACCCTATCTTACCGCACCTACATTTCAGGCGGAATTCAGTGATGAGGCACTTACAAAAGTAAAAGAAGCCATTGATGAAGCAACGATGAAGGGGCAGAAAATACTTCTTCACTGCAGCCACGGACAGCGCGCAGGATCAAGCCTTGGTATGATCCTTTATAGGGATTATGGTTATACAAAAGAAGCGGCGTTCGAAGCAGCGACAGCCGCAGGTATGAACAGCGAATGGGCGGTTCCGCGTTTTCACCGTTACATCGAAAAATCGGTGCAGAGCATCAAGCCATTTGGTGGCATCAATAATATTGTTAAATATAAAAATTTCTATATTTCCAGCCAACCGCCAGCCGAAGCCTTCGCCATGATGAAAGAACAGGGCATCACAACCGTGATCACAAACCGCGCAGCAATAGAAAATGACGGAATTGAAGAAGAAAAGTTCGCCGAAGCCGCAGGTCTTAAATTCCACCGTGCCCGTATTTATAATGACCGTTACGGTGACATAAATGATGGCAAGGTCAATATCGCAGAAATTGAAAAAGCACTTGGAATTATTGCTTCAACAACGGATGGTGATGTGCTGGTACATTGTGGATCAGGGGATCGTGCCTCAATGGTGTTAGCGGCGCATCTCTATAGTGTGGACAAGGAAAAACCGGAAGAAGCCATTAGCAAAGCACGGATCGCGGGCCTCAGGCACCCTGGCATAACAGAACAGCTTGAAATTTATATGGGATTAAAAGAGGAATAATATTATTCGAACTTTGGTGATCTTTTTTCATTAAACGCGCGTACACCTTCCAAGAAATTATCGTGGGTACTGGCAATTTTTTGTGCATCTGCTTCCGCATTTAACTGATCAGCGAGCGAGTTTTCCCCGGATACATCAAGTAATTCACGAATTTGCATAAGCACGGATGTGGGCTTTTGCGCTAATTTATTTGCTAAAATATCTGCTTCAGCTTCCAACTCAGCATCATCAACAACTTTATAAATCATTCCCATTTCAAAAGCGCGCTCGGCGCTGACTGGTTCACCAAGCATCATCATTTCCGTTGCGCGTGCGTTCCCAATAAGCCGCGGCAGGAAATATGTATTTCCTGCATCAGGAACCAGTGCGATATTGATAAAGGCCTGTACGAATTGGGCCGACTTCGCGGCAATTGTGAAATCACATCCAAGCATTAATCCCATACCGGCCCCGGCGGCATAGCCGTTTACGGCAGCGATTGTCGGGAAAGGAAGTTTTTTAAGCCCCAAGATGAGGGGTTCAAAATTTTCCCTTAGGGCTTTTCCAAGGTCAAGATCAGTATTAACAGGCAGATTTTTTAAGTCAGCACCAACAGAGAAACCATTCCCCCGGCCGGTAATGATCAACGCTTTTATTCCCTTTTCGAATTGCAGATTAGACAGACATGACGAAATATCGTCAAAAAACTGCTGGTTCATTGCATTAAGGGCATTTTCACGGGTGAGGGTGATTTTTGCGATTTGCCGGTTTAAGTCCAGCTCCATGGTAGTGAGTTTTTTATATGTCATGGTCAAACTATTGCCCATAGAAAAAAAACTGTCAATCTATCCGGCGGCGCATATTAATATTTCTTATTTATTGCTAAACTTAAAGCTTATGCAGAGATGCTGTTATCCTGTGTGACAACCTGATCCAGCTCCAGTTCGCTTTGAACCATATTGCGGCCATTTGCCTTTGCCAGATAAACTCTTTGTCATTATCGGATAGAAACTTGGTCATTTTCTTTTTATATCTCTTTATGTAACGCTTAATTTCCCGCCAGAAATCGGATGCCCTAAACACCCATGGTAATTCTATAGTTAATATTATCTTTATATTTTTAAAATTTCGTTAAATAGTAGATAACAATTTAACTGTTCGTAAATCAAGTTAATCAGACAAATCAGAAAATTGAAAAATGGTGTCAAAAACTTTTCAGGTTTGACTAACGGCTCAGAAAATCCGGAACATGATCACCCATCCCTATAACAGGGGTGGCATTATCCGTATTGTCATTAATATCTTCGTTATCCAGTTTATCCGATTTGGCAGTACTTTTCTTTTTATCCCGTCTTTCCGGCTTGTCCGCGCGTTTTGATTTGCGGTCTTCAAGTACTTCATCAGGTACGCTGTGAAGCGGGATTTTTTTATCAAGAAACTTTAGAAGCACATCGAGATATTTTTTATCTGCCTGTGTTGAAAGGGTAAAAGCAGTGCCTTCCTTGCCTGCGCGACCGGTGCGACCTATGCGGTGGACATAATCTTCCGGGTTGGACGGTACATCAAAATTAAAAACGTGGCTTACATCCGGGATATCAAGCCCTCGTGCGGCCACATCGCTGGCCACCAGTATTTTTAAATCGCCATCTTTAAACCGGCCAAGGGTTTCCATGCGTATATCTTGATGCAGATCACCGTGAAGCTCCGCAGCGCTATAGCCATGAACATTGAGCGATTTATTGACAACCTTCACATCTTTTTTGCGGTTACAGAAAATAATTGCGTTTTTGATTTTCTGTTCATTAATAATGTGGCGAAGCACCTGCCGTTTTACGGTATCATTTCCTTTAAAACGCACCAGATTTTCTGTAATGGTTGATGCGGTCTGGGTAGGGGGGCTGACTTCAAATTCTTTTGGATCTTTCAGAAAAGTATCAGTAAGTTTTTTAACCTCCGGGGGCATGGTCGCAGAAAAGAAAAGCGACTGCACTTTTTTCGTAAGCATTTTACAAATCCGCTCAATGTCCGGAATAAAACCCATATCAAGCATGCGGTCTGCTTCATCCACAACCAGGATTTCAACGCCCGTAAGCATCACATTGCCCCGTTCCATATGATCAAGCAGGCGGCCTGGCGTCGCGATCAGCACATCAACGCCTTTATCAAGTTTTTTGACCTGCCCTGTGAAATCGGTGCCCCCGATCAGCAAAGCGCAAGTCAGCTTGGAATGTGATCCATATTTATCAAAACTTTCTTCAACCTGTGCGGCTAGTTCGCGTGTGGGTTCAAGTATTAACGAACGCGGCATTCGCGCCCGTGCGCGACCCTGGCTTAGGATATCAATCATCGGCAGGGTGAATGCCGCCGTTTTTCCCGTGCCGGTTTGGGCAATACCAAGAATATCACGGCCCTGTAACGTGCTGGGGATGGTTTTTTTCTGAATTGGAGTAGGTTCTTCATAACCGGCGTCTTTAACCGCGCGGAGCAATTGCTCGCTCAAACCTAGATAATCAAAACTCATATAGTGACCAAATTCCTAATCTTCAATGCCAAATCTTTCCCGCTTCTTGCGCGCACAATAGGGATAAAGCGGAAAAAGTCAATAAAACATCGCGTTTCTTAAGAAAAAATACGTGACATAACCCCAGTTAAAACAGTCGGGAGTTGCTACATTAAAATATCCGTTGTTGTTTGGGCCGTCTGCCCATTTTTTCCGCGTCTGCGCATTCTGCTGCGTTCCAGGATTTCTTCCTGCCACTGGAACAGATTGAGTTCAATGAAAACGAACGCGAGTATCCAGAGCATCGCATCCCAGAATTCAAGGAAAGATCCGTCAATTCCCCAATATATGGCACAGAAAAACATCGCTACGTACAGTATGGTTTTGATAAACAGGCATGTTTTTATCAGTGGTTGATAGATAATCTGCTTTAACTGGTACCAGACTTCGATTTCCAGAATGGCAACAATCAGAAGCCATGAAAAACTGTTTATAACGTCGGCCCAGGCGAGTTGTTGTGTTTTTGCCATGGTATCCACCTCCGCGAATAAAGTGTAATGGTTAAGCGCAAAGAGTTCCTGTCCCTGAAATGTCCGGCAATTTTCCGCGGTCAGGGAAAAA
The DNA here is from genome assembly GCA_038106445.1 of Kordiimonadaceae bacterium. Lineage (GTDB taxonomy): Bacteria > Pseudomonadota > Alphaproteobacteria > Sphingomonadales > Emcibacteraceae > Pseudemcibacter. Next base: position 178,181 of record JAYODU010000002.1, on the reverse strand, counting down.
TACTCGTTTACACGAACGATATAGGACCAGTCAGAACCGGCAAGCGTGCAAATATCGTCAATATCCATTGGCGCAATATCATAAAACATCGCAAGCCTTAACGCATAGTTATAACAGGCAAGAATAATCGCTATGTAACAAAGGCTTCTGACGATCAAAAGCGAATTTTTAAGGACACTGCTTTCCAACGTTTCATCGGAAATAATCCATGTTTCCAATTCAAAAAGGATCAGCAAAATGGTCCATACTAGCGTGTCGATGGTCGTGTTAAAGGTTTTCATGAGTTGATCAAGGGGAATATTGCCAGCAAATAAATGTGATGACGCCAGCCATTCTTCTCTGAAGAACAAAATGATATTTGATAGAAGTAGCAAATAGATAGAATATTTGAATAAGCCGTAAAGAAACGATCTTTTATCTAGCTGATCAGAAATGAAACCCATTGTCTATACTCACCAAATAAAAGCAGGTCATGCTTTTCAGACAAAAATTAAATGCAAAGTTTCAACCAAATATTTTGTTAATTTGATACATGAGCAAATAACGCCATTTGATTAAAAAAGCAAAATAAAAATGTATTGTATAATGATTTTTTTAAAGGGCTGTTCCTGCTAAATATCCAGATCGGCGACTTTTTCGGCATTTTCCTGAATGAACTGAAAACGAAGCTCCGGTTTTTTACCCATAAGCTGATCAACCCTTTCTGCGGTCGCTAGCCGGGTGCCTTCTTCAATCACCACCTTAAGAAGCGTGCGTTTGCCCCGTGTCATGGTGGTTTCCTTAAGCTGCGCTGCGGGCATTTCGCCAAGCCCCTTGAACCGGCTGACTTCAATCTTGCCACGACCGTTAAATTCCGTTGCCATCAGCTGATCTTTATGATCGTCATCACGGGCATAAAGAACGGTACCGCCCTGCGCAATGCGATAAAGCGGGGGCTGTGCAAGAAATAAATGTCCGCCTTTGATCAGTTCCGGCATTTCCTGATAAAACATAGTGATCAGCAGTGTGGCAATATGGGCGCCGTCCACATCGGCATCGGTCATGATAATGACCCGTTCATAACGCAGGTCTTCTTCCCTGTATTTATCGCCAATGCCGCAGCCAAGTGCCTGATTAATATCGGAAATTTCCTGATTGGCGCGGATCTTATCTCGTGTGGCGCTGGCCACGTTAAGTATTTTACCACGGATCGGCAGGATCGCCTGTGTCTTGCGGTCGCGGGCCTGTTTGGCGGAACCGCCGGCGCTGTCACCTTCTACGATGTATATTTCGGTGCCTTCCGCATCACCGTTTGAACAATCCGCCAGTTTGCCCGGCAGGCGCAGTTTACGTTTGTTTGTTGCTGTAACGCGTTTTACTTCCTTTTCCGCGCGGCGACGCAGCCGTTCTTCCATCCGTTCCAGTGCCCAGCCCAGAAGATCATTCGCCATGGCGGGCGATGCCGTTAGCCAGTGATCAAAATGGTCACGAAGAGCATTTTCCGTCAGGCGCTGTGCTTCCGGGTTGGTTAGTTTATCTTTGGTTTGACCCTGAAACTGCGGATTTTTGATAAAAAGTGATATCAGCACGCAGGCTCCATTAAAAATATCATCCCCGGTAAGTGATCCTGCCTTTTTATTACCCACAAGTTCGCCGTAGGCTTTTATCCCCTTTAACAGGGCGGAGCGAACACCGCTTTCATGGGTACCGCCCTGCGGGGTCGGGACGGTATTGGTGTATGATGATATGCTTCCTTCACCATATTCCGGCCAGGAAATGGCCCATTCAATTTGCCCGGCAGCATCGGCCAGGGGAACCTTGCCATAGAAATTTTCCGTTGTGACCAGACTGCGCCCTTCGGTCAGTAGTGTCAGGTAATCATTAAGGCCACCCGGGAAATGGAGTGTTTCCTTTTCCGGTATGGTATCTTTTTCTTTTTCCGGAATGAGGGCCGGGTCACATTGCCATCTTATTTCAATCCCTTTAAAAAGGTAAGCTTTTGACCGCGCAAGTTTGTAAAGGATTGATGGTTTGAAATCGGTTTTTCCGACACCGAATATTTCATAATCCGGCAGAAACGTTATTTTTGTCCCGCGGCGGTTAGGGGTGGGGCCAAGATTGGTGATTTTTGTTTGTGGTTTTCCGCGGGCAAAGCTCTGGGTCCAGACCTGCTTGTCCTGGGCCACTTCCACATCGACCCATTCCGATAAGGCATTAACAACTGATATACCCACCCCGTGAAGTCCACCGGATGTTTCATAAACCTTGCTGTTAAATTTACCCCCTGAATGAAGCGTTGTGAAAATCACTTCGAGTGCTGATTTGTCTTTAAATTTGGGGTGGGGATCAACCGGAATACCACGGCCATTATCGGAAACGGTGCATGACCCGTCACTGTTTAAAGTAATTTCAATGCGATTGGCATGACCGGCAACGGCTTCGTCCATGCTGTTATCAAGCACTTCGGCAACAAGATGGTGAAGCGCCCGTTCGTCGGTGCCGCCCACATACATTCCGGGACGAAGCCGAACAGGTTCCAGTCCTTCCAAAACTTCAATATCTTTTGCGGAATAATCGGCCGATGTTGTGGCCGTCTCAAACAAGTCTGTCATATTCGGTATTTTTGCTTCTTAAACAACTATTAATTTATTTTCATACACTATAGAGTATGTTAACAAATCTCAACAGCTAGATAGTGTATTATTTAGTTTTTCTGGCCCAAAAATAATAAAAGCAAAAAAACGGATAATAATTCACCAAAATGACTAATCCATCCCATTCAAAACAAGGTCGGATGAGCCCGGTTTTCAGGTATCTTGTGCTCTGTTTTTATTCGCTTCTGGTCGGGTTTTGTTTTATGGCGCTCTGGCTTAAGTGGGATCATAACATATATCAGAAATCATTACGTGAATATTCATCACATATCTATGAAGAAGGTTTTGATGCCGTATCCGTTACGGCACCTTTGCCGCGATCTGACCGCAGAGAAAGCTTTCTAAGCAGGCTTGCCAGGAGAACAACACCCCCGCCGGATATTGTAACGCAGCAGGAACGGATGCCGGATGGTGATCAGGCATGGCAGCGGTTTGCAGCTTCGCCGGTTCTTGTTTCCGAAGGAAATGTAACGGTTGTTTTGGTGATTGATGATTTGGGGATTCTTAAAAAAACAACGCAGGAAATGATCAATTTTGACGCCCCGCTAACGCTTTCATTTCTTCCCTATGCATCGGAAATCAGCAAGCAGGTTGAGCAAGCGTATGAAAAAGGGCATGACATTCTTGTTCATATACCTATGGAACCAAAGGGTAGTGCCGACGCGGGTCCCCATGCCCTTATGTCATCGGAAAGTGAACGCGAACGGATGCAGGATATAGATTATAATTTAAGCCAGTTTTCCAACTATATCGGTATCAATAATCATATGGGCAGCGAATTTACCGAGGACGCCGCCGCAGTAGAGCAGCTTTTAAACGTTATTAAGGAAAGAGAACTAATAGTTCTGGATAGCAAAACTACACCCAACAGCAAGCTTGAAGCAGTTGCCCGTGAAAAAATAATTCCGGTCGTTAATCGTGATGTGTTTCTGGATAATGTGCATAAAGAAGACTATATTCTGGGCCAGCTTGCCAAACTTGAAAGTGCTGCCAAATCAAATGGCTCTGCGCTGGCGATCGGGCATCCGTATCTGCAGACGTTAAGTGCATTAAAAGTCTGGATTCCGACCCTGAAAGAGAAGGGGATAACAGTTATCCCGATTTCGCAATCTATTAGAAAAAAATATACTGATAGGCAAATTGCGATTAATTAGTCTTTCTTAACGCTATGGCCGCCGAACTGGTTACGCAGGGCAGAAACGACCTGCCCGGTGTAGCTCGGGTTTCCCTGACTGTCCTCGCGAAACTTAAGTGATCCTTCGATCACCGGGACGGGGATGCCGGCTTTTCTGGCTTCTTCAACGGTCCAGAGACCTTCACCGCTATGGGAAACTTCACCGGAAATGGCATCAAGATTTACGCCTTCTTCCGCGTATGCTTTGCCAAGCCAGCCTACAAGGCGGCTTTCAATCACACTGCCGGTATTATAAATGCGCGCAACTTCCTTAAGGTCCAGATCAAAATCACTTTTTTGAAGAATTTCCATGCCTTCAGCGATTGCCTGCATCATACCGTATTCAATGCCGTTATGAACCATTTTAACGTAATGCCCGGCCCCTGTTGCCCCCATATAGGCATAACCGTTTTCAATGCTAAGGTCTTTAAAAAGCTGTTCGTATTTTTCAAACTTGTCGCGTGCACCGCCGATCATCATACAGGCACCGTTGCGGGCGCCGCTAGGCCCGCCGCTGGTACCCACATCCATGAAATCAATGCCTTTGGTGGCAAGTTCTGCGCTGCGGCGCATGGTTTCCCTGAAATTGGAATTCCCACCTTCCATGATTACATCACCGGATTTGAGTATGGGTGAAAGATTTTCAAGAACATTATCGACGATATTGTGCGGCACCATAAGCCAGATGAATTTATCATCCGGAAGTTTTTGATATAAATCTTCGAGGGTACTTACCACTTCGGCCCCGGCCGCGCGGGCTTCGTTCATGGCGTCTTCGTTTGGGTCGGTTGCGACCACCTCATGTCCTTTTTCAAGAAGCAGCTTCACCATTCCCAGGCCCATTTTACCAAGACCGATATATCCGATTTTCATTTTATATCCTTACTATTGAATTTGCTTGTCCTGATCAGCAAACTGAACCGCTACTTTCGCCGCCCGCACCAATGCACGGGCCTTTGCTTCACATTCGGCATATTCGGATTGCCATTTGCTGTCGGCAACGACACCGGCGCCCGCCTGAACATACATCGTGCCATCCTTGACAATTGCGGTACGTAAAACGATACATGTATCCATACTGCCGTCAGCTGATAAATAACCGACAGCACCGGCATATATACCGCGCTTTTCTTTTTCCAGTTCGTCGATGATTTCCATCGCACGGACCTTTGGTGCGCCGCTTACTGTCCCGGCAGGAAAGCCTGCGGCAAGCGCTTTTAATGCATCATATTCAGGCGAAATTTCACCACGCACGTTAGATACAATATGCATAACATGGGAATAATATTCAATGGTCATGCGGGCGGTGACTTCTACGGTGCCAACCTTTGATACACGCCCCACATCATTGCGCCCTAGATCAAGCAACATTAAATGTTCGGCGCATTCCTTTGGATCCGCAAGAAGGTCTTTTGCATTTTGGCTGTCTTCCTGCGGTGTTTGGCCACGGGGGCGGGTGCCGGCAATTGGCCTTACGGTGACTTCATTATCACGTAGACGGACAAGAATTTCAGGGCTGGACCCTACAATTGAAAAATAGCCAAATTTCAGAAAATAAAGAAATGGTGACGGGTTGGTGCGTCTAAGTGCGCGGTAAAGAGAAAACGGATCAAGATCAAATGGCATTGAAAAGCGCTGCGAAAGGACCACCTGGAATATATCCCCTGCGGCGATATATTCCTTTGCGCGAGCAACCATCTTTTCATATTCGGCGTGTGATGTGTTTGATACGGGTTCAACGAAAGTTGTGTTTTCTGATGAAATGCGGTTGATGACAAGCGGTCTGGCAAGGGCGGCGATAATATCATTTAATCTTTCCTCAGCACGAAGATACGCAACATCGGCCCCAATACTATCTGTCGGGCGAACTGGTGTCACGACCGTGATCAGGTCAGTCACACTGTCAAAAACAATCATAATAGTAGGGCGTATGAAAATGCTGTCCGGCGTGCCGATCACATCTTCTTTTGCCTCAGGCAATTTTTCCATCAGTCTTACCGTATCATACCCCATATATCCGATCAGGCCTGCGGCTGATGGTGGCATTCCATCCGGTAGTTCAATCAGGCTTTCCGAAAACAGGGCTCGCAGGCTTTCAAGGGCAGGGAGGGTTTCATCCTCATAATCCTCTTCACTTACGCCACCAATCGCTTTACGGTTAATTTCCGCCTTGTTCCCATTGGCGCGCCAGAGAATATCAGGCTTAAGACCAATGAATGTATAACGCCCGCGAATATTGCCCCCTTCTACCGATTCAAGCAGGCTGGCATAATTTTCGCCTTGCGCCAGTTTCAGATAGGCACTGACCGATGTTTCCAGATCCGCGACAAGCGTTGTCCACAAAACCTGTGCTTTCCCGGCGTTATATGACTTTTTAAAGTCTTTTTGTTCGGGGAAAGTTGTCATTTTATTGTTTGGAACCCCGGTTATTGCTGATCGGGAGCAGCAATAAAATCAAGCACACTCTGGATATTCTCTTCACGAATGACCACTGGTAGGGAATCGTACAGATAGACAAAATAGGCACCTATCAGGTCGTTCTGATAAGAATTTTCAATCTGAAGTTTTGTGTTTGCGAGTGCTTCTTCCTCAACATTTTCCTCAAAACTACGTCCAACAACCCTTACAAGAACATATCCGTCACCATTAGCAGCAGGGATCATTTCAATATCACCAATGTTCTGGCTGAAAATGCTTGCATGAATATCGGCGCTGACATCGTTATTTTGATTTGCGCGTCCAACAGTCACTACGTTCACGGTAAAATTACTTCCGACAATATTTTGATAATCTGCAAGTGCCTTACTGGTATTTTCCGAAGCCGAATATTCCCCGATAATTCTTTCAGCAAGTTCCTGCGCAAGGGTTTCACGGCGATTTTGTTCCCAATCGGTCTTGACCTGATCCTTTACATCTTCAAAATCACGTAAGGTGGATTGAGTTATATTAACAACATCAAGCATATAGAATTTGTTTGCAATGCCTTCATAAAGCTCCAGTTCACCACCGATTTCAGCCTGGAATGCATAATCAAGGAATTCAACAATGAGCGGTAGTTCAGTCGATGCAGTGCCATCTGGCCTGATACCATCAATACTGACATTTGATACTGTTTTAAGTTCGGCATTGGCAACACCTGCGATTATTTCAATCGGGGAACCTGCCGCAAGCTCATCATCAATCAGGTTTCTAAGCTCGTAAAGACGGTCAATCGCCTGATCAAGTTTAAGTTCGGCCGCAAGTTGGTCGCGCACACTTTCAAAACTTTCAACGGTGCCTGTTACGACACCATTTACTTTAAAAATGTAAACTCCGAACCCGGATTCAATTGGTGCGGTATAGGTGCCATCTTCGGCATCAAACAACATATTTGCGGCGTCTTCGCCATATGTATCTGCAAATTCATCGAAAGTTTGCGCCTCAAAGGTACTGTCTTCAACAGTTGTTCCGGCGCGATCAATAACCACCTGTTTAAAGCTTTTTCCATTTTCAAGCTCAGTATAGGCAGCATCGGCGCTCGCCTGATCATCAAGAAGCATTTGAATATAGCCGCGTTTTTCCGACTGGGTAAATTCCATGATACGCGCATCATATTCTGCCCGGACCTGATCTCCACTAATATTCACAGAATTGGATAATTCGCTGGCTGAAATTTCAAAATAGCTGATATCCCGGTATTCCGGAGCCATATAATTATCCGGATTTTCCTGATAATATGCGGTTAACAGTTCATCTGTTGCCTCACCAAAACCGGTCATGGCACTAGCCGGGATTGTCAGAATTTCCGATGTTCTTTCCTCTGATGCAAATTTTGTAAGCATTTCAGATGTAATGTCGGGGGCTTTTATATTATTGGCGATTGCATCAATAAGCTTGTTACTTGAAAGTTCTGTTCTTAATAACTCTTCAAACTCTTTTGTGCTATAACCTTGTAAGCTTGCAAAATTTTCAAAAAAGCTTCTGTTGAATGTCCCTGTTTCATCCTGAAAGACCGGAATTGAAAGGATATAATTCGCAAGTTCCTGATCGGATGCCCGAATACCAAGATTGGATGATTCTACTTCCTGTGCTTTTTGCCGTATTAAATTAGCAGCTGACTGGGCACCCATGCCAACCTGAATAGCAAGCTGTTTCGTCACGCCTTCACCTGTTTGTTGAAGCAGTCTGCTATAATCACGTTCAAACGAACGTTGCAGTTCAACGGGAGTAACTTTTTCGCCGCCCACTTCTGCAATTTCATTTGATCCAAGCGTACTAAGCGGATCGCCAATCCCCCATAGTGCAAAGCTCATGATCAGGATACCAAGCAGTATGGCTGCAAACCAGGATCCCACACCTTTTCTGAATAATTCCAACATTGATTATTACCTGTACTTTCAGTAATCTTTGTAGGAAGCCAAGATCGGCTTCCAATATATTTGCGGCATAATAGTTATCTCATTCTTTAATCGCAACAATAAAAGGGTGGAAAATACACTATTGCATATGGAATTCGGGGCAATTTTCTGCTAGTCACGGTCCGAACAAACCAAACACGGGAAAATTATATTATGACTACACCAAGGGCACTTGTTGCCGGCAATTGGAAAATGAACGGGCTTAAAGCCGCATCAAGTGAAATAACACACTTAAATGATCTTATCAGTACAAGTGGCGCAAATTGTGATGTGCTTATCTGCCCGCCCTTTACATTAATCAGCACACTTGTGGCCATGGGGGCAAAAAATGTTCCTATCGGTGCCCAGGATTGTCATATGAATGTCAACGGCGCGCATACCGGGGATGTTTCGGCGCAAATGATCCGGGAACTTGGCTGTAATCATATTATTGTCGGACATTCTGAACGCCGCGCAGATCATGGTGAAACCAATGATATTGTAAAAGCGAAGGCTGCAGCAGCGCAGGAAGCGGGGACAACGGCTATTATATGTGTTGGTGAAACGATTGATGAACGTGAAGCGGGTAAAACCATTGATGTTGTATCCGCGCAGGTTAAGGGATCAATCCCGCCCACGGTATCCGCTGATAATACGATCATTGCGTATGAGCCTGTATGGGCAATTGGAACCGGCAAAGTACCGACGGCTGAAGATGTTAAGGAAGTACATAAAGCGATCCGTACATTACTGGTTGAAAGATTTGGCAGTAGTGGTAATCAGATCAGAATTCTTTACGGCGGGTCTGTTAAAGCATCCAACGCTGAAGAATTAATGTCAGTTCCAAATGTAAACGGTGCATTGGTCGGTGGCGCAAGCTTAAAAGCCGAAGACTTTTACGGTATAATTTCGGCTTATGACCAAATTGGCTAATTTTATACTAGCCATTGCCTCCGCTTTAGAGTAAAAACCACTTGTAAAAAACAATATGACCGCCATTTATACAATGTGGAATATGGCGATATTTTAATTTAAAAGAGTAAAAACGATGGAAGAAGTCGTTCTTGTAATACATTTGATGTTGGCACTTACCCTTGTTGTACTTGTACTTTTACAACAGTCAGAGGGTGGTGCTCTTGGTATTGGTGGTGGTCAGGGCAGCATGATGACTGGCCGTTCGGCGGCTAATCTTTTGACACGTCTCACAACAATAATTGTGGCCTGCTTCTTTGTGACAAGCCTTGTATTGGCATGGATTGCAAAACAGGATGCGTCAAGTTCGTCGGTGATTGATGGTCTTACATCACCTTCGCCTTTGGAACAACCGGTGCCGCAAATACCAACGGACGGAATTCCGACCCAGGTACCAAGTCAAAATTAATAATAGACGGCGCCACTGGTGCCGTTTATTTTGGTGTAAAAATATTTAGTTCGTATTTCTGGATTATAATTTACTAATGATACGTTATATTTTCATTACTGGTGGTGTGGTTTCCTCGTTGGGTAAGGGCCTCCTCTCCGCAGCACTTGGCGCGCTTTTACAGTCCCGCGGATATTCTGTCAGGCTTAGAAAATTGGATCCATATCTTAACGTTGATCCCGGTACGATGTCACCATACCAGCACGGTGAAGTATTTGTAACCGATGACGGTGCTGAAACTGATCTTGATCTTGGACATTATGAACGCTTTACCGGGGTTCCCGCGCGTCAAAGTGATAACGTTACTACTGGACGGATTTATTCTGACATAATCGCCAAGGAACGCCGTGGTGATTATCTTGGCGCGACAGTGCAGGTCATCCCCCATGTGACCAATGCGATTAAGGAATTTGTCACATCCGATCTGGACGCGCAAACGGATTTTGTGCTTTGTGAAGTGGGCGGCACCATCGGGGATATTGAAAGCCTGCCGTTTCTTGAAGCACTTCGTCAGCTTGATAATGATATGCGCGGGCAATGCATTAATGTGCATTTGACGCTTGTCCCTTATATTAAGGCCGCCGCAGAACTTAAAACCAAACCCACACAGCATAGCGTTAAGGAATTGCTGTCAATCGGTATACAGCCGGACGTTCTGGTCTGCCGGTGCGAACACGAAATTCCGGATGAGGAACGACGCAAAATAGGTCTTTTCTGTAATGTTCCGGAAAGCGCGGTTATTCAGGCACTTGATGCCAACAGCATTTATGAAGTGCCACTTAATTATCATGCGGAAGGGCTTGATATCGAAGTATTGAAAGCCTTCGGTATTGACCCCAAGGAAAGAGAACCCGATCTTTCAAGATGGCTTGATGTTTCCGACCATGTGAATGAACCTGAAGGCGAAGTAACAATCGCCATCGTCGGAAAATATGTGCAGCTTAAGGATGCCTATAAATCACTATCAGAAGCATTGGTGCACGGCGGGTTTGCCAATAATGTCAAAGTGAACCTTGAATGGATTGATGCTAAAATTTTTGAAGACACCACCGTGATGACGGAACTTGAAAATGTTGATGGTATTCTGGTTCCCGGCGGTTTTGGTGAACGCGGCGCAGAAGGCAAGATCGCAGCCGCAAAATTTGCCCGTGAAAGAAAAATACCCTACTTCGGAATATGTTTCGGAATGCAGATGGCCTGTATTGAAGCGGCACGTAACCTTGCCCAAATTGAAGGGGCGAATTCAACGGAATTCGGAAGTTGTGATGCGCCAATTGTCGGCCTTATGACCGAATGGGAACTTGACGGCGTGATACAGGTTCGAAGTGAAGATGATGACAAGGGCGGCACAATGCGACTTGGCGCCTATGAAGCACATCTTGAACCGGGCAGCCATGTTGCCGAAATTTATGGACAGGAAATTATTTTTGAACGTCACCGTCACCGTTACGAGGTAAACATCAATTACCGTGAAAAACTGGAAGCGGCGGGACTTATTTTTTCTGGTCTTTCGCCGGATGGCACACTTCCGGAAATCGTTGAATTAAAAGATCATCCCTGGTTTATCGGTGTCCAGTTCCACCCGGAACTGAAAAGCAAGCCGTTTGACCCTCATCCTTTATTTGCTTCCTTTATCGAAGCAGCCCTGAAGCAATCAAGACTGGTTTAACCAAACAAGAGACAAGAAATGACAGCAATTATCGATATCAAAGGCCGCGAAATCATTGATAGTCGCGGTAATCCGACCGTTGAAGTGGATGTAACACTGGAAACCGGGGCGTTTGGCCGTGCTGCGGTTCCAAGTGGCGCTTCAACCGGCGCCCATGAAGCGGTGGAGCTTCGTGATGGCGGCTCGCGTTATATGGGTAAAGGTGTTGAGCATGCTGTCGAAGCGGTTAATACCGAACTTTATGATGCACTCACAGGTATGGACGCCGAGGAACAGATTGTAATTGATAATGTCATGCGTGAACTTGACGGTACGGAAAATAAATCCCGTCTTGGCGCCAATGCCATTCTGGGGGTTAGCCTCGCAACCGCGAAAGCCGCCGCCGATGAAGCAGCCATGCCCCTTTATTCGTATCTTGGCGGGCCGCACGCCCATGTGCTTCCAGTGCCGATGATGAATATCATCAATGGCGGTGAACATGCGGATAACCCGATCGATATTCAGGAATTCATGATTATGCCGGTAAGCGCGGGAAATATCCGTGATGCCATACGCATGGGTGCTGAAGTGTTCCATACACTGAAGAAAAACCTTTCGAACGCCGGCCATAACACCGGGGTAGGGGACGAGGGCGGTTTTGCCCCGAACCTGAAAAGTACCACCGATGCGCTTGATTTCATTATGACATCAATCGAAAATGCGGGCTACAAGCCCGGCGATGATATCATGCTGGCACTTGATGCCGCTTCATCCGAATTTTACAAGGCCGGTAAATATGTACTTGCCGGTGAGGGTAAAACCCTCGATGCCGGTGAAATGGTCGATTATTATGTAGACCTTTGTAATAAATATCCGATCCTCAGCATCGAAGACGGTATGGATGAAGATGACTGGGAAGGCTGGAAAGCCTTAACCGATAGGTTGGGTAAGAAAATCCAGCTTGTGGGTGATGATCTGTTTGTAACCAATCCAAAACGCCTTAAAGACGGAATCAAGCAGGGGGTTGGAAACTCGATCCTTGTTAAAGTAAACCAGATCGGAACCCTTACCGAAACGTTTGATGCCGTCAACATGGCGCACCGCGCGCAATATACATCCGTGATGTCGCACCGCAGCGGTGAAACAGAGGATGCGACCATCGCGGATCTGGCCGTCGCTCTTAATTGCGGGCAGATCAAAACAGGGTCACTTGCACGGTCTGACAGGCTTGCCAAATATAACCAGCTTATCCGGATCGAAGAAATGCTCGGCTCCGCCGCCCATTACGCGGGCAAGGGTATTTTGCGTTAAAATCTTATGTCATAGAGCTGGAAGCCCGGTCCTTAGATCGGGCTTTTTTCGTTCTAGTAGCATCAAGCGAATCGGAACTACTATATGTAGTAGGTCGGCTATGTTATTGACTCTAGGCGATTCTTTTTTTTGCGAAAGTTCTTGACCCGGCGAATCGGATGTGATTCTCTTTATCAATGAGAAGCAAAAAACCGATATTTCAACGACTCAGAAAAATGACATTGCCCCTTGTGGCGATGCTTATTTCTTCTTATTTTGCCGCTCATGCCCTTAAAAGCGTTACGGCACAAAAGGTTCTGAAAGAAGAAATTACCGCCCTTGAACAGGAACAGGAACGCATAAAAGTGATGCGCGAAGACCTTGATCTTCATGTAGGACTTCTTTCAAGGGACCATGTTGATCCCGATTATCTGGATGAACTTGTCAGAAAAGATCTTGGCTTCACTCATCAGGACGAAATCGTCATTCCTAACAAAAAATAATCATTTAAAAGTTATAATGTTGCAAAATTGCTTTGTTTTCATGTTGTTAGGACATGTTTTTTAAATCCTGAAAATTTAACACTTTTTTTTAATTAACTTGAATTTGGTTAATTAAAAAAAAGTGTTGTATTTCAATAACTTTTGTTCATTATATTAATATGTTAAAGGGACATTCTGTATCCCTATTAAAGATTTTGGTGATAGATATAGCGTCACGAAATCTTGCCGGACTAACATAAACAAGAATAAGAGTGAGGATTATGGCTAAAAAACCAGCACCCCGCAAGGCAAAAAGCGGGAAACCCGCCGTACGCAGCAAGGCAGTGAAGAAAGCAGCACCTGCTGCTTCCAGGGATGATTTGATTAGATATTATAAATACATGCTGATGATGCGCCGCTTTGAAGAAAAAGCAGGCCAAATGTACGGCATGGGTCTTATTGGCGGTTTCTGCCATCTTTATATCGGACAGGAAGCCGTCGTAACCGGTATTCAGGCTGCGCTTAAAGAAGGCGACAGCATCATTACAAGTTACCGTGACCATGCCCATATGCTTGCGTGTGATATTGATCCGAAAGTGATCCTTGCTGAACTGACCGGACGGGAAACCGGGATTTCAAAAGGTAAGGGTGGCTCCATGCATATGTTCAGCGTTGAACACGGCTTTTATGGTGGTCACGGGATCGTGGCAGCACAGGTTCCGATCGGGGCGGGCCTTGCGTTTGCCCATAAATACCGCGGCAATGATAATGTTGCCGTGACCTATTTCGGGGATGGGGCTGTTAATCAGGGCCAGGTTTATGAAAGCTTTAACATGGCGCGGCTCTGGCACCTTCCGGTTATTTTTGTGATTGAAAATAACCAGTATGCGATGGGAACATCGCTTGCACGGGCATCATCGGAAATTGAACTTTTCCGTCGCGGTGAAAGTTTCAAGATAGAAGGCGAAGCCGTGGATGGTATGGATGTGCTCGCGGTGCGCGAAGCGGCGGAACGTGCCGTTGCCAAATGCCGCGCCGGTGAAGGCCCTGTGCTTCTTGAAATGAAGACATATCGTTACCGCGGACATTCAATGTCTGACCCTGCGAAATACCGTTCCAAGGAAGAAGTTTCAAAAATGCGTGCAGAATTTGACCCGATTGATCAGGTCAAAAAACGTATCCTTGATGGGAAAATCATGTCCGAAGATGACCTCAAGGCCATTGATAAGGAAATAAAGGCGGTCGTGTCTGCGGCGGCGGAATTTGCGCAAACAAGCCCGGAACCGGACCCATCTGAACTCTATACCGACATTTTGGTCGCCGAATAAAAAGAATAAGGAGTAATCATTATGTCTGTAGAAATTTTACTTCCTGCCATGTCTCCAACGATGACCGAAGGCAATGTTGCCAAATGGACCAAAAAGGAAGGCGACAAAGTATCACCGGGTGACATCATTGCCGAAATCGAAACCGATAAAGCAACAATGGAACTTGAAACCGATGAAGAAGGCGTGCTTGGAAAAATACTTGTTGCCGAAGGATCAGAAGGTATTGCCGTTGGTACCCTTATCGCCGTAATTCTTGAAGAAGGTGAAGATGCAAGCGCGCTTGAAGGGATGACTGCAACAGTTGCGGCGCCGGCGTCTGAACGGCCCGTCTTACAAAGTGTTGAAGCAGCACCGGCACCGGAACGTGCAAGCGCCCCGGTTACCGTTGCCCCGGTGGAAAATGATCTGCCGGAAGGGACAACATTTACCAATATGACCGTTCGCGAAGCGCTTCGTGGTGCAATGGCCGAAGAAATGCGCGCTGATGACAATGTTTTTGTTATGGGTGAGGAAGTCGCCGAATATCAGGGCGCCTATAAGGTAACACAGGGGCTTCTTGATGAATTTGGCGCCCGCCGGGTTATCGATACGCCGATCACAGAACACGGTTTTGCCGGTCTTGGTGTTGGTGCCGCGATGGCGGGACTTAAACCTGTTGTTGAATTTATGACATTTAACTTTGCCATGCAGGCAATGGACCAGATCATCAATTCCGCGGCCAAGACAAATTATATGTCTGGAGGCCAAATCAGATGCCCGATGGTGTTTCGTGGCCCCAATGGCGCAGCCGCCCGTGTGGCAGCGCAGCATTCACAAAACTACGCTTCATGGTATGCGCATATTCCGGGTCTGATCGTAATTGCGCCCTATAGCGCAGCGGATTGCAAAGGTCTTCTGAAGGCGGCGATCAAGGATCCGAACCCTGTGATTTTCCTGGAAAATGAAATTACCTATGGTTACAGCTTCGATGTTCCTGATATCGAAGATTACACCGTTCCAATCGGCAAAGCCAAAGTGGTGCGGGAAGGGGCGGATGTAACCCTTGTCAGCTATTCAATCGGTGTTAAATTTGCCCTTGATGCTGCGGAAAAGCTTGCTGCTGAGGGAATTGATGCAGAAGTAATCGACCTTCGCACCATCAGACCGCTTGATATTGATACAATTATTGAATCAGTAAAGAAAACAAACCGTGTTGTTTGTGTGGAAGAAGGATGGGCAACATGTTCTGTCAGTTCGGAAATCTCCGCGCAGCTAATGGAAAAGGCATTTGATTATCTGGATGCACCGGTTATGCGTGTGACCAACGAAGATGTGCCAATGCCATATGCGGCGAACCTTGAAAAACTTGCTGTTGTCAGCGATGACCGGATTGTCGTTGCCGCCAAACAGGTTTGTTATACGGAAGGAGCGTAATCATGGCTATTGCACTAACAATGCCCGCACTTTCCCCGACCATGGAAACTGGAACACTTGCAAAGTGGCTTGTTAAAGTGGGCGATCAGGTTGAAAGTGGTACAATCCTTGCTGAAATTGAAACTGATAAAGCAACGATGGAATTTGAAAGCATCGATGACGGTGTGGTTGCCAAATTATTGATCGATGAAGGTTCAGAAGATATCCCGGTTGGTCAGTTAATTGCCGTTCTGCTTGAAGATGGTGATGATGCCAGCGCGGCGGATGCAATTGCGGCTGACGCACCAGCACCCAAAACAGCACCAGCCGCTGCTGAAGCTGCGCCAAAACCTGCGTCACCGGCACCGGCCGCTGCCAAGCCAGAAGCTACGCCAACACCAGCTGCACCAGCACAGGCCCCGGCCGCTACACCGGTAAAGGCACCCGCTGCTAAATCAGGGGATCGTGTATTTGCATCACCGCTTGCAAAACGGATCGCCGAACAAAGTGGTTATGATATTTCGCAAATTCCGGGTTCTGGCCCACGTGGCCGAGTGATCAAGCGTGATGTGGAAGCATATTCACCTGCAGCAGCACCAGCAGCAGCTTCGGGTATGGTTTCAATGGATGACGATGCCCCTTACGAGGAAATCAAACTCAGCAATATGCGTAAAACAATAGCCAAGCGTCTTACCGAAAGCAAACAAACAGTTCCGCATTTCTATCTGAGTGTAGATGTAGAACTGGATAATCTGCTGGCGGCACGTAAAGGGCTTAACGCCATGTCGGATGACTATAAAATATCCGTCAATGATTTCGTGATTAAGGCCTGCGCGGCGGCACTTATGAAAGTTCCGGCAGCAAACGTACAATTTATGGGTGATACCATGCGTCAGTTTAAACGCGCCGATATTTCGGTTGCCGTGGCGATTGATGGTGGCCTGATCACACCGGTGGTAAAAGGTGCTAATCAAAAAGGTCTTCGTCAGATTTCAGACGAAACAAAAGACCTTGCCAAACGTGCCCATGAAGGCAAGCTGGCACCCGAAGAATATGCCGGTGGCACTTTCTCCATATCAAATATGGGAATGATGGGTGTGAAGCAGTTTGATGCGGTAATCAACCCGCCACAGGCCGCGATCCTTGCTGTTGGGGCGGGGGAACAGCGCCCGGTAGTTAAAAATGGTGCGCTAAGTGTCGCAACCGTGATGACAATCACGCTTTCCTGTGATCACCGTGCAATTGATGGTGCTGTTGGTGCAGAATTCCTTGCGGCGGTTAAAATGTTCCTTCAGGAACCATCAGCAATGCTGCTTTAAAGGAGAGAGATTATGAGCAATCAGAAATTTGATATGGTCGTACTCGGCTCCGGCCCGGGTGGATATGTTGCTGCAATCCGTGCAGCACAGCTTGGTTTTAATACGGCTATTATTGAACGCGCTGAACTTGGCGGTATTTGTCTTAACTGGGGTTGTATTCCGACCAAGGCACTGCTCAGGTCCGCTGAAGTGTTTCATAACATGAAACATGCGGCTGATTTTGGTCTTGTGGCCAATCAGCTTGGGTTCGATCTTGATAAGGTTGTTGCCCGCAGCCGCGGTGTGGCCGCGCAGCTAAGTGGCGGGATCAAGCATTTGATGAAAAAAAATAAAATCACTGTGCTTGAAGGAAACGGCAAGCTTGTAAAGCCCGGTCAGTTATCGGTTGAAAAAGACGGTAAAACAACGCTTGTGGATGCAACGGATATCATCCTTGCGACTGGCGCCCGGGCAAAGGAACTGCCGCATCTTAAGGCGGACGGTGAACTTGTCTGGACATATCGTCATGCGCTGGTACCAAACACGATGCCAAAGCGCCTTCTTGTGATCGGGTCAGGCGCCATCGGGATCGAATTTGCATCATTTTATAATGAACTTGGTTCCGAAGTTACCGTGGTTGAAATGATGGACCGTGTGATGCCGGTGGAAGATGAGGAAATTTCCGCATTTGCCGCCAAATCCTTTAAATCACAGGGAATTACCATTAAAACAGAGGCATCCGTTACTAAGCTTGATAAGAAAAAATCGACCGTTGTCTGCACCGTTGAAGGCAAGGGCGGCAAATCAGAGCAAATCGAAGTGGACCGTGTGATTATTGCTATCGGTATTGATGGTAATGTTGAAAATATAGGCCTTGAAGAAAATAAAATCAACTTGGACCGTGGCCATGTTGTGACAGATGAATGGGGCCATACAGGTGTCAAAGGCGTTCATGCGATCGGCGATCTTACAGGGCCGCCGTGGCTAGCGCATAAAGCCAGCCATGAAGGGGTTATTTTGGTTGAGAAAATTGCCCGCGATAAAGGCAATAAGGATATCAAAGACCTTCATCCGATGGATAAGGGCAATATACCAGGATGTACATATTGTCGTCCGCAGGTTGCAAGTGTCGGTATGACAGAAAAAGCAGCCATTGCCGCCGGTCACAAGGTTCGTGTTGGTCGTTTCCCGTTCATCGGTAACGGTAAAGCCATCGCCATGGGTGAAGCGGTAGGCATGATGAAAACAGTCTTCGATGCAAAAACCGGGGAGCTGCTAGGCGCACATATGGTTGGTGCTGAAGTCACAGAGATGATACAAGGGTACACAGTTGCCCGCACGCTCGAGACAACAGAAACCGAACTGATGCATACGGTATTTCCTCATCCGACCATGTCGGAAATGATGCATGAAGCGGTACTTGATGCGTTCGGCAAAACACTACATATTTAGATAAAGCCGATTGGATTAAATATGACCGAAGTAAAAAAACTTGATATGACCGCAACCGGTCATACACGCAAACCGGACTGGATACGGGTTAAAGCACCTGTATCCAAAGGGTATAATGAAACTCGTAACCTTATGCGCGGGCTTAAGCTGAATACCGTATGTGAAGAAGCGGCATGCCCCAATATCGGTGAATGCTGGACAAAAAAGCATGCGACGGTCATGATCCTTGGGGATACCTGCACACGGGCGTGCCGGTTCTGCAATATTAAAACAGGGAAGGGTAACCCGGTTGATCCGGACGAGCCGGCCAATGTGGCAGAAATGGTGCTTACCACCGAAATGAAGCATATCGTGATAACATCTGTTGACCGTGATGATCTTGCGGATGGTGGCGCAGATCAGTTTGTCAAAGTTATTAATGCTGTTCGAAATGCATCGCCGGAAACTACCATTGAAATTCTGACACCGGATTTCAGGAATAAGCCAGGTGCCCTTGAAAAGGTTGTCGCGGCAAAACCCGATGTGTTTAATCATAATCTGGAAACGGTTCCGCGTCTTTATACCCATATCCGCCCGGGTGCGCGGTATTTTCATTCGCTTAATCTGCTTTCAAAAGTAAAAGAAATCGATCCTGAAATTTTTACCAAATCCGGGATTATGGTCGGGCTTGGCGAAAGTGAAGTGGAAGTGTTTCAGGTAATGGACGATATGCGTAGCGCCGATATTGATTTCATGACAATCGGTCAATATCTGCAACCAACCAAAAAACATGTTGATGTTGAAGAATTTATCAAACCGGATCAGTTCCTTAAATATAAAAAACGTGCCAAGGCAAAAGGCTTTCTTCATGTGGCTTCATCACCGCTTACCCGTTCATCGCATCATGCAGGCGAAGATTTTGAAGTGCTCCGTGCAGCAAGGCTTGACCTTTTGAAGAAAAAGGGTACACAAGTCCATGAAGATGCGCCCATTGATATTGACGAAATGAAAAAGCATAATCCACTAAACGATTTCTAATGCCTAAATTTACCGAGGACAGGATTTTTCCATATAGTGCCAAACAGATGTTTGATCTGGTGGCGGATGTAAAGGAATACCCCGATTTTCTACCCTGGTGCATTGGTGCAAGAATTTATGATGTAAAGCCGGATGATTTCTATGCGGATCTGCTTATTGGTTTTATGGCTTTCAGGGAACGTTTTACAAGTCATGTGATCCTTTCTGACGGCAAAATTGAAATTGATTATGTGAAAGGGCCGCTTAGTTATCTTCATAATCTCTGGGAATTTGAAGATATTTCAACCGGCGGATCAAAGCTCCATTTCGAAGTGGATTTTGAATTTAAAAATAAACTGTTTCAAAAGCTGGTTGGTGGCTTGTTTACAGAAGCGGTTCACCGTATGGTGGTTTCGTTTGAGGCCCGCGCCGAAGAATTATATAAAAAAGGATAATAAGAATGGCACTTGTATTTACACCTAAACCAACCCCTACTGTTGAAATTGCAGGAACTGATGACCTATATCCGGTTAACCGCATATATTGTGTTGGAATGAATTATTATGATCATGTTGTTGAGTTTGGCAGCAATCCGGACGAGGTTGATCCTGTATTCTTCATGAAGCCTGCGGATGCCATCGTCGCAAACCATGAAGATGTGCCGTATCCACCAAAAACAAATGATTTTCACTATGAAATTGAACTGGTTATCGCGATGGGAAAACGCGCCGTTAACATCACCCCCGACCAAGCAGAAGACCATATTTACGGTTATGCCGTTGGTAATGACCTGACTAGGCGTGATTTACAGGCAGCAATGAAAGTGCTTGGCATGCCGTGGGATACTTCCAAAGGATTTGATAAGTCAGCGACAATTACGGCTATTCAGAAGGCATCTGATATCGGCCATCCCAAAGAAGGGCGTATCTGGTTAAGTGTGAACGGTAAAGTTAAACAGGATAGTGATATTAAAATGATGATCGCAAGCCCCAATCAGATTGTCGCAAAACTTTCGGAGCTTTATACGCTTGAACCCGGTGATCTGATTTATACCGGCACACCGGCTGGAATAGGACCGGTTGTAAAAGGCGATCTTATGGAAGCGGGGATTGATGGGGTCGATATCCTAGTAAATAAGGTCGTCTAGTCCACGTCGACATATTGAAATACTTTCCTTGGCGATCGTTTTGGATCAGACTAATTTAAAATTTCATTCATTGCCTTAAGGAAAGTCCTGACTTCATCTGACGTGTTATAATGACAAAGGGATACACGAACACAGCTTGGCTGACCAAGCGGAATAAGTATGTTTCCGGAATAATGATCATTTTTACGGACGTGTACGCGAATTCCTTTATCACTAAGCGCTGAAACAATATCGACACTGTCCACACCATCAACCCAGAAAGACACAAGACCCTTGCGGGCAGGGTCATTATTTTTGCCAATAATGTTGACTTTTTCCATATCACTTAAGCCTTTAAGCCCGTCCTCACCGAATATCAAAAGGTCGGTCAAGCCTTTTTCATGGTGGATGACGGCTTTACCTGCAGCCAAAAGTCTTTCTCTCAAATCAGCTGAGTTACTGTAATGACCGCCAAGCCAGTCAAAATAATTCACGACTTCCGAAAACGTAGCGTAGGAACCGGTATCACGGGTACCAAGTTCCCAATTATCTTCCGGTCCGCCGATAACCTGGTTATGGGGGATAATGGATAAACGTGGTGATACCCACGCAAGTCCATAGCCATGCCGGGAAAAAACTTTGTAAGGGGAAATCACATAACCGTCGATATCATATTCATCAATATCTATTGCGCCGTGTGCCGCATGTTGAATGCCATCAACAATGATGAAACAGTCCGGTGATTTTTCACGAATGACTTTGGCGATGCTTTTCACATCAACATCCATGCCTGTAACAGGGCTTGTATGAAGGATCGTTGCTACCTGTGTATTTTCGGTTACAAGCGGGCGATAATCATCCGCTGTGACATTGCCGGTTTCATCATTATGGATCACTTGGATATAATTAGCACCCATTACGCCCGCCCAGCGCGTGCAGGCGCTTCTTGTGGCGGGGTGTTCAAGTGTGCTGCCGATCACATCGCAGCCTTTATCTGCGCCCGCAATAGCAGTGCTGATCAGGCGAAATAAAAGCTCGGTTCCGCTTTCTCCGACGAAAACAATCCCATTTGACGCACCGAAAAATGCGAGCGCATCTGATTTTGCCTTATCAATAATGTTGGAGAGCTCAATCGATGCAGCATTATTGCGCCCCTGATTATCAGGAATAGCGGCCATTTCTTTTGATTTCTCAACTACTGACTTCAGGGTAAGGGCACCACCCGCATTTTCAAAAAAAATTCTTTTTCCCTGATACGGGCATTCATCAACAAGATCAAACCGGTTACGGACTTTTTGCAGCAGCTCATCATTTATCATTATTCATGTACCTTAACGAAATAAAATATGCTTATTCATAACCCTAAAACTTTCACATATCAATCACGCTAATGTGATAATTTCTTTGTGGTTTTTTTAGTGGCTATTGTTACATTGTTTTTGCTGTGGGGCATGTTTTAAAAACGAGGGAAAACCTATGAATGAACAAACGAGCCTTGAGGGTTACAGAAAGAATATTCAAATATGTTTATTTTTATTACGCATCACTGTTTTTATTGTGATGTTCGCCTGGACAGTGGATAAATTTGTTGATCCGGGTCATAGTATCAACATTCTTCAGTATTTTTATTTTATTGACGGTGCCAGTGAAATAATTGTCAAAATTATTGGCGGTGCGGAAATGCTTTTAATTTTTGCATTCGTCGCCGGGCTTTGGAAGAAATATACCTATGGCCTTATTTTGCTGTTTCACGGCCTTACGACATTTGCATCTTGGAAGGCTTATATTCCACCGGATGTAACACTGACATTCTTTGCAGCATGGCCGATGCTTGCTGCCTGTATCACGCTTTATCTGCTTCGTGATCTGGATATAAAATTCAGTTTATAAAGCATATTGATCCCGAAAAACTTGTGTTCGTTATCGGACAATATTGTACGATAACGAACATTTTTTAAATATGGAAACATAATTTAAAACAGTAAGTTATTGAAGTTTAGTGATATTTTTTCTGGCATATTTCTTGCTTATATATGGATGAATAATAGAAAAATTTATCTGTATTCAGGGAGAAATAAGCAAAATGTTCAAAAGTTATCTGACAAGCACGATCCGTGATATTCTTAAAAACAAGGGATATAGTGCAATCAATATATTTGGCCTTGCTGTAGCCTTGGCTGCGAGTTTAATGATCGCATTATTTGTCAGTGATGAACTTGGCTATGATGAGTTTATTCCGGACCCTGATAATACCTACCGTATTGAGGTGACAGCACTTGGTAATAACCGGATACCTGAATTATATCCGTATTTCATGGGTGCTTATGCCCCGTTGCTTAAGGAAAGATCAGCAGATGTGCTTGACAGCACACGTTATCAGACAAACCAGCTTGCTGTTGGTTATGAGGACCGGTTTTTCTACGAAAATATTACATTTGCGGATACCAAT
Source organism: Kordiimonadaceae bacterium (assembly GCA_038106445.1). GTDB lineage: Bacteria > Pseudomonadota > Alphaproteobacteria > Sphingomonadales > Emcibacteraceae > Pseudemcibacter. The sequence continues at coordinate 155,117 of JAYODU010000002.1, read as the reverse complement.
TTCCTTGAATTTATGGGTTTTGATTTTCCGGCAGGTATTTTGAATGATCAGCTTTCAATCGTAATTTCTCAGAAAATTGCTGATAAATATTTTGGAAATGAAGATGCTGTCGGAAAAACCCTGACAATCGCAGGGCAGGTTGAATATCAGGTAGCTGCGGTTATGCCCAATGTGCCCCGCAAGTCCCATCTTGCGATTGACCTGGTTGCCCCGTACCATCCGCAATTTCATGACAATGTCCAAACGGAATATATGTCTATGAATAATCCGACTTATGTCCGCATGCGCCCGGGTGCAGACGTTGAACAGTTGGAACCTTTAATTCACACATTGATTGATGAAAATGTACCACCGTTTCAGGGTGTAGCAGCCAGCACCTACCGCGATCCGACTTTCGTAAAGGTTCAGGATGTTTATCTTAAATCACCGGGTGGGGTTATCGGTAAACCGGGTGGTGATATAATCGTGGTTTACGGCTTTATTACGGTAGCGGTTCTTATACTTGTTGTTGCAACGGTAAATTATATCAATCTTGCTACTGCACGTGCGATTAAACGGGCGCGTGAAGTCGGCATTCGCAAGGTCATGGGGGCCACACGAAATCAGCTGATCACGCAGTTCCTGGGTGAACCAATTATCATCACTCTCATTGCGGCGATTATTGCACTTGCATTTGTTGAGGTTATGATGCCGGTCTTTAATTCGGCACTGGACAGGGAAATAAGCCTAAGCCTGATTGAAAATCCGGTTTATCTGCTATTACTTATATTTGTTTCCGGCGTGGTGGGTACAGTTGCGGGTCTTTATCCGGCATTTTATCTTTCTGCATTTAATCCGGCAATGGTACTTAAGTCCGATGAAGGGGGGCGTGGTTCAATTTTCCTTCGTCAATTTCTGGTCTTTTTGCAATTTGCCATTGCGATTATGCTTATCGCGGGGACATCGGTTGTTGCGCGCCAAACCATATATGCAACAAGTATGGATCCGGGATATGACAAGGAAGGCGTTCTGATTATCAGAAACCTTCGTACAAATAACCTGCTGGATCAGGTTGAAGTGCTTGATCAGGCACTTGGCACCGTAAACGGCATTACCCAGGTAACGGCATCACAATTTGTACCAACGGACCCTTATGATTTTACAACGGGTATGTCATTTGTCGGAAAACCGGATGAACCCTTCACCATGAGTATTCTGTCCCATCAGGCGGATTTCTTCGATCTTTACCGGCTCCGTTTACGCGCCGGCCGTCGTTTGGAAGAAAACAGGCTAGCTGATACCATTACCGACTTCCCAGAGGAAGACGGGGTTGTTGTTGAAACCAACGCCGTCCTCAATGAATCAGCTGTAAGGGTTCTTGGCTATACGCCGGAAGATATTATTGGACAGCAAATCAGATGGGAAACGCAGGGTGAGGGGCGCGCCGTTCATTTTACCGTTGTTGGCGTTATCGAAGATTTTCACCTTCGTTCAATCCATAACATTGTTCGGCCAATGCTTTATCTAAATGCGCCGGCCTTTTACCGCAGTTTAAGCCTGAGATTTTCGACTGATAATTTTCCGGCAATGATTAACGAACTGGAACAGAAATGGGCCGAAGTGGCCCCGGGTGTACCTCTTGGTTATCAGGTTCTTTCGCAGCAGGTGGACGCTTTTTATGAAAGCGAAAACAGACAGATGAAGGTTTTTGTGACTTTCGCCGTGCTTGCAATCATTATATCGGCAATCGGGCTTCTTGGCCTTACCGCATTTTCAGCGGAACGCCGCACACGTGAAATCGGTATTCGTAAAGTGCTGGGGGCACGCAATGTTGATATTATTAAATTAATGGTCGGGCAGTTTTCAAAACCTGTGCTGCTTGCTAATCTTATTGCGCTGCCCATTACGTGGTGGTTGATGGATAGATGGCTTGACAGTTTCAAATACCGTATTGATTTAAGTCTGGTCTGGTTCGTCGGGGCCGGCATAGTGGCACTTATTATCGCTTGGGCGACCGTGATCAGTTATTCCTATAAAGCGGCGCGGATCAATCCCGCTGTATCATTAAGGTATGAATAGAATTTGGGGTACAAACTTGGTGGGAAGGGCGCGGGTAGTTGCTTCCTGCGCCCCTTTTTTATATTTAATCCCTTGGCAAAAATTCCATTTTCAAACCCTTGGTCGTTCCGTCATCAAAACCTTTCCATGGTTTTTCACTGGTGACAACATTCCCATCCGGGGTTAAGTCAAGATAACTTCCATTTGCTTCATCCCCTTTTAAATATTTTCCGAAGTAGGCGGTTACAAAATGCTGGGCTATGTTATTTGCGCGGATGCTGTCCCAAACCATATCTGTATAATGTGTGTAAGCGAAGGACGTGCCATCATTATATCGGGCGTCCCAGGATTCTACTGGTGCCGGAATTGGAGCAATAGCATTATGACCGGCATTTGCAAAAGTCAGCAAATACCGGTCTGTGCCGGTTGTTTTTTCATAGATGGCCTTTGTTCCTGTTTCATATCCGGATGTTTCATCTTCGCTTCCGGTGATAAACATCATGGGAAGATCAATGGCTGCAAGTGCAGTATCGCTCCAAAAGCCACGTTCCATGCCCCATGGCGCAAATGCGATCACCGCTTTGTAATTGAGCGGCTTTCTGACAAGTTCCTTATGCTCATTTGTGCCTTCGAGCAACGCTCTTAAAATCTTTTGCGGTGAAACACTTACGGTATTTACAACTTCTTCTGTAATACCGGCGCCCGCAGTAATAAGTGCGCCATACCCGCCCATGGAATACCCCATAAGCCCGGCATTATCAGCATCAACCATCCCATAAAGAAAATGGTCTTTATCCGCATTAAGGCGCTTCATTTCATTAAGGATAAAGAGCTGATCCCGCGGCCGGTTATAAAGGGTGCTCGCGAAAGCACCGGCATCCTGATACATACTGTCCGTATGATCAATGGAAACAACAACATATCCTTTTGAAGCAAGATTTTCTCCGAAATGGCTCATAAGAAGACGGTTTCCCGGATAGCCATGTGAAATAACAACAAGTGGGTAGGGGGTGTTGGCTTTAAGAGGTTGCTCGTCCCGAACGGCATTACCGTAAAGGGTGACCTGTGTTTTTGCATCGCGCAAGTAAACATTGTTATAGGCACCGCCGCTTTCCAATGTGTTGGCCGGGTACCATATTTCCACGGTAAGCGGCCGGTCATAATGCGGTAGCGGTCCTTCTTCACCCACATTTACGGCATCAAGCTGGTCTTTGTGATGAAGGGTGAGCGTACGAACCCCAATATTATGATTGCCGGGTTTTGCAAGTTCCGGTGCATCGGGCCTTAAGCCGTCAATGCGGTTTTCCGCTGCAAATGCATTTGAATAAATAAACATAAATATGATCAATATATTATTGATTTTGTTCATCTTAGCCCACCTATATTACGGTTATATTTCATCCCAAGTGATTGTTGGATGATAGCCATATTACCCCCGCCGTCAAAATGAAATTATTGTGTCAGGAGATTATGAATTTCACTTCCAATCCGGCGGGGTGATCAGGTTGGCAAGAAGCCGCGCTGCGCCCGGCACCTGATGCTCAAGCTGATGATGCAGAATGAGTGAACAATGGTGGTGCCATCCATTACCGATGGATGCACTGATCAGTGCCCCTTCAAGCGGTGTTTTACCATGATCAGACATACTGAGCAGGAATTCATATTCCGGTGATGCGGCCATCGGGAAATATAATCCCCGTTCCTGATGCCAGTTTTGCCAGTCTGCGACGCCGATTTTATTGGGCGCATTAAGCAAATGATGGTCCGGTTTTAAATGGGTTACCACTGCATCCGGGTCTGTAATCCGCCAATTAAAGGATGGTGTCCCGATGGTAATCGGCCGGGGCGGGGTGGTTTCATTGTTCCAGTCATCGTCTGTCCGGTTATACTGGGTAACAAGATTACCGCCATTTTCCACATAATCACGTAAGAAAGGGCTTGTCGCTGTCAGATCAGCCGCAAAGGCACGGATACCTATCACGATGGTGTCATAAACGATTAAATCCTGGGTTTTTAAATCATCAACGCTAAGCATCGTGACATTAACACCAAAACGTTCAAGCCAGAAATAAACCCGGTCCGCACCACGGTCCACATAGCCCACATTAAGCCGCGCGGGAATTTCAAGATCAATGGGTTGCACCGCCAATGTTGCGGGCACCACTTTGCACGTGTTGCGGATATGCGCATAATCCATTAGCAGGACATTTTCTTCGACCCGTTTGCCATCACAGATCGCATAGGGTGTCATGTCAATGCGGCTGCCCCCTGTCGGGCCGGAAATAACAAACTTATATTTTGACGAACCGGGAAGTGTGCCCGCAGGTACGGTGTAGCTTGGTGGCATAACCGTCCAGCCATCCGGCGCATCAAGACCGATTTCAACATCGGATCCTATTTCCGTGAATTTATCAACGCTTAATGTCGCCTGCACCGGGTCACCATCTGTAAGCCGGTTATAAAACAGCCCGCTTGCTTCCCAGCTTAAATTGACCGGCGGAACTACGAGAACGGGATTGGCGGGGATTAACTGAATTGTCCCCAAACCGGCACCGAAGTAACAGGAGAAATTCTCAATATTATTAAATGGATCATAATTTTTATCCAAAGGATGATGATACTCGGCGTCTGCAGATACGTTGCATGAAATACTAATTTCTTTTAATTCACCGGGATTAAGAGTGATATTTGAAACATCAACAAATTCTGGTGTTGTTTTATCTGTCCCAAAGACAGCCATCCCCGTTGCAGAAATATTCTGAGTACTAGTGTTATAAATAGATATACTTCCCGGTAGCTCTTGACCTGGGCTGATAAAATTACTTTCCCAGGAAAGCTGAGCCTGCAAGCCAGAAGATTCAAAAATAGCTGTTCTTAGCTGTATTCTTTTTAAATTAAGTTTATGAATCCAGTCTTCAACTGCGCTCATTGGAATTATTGCTAAACGCTCCATTATTGCTTCAAAGTTTGCGTTTACCAGAGTTAGGTTTGCAAGAATTTTCTCACGATCAGGAAATGCAACTATAGCTTCGTTTATATAATGATCGGCTTGTTTTAAATATTCATCAATACCGCTTATCGTAACAACTTCAGCCAGATCGGCCAGTGTTCTCGGAAGACCATCAAATACATCATCTTCCATGAGTGGAATATCAAGTTCACAACGCAAACGGTGTAAATGCGCGTCTTCCGGGGCGGCTTCGTACCAGCGACCCATGCCTTGTGTTAAATGGCGAACACGGGACCATTCGCCGATCTGGCGGTATGTGGCACCATTGATATGGTCATACTTGCCCACGGGTATAGATACGGTAGGTTGCGGTGGTGGATCACGGTCATCATAGACGGTACCACGCCCCGATGCTGCGGATAAATAAAGCTTCTTAACCCGCCAGGGTTTAAGGCCGTCTTTGGTAATTTGTTCGGGAAATGCGTTTGGGTCTGCTGCCAAATCATAAGCATCAAGCGTTGCGCGCGTCACGGCGCGGTGGTGACCATGCTGTCCGTCGGTATCAAGGAATGTGGGGCTGATGATGTCCGGTTTTTGTTCGCGAATAATACGCACCAGCCGCTCACGCATACGGTTAACACCCCATTTGGCTTCGGCTTCGGCCGGATCGGTGGAAAAACCGAAATCATCAATTTCGTCACCAAAACGGGCCGAATAATAATGAACCGACATGGGGATTTCGCTTGCGGCGGCTTCCAGCTCTTCGGTACGGAAGGCACCAAGATCATCGCCGGCTTCGGTGCCGATGGCATTTTGCCCGCCCTTGCCGCGGGTGGCGGTGGCATACATCACGCGAATTCCCTGATTACGGGCAAGGTAGGCAAGGATGTGTGAACGTTCATCATCCGGGTGGGCGCCGCAATTCATAAAACTGCCCACATGTTTAAGTGGCGTCAGCGCATTCCAAAGCCTGTTTATACCGCTTAATCGTTGTTGTTCGGCAATCCTGCGCTGGCCTTCTGTCATGTTATATCCTCTCCCTGTTACATGAATAATTTAATCGCTTGAAAATTTAAGTCAAGACACTGGAATTAAATCAAATTTGAGTTTATGGTATCAAAAAAACATGGTTAATAATAAGGGGACTACACCATGCGGGCCATATCCTGCATCCTTATTTCATTTCTGCTCTCTGTGCCCGGCTTTGCGGTGGAAATTGATTATTGGCAATATAGCTATAAAGCGCGGATTGATGCCATGGACCGGCTGATTGAAGCATTTGAGGAAGAAAACCCGGATATCAAAGTCAATCACAGCAATTTTCCATACGCCCAGTACCGTACCAAGGTGGCAGCTGCAGTCGCCGCCGGGGAAGGGCCGGATGTGGTGCAGCTTTATTATGGCTGGCTGCATGATTATCTTGCTGCTGATATTTTGCAGCCACTTTCACGCGAAACATTCCCACATAGTGAAATTGAGCAGGAATTTTTCCCCATGGTGGGAAATATGAAATCCGGTGATGAGTATTATGCCCTGCCAACAGCGGTGCGGTCGCTTGCGCTTTTTTGGAATAAAAAACTGTTCCGTGACGCGGGGCTTGACCCGGAAAGACCGCCTGCAACACTTGATGAATTGGTGGATATGGCTCGTAAAATGACAAAACGCGATCCCGCAGGCAATATCACGCAGGTGGGGATCACCATGGGCCCGATCAATCAGGATCATAACTGGTGGCGGGAAGTGTTGGTGCGGCAGTTTGGCGGCACGCCTTATAATGATGATAACAGCCGAGTGACGTATAACGATGAAGCGGGCCTTGCCGCATTTGAATATTATGCCGATTTTGCAACGCGCCACAAAACATCGGTGATTGATTTCATGGATAAGGGGGAAATCGCCTTTAAGGCGGGCCGTGCCGCCATGCATATTGATGGATCCTTCGTACTTGGTTTTTTAAACCGGACCCGCGGGAACCGCCCAAACCGGCTTCAGTGGGGGGTTACGGAACTGTTGGAACATAATGGTATAAGGGCTAATTTCTCATCTTATTGGGTAAACGGTATCACCACAAAAGCAAGTGGTGAAAAACGCATTGCCGCAGAAAAATTTCTTAAATTCATCACGTCCGCCCGGGCGATGCAATACTGGCTTGATACTGTCGGGGAACTTCCGGCCCGTAAAGCGGTTGCTTACCGCCCGGAAAATCGCAATCATCCAGATTTTGGTGCTTTTATCCGGGGGCTGGATTATGCCCACACCACACAATTTTATTCTGAAAGTGCGCAGCGCAAAACGGTTGTGGATATGCTTGACCGGATTGTGCTCAGGAATATGAGCGTTAAAGAAAGCCTTGAAATCGCCGCGCGCGAAGACCAGGATATCATCGATGCGGCCCTTCTTGAAATTCGGGCAGGGGCGGGTGATGAATAAAACGTTAGCGCAGAAAAAGGCTATGTGGGCCTGGGCTTTTATTTCGGTGCCTTTGTTATACTTTGTACTAGTACGATTTTATCCAACCCTTGATGCATTCTCCATTTCGCTGACCGATTGGAACATTGTCGGGGAAAAGCGCTTCGTGGGACTTGATAATTTCATTGCGCTGTTTAGTGACCCTGTGTTTTGGATTGTGCTGGGTAATACCTTTGAATATATACTATTAGGCGTGCCCGTTTCATTGCTGCTCAGCTTCATCATCGCTTATTATCTTGATCAGATCAGGTTCGGTCATGGGTTTCTGCGTGCCTGTTATTTTATCCCGTTTCTGACCACGGCGGCGGCTATGGCGTGGGTCTGGCGCTGGTTTTATCAGCCGGTACCCATCGGTATGATTAACCTTGCTCTGGGCCAGATGGGTATTGTGCAAATGGAATTTTTACGTTCCACCACTCAGGCACTCCCGGCGGTGCTTGCCCCGGCGATCTGGGCCGGGCTTGGCTTTCAGATTGTCATTTTCATTGCAGGGCTACGGGCGATACCGGGAACATATTATGAAGCAGCGAGGGTTGATGGCGCGGGAGCGTGGCAGATCCTTAGCGAAATAACCCTGCCGCAGCTGCGCCCGACGATCATTTTCCTTGTAGTGATCAGTTCGATCGGTTTCCTTCGGATTTTTGATCAGGTTTATAACATGACGCAGGAAGGGGAAGGCGGGCCGTTAAATGCCACACGGCCGCTCGTGCTGCATATTTATAAGGCCGCATTTGATGACTTTGAAATGGGCATGGCGGCGGCGCAGACGGTGGTTTTGTTTGTAATCCTGTCGGTGATTACGCTTATTCAGTTAAGGGCACTTAAAAATGATAAAGATTAAAAAACCCGTATCCCCGAAAAAGATCATCATCTGGACCCTTTTATTCATCGGTGCGGTGCTGATGATGACACCGATTATTTTCATGTTTTCCGCAAGCTTCAAATATAATGATCAGATTTATGATCTTACGCTTATAAGTTCAGAACCTACGTTAAGTAATTATATTTATCTTCTTGGAAATACTGAATTTTTACTATGGTTTATAAATTCGGCTATTGTGGCGATTATCACGACCCTGTCTGTGCTGTTTTTTGACAGTATGGTGGGTTATGCACTGGCGAAATTTGATTTTCGGGGCCGGAAAATCGTCTTTTTCCTGATTTTAAGCACGTTGATGATCCCCACCGAAATGCTGGTGATCCCGTGGTATATCCTTGCCCGTGATTTGGGACTGCTCAATAGCTATATCGGGCTGATATTTCCGGGGCTGATGACCGGATTTGGTGTGTTTCTGATGAAACAGTTTTTTGAAAGCGTGCCGGATGATTATCTTGATGCCGCCCGCGTTGACGGGGTCAGCGAATTTCGGATCTATACGGATGTAGCCTTGCCGCTTGTGGTGCCGGCGCTTTCGGCGCTTGCAATTTTCACGTTTCTGGGAAACTGGACCGCGTTTTTATGGCCGCTTATTGTCACGTCCGAAGCGGGGCTTTATACCGTGCCGGTGGGGCTTGCTTCTTTCAGCGGTGAATTTACCAGTGAATGGGAAATGATCATGACCGGGGCGGCGGTTGCGACCATCCCGACATTGATTGTGTTTCTGGCGCTCCAGCGTTATATCATCCGTGGTGTTATTTTAGGGGGTTTAAAAGGATAAAAATGAGCAAATTTGACGATACATCAACCTTCCCGAACGAAGTATACAAGGAAACGGTGCTTGCGCCGCTATTTGAGGCTTCAAAAACCACATTTGCCGATTATCATTTCCGCGTGAACCTTGCCCACTGCATCATGCTGACGGAGCAGGGGATATTAAGCGATGATCAGGGCAAATTGATCTTAAGCGCGCTTGTCGACATTGAAAAAAATCTTGATCTTGCCGCGCTTGAATATACCGGCGAAGTCGAAGATTACTTTTTCTATGTGGAAGGGGAACTGGTGAAAAAACTGGGAGCCGATCTTGCGGGGCGGCTCCATACCGGGCGCAGCCGCAATGACATTGACCACACCATTTTTAAAATGCATCTGCTTGATTTATCAGCAGTTTTACTAACCGAACTCAATCAGTTGATCGCAACGTTACTTCGGATCGCGGAAGCGGGAAAATCAACCATTATCCTTGCCTATACCCACGGTCAACCGGCGCAGCCGACCACATGGGGCCATTATCTGGGGGCGTTTATTGAAAATCTGCAGCGCGATGTGGACCGTATCACCCTTGGTGTGGATACGGCGGACCTTTGTTCCATGGGTGCGGCGGCGATCACCACCACCGGGTTTGATTTAAACCGTGAACGCATGGCGGAACTGCTTGGTTTTTCCGGCCCTCTTGAAAACAGCTACGGATGTATATCCAGCTTGGATTACATCACCGGGCTTTATAGCGCGATGAAGGTCATGTTTGTCGGCCTTGGCCGCTTCATACAGGATCTGGCGAGCCGCACATCATTTGAAGCCGGGCATATTTATGTCCCCAATGAATTTGTGCAGATCAGCTCAATCATGCCGCAAAAACGAAACCCCGTTCCCATTGAACATATGCGCCTGCTCGCGAGCCTTTCAATCGGGCACTGTGATACCATCATCAATACCATGCACAATACCCCGTTTACGGATATGAACGACAGCGAGACCGAAGTCCAAAGCGCCGGACACCGCGCATTCGATACGGGACGAAGATTGTTACGGCTGCTTAACGAATTTATGAGTGCGATTAAAATTGATGAGGAAAGGATCGCCGATCACATCGGCAAAGCCTGCGCCACCATCACCGAGGTCGCGGACAGCATCGCCCGCATCGAAGGAATACCGTTTAAACTGTCCCACGAAATCGCCGCCGCAATGGCGCGAGTGGTTGTGGCGGAAAAATCATCGCTTGAAACGTTTGATTATGGTAAATTTTCCGCTATTTATAAAGAACATACCGGAACCGAAACGAAAATTGATGCCGTTACGCTCGCTGAAATCGCCAGCCCCGGTCATTTCATTGCCGTGCGTAAAATTACCGGTGGTCCGGCCATTCCGGCGTTTGAGGCCAGCATTAAAAAATATACCGCGACCGCAATTGCGCAAAGCAACCAGAATGTCGCCTTTTTTGAACGACTGCTTGGTGCCCGTGAAATGCTTGGAAACAGCGTGCAGGATATAACCGGCGCGCCGCTTGGCGGGAACGGGGGTGCCAATGGCTGACGTAAGCTTTAAAAATATTTCAAAATCCTACCCGCTTAAGGGCGGGGAGGAAAAAATGGTCATCGAAAACCTGACCCTTGATATCCATGATAAGGAATTATTGGTGCTTGTGGGGCCGTCGGGCTGCGGGAAATCAACCCTGCTGCGCATGATCGCGGGGCTGGAGGACGCAACCGCAGGCGATATTGAAATCGGCGGCAAGCGGGTCAATGATCTGGACCCCGGCAAACGCAACATCGCGTTTGTTTTTCAGAATTACGCCCTTTACCCGCATATGACGGTTTATCAGAATATCGCCTTCGGCCTGCGCGCCATGAAGCTTACAAAACGGGAAATCGAATACCGCGTGCAGCAGGTCGCGGCGGTTCTAAGCATCGAAGAACTTATTTTCCGTAAACCACACGAACTTTCCGGCGGGCAGCGACAGCGCGTCGCCATCGGCCGCGCCATGGTCCGGGAACCAAGCGTATTTTTGTTTGATGAACCGCTTTCAAACCTGGACGCGAAACTGCGCTCATCCATGCGCGGCGAAATTAAAAAGCTTCATCAAAAGGTAAATACAACCATCATTTATGTGACCCATGACCAAACCGAAGCCATAACCCTCGCGGACCGGATCGTGGTTCTTAACCACGGCGAAATTCAGCAGATCGGAACCCCGCTTGAACTTTATGAAAATCCGGCAAATCAGTTTGTCGCCGGTTTTATCGGAAGCCCGGAAATGAATTTCATCCGCGCGCCGAAGGGCATCGCCATGGGCGCGATAACGTTTGGAATTCGCCCGGAACATATCAGCCTTGCGGGTGACGCCGCCGCGCCCACGGGCCATAAAAAAATAAAAGGCACCATAACGGTCATCGAACCCCTTGGCGCGGAAACGCTGCTTACCGTGGATTACAGCGGCACGGAACTAACCGCAAAAATCCCCGGCCTTTATACCGCCGACGTGGGCGATGAGGTACGCTTGCTACTGAATATGCAAAAGGCCTATTTATTCAACGAGAAGGGGGAGAGGGTTTAGTATCGACTAATACTGAATGTTGAATTTAAAGTAATAGTTTTGAATTTCTACTACCTTTTCATCAACGATATACGGACGAAATTTAAGCTTTTGTGCCGCTCTCACGGCCGATCTTTCAATACTTCGGTGAGTACTTTCAACAACTATTTGATTTTCCGTCGCACCATTTTTGTTTATTTTTATTTTAACTATAACAAACCCGCTAAATGGCTTGTAAACAAACGGAAGACTAACATTTGGCTTAACATATACTAAAGGGCAGTAAGTGCCAGAATTTTGATCGGGGGTTTGCATTTCATCAGGAATATCTTCGCAATAAAACTCTGACTTAGCCCAATCAGCCTATTGATCCGGCGATATTTGCAGAGCCGAATTAAGAAAAATTATTGATGGTGTTTGGTGTTCAATTATCCTAGCATTCGGTAAGGATTTAAAGAAACGAGGCACCATCAATGAAAGTTATCAGCAAAGCTGAAATCAAAAAAATATTACCGAACCTTGACCCCATTCCCGCCATTGAGCAGGGATTTGTCGAATATTCAGCCGGAAAATGCAATGTGCCGCCGGTCGGCGAACTGATCATGGACAAAGGCGAAGTCCATATCAAATATGGCTGCATTACCGGCGAAGATTATTATGTGATCAAAATTGCATCGGGTTTTTACGGTAACAACAAAATCGGGCTTTGCACCAGCAACGGCTTGATGTGTGTGTTTTCACAGCATACCGGGGAAGTGATTGCCATTTTGCATGATGAATGTCTGCTTACCGATGTCAGAACCGCGATCGCAGGAACCATTTGCGCTAAATATCTTGCACCGAAAATGGTACATAAGATAGGTATCTTCGGCACTGGGGTTCAGGCACGTATGCAGCTTGAATATTTAAAATCGGTGACAGATTGCCGTGACGTCATTGTATGGGGCCGCCGTCAGGAAGGGCTGGATAAATATAAAAATGATATGGAAAAGGCGGGGTATAACGTCACAACCACGTTGGATGCGGCGGAAGTATGCGCAAATGCCAATCTTATTGTGACCACAACCCCGGCCCACGCGCCGATCATCACGGCTGATATGGTTCGCCGCGGCACCCATATCACCGCCATGGGATCGGACACCGTTGAAAAACAGGAACTTGATACGGCAATATTAAAAATTGCCGATATGGTGGTGGTAGATAGCCTGCCGCAATCTGAAACCCGCGGGGAAGTATGTGTGTCCCGCAACGCGGGTGCCATCACGGATGATGATGTGGTGGAACTTGGCGCCATGATCACAGCCCGGGGCGGACGGGCAAATGAGGCGCAGATCACGGTTGCTGATCTTACCGGGGTTGCGGTGCAGGATATCAAAATCGCGGAAGCGGTGTACCTCGCGCTGAAATAAAAAACATTTCCTGTAATTAACATTTATTGGCTGGAATTGTCTACCTCAGCTAACCTTGCTGCTTCCTGAGCTATCATTGATTGAAGTTCTGGTAGATTTTGTTGAACTTTCGCAAAACCAAGTTGGGCACTTTGTTGCATGATTTCAGGTAATTTTTGCAAAGCCTTCTGTCCAGCTGGGGATCCATAAAAATCTGAAATCGCATTAATTTCCTGTGCTGTAAAATTGGACTTATACATTTGAACTAGTTCCGGTTTTAAAGCCACGTAACTGACATGTTTGCCGACAATTTCGCTTCGCTCATAACCCATTAATTTTAGAAAACTTTCATTTGCCTCTTTAATGATGCCGTCAGGCGTGAATTCGATAACGGCGTGTGATTTGTGTATGGCGCTTAGTCTTGCTTTATCGTTTGAACCAGATGTAATGCCAGATGTAATGGATGTTAACCTGCCTAACATTATGTTTACTCCTGCATACTCAGATGCGATGCCTCCCTCAAGGCAATAATCAATACTAGTAATGATCATACTGAGAAATGGTGAATAAATACTTAATAAAGTTGTATATAATTTATAAAAACACTTATAAGTAGATTATAATATATCGATATATGGGCTGTTAAATTAAGGATTATTTTGACCAGTAAATTCGACGGAAAGCAATTCGACATCACCTTCGAATGTTGCGGTGCGAAGGTCTCCGCGTCCTTCTACATTCACTGTGTTAACCTGATCGGTCCAAATGTCGCGAAGGGCGTTGTGGATCATTGTCAGCCCTTCAATATTATCCGGTGCTTCAACCTCCTGATAAACCCAGAAATATATCCGTTCTATTTCATAACCGACGTCACGCAGTTTTAATTCGGGGCCATTAAGAGGTTTAATGGCAAAACGTTGCGAGACGTAATTGGCAAACAGTTCCTGTGTATCGGCTGAACTTCTTATGTCCGCCCGTTTATCAAAAAGCATCTGAACCGCATGTTCCGTATCATGCAGGTAAAAGCGATGCATAACTTCAAGGTTTCCAGTGTTTTTATTAAAAAGAACCTTGGTCATCGCAGCACGTTGCTGATGCGCAAAAACGGACGCCGGAAAGGCGCCCGCTATGAGCATAATTAGGATAAGTAGACGTTTCATCAGTTATCTTCGTCAGGATCCTTAAGTTCGGTTTTTATATCATGCATGATATCGCGCTGTTTAAGGCCATTACGTGGAGAAGCTTTATAGGCTTCTATACGGCTTGGGATAATGCGGCGTGGATAATGGTTGTTTTCCACATCAACATCGGCAGTCTCCCAACGGGGATCGATGGTTACCTTTTCAAGTTCCTTATCAAAAACAAAAAGCTTTTGAACCCGAAGGTGGTTTCTGCGCCAGATTTCAGCAGGTATGTTCATGAATTCAGTAGTTCCGTCAGTAAATTCAAACTCAAGCAATATGGGCATCACAAGTCCGCCTTTATTTGAAAATTCAAGAACATAGTAGTTTTTGTCTTCTTCGACCGCGCGTTCAAATTCACGACGTTCGCGTTCATCAAGTCCACTCAGGAAGCTGTTATAAGCATTTCTTTCCTTGTTGGTGACCGTGAACTGATCATTTTCATCATGAAAATCACGTACATCTGGGTTACGTTCAACCCATGAACGCATTCCTTCTTCCTGATTACGGGTGATATAAAGGGAAGAAGGTTTCTGATTAAATTCGTCACGACGACGGGCATAGTCTATATCCGGATCCTTTGTATCCATGCGCATTTGATAAATATGGTCAAGGGAAATATCTACATGATCAGTGGTGTAATACCACCCGCGCCAGAACCAATCCAGATCAACGCCCGAAGCTTCCTCCATCGTACGGAAAAAATCAGACGGTGTTGGGCGTTTAAACATCCAACGACGTGCATATTCCTTGAAAGCAAAATCAAAAAGTTCACGTCCTAGAATGGTTTCACGAAGTATGTTTAAGCTTACAGCAGGTTTGGTATATGCGTTAGGGCCAAGCCGAAGAACGCTATCCGATTGTGTCATCGGTGGTACCTGGTTTTCCGATTTCATATAATCAATGATATCCCTTGGTTCGGTTGATCCAATATTATAATCCCATTCACGACCGGCAACACTGTCCAGATAGCTGTTAATGCCTTCATCCATCCATGTCCATTGACGTTCATCACTATTTACGGTCATCGGGAAATAAATATGACCGATTTCATGGATTACCACGCCAATCAGAAATTCTTTTTCTGCGGCAGTATAGGTACGTGTGCCATCATCATGAAGAATTGTCCGCGGGCCGTTAAACGTGATCATCGGATATTCCATACCACCAACAGGACCATTCACGGAAATAGCCACAGGATATTGATAATCAAATGAAAACCTTGAATAAACTTCCATTGTATGGATTACAATTTCGGTTGAATATTTTTCCCAAAGCTCACCGCCTTCTTTCGGGAAGAAAGACATGGCCATAACAAATGGTTGTGTAGTTCCGCCCTGGTTATAGCCTTTGGCATCCCAAGCGAATTTGCGGCTTGATGCCCAGGCAAAATCGCGAACATTTTCAGCTTTAAAATGCCATGATTTGTTATCCCTTGTGCCTTCTTTCTCATTTTCCAATGCTTCGGCTGGGGTAACAATAAATACAGGGCTATCTGCTATTTTGGCCTGTTCAAGACGGTCTTTTTGTTCTTCAGTCAATACATCGTCAGGATTTTGCAATACACCGGTTGATGCGACTATATGGTCCGCCGGAACGGTAAGAGTTACATCAAAATCCCCGAATTCCTGTGTGAATTCTCCAGTCCCTAGAAACTCTTTAGCTGTCCAGGCTTCATAATCTGTATAGGCACCCATACGTGGATACCACTGCGATATTTCATAAAGATATCCGCCACCTTCGATTTCATCATCAGGGAAATGTTCATAACCCCCGCGACCACCCATCACATCACTTTCAATAATGTTGAATGCGTAATCAACAGTAAATGTTGTAGTGTTGCCGGATCTTAATGGTGTGGGCAGATCAACACGCATTTTTGTACCGACGATCGTATGTTTTAGGTCACGGCCTCCAGCAGTCACGGAATTAATTTCAAAACCAAATTCGCGGTCTTCCTGTAGCTGCATACGTCGAAGTTGTCCAAGGCTCAGCCGGGCAGGGTCTTCATCAAATCCTTTTAAATTTGAGGGCGAATTATAGGTTTCCGTTTTATTTTGCATGCTATTCTTATTAAAACGGTTCTGATCCAATTGAATCCAGAGGAAACGAAGTGTATCTGGCGAATTATTATGATAAGTGATCTGCACAGTACCAGTAATTCTGTGATTTCTTTCGTCCAAAGTTGCATTGATTACATAATCAGCACGTTGTTGCCAGTATTCATGGCCCGGTTCACCCCCAGCTGTACGATATGTATTTGCAGTTGGAAGAATTTCGTCAAGTTGGCGAAACTTGTCAACAAAGGTACCTTTTGTTTGCTGAACCTGCGCTATTGCGATGTTGACCATTGCAAAAATTAAAGTTGATATTACAACGATTTTACGAAACATAAATTTTCGCTCCCAATATAGGTTATTGTCATTTAAATTAGGAAATATAACGGTCCTAATTAGCTATGCATAGTAAATAATGCACTTTTTTTAGCTTTGCGATGATAAGGAATCGCGATAAGCTTCAACGCAATAATAATGAAACGGAAAGAGGGAGATGAAAATGAATGATCAGAAAAGTTCATATGATATCGTTGTTGTTGGCGGCGGTTCTGCCGGAATAGCAACGGCCGCAAGCCTCCTGAAGCGTCGCCATTGGTTGAATATAGCGATTGTCGAACCTAAAGATATTCATTATTACCAACCTGGGTGGACGATGGTTGGTGGTGGAATTTTTGTTGCTGGTGAAACAGTAAGTCCACAGGAAAAGGTAATCCCGGAAGGCGCAACATGGATACAGGATGAAGTAACAACATTTGATCCTGAAAATAATTGCGTGAATCTAAACTCGGGTGGCAGTCTGAGCTATAAATCGCTGGTTGTTGCACCGGGTCTTAAACTTAATCTTGCGGCAGTTGAAGGATTGGAAGAAACTTTAGGAAAGAATGGTGTCACATCAAATTATCTTTTTGATGGAGCGCCTTATACATGGAAACTTGTGCAAAATTTTAAGGGAGGGAAAGCTATTTTTACTCAACCTCCTGTTCCTTTTAAATGTGCTGGTGCCCCGCAGAAAGCAATGTATCTTTCCTGCGATGAATGGCTCAAAAAGGGTGTTCTGGATCATACAGATGTAGAATTATGTAATGCCGGTCCTGCACTTTTTGGTGTTGCGGACTATATTCCGCCACTTATGGAATGGGTGGAGAAATATGGGATAAAACTTAGCTTCGGACACAATCTTGTTGCCGTAGACGGGGAGCGTAAAGTGGCGACCTTTACTGTTACTGATGCCAACGGGAATACAAGCCGTGTTGAGAAAGAATTTGATATGCTGCATGTGTGTCCACCGCAATGTGCTTTAGATTTTGTAGCAAACAGCCCACTTTCAAATGAATCCGGGTTTCTTGCAGTAGATATCAATACACTTCAAAGCACAAAATATCCCAATGTATTTGGTGCAGGAGATACAATAGCAACTCTTAACGCAAAAACGGCTGCTGCTGCAAGAAAGCAGGCCGTTGTGGTTGCTGAAAATCTTTTGGCGCAGATGGACCGTAGTGAACTACAATCTGTGTATGAGGGATACGGATCATGTCCGCTTACAGTATCCAAAGGTAAAATTATCCTTGCTGAATTCGGATATGGCGGCAAAATAATGCCAACATTTCCTAACTGGGTTAATAATTCATTCAAAGCAACACGTCGTGCCTGGGTTTTGAAGGCGGACATTTTGCCTTATGTATATTGGAATTATATGCTTAAAGGTAACGAGTTATTCGCAGGATCAAAAAAGAAAGAAAGCGAACATCATTAAATAAATACTGAATTTTCAGAAGGGCAGAGAGAAAAGGGGCCGTCACGATCTAATAGTGACATAGTGACGACCCCTTTTTTTGTAATAACGAATTAGCTGAGATTAAAAACCGAAAAGAAATACGGCAGCTACACCAAGTGAACTTGCGCCACTAAAATCTTGCCAGTTAACTTCCAGACGAGGGCGAAGACCATTTCCATTGCCGAGAGTTGTTTCAATACCCGCACCAAGCCTAAAACCGCCATCTGAGTCAGTTTCAGATACAATGGTACCAAGAACGTCTGCTTCAGCACCAATTCTAGTCCAGCCATAACCTGCATTTGTAAACAACAATGCATCATTACCGGCTTCTACCCCAATCTGCGCGACCACTCCCTAAGATTCCTTTATCTTTGTTTCCAGTGTTTCACCAAGTAAAACGAAATCTTTGTTGGCAGTGCTAAAATTAATATATGCTTCACCGCCAAAATAAACACCTTCACTTATTTCCTAGCGATATCCGCCAACAGCACCAAATGTTATACCGTTAATATTTTCAGCAAGAGCATCACTGTTGAATGAATTATAACCAATAGAACCACCAATATATGGCCCCGCAAAGTTGCCATTGCCCTGTGCATATGCAGACGAACTAACAAGCAAGGTCAGAATTAAAGTGTATATCATCTTTTGCATTTCGCTTCCTTTTATGAATAAATAATTTGAATGGAGTTCACAGAGGGAATTGAAATCTTCCAAACTTCATCGTGACAATATAACTATTCTCTAAAAAATCAATCTTTTCTTGCAACATCACATTTAATTTACTTGTGCTGTTATCAAAGAAGATTATTTAGACCCTAATTCAGGGTCTAAATAAATAATATCATAACTATAATTAGAATTTTAAATTCTTAAATAGCGTCTATGGCCGCTTTCATAGCATTAAGGGCACCGTTTAGCTTGCGATGGGTGGTGCCCAGATTCATACGCATATAGCCTACACCGTTTTTGCCGTAATGCTCACCGGCATTTATGTTAACTCCGGCTTTCTGGATGAAGAATTTATTGAGCATATCCCCGACAGTATCACCATCTTCGGGATCACCAAGCTTCGCGGCAACAGCTGAACAATCTATAAAGGCAAGGTAAGTACCCTCGTGAACACTATATTTGACATCCGGCATATTTTCGCGACAAAAACGCTCTAGGAAATGGCAGTTTCCATCAATATACGCTTGCATATCATCCATGTATGTTGCCCCATGTTTATAGGCAGCATTACAGGCAATTGTTCCCATTGTATGAAGAAGTTCACGGTGGTGGCCACCTTCATCAATAACTCTTTTGATATATTCCGAGTTGTCAGAATACATGTAAGCTGTTCTGTGTGCGGCCAGGTTAAATGATTTACTTGCCGACTTAACAGTAAAACTGTTCATCGCATATTCTTCACCCAAGGATGCATATGGCGTATATTTCGCATGCTTATTGACAAAATCACAATGGATTTCATCAGAAATTACTAATACACCCTTGCGATTACAAATATCACCCATTCTTCTCATTTCCTCGGCTGTCCAGCAGTTTCCAGTCGGGTTTTGAGGGTTACAGAAAAGAAGAATTTTGACATTGTCGCCAAGTTGTTCTTCCATAAGGTCGTAATCCATCTCCCAACGGCCATTGACCATTTTGAGCGGATTTTCAATTTCACCAAATCCGGCCTGGTGAATGATGGAGAAAAACCCACTATACCCCGGTGTGTGGATAAGGATTTTTTCATTGTTTGTATTAAACACTTTAAGAACACTCAGCACACCATCAAGCACACCAAGACAATTGACAATGTTATCCCTTGGAACATCAACATTATATCGTTTTTTGTTCCATGCGATAATATTATCAATATAGTCTGCAGGTGCTGCCTCATATCCCCAGTTTTGGTGATTTAAACGCTTTTGAAGTGCAGCAGTAATTTCAGGACATGTTCTGAAATCCATGTCTGCAACACCCATCGGAAAGCGCACGTCATATGGTCTGGCACCGCGACGGATAGCATCCCATTTAAAATCATTTGAGCCAATCCTGTTAAATTCTTCATTAAGATCGTATGTCATTGACATGGATGCTTGTCCCATGCCTTTGCTGTTTGCAGGTGCTAAAGGCACCCCCGCAGCACCAGCCAAAAAAGTGGCGGCTCCCACGCCCTTCATAAAAAGGCGGCGGTCTAATGTATTTTTAGTCATAAAAATATCTCCCATTTATAGATAAATAAAAACGGCGTTTGGCAGGTAAAAGTCTGATTATTCAAATTTTTCCCCGCTTAGATTGTATTTTTTAAAATAATATTCGGACAATCCTGTAGAATTTGCGATAATATATAAAAGTTGTCAATGAAAACATCTTGTGCAAAGCAATAAAAAACCCGGCCGAGTAGAGCCGGGTTTCAATGATAATTAATAAAGCTTCTTAGATGGCATCAATCGCCGCTTTCATGGCGTTAAGTGCGCCATGAAGTTTGCGTTGGGTCGTACCTAGGTTCATCCGCATATAGCCGACACCATTTGCACCGTAGTTTTCACCAGGGTTCAGGTTGACACCTGCTTTCTGGATGAAGAATTTCTGAAGAATATCGCCAATACGTTCGTCGCCTTCGGGATTGCCGAGCTTATTTGCAACAGCAGAACAGTCGATAAAGGCAAGGTAAGTACCCTCATGCACACTGTATTTGACATCCTGCATATTTTCACGACAGAAACGCTCAAGGAAATGACAGTTGCCGTCAATATAGGCCTGCATATCATCCATATAAGTGCGGCCATGTTTATAGGCAGCATTACAGGCAATCATACCAAGCGCATTAAGGGATCCGCGCTGGTGACCGCTACGGCGGATTTCAGCAATCATTTCTTCATTGTTTGAGAACATATAACCTACGCGTTGTGCGGCGAGGTTAAATGATTTACTGGTTGATTTAAGTGATACGCTGTTCATAGCGTATTTTTCACCAAGGTTTGCATAGGGTGTGTATGTGGCATGTTTGTTGACAAAATCGCAGTGGATTTCATCGGCAACCACCATAACACCTTTATCAAGACAAAGGTCACCCATTGCGCGCATTTCATCCGCGGTCCAACAGTTCCCGGTCGGATTCTGCGGGTTACAGAAAAGCATGATTTTAATGTTATGCTCATCAATCTGATCTGCCATGGTGTCAAGATCCATTTCCCAGCGACCATCTCTATTTCTGAGAAGCGGATTTTCAACGGCGGTAAATTGAGCATTGCGAATTACGCCAAAGAATCCCGAATAACCAGGGGTCTGGATCAGAACTGGTGCACTTTCTGTGTTATAAAGCTTCAGGATAGAAAGAACACCATCCAGAACACCAAGACAGTTAAGGATAGCACCACGCGGTACGTCCTGATTATAGCGGTCTTTATTCCAGGCGACGATATTATCATAATAATCGTCCGGTGCTGGCTGGTATCCCCAGTTTTGATGGCCCATGCGTTTCATCAATGCCTCCGTAATGTGTGGAAGCGTTCTGAAATCCATATCGGCAACACCCATGGGGAAGGGGACATTATAAGGGCGGTTATTGCGACGAATGCCATCCCATTTGCTATCGCCGGAGCCGATCCGGTTAAATTCTTCGTTTAAATCATATGCCATTGACATGGATGCGTGGCCCATGCCCTTTGCATTTGCTGTCGGTATCGCAATGCCACTTCCAAGAGCACTGCCAAGTAGTGCAGTTGCACCGGCACTCTTCATAAAAAAGCGACGGTTTAGTGCTGTTTTTTTAGTCATGATAATTTCTCTCCCTAACAAAACATGAAAATAAATGTAAATATATAAAGTGAACGCAAACAGATTGCATCACGTAAAGGCGAGTGTCAATGTTACTGATCAAAATTTAACGTAAAAACATATCTTGAAAAAAACATACCTATTGAACAAAAATATCAAAACACTGGACAATAGCCTGACAGAGGGATACCGTTTTCAGTCTCACATAGGGGTGAGGGGTCTTAATATAATACTAATCATAAAAACTGTCCGTTTGTTCGGGCCAAGCATTGGAGTTAGATATGATAAGAAAGTCACTGTTTTCCATTATTTTCGTTACGGCATTGGTTGTTTTCGTTAATCCACAAACCGTTTCAGCGCAGGCCACCATGTCGGTTCAGCCGTTTAAAGTCGGCACATTTGCCATCAACGACATGCCCACCGTCGGGCTAGTTGTTAAGAATGATGAACTGATTGTTGAACTGGCTGCCGCCAACCATGCGTTGGAACTGCACCCGGAGTATAGCAAGGTAAATATACCTGATGATATGATCGGGCTTATTTCGCAATATGAATATGGCCTTAAATACCGGATTTACGAGATCGTAAACTGGCTTGTGGAAGAAAATCTACTTGGTAATGCCAACCAGCCGGGTTTTATACACCCGGTGGGTGATGTGGATATCATGGCACCAATCCAGTATCCCAGCAAACTTATGAACGCGGCGGTAAACTTTTATACCCATGCCTGTGAAGGTTGTACCGAAGAAGAACTCGCCGCGCAAACCCGCGAACGTCAGGTAAACCGGGGCGTTCCTTATCTGTTTTTAAAGCCGACACGCGGGGCAATCATCGGTGACGGTGAAGACATCATCATGCCTTATGGTCGTGACGCCATCGAATGGGAAGTCGAAATGGCAATCGTTTTTGGCCGTAGCGGTAAATATATATCTGCAGAACGTGCCTATGATCATGTGTTCGGCTATATGGTTGCAATGGACATATCAGACCGCGGTGGTCGTCCACCGGGGGGCGCGCGCTTTGGTTCCGACTGGTTTGTTGGCAAGGGTCATGATACCTTTGCACCGCATGGTCCGTGGATTGTACCAAAGGAATTCTATGGTGATCCGATGGAACGGCTTCATCAGACACTTGTTATTGACGGTGTAACCGTGCAGGAGGCAAAAGCCGGTGATATGATCCATAATATTCCGGAACTTATCGAATATGCATCGTCGCTGATCACTATTTTTCCTGGTGATGTGCTGCAAAGCGGGACGTCCGGTGGAACTGGCGCCGGCCGGGTTGAACGCGCAACAGGATCCGGGTATCTGGTGGACGGGGAAACGATAACAGCGAATATTGAAGGTATCGGCTCGCTTACCCACACGGTCAGAAAGGAAATCAGCGTTCCAAATGACCTTTCCGGCTCACAACTGCCACCGGTTAGTTCTTACCGCCCTTAATTGTTAGAAGCTTGATAACAAGGCGACGATCAGTATTTACTGAGAGTCGCCTTATTTCGTTAATTTGCGATTTTCAAATCAATTATTACTATTGAAAATAATTCGCTTCGGACCAAATTAAGATTTTATTATGAGTGACTGCTTTCGACCAAAAGCAGACATTCAATTTTATTTTATTTCTTTCATATGTTACTTTGATGCCAGCATAAAAAACCCATCATCTTGGGGAGGTAAGATGAGTTTAAATGAAGTAAAATTAGAATATGAAAAAGCAGAACAGTTCATTCTTCCATTATTGGAAAATACTATTGGACTAGCATCAGAGTGGTTGGATGAATATGAAAATGGTTTGGTTACTGCTCTTGTTCCAAAAGATATTAACAGACAACATTTACTTGATTTTAATAAAGGTGGATTTCCATCGGGTGCGGGTGCATCATTTCAATGGCTCGAAAACCATCTAAGAGAAAAATACACAAATAGTGGGAAGTCATATGTAGTCATTTTTCAAGATATATGGGCAAAGGAAGATTATAGTCATAGTGAATTTGAATTTTTAGAAGTAATCACAAGCTCCAACGGTGTATATTATGTAGGAACTATCAACGAGAATTTGTTAGAAAACATTGATAAGGATGTTTGGGCGGGAAGTTCATTTTTTACACTAGCGTTTGTAACAGAACGAACAGAATATTTGGCACAACAATTGAAAGATCTGTCTTTTAACCAGTCCATACTTAGCTGTTCTTCCCTAGTATTGTTTGGTGCTTATGACCAAGATAGTTTCTTGTTGTTCAGAAATTAACCTTTGTTAGAAATTTCGAATGTCTGCATTGGGTCAAATGCAGACAGATATAAAAAACAGGCACCCTTTTTATAAAGACGCCTGTTATATTTATGTAATTTGAAATAGTACCGAAAGTAGGGGTGGGAGGCGCAGTATTCCAACTGTCCCCCAATGTGCCCGTGCACTATTTCATTCGTTGTTTAAAGTTTATGGCTTAATCCTGCCATAGACATCCAGAACGAAGTTTGCGATCCAGATACCAGCGATTGCAACTGCAAGGTGGCTTATCATTGAGTTAAGATAAGTACCGACGGCCGGAATTAAGTCCAGTCTGTCTGCTACGGTTGGTGCAGCAAATGCGATCAACAGAAAGGCTGTTCTTTCCTGCATATCCGCAATAGGGTTCATGAAGCCATAAACAAGGCCTAATGCCAATAAAGCAACCATTTGGTACGGTATTGCAACAAATGCGACAGCAATGGATAGTACAACAGATACTGTCAAGAGTATTTTTCCGATATTCATAATTAGTCCCTCATAATTATTGATAAAATCGCAACTAAATTAAACGTTGCATGTAAAATATGACCAATTTACCAGCATAAGTCAATTTTTTGATTGTACGGTATGGTTGAACGTCTGACATAAAAAAGGCAGGCACCCCGGGAGAATGGGGTGCCTGCCTGACATCAAATAACGATCGATCAGATTGTGTTGATAGCTTCCTCGATGTTACTTAATGCTTTCTCGAGCGTCGCACGATTGGTGGCAAGGTTCATGCGCATGAAGCCAGCGCCGCCCTTGCCATAGTTTTCGCCGGGGTTTATGTCAATTTTCGCGTTATCCATAAACCATTCTTTCATATAGTCACCGGTGTTATAACGTTTGATGTGTTCTTCGCCGAAAAAGTCGACGTAGGTTACATTATTGGCTTCGTTATAGGCGGTGAGTTCTGCTGCCTTGTTCGCTGCATCAAGTTTTTCAATAAGTGCTGTTATATCAAGCCATGCAAGATAGGTTCCTTCATGGACTTTATATTTAATATCCGGAATACGGTCGGCACAGAACTGTTCAACAAATTTTGAGTTTTCAGTCAGATATGCATTCTGACGGTCAATATACTGATCACCATGTTTGAGCGCTTCGTTTGATGCGATTAGCCCCATGATATTAAGAAGCAGGCGTTGATGGCCCACTTTCAGGATTGCATCAATATGATCACGATTATGGGAAAACAGATAACCGGTTCTATGGGCGGCCAGATTAAATGATTTACTGGTTGATTTATAAGATACGCTGTTCATTGCATATTCTTCACCCAGTTCCGCATAGGGAACATATTTATTGTCACCCATAACAAAATCACAGTGGATTTCATCGGCAAGCACAAGACATCCATGCGCATTACAGATATCACCCATCCGGCGCAGTTCATCTGCGGTCCAGCAGTTTCCGGTAGGGTTTTGCGGGTTGCACAGGATAAACAGTTTGATGCCACTTGCGATTTGCTCTTCAAAATCATCCCAGTCCACTTCATAACGGCCATCGGCATTTCGGATCATTTCGCTTTCGGCTTCCACCATATTTGCCTGATGAATTGTTGAGAAGAAGCTGGAATATGTTGGTGTGATGAGCAGCACTCTGTCGCCTTCTTTTCCGTAAGCATTCAGTGTGCTTAACACACCATCAAGCACGCCAACGGAATTCAGGATATTGCCCTTTGGCACATCGGCATTATAGCGGCGCTTGTTCCAGTCAACGATGTTGGCCGGGTAATCAAGCGGCGGGATTTCATAACCCCAGTTTTCGGTTTCAAGACGTTTTTTAAGGGCTGCGGTCACTTCGGGAAGGGTACGGAAATCCATATCGGCAATCCCCATGCCAACATCAAGTTGCTTGCCCGGGTTTTGCATTTTGGTCAGATCAAATTTGATGCTGTTTGTATTAACGCGGTTATACCCGGCATCGAAATTTACACGTTCCATGTTCATTTCAGATGAGGCTGCAGCCATATTTTGTGCTTCCTGTGCGGATGTATCCGATTGCTCAGCGCATCCGGCAAGACTTGCAGTGCCAATGGTTGTTCCGATCAGGGCAGCGGCACCGGTTCCTTTCATAAAGAAACGGCGGCTTAATTTAATTTCGTGATATGTCAATTTAGGTTCCCTCATAATTTTGCATATTTCCTGCGTAGCATATGGATGTTTTGAGTGTCAACATCGACGTTACGGATAATTATTTTGGGCTTCGGAAGTTTTTTCAGTGGAGCGTCATGGATGAGTATTATATAAATAATGAAAAACGTAAAATTGAAAGATGTCAGGTCAGATTCAGCATGGATAATAATAACATAGATAATAATTCCGCTGAAAACAGGCAGGGTGCCAGTGAGGATAGACCGTTGTATAGTGACACAAACCGTCGTCGACGGACACAACCCCGTTCCCCCAAAAGACATGTTTATGGTGTTGTGGACCTTGGGACGAATAATTGCCGCCTTCTGGTTGCGGTTCCCAATCCTGATGGGTTCAAGGTTATTGATAGCTTTTCACGGATCGTACGCTTGGGGGAAGGGCTTAACAAGGATAAAAAAATATCGGAACAGGCAACCGAACGGACAATTGACGCGCTTAAAATCTGCATGGAAAAAATGGATCGCCGTGGTGTAACCCGCAGCTGGAATGTTGCCACACAGGCCTGCCGCGAGGCCGAAAACGGCGCACATTTCGTCAAAACCATTGAACAGGAAGTCAATATCAAACTTGATATTATTGACCCGCAGGAAGAAGCCCGCCTTGCCGTTATGGGTTGTAAAGCACTTCTTGATACAAATTATGACCGGGGGATTATTTTTGATATCGGCGGGGGAAGTACGGAAATTATCTGGATTGAATATAATCAGAACCGTATTCCGAAAATTATTGACTGGATTTCAGTGCCGCTTGGGGTTGTGAACCTGTCCGAAGAATATGGCACGGTCAAGGTGTTGCCGACTGCGCTTTATCAGGAAATGAAAGAACGGGTTAAGGCACATATTGTACCCTTTGAACATAAACATGGTATTGGTCATCACATTGGTCAGTCCCGTGTGCAGCTTATGGGGACATCCGGTACGGTTACGACACTGACCAGCATGTATTTAAACCAGGCTTATTACGACCGCTCGGAAGTGGACGGGGCGTGGATGAAATCAAAAGACCTTGTTGATCTTTGTAATGATCTTGCAAAGCTAGATTATACTGAACGGCTTGCCCTTAATAATATCGGTAATGACCGTGCGGAACTTGTGGTGGCGGGATGTGCGATATTTGATGCGATTATTGATGTCTGGCCTATTGCTGATTGTCGGGTTGCTGACCGGGGTATCCGCGAAGGGATGCTTCATCATTTAATGGATAAGCAACGGGCAAAAAACAAAGCAAGCCGTCGTCGCAGGTCAAAAAAACGCTACTATTTAAACCGCAAAAAACAAAAGGGCGGTGAAACGAATTCGGATGGTTAAAAAACCAAAACTAAGCAAAACCGGTAAACCACGCCAGCTTGACCCACGGGGCATTGTGCGCGGCGAAAAGGCACGTGTTAAAACCGCGCGCTATAGAAAATCATCCTCTACCCGGTGGCTTCATCGGCAGCTTAATGACCCCTATGTCGCGGCGGCCAAACGGGACGGGTACCGGAGCCGTGCGGCATATAAGCTTATTGAACTTGATGAAAAATTCAATTTCCTGCATGGCGCTAATTCGGTGGTGGATCTTGGCGCTGCGCCCGGTGGCTGGACACAGGTTTGTGCGAAGCTTTGCGCAGGCGATGTGGGGATTATCGGTATTGATCTGCTTGATGTTGATGCGGTTGCCGGGGCAACATTTCTGAAAATGGATTTTACCACCGACGAAGCAGAACAGGCGCTTCTTGATCTGATCGAAGGGCCTGTTGATCTGGTGCTCAGCGATATGGCGGCCGCGACAACCGGGCATCAGAATACGGATTACTTACGCACCATCGGGCTTGTTGAGCTTGCGTTTCATTTTGGCAAAAAAGTGCTTAAAAAGAACGGCACATTCGTTGCCAAGGTTTTCGCCGGAGGCACTGACACCATACTTCTGGATGAAATAAAGCTTCATTTTGAAAAAGTACGACATTTCAAACCCCCGGCCAGCCGTTCAGAAAGCAAGGAGACTTACCTTGTGGCGCAAGGATTTAAGGGGTAATATGGGGCATCAATTTGGGGATAAAAATGAATGAAGAAGAAAATATAAAATCTAAAATAAATTTAGAAAAAAATTTGAAGCGCTAATGGCAGCTAATCTAGAGCCTTTTAAAGCGAGTATACAATATGCTGTGATTGGGTTGAGGAGTTTGTTTTTAATAAATGGTGGGGCAATCCTTGCTATGATAACATTTGCTGGAGCTAAAACTATTGATGAAAAAGACGCTGAAGTTCTAAGCAAAGGTTTAATGTTGTATTCTATAGGGCTAGTAAGTGTAGTTTTGGCAACTGGCATATCATATGTTGCGCAATCTTATTATTCTAGAACTTTTTCTAATGAAAGTACTGAATTTAGAACTGCTACAAGATTACGATATGTGTCAGTATTTTTTTTGCAATTATAAGTTTGATTTGTTTTATCGTGGCAAGTAATTCTTTGGTCAATGATTTAGCGAGATTGGTATAATTTATTTACTGCTCAAGGGCTGTGCCAAAGTATCTTGAGAACTAAGTATTAGTTTAAACTTCCATTTAACTTTTCTTAGTCACAGGTTAAGTAAACTTATTGAAGTCAGAAACCAAATTTTCCGAAATTACCGATAGCCATCCATTTCCATTTAATGTTAGAAAAAAGAGAAGCCAAAAACGAAACGATTCTGACATAACGCATTTATGGAAATTGAAGAAACATTTTTACCCAGAAACACCCATGACCTGACCGGGCATGGCGGGGCGGAGCAATTGTTCCTTGATGCTTATAACGCTGAAAAAATTCATCATGCCTGGATGATTACTGGCCCCAAGGGGATTGGCAAGGCGACACTTGCCTACAAAATGGCGCGTTTTCTGCTTAATAATCCGCCAGGTGATAATTTAGGACCGGGGTTATTTGGCGAAGAGCTTGAAAAAATTGCGCTTGAAAGTCTTGAAACAGACCGGGATAGTAAGGCAAACAGCCTTATTTCTGCAGGCAGCAATCCTGACCTGCTTGTGATTGAAAGGACGGAAGATCCTAAAACAGGCAAGATGCGAAACAACATCCTTGTTGATGATGTCCGTAAAATTAACAATTTTTTCCACACGACGTCGGCCAATGGGGGATGGCGGGTGGCGATCGTTGATACGGCGGATGAAATGAACCGCAATGCCGCCAATGCGATCCTTAAAATACTCGAAGAACCACCAAAAAATTCGATTCTGATTATCCTTGCCCATGCGCCGGGGCGGTTGCTTCCGACCATAAAATCCCGCTGCCGGATGCTGCCGTTAAAGCCGTTAAAATCATTAACAGTAAAGGAAATTTTACATAAAAAATTCCCGGATAAGGAGGAAAATATCATTGATGGTTATGTGGCGTTATCAAACGGCAGCCCCGGATATGCCATATCGCTGATTGAACATAAAGGGCTTAAGCTTTATCGGGAAATGCTCGGGCTTTTATCAACGATGCCCAATATCAATGTGCCGCTCTTGCATGATTTTGCCGGTGAGGTCACGACCAGTAAATCAGGTGATATGTTTTTACTGTTTTCGGAAATGCTGTCGCAATTTATCAGCCGCATGATCCGCCATGTCAGTTATCAGGGCACAGCCCATACCCACAATATCCGTGAAGCACTTACAGAAGAATTTAAGTTGATGGAGGAGCTCGGGGCGATAATTCCGCTTGATCAATGGGCGGCACTGTGGGAAAAGGTATCCGAAAAAATGAAATCAGCCGACTTTCTGAATATGGACAGAAAACAGACGGTAATTGACATATTTAATATGATCAATTCAGCGCTGAAAAAATAAATTACGAAAGAACAAGTATTTATGTCAGGTAAGCAATCCTTTTATATCACGACACCCATTTATTATGTGAATGACATTCCCCATATCGGGCATGCTTACACGACGCTTGCGTGTGATTACCTTGCAAGGTTCAAACGGCTGGACGGGTATGATGTGATGTTTCTTACCGGAACGGATGAACACGGTCAAAAAGTTGAAAAATCAGCTGCGGCCGCCGGAAAAACACCAATTGAATTTTGTGATCAGGTAAGCCAGCGGTTTCGCGAACTTGCAAAATTTATGAATTATTCCAACGATGATTTTATCCGCACGACGGAAGAGCGCCATAAACGCGCCTGTCAGGCGCTATGGAAACGGCTTGAGGATAATGGCCACATTTACCTTGATAAATATGCCGGGTGGTATTCGGTCCGCGATGAGGCGTTTTACGGGGAAAATGAACTGATTGACGGAAAAGGCAGTGAAAAACTGGCACCGACAGGTGCCCCCGTTGAATGGGTCGAAGAAGAAAGTTATTTCTTTAGATTAAGTTCTTTCGAAGAAAAACTTCTAGCATTTTATGAAGAAATTCCGCCAACCGTCTTGCCACAAAGTAGAAAAAACGAAGTTAAGAGCTTCGTTGAAGGGGGACTTCGGGATTTATCAGTTTCACGCACCAGTTTTAAATGGGGTATTCCGGTTCCCGGGAATGACAAGCATATTATGTATGTATGGATTGATGCGCTGACCAATTATATGACAGCCGCCGGATTTCCGGATGAAAATAGTGAAACATACAAAAAATTCTGGCCCGCCGATATTCATATGGTGGGTAAGGATATTTTGCGGTTTCATGCGCTTTACTGGCCAGCATTCCTGATGGGTGCGGGAATTGATCCGGCAAAGCGGGTCTTTGCCCATGGATGGTGGACCAATGAAGGACAGAAAATATCAAAATCACTCGGCAATGTGATTGACCCTTTCCAGATTGTTGAAGAATTCGGCCTTGATCAGGTCAGATATTTCCTGATGCGCGAAGTACCCTTTGGTAATGATGGTGATTTTTCGCGCCAGTCCATGATCAACCGGATTAACAGTGATCTTGCCAATGATCTTGGCAACCTTGCGCAGCGCAGTCTTTCAATGATTTTCAAAAATTGTGACGGCGCCATGCCGTCACCGGGTGAATTTAGTGATGCGGATAATGTAATTCTTGCGCAGGCGGACAGGTTACTGTCAGAGGTACGTGCGCATATTGATGTTCAGGCAATTCACAAATCGCTGGAAACAATATGGAAAACGGTGTCGGACGCAAACGGTTATTTTGCGCTTCAGGAACCATGGGCACTTAAGAAAACGGACCCGGCGCGCATGGCAACGGTACTTTATGTTACCGCCGAAGTCATCAGGCAGGTTGGTATTCTGATACAACCGATCATGCCGGATAGTGCGGCAAAGTTGCTTGACCAACTTAAAATTCTGGAAAATGAGCGCGGGTTTGATCATTTAGGTGGTGGCCATCGTCTTGCAAGCGGTACGGCAATTGACAAACCCGAAGGCGTATTTCCGAGGTTCGTGGAAGAATGAGTTTTATTGTCGATAGCCATTGTCATCTAAACTATGGGTCACTTGCCGAAGATATGGAAGGCGTGATCGCCCGCGCGGCGGCAAATGGTGTTGGTACCATGCTTGCCATCAATGCGCGGCTTAGTGAATATGAACATGTGCTTAAAATAGCGGAAAGCCATGATCATATCTGGGCGACGGTTGGAAGTCATCCTCATGATACAGAGGATGAATGGGGGATAAAGCCCGAAGATCTGATTGAAAAAGCCAGCCATAAAAAAGTCGTGGGGATCGGTGAAACCGGTCTTGATTATTACTATGAGCACTCGCCGCGTGATAAACAGAAGGAAAACTTTATTGCCCATATTGAAGCAGCGCGCGAAACCGGGCTTCCGCTTATTGTTCATGCGCGGGATGCGGATGATGACTGCGCGGAAATTATGGAAGCGGAAATGAAAAAGGGGAAGTACCCGGCCGTTATCCATTGCTTTACCGCATCGGAAGAATTTGCCCGACGGTCACTTGATATTGGCTGTTACATATCCCTTTCAGGGATTGTGACGTTTAAAAGTGCGCATGTTTTACAAGACGCCATTAAAATTATCCCGATGGATAGGCTGCTGATAGAAACGGATGCGCCGTTTCTGGCGCCGGTTCCCATGCGCGGAAAGCCCAATGAACCTAGTTTTGTGAAATATACGGCTGAGTTCCTGGCGAAACATTTTGATGTCAGTTACGAAGAACTGGCAAAAACCACCACCGATAATTTCTTTACTCTTTTTTCCAAAACCGAGAGACCAGAATGAAAATCACGGTTTTAGGGTGCGGCACATCGCAAGGGGTGCCAAGGATTGGCTTGAAAATCAACAATGGTTGGGGGCTCTGTGATCCAAATAATCCAAAAAACCGTCGCCGCCGTGTGTCCATTATGCTCGAAGAGGGGGATACAAGACTGATCATTGATACCGGGCCCGATTTTCGTGAACAAGCACTTTCCGCCGGGTTTACCACCCTTACAGCCGTGCTTTACACCCATGATCATGCGGATCATACCCACGGTATTGATGATCTGAGGGCCATTGCACAGAATATGAAAGCCGAAGTTCCAGTTTATTCAAATGTTCAGACGCTTCGCATTCTTAAAGAACGGTTTGGATATATATTTAAAGGGCGGGAATATTATAATGCGATCTGTACCACTAATGAAATTGATCTAAATCCGTTTAGCATTGGGGATTTCAAAAATATTCAGGCAATGGAACTGGCCCACGGGGCTATTTATTCATATGGCTATCGCTTTGGTAATTTCTGCTACTGCACCGATTTTCATGAAATACCGGAACGAAGCGAACAATATTTATATGATCTTGATGTCTGGATTGTGGATTGTCTGCGTGAAGATCCGCACCCTACGCACAGCCATCTGGAACAAACCCTTGGATATATCGAAAAATTCAAACCAAAACGGGCGATACTTACCCACATGACCGCCGAACTTGATTATGAAACATTAAAAAAAGAGTTGCCATCCGGGGTCGAACCTGCCTATGACGGGATGGTCATAAATTATTAGGGTCCATATTCATGGAAAATGTAAAGCGTAATATATTCCTGCTTTCGATGGCGCAGTTCATCACACTGGCGTCTGTGGTCACGGTGATTACCTATTCATCACTTGTTGCCAAAATGATGACGGGCAGCACCAGCCTTGCGACAATTCCATCGGCGACGGCGTTCATAGCAACGGCGGCATTTGCATTTCCGGCATCACTTTTGATGAAAAAATTTGGTCGCAAGAAGGTTTTTTACTTCGGGGCAACGTGTGCGGGACTAGCGGGTTTGCTTGCTGTGACCTCCATTTATCAGAATAATTATTATCTGCTTTGTTTTGCGACATTCTGCCATGGGATATATCAGTCCATTGCCAATTATTACCGTTTTACAGCAATGGAAGTCAGCCCGAAGGATTACCATAAACAGGCGGTTAGTTATGTTATCCTTGGTGGTGTTCTTGCCGGGCTTTCTGCGCCGACACTGGCACGGTTTTTTGAAAGCAATTATTTTGAACCGGTGCAGTATGCGGGTACATATTGTCTTGTGATCGCACTCTCGCTTGTGGCGCATTTTCTTATTACCATGATCAAGCTTCCGCCACGCAAAATTATGCAGGTTAATGAAAAACCAATTAAAAATCCGAAATTTATGGATGTTTTAAAGCGCCCGGCTTTTATTTGTGCGTCACTCAGTGCGGCATGTGCGTATCTTTCCATGTCATTTATTATGACGGCGACCCCGCTTGAGGTTGTTGAAGTGTGCGGCTATCAGATTTCGGATGCTGCCGGGGTGATACAGTGGCATTCAATATCAATGTTTTTGCCAGCTATTATTACAGGTACGCTGATCGCCCGGTTCGGGTCGATCAAAATTATCCTGACCGGTATGATCCTGATGTTAATTTCAACGCTTGTGGCCAAAGCAGGGATTGATCTGAATAATTTTTATGTCGCACTTGTGGCGATTGGTGTGGGGTGGAATTTCATGTTTACGGCAGGAACCACGCTTCTTGAACATACCTATAACGAGGATGAAAAAGCGTTTGTACAAGGGCTTAATGATTTTGTGGTCTTCGGGCTTGCGGCAATGGCCACGCTTGGATCCGGTTATGCGCTGCAGGGTGTGGGCTGGAATGTGATGAATAATATTGTAATTGGTGTTCTTATTTTACTGATCGCTGTTATACTGTGGTTTGTAAATGTTCGTAATAACGGCCCGAAACATCGTGAAGAAACAGTGATTACAAAAGGAAGCGTCAGATGATCAGATCATTTTTATTGTTTGTTATGTTTGCAGCAGGCGTTGCCGCGGCACAGGCAGAAATAATCAAAGTAAAAATTGCTACAACAATGGGTGATATTCATCTGGACCTATATGAAGATAAAGCGCCAATTACTGTTCTAAATTTTATGCGGCACGTGGACGGCGGGCATTATACAGATGGCGCTTTTTATCGTGTTGTGCGTATGGATAATCAGGTACAGAATGACATCAAAGTTGAAGTGATCCAGGGCGGAATGAGCGGCAACAGCGATATCGGCCTTTTTGACCCGATCAAACTTGAACGCACTCGTGATACCGGTATTAAACATTTAGACGGAGCAATATCCATGGCGCGTGGCGGCCCGGATACGGCGACATCGGAATTTTTTATATGTTTGAATGATCAACCAAGTCTGGATTTCGGCGGGATGCGTAACCCGGACGGGCAGGGATTTGCCGCTTTCGGTGTTGTAACGAAAGGGATGGATGTTGTGCGCGCTATCCAGAATGTAGAAACCGACCCACCAACCGGAGAAGAATATACAAGCGGGCAACGTGTCCTAAATCCAGTTATGATCAGATCAGTTACCAGGGAATAATATTGCAGGAACCCCTTGAAGTTACTATTACTGTTGGTACGGCATTCAGTATCGGTGGTGCTTTTGGTAATCCCGATAAATATAATCCGGTGGGTGAACGCGGAGTGCTTTGTGACGGGCACGGTCTTGAATTTATGCTGGACTGTTTTGATCGCTTTAATACCAAAGCAAGCTTTTTTATCGAAACGGCACAATCGTCCTATTTTGGCGATCAGCCGATGGGAAAAATTGCATCCATGATTGGTGATGCCGGGCAGGACAGGCAGCTTTTGGTTCATCCTTGCTGGTTTTATTTTGATGATAGCGGAAAATTTTCGCAGAATGACAGCTGCGCAGGCCAGAATTTTAACGAACTTCGGGAAATATTTGAAAAATCCATCGCAGCATTTGAGCGGATAACGGGAAATAAACCTAAAGCCGTCCGATGCGGGAACTTTCAGGTTGATCCAACCGTATATGATGTGCTCAGTGAGCTTGAAATTCCATTAAGTTCAAGTATAGGGTTTGGCATCTGGAAGCCTGTCGGCAAGAAATTTATTCTTCATGGTGGCCGCACCCGATTTGAAGATGTAATGGAAGTCCCGCTTTTTACCTATAAAGACAAGGATGTGATGGGCGGTTATCCCGATAAATCAATGGAAATTGCGAGCTGTTCCAAAACTGAAATTATTCAGATACTTAAACAGGCCAGAAAAGAAGGCATAAAAAATATAACCCTTCTTACCCAGCCGTTCGATTATATTAAGAAGAAAGATGATCAGTATCTTGAAATTACAAAAAACCGTGTCAATCAGGAAAGACTTGAAACGCTATGTTCATTTATAAACGAACATGATCAGGATTATGAGAGCGTCGATTTTTCATCAAAGGCGGAAATATGGATGACCAAAGAACAAACTCACTCTGAAAGATTTAGAATTCCCACCCGATTTCGCAATATGCGAAAAATCGAAAATTTCATCAATGATCACTTCTGGAATTATTGATCTAAATCAAAAGAATTTTATAAAAAAACGTTTTTTTGACCAATGGGCCTTCAATAGATAATCTACTATTTACAATATAGAATAATACGTTAAATATATTATTGTTTTTTACCTAAAAAGCATTGCAAAACGAAGTGAATGTAGGTAAATAAGGCTCGCATGGTATGCGATGGGTGAAGGGAATTTCAAAGACTTTAATTTTATAGTCTTGATTATCGTTTTTTTCTTTACACATTAAGTGCTAGCTAACGCGTTAAATTTAAAAGAAAACCCCTTACGAGGTTTATGTATGACCACACATGATGACGTTGTTGAAGAAAGACGTAATTTTCTTTATCTCGCCACTGGCGCTGCGGGTGCAGTAGCCGTCGGAGGTGCCGCCTGGCCCCTCATTGATCAGATGAATCCATCTAAAGATGTTTTGGCACTATCTTCCATAGAAGTTGACCTTACAAAAATTCCTGAAGGAACGAGCGCTGTATTTTTGTGGCGCAAAAATCCTGTTTTTGTTCGTCACCGTACAGAAGCGGAAATAGCCAGAGCACGTGCAGATGACAATGCGCCGGATCTTGTTGATCCACAAGCGGATGAGGATCGCGTACAGCGTCCGGAATGGCTTGTTATGAGCGGTGTTTGTACGCACTTTGGGTGTATTCCGCTTGATCAGCAGGGTGATTTTGGCGGGTGGTTCTGCCCATGCCATGGATCACATTATGATATTTCCGGCCGTATCCGCAGGGGACCTGCTCCTGCCAACTTGCCAGTGATGGGATATGAATTCCTCAATGATACAACAATTAAGATCGGGTAGGTGAGAGAATGGCTTCAGAACATAAATTTGATCCTACAAACCCAACATTAAAATGGGTTGAAGATCGTCTTCCTCTTATGGGACTGATTTATAATGCGATCGGTGCAGGATTTAGCGCGCCGCGCAATTTGAATTACTGGTGGAATTTTGGTGTACTTGCCGGTTTTATGCTGGTTGTTCAAATTGTTACCGGAATTGTTCTGGTTATGCATTATGTGCCGGACGTTAATCTGGCATTTGATAGTGTGCAGCATATTCGCCGTGATGTGAATTACGGATGGCTGATGCAGGCAATCCATGCAAACGGCGCGTCCATGTTCTTCATTGTGGTTTATATTCATATTTTAAGAGGATTTTACTTTGGTTCCTATAAGTCACCACGTGAAGTTCTCTGGTTCCTGGGAATAATCATTTATCTTCTCATGATGGCAACGGGCTTTATGGGCTACGTTCTTCCATGGGGCCAAATGAGCTTCTGGGGTGCGACTGTTATTACCAACTTTTTCAGTGCCTTTGACTTTATTCCTTTTATTGGTGATGGTCTTGTGGAATGGCTCTGGGGTGGTTTTGCCGTTGATCAGCCAACGCTAAACCGTTTTTTCAGCCTTCATTACCTGCTGCCGTTTGTGCTTGTAGGTGTTGTAATTCTGCACATCTGGGCACTTCATATTCCGGGATCAACAAACCCGCTTGGTATTGATGCAAACGGACCATATGACAAGGTTCCATTCCATCCCTACTATACAGCGAAAGATGCATTCGGACTTGGCGTATTCGTCATTTTCTTTGCAGCATTCGTATTTTATATCCCTGATTTTCTTGGTCATCCAGATAACTATATCAAGGCAGACAGACTGAAAACACCGGCGCATATTGTTCCTGAATGGTATTATCTGCCGTTTTATGCAATCCTTCGTGCTATCCCGGACAAGCTTCTTGGTATTGTTGCGATGTTTGCATCAATCCTGATCATGTTTGCAATGCCATGGCTGGATGGTTCACGGATACGCTCAATGCGCTTTAGACCGCTTTCAAAGATATTCTTCTGGATATTTGTGATAAATGGTCTGTTCCTTGGGTATCTTGGATCGATTTCACCGGATGAAATTCTCTGGTTTGGTTTTGAGGCCATTGTTTATGCACAAATTTCAACACTGTACTACTTCGCATATTTCTGCGTGATTATGCCGGTGGTAAGCAGAATGGAAACAACATTGCCGGTTCCAACCAGCATTGCAGCATCCGTTTTAGAAGCAAATAGGAAAGGCTAGAAAATGATGAAAAACATCAAAATTAAAGGCCTTTTGGCTGCTGCAGTTGCATTTACCGCTATAACAAATGGTTCTTTCGCCGCAACAGAAGAAGGCTTAAAAACACCGGAACGCAATGAATATACCTCAACAGGTATATTCGGGAAATTTGATCATGCTTCCATTCAACGCGGACTTCAGGTTTATGTTGAAGTTTGTTCGGCATGTCATTCGCTTAATCTTGTTGCATTTCGTACGTTAGAGGATGTTGGTTATTCTGAAGACGAAGTTAAGGCAATAGCACTGGAATATGAATATCCGGAACTGGATGAAGACGGTGAGGAAACTTTCCGTACCGGTATTCCAGCGGATTATTTTCCGGCACCATTTGCCAATGATAATCAGGCCAAAGCTTCAAATAATGGTGCATTACCACCTGATTTTTCAACGATCGTAAAGGCACGTGAACATCTTTCTTTCCTGCCTTGGCACAGTGTATACGGTGAGGACTATATAGTTGCACTCATGACAGGTTATGAGGATGAAGTTCCTGCTGATGCACCTGAAGGTTTTGTGCTTGCGCAAGGTACATATTACAATCATTATTTCTCGGGAAATGCCATTGCAATGGCAGCACCACTATCAGATGATATGGTTGAATATGCGGATGGTACACCGGCAACCGTTCATCAAATGGCATATGATGTTGCCAACTTCCTTGCCTGGGCGTCTGACCCGACCATGCAGGAACGTAAGGAACTTGGCCTCCGCGTCATGCTGTTTATGATTGTTTTTGTTATCCTGCTTTATTTCACCAACAAACGCGTGTGGGCGAAAGTGAAAAAAGGTGAGGATATCGATCCTTCAAAATTATAAAGCATTGTTTTTATAAAAAAACTGGTTTTAAATAAGGGCTGCCAAATTGGTGGCCCTTATTTTTATTGGAGAAAAAATGACTAAGGTATTGGGTATTATTGGTGGTAGTGGCCTTTACAATATTGACGCACTTGAAAACCCACAATGGATTGCTGTTGAGAGTGCGTTTGGTGAGCCGTCCGATGAGCTATTGATCGGTGTTGTTGACGGGCTAAAAGTTGTATTTTTACCCCGTCATGGAAGGGGTCATGTTCATTCACCCTCCACAATAAATTATCGTGCCAATATAGATGCGCTCAAGCGTGCCGGGGTTACTGATTTGATAAGCATCAGCGCCTGCGGCTCATTCAGAGAAGAACTGGCACCCAAGGATTTTGTCATTGTTGACCAGTTTATTGACCGGACCATTGCCCGCAAGAAAACTTTCTTTGATGAAGGGGTTGTCGCGCATGTGTCTGTGGCTCACCCGACATGTGGCGGGCTTAGTGATCTGGTGGAAAAAGTCGCTGTTGACTTACCAATGAAAATGCACAGGGGCGGAACGTATCTTGCGATGGAAGGACCACAATTTTCAACACTTGCGGAAAGCCATATGTATCGAAACTGGGGCTGTGACGTGATCGGCATGACCAATATGCCTGAAGCAAAGCTCGCCCGCGAAGCTGAAATCTGTTATGTCACCATTGCCATGGTCACAGATTATGATAGCTGGCATCCGGATCATGGAGAAGTGGATGTAACCGAAATAATAAAAACATTAAACGCAAATTCGGAAAACGCACGTTTGCTGGTCAAGGAAATAATTAAGTTATTCAAGGAGTGTAATGACCGTCATCCGTGTAAGCAGGCGTGTGATCATGCGCTTGAATATGCCGTCATTACACAAGGCACAGTTGACCCGAAAGTGAAAGCCAGACTTTCTGCTGTAGCGGGAAGGGTGCTTAACAAATGAGCCGGATCAAGGAATATGTAAGAACTATTCCTGATTATCCGCACGCGGGGATAATGTTCCGCGATGTTACAACCATATTTGAAAATACGAATGCTTATCCGCGTATGATCCGCGAATTTGCAAATTTTTATAAAGATAAAAATATTGATAAAGTCGCAGGTATCGAAGCGCGGGGATTTATCCTGGGTGGTGCTATTGCCCATGACCTAGGGATTGGTTTTATCCCGGTACGCAACGATCATATAATTTTTTAGCATGCTGCCTGATATCCAAACATTTTTATATATATATCTTTGAATAGAGCAAATAGGGTGCCAGAATAAAAGTCACTTTATATCAATAACTTATTGAAAATCGATAAGCTGTAACTGTCCGTATATGAACAAGTTGTGTACGAGATTGAACAGTCGGGATGCCGGGATCAGTATTAATTCGCAAAGCGAAAGTGTAGAACATCCCCGTCCTGAACGATATATTCCTTGCCTTCAAGGCGCATTTTACCGGCATCTTTGGCACCTTGTTCACCATTGAGGGAAACATAATCATCATAGGCAATTGTTTCAGCACGGATAAAGCCTTTTTCGAAATCCGTATGGATCACGCCGGCGGCTTGCGGCGCTTTGGTATTTTGGGTAATGGTCCATGCACGTGCTTCTTTTGGCCCACAGGTAAAATAGGTAATCAGATGCAGCAGGTCATACCCCGCACGTATCACACGCCCCAGGCCTGTTTCCCCCAGCCCCAGATCAGCCAGAAATTCTTTTTGTTCTTCGGGGTCATCAAGTTGAGCGATTTCTTCTTCGAGTGAGGCGCAAATGTTAACGGTTATGGCACCTTCCTTAGCAGCTTTTTCTTCCACCTGTCTTGTGAGTTTATTGCCTTCAAGTGCATCGTTTTCGTTTACGTTACAAACATAAAGTACCAATTTGGTCGTAATCAGCTGAAGCCCATCAAGGATTTTTTGTTCCTCGCTGTCAGCAGCTTTTACAACGCGGGCGGGGAGACCGTCTTCAAGCGCAGCAAGGCAACGTTCCAGCATCACCATGATTTTTTTTGCTTCCTTATCCTGACCGCGTATACGGCGTTCAAGTCCGGTTTTTCTTTTTTCAAGACTTTCCATATCGGAAAGCATGAGTTCTGTTTCTACGGTTTCTGCATCTGCGATTGGGTCAATAACGCCTTCAACATGGGTGATATCATCATTTTCAAAACAGCGCAGCACATGAATGATTGCATCAACTTCACGGATGTTACCCAGAAACTGGTTTCCAAGACCTTCGCCCTTTGATGCGCCGCGCACAAGTCCTGCAATATCGACAAACGATAATTGCGTAGGGATAATTTGTTTTGATCCGGCGATCTGAGCAAGCTTGTTAAGACGCGGATCAGGCACAGGAACCTGGCCGACATTGGGTTCGATCGTGCAAAAAGGGTAGTTGGCAGCTGCTGCAGAAGCCGTATTGGTAAGCGCATTGAAAAGTGTTGATTTTCCAACATTGGGAAGACCAATAATACCACACTTAAATCCCATTATTCATTATCCTTTTTGTTTTTATTCGGCTTCAAAATCAGGCCAATTTCATTCATAAAATCTATACCGTCACCGCTGGTTAGTTTTACTGATGCGCGCCCAATTGCATCCAGAAGTGGTTCAAGCCACTTTTCTTCATTCGTACTAAAATCACCAAGCACATGACCATGTACAAGACTTTTATCGCCGGGATGACCAATACCAATACGAATGCGATGGTAATTTTTGTTGATATACTGATCAAGGGAACGAAGTCCATTATGACCGGCATTGCCACCACCGGTTTTAAATTTTACTTTTCCCGGTTCAACATCAAGCTCATCATAAAAGACAAAAATATTTTCAGAAGGGATTTTGTAAAAATTTGCTACTTGAGCAACCGATTTTCCGGAGAGGTTCATGAAGGTGAGGGGCTTTAATACAAGTACTTTCTCATTTCCGAGCTGGCCTTCATAGAGAGCCCCCTGATATTTAATTTTAGGTTCTGAAAAATTATGGCGGAGAATGATCTCATCCACCGCCATAAAGCCAATATTATGCCGGTTGTTTTCATGTTTTGTGCCGGGATTCCCCAAGCCAACAAATAACAACATGGCACCATCCTCTTGTGATGAGAGGAATTTATTCCTCAGATTTTTGAGAAGTTGCTTCAACTTCTACACTATGCTCTTCGTTATCATCTTCCTCATCCATATCTCCGTCTTCATCTTCATCAGACTTAAGACCGCTTGGCGCAGCGATGGTCGCTATAGTAAAGTCACGATCATCAATAACAGATGTGACACCTTCAGGAAGAGTGATGTGCGAAATATGAACGCTGTCACCAATATCAAGTCCGGTAAGATCAATGTCAATTCTTTCCGGAATAGCTGTGGCTGGACAGGCCAGCTCTATTTCATGGCGAACGATATTTACCATGCCACCATGGCGGATACCAGGGCAATCATCTTCGTTAATAACATGGACTGGAACCATGATTGCGATAACTTCATCTTCTGCCAGACGAAGAAAATCAACATGAAGTGGCCAATCGGAAACAGGATGAAACTGAACGTCACGTGGAAGAACCAATTGTTTTTTTCCACCATCGACGACAATGTCATATGTTGTACTTAAGAAAGCACCTGTGTTCAGAAGTTTTTGAATTTCAACCCGGTCAACAGTGATTGGTTGAACATCTTGTTTTGCGCCGTAAACAACTGCTGGCAGTCTGCCTTCTCTACGTATTGCACGAGAGGACCCCTTACCCGCTTTAGTGCGCATTTTAGCTTTAATAACTTTACTAGTAGCCATTATATTTCTCCAAAATTTAATAAATAATATTGGCCTCCAGGGGTGCCAATATCAAAGGGTCTGTGTCTAAAATGAAACAGACCCTCATGAGCGCAGCTTTTAAAGGGAATCATGATAAATTACAACGGTTTTTTTCTTTTTTATTCGAAAAGAACCGAAACGGAACTTTCTTCATGTATTCGGCGGATCGCTTTGGCAAAAAGTGGTGCAATACTGATTTGAATAATTTTTTCACATGCTTCTACAGCTGGGGTCGCCTGAATTGAATTTGTTGTGACCACATGTTCAAGTGCGGAATTTTCTATTCGCTCTATTGCAGGACCGGAAAAAACACCGTGGGAAACATAAGCACTTACGGATTTTGCACCGCCCTGCATGACAAGTGCACCCGCAGCATTACACAATGTTCCGGCGCTATCGACGATATCATCAACGAAAACGCAGTGGTAACCTTCTACTTCACCGATGATATTCATCACTTCTGAAACCCCGGCTTTTTCGCGCCGTTTATCAATAATGGCTAGCGGCACGCCCATTTTGCTGGCATATGCGCGGGCACGAACCACACCGCCAACATCAGGAGAAACCACCATCAATTTTTCGCGGTCGGCGTAACGTTTCAAAATGTCCTCAACAAGAACCGGTGATGCAAAAAGGTTATCAGTCGGGATATCAAAGAAACCCTGAATTTGCCCTGCATGGAGATCCATCGTAAGCACTTTATTAGCGCCCGCACTCGTAATCAAATTTGCAACAAGTTTTGCGCTGATTGGTGTTCTTGGGCCGGGTTTACGGTCCTGTCTTGCATATCCGTAGTAAGGGATA
The DNA here is from genome assembly GCA_038106445.1 of Kordiimonadaceae bacterium. GTDB lineage: Bacteria > Pseudomonadota > Alphaproteobacteria > Sphingomonadales > Emcibacteraceae > Pseudemcibacter. Next base: position 111,582 of record JAYODU010000002.1, on the reverse strand, counting down.
ACTGCAACAATGCGTTTTGCAGATGCGCGCTTTAATGCGTCAATAACAATCAGGAGTTCCATTACACTGTCGTTGGTAGGGTTCGATGTGGGTTGGATGACGTAAACGTCTTCTCCGCGCACATTTTCCTTAATTTCAACGAATATTTCCTGATCGGAAAAACGCTTGATGTTTGATTTGGTGAGTTCCATTCCAAGGTGAGTGGCTATGGATTCGGCGAGTGGTATATTACTGTTGCCCGAAATAATTTTCATAAAAATATTGTTCCCTTTTTATCACCTAAAAAAGCTAATTGCTTTTATACATATTTTTTTTCAAAAAGCGACCCCGAATATGATTTTTTTGATATTATTGTTGAATAATGATTGATATTTGACAGCCGTAATCTTTTTCGCCCAAGTGTGTTGTTCTTCTATAGCTGAAAAAATTGTTTGTTTCGTTGTAAGTATCCAACTGGAGCAAATCAATATTTGTGATTTTTGATTGCCAAAGTTTGTCCGAAACATAGTTTTCCAGATCAAACATATAACGTCCTACATTTTTGCTCATGGTAAAATAATTTCTGTTTGCAATTGCATCATATAGTTCCGGGCCCACTTCATAAGATTTTTGGGCGATACATGGACCTACGGCCGCTGTAATGTTCTCAGTGGTGGCACCCAATTCACACATGGCGGCTACTGTATTTTCGATTATGCCGCCATATGCACCTTTCCAGCCGGCATGAGCAGCAGCAATAACACCCGCGACCGGATCAGAAAGCAAAATAGGGGCACAGTCCGCAGTGGAAATAGATAAGGCAACATTTTTCTGATCTGTGACAATACCATCTGCTTCAGGTGCCGTCCTTTTTCCATCGTAAATATGGACCCTGGCACTGTGTATCTGCTTTATATTTGCCATTTCCGCATTATGACTGAGCGATTTTAGTGCAATGTCGCGATTTTTTTTGACATTAAAAAGATCATCATTTGATGTAGTTCTGCAATTTAATTTGGCATAAATGCCGGATGAAACACCACCTGACCGTTTGAAGAAACCGTGCTTTATAGTAGGTATTTTATTTAGTTTTTCGCTTTCATGATAACTTGCCATGTTAAAATCCTGCTACATCAACATCTGTTCTGGAAATTAGCCCCATTACCTTAAATAATGTTCCCATTTCATCAGGCGCTATGAGGCGATTTAACCCTTCCAATATGTCTTTTTTTTGTTCTAATGACGCATACTCACATAGCATCCTTACACGTTCTTCTATTCCCATATTGTTGAGGAATTTACCCTGATTTTCCGGGCCGAGTGATTTAATCCCTTTATTTCTTGCTATATCGATCAGTTTCTTAAAATTCACGTGTGCTGATATATCAGCGTAACCGGGACGCGCAAAAATATCAGTATATTTATGTTTTTCAACGGCTTGCAGGGTTTCCCCTGTTTGATTTTCATTATAGCCATAATCAATAAAAAGAGCAGCGCCATTATGGGATTTAAAATGATCCGCTATCTGTGCGATCAAATATTCTGCTATCGGTGATATTTCGATAATACTGTGCTGTTCGGCGTCTATTAAATGTTCCGGTAGTTTTGTGTCCAGGACCGGGAAGGGAGAAAGCATATTGGTCAGGCATTTTCCATCCGTGCCAACTGTAACCATACGTTCGTGCCATCCCAAATCACCTTTTTGAAATTGGCGAATTGGAAGCGCATCAAGAAATTCATTCGCGATAATAAATGTTATTTCATCTTCGTTAGATGCTTTTAAAAGTGCTGGTTTGACTGTTTCGTGCCAGGTTTTATTTCCGTTAAATTCTTTAAACTTTTCCTTTTGTATGTCGATAAGCTGTGGTGCTGCTTCAACAAAATGTAGTTCAATTGCTTTTATAAAATCCGGTACAATTTCAAGTACACGCAATATATCAACCATTAACGTGCCGTTTCCGGGGCCAAGCTCAATCAGGTGAACCTTACCCGGCCTGCCTATTTTTATCCAAAGGTCCGCAAACCAGAGCCCGATCATTTCGCCGAACATTTGGCTTACTTCCGGTGCGGTGACAAAATCTCCCTGTTTTCCAAATGGGTTTTGGTTTACGTAATATCCGTATTTAGGATTGGTTAGTGCTTCGGTCATATAATTGCTGACCGTAATCGGGCCATGAAGCTTTATGAGCTTTATCAGATGATCATTAAGATCCGTCATTACTTTTCCCTAAATTGCGGACTTTTTGGGACGGAAGATGAGATAAAGCCCAAACATTATCATGGGCGTGCTTAATAATGAGCCCATGGTGATAAAATCTGTACCAAATAAAAACCCGATATGATTGTCCGGCTCACGGAACTGTTCAATAATCGTACGTGCAATTGCATACCCGATAATAAACATCCCGGTGATAAGTCCCGGTTTTTTACGTGCACTCGTGAAATTATAGGCAACATAGAGAATGAGAAATAACAGTAATCCTTCCAACATGGCTTCATAAAGCTGGCTTGGGTGTCTAGGAAGTGGCCCACCTCTTGGAAAAACCATTCCTATACATGCGTCTGTAGGGCGACCGTAAAGTTCACCGTTGATGAAATTTGCAAATCTGCCAAGCATAAGCCCGATAGGGCTGGCACAGGCAATAATATCAGCAAAACGAAAGAGCGGTATTTTGCTTTTAGTGGCAAACCACCACGTAGCAAGACAGACACCAATAAAACCGCCATGAAATGACATGCCACCATCCCATACAGCCAGCACATCTCCCAGATTATTGATGTAATATCCGAAATTGTAAAAGAGAACATAGCCAAGTCGTCCGCCTAAAATAATTCCCATCATGGCCCAGAAGATATAATCGCTTACATGTTCCTGCGTACAGGGAGCCGGTTGGATCCGTATAAGTCTGCTCATATAAACCCAGGCAAATATTAGTCCGCCAATATAGGCAAGTGAATACCAGCGAATCACAATGGGGCCAAGTTCAAATAAAACAGGATCAATGTCAGGATAATTAAGAGCAGCGGATAATAAAAATTCGGTCATAAAGTCGTACCATTAACCAATGAAAATCAAGCGAAACAAAGCTTTAGAAAGGAGTCTCACAGCTTAGAAACTTGTCCCATATTTAAAGTTGCTTGGCAACCGCTAATTGTTTGTTCATAGTGCGCGCAATTAATGTTAATATTCTGCTATTAACTGAGCCTTAAAAATAGATAGGATTTTACCTTGCAATCTGACAATAAAATACTCAGCGATCTGGCCAGAATTGGACAAAGCGCTGCCGGTGCTATTCATGGCGTTAAAACCGAAATTGAGGAACAGGTTAAATCCCGCATTGAAAGCGCACTGATGGATATGGATTTGGTCAGTCGTGAAGAATTTGAAGTCGTAAAAGAAATGGCAATTACCGCCCGCGAAGAAAATGCTCAACTGGCTGCCAGGCTGGAAATACTTGAAAAAGAAATAGCAAAACTTACAAAAAAGAAGAAATAAAATGTTATCAGTTTCAGAGCTGAGTGAAGATCAGGCAAATCCACTGGATAGTCTTGAGCTACTGGTCAGCGAAAATGAATGGCCATATGAACGCATCGAAAATGATGAAATTGTTGTCGGTATTAGCGGCCAATGGTGTGATTTCCATCTGCGTTATATCTGGCTGGCAGACCAGAATATCCTGCAGACAGTGGCGCAGCTAGATTTGAAAGTACTTGATAAAAAACGGACGGAAATTATTGAGCTTATCGTCAAGATTAATGACCGTATTGATTTAGGGCATTTTGGTGTCTGGGATAATGATAACACAGTTCTTTTCAGCCATTCCATTGTTATTCCTGAAAATGGTACAGATATCATTGCATCCTGTGACTTTGTAACTAAAAGGGTTATAGAAGAGCTTGATCGCTACTATCCTGTTTTTCAGTTTGTGATTTGGGCAGGAAAAACCGCTGAAGAAGCTATCGAAGCAGCCTTACTTGAAACTGTTGGGAATGCTTGAGGAATATGAATGCCTAAATTTGCCAGCGTAACATCAAAAAACCCGATTTTATTGGTCGGTTGTGGGAAAATGGGTAGTGCGATGCTGGCTGGCTGGCTTGATCAGGGTCTTGATGCCGAAGCTGTTCATATTGTTGATCCTTATCAGGATTCTATTAAGGAAAATTTTCCAACGATAGAAAAAAAGCAGCTTCACAAAGATATTAGTGAGGTTCCCAAAAGATTAAAACCATCAATAGTTATATTGGCTGTAAAGCCCCAGATGATGAGTGAGGCGCTTTCCAGCCTTAAGGAACTTAAAATAGCAGATGCAGTAATTCTTTCGATAGCCGCCGGTAAAAATATTACCTATTTTGAAGATTTCTTTGGAAAGAAGCAGGCCATAATCCGGGCGATGCCAAATACACCAGCCGCAATTGGCAAAGGGGTGACGGTGTGTATTGCCAACGGTCCGGTGAATGATGATCAGAAAAAGATTTCATCAGCACTTCTTAAAACGGTCAGTTCTGTTGAATGGGTGAGTGATGAAAATCTTATGGATACGGTTACAGCATTAAGCGGGAGCGGGCCTGCGTATGTTTTTTATTTGGCGGAAGTTATGGCAGCCGCTGGGGAATCATTGGGATTATCCCCTGAACTGTCCAGAAAGCTTGCGGATCAAACAGTTAGCGGCGCCGGGGCATTGCTTGAAGCTTCTAATGAAACTGCAGCAAAGCTCCGGGAGAATGTAACCAGTCCGGGGGGAACGACAGCAGCGGCACTAGATGTACTTATGTCTGATCAGGGCATAGCAAAGGTTATCAGACGCGCAATGCAGGAAGCCAGGAACAGATCAAAAGAGCTTGCGGACTGACTGTGTCATGACTGATTATGATGTGATTATTGTCGGTGGAGGTGCGGCAGGGCTTATGTGCGCCATTGAAGCCGGGAAAAGGGGGCGCCGGGTTCTAATCATCGAAAAAAACAAGGCAGTCGCACAGAAGATAAGAATTTCAGGTGGTGGCCGCTGTAACTTCACCAATATACATACAACCCATTCTGATTTTATTTCCGAAAATCCGCATTTTCATAAATCGGCCTTAAAAAGATTTCAGCCGCATGATTTTATTCAAATGGTGGAAAAACATAACATTAAATATCACGAAAAAACGCTTGGTCAGCTTTTTTGCGATGAAAGTTCACATGAAATTATTCAAATGCTGATACGGGAATGTGAAGATGTCGGGGTGGAGATAATAACTGATACGGTTGTAAGGGCCATTGATAAAAAAGACGAAAAATTTGATGTTGTTTTAGACAGTGATGTTAAATCCGGTAAGTCATTGGTGATTGCATCCGGCGGCCCTTCAATCCCCAAAATGGGTGCGACCGGATGGGGATATGATGTTGCAAGGTATTTTAAATTAAAAGTGGTTGATCCGGTTCCGGCCCTTGTTCCGCTGACATTTGGGGAGGATTTCATATTCGATTTTCGTACCCTTTCAGGAGTGTCGCTTGATGTTGAGGTTTCCTGTGGTAAAGCCAGCTTTCGGGAAGCACTTCTTTTTACCCACAGGGGATTAAGTGGCCCCGCTATCCTGCAGATTTCATCCTATTGGCTTAGTGGCATGGATGTTATCATTAATATGGCGTCTGATATTAATGTGTTTGAAGCATTGAAAGTACGAAAACAGCAAATCCCTAAAGCGGAAATTCAAACGGCGCTTTCTGAAATACTTCCCAAACGGCTGGCATCATATATTTGCGAATACTCTGGCATATCGGGGACACTTGCGGATCTTTCACATAGTAAGCTTCAAAAACTTGCTGATGTAATCACCAACTGGCGAATAAAACCCAATGGTACAGAAGGTTTTAAAACTGCGGAAGTTACAAGGGGCGGGGTAAGTACTGCTGAGCTATCCTCTAAAACAATGGAATGTGTGAAAATTCCCGGACTTTATTTTATCGGTGAGGTGGTTGATGTGACGGGTCACTTGGGCGGATTTAATTTTCAGTGGGCGTGGGCCTCAGGGTATGCTGCCGGGCAATATGTTTAATTAAAGTGATAAATTAATAAAGTTTTATAACTATTAATTTTTAAATATTAAATCTAATATTTCATTACGATTTTCCAGCTTGATTAATGACATCAATACATTCCAGAACCCTTCAACATTTTCAAGTCCCGCTTCCTGAAAGGCTTTTAATATTTGTTCCTTTTGATGCTCTGATACATCAAAAAGCAGTGATTTTCCCTTATCGGTCAGGTTTAACAGGCGTTGTCTGCGATCTTCCGGTCCAATTTCCTGAATAATATATCCCTTATTGATCAGGGTGCTTAGTACCCTTGAAAGACTTTGTTTGGTGATATTCAGGATATTAAGCAGTTCTGCAACGGTCATGCCGGGGTTTTGTCCGACAAAGAAAAGAACCCGGTGATGCGCACGCCCGAAACCGTATTTCTGCAATTCTGAATCCGGCCAGGCGATAAAATCCCGATAAGCGAAATAGAGAAGTTCAGCACTTTTTAGAAAAAGTTCTTCTTTGTCTAATTCATCAAATTTTATTTCTTTAAGATTTATGTCAGCCATGTTGACATATTTTAAAGTGAGTGATACAAATATCAAGTAGAAAATTATTTTAGGGAATAAAGAAATGTCCATACTTCCATTCGATGATCGCGACGGCGTCATTTGGTATAATGGTGAACTTATGCAGTGGCGTGATGCCAAGTTCCATGTGCTTACCCATGCGCTCCATTATGGTTCCTGTGTGTTTGAGGGGCAACGCGCATATGGCGGAAAAATATTCAAGCTTCATGATCATAGTGAACGGCTTATTAAATCTGCCAAAATTCTTGGTATGGAAATTCCCTATACAGCAGAAGAGCTTGATGAAGCAGCCGATGAAGTTGTAGCTGCAAATGATCTTGTGGATGCATATGTTCGCCCGGTAGCATGGCGCGGGTCAGAAATGATGGGTGTTGCGACAAAGGGCACCAAAGTTCATGTTGCGATAGCGGCTTGGAAATGGCCTTCTTATTTTAGTGAAGAAGCAAAGAAAAAAGGGCTGCGTCTTGAATTTGCAAAATGGAAAAGACCGGCACCGGATACGGCACCAACGGCATCGAAAGCAGCAGGGCTTTATATGATTGCATCAATGTGTAAGGATGCGGCAACTGAAAACGGGTATGATGATGCGATCATGCTTGATTACAGGGGACAGATCGCCGAAGCAACCGGTGCAAATGTATTTTTTTATAAGGATGGCGTTCTTCATACACCGAAGCCGGACTGCTTCCTTGATGGCATTACCCGGCAGACCGCGATCGAGCTTGCGGGCAAGCGTGGTATAGAAGTAAAAGAACGGGCAATTATGCCCGAAGAGCTTGAAGGTTTTGAACAGGCCTTCATAACAGGTACCGCCGCTGAAATCACACCATTAAGCCAGATCGGTGAATATACGTTCGAAGTTGGTGAAGTGTGTATGAACATGGTCCGCGACTATGATGATCTTATAAACGGTCGGCAGGTTTGAACAGCTTTACACTGTTGATTTGACATTTATCATTGAGACGTGGAGAATATCCTTTCGTTGAACCCGCAAACGAGGAGATATCTTGTTCATACTTAAGTTCATCTGATAAAGTGTTTTCAAATTTTGTTGCGGGTTTTTGGCCTTTAGACAAAAACCAGGTACACTAATAATCATCCCCACCGATCTTTTTTCTTATCATCATCGGTTTTTGCATCCACCCAGTGGGTGCCAGCTTCGGTTTCTTCCTTCTTCCAGAAGGGGGCATCGGTTTTTAACCAGTCCATGATGAACTGCGCCGCATTGAACGCGGCTTCCCTATGATGTGATGTTGTGATCACCAATACAATCTGATCACCGGGGTAAAGTTCGCCGAAGCGGTGAATAATAGTAAGTCCCTGTAGCGGCCACCTGTCATTTGCCTTTTTTCCAATTTTGGCAAGCTCCTTTTCAGCCATGGCGGGGAAATGTTCCAGGGTCATTTTTTTGATATTTTTTTCGCCGTGAATATCACGCACTAAACCGGTGAATGTTGCAATAGCGCCAAGGTCAATACGCCCATTTTTTAGCCGGTCAATTTCGGCGGATATATCAAAATCTTCGTGCTGGACCGAAATATACATATCATCCACCCGTCATTGGCGGAAACAGGGCAAGTTCATCAGCATTGGAAACGTTATAATCCAGGGGTACATATTCGTCATTGACTGCTGCACGAAGCAGATCAGGTTCGGCAAAGGCGTTTTGATAGTTATTCCCAAGGCTTTCAAGATATTCTATGACATCGGCCACTGTTGTTACCTGATCCGGAAGGATGACTTCCTCAGATGATTTGCCGATATGTTCACGTATCCGTGCAAAATAAAGTATATTCATGATTATCACATATGCTTAAGGCCGGATTTAAGATAATCATATCCGGTATAAAGTGTCAGAATAGCCGCAACCCAAAGGCAATAATCACCAATGGTTACAGCCGGTATCCAGTCCGGCGCTGCGTTACCCACCAATAAAAAGCCCATGGCAAAAATCTGAATGGTTGTTTTCCATTTGGCCAGATATGTTACGGGAATACTTACTTTCAAATCGGCAAGAAATTCACGAAGACCCGACACCACGAATTCACGGCATAGAATAACGATTGCGGCGATAACGGAATACCCCTCAATACGACCGAATGCCACCATCATGGTAAGTGCCGTCGCGATCAGAAGTTTATCAGCGATTGGGTCCATAAACGCCCCAAGCCTGGATATCTGATTAAATTTTCGCGCCACATATCCATCAAAAAAATCCGTTATACCGGCAGCCGTAAAGATCGCAAAGCTTACCCAATTGCTTAAATCGCCCTTCAGATAAAAGGATGCGACCATAAGCGGAATCATGACAATCCTTGAAAAGGTCAATATGTTGGCCAAATTATTCACTTGTTTAAGTTCCCGGTTCGAGTCTGATTTATGTATAATATGTGATTGGAATTAAATAAACCAGATAAGCCTTTCTATGGATGAAAATAATCATATATTTTTGTAGCCAGACCGCGACTGATACCATTTACTTTTTCAAGATCGGTTATCGCCGCGCCGGAGACGGCTTTAGCCGACCCAAAATGCAGGAGGAGGGCTTTTTTACGTGCTGCACCGACGTTTGGCAAATCATCAAGCAGTGATTTGTGCAATTTTTTCGACCGACGATTGCGGTGTGATCCTATTACAAAGCGATGGGATTCGTCTCTTAAACGTTGAAGGAAATATAAAACCGGATCATTTGGCGGAAGTTTGAATGGGGCCTTGCCCTGCATATAAAAATCTTCTCGCCCCGCGTTTCGATCTGGTCCCTTCGCAATGGATACAACCGGGATATCCGTCAGACTTAATTCTTCAAGTACTTCCATCACAGCGCTTAACTGTCCTTTGCCACCATCAATCAGCATCAAATCGGGCCAGGTCGGGGCGGAACGATCAGGGTCTTCCTTAAGCTGGCGTTTAAAACGGCGCATCATTACTTCACGCATCATTCCGAAATCATCCCCAGGTGCCAAGTCCGTCGATTTTATATTAAACTTGCGGTATGATCCTTTTTCAAAACCTTCCGGCCCGGATACAATCATCGCACCAAGGGCGCTTGTGCCGGAAATATGGCTGTTATCATAAACTTCTATGCGGCAAGGCGGAGCATCAAGATCAAAAAGTTCCGCGACGCCTTCCAACAGTTTCGCCTGGGATGATGTTTCGGCGACTTTTCTTTCAAGGGCTTCACGGGCATTTTTTTCAACCATTTCCACCAGCAGCAGGTTATTGCCGCGTTGTGGCATAGTAATTTTAACTTTTCGTTCTGCCTTTAGGGAAAGGGCCTCTTCCAATAAAGTTTTCTGTTTAATCGTACTGTTGATTAAAATTTTCCGTGGTGGCGGCTTATTATCATAAAATTGGGAGATGAAGGCGGGGAGCACTTCATCCACATGCTGATCTTTATCATGGCGCGGAAAGTAAGCTTTATTACCCCAGTTTTGACCATTACGGTAGAAGAAAACCTGCACACATGTTTGCCCGCCGTCCTTATAGGCTGCGATTACATCTGCTTCATCCATTCGCCCGTTTGTCGCATCCTGTCTGCTTTGCACCACGGCGAGGGCTTTTAAACGGTCACGATAGACGGCCGCGAGTTCATAATTCTGACCAATACTGGCTTCTTCCATTTTCTTTGTGAAACGTCCTTTAATCGCATCACTTTTTCCGGATAGAAAATCATGTGCTTCTTCCACCAACAGATCATAATCCTTATCAGAAATTTTACCTACGCAGGGTGCCGAACAGCGTTTTATCTGATAGAGGAGACATGGTCGGGTTCTGCTATTAAAGATACTATCAGTACACGTTCTAAGGGAAAAAGCCTTTTGAAGTATATTCAATGACGTATTTACAGCACTTGCCGATGCGAAGGGTCCAAAATAATACCCCTGACGTTTTTTAGCGCCCCGATGTTTTAAAACCTGCGGGCTTTTATGGCTGGTATCAATCAGAATATAGGGAAAAGATTTATCATCCCGAAGCAGGATATTATAATGCGGTTTATATCTTTTAATGAAGTTGGCTTCGAGCAATAATGCCTCAACTTCTGTATGGGTCGTTACAAATTCCATCGACCGGGTGAGGGAGATCATTTTTGCAATTCGATGTGAGACCCCCTTTAAATTAGTATAGCTTTTAACACGATTTGTAAGGTTCTTTGCCTTTCCGACATAAAGAACCTTTTCATTGGCATCCAGCATACGGTAAACACCGGGGTCAGACCCCAGGTTTTTTAGGTAAGATTTTATTACTTCGACGCCTTCAATCATGTTTTGTATTTAAGCTTATGTGACTGATAAAGTCTATGAGGAAAATTGTGTTTCAACTGTAACTATTTTGCGAGTTTATTGTTGCCCGAATATAAATACCCAACGGATTCAAGGGGTAATGGAACTGCGCCAGATTCGCAAAAAACTTATCCACGAAAGCTGTGGATAAACTGGTGAATAACTTTTTATAAAAATGTAAAGATGGCGGAACTCTAGAGTTTAGAGCAAATTGCCTATTTTTTAGGCAATTAAGTTAATACATTGAAAATAAATAATATTTTTTATGTCAATAAACATTTTTAATTTAAATTTAAATATTTTGAAATGTCATTGTATTGTTGAGAAGTAGAAAAAGATGCTGTTGACAACTTATTTCGTGAAACATTTTTCAACAAAAATAATATGCTGGAATTTCAATGATTTAACATTGTTGTAATAATCGTGAAACAATTTACACATAAAATTATTTATAAACTTCGCACGCGTTCGATTTCAACACCAACGCTGGTGGTATTGTTTATGGCTTCAAGCTTTTCAACGCGAACCCGCACTGATACAATCCGGCTATCAATCATATTCAAATCTGCTATTTTTTCAGCCAATGTTTCCACTAATTCAATATGACCAGAATTGACGATATTTTTAATGCCGTTGGCTACAGTTTCATAGCAGACAACATTCTTATAATCGTCATTAAGCGGCGTTTGGTCTTCTTTAACGGCAAGGTCAATATTGATACGTATTTTTTGTAAATTCCTCTTTTCATGAGGATATATACCGATAGAACCATCAAGCATTAAATCGCGGACAAACACATGACGTATTCCTTTTGTGGCGTCAGCATATTTAAGCGGCGTTATATTGCTCTTATGAATATTTTTAACCATGCCAATCAATTTCCTAAATAAACGTACCGAGTATCCAAAGGTATACTATATAGCTACCGCAGAATGCCAGACCTATTACACGGGTAAAGCGTATTTTCCATTGTATGAATGGGATGAGTGCCGCGGATGAAACGGCCATTACCCAAAGATCAATGTGTAGAAAGCTTTCAGGTATCGGTACATTGGCGACAAAGGCTGTTCCACCCATAATCGCATATAAATTAAAAATGTTGCTTCCGATAACATTGCCTAATGCCACATCACCATGGCCGTGGCGGGCGGCCATGAATGAGGTTACAAGTTCAGGCAGACTGGTACCAACTGCAATTATGGTCAGGCCGATGATAGCTTCCGATACATTAAATTCCCGTGCGATATCAACAGCCCCTGAAACCAGAATATCCGCGCCAAACACCAGCCCGGCAAGTCCGGCAATGATACAAAGCGTTGCCCGTGGTGTTGTTAACGGTTCTTCTGGAAGTTCATCAAGATCTTCATATGCTTTCTCGGCAAGTGTTGCGTCAGCTTCGAGTGCTTCTCTACCAAGCCTGCTTACCCGATATGAGTTTGTAACAAACGCCACAAGCAATATTACGAGTAACGTGGCATGGAAATGAGTGAACGGTCCGGTTGTACATAAAATCATAAATAATACTGTCCCACCCAACATTATATAATAGTTACGTTTAACTTCACTGCTGTTGCTAGTGAAAGGATAGAAGATCGCGGGAAAGCCAATTACCAGAAGGATATTGGCAATATTACTACCGACCACATTTCCAAGTGCAAGTGTCGGAAAACCTGAAAGTCCGGCGTCAATACCAACAACAAGTTCTGGTGCAGACGTCCCAAAGGCAATTACCGTAAGACCAATGACAAGTTTGCTAAGACCGAAATTTGCTGAGACAGAAACAGCACCACGGATCAGAACATCCCCGGCGACTACAAGCGATATTAATCCTGCAATGACCTCAACATATGCCAAGTGAATATACTTTCGGTAAATTAAATCTACGCCTGTATAATTGGTTCGCAGCAAGTTGCAAAGGATAATCACAATTAATCTGCCAAAATTTTGGCTAGTTGTAATTAATTACATTTCTTGTTATATTGAGCCGTTGTCCTTTTGAGGAAAAGGATCCCCGCTTTTGTTCTCTATTTTTGCGTTATCGGGCGTAAAAAGCCTGAGCCTGGCAAGTTATGACATTCTTGATGAAAGTCAGCGTAACAATATTTTTGGCAACGGAAACGGTAATGGCAATGGTATGTTATGGGGCTTGGCTCTTGTTGTCGTAGCTGCAGGTGCATGTTGGGCTGCCGGATGTTTCGATGGCGATGATAGTTCAAGCGACACATCAAGTTCTTCACAAGTCCAAATACATAATTCTGCTGGTCATACGCATTCTCATGACCAGCGGATGTGCTTATACGACCGCGGAAAAGGTTAAAGCCGAAGTAGGGGCCCCAGAACCGGAAATAAACATGTTCAGCCACTGTTCTTCCTATGGATGCCAGGTTGTACAGCAGGTTTCTTTTGACCTCAATGAATGGGCACAGATCGAAGCAATTTTCGACATTCCACCTGCTACTGCTATGGAAGAACGGGAGAGGCTTCCGATGGCAATCGGGCTGATGGAAAAGTTTATAGGCCCTAAAACCGGTACCAGCGATGATATCGCTAAATCATGGCTTTTTACCTTCGCACCGAAAGGGCAGCTTGACTGTATTGACGAAAGTATAAATACAACAACCTATTTACAGATGCTGGATAAAGCCGGGCATGTGAGATTTCATGATGTTGGCTCAATTGCCTTAAGAGGAAACAGGTTTGATCTGATGCTCCTACATAACACCGCAACACTGATTGACCGAGAAAGCGTTGTATCTTATGCAATTGACAGCTGGTTTCGTGCCAATGGTATAGCACCGGATGTTGTGTTGCTTGATGAATTGATTGAGGGCTGGAAGCCCAGCAGTTAACTAACGCTTGAAATTCATATTTATTCCGATATATAATTATTTATATTAACATTAATATAAATGGTGATGTATTGTGAGCGATGAATTGTTTCTTGAAATTGGCATAGGAACCCGTTGTAGACGTAATTTTGAACGCCTGTCATCGGAAATTGATAACATTTATAAAGCGGAAAATGTGGATATGAGTGCCCGCGAATTTCCCATCGTCTACTGCGTGTTAAATCGCGGCCCACTGACCATCGCTGATATTAAGAAGCTTTCAGGATTATCCCATTCGGCTATCAGCCAAACAGTAAAGAAGCTGGTTGCTAAAGATATTCTTTTTTTAGAAAAGGGTGAAGATGCGCGTAGTAAAATAGTCGCATTTACGGATGCCGGAAATGCACTTATTGAAAAACTTACCCCCATGTGGGAAATGGCGAGGGATGCGATGAGTACAGCGCTGGATGAATGCAATACCAATATATTGGACGCATTTGCCGATTATGAAGCGGCGCTAGAAAATAAGTCATTCACACAACGATATTATGACCAGAAAAACAGTAAGGCTGTTGGAAAAATTGAAGTTATTCCTTACGACGTGAAATACCGCGAATATTGGCGTATCATAAATCAAAAATGGATAGAAACCCTGTTCGAAATGGAACAGGAAGACATCATAAATTTAAATGATCCTGAAAAATATGTGCTTGATAAAGGTGGGGAAATATATTTTGCGCTGCTTGATGGGGAACCAGTAGGGGCCATTGCCCTTAAAAAATTTACACCAACACGGTTTGAATTAAGTAAAATGGGTGTACTTGAGGAAGCACGTGGCCATGGCATTGGAAATCTTCTAGTCGAAAAAGTTCTAGAACGATTTAAGGCAAGGGGAGGAAAAGTACTATTCCTTGAAACCAATTCAAGTTTGGTTCCAGCAATAACATTATATAAAAAATATGGCTTCAAGGAAGTGCCACCACCTGAAAATACGCCGTATGCCCGTGCGGATTATTTCATGGAGCTTCGGGCGGAGTAGCGGGTTTGGGTTCTTTTTCCTGCTGCGGCTCCTGCGGTACTTGAGGTTCAACATATCGACTAGGTTTGGTTAATACATAAATGGCACCATATGCCATTAAAACGATTGCCAGAATAATTGCAAAATTTGAAATATCTGAAAAGAAAATTAAATAAGTAGCGCTTATTGTCATCATGGTGACAGCCGTAATTTTTGCCTTTACGGGGATCATTCTATATTGATCCCAATCCTGCAGGGCCGGACCAAAACGGGGGTGATTATAAAGCCAATCATGAATTGTTTCAGAACCATTGGAAAATCTCCATAGCGCAAGGATCATAAATGGCGTAGTTGGAAGAACCGGGAGAAACGTACCGACAAAACCAAGTGTAAACATGGTCCAGCCAAATGTAAGATAAAGCAGCCGCTTTGTTTTTTGTTTCAAAGTGTTCCCTTATTTTTTTGTCATATTGACATGATGGAAATCATAACTGAAATCGGTAAGGTTTGATATAGCCTTCATGGTAAAACCTGTGATTTCGCTTTTTGCATTCAGTGAAAAATAAACAAAAGCATCTGCCTCGTGCGTGCGGTCATCCCACCTTACAATGAAGGTGTTTTCTTCAAAATGTTCCATAAAACCTTTTAGAGAGGGCGAGCGTCGTGACTTAAAATAAAGCCTGTTATCGTCTTCAAGTGAAATGTCAACTTCCTTCCACCACGGGTCTTCGTAAGGGCCGGTATACTGTTCAAGAAATAGAGGTGGTTTGCCATTACCTTTAAGTGCCGTTAGCCGATCTGCTTCGGCTTGTCGTGCTGCCCGTCCACGCGCCGCCACGTCTTCTGCTGAAACGGTATTTTCAATACCCAGATAATAATCAACAATTTTGTTTTTGATGAAATTATATGCCGGCGCGGATTGCTGATTGGTCGTAATGACAATTGCAAGGTCAAGTTCAGGGATCATGCTAAGATGGCTATACATACCAATCAAGGCACCGCCATGGGAAATTATGCGATGCCCATAATAATCACTCACATTGTAACCAAGCCCATAGCCACGGAAATTTACACCCATTTCACGGAAATTATCATTCACCGGAAGAGGGGTGTTAATTTGCCAGAGCGTGTCATGAATTTCCTTACTCATTAAGGGTGTGCCGTTATCAATATGCATATTCACCCATATCAGTAGATCATCTACAGAGCACTGAATACCCGCCGCGGCCATGGACCCGACCACTTCATCCAAAATCAGGTATCTTTTAACCTGTTCAGCACCATGACCCAGGTCTGCATGTGGTGCCGCATTATTTTGATCATCGGCTATGATAGGTGTATTTGCCGTGCAGCGGTCCATCCCAAGCGGATCAAAAATCCTTTTCTGGAGAAAGTCTTGATAAGATAAACCCGTAACCGCAGGGATGATCTGACCGGCAACGATAAAGGGCATATTATTATATTCATATGTTGTCCTGAAACCGCGATTGGGTTTCAGATAACGCATATTTTTAATAACCTCTTCCGGGGAATAATTGGCATCCGGCCACCACATTAAATCACCGGCACCCAGCGGAAGCCCGGTAGCATGTGATAACAGATCGCGTATGGTGAAATGATCGGTAATATACGGATCCCACATTTTAAAATCTGGCAGATATTTAATTACGGGATCGTCCCAGACAATTTTTCCTTCATCAACAAGAATTGCAAGTGCTGTTGAGGTAAACCCCTTACTGTTTGAAGCTATACCAAAATAGGTATATTCATCAACATTACCGGGTTTTAACAGTGAACGAACACCATAGCCTTTTTTGTGAATAACATTACCATTTTTAAGAATGCCGACAGCCATGCCTGGAACATCGAAAGCAGCGCGTGCTTCTTCAACCCAGTGATCAACATCATCTGAACGGATATCCTGCGTCCAGCCGTATACCGGTAACAAGCACAAGATGATAAGCTTTGTGAGCGGCCTTAACATCGTCAGTTATTTATACTTGTCTGATTTTCATCGGGTTGGCCCGGTTTTGGGTCAATTATGTGGTAATTAGTCTGTCTTCCGCCGATGTAACTAAAATTTTCACCATCAAAAATACCATCCTGTTCCAGAAGCATGCGCATTGGTTCGTCGCTCCAGTCCGGGATTTTTACAAGTGCCGTAAGTTCAATGGAATAAGCCGTATTTGCGTGCATAGGATAATCACCATCACCCGGTACACCATCCTGCTTGTCCCACATACCAATCGTTGTACCCGCAGCATGACCATGTAAGCCGATTGGATGTGTATAAATAATGGGCCCAATATCATTGGCGATGGCCTGATCGCGGGTCATGGCAAGGATTTCATTGCCTGTCCGGCCGACCATAAAATTGCCCGTAAGCATATCCTGTAGGTCATTACCACGTTTAAGAGCATATTTAAGAACATCCGGCGCATCACTTTCGCCGTCCCTTAATATATAGGCGTTCTGCTGCGTATCGGTCATGAAATCAAGATAGGCAATACCAAAATCAATATGAACATGATCCCCTTTATAGAGAATATCAGGATCAAGATTATTATTGGCTATCTGTTTTTTTGAGGCATCGGACCGTTCGGTGGAAATGCTGGTATGGAACCATGTTGTCAGTCCAAGATCACGGATACGCTGGCGATACCACCAGACCAGATCTTCGCGGGTTGTAACACCGGGGGTAACGACCTTGCCAGAGAATCCTTCTTCAATAATACCGTGGGCAATTTCCATTACATCTTCATAAATCTCCATTTCACGGTCGGTGCGGGTTTCCAGCCATCCAACAGCAAGGCGTTCACCTGATACAATTCGTGTTCGTAACCGGTCCGGAATGGCGCGCACGAAATCACGTTGTTCTGAATATGTTAGTCCGTCTGCATGGGCCCAGTCGTCGGAATAATTCATTGCGATTGAACGTGGGTTAAATTCATCAAGAATTTGGGCAATCCGTCTCCACTGATCCGGTTCCTCATCCGGGTTCCAGTTACCTTTGAAAATATCACCGACGGCGTAGCGGGATGCCGCCATACGTTCAACACCAAGATCACTGTCTTCACCATGATCCAGAAAAATGAGAACAGTACGGCGTCTTGCACTAAGCCATGTTGCAGGAAGCATTGTTTTTAAGATGGGGTCTTCGTTATATTCACGGGAAATAATCACCCATGCATCAATGCCTTCACGGCGCATAAGGGCAGGGATCAGTGTATCAAGACGGTATTTTAATAGCTCGTCTTCAATTCTCGCGCGTTCTCTAAGGGGCAGAACAAGGTCTTCCAAAGTTGGTCCCGGCATTGCTTCAGGGTTTTGATCCTTTGCTTGGATGGTACCATGCGCCATTATTGTGACAAGAATGGAGATAAGTATTTGCTTCATTTTCCGAAATTTCCCTACGTATCATTATTTATTACGCCCAATTAAGCAGAAATTGGAACATTAAAAAAGTATTTTCAAAAAAGACATGGATACTCTAGAAAAGAATCCCGTTATAAATGTGGCAATTTAAAATCAAGAAGGAAGAATTATGAAAGCTGTTGGATCTTATAAAGCACTTGCCGTTGATGAAACGGAAGCATTTCTGGATATGGAAGTGGATATGCCGGAAGTTAGCGGACGCAATATACTGGTTCAGGTAAAGGCCGTCTCAGTTAACCCGGTTGATACAAAAGTGCGTAAAAGACCAAACCCTAGCGAAACTTTTCGCATCCTTGGATGGGATGCGGCAGGCGTTGTGACGGCGGTAGGCGATGATGTAAGCATGCTTGAAGTCGGGGACGAAGTATATTACGCCGGATGTATTACAAAGCCGGGCTCCAACAGTGAATATCAGCTTGTAGATGAGCGTATTGCTGCAAAAAAACCTGCGAGCCTTGGTTATGCGGAAAGTGCTGCGCTTCCGCTTACCACCATTACAGCATGGGAAGCATTGTTTGAACGTCTTGGTATTTCAAAAGGCGGGCGTGATGCCGGTAAAACGATCCTGATGATTGGTGGTGCCGGCGGGGTTGGATCGGTCGCGATACAGCTTGCAAGGAAAATGGCGAAGCTCAATATAATTGCCACAGCATCGCGAAAGGAAAGTGGGGATTGGTGTAAAGCCCGTGGCGCAGATCATGTGATCAATCACTATGAGGATATTCCCGTGCAGCTTGACGCACTGGGTTACCCGATGGTAGATTATGTTTTGTGTCTTACCAATATTGCCGGATACTGGAAAACCATAACAGATGTTATTAAACCACAGGGAAAGATCTGTACCATTGTGGACTTTTTTGAAGATGGCAATCTGGATATGCTAAAGCCCAAAAGCGCAACATTTGCATTTGAATTCATGTTTACCCGTTCCATGTTTCAAACGGATGATATGGATGAAATTAATGCACTTCTGTCTGAAACCGCGGCAATGATTGATAGTGGGGAGCTGGTGACAACGGTCGGCAATGTTTCGGGGCCGATAAATGCGGAAAATATCCGTGCCGTCCACGCAACTATCGAACAAGGGCGTGCCATAGGTAAATATGTGCTCGAAGGCTGGTAATCCCTGAAGGACAGGTGGCTTAGTTATTTGTAATTGATCAATGTACATTTC
Source organism: Kordiimonadaceae bacterium (assembly GCA_038106445.1). Taxonomy (GTDB): domain Bacteria; phylum Pseudomonadota; class Alphaproteobacteria; order Sphingomonadales; family Emcibacteraceae; genus Pseudemcibacter. The sequence continues at coordinate 92,277 of JAYODU010000002.1, read as the reverse complement.
CCTTGTAGTCTTCAAATAAAACGATAGGGAATATAAGTGATTACACATAAAATACCCGGTTTCTGGCATGCTCTTATATGTTTTGTCGGCATGCTTGCAATGATCGTCATCGGCGTTGTTGTTTACAGGATCAGCATCCAGGTGCTTTTAGTGCTTAGCATTATCTGGGTAAGTCTTAATTCGCTTTATCTGGGATACAGTTTTATTGATCTAAAGGATATAATGTCGAAGGGTATCGCCGATGCGCTTGGGGCCGTTTATATATTCATATTGATCGGTATTGTGATTGCCAGCTTTCTTGAAAGCGGAACTATTGCGGCTATTGTTTATTATGGACTTGACCTTGTTTATCCGGCATTTTTCCTACCTATCGGACTTATATTATGCGCTTTTATGTCGGTTTGTGTCGGTACCATGGTGGGGACGGTTGGAACCATTGGGATAATTCTTATTGGAATTGGTGGGGCCATGGGTATACCGCTTCCTATAATTGCAGGAATGATCATTGCCGGCGCAAGTTTTGGAGACAAAATGTCACCGGTAAGCGATACGACCAACATGGCGGCAATTTCGACAGGAACAGATCTCTATACCCATATAAAGTCAATGCTTTATACAACAATTCCGACATTTGTGATTTGTCTTGTTCTTTTTGGCTTCATTGGTATGGGTTATGCGGATCAGGTGCTGGATACTGAAGGGATTGTGATCTTCAAGGCAGCCATTGATGCGAATTTTCTGGTCAGCCTGTGGGGGTTCCTGCCACTTGTGGTGCTTTTCGGGCTTAGCTTTCGTCGTGTGCCGGCGGAACCAGCGATGATTTCTGCGTCAATTGTTGCGATTATCATTGCCCTGATACAGCAACAACACGAATTTATTTCAATCCTTGGCAGTTTACAAAATGGTTATAGTGCCGATACGGGTAATGTGGATTTGGATAGGCTGCTTAACCGTGGTGGTATTCTTAACATGATGGGTGTGCTTGCCATTGCGTTATTTTCAATGGCACTTGGTGGATTGCTTACCAAAGTTGGTTACGTTAAATCCATGCTAGAAGGGATTTTAATACACATCAAAAGCGTTGTGCAGCTTTTAGCCGCGACTATGTTTACCGGGATTATTGCGAGCATTGCAACTGGGCAATCCTATATTTCAATTGTGCTGACGGCACAGCTTTTTAATGAAAAATTCGCTGAGATGGGTCTAAAACGTCGGATGCTTTCAAGAACTATCGAAGAAAGCACAACATTAATCACACCGCTAATGCCCTGGTCACTTGGTGGTGCATTTTACAGCGGTGTTTTGGACGTGCCAGTATTTGATTATGCGCCGTGGGCGTTTCTGAATTATCTGAATGTGTTTGTTGCACTTGCCATGGCGGCCATGGGAATGGCCATCTTTAGAAACAAACCGGCAGCTTAATCAATCGTGAGGTAAGTTTCCTTCGGGATTCTGATCAGGGTTTTGATCATAAGTTCTTTTGCAACTGCGGCTGGCAGGTCATCAATGGCAGCTGCAACTGCATTAAAATATATGTCGGCATCTTCATGACCAGCGGTAATATAGGGAAGGGACGGTGTCGGGGTGGTCAAGTGAATAATCTTCAAGTCGTCAAAAAAACTGTCATAGCGTTCCATCAGTGCCAGTGAGACGGCATCGATAGAGGCGATTTCCGCCTGATAATTTGCAATCATATGGGCAGCATTCAGATGTGAACTGGCACATATTCTGTTTTTAAAAAAGAAGCCGTATTTTAAAGTTTCCGATCTTGCCGCTACGAAACCGGACTGTGATATTTCCATATTAAAAGCGAATTTTGCATTCTTGAAATCAATAAGTTTTTCACGTGTATCACTTTTGTGAACAACAAAAGCGCTTCGGTAATAGCCCGGCGGGCAATCATATACGCTGAAATCAGGTGTTCCGATCAAGGTTACCTTATCATGGAGAACTGTCCGGTATGGCATGCTGCATGTTTGGCTGAATACCAGATCAGGCCTGATCCAGACATCCATTTCGCCCGAACTTTGCGAAAGTTTTTCGGGGCTTTCAATTCCGACTTTTGTAAGATGTTTTCTGATAAGCTCCCAATATATATCATGCGCTTCAGCAAGCTCAGCCCTATGATACATGGGTAGATTGGCAATCATGACTATTCACGATATATGACGGGAAACCAGTCTTCACGAAGCCTGACGCCGTCTTTCATATTATGCCCGGGATAGGGTGGGGATGTTCTTCCCGGCCGTGTGACATAACGGGCATCATCCCCCAGAAAACGAAGTGAAAATGCCCGTCTGCGTGCCGGTAGTTCATTCCCCCGCGCGCCGTGGAGTATTTTATAATGAAACGCTACGGCATCGCCGGGTTCCATTTCCCATTCAAGCACTTGGTATTTTTCCGGTTCCAGGTCGGGATCGGGGATAGGCATATAAGTGTCTTCATCTGGATAGAAGTTTTCATCAGATAACCACCTTGTGGGAAGCACCGGCTTATCCCATAAGTGTGATTTTGCAACGCAGCGAAGCGTTGCCGTATTTACGGGATCCATCGGTGACCAGAAGCTTACATTCTGATCACCATCCACGAAATAATAGGGTGCGTCCTGATGCCACGGTGTGGGTTTACTTGTACCCGGTTCCTTCACGAGGACATGATCGTGAAATATTTGCGCTGATCTTGACCGCATTAATTTGGCGGCGGCCATTGCGGCTGGCGAATTCCGGATCACATCTTCGAATTCCAGAATGCGGCCCCAATTACAGTAATCATCAAAAAAACGCCCGTTTTCACCGTCTTTAACATACTCTGCGGCATAAGGGCCGGGTTCACGCATATTATGATCAATGCCGGCAATGATTTTGTCTGTCCAACCCCGAAATAACCCCCTGATTAACAGAACACCTTCGCGCTGGAATGTGTTTATCTGATCTTCGCTAATGTTGATAGTATTTTTCATTTAATATTCAACTTTAAGAAATTCCAATAATCTTATGAATTTGAAGACTTAATTGCCATTTTGGATTGGTACGGCAATATTCAACGGCGCTTTCTGTATGATCTGCTTCGGCTTCATCCTTCGGCTGCAGATAATAATGATCAAATCGAAGATGTTCAACCATATCTGGGGTGATATGATCCTGGGGATAGACCAGTTTTAGTTCGTTTCCGGTTGTTTGTACCAGTTCATCCATCACTTTCGGGCTGACGCAAACCCAATCAAGCTCTTTTGGGGCTTTAATAGTGCCATTTGTTTCCACAGCGACTTCAAATCCTTGCTTCTGGAAGGCTTTAATAAGCGGCACGTCAAGCTGTAAAAGTGGCTCGCCCCCCGTGCAGACGATATAAGGTTTTCCTCCCCCGGGCCAAAGGTTTGCGGCTTTTATGGCAAGCTCATCAGCGGTATTGAATTTGCCACCGTTTTCACCATCCGTTCCGACAAAATCCGTATCACAGAAATTGCATTTTGCGTTTTTCCTGTCACGTTCAAGACCGGACCAGAGGTTGCAACCGGAAAAACGGCAGAAAACGGCGGGTCTTCCGCTATGGGTGCCTTCGCCTTGCAGGGTATAAAACAGTTCTTTGACGGAATATGTCATGATTGATACTCAATCGGATCTATGCTTCCGGCCTCTTTGAAGCCCTTCAGGCGCAGAAGACATGCATCACACTGCCCGCAGGAAATCCCGCCTTCATCAGGATCATAACAGCTTGTGGTCAGCGAATAATCAACACCAAGCTCAAGGCCGGTTTTAATGATTTCTGCCTTGGTCAAATTAATAAGTGGTGTGTTAATCCGGACGCCGTTGCTATTTTCGATGCCAGCTTTGATGGCAAGTCGTGCCATGTTCTGATAAGCAGCAATATAATCTGGCCGGCAATCGGGATAACCACTGTAATCAAGGGCATTTACGCCGATAAATATATCATCCGCGCCTATTGTTTCGGCAAAGGCAAGCGCGAATGAAAGAAATATTGTGTTGCGGGCAGGGACATATGTAATGGGAATTTCTGCGTTCATTGTGGCTTCATCACGGCCCTTCGGCACATCAATATCATCCGTAAGTGCGGATCCACCAAAAGCACGCAGATCAATATCAATTATTTCATGACGGCTAATGCCCATGGCATTTGCAATTCTTCTGGATGCATCAAGTTCAACAGTATGGCGCTGCCCATAGGAAAAGGAAAGGCCATAGACATCAAAACCGTCTTTTTTGGCAATCGCGACACAGGTTGAACTGTCAAGTCCGCCGCTTAAAAGTACCACTGCCTTTTTTGTCATCATTCATCCTTGTTTTGCATGAAATAACGTAATTTTTAAGTAATTACCATGACTAAATGAATGGCTTGCGATATAAAAACCCGTATCAAACGAACAGGAAACAGACAATGCCATTATCAACCCCGGTTGCAAGAAAGCATATTCATACGCGCGAAATAGAATTAAATGGATATCACAGGGAGGATGGTCTTTGGGATATAGAAGCCCATATGACCGATATCAAAAGCTATGATATCGAAAATCTTTGGCGCAATGGTATCAAGGCGGGGGAACCAATCCATGAAATGTGGATACGCCTTACGGTAGATGACAGTTTTCTGGTTAAGGATGTAGAAGCGGTTACGGATAATAGTCCTTTTGAAATGTGTCCTGCGATCACGGATGCTTACCGTCAATTGGTGGGTATTCGTATTGGCCGTGGATGGCGCCGCGTGATTGCGGAAAAAGTTAAGGGTATAAAAGGATGCACCCATATTACCGAGCTGTTATCGCCGCTTGCGACCGTTTCGTTTCAAACGCTTATGGGGAATATGAGAAAATCTGCCCAGCAACAAGCTAAAGCAAATAAACAGGAGAAGCCAATGGTTATTAATACCTGTCATGCCTGGGCCGAGGATAGTGAAGTGGTGAAAATGCATTTGCCGGATTTTTATACTGAGAATTAGAAGCACCCGTTAATCATCGATTTTGTGACCATCAAGATCTTTTTTACATCTTTCTTTTCTGGCGTCTTCAAGTTTTTTATCCGCTTTGCTGCGTCCAAATTTTACGCGGTTTTCATTTGCTTTTTTGTTCGTCTCTTCGCGTTTCTTTTTCTTTCGAGCTTTGCTTAAAGATATAATTTCTGCCATTTAATCCGCCTCTAACATTCTTAAAAATCAGAGCCAAGCCTTAAAAGCATCGTGGTTGCGCTTTTGATTGATTTTATGTGCCCCGGATTTAATTGGTGCAGTATATTCAATTTCAAATTAGCACCGTAAAAACCGTTAATAGAATATGCGAGTTCAAAATCACGTTCCGTTCCGGTTGGATTTAATGAAATCCGATCGTATGAGGTTGTGAACTGACCCGTTACATAATTTCGGTCTGTTACGTTGCTGACTGTTGCATAACCGCTTGAAAGACGGAGCGGCTGACTGACCGTGAATGATATTTGATCGCTATCAAATATCATTTTTTGCCCTTTGATTCCAACAAGATAGCTGTATGATTTAAGTTTCGAAACATCACCCAGAATACTTCGACTGGAACCGGAAACATTGGTCATGCCATATGATGCGCGGGCAAATAGCATTGTGTTTGCATTAATTGTGTAATCGATTTTTGCACCGCCAAACGCAGTAGTGGCCGCAGTACCAATTTCAAGCGCACCCCGTGATATGGAACCAAGCACGCTGCCTTCTTCATTTAAAAACCCGATGTCAAATGCAATGTTTAAATTATCAGAGGTTCTATGACTAAACCGATTAAGCATAAGGTTATGATTTACATCGATTGGGCCGGTGGATAATTCATCACCAAAACGCAGGCTGCTGCTGGCATATGCATTTTGGTATGACCATTTTTGTGATAGCTGACTTTTATAACCGATCGCATCTGTGTTCGTTGCGCTTAATAGGGAACTGAACCCGTGCTTATTAGGGGCCATATAGTCATCGGGACGATAATCTTCCATCATTTCAACCAATGACATACCCGATGATACAATTGCATATTGTTCATCATTTAAAGCATATGATATTGCCATTCTTAATCCGCTTGCCCGTTCGTCACGTCCAAGATGGTTAGAAAAATATTTTCTGTCAATTTCTGAAAACCGGTTATCCTGTCTCCAGCCAAGCCGCATACTCGCACCATCCCCAATTGCAATTGACTGATAGCGATTTGTGGCTCCGCTATCCATAAAATCAATAATGCTCATAGAAGGTTGCGTTGCACGAACTGTTTTAGTGAAATCAACATGATACGAACGGTCATAACGATCCAAAACCATGATATTGTCAACAGCACCGGCAAAAGACATATCCGCACCAAAAGCACCACCTGAATAAACAAAAGTCTGCGTGCTAACATTTTCTTCTGTACCGATATCAAGCCCAGCACCAAAACCACTGCCGGCAATTACAAGTTGACCTTGCGCTGAAAACGCTTCCTGCAGGTTAATAAGCCCGCGCCCGTATATGATGTCCGTTCCCGGTGCGCCAAGATCCGTCGCTGTTGTAAACAGAAGGTCAGTTACCTGTGCTGCGGAAAGGCTTGGAAAAGCCTGTATTAAAAGCGCGACGGCACCAGAAATTTGAGCAGTTGATGCTGATGTTCCTGTGACCCCGACATATCCGGAACCACCGCCAGGATCATAATCAGGTGCTGTAATATTCCTTCCTGGAGCAACCAGAAAAACATCCTGTGCAGCAGCACCAGCCCTATAGCTGAAGTCCGAAATCTGATTGTTGGAATCCACTGAACCGGCAATAATGATTTGCCCGTTGGCCCATGTTTCATAGGCCACGTCTGCAGATAACTGTGCGGCATCACCCGTACCGGCTGGATCATCATCGGCAATATTGCCGGCTGGAACGACAATAACAATGCCAGCATTCACGGCACGTTGTACTGCGGCTCTAAGACCAGCTGAGGATGGGGTATTAGATCCAAGACTTTCATTTATGACGTCCGCACCGTTTATTCTCGCATAATCATAAGCATTGGCAATGTCAGAATGGAAGAAATCGCAATTGTCTGCATCCGGGCAATTGGCATCAGAAGTTGCATTGATATTCAAAATTTGCGCATCAAAAGCGACCCCATGCATATTAAAAGGGCTGTTATTTGTAGCTTGATCACGATTTGCAGCGATAATACCTGCCATTAAAGTACCGTGACCAATTATATCATCACTGTCAGCTGCATTTCCGGTTACAATATTTGTGCTTTGAGCGTGCAATTTTCCTTGAAGTTCAGGGATTTCGGTTACACCGCTGTCAATAACAGCAACCAATACGCCGTTTCCGGTTATTCCGTTTAAATAGGCTGCCTGAATATTCATTTGTGCAAGAGCAGTATTTTCACGGTATTCCGCAGTATCATAAGCGATTGCAGTTGTCGGTGGTGTTGTAGGGGCAGGCGTTGAAGCAGGCGTGTTATTAACACTAGTCGGCGCGCCGCCGCCTGAACTCCCACCACATGAACATAGGAATGTTGTTAGCAAAAGTCCTGTTAAAATTCTCTTTGGCATTCTGGTCACGGTCTGATTTGGCTCCTATTAAATTTAGTTCATTATGAATTATTATTTGCCTAGATTACAAACAAACAATTAAAATTGATTAAATATTTCGTGAAGTTAAAAAATGACGAAGTGCATTAATCCCGATTAACGCCCAGATTGAATTCAGAAAAACAAGCGCATAGGTACCGTAAAAATAAGTGTTGCCGATTAAACAGAAACTGCCAACCACGTTCATGCACTGATAATTAACTGATTTGGCATCCAGTTTTCCGTTAGAGACCAATAGATAGGCGGATAACAGACAAGCAGCACCAATCCAGCCAATAATATCAATAAAAAGTTTGTTATCAATCATACATATTCCCTTGTTCGCTTGAATTTGAATCTTTTCTGTGTAACATAAAAGTCTATGATTATCTACTTTGGGGGAAAAATGAAGATACCTACTAAAATATATATTTTATTCCTGGCTGTTATATCATGCACGGGTTCCGGCTTAGCCCAAGATGGAAATATTTCCGCAGAAGTTTTTGGAAAACTGCCTGAAATTACCTATGCTGAGCTTTCACCGGACGGAAGTAAAATACTATTTTTGCAGAATGTGAACGGTAAGAAAATAGTTGTTACGAGATCTCTGCTAGAGACGAATATACAATATTCACTATTGCAATATTTGTGTAATCCATGCACTGTAATTTGGCTCAGGAGCAGGAGACATTAATATGAAACAATTAATTCTGGGTTTGATCATTATGATATCAACAACGGCTACAGCAATTTCACAGGATAAAGTGGTTATCGCACATCGCGGTGCATCAGGTTATTTGCCGGAACACACCATTGCGGCTAAGGCCATGGCCTACGCCATGGGCGCAGATTATATTGAACAAGACGTTGTAATGACTAAAGATGATCATCTGGTGGTGCTTCATGATCATTATCTTGACCGTGTTACGGATGTTCAGGAAAAGTTTCCGAACAGAAAACGTGAAGACGGGCGTTATTATGTCATTGATTTTACGCTTGATGAAATTCGTACACTGGATATCAGCGAAAGATACCGCATAAATGATGATGGAAAAAAAATACCGGTTTTTCCGGATCGTTTTCCGCTTAATAAATCCCGGTTCAAAGTTCACACATTTGAAGAGGAAATTGAACTTGTGCAGGGTTTAAATAAATCCAAAGGCGGTGATATTGGTATTTACCCGGAAGCAAAAAGCCCAGCATTTCATTTGCAGGAAGGTAAGGATTTAAGTAAAGCGATACTCGTGGCCCTGAAAAATTATGGATACAGGGATAAAAACAGTAAGGTATATTATCAAACCTTTGAAATTGAAGAATTAAAGCGTGTTCATGACGATTTGTTGCCTGCACTTGGAATGGATATCAAGCTGATCCAGCTTATGGGCGAAGAAGATTATTATCATGATATAATCACTGCGGAAGGATTAAAGATATTATCAGAATATGCCGACGGGATAGGGCCAAGTATCGGCATGATTATCCCATATGATGCCCAGTCAGACACCCTTAAAATAACAAACCTTGTTTCGGATGCCCATGCCTCAGGGATGGAAGTCCATCCTTACACATTTCGTCAGGAAAGAATGGAAATGCCGGGATATGCAAAAAATTATGAAGATTTACTTGATATCTTTTTTAACCGGGTTGGCGTTGATGGTGTTTTTTCAGACTTTCCTGATCGCACGCTTAAGTTTCTGGGCCGTTAAGCATGATTGGAATATTTAAACCTGCCACTCATATTGAAACAGTATCAGAAAAAAAAGTTGATCCCGAATATAAACGATTAAGGATACAGGTTTTTATCGGCATCTTTATCGGCTATGCGGGGTATTATCTTGTAAGGCGCAATTTTTCTTTTGCTATGCCTCAGCTTATAGAAGATGGTTTCAGTAGAACTGAACTTGGTTTTGCACTTTCCGGTGTTTCTATCGCCTACGGTCTTTCCAAATTTATTATGGGAAGTGTTTCGGATCGCAGCAATGCCCGATACTTTATGTCATTTGGATTGCTTGCCTCCGCCGCGTGTATGATTTTTATGGGCACAAGCCCGCTTGCGCTTAGTTCCGCTGGCATAATGTTTTTTATACTTTTAATTAATGGCTGGTTTCAGGGAATGGGATGGCCGCCAAGTGGACGTGTCATGGTGCACTGGTTTTCCGCGGATGAGCGGGGAAGGGCAGTCGCGTTCTGGAATGTGGCCCATAACATTGGCGGTTCAATGGTGGGTGTATTGTTTGTCTGGGGGATGATAATTTTTAATGATGACTATAAATCGGTATTTTACTTTCATGGTATGATAGCGCTACTCATAGCCGTGTTTATCTGGTTAACGGTAAGGGATACGCCGCAATCTCAAGGGCTCCCAACAATTGAAAAATATCATGATAATTATCCAAAAGCCTTCAAATATGATGAAGCACATGAAAATGAATTTTCGGGGAAACAGATATTTTTTGATTATGTTTTAAATAATAAACTGCTTTGGGCGATTGCCGTGGCAAACGCTTTTGTATATCTGGTTCGGTATGGTGTTTTGGATTGGGCGCCAGTGTATTTGGAGGAAGTGAAGCATTTTTCATTCGATGAGTCAGGTTATGCATATGCACTATATGAATTTGCCGCCATTCCGGGCACGATCCTTTGCGGATGGATTTCCGACAAATATTTTGATGCCCGGCGTAGCCCGGTTCTGATTATTTTTATGCTCATAACGCTGATTGGAGTAATATTATACTGGCTTAACCCGGCGGGGAACCCGGGAACCGATTTTGTACTTCTGTTTATCATTGGTTTCTTTATTTATGGTCCCGTCATGTTGATTGGGCTATTCGCACTTGATCTTGTTCCTAAAAAAGCGGCTGGGACCGCGGCGGGCTTTACAGGACTTTTTGGATATGTTGGCGGCGCGGTATCCGCAAATATTGTGATTGGCTACGCGGTTGATCAAGCGGGCTGGGATGCCGGATTTTTGATCATCATAGCGGCGTGTATAATATCCATATTATTGGTGGCATTAACATTAAATGCAGAGAAACGAACAAATTCAGTTAATTGATCAATTTGCGTTTTTATTGATAAAACCAACAAACAGAGTGCTTAACAGGATTTGCAAATCAAACATGAGTGACCAGTTTTCAGCATAATAAACGTCATATTTCACCCGGCTCGCCATTTTATCAACGGTGTCAGTAATGCCGCGAAATCCGTTTATTTGTGCCCAGCCCGTAATGCCGGGTTTTACACGGTGCAGTGCAAAGTAACCATCAATAACCTTGGCATAATCTTCGTTATGATCCACAGCATGGGGACGGGGACCAATAAGCGACATGCTACCATCAAGCACGTTAAATATTTGTGGTAGTTCATCAAGGCTTGTTTTACGAATAAATTTCCCGACCTTTGTAACCCTGGCATCATCCTTGGTTGCCTGAACTGTCTTTCCTTCAGGTTTTGGGTTGTGGGTCATGGAGCGGAATTTGTAAATTTCAAAAATTTTATTGTTATACCCATATCTTTGCTGTCTGAAAATTACCGGACCGGGGCTTTCGATGATTATAGCAAGTGAAATTAGGATCATTAATGGTGCAAAGATAATCAGTGCGATAGTAGCAAATAAAAGATCTTCAATTTTCTTTATGAAAATCATCCAATCGGAAAATGGTGTCTTGGCAATTTCCATCATGGGAATACCAATAAAATGATCAGTTGAAATTTTATAGGGGATTCTAAATCCAACCATATCTGAACTTAAATAAACATGTACCGGAAACTCACGAAGTTTTCTGGCGATACGGTATAATCTTTCATCCGCACTCCAGGGCAGCGTAATAATAACGTCGTCAACTTCATTGTTGCGGATATAGTTGTTTAATTCTTCAAGGTTTCCCAAAACAGGATACCCACATACGTTTGGGCCTATTCGTTGTAATCATCATCACTATCTATACGATAGTCTTTACTCCCTGATATTAGTCTCCATCCTTGTTGAACTCCATCCCAGAAGACGTACTAGGAAACAACAGCTCGGTATACTTATTTGTTGGTTCCCTAAAAACTAAGGTCGAAATGTCATTTTCACTTCCAGACAAGAATGGTCGAACTATCTCAAAATATACAATATAATTTTCATCTGTTGGTTTTGGTTTCCCCGCTTCGCATGGTCTAAAATCCCCGCCCATTTGATACCTAGCCTCGACATAGCGCATAGATGGTTGCCAAAAAGCAAATTTTGGGCGGATTACAAAGGATACATATGACAGAAAGTATAAACAACTCGTCAATCGTAGAATTGAACTAAATGAACTATTAGAACAGCATCATGAAGGTAACGAAACCTTTAAAATGGCGCTGACAAGCTTGGTTTCAATAGCTTCTAAGGCTACGGAAATTTTTGATTGTTCGACAACAGACGAAAAACGCCAACTCATCAATTATGTATTTTCGAACTTGGAATTAAACGGTTCTAAGCTAGAGTACACCAGAAAAGCACCATTTAATTTGCTTGTTAATTTGGGTGATTGTCAAAAGTGGCTCCCCGAGCAGGACTCGAACCTGCGACAAATAGATTAACAGTCTACTGCTCTACCAACTGAGCTATCGGGGATCATAGATCACTTTATCATCAGCGAGTGCCGATTTGGTTGGGACGTTATACAGCCACTTTTTTTGCTTGCCAATAGAAAAGTTCATTTTTTATTACAAATTAATTATGTAAATTAAGTTATTAACATTTACCGAATATGCCGATGCATTATATGTTTGCTTTATAAAGTTGTTGTTTTGTTAGTATAAATTTCTTTTCTTACTATTTTTAGTAATTTTCAGAGTTTAATTGTTAACGATTTTGTGCAAATTTATGGACAAACACATTTGCAATTAATGCGCAAAAAATGGAAGATAAGAAAAATTTACCAAGCCGCCGTGGCGTGATAAAAAATGCAGGCATTGCCGTTTTAGGTGTTGGCACTGGGTCGTTGATTAGTTCTAATAATGCAGCTGCGCAATCAGACATTTCATCGATAAGGATTGAACAGGATGGAACAATTACAAGGTCTCTCAATATTAAACTAGGAGATGTTGTTTGAATGCTGGATTTTGGAAATGCAGGAGAGGGTGACTGGTCTGATATTATACAGAAGTCGATTGATACAGTAGATACCGTTCATATTCCGGCTGGTCGTTTCCGGATCGATAAACAGATAAATTGTCCATTCAACAAGACTTTAATATGCGATGGAATTGTTACTTTTGATGGTACCGTGGCATTTGATGGATCATCCGGTTTGAGTGTTCTGAACGTTGGGGATATAAGTCAGGAAAACTTACCAAAGCTTGCAGGAAATTTGTCCAAGGGGGATACAAAACTGATTTTTCAGCAACCGCATGGCAGAAACATAGGCGATATAATTTGTTTATATAATTCGTTGCCTTATAGTTGGTCTATATCAAGGGAATATTACAAAGCAGGTGAATTTTGCAAAATAGCAAGAATTGACAATGATACGGAACTTACCTTAGACACTGGACTTTTTGACGACTATCAGACATCTGAAGTGGACGTTTATTATAAGACTATGGGATATTTTAATGTAGTCGGTTGTTTGGAGATCATATTAGCTAGTGATGGTTCAAAACGTCCTTTTCGTTCGATCACACTTAACCAAATTAAAGACAGCGTTTTGCAAATAAAGGCTGTGGCAACAAAAAAGGCTTATGCAAGAAAGTATTGTTATCCGAAGGGAAAAAGTGCTTGATGGTGTCCATCTGGTTTTTAGAAGATTTAGATAATATTCATGATTATATAATAATAAAAATTTACCATAATATATATTATGCGAATAATATATGGATTTATGCCGCTTTTCTGCAGTTTGTTGTCCTCTCCTCCCGGACGCTCAGTGCGTCCAGCTTAACTGATTTTTAAATCATCCCCTCTTTGATGTTCCATTTATTGGGGTACATATTATGTATTTACCTTATCTAAATATTGAGCATAGTGGGCGAAAAATATTTTCACAGATTGAGAATGTTACCGCCCCTGCATAACAAGGGCCACCGGGTCCAGCATAAGCCGGACCACCAGGCCCGCTATAGGCAGGACCGCCCGGCCCGTCATATCCTTTGCAGTTGCAGATATCCACAACCTGCACCGCAGAATTTGGGGTAAAATATAGGCCGCCGACAGCTAGAATTGTTAGAAAGAAAGCTATATTTGTTATCTTAATCAATGAATGCCGCCTTTCCTGTTAATTTATTGCGGTAATGATGCAATTATACTCTATTTTTCAAGCATGGAATAGGCTGTTTCGGTCATAAATACGCTATCCGGTCTTTTCGCAAGGATTTGGCCGTTTTTATTGCTTTCTTCAGCGGCGACCTTCCATTCCGGATCATTCAGAAAATCTGCCCATGATTTTTCGGCTGCTGCCATGCTTTTATGTTTAATAATATAAATCAATGTGTTAGGCGTATCAACGGGCTCCCAATAGCCAATATTTTCAATGCCGTGCCGTTCAAAAAGTCTGATGGTGTGATTTTTAAACCGTGCATGAAGATCATCAAGCTTTCCGTCATTGGTAAGGTAGGTGCGAAGTTCATAAACGCCCTCTGCATTTGCGGGTGCAAAACCGAAAACAAATAATCCCAATGTTAAAATCAGTATTTTTTTCATTTTTTAATCCTTCATATTTGAAAGTGTTCCGACAGTGATACTTGTCGGATAATCAGCCGAATGATGAATTTTATGTGTTGCCTTGATGTAATCTTCATCCTTGGCTTGATAAATGTTTAAAAATTGTTGCGGGTTTCGATCCGCAAGCGGGAACCAGCTGCTCTGGATTTGTATCATCAGCCTGTGACCCTGTTTGAATGTGTGTGAAACATCCGGAAGCAGGAATTTGACCTGCGTGACTTCGCCGGGGATAAAGGGTTCCGGGTTTTCGTAACTGTTTCTGTATTTGCCGCGAATAATTTCGCCGCGCACCATCATTTGATACCCAGCCATGGGCACATCCATATATTTGTCTTCGGGTGCTTCGCGCTCCGCGTAATCATCCGGGAAAACGTCAATCAGTTTCACCACAAAGTCCGCATCCGTTCCGGTTGTTTCAACATAAAGATCGGCGGTAATTTTACCGGTAACTGTCAAATCATCGGTCAGAATATCGGTCTGATATACCATCACGTCGGGGCGGGTCCCGGCAAAACGCTGGTCTTCAACCATATATTCGCGGGACCGGCCGTTTGTTATTTCCTGTGTATAGGGAACCGGGTTTGCAGGATCGCTGACCCATTCATCGGCCCCCTCTCCTGTTGGGGCGTCAGTATCAATTTTACCACCTTCCTTAAGGTAAAATGTTACGGTCTTTGCTTCCGGTGCGGGCCATGCGGTATGTTTGCGCCATTCGTTTTCTCCGGTATAAAAGGCCAGCACTTCGGGAAGCTCATGATCAGGCCCGCCTTTTAAATAGTGGTTAAAGAATTTAAGATCAATTTTCTTATAATCCCGTGATGTTTGAACATCAAACTGCACATTGCCAAGTTCGGTGCCCGCTGAGCGGACATACCCCCCATGAAACCACGGGCCACGCACAAGGAAATTATCCGTTTTCGGGTTTTTTTCTTCAATGCCATGGTAAATGGCGGTGCCACCGTAGCTGTCTTCAGCATCAAAGGATCCGATAACTGTCATCACATTGGCTGTGATATTCTTAAGATGCGGCACAAGATGACGTTCTTGCCAGAATTCGTCATAATCACCATGTTCCATCAACTTGTTCCAAAACGGGCTGTTTCCCTTGAAAATTTTATCATTCACATTATGAAGTGCACCAAGTTCCAGGAAAAATTTATAGGCATCATCGCCGGGGAATTCAAACGGGTCACGTTTTCCGGTTGTTGTCGGGTTATTGTGATCCTGATCAAACCCGCGGAAAAACCGAAACGCATCAAGCAGAAAAAAAGCCCCGCGATGATGAAAATCATCACCGTAAAAAATATCGGCCATCGGCGATTGCGGGCTTGCGGCCTTAATCGCGGGATGGCTGTCAATGATCGATGCCGCAGCGTAAAAGCCACGGTAGGAAATTCCGAAAATACCTACATTGCCGTTATGATTATCCACGTTCTCAAGTAAAAACTCGACCGTATCATACATATCTGAGCTTTCGTCATGGTCGGTCGGACCCTTGTCTGGATTGTGGGGTGTCATATTGCGAAATTCGCCTTCGCTCATCCAGCGGCCGCGCACATCCTGATATACGAATATATAACCGTCCTTGGCAAAACGGTTATCCCCGCCACTTGGGCCAAGGTTCGTCGGGAAATTATTAACACCATAAGGGCTTATTGAATAAGGGGTTTTTACCATCAACATCGGATAGGTTCTTGATTTATCCTTTGGCGTATAAACGGCGGTGAAAACCTTTGTTCCATCACGCATGGGGATGGCATATTCATGTTTGGTGTAATGTTCACGCACATCATAATCATCCTGCGCGTTTGATATATTAATGCCTGAAAGCGTGAATAAAATAATCAGTATTAATTGAATGCTTTTTGTCATAATTGCCCCTTAAATAAATTTTGCCTAAGCTAATATATACTTTAACCGTCGTCTATCACAAACCTGTCGATGATCCCTGCCCCGACAAGATCACCCCAGACATTAAGCGTTGTGCGGAACCTGTCCAAAATCCAGTCTACTGCTATGATAAGTCCGAAACCTTCGGCCGGAATGCCGGCGATTGAAAAAAGCATCAGTGTCATCACATGGCCGCCCTGCGGGATGCCAGCGGAACCGATAGCCGCGAGCGATGCTGTCATCGCCACCAGAAAATAATCAGAAAGGCCAATATCAACACCGTAAACCTGCGAAAGAAAAATAACAGCAACTCCCTGATAGACGGCGGTGCCATTCATATTGACTGTGCTGCCTAAAGGAATAACGAACCGGACAGCAGATTTATGGAGACCGTAACTTTGCGCGCAGTCCATGGAAAGCGGGACTGTTGCCGATGAACTTGATGTGCTGAATGCGGTTAGCAGCGCTGGAAACATATCCCGTAAATATGAAAAACCCCGTCTGGAAAGAAAGAATAAGGCCGTAGCAAATAACAAAAGCCCGCAAAGCACCGTAATCATATAAGCACCGACCGCCGCAAATGTTTCCAGTATGGCGGCACCCCCGCCCGCTTCGGCAATTGGTGTTGCAACAAGACCAAAAACACCAAATGGGGATAGCATCATGATCCAGCCGACGATAATCATCATGATATTATTCAGACCTTCAAAAAAAACGCTGACCGTTTTTCCTTTTTCACCGGTTACGGTAAGAGCCGCACCGAAAATCACAGCAAATATTATTAGCTGTAGAAGTTCAAGATTAGCTGCTGAAGCAACAATATTGGGTGAAATAAGACCAAGGAGAACGTCACTGAGACTTCTTGTTTCAAGGTTAAGGTTGGTTTCTGTGGGTATCAGATGAAAATCACTGCCCGGCGCAAGTATTTCAGCCAGTACCAAACCCGTAAGCGCGGCAAGCATGGTTGTTAAGATGAAATAAACCAGTGTGGCAAGCCCGGGACGGCCAAGTTTTCGGACATCCCCCAGAGAAGAAATGCCGGTTATAATCGCAGCGATGATTAACGGCACCACCACCATTTTTAGCGCATTTAACCATAATGTTCCCATCCAGGAAAAAATAAGTGCGTCTTCGCCCATAAACCAGCCTGCCGCAATCCCAAGAATGACAGCAATGATGATGGAATATAGTAATTTTAAGGATTTCTCCCTATTCAAACGGCTTCCCTCTTCTTTTATTATTTTTAGGACAGCTTAAATTAATGTTTTATCTTTTGCAGCATCTTTTGTAAAAGGAAGGGAATTTTAATTGCTAACGGGTACAATATGTTTGTTCTGATCGATAATTACGACAGTTTTACTTATAACCTTTATCATTATCTAGGTGAAATTGGTGCGGATGTGGAAGTTTTTAGAAATGATGAAATTTCCGTGGATGAGCTGCGTGCTAAAAACCCGGAAGGCATTATTCTCTCCCCCGGCCCCTGTACGCCGGATGATGCCGGAATCTGTATGGAAATCATCGAAAAGCTTGGGAAAAATACTCCGATCCTTGGTGTCTGTCTTGGTCATCAGTCCATCGGGCAGGTTTACGGTGGCAAAGTAATACGTGCGCCGTATTTAATGCACGGAAAAGTCAGCCCGATTATCCACTTAGGAAAAACCATTTTTGCCGGTATTAAAAGTCCATTTAATTCAACGCGTTATCATTCACTTATTGTGGAAAAAGAAAGCCTTCCGGACTGTCTTGAAATTACGGCCGAAACGGAAGATGGCATTATCATGGGGCTAAGTCATAAAATTCATCCGGTTCATGGCGTTCAGTTCCACCCCGAAAGCATTGCTTCTGAAAATGGCCATGACATTCTGAAAAATTTTATTTCCATTGCAAGCCGTTTTAAAAGCGAGGCGGCGTAATGAGCCTTGATTTTAAGGAAATTATAAACTACCTAGCGCAGGGCAAAACCCTTAGCCGTGAAATGTCGCGGAAAACCTTCGAATATATGATGAATGGTGATGCGACCGGGGCACAAATTGGTGCCTTTCTGATGGGGCTGCGTATTCGCGGGGAAACGGTTGATGAAATGACCGGTGCCGTTGAAGCCATGCGCAGCAAGGCATTATCACTCAGGGCACCGGAAGGTGCCGTTGATACATGCGGTACGGGTGGCGACCGTTCCGGCACATATAATATTTCCACCGCTGCGGCTATAGCACTTGCCGCTTGTGGTGTACCGGTTGCAAAACATGGGAACCGCGCGGCATCATCCAAATCCGGCAGCGCAGATGTGCTTGAAACCCTTGGTATAAATATTGATGCGGATATGGTGATCGTTAAGCGCTGCCTTGATGAGCTTGGCATCAGCTTTCTGATGGCAACCCGTCATCATAGTGCCGCCCGGCATGTGGGGCCAAGCCGTGCTGCGCTTGGTACACAGACGATTTTTAATCTTATTGGTCCTCTCTCCAATCCGGCACAAACCAAATATCAGGTCATCGGTGTTTTTAATAAAAAATGGACACGCCCGATGGCAGAAGTGCTCGGCACACTTGGTAGTGAACATGTTTGGGTGGTTACCGGTGCAGACGGACTTGATGAAATATCCATATCCGGTGAAACCCATGTGGCGGAATATAAGGACGGAAAGATACGTGAATTCACCGTCACTCCGGAAGATGCAGGTTTACCCTGCGCATTCATCGAAGAAATTAAGGGCGGTGACGCAGACTATAACGCGGACGCAATAATACGGCTTCTTGATGGTGAAAAAAGTGCTTACCGTGATATTGTGCTGCTGAATACAGCTGCTGCGCTTATCGTTGCCGGGAAAGCGGCGGATTTAAAAGAAGGCGTGGATATCGCGGCAAAAGCCATTGATAGCGGCCGTGCGAAAGCCAAGCTTGAAGCATGGATAGAACTTTCCAACGAGGAACCACCAAAACCGGAAGAAGACGGTGATGAGTGATATTTTAACCAAAATTGCGGCTACAACGCGTGAATATGTGGCGCGCTGCAAGGTTGAACGCCCTTTAAGTGAGGTTGAAGCCGCAGCTAAAAAAGCATCCCCTGTTCGTGGATTTCAAGAAAATCTGAAAAATGCTGAACGTGAGGGAAAATTCGGCCTTATAGCTGAAATTAAAAAAGCAAGCCCGTCCAAGGGGCTCATCCGGGAAGATTTTGATCCCCCTGCTCTGGCTCAGGATTATCAGGCTGGTGGTGCTTCCTGTCTTAGTGTGCTTACCGATCAGCCCTATTTTCTGGGTTCCGATGACTATTTGATTGCCGCACGTGATGCAACCTATCTTCCGGTGCTACGCAAGGATTTCATGGTCGATCCTTACCAGATTATCGAAGCAAGGGCGCTTGGTGCGGATTGTATCCTGATTATACTGGCAATGATTGATGATATCCTTGCCGCAGAACTGGAACAGACCGCCAGAGATTATAATCTTGATGTATTGGTTGAAGTTCATGACTCTAATGAATTGGAAAAAGGACATAAATTAAAATCATCTCTGATCGGCATCAATAATAGAAATTTGAAAACTTTTGATGTTACGCTAGATACGACGATAAAACTTGCGACACTTGCTGATCCATCACGAACATTGGTCAGTGAAAGTGGACTTTTTACCCATGATGACTTAAGAATGGTGAAGGAAACATGCGGTATTAACAATTTTCTGATTGGTGAAGCGCTTATGCGCCAGGAAAATATCTGTGAAGCAACAAAAAGGCTATTGGGATAATTTATGTCTGAATTAACACATCTTGATAAAGAAGGCCGCGCCAGTATGGTGGACGTATCCGAAAAGCCGGAAACCAAGAGGATAGCAGTCGCCAAGGGGCGGATTTATATGAAAGCTGAAACATTGGCCCTTATTAAAACTGGTGGAGTTAAAAAAGGCGACGTATTTACCGTTGCCCGCCTAGCCGGGATTATGGCGGCAAAAAAAACCGCGGACCTTATCCCGTTATGCCATCCTCTTCCCATTCAGAATGTGCAGATAGAATTAACCGCGAATGAAAAGGAAGCATGTGTTGATATAGAGGCAAAAGCGTCTCTTTACGGGAGGACCGGTATTGAAATGGAGGCTTTGGCCGCTGTTTCTGTTGCCGGACTCGCTATTTATGATATGTGCAAGGCGGTTGATAAGGGAATGCGTATAAGCGATGTGCGCCTTACCCATAAGTCCGGCGGAAAATCCGGCACCTTCGATGCGGAGTAGACGTGATGTCGTTACTCCCGGTTTCTGAGGCGCTTTTTAGAATTCTCGATGCAGTCATGCCGCTTGGTACCGAAACCATAAGTATACATGATGCACTTCACCGTGTTCTGGCGGTTGATGCAAAAGCGAAACTCACACAGCCACCATTTGATGCATCAGCGATGGATGGTTACGTAGTCAGGTTTGACGATATATCGGAGCCTCTTACTCTGGTAGGTGAAAGTCAGGCGGGGAAATCATTTCAAGGTGTACTTGGGTGTGGAGAGACCGTTCGAATATTTACCGGGGCACCAATGGTTGAAGGCGCAGATACAGTTATTATTCAGGAAAATGTCACATGTGATGGCAATCAAATCATTGTAAATGAAGCAAAAAATAAGGGTGAAAATATTCGTGCTGCTGGTAGCGATTTTAAATATGATAATGTATTAGTTCAATCTGGTACAAAACTAAATGCCCGCCATATCGCATTGCTCGCCGCAGGAAATGTTTTCGATTTAACCGTATTTAAAAGACCCCGAGTTGCTGTGCTCTCTACCGGCGACGAGCTTGAAGAAGTGGGTAACGAAATCGGGCCGGATCAGATTGTCAATTCCAATATGCCCATGTTTATGGCGCTTGTTCGTGAACATGGCGGCATAGCGACAAATATTGGTATAGCGCGTGATACGGAAGAAGACGTCAGATCAAAAATTAGGCGGGTAAAGGATTTTGATATTTTCGTATCCATTGGCGGTGTTTCAGTTGGTGATTATGATATTATCCAGAAAGTGTTAAAGGAAGAAGGTCTAAAGGTTGATTTCTGGAAAGTGGCCATGCAGCCGGGGAAACCGATTGTTTTCGGTGATTTTAAGGGTATTCATTATTTTGGCATGCCAGGTAACCCATCCAGTTCATACGTCTGTTTTGTAAATTTCATGTTGCCGGCAATGAATAAATTACAGGGACTTGGTAATACCGGCTTTAAAACATCCTATGCCCATATTGAACATGATTTGGCACCAGGCGGAAGCCGCACAAACTATATGAGGGCGACTTTGAGTGAAAATGATGCCGGTGAAACAAGTGTAAGCGCCCTGCTCTCCCAATCCAGCGGTAATCTGTCCCCACTTGTTAAAGCGAATTGTCTACTGATCCGTCAGATTGACGCTCCTGCGGCTAAAGCCGGTGATCTTGTTAAAATTGTTCTTATTGAATGATAATTTTTAAGTGTTCTTATTTGTATCTTGACAGAAGAATAAAAATAGAACATAAAAGAACAAAGATAGATGAATTAATGAAATTTGGGGCCCAATAAGCGGAGGTTTTAAATGCTCACGAAGAAACAACATACACTTTTGATGCTAATTCATGAACGCCTATCGGAAGATGGGGTTGCCCCATCGTTTGAAGAAATGAAAGTGGCACTTGATCTCAAATCAAAATCAGGTATTCACCGCCTTATCAATGCACTTGAAGAACGCGGTTTCTTACGCAGGCTTCCTAATCGGGCGCGGGCGCTTGAAGTGATAAAATTACCGGAAGATGAGGATAGTTCATCCAATCTGTTTCGTCCTGATTTTGGGCGGACACATGAAATTGATCCGCAGATTACCGAAATACCGCTTCATGGGAAAATTGCCGCGGGTACCCCTATTGAGGCATTGGAACAATATGAAAATATTGGTGTTCCTGCTTCCATGCTCGGTTCAGGCAGTTATTATGCGCTTGATGTGGATGGTGACAGTATGATCAATGAAGGTATTCTTGACGGGGACCGCGTCTTAATTGAACGCTGTGACAACGCCCACAATGGCCAGATCGTTGTCGCGCTTGTTGATGAAGAAGAAGCAACCCTTAAAACACTGCGAAAACGTGGTCCTGATGTTGCGCTTGAACCGGCAAACCCGGACTATGAAACTCAAATTTATCCGGCAAACAGGGTACGTATTCAGGGGCGTCTTGTGGGACTTATCCGGCAGTATCATTAAGAGTTATATTATCACCGATCTTTCAGGTGGAAAATGTAGTGTGGCAGTGGTACCGGTGCCCTGCTGGCTCTTAATATTCAGATTTCCTTCAAACAGTTTGATAAAGGCATCAACCAGAGGTAATCCAAGGCCCGTCCCTGAAATTTCGGAATTCTTGGCCTGTGCTGCCCGTCTGAACGGGATCATCGCTGTGATCAGATCTTCTTCTGTCATTCCAATCCCCTGATCTATAATTGAAATATCAATGCCCCCACTGTTTCTTATGCATAGAAGAACTGTAACTTCTGTATCAGGTGCAGAATATTTTATTGCATTGGATAGCAGGTTAAATGTCATTTGGCGGAGAATTTTTTCGTTCCCCTTAATAGTGATAAACTTTGGTGGTAGTTCTTCTTTGATTGTGATGCTTTTTTCTTTTGCAAGCCCGCTGAGTGTCTGAATGCAGGTTTCAACGACATAACCGACATCTATTTCACTTTCGACGAACTGTTGTTCCCCGGCTTCAATTTTGGAAAGATCAAGTAGATCATTTATAATCGCCAGCAAATGGATGCCGCTTGAATTTATAAGCTTTGCATATTCCTTAAAGCTTTCATCATCAGGTTGCGGTGCAACACCACTTTCACCGGACAGAATGTTGGAAAATCCGATAATGGCATTAAGCGGTGTCCTAAGCTCGTGGCTCATATTCTGTAAAAAAAGACTTTTATGCTTGCTAGCTTCTTCGGCTCGGTGCTTTGCTTCTTCTAGCTCCTGTCTTGCCTTTGTCTGTTCAGTTATATCTGTTGAAATCCCTGCGAGAACTCGGTCTCCCCTTTTTTTATCATGTAAAATGAATTTGTGACTATGAAATACCAAATCGTCACTTACACGTTCTTCGCCATTATGGGGTGTTCCGTCAAATACGCTGCGGTCAAGTTCCATGACACGTTTTGCAAATTCCGGTGGGAAAATTTCACTGTCATCCTTTCCAATAAAATCTTTAACCTTAAGGCCAACTGATGCTGCTCCTTTTTTATTGATCATTAGATATTTGCCATCTTCATCCTTTATAAAAATGGCATTTGGTGTCGCATCAATAATAGCCGTCAGATAGTTATGATTAATTTTTAGCAAGCCTTTGACCCAAAATGGTTATTTCGTTATCTAATGTAAATTATAACTTACCCCTTTATGCTTAAAAAAATATTAAGCATGTTGGATAGGTCCTGATTTACAAATGATAATGTCCTGCTTTAAGATAAAATAAACTTAAGGATATTTATTCAATGGAATGGCATGATCAGGGGATAATTTTAAGCGCACGGAAATATGGTGAATATGATGCTATCCTTGATGTACTCACAAAAGATCATGGAAGACACTGCGGTATTTTAAAAGGTGGCTATGGTCGTAACAAGCGCGGGGAGATTCAACCCGGTAATGAAGTCGTGGTTAAGTGGCGTGGACGCCTTGAGACCCATCTGGGAACATATACTGTTGAACTTAAAAATGCGCGGTCGGTAAGTTTTCTTTATAACCCTGCAAAACTTGCTGCCATGAACAGCTGTTGTAGTCTGTTATCCGTTGCACTTGCTGAAAATGAAGCGCACGAAAAACTTTATGCCGGACTTCTTGCTTTTTTTGATCTGTTGGCGGAAGCGGATGATGATATAAAAAGCTGGGCACCGCTGCTGGTAAGATGGGAAATTGGCCTACTTGCAGAACTTGGGTTTGGCCTTCACCTTGATGAATGTGCCGCCAGTGGCAGCAAAGAAGGCCTTTATTATGTATCCCCAAAGTCCGGGCGGGCTGTTAACCGTGAAGCCGGAGAACCCTATAAAAACAGGTTGCTTATTTTGCCGGCATTCTTGGCAGACAGTAAAAAGGAACCGACTGATAGTGACATTGAAAATGGTCTCAAATTGACTGCATTTTTTATGAAAAGGGATATGCTGGCTCCACATGGGAAAAACCTGCCACAGGCACGAAGAATGCTTGAAGACCATATTCTTTAAAATACGTTAAATTAATTGAGCAATGCTTTATTTTCCGCTTTATCCTGACGCGCAGATTGTTATAGTAACGCTATGAATACAGAAGCTTCCCAAGATATAATCTTAGATGCACCACTCAGCGAGACGCTGGGCGAACGCTATCTTTCCTATGCCCTTTCAACTATTATGTCCCGTTCCCTTCCTGATGTTAGGGACGGATTAAAACCGGTGCATCGCAGACTGCTATACGCGATGCGTCAATTAAAGCTTAACCCGGATACAGGCTTTAAAAAATGTGCCCGTGTTGTTGGCGATGTGATTGGTAAATACCATCCACATGGCGATCAATCGGTTTATGATGCTATGGTTCGCCTTAGTCAGGAATTTGCAGTGCGTTACCCGCTTGTTGATGGGCAGGGAAATTTCGGCAACATTGACGGGGATAATGCGGCCGCCATGCGTTATACCGAAGCACGCATGACCAGCGTCGCTATGGCATTAATGGAGGATATTGATAAAGATACCGTTGATTTTAGGGATACATATGACGGGGAAGAACAAGAGCCAACAGTTATGCCGGCAAATTTCCCCAATCTTCTGGCAAATGGTGCCATGGGGATCGCTGTGGGGATGGCAACCTCAATCCCCCCTCATAATGTTGATGAGATTTGTCAGGCACTGTTGCATTTAATCAAAACGCCGAATGCCCGTACAGCGACGCTGGTTGATTTTATGCAGGGACCGGACTTCCCGACTGGTGGAATCATTGTTGAACCAAAAGAAAATATTATTGATGCGTATGATACAGGGCGCGGGAGCTTCCGGATACGTGCCAGATGGCATGTCGAAGACACAGGTCGCGGTATGTACCAGATTGTGGTAACGGAAATACCCTATCAGGTGCAAAAATCAAAACTTATAGAAAAAATTGCTGACCTTATTTATCAGAAAAAAATACCAATTCTTACGGATGTTATGGATGAAAGTTCAGAAGACATTCGTATTGTGTTTGAGCCAAAAAGCCGTTCGGTGGATCCGGATACTCTAATGGAATCACTTTTTAAACTCACCGAGCTTGAATCACGATTTTCATTAAACATGAACGTATTAGAAGGTGGAAAAATGCCCCGCGTTATGAATTTGCGTGAGGTATTGCAGGCTTTTCTCAATCATCGTCAGGATGTTCTTATTCGGCGTTCCAAATACCGTCTTGAGAAAATCGGTCATCGCCTTGAGGTTCTTGAAGGGTATCTTATTGCCTTTTTAAACCTTGATGAAGTTATACGTATCATCCGCGAGGAAGATGACGTTAAAAAATGCCTGATGGATACTTTTAAGCTTACTGAAGTACAGGCTGAAGCAATTCTAAACATGAGACTGCGTTCCCTTCGGAAATTGGAAGAAATGGAACTGAAAAGCGAACATCGCGATTTAGAGGCAGAAAGGGATAAGCTTCTTGCTCTTCTGGGCAGTGAGGAACTCCGCTGGCAGCAGATTGCCAAGGATATTCGTGCAATACGTGAAAATTTTGGTAAAAATACCGATATTGGGGAAAGACGCAGTGAATTTGCGGATGCCCCGGAAGCAGCGATTATCCCACTTGATGCTTTGATAGAAAAAGAACCTGTAACCGTAATCTGTTCAAAAATGGGCTGGATCCGTGCGATGCGCGGCCATGTTGCGATTGACGATAAAATCAAATTTAAAGAAGGTGACGATCTTAAGTTTTCCTTTTATTGCCAGACAACAGATAAAGTCCTGTTATTTGCGAGTAATGGCCGGTTTTATACTATTGGTGCAGATAAATTGCCGGGTGGGCGTGGTCATGGTGAGCCGGTAAGGTTGATGATTGATTTGGGTAATGATGAAGATATTGTATCTCTTTCCAAATATGAACCCGGAAGCAAGTTGATTATCGCATCGGAAACTGGTCGCGGGTTTATGGCAGAAGCCGATAAAGTAGTCGCCAGCACTAAAAACGGCAAACAGGTAATGAACGTTGAAGACGGTAAAAATAAAGCCGCACTGGCCCGGACTATAGAAAAAGATCATGATCATATTGCCATTGTCGGGCAAAATCGAAAATTGCTTATTTTTTCGCTTGATCAAATGCCTGAAATGACAAAAGGGCGTGGGGCTATACTTCAAAAATATAAAGGCGGTAAACTGGGCGACATCATCAGCTTTAAAGCTGAAGAAGGAATTAGTTGGGAAATGCGAGGCGGTAAAATACGAAATGAAACGGATCTTTTGCCCTGGACAGGAAAACGTGGACAGGTTGGCCGTTTCCCTCCACACGGCTTTCCTTCAAATAATAAATTTTCAAGATGAGATTTGAAGGTATAACGCATGGTAAATTTCGCACCCCTTAAGGCCGTATTTACCCAGACGATTGCCCGTGGGGAAAAAGTTGAGTTATAATTTCCATCAATGTCACATAAAAAGACGTTTGTTGATTTCGTCCGTAAAAATAGAAACTTTCACGAACCATGGGTTTATGTGTCGGGAGATCCAAAATATTTTGATCAATATATCCGCCGCATTAAAATGGGAAAGTTACTTGGTTTCTTTGTATTTACCAAGGATACCAAAGAATTTGTTGGTGTTATGAATCTGAATTCTATCCGTCTTGACCCCTTCTCATCTGCCAGTCTTGGTTATTACGCCGATGAGAAGCAGTCGGGGAAAGGTTACATGAAAGAAGCCATTCATCTGGTGCTTGAACACGCGTTCTTAAAAATTGGTTTAAACAGAGTTGAAGCAAACATCCAGCCTGGGAATAGTGCTTCGATAGCGCTGGTAAAATCAATGGGTTTTACAAAAGAAGGTTTCTCAAGAAAGTTCCTGCAAATTGGTGATAAATACTGTGATCATCAACGCTGGGCCTATCTTTTGGATGATTTTCGTTAAAAACTCATATTTATCTGCTATACTAGGTCTGTACGTACTAACAAAAATAATAATTTTGGGGAGAAATAATGTTTTTTATATTTAATATAATTTCTATGATTTTTGCTTTAATCCTGTCTGGTTTGGTTGCCAATGCACAAGAAGTGAATACCGGATCTATTAGGATCACAAGTACCAGCGAAGCCGTTCTGGGCAAGGAAACAGCTAATAGTTTTGCTGAACACCTTGATATTGATGAAGAAGTTACATGGAATGTTTTCGTTCCGGAAAATTATGATCCGGCCAACCCGCCAGGTGTATTACTTTTTCAGTTTTACGGTAGTGAAGTTGATGATCCTAATGGTTGGCAAACAGCCATGGAAGAACGGAATATGGTTCTGATCCGGATCATTGGTAAAGGGGGAGAATATCCGAGGTATAAAGAACTTTTTATTAGCGTTATGGCGCCGCTGGTTTTGCAACAACGTTATAAAATTAATACTCGCCGGATTTATACATCATCAGTTCGCGTCTGTAACAATGTTGGTGCTATAGCACAATTATACCCCAACATTTTCAAAGGGGCGATATATATAAATTGCAACCCAGCAACATGGCGGGACGAAGAACCGGAACTCGTGCATTTAATGCGTGAAAACAGATATTATTTTATAGCTGGCAGGGACAGAACAACACAAATAGACAACTCGCAAGAGTTAAGGACGTATAGGGATGCCGGGATTGAAAATGTAAAATTTGTTAGATCCGGCAGATTGAACAGATCACAAAATTTAAACAGAGGTATGCTCGTAGAAGCTATTGATTATCTGGATGGCAAGGAAACTGAATAAACTTATATAGTTTAAGTATTGTTTTTTTGTTGTTCAGAAAGTGAACGGGCTTTGGCTTCGCGGGCCTCTATACGCAGTTTTTCTATATCAGCGGCCATATGAGCCTTGCCGTGTTTTTTGGCCAGGTCAATTTGTTTTTGTCGCTCGGCAGAACGGGCTTTCTTATCATCATCTGTATCATCAAAACACCGGGGACAGCAGACGCCTTTTATATATTTAACGGATTTTTTGTCTTGCTCTGTAATAGGCCAACGACAGCCGAAGCATTGATCGTATGATCCTTCCTCAAGTCCATGTTTCACCGAGATCCGATTATCAAATACAAAGCACTCCCCTTCCCATAGGCTTTTTTCTTCGGGAATTTTTTCAAGATATTTTAAAATTCCGCCTTCCAGATGATAAACTTCATCATATCCCTGCTCTTTCATATAAGCTGTTGATTTTTCACAGCGGATACCACCTGTACAAAACATAGCAATTTTTGGCTTTGAGAGTGTTTCTTTATTTTCCTGCACCCATTTAGGGAAATCACGGAAGTTTGTTGTTTTTGGATCAATAGCACCTTTAAAAGTGCCTATTTCCACTTCATAATCATTTCGTGTATCAACGAGAACCACATCCCGGTCAGAAATCAGATCGTTCCAGTCTTCGGGTTTTACATAAGTGCCAACTATTTTGTTAGGATCAGTACCCGGCACACCCATGGTCACAATTTCCTTTTTAAGACGTACTTTCATCCGCAGGAACGGCTTTTCCTCCGCCCAGCTTTCTTTATGAATAATTGGACCTATTTCATTTCTCTTATTTAGATAGGCAAGTAGATTTCTGACGCCTTGCTCAGGCCCGGCAACAGTGCCGTTTATCCCCTCACTGGCTAAAAGAAGGGTACCCCTGATTTGATTTTTTTCACAGATATCAAGGATAGGTTTTTGCAATTTTTCAAAATCCGGTAGCGATACAAATTTGTAAAGCGCCGCGACAAGATAACTGGACATGATTTAAAGTTCTTTGCACTATTCAATTTTCGTGATTGCTTTTAAGCCTTTTTGAATGCGAGATCAAGTGGTGTGATTTTCAAAAAAGGCACTTCAACAATGTCTTAAAAATAGGATATTCTAAAAAGTAAGATTCATTTTTAAGGAACACTTGATGATAGATTTACAGGATATGATGATCTCGGAAGGGCTTGTTGGGGGTATTTTTATTGGTATTGCTGCGGCAATAATGTTGCTTGCTGCAGGGCGTATTGCGGGTATAAGCGGGCTTTTTGCAAATGCAGTTGGGCTTGTCTCCGGCAGCACATCGCGTAATTTTGCAGTGATATTTATGCTTTCACTGCTTGCAGGTGCATGGCTTGCACAAGTATTGACGGGCGAAGTTGTTAGTCGTTATCCCGATAACATTACATTGATTATAGGGGGGCTTCTGGTCGGTTTTGGCACCCGGATGGGTAGCGGATGCACAAGTGGGCATGGTGTTTGTGGCCTTTCGCGGCTTTCAAAAAGATCGCTTTATGCCACACCGATATTTATGGTGGCGGCAATTATCACTGTGTCAATTATTAATTTAATCGGGGGTATCCAATGAATAAAGAAATTATTGCAGCAATTGTCGCCGGTTTATTTTTTGGTGCCGGGTTAGCATTATCTGGTATGGCAGATCCGGCTCGTGTTCGTGGCTTTCTTGATATTTTTGGTGGAAACTGGGATCCTACCCTAATGTTTGTAATGGGTGGTGCTGTTGTTGTGATGGCAGTCGCGTGGATAATACAGCGTGGCATGATTAAAACATGGCTTGGCACAGATTTTTCTTTACCGCCTACAACAACTGTTGATCGTCCTTTGATAATGGGATCTGTCATTTTTGGTATTGGGTGGGGCGTAGCGGGCCTTTGTCCCGGACCCGCACTCATCGGCTTGGTACTTGAACCATTTAAAGCGGGAATTTTTGTTATATCAATGATCGCAGGCATGTTATTTTTTAAATTTTCCAGGGTACCGTAACATCATGAAATATTTAATATTCATCTTCCTTACCGCGGTATATGGCAATGATGCACTTGCGCAAGCAATCGATGATATAGAAACTGAAGTAGCCAAGGTTGAAAGGGCTTTTGCCAAAACAATGGTAGACCGTAATTTTGGTGCTTTTTCTAGCTTTTTGGCTGATGATACGGTTTTCTGGAATAATGGATCTGCGCTGCGGGGAAAGCAAGCCGTAATGAATGTCTGGCAAGCATATTATGACAATGAAGCCGCCCCGTTTAAATGGGAACCGGAAACAGTCATGTTGATTAAAGGGGGAAATTTAGCCTTAAGCACCGGGCCGGTATCAGATGAGAGTAGTATATTTATGTATTATACATCGGTGTGGCGCAAGGAAGCAGATGGCAATTGGAAAATAATTCTGGATAAGGGGCAGAAATACTGCGAAAAATGCGCGGGGGAATAACAAACCTATTATAAATAAGTTATTATTCGCTACTGGCGGTTAGGACGGCGGCGGAAACGTCTTCTACAGTGAATTCATTAAGATAAACACGTACTTTTCCCCACCCTATGGGAAATTCGGTATAAACCGGAAGATAACCGTGAAAGCCATCAACCTGTCCAAACCAAAGAATACTTTGCTGATCATCATCTTCGCGGCCACGTCTTCGTTTCCTGTCTGGGTCTGTGCTTCTTATGCCGCCAGCTATAAGTTCCCCGTCTATTTTACATCCAACCGCGTCTCCGGCAAAAACAGAACGGCTTTCTTCCTCAAATTTACCAGTTTCATCACATATAAAGTTTTGTGTGGTGACAAAAATGCCGCCAAACTGCCGCCTGCTATATTGTTTTTTATAGTCTCGTGCAAAGTTTTCATTGACGATCATATTTAAAAACATGGTCATGGGATCAATGCCATGTTTATGCGCATCCGGGATCGGGATATATTCCGTTTTTTCACGAAGCTCGAGTTCCTGTTCGTGCGTTGTGACCATCAGATTATCAGGGTTAAATTTCACTTTGTTGGAATATTTGAATTTACCAAAATTCCCCTGGCTTTCGTAATAAAGCGGGCGATATTCACCTGTCCGGTGCCGGATCCCGTAGCTACGGGTATTATTAGTCATGTTTCCGACTATGCTCGCTAAGCCCTTAACTGCATATTCAGCGCTTACGTCATAACTATCTGCACCGAGTAGGGTTTCACTGCTAATTTCTGCAATAACAAAACCACCCCAATAGGCTTTATATTTCATGAATATTTTTTGCGTGGAGCCGGATTGTGCAAAGGCGGCATACACTGACATTATCAGCATCAGTACAGCACTTAATACGATCTTCATAATATCTCCAAACTTTAATTCATTGAGGCCAGCCTTTGAAGTGCCTCCTTTGTTTTTTCTGCTTTTGCTTTGGCTTCTTCAAGTCCCTGTTTATTATCTTCAATTACCTGTGGGTGCGCTTTTGATACAAAATTTTCATTCGCGAGCCTGCCAGCTACACTTGCAATTTCCTTTTCAAGCTTTTCAAGGCTTTTGGCCAATCTTGCTTTTTCAGCTTCGATATCAATTACCCCGGAAAGCGGTAGATAATATGTCGCTTCACCAACAACCACCGAAATTGCGCCGCGTGGCGGATCACCAGCAAGTGTAGCAATATCTTCAAGCCTTGCAAGACGGCATAATACATCGTTTTGGGCCTTTAAAGCTTCCTTTGTTATATCGTCAGCGCCGGACACCAACATATTAACTTTGGCCGCAGCCGGAACATTCATTTCCGCGCGCGCCGTGCGTATATCCGAAATAAGCTGTATCAGCCAATTAATTTCATTTGCAGCATTTTCGTCAACATTATTTGCATCATATTCCGGCCATGTGGCAAGAATGAGATCAGTTTCCCTTTTATCCGCTGAATTCTGCCACAGTTCTTCTGTTACGAAAGGCATAAATGGATGCAGCATTTTAAGGATCATATCCATGACCCATGCTGCCGTTTTCCTTGTTTCTTTAGCCTCTTCGGCATTATCAAAAAATTGTGGTTTTATAAGCTCAATATACCAGTCACAGAATGTTCCCCACGTAAATTGGTAAACGGCTGCTGCCGCATCATTATATCTGAAAGCTTCAAGGGATTTGGTAACCAGTGCTGCCGCTTTTTCGGCTTCGCCGATAATCCATTTATTTATGGTCTGGTTTGCAGATTGGGGATTAAAATCACGGTCGCTACTAAAGCAGTCATTCATTTCACAGAATTTTGCCGCATTCCAAAGTTTTGTTCCGAAATTACGGTATCCTTCGACACGTTTATCGGACATTTTAATATCCCTGCCTTGCGCTTCCATAGCGGCCAGCGTAATACGAAGCGCGTCTGCGCCGTATTTATCAGCAAGTTCCAAAGGGTCAATCACATTTCCTTTGGATTTTGACATTTTGGCACCGTTTTCATCACGAACCAGAGCATGGACATAAACGGTTTCAAAGGGTACCTCGCCGTCCATGAAATAAAGTCCGTCCATCATCATGCGGGCAACCCAGAAGAAAATAATATCAAACCCGGTTACGAGCACATCCGATTTATAATAACGCTCAAGTTCTGGCGTTTTTTCCGGCCAGCCAAGTGTTGCATTGGGCCAAAGGGCAGAAGAAAACCATGTATCAAGCACGTCTTCATCACGGACAATTTCTTTAATTTCTCCATAAT
Source organism: Kordiimonadaceae bacterium (assembly GCA_038106445.1). Lineage (GTDB taxonomy): Bacteria > Pseudomonadota > Alphaproteobacteria > Sphingomonadales > Emcibacteraceae > Pseudemcibacter. The sequence continues at coordinate 59,555 of JAYODU010000002.1, read as the reverse complement.
GAACATCTGCAAGCTTCTGGGCGTCAGTTTCATTCTCAGCCACAAAAATTTCACCGTCCGGGCCGTACCATGCCGGAATTTGATGTCCCCACCATAATTGCCGTGATACGCACCATGGTTCAATATTACGCATCCATTCGAAATAGGTTTTTTCCCATGTTTTGGGAACGAATTTTGTTTTCCCTTTTTCCACCGCTTCAATGGCCGGTTTTGCGAGTGTTTCCGCATCCACATACCATTGATCCGTAAGCCATGGTTCAATTACAACGCCACTTCGGTCCCCGTAAGGAACCATATGTACGGTTGGCTCCACTTTATCCAACAGACCAAGTGCATCCATATCCGCCACAATAAGCTTGCGGGCTTCAAAACGGTCCATGCCGCGGTACTTTGCCGGAACATTATCATTAAGTCTGGCATGCTCATCAAAAATATTAATATTTTCAAGGTCATGGCGTTTGCCGACCTGATGGTCGTCGAAATCATGTGCCGGTGTAATTTTTACTGCGCCCGATCCTTTTTCAGGATCAGCGTGCTCATCCGCGACAACAATCATTTTGCGGCCAACTAGCGGCAAAGTGAGCGTCTTTCCAATCAAATCTTTATAACGGTCATCATCAGGATGAACGGCTACCGCCACATCACCAAGCATGGTTTCCGGACGCGTTGTTGCGACTGTCAGAAACCGACCCTCCTCGCCACCGACTGGATATTTAAAATGCCAGTAATTTCCGTTTACTTCCCGTTGTTCCACTTCAAGGTCGGAAATGGCGGTACAAAAATGCGGATCCCAGTTAACAAGACGCTTTGCCCTGAAAATCAGGCCATCATTATAAAGATCAACAAATTTTTTCAGAACAGCAGTAGCAAAACCATCATCCATGGTAAATTTCTGACGTGACCAGTCGCAACTTTGACCCAGCCGGCGCATCTGATTAAAAATCATTCCACCGCTTTCTTCCTTCCATTCCCATACACGGTCAATGAAGCCCTGACGCCCCATATCATGGCGGCGTATATTTCCTTCATCAAGCTGCCGTTCAACGACCATTTGGGTGGCTATACCGGCGTGATCCATGCCCGGTTGCCACAAAACATCACGGCCGCGCATGCGGTGCCAACGGATCAGAACATCCTGAAGTGTATGGTTTAGTGCGTGTCCAATATGAAGGTTTCCGGTCACATTTGGTGGCGGCAATATGATGGTGAACGGATCAGCATTTGGCCGCTGTCCACATTTAAAAGCACCACTATCATCCCAGTGGTCATAAATTTCCTTTTCCCGCGTCGTAAAATCGAATGTTTTTTCAAGCATTTTTCTTATTCTTTAGTCCATATAAAAACAGAAGAACCATTTACTGGTTCTTCTGTTTGAAAATATATCTTCTGATCTGATTTGTCTTCTATAAATTATGGTTTTTTTGTTCTCACAAGTCTTGCCATTTCCTTGGCTACCATACGTTCGACGATTTCAGGAAGGTTTTCATCAAGCCATTTTTTAAGCATCGGGCGAAGCAGTTCACGCACCAGATCTTCAAGGGTGTTGCCGGATCCCTGATATCCGCTGGTCAGTAGCGCACTAAGTGCATCAAACTGTCCTTGAATGGTTCCGGTATTTTCTTCGGATAAAAGCGCTTCAGTTTCAGATGCTGGGTCAACATCATCTATATCCATTGCAGCTGCGGCCGGCTCTTCAATTGCTTCCTCTGGTTCTTCGACATGTTCTTCTCCATCCTGATCGTCTTCAAGGATGATCTCATCATTATTTTCCAGATCTTCGTCATCCACATTGTCAAACATGTTATCAATATCGTCCTGGGAGGCTTCTTCAAGGTCATCTTCTGTAAGTTCCAACACTTCTTCATCCTCTGAAATGATGCGGCGAATGGATGCCAGGATTTCCTCCATGCTGGGTTCTTGTTCTTTTTCCGGCTCGCTCATACTTGTTTGTCCCGTTATTTTCTTCAAAATTCGCGCAGTCTTGTGGGCTACATCATTAATAGCCACTTTAACTATATTTGTTAACCATAATATTTTTATTAAATTTCATAAGATTATCAATGTTTTTTAGGATTATCCTAAAAATATTTACGGCACTATAAAAAATATAGTGCCGCAATATTTAACAAATTTTAAAGATTTGGTAATTTTATTCTAAAAATTTACTATTCTGTACCAAATCCATAAAGTTTCCATTCAGTGTCTTCACTGTGTTTTTCCGCATCATAATATGGCGCATCAAGTGCAAGCGATTGTGCAGTAAGTTGCCCAACTGTAGCCAACAGATTATAGGCGGCAACCACGCGGTCACGAACGGCGCGTGCGTTATTAACGCGGGCATCTAACAATTCCTGCTCCGCATCCAGAACATCAAGGATCGTACGTGATCCAACATCAGCTTCCTGACGAACACCTTCAAGTGCTATCGCATTTGCATCAAGCTGCGATTCAGTTGACGTAATTCTTGCAGTTGCTTCACGGTAGCTCTCCCACGCATTGCGAACAAGTTCCTGCACTTCACGTTCAGCAGCGACTGCTTCCATGCTGAACTGGCTGCGACGTTGTTTTGCCTGACGAACGACAGAAGCCTGAACACCAGCCTGATAAATTGGTAAACGTACGTTTGCCTGTATGGTTTTTGCTGTCGTTTGGTCACCGGGCAGGAAAGTATCCCAGCTTTTAGTATAACTTGCACCAACCGTTACTTGAGGACCAAGTCCGCCATACTGTTTTTTAACAGCATAATCAGCAGCTGTTTCAGTTGCCCTTGCAGCTATGATAATCGGGTGATTTTGTGATGCCATTTCATAGGCTGCCTCTTCAGAAGCAGGAAGTGCTGGCAAGACAAGATCACGTTCAAGTGTTCCCGGTTCATTACCAACAACGCGGCGATATGCGGCGCGGCTTGCAGTCAGGATGGCTTCAGCATTGATTTTTTCAGATTGAGCACGAGAGAGACGTGCGCGGCTTTGTGCCACATCAGTACGTGTAATTTCACCAACTTCGAAACGGTCTTCGCTTGCCTGAAGCTGACGTTGAAGCGCGACCACATTGTTTGAAGTTGATTCAAGCACTGTTTCATCACGGATAACATCGGAATATGCCGCAACCGTTGCAAGGAATATTTGTTGTTCAATACCTGTCAGCTGTGCACGACTAGCTTCAGCATTTTTTCTAGCTTCCCTAGTACCATTAACTGTTTGAAAGCTTCTGAAAACAGGCTGCTCTATTCCTATCCCAAGTGATTTTGGTTTGGTGGTCGAAGCACTCAGAAATGAACCTGTTCGATCATTTTCCGTTCTGGCAATCGATCCGGTACCAACAATTGTTGGACGCCAGCCGGAAAGCGCCTGGTTAACAGTTTCATCTGTTGCGCGCTGTGCCGCCCTTGCCGCTTCAAGTGTAGGGTTGTTTATATATGCCGTTGTAAGTGCATCCTTTAGGTCATCTGCTAAAACAGATGCCGTGGAGCACATAAGTGCACTCAAGATTGCGGCAGTCGTTAAAATTGGTTTTTTCATTCCTCTAGTCATATTTAATACCTTAGATTTAGTATTTGTTTGTCTACTCAATACGGGAAAAAAATTAAATTTTATTAATTTTCGCGAATTTGCCTTAAAATGTTACCACTGTCAACATTAACTTGGAACTTTGAGACTAAATGTCGATTTTTTACGATCTTTGGTTATAGTTGACCTTAATTTAGTAAGTTTCATTAAAAAATATTTACTCTGCCTTATCGTGAGCAATAAGTATGCCAAGTATTAAGTTCTTTAAAAACAGTAACTTATATATTTGTGTATATTATCGAACGGTAACCTATGTTCATTATCGGACATACTGTACAATATTGAACATTGATTATTTGCTCAGTCTATACTCAGAACTTGAAAGTTTTGGCTTTTTCAAAACCAGGAAGTTTTGGTGCGTTGGCATCAAATAATATGCTTACACCCATTATTTTATCATTATAGGTGACAATGGCGGCACGTCCAAAGCCATCCTGATTCAAAATGCAAAGCAATCGCCCATTATCTGTTAACTGCTCAAGCAGTTTAAGGGGTACTTCGTCAATCATACCTCCAATAAAAATAACATCATATGGACCCTGCTTGGCGAGCCCTTCTGTATGGGTACCTTCAACAACGGCCACATTATCGCATTCTTCAATTGCAAGATTTTTAGTAGCAATATCAGCCAAGTTGCTGTTTTCCTCAATAGCAACAACAGCATCAACCAGCTTGCTAAGAACAGCACTTGAATATCCGGTTCCCGGTGCAATATCGAGCACCAATTCGTCCGCTTTAATATCTGCAAAACTGATTAATTTTGCGAATGTGAGCGGTTCCATCAAATATCTGTTTTCAGCGATTTTGATGCTTTTATCAATATAAGCAACACCCTTGCGTTCTGCAGGTAAAAATACTTCCCTTTTAACCTGTTCTATGGCGTCGATAACCCTTTCATCAGTGACATCATTCGGCAGTAGTTGGCCATCAATCATGTGGCGGCGAAGTGCGGCTGATCCGTTGGGTTCATTTATTATGCTCATAAAACTTGTCCTGTTTATTTTATCGTTTCACTATATAATACGAATGTAAATTCATTACAACTATTGCTCTACATAATGACCTTATTTTCTTCATGTTTCTTCGGAGCGATCTGTCGCTGGTTCAGGCGTATCACTTAAATGGTTAAGATCCTGTCTCATTTCATCTGTTAACTCAATATCAGCAGCATCAAGTGACGGTTTAATCTGCTCCACAGACCGCCCCCCGATAATGGGAGCAGTAATACCGGGGTGTGAGCCCACCCACGCGACGGCGAGGCTTATAGGATTAATGCCATTTTCGTTTGCATATGCAATGAAGTCGCGTGAAATGTCGGTGTTTTTTCTTGCTTTATAGCGTTCTTTATACATTTTCATATTATTAAGACGCCCCTGAACGGTATCTTTTTCATCGCTTAAATATTTACCGGTTAAAACACCGCCCGCCAGTGGACTATAAGAAAAAACACCCATTTCTTCGCTCATGGCCATTGGAAGGATTTCACTTTCACATTGACGTTTGAGAAGATTATACATGGGTTGTATTGCTGAAATGGGTGCGTAATTATACTGTCTGCAGATGCCTGCTGCTTTCATATATTGCCATGCTGACATATTGCTTAAGCCTATATAATTGATTTTCCCTTCGCGTACTAAGTCATTATAAATACTCAGGCTTTCTTCAAGGCTACAATCATCATCAAAATGATGCATGTAATATACATCGATATAATCTGTATCAAGACGCTTCAGGCTCTCATCGACGGCACGGCGGACATGGGTGCGGTTTAATCCCCTGCCCCATGTTATAGGGTTATGTCCCGCGTAGCTATTTACCGGGTAATAGGCTTTGGATGAAATAACCACTTCTTCACGGTGTTTTTTGATAAGTTCACCAAGAATTTTTTCTGACTTCCCTCCGGCATAAAGGTTGGCACAATCAAAGAAATTAATACCTTTGTCCCGTGCTGCACTGTAAAGGCGAGCTGATTCCGTTTCGTCCGCTTCTGAACCGAATGTCATGGTTCCCATACAAAGTGATGAGACTTTTATCCCGGCGCTGCCCATTCTTTTATATTTCATTTTGCACTCTTTATCATTAAGGATAGAATGTATAATGTCAGAATGTATATTATTGTCGATATAAAATGTTACTCATAATAGAGTAAAAAGGGGAAATTCATGCGAACATTTGTTATAATTCTTTTAATTGGTTGTTTCGGATTTGCAGCAAACGCCCAAAATGTTTTTCCGGGGAACGAGCCACCAAAGCCAGCCTTTCCAGGTCAAACCAGAGCGCCAATTGCAGATCAAAGTTAGCCGGTTGATATTACTGTTATCAAGGATGGGTTATTTCTGCCATGGGGCATTGCACCACTTCCCAGTGGAAGCCTGCTCATGACTGAAATGACCGGGCGGTTAAGTCTTGTTAAACCGGATGGCACAGTGCATCACAATATACCCGGCCTTCCTGCGGTTCGAGGATACTGGTTCATGGGGTTGATGGATGTTATATTGCATCCTGATTTTGAAAATAATCGTTTGGTTTATTTCAGTTATTTTGCCCCGCCGCAAGGCGAAAGGGGAAATGGAATTCATGAGTCAACAGCGGAATGGGCAAAGGCGTATTTAGATACGACTGCTCTTCATGATGAATGGAAAGTAAAGGATGAAGACTTTAAGTCAGGCAATCCGTTTGATCGTCGTTATATAGGTCGTGGCCGACTGGCCGATGACGAAATGAGCATTGAAAATTTCGAAAATATATTTGAAGTGGGTGCAAGACGTATGACGTTTGGCGCTGATGGTAAATTATGGGTCACTACCTGGGGAACCGAAGAAGCACAGGATCAAACAAAGCTTGGATCAAAAATGCTAAGACTTAATTATGATGGTTCAATTCCCGATGATAACCCATTTATTGGAAATGAATATGTTCCAGATGCTATTTATGCTTCGGGATTTTGTGATCCATCAGGCACGGCCCTCAACCCTGAAACACATGAGGTCTGGACAATTGAGCACGGGCCCCAAGGCGGTGATAAAATTAACGTCATGCGGGCGGGTACCAATTATGGCCGTGACTATGATGATGCAGGAACGCCGATCGGTGAAGGACTTAGTGCCAAGCCCGGGTACGAGCAGCCACTTTATTTCTGGAACCCGAATATCGCGCCTTCGTCAATTATGTTTTATGATGGCGCCCTTTATATTGTTACGGACAGTTGGGAAAACGGACAGTTAATCAAATTAACACCGCGCGTTAATTAAGTGCATACCTGATCAATAAACTGTGCAAGCTCCAAATCGTAACTGGTCACACCATTTGCATCGTGTGTGGCCAGTGTTACATCAAGACGATTATAGACATTGAACCATTCAGGATGATGGTTCATTTCTTCTGATTTTGTGGCAATTTTCTGCATTGCCGCAAAGCAATTCTCAAAATCTGCGAATTTGAAGCTTTTTTCAATCGCTTCACGGCCATCTACGGCCTTCCAGCCCTTTAACTGCGATAGGATATCGCCAAGTTCCATTTTCCTATACATTTATAACCTTCCCTTTATTGGAAGCAGTGCTCCATTAATTCCTGATGCTTCATTTGAGCTTAGAAAAACCATAACGTCAACAAGCTCGGTTGTAGTAACCCATTTGGATGTGTCAGCATTAGGCATATTTTTGCGATTTGCCGGTGTATCTATAATTGATGGCAAAATGGCGTTAACGGTAATGTTATCATTGCTTTCCTTAGCCAATGCTTCGGTAAAGCGCATAACGGCCGATTTTGAACTGGCATATGCCGCCATTCCTGCTTCGGCCCTTATTGCCCCGATAGCCCCGATATTTATGACACGTCCCGCGTTTGATTTTTCAAGATCGGTCAAGGCCGCTATTGTCATATTATACATTGTTGTAAAGTTCAGGTTAAACTGATCATTAAAATCCTTTAATGTCGTATCACGGACAGTTTTCCAGATAAAACCCCCGGCAATATTAATAAGGATATCCGGCTTGGAAAAATGATCTCGTGTTTGGGTTATAACTTTTTCAGCATGTTCAGGTTTTGTAAGATCAATGTTTTTAATGTAAAAAACTGAGCCATCCATATTACTTACATCTGACCGTCCACTGACAGCAACAACATTGGCGCCCAGTTCACTGAATTTTTTGATGGCTTCCTTGCCAAGGTTTCCGCTGGCACCCGTAATTATTACCGTTTTATTTTTCATATTAATCCCTGCCTTTGTTAAACCGGTGCGGCACCTGATGCATGACCGCCTCTAAGTGAATATTCCTGCGTTCCACGTGTATATACATGATCCGTATCCAGAAGTGCCGATGATGCATATTGAAATGATGCACCAATATTCTGATAAATATAATCAAAAGGCCGTTCTTCAGTTGCGTGGAATAACTCTTCAAAACTGTCTATTACAAAATAATTCTGTTGAAGATCGTCAATCTTATAATCCGTACGCATGACCCGATCCACGTTCAGGTGAATGCGGTTCGGCGATTTTCCTTCGAGTGAAAAAACACTTTCCTCGGCTGATGAAAGTATGCCGGCACCGTAAATTCTTAACCCCTGCTCTGTATTTATCAGACCGAATTCAACAGTGTACCAATAAAGCGCGCTTAAAGCCTTTAAATGGTTATATTCAATAGCTTTCCATCCGGCCTTGCCATAAGCTTCCATATATTTGGCAAAGCTTGGGTCGGTAAGCATTGGTACATGACCAAAAACGTCATGAAATACATCCGGTTCTTCAATATAGATCAATTGGTCAGCCTTGCGGATAAAATTTCCCGCAGGAAACCGTTTGTTAGCAAGATGATAAAAGAATACATGGTCGGGAATAAGCATCGGCACCGGAACAACAGACCACCCTGTCATGGATGATAGTATTTCATTTGTCTTATTAAAATCTGGCACGCCACCCTGATCAAAATTAAGATCTCTCAGTCCTTTAAAAAACTGATCACACGCCCGCCCCTGAAGAATATCTATCTGACGGCGGTATAATATATCCCAAATGGCATGTTCACTTTGATTATAATGGTTTTGTGCGGGTTCAAGCCAGTCATCGGTTACGTGATCTGGTTTTTTAAGGCAGGCCGCAAAAACATTTTGCGCAGGCTGCGGCATAACCGAATAATCATAGTTTGTCATGTTGTGTCCTGAATTGATTAAAAATAATATTCTATGAGATTAATTTGAAAATGGGCTCCAAAATATAATTTGGAATCAATATTTTTAAAATTGTTTTTCAGAAAAAAGGCAATATTGAAATAAAAGTTTCTTATTTGAGTTTTATATTACAACGTTGATTACCGATAAATAACTATAAACTTTATAAAAATTTGGAAATTACCATTAAAATAAAGCATTGCTTTTTTTCAGGAACGCCTATACGGTAACTTCTGATTTTTAGTTTATGTACCTTTTTGAGGGGTATTGCACCAGATTTGCTTATAATTATAAGCATTATTAATAAAGCCAATTATTAAATCCTGGAAGGCCATAACTTCACTATAAGCATGCCGAAAATCTTAATTCATCGATATGTACCGATGGATAACTACAACTATATTTTTGAGGAAGTGTAAGAAATGGCTACAGGAACCGTTAAGTGGTTTAACCCAAGTAAGGGGTATGGCTTTATTGAACCAGACAATGGCGGTAAAGACGTATTTGTTCATATTTCGGCAGTAGAACAAGCCGGGATCGACAGATTAAGCGACGGTCAGAAGATTAGCTATGAAATCGTTGAAAGCCGCGGTAAAGAAGCGGCCGGCGATATCAAACTAGTAGACTAAGAACCTATTTATCAGGAAAATTGAAGAATTAGCAAATGCCGCAATGTGCGGCGTTTGCAATAAAAAAATATTTTCTATTCACTGTTAACTGTAAATATCAGAAACCTTCGCGGTAGAGCCGTTTGAAGGCATTTTCAAGTTTGAAAATAAAGATATCTGCTTCCGGCAAGTCAAATACCATCGGGGGTTTGCCCTTCAGTACATTGTCATAGGGTCCGTCAGTAGAAAATAGAACCGCATCTTCACGCAGATACTGAACAATACGACTGGCTTCATCCGGTGCTCGTTCTTTTGTGCTTCTGTCCTTGACCAGTTCTGCACCAAAAAACATTCCTTTGCCACGCACCTGGCCAATAATGTCATAACGATCCATCATATCACGCATGCCGTCCATAACATGATTTCCGGTTATGATTGCTTTTTCCATTAAACCTTCCCCTTCAACAACATCCAGTACAGCCATACCAATAGCGCAGGAAACGGGATTTCCGCCAAAGCTGTTGAAATATTCCATACCATTTGCAAAACGATCAGCAATTTCACGGGTGGTAACAACAGCGGCCATCGGGTGACCATTACCAAATGGTTTACCAAAACTGACAATATCCGGCACAACACCCCCAAGTTCAAATGCCCACATATGTTCGCCAACACGGCCAAGGCCGGTTTGCACTTCATCCGCAATACATAGTCCACCAGCAGCTCGAATTTTTTCATACGCAGCTTTCAGGTACCCATCCGGGTAAACAACCTGACCGCCAACGCCGGCGATGCTTTCTGCGATGAAGGCCGCTGGCCCTTCCCCTGTTTTATTAATTAAGTCATTAATTTGAAAATCAATATCGGCGGCGTAGGCCCTTCCGCTTGCTTCGCTATAATCATTAAAGCGTCCCTGATATGGATCAGGAAATTCAGCAAGCCTTGTTTCAGGCGGGCACCCGTTTCCGCCCTTGCGGTTAAATTTGTAAGCACTGATGGCCACGGTTGCATTGGTATTGCCGTGATATCCCCAATCAACGGCGATTGTTGTTTCACGGCCCGTATAATGCCGCGCCAGACGCAGGGCGAGTTCATTTGCTTCGGAGCCGGAATTAACAAAAAACATAACTGATAATGGATCAGGCATGGAATCCGTGATGCGTTTTGCCAGTTTGTTTATCCCGTCATAAAGATAGCGGGAATTTGTGTTTAATATCCCGGCCTGTTTGCGGATCGCTTCTACGACATGCGGGTTGCAGTGGCCTACGTGTGTAATATTATTTACACAGTCCAGAAATGCGCGTCCTGAACTATCGTAAAGATAGGCACCCTTCCCGCGGACAATGTGCAGGTGTTTTTTATACGCAACGCTTAAGCTTGGTGCCAGCACCTGACGGCGCATATTCATCATGTCATCGACAGTGACACTGGTATGTTCAAAGCTTTCGGGAATAAATCCCATGATCATGTTGGGGTCCGGGCAGATATCCTGCCAGACATCCCATACCGATGGCGGGCAGATACCTGGAAAATTGCCACTTGTATCACCAAGCATGTCGGAAATAATCTGAAAATGCAGATGGGGTGCCCATCCGCCATTTTCCTCTATTTCACCAAGTGTAGCGATATGATCACCCGCCTTTATTTTATCGCCGGGCTTAACAAGTTCATGGCTTGAACTGGAAAGGTGGCCATATAGGGTATAAAATTCGGGGCCATCGCCAATTTTATGTTTGATAATTAATAATGTGCCATAATCAAACGGATCATTATTCGATGAGATGCTATGGACAATACCGTCCAGCGGCGCATAAATTTTTTCAGGTTTTCTGAGCCATATGTCAATGGCAAGATGGGTTGTGCGTGGTTCAGGACTTCCCACCCCATCGATGCCTTCAATCATAAATGACGTGCGGTTTTCACCGTAGTTACCAATGCCATAACGAGCTTCGTGGTTATCCAGAAAGCGGGAGACCCATTTTGCATGGGCATGAGGATCCAGAATATGTTCGGTACCCGGTGCGCCTTTCGCATTATCAAACAGCACACGTGGCTCACTTAATAAATCAAAATCAAAAAGATTGGCGAATTTCTTCTCTTTAAGTGATGTTTTAAGATCAGATAAAGACGCCACGGCGTCAAAGCCACCAGCCTTGCGGGCAAAGCAGCGCAGGAAATTCATTCCTACGGCCCGAAGTCGCCGTAATGCTTTTAAGGCCGGTGCCTGCGTAATCAGAAGATAGTCACGGTGTTTTTCATCGCTGGCCTTTATAACACGGTTTGATGAAATACAGACGCTCATGACAAGACGCATCGCCGCAAGATCAAAAAGCACTTCAAGTTCTTCTTCATAAAGGGGAAATTCAGCCACGTAGCTTTTAATCATTGCATTTGCGACCGCGTAAATATCATCAACATCAAGAACCGCATAGCCAAGTGCAATGGCAAGCTCGTTAATCTGTTTGGCAAACAACATATCGCCAAAATCAATCAGTCCGCTAATTTCATCACCCTGCACCACCAGATTATATGTATTGGCATCTGAATGAATAACGGCGGAACGCATTTTTTGAAGCCGCGGTAAAACCAATGCTTCATATCGATCATAAAAATAAGTAATCAGTTCCTTGTCGTCATCATTGACGATATCAGCAATATATTGTCGGGAAAATGGTGCATTATCAAGGTTCCATAAAAAATCTGGCTGATGTGCCTGCGGGTGACCAAATCCCTGCATGGCGTTTGAAAATCGGCCAAGAAACCGGCCCAGGTCAGCATAAAGTTCTGTGCTTTTATGGGCATCACCGAAAATATCCCCTTTTAAAAATGTGATAAGCCGGATTTTATTGTCACCGTGGGTATAGATATCATTGTCATCTATCCCTTTAATCACTTTTGGGATCGCGAGCGAAGGGTCAAGTGCTGCAATATGATCTAGAACAGCATTCTGAAATTCAAGGTTCTCAGGATTTTCTGCACTATTGGCAATTTTAAGAACATATTCACCCTCCTGGGTTCTAATCCGTGCGTTTTGGTCCCGTTCGCTGACAAGCATTTTTATTTCGCCTGATATGCCAAAATATTTGTCTGCGATTTTTGCGACTTCCTGCCCGGTATATGCGGGCGGACTGCTTTCGAATACTTCCATAACAATGCCTATTGATTTGCACTTATTTCCATTGGGCGCACCATAGCAGGCATTTATTACCCTGTAAATTTGCAAAAGCGCTAATTTACCGGACTTTTACGCTGCAGAATTCATTGATTTATGAGGAATTATCATAACCTGCACGAATGCAGCCATGTGGCATGGTTATTGCCTTTAAATGATAGGATAACAACCGGGAAATTTTAATGTCGGACGAAAGCACAATCCAAATAATAAATTTTGGAGCAGATCTGCTTGGTTCTTATTACAGTGCCAAACAGCAAACGTCATCATTGCTTACGCTGCCGTCTGTACCTTCCAATGTTTCATTAAGCTCAAGAAACAGTAATGCCCCCACACCATGGGAACAGGATTTGCTGATTGAACAGCAGCGACTGGCCGATAATGGATCATCGAGTGCTTTATACAAGCTGCTTGCAAAAGATTAAGCTGCGCTGAAAAATCAGGATGAATTTATTAATCCAAAAGCTCCGCTAATCAGAGCTTCGGATCTTGATGATGACAGTAAAAAACTCTTCACACTTTATAATGCGCTTAAGGATCTGAAAACCATTGCGCAATATGCGGGGGACCCAAGAACAAGTGAAAATGCAAGAGCGGGTATTGAGGAACTGTTTCAAACGGGGTTTTCCCAGGTAAAAGACTTTATCAATACCGAACAATTTGACGAATTAACCTTGCTGTTCGGTGAAAAGAAAAGCGGCGTCACATCCAGTATTGACCAAAGATAACCACGTTCAGGCAGACCGGTCGCAGGATCATATTGGTATCGTTCGTTCATATGTTGATCTTTGTCAGCTTATCGATTTGATAAAATTTCTTCGAATGTCAGATTTAAAATCGGGTATTTCTGCCAGTCTTTATAATCGAAATGCCACCATTCATTATAAACCACTTTAAAGCCAACCTCCTCCATGGCAATGCGAAGCAGGTCACGATGCCAACGTTCACGCGCCGATCCGCCCATGTATTGCGGATAAGAACGGTCCGACATTTCATCATAAGTGCCCACCATTTTTATCGGTTCACCGGTCTTTAGATCATATAGCGTAAGATCAATTGCGCTGCCCATATTGTGTTTGGAGCCACTCTGCGGGTTGGCAACAAAATCACGTTCCGGTCCTTCGGTGGCGTCCCAGAATATTTTTGTGACATACCATGGGCGATATGCGTCATGAACCAATATTCCGTATCCCATTTTATTTAATTTCACATTGGCCTCGGCAACTGCCATCGCAGCGGGCCGCTGAAGAAAGCTTTTGGCCATAGAATAAGTCGGAACATCAAGAAAATTATTCGTTGTTGCATAGCGCACATCAAGTTTCACATTGTCTACAACCGTTGTAATATCGATAAGATCTGCTTCCCGAAACTCACCCTCCTGTCTGGGTGCCTCTGCTTCTAGAGCAGCACTTGTATATTCTTCGATACTCTTATCCAGCGTAACTTTGAACGTGTTTCCGTCTCTGGGTTCAATAAAGTTTCGCATATACCGATCCTGATCGATCAAAACTGCATTGATTATATTTTTTTGATCAGTCTGGAAGATAAAAGTAGCAAACTCGCCTTTGAAACTATATGTGTATTTGTGAGTGTCTATAGGGCTAAGCGGCCAGATTAAAGGGTCAGGTGCATTTTCACCATCAACCCGCGGGTTAAATACGATCGGGTTCTGGACGGCTTCAAGTCTTCCATTATTTTCGCGGATGATAACTTTTTTATCTTCAAATATGTATTCGCCAAAATATTTAACGAGTGATGCAGGTGCCGGTGGCGGTATTTCACCGATATCATATTTAGCGGCATTTGCCGTAATAGCATAAAAAAATATTGCAATATTTATGGCGAGCTGTCGAAGAAAGCCCATCAGTATTCTCCCCTATTCTATATTATATCAGCTGTCCGTGTCCGTACCACGGTTTTCACGGATCCATTCTTCAGCCTTTGCACGGATGCTGTTTATATCATCTCGTGACATATAATTTGTTACGCGCCACATAAATTTTTGCGCTTTTTCATAGCCACCGTCTTCAGCAAGAATAAACCAGAAATATGAACCCGTTACATCTTCTTCCGTGCCACGGGCATTAAGTTTCATTGTCCCGATATTACCCTGCGATACGGGGTGCCCCTGAAGGGCTGCTTTCATAAACCATTTATAGGCAGCAACATCATCACGCGGTGTTGCATGACCCATTGCGTACATAACACCCAGATAGTGTTGTGCCAGCATATGACCCTGTTCTGCGCTTTCCTTGAAACCGGCAAAAGCTTCATCATATCGATATTCATCATAGGCTTTTTTCGCTGTTGCATAATCTGCAAATGCACTTGATATTGATGCCAGCACTATCAGATGCGCAACTGCGACAAACTTGATTATACTTGTTATTTTATTCATATAGTCACCTATTCAACTTAGAAAAATTCATATAGCAATTGCAGTGCTGTTGGTGCTTCAGGATGTCCATTATCAGCCGCGCGCTGGTACCATTCACCTGCTTTTAGATAACTTTGTTCGACACCATGGCCATGTTCATACATAACACCCATGTTATATTGCGCGTTTACATCACCGTTTTCCGCCGCTTTTGTGAATTCCTCAAACGCAACCTGATAATTTCCGTTTTCGTATGCTTCTTCACCTTTTGCATTATCTGCATAAGCAGGGCATGACAGCACACAAACTGTAAATGTCAATAGAAGTGCTAATTTTTTGATCATTTATGCCCTTAAAGCAGATTATTAATCGTTAATAAGGTATAGCGAATTGAACGGGTTGACAATAGCAATCAGTTTAAAACTCGGATAAAACTACGAAGAAGCTGATTGCCTTTTAGAATGTACCCTGAACCGAAAAGCGAAATTCCCTCGCAGTACGTGTATCACGGACATCTACCCAACAAATAAATCTCGGTGCTATTAAATTAATTTATTGGAGCAAATTCAATAGTTTATCGATAAATGGTCATCAAAAAGCGGTAAACGGTTCATGCTGACTGTTTTGATCAGGTTAGAAGTTTCCCTGAAGTGACATCTGGATTGCCCGTGGGCGATGATTTTCTCTTTCCTCACGCGCGGAAATTTCGTTAAAACGAATATGATCATTATAACGTATTGTAGTCTTATGTCCTTCAGAACCAGTGATTTCCAACAATTCCATACGCGCTTTAATACCATTATTAAAGTTATATTCGGCGAAAGCCTTAATATTAGCGGACGGGCTTTGTGGTTGATAATACCGCATATCATAATTTGCCCAATCGCTACGCAAATTCATATCGAACCCATAAGCAAAATGCCATTTGGTAACGTCATGGCGGAAATTAACCGTATAGACGTGATCCGAATGGCGCGCAAAGTTTCTCATTTTCTGAGTGAACTGATCAAGTGAACGTCGTTTTTCAAAACGATAACCAAGTGTAAGTACAGCTTCCGGAACACCAGCAAAACCAAGACGCAGATTGCCTTTTAAATCAACACCATAAATATAGGCGCTTTTAATGTTCCCCTGTACGGGTGTAAATTCAATGTTATCTCGCAAGGCCATATCAGGCGGCAAGGCAAAAAAAGTTTCAACATCAACGGGGTTACCATCAAAATCAACATATTCAGTCGCATCGGTGCGTGTTTGATGATCAATCCTGTGATGATAGTAGGTTTGTGCTTCTATGGTCCCAGCATCATTGGGCATACGATGCTCATAGGCGAGTAAAAATTCCCAGGTCTGCGTAGGTAGAAGACGGGTATTTCCCACCTTAAGTTCGTCATTTTGTGCATCATAGGACGTTACAAAACTGTCAAAACGCAATTGGCTGACTTTTTTTTCAATCGTGGCCCGGAACTGATCAGTTTCCGTAAAGTCATAACGCAAGTTTAAACGCGGTTTAAAATATGTAAGCGATGTGTCACGGGTATCAAATGATCCGTCAATTAAATGATTGTCGGCGACTATTTTTGAAAATTCGGTCGTCAATGAGCTTTGCAGCACTATTTCCTGAGTTATGTTGTAGCTTTGAATGGCAAAGACTTCATAACGGTTTTCCTTGATTTTAACATCACTTATTGTGCTAACATCAAGCGGATCTGCAGCTGTATCCCTTTCAAAACTGCTAAATATCTGATCATATGTATTGATGGCCATTTCACCGCCAAGCTCCAAGGTTTGCCCTTTGGCAATGGTTGGCGTAACTGAACTTCTGAATATTTTTTCGCTTCTGATCAAATTGGTCATTTCGGTAGCATACTGGTATTCGGGAATAGTCATGTCGCGAACCCTGATAATTTCGGTATCCTCAGTATTGCGGTTAATAACAAATAACGTTTTTGACTGGCCTAAAAACCCCAGGTGCCGGCTATAATCACCGCCAAATTCCCATTTCCCGTTTTCAGTATCGCGGTCCCAAACAAGACTGTCCGGGTCATCACCTGTTTCGATGCGTTCTTCATGGAAGGTAAAATCATTTGGTTCATATAGTCCATTTAAACGAAGTTTCCCACCATCTTCAAAGCTGTATCCAAGGCTTGATGTAAGTTTGAATCCTTTAAATTTAAATTGATGATCGATATTTTGTTCACCGGTTGGATTATCGTTTTCATCGAAGAATAATTCATCAGATGGGCGGTATCCGTTATCATTTCTACGTTCGGCAGCAAAGGTATATTCAAGACTTCCACTAGATCCGCTATGGGAAACAAGAAACTGCGGGATGATAGAATGACCAAAAGTATATTCTCCGAAAATACGCCAGAACGTAGTAGATTTCGAAGCACCTTCTACCAGAATAATATTGATCACAAGTCCCTGGCTTTGAACGTCAAGGCCGCTGGCCGCTCCGCGGATAAGATCGATTTGCGCTATTTGATTTGCGGAAATTCTTATAAGGGTGTCATTTATATTATTGGATTTCCCGGCAAGGCGCTTGCCATCAATAAGGATTTGATCACCCCCGCTTCCAAAACCGCGCTGATTGCGCCCGCCTCCCCGATTTTTATTCAGAATTTCCGGTACGCCGGGAATACGTTGAAGCATATCAAGCAATGTGACGGGAGAGAATTTCTCAAAATAAGCAGGATCATAACTGACGATTGAAGCATCATTAAGTGAATCTTCGGCCGCAAGTGCAGCATTTAATACTGACGAGGAAAACAGTCCAAAAGAAAAAATAGTTATTGTTAATAAGCCTGATACGCTTTTATAAGCCATAAATCTACCTTATAAATTATTTAATAAGGCCTTCTTTAAGCCTATACATTTGAACAATAATTTTAATTATTTTGTGTAATACAAAATGTATAAAACATAGAATTTAAATAATCAAACGTTATATTATAATGATTTGAATATTAAGTTATTGTGCCTAGAATGTTCCTTGCAGGGAAACGCGGAGTTCCACCGGGCGTGTATTTCTCTTTTCCTGACGTTCAGAAAGATCATTGAAACGGATATGATCAGAATATAGCCAGTAAGTCGAGTTACCACGCTTGCGGTTTATACCCTCTGCCTCAAACCTTAGTTTGTAATTGCTGAAAATTGTTTTTTCCGCAAATATTTTGATATTTGGAGCAGGATGATTGGGCCAATAATAATTGATATAATGACGTGCGAATCCACTGCGGGCCCTGAGCCCAAACCCGTACGTAATTTTATAATTTGTTATATCATGGCGGAAATTGACATCCACGTTATGATCCGAATGAAAGTCAAAATTACGTTCAAGTCCGCTAAACTGATCAATAACCCGTCTTCTTTCATAAGTATAATTAACACTGAATGTCGCGTCAGGGACACCGATAAATCCAAGACGCAGATTTGATGTCAGTTTTACACCATATGCTTTTGCAGAGGGTATATTACCCGATTTTGCAATGTAACTTTCCCCTGTATCATCAACATAATCACGTAGCGCCTGATCAGGGGGAAGCGCAAAAAATTCATCGGCACCGGAAAGCGGGTTCAAGTCAAAATCCACATATTGGGTAAAGTCAGTTGTGGAAATATGATCAACATATTTTCTATAAAAAATTTCACCTTCCAAAGATCCGGCATCGTTATTGAGACGATGTTCATAAGTAAGCGCGAAATCCCATGTTTGTTCCGGGCGAATTTCTGTATTTCCTTCACGGTATTGTAGTTCCTGCGGATCAAACCGGGTAATGAAATTACTGAAATTAAGCTGCGATACTTTCTTTTCTGCCAGAAGGCGCAACTGATCCTGTTCCGTGAAATCATAGCGGAAATAAAAACGGGGTTTTAAATAGGTAAATGCGGTATCGCGATGGTCAAACTGTCCGTTTTCAAATATATTATCGGCGATAATTTTAGAAAATTCAGTAGTCAGGCTGCTCTGTAGGACCATTGAAGAAGATATATTATAGCTGTGATTTGCAAATACTTCATATCTGTTTTCTTTGATTTTGACGTTGTCACTTGAGTCGAGCAGAAGATCGCTGTCAATATCACTCCGGTCAAAATTATCAAATTTTTGATTAAATGTATTGATGGCCGCTTCACCACCTACTTCGAGACTATGTTTTTGTGCGATCGATTTTGTAAGGGATGCCCTGAATATTTTTTCGCCTCGGTCTTCGTCAGTTATATCCCGCGTAAATTCGAAGCGTTCAGTGTCTGAACCTTTAAAGCGATAAACCGTTTGATCGAAAGTGGTTTGGTTAATTACAAAAAGTGATTTTAAAGATCCTAATACACCAAGGTTTCTGGAATAATCGCCCCCTACTTCCCATTTTTTATCATCCCGGTCCGTATCCCAGAATATTGGCCTTAATGTATCGCTGGTTTTATCACGCCATTCTTCGCCGTTTACACCATTAGGCTCAAACAATCCGTTCAGGCGAAACCGACTTCCATCTTCAAAATCATAAGAAAGATTTGTGTTTACTTTGTGCCCGAAACGGTCAAAATTCCCGATCAGCTCCTGTTCAGCGGTAAGGTTACCGGATGGATCATAAAATTCTTCAAAGCCATCGTTAAAGAAATCATTATTTTGCCATTCGTAACTAAATGTATAATCAAAATTTCCTTTTGATCCATTATGTGAAATTAGAAATTCAGGTTCAAATCGATGGCCACCGGAATATTCCCCATTAACCTGCCAGAATGTTGTGGAAGTGCTTATTCCTTCTTTCATAATAATGTTTATGACAAGCCCCTGGCTTTGAACATCAAGACCACTGGCCGCACCACGAATTAATTCAATTTTTTCGACCTGTGATGCGGAAATCCGGGATAGCGTATCATTAATATTATTTGCCTTGCCCGCAAGCCGTTTCCCATCCATCAATATTTGATCACCGCCAGAGCCAAAACCGCGTTGACCGCCCCCACCTGAAAATTGGGACCGTCTTGCCTGCTGCTCATTTTTATTAAGAATGTCCGGAACACCGGGTACAGCCACCAGCATGTCAAGAAGTGTGACAGTGGAAAGGTTTTCAAAGTAGGCTTGATCATAGGTTACGATCGCGGCGTTATCAACTGCTTCCTGCGTGTTTCCGTTAAAGGAAACAAAACAAAACAATGAAGTTGATACCAGTAAACCGGTGATTTTATTACGACGCATTAATATATTTCGTTTGCTATTTTTTTAATTATATCGGTTCTGGTATAACCAACTCAGGCCAAATAAGCAAACGCAATATTATAATGTATTAATTTAAAAAGTTCCCTGTAATGATACTTCTAATTCACGGAGCACTCTTGTGTCTTTTTCAGCACGTACAGATAGTTCATCAAGACGTATATGATCAACATATGTATATTGCGTGGAAAGGCCACGTTTTTTGGTAAGTTGCTTAGCATCTATGCGAAATTTAATGCCGTTAAAAATGTTGTATTCGGCAAATACCGACAAAGATGCCTGTGGGCTGGATGGCCAATAGTCATTGATATCGGTTGTGAGCATGTCACTATTGAAATTAACGCGCCCACCATATGACAGACCAAGATCCGTAATATCGTGGCGATAATTGATATCCCACCTGTGATCCGACAGACGATCAAAAGGTTGTTCCACCAATGTGAACTGGTTAATAACACTACTTTTTTCGTATGTATATGTTGCACTAAGCACAGCATCACTCAAGCCAACAAATCCTAGGCGCAGACTGCCTTTCACATTGGCACCGTATGATGATGCACTGGGCACATTTCCTGATTTATCAGTAAAACCAGATCCTTCATCAATAATGTAGGTTCTTGCCGCATCAAAGCCTGGCATTCCAAAAAGGCCAAAGAATGTTTCTCTGTCCGTCGGGTTGAGTGCCAGATCAACATATTCGGTAAAATCCACCCGTTCGATTTTATCCTTAAAGTCCCTGTAAAAGCCTTCAATTTCAAAAGAGCCACCGTCATTTGCCAAACGGTGCTCATATGCAAGAAGAAATTCCCAAAGCTGCTCCGGGCGTAATTGTGTATTTCCGATTTTAAATTCTTCAGTACGTTGATCAAAGTTGGTAACAAAATTATTGAAATCCAACTGGCTGACTTTCTTTTCCACCGTAGCGCGTAGCTGATCGCGCTGGGTTAAATCATAGCGCAGGTTCAACCTTGGTTTGAAATAGGTAAAGCTGGTATCACGGGTATCCAGTAAGGTGCCATCAGGGAAAAAGTTATCAGCAACAATTTTTGAAAATTCTGTTGTCAGACTGGTTTGAACCACAAACACATCTGTTACATTATAGGTATGATGAGCAAATATTTCGTATCTGTTTTCCTTAATTTTTACATCATCATCCGCTTCAAGTACAAATTCATCCAATACGGTATCAAAATCTTCGCTTTTAAATGATTTATCAAACGTATTGATGGCAGCTTCGCCACCGACTTCAAGTGACTGTTCTTCAAAAATATCGCGTGTAAGGGATGCCCGGAATATTTTTTCTTTCTTTGTTTCAAGCTCTGCTTCAATGGTTTTCAGAAAGGGATCGGCAAGATTGGCATCCTGAAAGCGGTCAATAAATTCATCAGTATTATCTTTGTTTATCACAAACAGAAATTTGAAATTTCCAATGCCATCGAAACTTTTTGTATAATCACCCCCAACTTCCCATTGATTTTCTTTTCGGTCACGCGCCCATAGCACATTTTTGGGGCCGTTTCCCGTATCAATCCTGTCTTCATCATTTTTTGTTTTTTCGGTTTCATAAAGACCGTTTAAACGCAATACACCACCATCTTCAAAATTATAAGTCAGATTGTTGTTGAATTCCCACCCTCTTTGATGAAATTCGGTATCAACCAGTCTGCGACCGGTATTGACATCAGCCGCATCAAAAAAATCTTCGGTTCTCGTAAAAAAGCCATTATTGCTTTTACGCGCGGCACTTAATGTATAATCCAATTTATCAAGTGATCCACTATGCGATACCAGTGCTTCTAATCCCGGATCATTCCAGCCCTTCATTTCGCTTTTAACCTGCCAGAATGTAGAACTGTTTGATGTACCTTCTTTCAGTACGATATTGATTACAAGTCCCTGCGACTGAACATCCAGTCCTTGTGCAGCACCACGGATAAGTTCTATTCTTTCAACATTTTCCGCTGATATCCGGCCCAAAGTATCGTCAATATTGTTGCTTTTACCGGCAAGGCGTTTTCCGTCCATCAAAATCTGATCACCGCCGGAACCAAAACCACGCTCACCCTGATTTTGGGCTCCACGCCTGCCACCGCCACCGGGGCCGCCGCGTTGCTGCCTGTTTTTATTCAGTATTTCCTGGGCACCGGGTACCCGTTGAAGCATATCCAGAAGTGTGACAGGGGCATACTGGGCGAAATAATCCTGTTCATAAGATACAATGGAGGCATCACCTGAAGTAACGGTAGTTTGTGCAGCATATGATGATACAGCTGATAACGCAATTATGGCCGTACCCGTTATAAGCGCATGCCTGATTTGATTTTTCCTTATGATACCCGCCATAGGTTATTTGTCCCTGTTTTGCAATAAACGAATGTTATATCATACTATATATTAAATTAGTATGACCACAAGACGAAATCCATAAAGTTTTTGTGAATAAAAGCTTCTGTAATTTACTGTTGTGAAATTAAGAAATTTGTGCAGCCTGCATTCGATATCTGTTTATTTTTTATTTATTATGTGTGTATGTCCCTAATTGATGAGAATAATTATCAATTTTATAATGATACGTAGCAGGAATAAAAAACCTGTGCAAAAAAAATAATTTAATCAAAAGCTCTGCTTGTGAAGGCTTTTTGCTTGAAACTTATCCGTCCCGGATTAATCTGTTGCAAGTTAAAAATAACGCGGGAGCGAAAGATGTTGTCATTATTATTAAGAGCTACTCTTTTATCTATATCACTTTTATTGGCGGGAGTATTATCTGCCTTAAGTGCTGAGTTAACAGAACAGCAACTCGATGGGTTTGTTGAAAAGGCCATGAATGTTTTTGACATTCCGGGTATCGCTGTTGGCATAATCAAAGAAGGTGAAATAAAGCATTTGAAGGGTTACGGTGTTCGGGAGATAGGAAATGACGCCCCGGTTGATGGCGACACGCTCTATGCCATAGCATCAAACAGCAAGGCGTTTACCGCAGCCGCACTTGCTATTCTTGTTGATGATGGTGTGCTTCAGTGGGATGATAAAGTGATAGATTTTTTGCCGAATTTTCGCCTTCAGGATCCCTGGGTAACACGGGAATTTACAATACGCGATCTTCTCACGCATCGCAGTGGAATGGGGCTTGGTGCCGGGGACCTGATGTTCTGGCCATCAACCTTTGTGACCAGAGAGGAAATTATTGAAAATGTGCGCCATTTAAAAATGGTTAGCGGCTTCAGAACGGAATATGCCTATGACAATCTTCTTTATGTGGTTGCGGGTGAAGTTATCGCCGCAGCTTCGGGCATGCGCTATGAAGAATTTGTTGATAGCCGCATAATGAACCAGCTTGCTATCGGGAATGGCTGCTTTGCCGATACGCGTGATTTGGTTGGTGCGGATAATATTGCCGAACCACATGTGATTGTTGATGGTGAGATTCTAAAAGCACATCGGCTGCAGCCTTTAAGTGAACCCATGGTGATTGCGGCTGCCGGTGGCATACAGTGCAGTGCCCGTGCAATGATGAGCTGGGTTAAAATGCATCTTAATGACGGTGCTGGACTTATGAGCAAATCCCAACATGATGAAATGTGGACATCACAAACCATTCTACCGGTAAGTAATAGTGACAAAGCATGGCATAATACCAACTTTTCCGCCTATGGTCTTGGGTTCAGGTTGAAAGACTATCATGGGTACAAGCACGTTTCGCATACAGGGGGCCTTCTTGGGATGGTGACTTATACAGTTATGATTCCACAAAAGAAACTCGGTGTTATTGTATTTACTAATCAGGAAAATGGCTCTGCCATGCGGGCGATTATGGAAAATATAATGCAAACATACCTTGATACCGGAAATGTTGACTGGACAGATCGGTTAAATGAAATTCGCCTGCGCAGTATTGAAAATGCCGCATCACAGGTGGATGCTGACGCTGCCGATGCAAACGCTTCAGCGTTACTTCCTTTAATTGACTATATGGGGACCTTCCGTGATCCGTGGTTCGGGGATGTGGAAATAACAATGAAGGAAGATGGCTTATACTTTACATCTTTGAGATCGGAAAAATTGCGTGGAAAAATGTATCCGTTTAAATTCAATACATTCCGGGTAATTTGGGATGACCGCAGTTTTAATGCAGATGCGTATGCCATGTTCGAAACGGATTTTGATGGTAAAGTAAACGGCCTTAAAATGAAGGCAATTTCACCTTTGACAGATTTCAGCTATGACTTTCATGATTTGAATTTTGCTAGAATTAAAAGTGACTAATGGGTTTTAAGGGGAAGGTTCAGCCAGAAAGGTGTGCCTTCCCTTTTTCTGCTTTCAAAATCAAGCTCACAAAAAAAATACCGTTAATACTTATCCGCTGATCTAATTATCTTTAATAGCAATGCTGACTATGGCAAGCCAATTCTGTTCTTTACGTGGAAGGCCCGGCGGGCGGTAATAGTGGTCTAATATCCTGTATCCCGCTTTTTCGAGATATTCCAATGATTTATCAATCTGCATGAAATTGCCGTAACGTTCCGGTGTTGCGCAGCCTTCTTCATCACCACGTGGGTTTGGCATAAGTAAGACACCATTCGGACGCAGGGCACGATGTAAATCTGTAAGAACTTTGTGCAGATTTTCACTAGGTACATGAAACATCGATGCATTGGCGAAAACGCCATCAAAACTGTTTTCTTCAAGTTCCAGATTGTTAAAAGTTTGCTGTAAAACCGGCTGTTTGGTCATTTCCCGGGCCATTTCGCAAAATTCACGTGTTCCATCAAGTCCGACAGGATTATGTCCTATTGATTTGAAATAAGCGATATCCCGTCCCGGACCACAGCCAAAATCAAGAACATCAAGCCCTTTTCTGTCCCCAAAGGGTTTCAAAAAGGCATCATAATTTTGGGTAACATCATGGTCTTTAGTACGTTCCCAAAAAGTTTTGGCCCGATTTCCGTAGCTGTCAAATGTTATTTTATCAATATTATTAATATGTTCTGAAATTAATTTAACTTCATACTTTAATTAGGATTCAGCTTTAATATTAACCCGGCCTTTTCATTAATCTGATTACGTGAATAATACATTGGGAAATATTCACCTTTATTCCAGTTTTCAAACAGATTTTTATAGTATTTGCTTGTCGGGTTGCCTGATTGCCCTGGCGTATTTGTTCCCACAGTCGCATCCCAATCGGCCGTATCAACAATCATTCTAAAACTGGCACCCGATCTCTGACGTTCTTCACCACCAACAGCATTCAGAGTATTGCTGCCACCGCCACGTGGCAGGGCTTTGGTATCAAGCTGTTCAGCCATTTCAGTTCCAACAAGATGGCTGAATGGGTTAACAATTTGCGCATAGTGGATGGCACCGTAACTCCAGCTATCCATATCACGCCCCTGCTGTTCCCCTAAATATATAACGGCACGTTCTAGACTTTCTTCCATAATCTCATTGCGCTTTCGTTCGGGATTACTACCGAATATCCAACGGGGCGGATTTTCAATCCAGTCCATCAGTGTTTGTTTGCTTAAAGCGGGTATCTGGCCCTTTTCAATATTTTCAATAATCATACTCCGTAAAATAACGCGCATATTGTTTTCCCATATATCAAATATGGCGGCGGCAGCACTATCCTGTTCAAGAAGATAATCCCAATTTTTCAGCATGGCTTGCGCTTGCTTGGTTCTGCCGTTTAATGAAAGACGGGCAATATATGGCATGATTTTTTCAGCATTCATGGATTTGGTATCATATTGAAGCCTTTTGCTGTCTTCTATTGTGTGGTTTGCGGCCTTATTCAAAACTTCAGTCATGCGGTAAATACGAGCGGGATCAGAGTAAAAATCGGAAAAAATATTTGGATATCCCGCTGGAACATTATGGTTGTTCGCAGTGCCGTACCATCCTTCTTTTGGGTTAGTGACATGGGGCATTTGTTTAATGGGTACATATCCACTCCATTCATACTCCCCATCGCCGGGGATAGGAAGACTGCCGTCCCAGCCGAAACGAACGGGCGTTAATCCAACGGATTGCCAGCCAATAGTTCCGTTTTTATCAGCCCAGACCATATTTTCGCCGGGAAGTCCTGAAAAACTGCATGCTTCGCGGAATTCATCAAAAGTTTGCGCCTGATCCATCCTGAGTGATGCAAGATACGGTGTTGCACCGATATCCAGCCACGCGGCCTTAAGACCGTAGGCAATGTTATTCTCTGGGTCTTCATGAAGGACGGGGCCGTGGATTGAATATTTCAATGTTGCGGTTACGTCATCCTGTCCTTTGACACTAATGATGGTTTGTTCGGTCATCATGTGAATCCACCTGCCCTGATACCAGTATTGGTTCGGGTTATCAGGATTGGTTTTATAAACATACAGATCTTCCTGATCTATCGCGAAAATAGTCAGTCCCCATGCACCAAATTCATTATGGCCGATAGAAACGCCCGGAAGGACCGGTTCACCACCGCCAATAACGTTCCAGCCGCGTTTGCCGTCCTTTGCCGGTGCATTCAGGTGCACCATATAACGAAGTGACGGGCTTTGAATGGTTCGGTGCGGGTCATTTGCCATTATCGGTTTGCCACTTGCGGTGCGCGTGCCGCTGATGATCCAGTTATTGCTGCCCTGGGTGTTTATTCTTTCAACGGGGGCTATATGGAAATCATCCTGCTGTGCTGGTAAAGCATTATTTAAGATGCCAGCCATTTGTGGATTTGCCAGATCAGATGCTTCAAATGCCGGCATACTGCGCGATGCTCTGTAGAGTGTCATTATTTCATTGGTAATACCTGAAAGATCAATGCCGTCAAATGGGTCAAGATGCGTATCCCGGTAAAACGGCATATAGTCCCGCAGTTTTTCCGGGCCCAATGCCGTGATTGCCTGTGCAAGCATAATTTCATCCGATACACCACCAGTAAGGGCGTTATGACGGGAAATAACAATTTCCGGTGTCCAGTGACCCGGTTTTATGCCAAGCAACCCAAACTCAAACGGCAGAAGTTCCGGGTGCTTTTCGGTTTCCATGATATAGGCATTAACACCAGCAACAAATGCATTGATGATTTCGGTGCCGTCTTCATGATAATGCGCCAGTTCGGCATCAAGATCATTTTTAAACCGGAGCAAACGTGCGCCTTTATCATGTTCAAGCGCTTTTGGTCCCATTATTTCAGCGAGCGTGCCGGTCGCTTTCCTGCGCCAGATTTCAAACTGAAACAGTCTGTCACGGGCTGCATTAAAGCCTTGGGCAAAAAATAAATCTGCCTGGCTCTGCGCGTAAATATGGGATATGCCCCATTTATCCTTAACGATTTCGACTGGTTCCCTAAGTCCATCAACATTAACCGTTTCCCGGTCCTGTGCAACCGCCACCGCGCTCAATAAAAGGCATAATATAAATGATAAAAAACGCATCAAAACCTCCCAGCTCTTTTGGGATAGTTTACGGAGAAGAAAAAAAATTGAAAGCTTCTTTTTATAATCTGGATATGATCTTTTGCGCTAATTGTTGTTTCACCTTTGTATGAGGTGATTTTTTTTCTTGTATATACAGAAAAATGTACCTCCCTGCATTTTCGACAGGAATCCTATGTTTTAAATATCAATAAACAAAATTTTCAAAAATACTAATCAGAATACTTGATATTCATTTGTTCCATTAACGTTGCAGCATTAAAGCTATTCTCGAGGTTAGGATCCTGATCATAAACATGAATGCTTAATTCGGTTCGTGCTTGTGGTTTTGAAGATTTTCTGGATCCCAGAGTTCCACTGTTTCGAGCCTCTCTGCTGTATCGTCTCGCATTCTCTATTATAAAATGGCTATAGCCCTTGTCCAAAGTATATTCTGCAGCCTTTAGTCGGGCAAAATCTTCTTGATCTTTTATTTGGTCACTATAATGTCCATTAATAGTAAATTTGTAACTTCTGTCTTTAGTAAAGCCCGGCTGATTGCCAAGTGCAATCATCATAATAAGTGTTGTAATAAATAGTTTTAAAAAGTTCATGAATTCCCTCGCAGCTTGTTTTATTAAAACTATTAGAAACATATCTGCATTAGTCAAGATTAATCGGTTCTTTAGCCACAAATCTCATTCTGGTAATATTATTTGCTTTCCAGTATTTCCCGTTCGGTGTCAAGGTTACGGACGTAAGCATTTTCCTGTGTGAATTTTTCAGGAAAGCGTGCTTTTAACTTGTTGATATTGGTTGTGGCGACGGTTTCGAAGTCTGTGTCAAGTTCACGAAACAGCATCGCAAGATACCAAAGAAGGTCACCTGCCTCTTCCTTTAAATTGACCTCATCAAATTTACCTGTTTTTGCGGCTTTAAGGAAAGCTTCGCTGATTTCTCCGGCTTCGGTACATAATCCGTAAATTGCGCGCATCTTATCACCCCATTCGATAACCTGAAAAAAACATCATATGAACTATATGAAGTCAAGTCAAACTGCTATCTTTAATGGTGACTACCTAAAACGCCTTGGCGAGTTTCATATATATCATCCGTTGGCGTGGATCATGCACTTTGGTATCGAATCCGGAATTGGTTTGCAGCAGCGGGATTTGCTTGTTAAAGGCATTAATCACACCAACAGTTGCCCGAAGCGGTGCGTCATCTGGATCCCCAATGATATAACCATACTGAAAATCAAATGTAGTGTAGCTTTCTACTTCAACATTATTTTGATCATCCTGATAACTGTTTATATAACGGACAAAGGCATTGAATATATGATGGTCAGTGCGGTACCCAATATTGATATTACCCCTGAATTTTGGCATGGACCGGGCGAAATTATTGAAATTTCGGTTCCCCGCACCGTCGAAAGCAACACCCGCCTGATCAACAGCATCATATCTGAATATATATGTTGCTTCCCCGCCAAACACCAATGTACCACCATTTCCCAAATTCCCGGTATACTGGGCGTTAAAATCAAGCCCGTCAGTGGTAACCGTCGGGGCATTGATAATGTTTGTTCTTATCCGTGTCAGGGTGGTTAGGTCACCGGGGATATTGAAATCAAGCTGACTTAATGCTGTCATATCACCGAGAAGGGCCCTGTTCACAACGCTTTGCGAATTTTCCTGGGTAATAAGGTTTGTAAAATCATAACGCCAGTAATCAATTCCTGCGCGGAAATTGGCATTCGGTGTAACGGTAAAACCAATATTATACACTTCAGCATTTTCCGGTTCCAGATCAGGGTTGCCGGTCGATGTAACAGGTATAAATGTTGACCGCCCTCCTGCAGTAATTTCATTCAGAGCCGTTTGAACGCCAACTGTGTTATAAAGCGATGGTGCCCGGAATGCGGTACTGAACGATCCGCGGGCAGAGAAGATATCGTTCGGGCGCCAGAGTACGGATATTTTTGGATCAAAGCTGTTAACATCATCACCGTAATCCTCATAACGTGCAGCTAGCTGTAGATCGATTGAATCATTAACTGGTAAAGCTAGCTCCGTAAACAGCGCATATACATCACTGTTGCCGCCGTAATCCGGTCCACCGTAAAGGAACATCAGATTTCCGCCATTAAAAGGTTCCAACGGCGTTCCTGTAAAGGCACCACCGTTACTGCCATCACCTGTCGGGCCGTTATAGTCGTCCCCCCAGTCATAATCCATGGTCGACCGCCGATACTGACCACCAATAGCAATTTGCATTGGATTACCATTAATTTCACCAATGTCCCCGCTTACATGCGCATCATAGGTAAAGAGACTTGTTTCTCCTTCAAGTGTCGTTTGCGCGATAAGTGAATTGACCACAGCAGGATCATTCGGGTGAGTTGTCCAAGCGGTGCCAAACGGGTTGAATGCCCCGGTCGTAAGCGCAGAGATATAATTATTTCTGAGTACATCATCGACGTTAATACCGTATTTGTTTTTGCTATAACCAGCAGATGTTTCCCAATACCAGTTATCGTTAAGCTGACCATCCAATGTGGCTGAAACACGGTATGTTTCATTGTCGTGATACGATACAAATGGTTCTGCATTATCCCCATGAATTCGGCCGATAAACAGAATGGTTGATAACCCAAGGCTTTGAACAAGTGGCGCAAATTCTGTGGGCACATTGGGTAGAACGCCACCCATGCCATCCCCGACAAGCACGGGAACCGGCGATGCTACGGGAAATGCCGGTGAGTTGCGGCGAATAGCCTGATTATCGGCATACCCCCCCTCTATGTAAAAATGCATGCTATCACCAATATCGGTATCAAATGATCCAAATAACTGTACGCGTTCCTCTTTTGGAACCAGGTCATAATACTGGTCAAACTGGAAATTACAGGTTCCCGGCGTTACTGACGTTGTGGCTCCCGTCGGTATAGGATCACCAAGCGGATTGGGGATTGAAAAGTTCGCAGTTCCACAATATGGATCAATTAACGGAAGCTGGTCGATAAAACCGTTCATATTCAGATCCTGAGTTGGATCAGCAGTAGGCACCTGATCAAGCAGCAGAAGTGTTCCCGGTTGGCCGGATCCTGATATACCGCTTCCTGATGTAATTTCGGAACGGTCTGCGGCGCTAAGAGCCGTACGGTTTAAAAAACTCCCAGCAATGACAAAATTCGCACCATTGGCAAATTCCGTTCCCCAGATGGCAGAAATATCAAAATCGTTCTGACTGTCTTCGGTTGTTGTCTGATATCCTGTTTCCAGTTCCAGACCAACGAAGTTTTTACGGGTTTTAAAGTTGACAACCCCGGATACGGCATCAGTACCGTAGATGGCTGAACCACCGTCTTTCAGCGTTTCCACCTGATCTACCATGATCATAGGAACAAGGGTGCTTATATCGACAAACGTACTACCATCATCAGCGTATGCACCTGATAATGTCTGTCTTTTTCCGTTTATAAGTACCAGCGTTGAACTTAAACCAAGTCCACGAAGGTTTACATTGGTTGTTCCGGTGGAAAAATTTTGTGTGAATGCGTCGGTATTTAGCTCTGACCCGGCATTGAACGTCATATTGCGCGCAATATCGCCGATATTATTTAGTCCCTGTGCCGATAGGTCTGATCTGCCAACGACATTAAGCGGTGATGCCGAATTCTCTTGTGATCGTTTCTTGATAAAGGATCCGGTAACATAAATGGTTTCTGTATTGTCATTTTCTGCGTCCTGCGCATTGGCAGGTGTCAAAATAAATGCAGTTGCGATTAATGCTGTTGTGGATTTCAGTATATGATTGTGCTGCATACGTGCATACCTCTTAAGTTTTTAATCTAAATAAGAGTATGTCTAGCTCAAAAACAAGTCAAGAATATGGAGAAGATAGAGAATAATAAAAATATTCTCGACTTATTCGTGTAAGGAAAAAATATTGTTCTGATAGACTAGTGTTTTTGTGAATATTATTTTGTCTCCAGTATTTCCCGTTCGGTGTCAAGGTCACGGACGTAAGCATTTTCCTGTGTGAATTTTTCAGGAAAGCGTGCTTTTAACTTGTTGATATTGGTTGTGGCGACGGTTTCGAAGTCTGTGTCAAGTTCACGAAACAGCATCGCAAGATACCAAAGAAGGTCACCTGCCTCTTCCTTTAAATTGACCTCATCAAATTTGCCTGTTTTTGCTGCTTTAAGGAAAGCTTCGCTGATTTCTCCAGCTTCGGTACATAATCCGTAAATTGCGTGGACAATATTTCCGTTTAGCCCATCTATCGAGAAACCATCCACATTTCCGCCTTGAAGGGCATCGCCTTTACCATAAAAAAGGCGGCGTTTCTGATTATCGAGCGTTTCTCCGGTTGCGGCAAATGTTTCAAAGGCTGATTTGACTTCTTCTTCGGTCACTTTATCGGTGAAATATGTGTTTGATGCTGTGCGTGCGCTATCGTTAAGGTAATTTTTCATCTTTGTCCCTTTTATTAAGTTAATTCTTTATAACGAAGCCATGTGAAAAAACAACATTCGGATATCCATATTTTTATTGCTATGATATTTTCAAATAAAAAAGGATTTTGAATGTTTGATTATCCGGTTAGGGTTACATGGAACCGCGGTAAAGATGAAATATTTACCGATAAAAAATACAGTCGCGAACATATGTGGGAATTTGATAGTGGAAACCGTGTTGCCGCCTCCCCGTCACACCATATTGTGCCCCTGCCCCATTCCAACCCGGATAACATTGATCCGGAACAGGCATTTGTTGCGGCACTTTCAAGTTGTCATATGCTTTTCTTTCTTGATCTGGCATCAAGCGCTGGATTTGTCGTTGACAGTTATGAAGATGAAGCACTGGGGATACTAAGCCGGATACGCAAAAACGTTTATGCCATGAGCAAAGTAACCTTGAGACCCAAATGCACCTATAGCGGCACTAAAATCCCGACACGTGACGAACTTGAACACCTCCATCACAAGTCGCACGAAATGTGCTATATTGCAAATAGTGTTACGACAGAAATCGTCACAGAAATCATCAGTTAAAGTGCTGCACGAATAGCCGCAAGTGCAATTTCAATATCTTCATCTGTTGTCGCGTAAGAAGAAACGCTGATGCGAAATCCTTTTTGCCCGTGCCAGTTTGTCGGCCCAAACCATGTTTTACCGCTTTGTTGTACACGTGAAATAAACCCGTCAAGTTTGCTTTCATCATCCATGGTGACAACAACCTGATTAATCACCACATCATTCAGGACTGTGAAGCCCATTTTGGCAAGCGCATTTGCAAATTTCTGCGCGTGATTACAGCAGCGGTCAAGCAAATCACCCATACCATCACGGCCAAGATGTTTAAGCGCGGCCCAGACTTCAATACCGCGGGCCCGGCGACTTAGTTCAGGTGTATAGTGACCAGGGTCCCGTTTTTCACCAGTCACAAGATAAGGTGCAACGACACCAAACGTTTCCTGCATTACCCTTTTATTGCGGACAATGGCAATGGCACTGTCATGGGGAATATTAAGCCATTTGTGACAATCAACGGACCAGCTATCGGCGCGTTCCATGCCCTTGGCCAGATGTGATCTTGTTTTGGAAGCTCTGATCCAGCCACCAAAGGCACCATCCACATGAACCCAGGCGCCAGCTTCCCTTGCTTTTTCACATATGATAGCGAAGGGGTCGAACGAACCGCTGTTCACGTTGCCTGCCTGACAGATCACGATGGACATATCATCTAGCATGGGCATTTTTTCAGCAATCATCCGGCCTTGGTCATCAGCAGGCACAAATTCAAACTCATTTTTCCCGTATCCCATATACTGAAGTCCGATGATAATTGTCGGGTGAATCTCTTCGCTCATTATTAAACGAATTTTCGGCGCATTTCTGATACCATCAGCTTTAAGATCATATCCGGACTTTTTATAAAGGCTCAGGCGTGCGGTGCTTAATGCGGTGAAACTTGCCATTGTCGCCCCGGTAACAAACCCAAAACCGCTGTCCCGTGGCAGATCAAGAAGGTCAAGAACCCAGTTACCGGCAACTTCTTCAATCACCGCAGCAGTCGGACTTAAAACGTAAGGTCCGGCATTTTGGTCCCAACTTGCGGCAAGCCAGTTTGCCGCTACTGCTACAGGCATCGCTGCTCCTGTTACAAACCCGTAATAACGCCCGCCACGTGATGACACCACGCCGGGTTCACCAACTTCGTTTAACATTTTTATCACATCTATCGGTGCTGATCCCTGAACAGATAGTGGCTCCCTGAAATAATCGAGTGCCTTTTCTGTTTCAGCAGAAGGTGTCACGGGTCTCAGATCAAGGCTTTCTTCGAATGACTTTGCGGCCTTTGCCACATAATCATAAAGCGGCTGGTTAAATTCCATTTCATTTTCCGTTATAATATTTCATTTTTTATGCGATATCACTTTACTGCATCATGGTGAAATGCCAATATCAAAGAACATAATTAATTATTTGAATATTTAATGCAATCAGGAAACATATATGCAGGAAGAGCCAAAAGATTACTTAACAGAAACGATGCTGAATTATGGACAAATCGCTTTGTTGTTTTTCCTTCTCATTGTCCCGCAGATTGTGGGTATGCAGCTTATCGTGATACTTGGCGTGACCGAAGTGATGCATTATCTGGACATTTTTCTGGCCATGGCGGGGTATGTTATCTGTCATTATATGGCGATGATGGCCTTTGCCAGCAGGCTGGTAAACCGCATTGATAAAATGGTTTATGTCAAGTATCTGATAGTAATGGGTGTATTATTCTGGGTTGTGGCTGACGCTTACTTTGCTTATCAGTATCAAAGTGTTTATGCCCTTAATAACCGTATAAATATTGGCCCCCGTGATATTGTCTGGAGTGATATTGCGTTTGAAGATCTGCCGGAAGAAGTAATCTATCCGAACTTTACTTTTGGTTTTATGTTTGTGCTATCAACCGCGCGGGCAATCGCACTTTCAGTCATAGTCTATATGCTGATTGCAGATAGTACCTCACCGAAACTGCGGACAAGACATTCACGCAGCGAACGCCGGAAGAAATCAATTGATGAACTCAAGGCAAATGTTCATCCATCGGTCCTTAAGAAATATCAGAATAAAAACGATAACTGATGCGTATTTTCGTATTTATATTGATGGTTTGTTATTTGAGTGGTGCCGTTTATGGCCAAACGATCACCGAACAAATACGCAAAGACGGTAAAATCATCGATGTTGGAAAATCCCTTTCCCGGTGGCAGCCCCTTTGGGATGCGGCTGATAATTCATCTGTCAAGGTAACACGTGATCTTAAATACGGTGAACATGTTAAACAGGGGTTTGATCTTTATGAACCGGTTGAAGCGGAGAATACGCTCTCACCCATATTGGTTTTTCTTCATGGTGGTTCCTTTGTTGCCGGTGATAAAGCCATGTATGCCAATGTGGGTTACCATTTTGCAAAACACGGTATCACCAGTATTATCATGACATACCGTCTTGCCCCGGAATTCAAATGGCCCAGCGGCACACTTGATCTTGCAGCACAGATTAAATGGATACGGGAAAACCCGGACAAATTTAATAACGCGGATACATCGCGCATTTTCCTTTTTGGGCATTCTGCGGGGGCGCAGCATGTGGCAAGTTACATTTTTGAAGAAGAATACCAGATCCCGAATGATGGTGTGGCCGGTGCGATAATTGCCAGCGGGTCGGTGTATGATACACAAATATTAAACGGCGATGCCGATCCGCAATATTATGATTATTTTGGCCGGGATAATAAAGTTTATCCCGTCCGGTCGGTGCTTCATAAACTGGATGGGCGTAAGGTTCCCGTATTTGTATCCTATGCTGAATATGATAAGGATAATTTCCAGTATCAGGCATCAAAAATAATCGATGCCCTTTATAAAAGCGATAACCAGATGCCCATGGTGAAACAGGTTATGGACCATAATCATTTATCAGAAGTATTTCATTTTAACGCGGGACCAAGCCTTTTCGCATATGACATACTTGCATTTATGCGGTCGGTTTCGGA
The DNA here is from genome assembly GCA_038106445.1 of Kordiimonadaceae bacterium. Classification (GTDB taxonomy): domain Bacteria; phylum Pseudomonadota; class Alphaproteobacteria; order Sphingomonadales; family Emcibacteraceae; genus Pseudemcibacter. Next base: position 23,982 of record JAYODU010000002.1, on the reverse strand, counting down.
AAAAACGGATTAATCCATCGCGTCTTTAATAGCCGCTAGTGCCACATCAAGATCAGCCTGATTTGTTTCATGGGATGAGATGCTCATCCGGTAGACGTTTCTACCCTGCCATGTAGTGGGGCCAAACCACGCTTTTCCGCTTTTTGCGACCCGTGTCATAATCCGCGCAAGCCGTTCATCATCATTATCATCAAGGCAGAAGACAACCATTGGTGGGTTTATCCCTCTGATTATCTGGTCAGATGCCATGTGGCCACCACTGGCAACCGCTATTGCCGGCGGCATGGTCGGGGCAACGTTACTCGCGCTGGTTTTCGTTCCTTCACTATATTTCCATCGTGTAAGAAGACGTGCTCTCAAACTGGAAAGTCAGGGTGTTTCCGTTCTGCCACTCTCGTCCCGGGCGGCAGAATAAAATCGGGGGGTGGGTTTATTCTCGTTTTCCCACCCCCTGATTAAGTTTGAAGTATCCGAAATTTATGGAAGTTTATCGGCTAGCAAGCCACTCATCAGCTTCTGACTTGGACTGCGCAATTTGTTCTGCTGTCATGTCGGTTTCCATTGCGGATTTGCTTCTTTCCGCTTCCTTTGATCCGCTAGCCGCGGCAATTGAGAACCATTTATGCACAAACACGCGGTCATACCCGACAGGGTCTTCCATAACGCGGTTTTGTGCCAGATATTTTTGCGCTTCCACATTGCCGGAAAGTGCCGCCATCAGGAAATATGAATTGGCGGTCATGTGGTTTTTGCTTACCCCCTCGCCGAAGTAATAACGAAGTCCGGTATTAAACTGGGCATACATGTTGCCTTCGTCAGCCAGCCTTCTTGTTGCCTGTACCCCGCGGGCTGTTATAAGCCGAAACCATTGGCCTTTTCCGACACGGTAATGACCATTTACAAGGTTTGCTGCTGCTTTTTTTTCTGCGGCACGTAGATAATAATCAAGAGCCTGACGGGTGTTAAAGCCAAAGGCGTTAGCATCATTATGAAAATCCCCCATGACATAATAAGCATGGTGATATCCTTTTTCCGCAGCATCAAGAATAAGTGCTTCAACACGGCTATAATCACGCGGAAGCCCGCGGCCATATGCATGTAGTTTGGCCATTGCCACACTGCCTTCCGGGTCTTTCCCGTCAATTGCACGCTGATACCAGTTGACCGCCGAAACATAACTTTTTTCAACGCCCCAGCCATTTTCATACATGAAACCGATTTTAATCTGTGCGTATGTATTTCCGGTTTCCGCATCGGGCATAAAGGCTTCAATGGCGCGCTCATAATCCCCCATGAAATAGGCTTCCTTGCCGGCATCAATATCGGCCTGTGCCGTGATCGCCGACATGAGCATGCCAATGATTGCCAATGTTATATTTCTGGTTATTGATTTTTCCATCCGCATCAAACTTACCCATTATAAATTTCTTTTGGAAAAATATAGTGCCACAAATAAATATGATTTGCAAAACGGAACGATGCTATTTAGGAGAGCGTCTCGATGATGATTTTTTCCGGGGGCTAAAGGGTTTGCTTCCACCTGTTTGCTTTATCCTGCCCCTTACGGTTGTGCGGTCTTTGCGGGTTTTGCGTTTTTTGGGTTTTGTTTCGCCGGTCTGGTCACGTTTGTCGGTTTTTTTTATGCGTTTTACGGCCTTGCCGCGCAGCTTTTCGAGAACCGGATCATCATCAAAGCCAAAATTGCTATCCAGCGGATCATATTTTTTCTGTTTGGTTGATTTTGCTTTTAAGGCAGGTTTTTCCCTGGTTGTGGATTTTTCCCGTCTTTGTCTTTCCTGCCTTGGCTTTTCGTGCTTTGGTTTTTGCTCTTTCTGATTTGACTGCTTTTGCTTAAACGTTCTACGTTTTCGCGGTTTTCTTTTACTTTCGAGTTCAAAATTTGATTGTTCAAAATGGTATTTATGTTCGTCGTCAATTTCCACTTTGATTTTAAGAAGTGCCTCTATTTCCCTTAAAAGCCGCATTTCGCTTGGATCACAAAATGAAATGGCAATGCCGCTTTCACCGGCGCGGCCGGTACGGCCCACACGGTGAACATAATTTTCCGCCTCAATGGGAAGTTCATAATTGATCACATGGCTTATACCATTCACATCAATGCCGCGTGCGGCAACATCTGTTGCGACCAGTAATTTTGTTCTGCCTTTTCTGAAATTCATCAGGATTTTTTCGCGCACCCGTTGTTTTTTATCGCCGTGAATGGCGTCAATACGCATTGGTGTGTCTTCAAACGCATCTTTAAGATCAGCCGATAATTTATCCGCGCCAATTTTTGTACGGACGAATATAAGTGCTTTTTCAATAGGTTCGGATTGAAGCAGTGAAATTATCAGATCCATTTTATTTTTACGGCGCACATTCATCAACTTGTGCGTGATTGTATCGGCGACAACGGTATCCCGCTTCTGTTCAACATATTCGGGGTTACGTAATAGTTCCAATGATAATTTACGGACTTTGTCGTTCATCGTGGCGGAAAACATAATGGTTTGATGATTGTCGGGAAGTGCTTCACGCACACGCTTAACTTCATCAATGAAGCCCATATCCAGCATTCGGTCCGCTTCATCCAGAATGAAGCTTTCACAATAATCAAGTTTCACATTTCCGCTTTGCATATGATCAATCAGCCTTCCGGGTGTGGAAATAAGGATATCAATTCCCTGTTTTAGGCGTTTGATTTGTGGCTGATAACTTTGTCCACCCGCAACAACAAGGCTGCGGATCGGTGTGCCACGGGAAAACTGGTCAATGAATTTTCCGATCTGCATCACAAGTTCACGTGTTGGTGCAAGTATGAGTACCTTGGGGCTATGACTTTCCGGGTTTAAATAATCCGGGATAAGTTTATTGATGACCGGAAGGCTGAATGCTGCGGTTTTGCCGCTTCCGGTCTGGGCAATACCCATAAGATCAGCACCGGCCATAACAGGTAAAATCGCCATGTCCTGAATTGGGGTCGGGGTATCAAAGCCTTCTTTTTTAATCGATTTCAATATGGCTTTATCAAAGCCGAATTTATCAAACCCCTGCAGGGGAGATTCCGGCGCATTTTCCTGCGTCATACTATATTCCTTCGCGGCTGGCACAGTGGCCAAAATGTGTTCCGCGAATGCACTTGGCCTTTTAAAGATAAAGGATATACGTGACTGTTACTTATCACGGCTGCGAGGCGGAATTTCTGTACCTATAAAGGCAGGCACCCTGTAACAGCGCCCTCATGCGCCTTTTATGCATATAAGTCAAGCACTAACGACAAAGCCTCAATTGACATTTAGTGAAGCCGTGTTACAAAATTGCTTCATATATCGTTCTTTAAAGGAAAAAGATGCGTAATTTTGAACTGGAAGTATTTTTCTCTGAATGGGAATTTAAAGCGAAATACCATCTGACGGCATCGGATATGCAGAGCATGTCGATGAAAGATCTGCTTGCTATGGCTACAGAAGAAGAAAAGGACCAGTTTGAAAACCTCTGGTTGGGTTATACACAGACGTGGGGACTTCCTGAACTAAGAACGGAAATCGCAAAAACATATGATACCTTAAGCGATGATAATATCCTTTGTTTTGCTGGCGCGGAAGAAGGTATCTATACCGCTATGAAATCTATGCTGGACGAAGATGATCATGTCATCGTAATCGTGCCCAATTATCAGGCAGCGGAAACGATTCCCCTAAGTATATGTGATGTAACAGGCATTCCGCTTGACAGTGAAAATGATTGGAACCTTGATATTGACCGTGTAATGGGCGCGCTTCGTCCCAATACAAAGCTTATTTCGATTAATTTTCCGAATAATCCGACAGGGAAAATTATTTCCCATGAAGATTTGAATAAGCTTGTCGACATTGCGCGGGAATTTGATATTTATATTTTCAGCGACGAAGTTTACCGTGGCATTGAACTTGATCCCGATAAACGCATTCCACAAATTGCGGATATATATGAAAAAGGGCTATCCTTAAATGTCATGTCAAAAGCATATGGTCTTCCGGGGCTGCGGATTGGCTGGATTGCAACGCAGGATAAGGCTATTTTGCTTAATCTTGAACGCTATAAACATTTTTTGACTATCTGTAATAGTGCGCCATCGGAAATACTTTCACTTATTGCATTAAGAAACAGAAATAAAATACTGGAAAATAATATTAAATTATTAAGTGAGAATGCAGAAAAACTGGGAAAGTTTTTTACTGAATTTCCGGACATATTTAAATGGACACAGCCGGATGGTGGTGCTGTGGGATACCCAAAATACCTTGGGCCCGGAACAGCTAATGATTTTTGTGCTGATCTTCTGGATAAGACAGGTGTTTTAATTCTTCCACCGCGCATTTATAATTCAGAACTTATTTCCACACCGCAGGACCATTTCCGGGTCGGATTTGGTCGCAGCGGTATGGATGAAATGCTTGATGTTTTTTACCACTATCTTAAAAAGAATGCCTGAATGCCGCCTTTACTGGCGAACGCCTTCGACATATAGGGTAATATTAATATCACCATATTCAAATTTGAAATCATAATCCTGAGGATTAATTGTGGTTGTTGCTTCAAATGCTGAACGGTAGCCACCCCAGGGATCATCCCCCTCACCGACAAATTTGGTATCAAGGTGAACATGATTGGATTTGCCGTTTAGGGTTAGAGTTCCATGAATAAAGCCTGTGCCCTCACCGGTTACCTGAATACCAGTGCTCTCAAATGATGCCATAGGATTTACCGTAAAATTAAGATAATCAGCTTCGCGGATATGTGCATCACGGGCATCATGATTAGTATTTATGCTTGCAACATCGATTGTCACATTGACTTTCCCATTTTCAAGATCATCCTTGTCATACGTATATGTGCCTTCAAATTTATCAAAACGGCCAGCGAGCCAGCTTATATTAGCTGGTCGCATCAATGAAGTGATTGACCTGATCAATGACATTGCAAGCCAAACCAATCTTCTTGCACTAAACGCTATGATCGAAAGTGCGCGTGCCGGTGAAGCAGGTAAAGGTTTCGCAGTTGTCGCGAATGAGGTTAAAGCCCTAGCCGGTCAGACAGCGAACGCAACGGAAGAAATTGCAAATCATATTGCTGAAATGCAGCAACTAACCAAAGAGACTGTTAAAAGCATTGTATCAATACAGGCAGTTATCAATGAAAGTAATGATCCAACAATGACTATCGCGCAGGCGGTACAGGAACAGTCGCGCGCAACGACAGAAATCAGTGAAAATATTCAGCAGGTTGCTGTTGGAACAGCTGATATTTCAAATAATATCTCTCTTGTTGCAAATGAAGCTGATGAAACAGGAAGTGCCGCCATGATGTGCTTAAAGCATCATCAGAAATGGGACGTATTTCTGAAACACTTAAAAAAGATATTGAGGAATTTTTCCAGAAGATACGAGCAATCTGATCCGGCGGAAAATATTACAGAAAGGCGGCCCCTCTCCCTGGCCGCCTTTTTTATTTTATAAAGCGGTCCTAACATTCCACAGTTCGGGAAAAAATCTTAAGTCCAGTGCTTTTTTAAGATAATGAACGCCCGCCGTTCCCCCGGTTCCGCGTCTGTAACCTATAATTCGTTCGACCGTTTTCATATGGCTGAAACGCCAGGTTTGAAACCGATGTTCAAGGTCGACAAGCTTTTCCGCCCATTCATATAGGTCCCAATGGCTATCCCCTTGTCTGTAAACTTCGCTCCAGGCCCGTTCCACTTCATCGGACGCCTGATAGGGCTTGCTCCAATCACGTTGCGTATGGCTTTTTGGAATATTAAACCCACGCCGCGCAAGCAATTGTAATGTCAAATCATAGAGACTTGGATTATCAAGGGCTGCTTTTACAGCAATGTAGCGCTCCGGATGATCTTCATGAGCCTTAATCATAGCCGCATTTTTATTTCCAAGTGAAAATTCAATAATCCGGTACTGAAAACTTTGAAAGCCCGAACTTTGACCAAGGCTTCCCCTAAAGCTCATATAATCCTTTGGTGTCATGGTTGAAAGAATATTCCAGCTATGAATAAGCTGTTCCTGAATGCGTGCGATGCGGGCAACCATTTTCATTGCGGGGCCCAGGTCATCCGATTTGATTTTTTCCATGGCACTGCTTAATTCATGAATACATAGTTTCATCCATAGTTCCGATGCCTGATGAATAATAATAAACATCATTTCATCATGAGAATCCGAACGAATATTCTGTGATGAAAGTAACTGATCCAGTGAAAGGTAATCACCATAGCTTATGTCCTGTTTCCAATGAATGGTTTTTTCACCGGAAATATCTATAGATGTTTTGATGATATCATCACTCATGATGCTGTCTCCTTGTCTGCATCATATGCCTAGTTTATCTTACATGTAAACTAATAATTAAACTGTTGCGCCACGCATTGATAAAGATCGTCTTAAGATCAGAACAAGCACAGGCAATGACATAATACATCCGATACTCACAGAGGCCAGGATATCAATATTATTCAAACTGCCGTCCGGATTACTGGTCATTATTATCGATGATACGACACCACCAAGCCCCGCTGCAAGGTGTCTGGTGGTTCTTTGTAATGACATATAAGCAGCACGTTCTTTTTCACCGGGAACTTCAGATGCTATACTCGAACAAATAACGCCCATAATTGCAGCACACATCATGAATAGACAAAATACGGCAGTCAAGGACATGACGGGTGGATGCAAATACCAATCAGCAAGCACAATCACATATAAAACGGTTATAATGAATGACAGCATTCTGGCCCCAACACGGTCCACAATTTGACCGGTCATCATCATGGCGATAAAACTTAAGCAGCCACCAAGCGTATATAATATTTCAAGATCTTCACGCGGAAAACCAAGATTAAAAACAAAATATATAATAGTCCCGGCAAAAAGCATAAAATGACCAAAGCTCATAATTGCCATTATGCTATAGGAAATTAGGATATCCTTTCGTTTTAGCATTGGCAAAAGCGGTATTTTTATACGTTTTTCACTGGTGTAATCAATATCGGCTGTCATTGACGGCAGCAGCAGGAAAAACCCTGCTGTCACAGCTAACCCAAATCCGGCCACTGCGTAGAAAGGCGCCTGCCAGTTTACCCAAAGTGATAGTCTTAACGCAAAGGGAACCCCCAAATACACTTGAAACCGTAAAGGCGCTTGTAACCAACGCTATGGCGCGGCCACGCCTTTTTATAGGAACCATATCCACAACCATTGCCATTGTCAGCGCAGTAACCGGTCCACCAAATAGCCCAGCAAGCGTTCGTGCAGCAAGCATGCTGTCACGGTCCCAGGCAAAAGCACATAAAAATGTACTGATCACAAGCCCAAGCATAAAAATCAAAGTCGCTTTTTTACGGTCACAATGATCAAGATATGGTGCAAATAATATCCCTGAAAAAGCAGCAGCAAATGTATATATGCCGCCGACCAGCCCCATATCCGATGAAGGAATGTTGATGGCACGCGTCAGATCAGGCCCCAATGGCAGCACCATCATAAAATCGAGCACATTTGCCAGTTGAATAAGCGCCGCGAGCCATACGATCTTGCGTTCTAACATGATATCCGACATTTTAAGGACCTGGAGATGTTAAGTGAAACAGTGCGCTGACTATAACGATGCATTATTAAATGGCAATGTGTTGTTTTTCTATTTTATTACTTTGAAATGTAACTGGACAACCTTCTTGTTTGGTAAAACAATTGTGATCGCAAGCGGTGTTGAATTTAAATATTTATAATGATAATTTACGCTTATGAACTTGCAGAAGTATATATCACGATATTTGTGTGCAATTTTATTAGTATCCCTTCACTACTTGCCTGCTGCTGCGCAGCAAGTAGAGGATATCGCTGTCGTCAAGGGGGTCTCCTGGGAATTGGCACAGCACCGCAAGAAAACAATTTCCGATATAAATTACAATCTTGACGTAAGCATCCCTTTGGCGATGAACGAACCGATAAGGACGCTTTCTGAAATATCATTCAAATTAAGTGATATCTCCCAGGATTTGCAATTGGACTTCAGTGCTGAAAGCGAAAAACTTATTACGATCAAGGTAAATGGTCGACGTGTTAATATTGATCATTGTAATGAGCACATTATTATTAACCGGGAAAGACTGAAGCTTGGAAAAAATAAGGTAAGAATTGATTTCGAAGCTGGTGAAGGTGCGCTTAAAAGAACACCTGCTTTTGTGTATACCCTGTTCGTACCGGACCGGATGCGGACCAGTTTCCCAAGTTTTGATCAGCCGAATTTAAAAGCAACCTTCGAACTGAGCTTGTCAATCCCGGGCGGATGGGAAGCGATGTCCGCAGCTGAAATTAGAAGCAGGAGCGAACGGATTTCGCGCTCAAAAATACATTTTAAAAAATCAAACCTGATGAGCACCTATCTGTTTTCATTTGTCGCGGGTAATTTTGAAAAAATCACAAAAAGCGTAGGCGGAATGGAAATGACCATGATGCACCGTGAAATTGATTCAGCAAAAGCGCGGAACAATGTGGATGATATTTTCCGTCATCATAAGGCCGCCATTGATTATATGGAAGAATATACCGGCATAAAATATCCTTTTGACAAGTTCGGGTTTGTGCTTATTCCCAGCTTCCAGTTTGGCGGAATGGAACATATCGGTTCCATCCATTATAAATCGGAAACGTTGATGCTTGATGAAAATCCGGCACCGGTTGAACGGTTAATCAGAGCAAGCCTGATTGGACACGAAACAGCGCACATGTGGTTTGGCGATCTGGTAACGATGGACTGGTTCAACGATGTCTGGACCAAGGAAGTTTTTGCCAACTTCATGTCTGCAAAACTTGTTAGTCCAAGTTTTCCGGATATTGATCACCAACTAAGGGCACATTTAAGGCTTCATCCGGGAGCTTATAGTGTGGATCGATCACCTGGCACCAACCCGATCCGTCAGGAACTTCCGAACCTCAATGAAGCGGGATCCATGTATGGTGATATTATATATAACAAAGCACCGATCATGATGCAGCAGCTTGAACTATTGCTGGGTGAAGATAAGTTTCGCGATGGCATTCGTGAATATTTGCAGACTTATGCACTAAAGAATGCCACATGGCCGGATTTGATTGCACTACTCGACAAATATAGTGATGTAGATGTAAAAAACTGGAGTGATGTGTGGGTTAACACGCCTGGTCGCCCTGTATTTGAAATTGAAAACAAGCCCGGAGGAGGATTGCTTCTGTCACAATATGATCCACAAGGCATGGATAGAACATGGGCACAGAATTTCGATCTAAAAAGAGGGCCGGTTCCCTATAACATAACCGTAAATGGTGAAGCAGTTAATCTTGATTCACTGGGTAATACCAATGATCCTACAATTCTTCCTAATTCAAACGGTATGGGATATGGGCTATTTCCTATAAGTAAGAATTTTATCCGTGATAACTGGGATACACTAAGTTCTCTTGAAAAAGCGTCTGCCTTTGTGAATTTATATGAACATTTGCTGGAAGCGAACGGAACCATTACGCCGCGCGAATATGTTGACCTGGTTCTCTTCGCTATTGAAAGGGAAGAAAATACCCTGATCATAAACCATCTGATGCGCCAGCTTGTGTCTATATACTGGTCATTATTCACTACCGAAGCGCGACTTGAACTTGCACCGGCAATTGAAAATGCAATCTGGCAACAGATAAATAATGATAAACACGATATTGGTGTTAAACGAATATATGTCAGAAATTATGCTGATATCGCACTTACTGAGCAGGCACTTGTAAATGTACGTAATATCTGGACGAAGAAACCAGAATATGAGTATTTAAAGCTTGGTGTAGGTGATTATACCAACATGGCTGCGTTTCTAGCGATTAAATTGCCGGGTGAAGCAGACACAATTATAAAAACTCAAATGACAAATGTTGATGGACTGGATAGCCAGCGCCGCTGGGAATTTTTGCAATATTCGTTATCCCCTAAGCAGGATATAAGGGATAAGTTTTTCCAGGCATTGGAAATGCCGCAAAACAGAACCACTGAAGCATGGGTCCTTTCAGCACTTGAATATTTGCATCATCCGTTACGAAACGGCGCTTCAGAAAAATATTTGCAAAAAAGCCTTGAAATGGTTCAGGATATCCAGATAACAGGTGATATATTTTTCCCCAGCCGTTGGCTTGCATCCAGTTTCAGATATTATCAGTCTGACAGTGCCGTTCAAACAGTGAATAATTTTTTAAGAGAAAGGCCAGATTATAACTATCAGCTTCGCTTGAAAATATTACAGGAAACAGACCTATTGATGCGGGCAAATAAAATATTATACAAGAAATCATAAACCTTACATCAAATGTGATGTAAACAATTGTCATCAAAATATCTTCAAGGAAATTTAATATTGCTTATTTTAACAGACCCACTTGAGCGATTTCGAAAAATTGCCTTCATAGAAGGACTTTCATTCTTGCTTCTGCTGTTTATCTCTATGCCGATGAAATATTATCTGGGATATGCTTCATTCAGCTGGTATGTGGGGGCGGCTCATGGTGGGCTGTTTATTTTATACATCTTATTTGCAATTGAAATTTTGATGCGTTGCAGGATTAATTTTGTTCAGTTCCTTCGTGTCTTAATCGCATCTGTCATCCCCTTTGGCACTTTTTTTAATGACAAAATGTTAAAAGAACAACAAATCAAATTTTCGATACAATAATCGTCAGATTTACGAACAAAACAAACAATTAGAATATTATAATCTCTTTGTACTACGTCAATTTAGTACAATCATCATCGTTACTCCTCTCACCATTTACAGTTGAATTGTATTGGTCTAAGGATTAGCCGGGTCGATACACACATGGCTCTGTCGGTGATTAGAAGTATATATTATAGCACAAATCGTCAGAAAAGTGGGAAAAATCGCCAAAAGGTAAAATGGACTACCCGTTAAGGTCAAATTCATCCAGAAAATTACGAAGGCTCATTTCTTCGATAACAGCCAGATTACCGTTATTAAGCCTCCTGCGGGAAATCGTATATGGCAGGGCATTATTTGCGATCCGGTCAACAATCATCATCCATTCATCCTTTTTTACAACCCCCGTATCTTCATCAACAATGGGGTTCTCCGCTGTATAGGAAACGATAGGGAAAATTTGTTGTATAAACCGCGTTGAAAGATATTCAAACCCCGAAATATCCATGCGTGTTGATCTTCCTTCGTCACAATTGATGAAATCAATGGCAGGACGTTCCCCGAATGCAGGGTTCTCACGGACAAACATGAAATATTCTGTATCCGGCGCATCATTCATCAATATATCGCTATTTGAAGCAAAGACTTTAAAATTATCATTTCCGCCTTTGAAGGTCTTAATGACATCGATTTCAAGGATATATCCGCACCGCATATCAACGCCATCATAATCATAACGTACCTCTTCGCGGCCAATAATTTTCCCGCGGACAATTTTGGCAGATGTGTTTTTGATCCGTTCGTAGGTTTTGTCCCGCCCCTGCGCGTTTGATTGTGATGCAATAATAAGTGTAGAAAAAAAAATTTTTAAAACAGTAATAATTATTATTTTCAATGTTTTACACATATTATTTAATACATTAAATTAGCTAATTTTCATTTCTTCTTCAGCGATTAATACTACCGCTAGGCTCATGGCCGCATACTGCCAGTGGTCTTCTAAATCTATATCCCCTTTTATAGCATTAAAAAAGGACTTTTGTTGGGCGATTATGGCCTTATCTGTTTCATCATCCCCAAACTGGTAGCGTTTATCCCCTGCTTTGACTAGATTATCGGGGGTAATATGCACACTTCCATCATTGCTTTCCGCTTTTGCAATGGAAATGTCATTCTTGTCAATGTTCGGGCCAAAACCGCTTTCAAAATATAGTTTTGAGCCATCTTCATATGTGATCAGCATGTTGGTTTCGTTGGGAACGACCATATTTTCCACCGTTTTATAGCCAAGCGATTTGATATTTGCAATTGGCGTAGATGCGATTTGTCCCATAACATCGGCATAATGAATGCCGCAATCAACAAGCGGTGATAGTCCGGCATTGAGGATATTTTTATGCAGTTCCCATTCTTCCCCTGTGCTATGCTGATTACTTGTTATGGTGACACTTACAGGCGGGGTCAGGGCTTTTGCACATTCAATAAATTTCATCCATTTGGCGTGATGGCGCAAAATATAGCCGACATAAAGCTTTTTACCACATTTGCGGGCTGTCGCGATCGTATGACCGGCTTCCCTTTTAATCATGGCAAGCGGTTTTTCCACAAATACATGGGCACCCGCCTCCATTGCCTGGCAGGCATAAAGCGCGTGTGTGTCCGTATAGCTTGAAATAATCACTGCATCGGGCTTTGTTGCGGCCAGCGCGTCTTTATATGTGTTATAAAGAGGAACATCTGAAAAATATTCGGCCACTTCCTGCCATTTTTGCCAGTTCCGCGCCACAAGGCCAACAATTTTGACATCAGGAAGCATATTCGCGGCCTTCGCATGGGCAAACCCCATGCGACCGACCCCAACGACTAAAACTCTAACCATGCGTCTCTATACCGCTTTAATTTGCCGCAAAACATTAAAAATACCCGTTACCGCCTGTGGCAATCAGATTCTGCTGACTGCATCAGCGAGTGTTGTTTTTTTAATACTCATGCCTGTCTCCCGTTTTAATTATTTTGAAAAGCAGTGTAGCAAAAAAAGCTAAGAAACGCGACGAAAGAATTGGTATTACTATTTTTTAAATGCTTATATTGGGTAATACCGAGTAACCATTTTGTATTACAGTAAACTTTAAATCTTCCTCTCCTAAGACATTTCCATTATTATCTACAATGGAAACTGAAATAGTTTCTATACCAAAGTCATTTATGTTTTTGCCCTCGCAGCGTGAAATGCTTAAAATTGTGATACTTCGACCATTAAATCCTTTATCGTCATAAAAAGCCCCGGAAGCGGTTAATCTTACGGGGCTTGAATTAGGGTTTTATGTTTATTTATCCCTGTAGGCTGCCTCCACAGCTTCAAATTCAGTGCTCAGTTCCGCAAAGCGGTCAACGCTGTCCTTGCCGGGGATCTGGTCGGCATCACTATTGATATCGTAAAGATAGCTGAACATGCCCACAAGGCCGGCTTTTGGGTATATAACATTGGGGGTGTTCAATGCCCTTACCGCCGCATGCACACGGTCAAAGTTTGCATTTGCTTCCGCACCGCGTTGATCCGCACTCTGGCCACGGTACTGCCCGTGAAGCGCACGGTGTTCGGCGTTTGCTTCCACCAGAAGCTTGCGAGCGCGACTGAACAGATCGGAAATAAGCAGTTGTAGTTGCGTTTGGGCGGTAATGTCGGTGACATTGATGCCCTGCTCTGTTACACGCGGGTCAACCATCAAATCAAAGCTCTGGGTGGATGTCTGATCGCCTAATGTGATGCGTGCCTGATAGGTTCCCGGTGTTACAATCGGTCCGTCACCATAACGGCGGGACGCGGTCGCATGCCACGGGCCAAGCCATGTCATATCCCAACGGAAACGTTTAAGTCCCGCATCTTTTTCAAGGCTTTCGGTAATGATATAGGCTGGGGCGTCACGGTCATTGTCTTCGGCTTTGCTGCCGTCATTGACATATGTGGTCACAAGATCGCCCTGCTCATCAAGTATTTCAAGCTTGATTGATGCATGATCCCCTTCGGGAACATAATAATCAATGGCGACTGTCGGTCTTGGAAGTTCTGGAACACCGTCGGATACACCGTCATCAGGCATTCCGCGCGGATAACGGTAACGGAACTGATCCTTCGGACGCAGCACTTGTACGCTGTTTCCTCCCGCTATTGCCGCGGCGGCAACGGACTGGATGTTGTCCATGATCCAGAACCCACGACCCATTGTTGAAACCGCAAGGTCACCACGGACGAATTTAATATCCGATACCGGTGTAATTGGCAGGTTCTGTTGGAACACTTCCCAGCTGTCCCCGTCGTTGGCGGACATAAACATGCCAAATTCGGTCCCGGCAATCAGCAGCCCTTCATGATCCGGGCTTTCGCGTACTACCCGAACGGGGTAATCGGCCGGAATGCCATTGGTAATGCTCTCCCAGCTTTCACCGTAATTTTCAGTTTTGAAAATATAGGGCTTCCAATCTCCAAGCTGGTAACGAAGCACGGTGATATAGGCTTTGCCGGCCTGATGCGGGCTTGGCGCAACGCTGTCCACACGGCCACCCGTTGGCATACGCGGGGTTACATTTTCCCATGTCACACCGTCATCGCGGGTTACGTGCACGGGGCCGTCATTAGCCCCGACCCAGATTACACCCTTTTCAACGGGGCTTTCCTGTATGGAATAAATCACCGAATAATATTCTTCGCCGGTAATATCGCGCGTGATCGGCGCGCCGGAAATAACCTGTTTATCGGGTTCGTTCGCAGTCAGGTCGGGTGATATTTGCTCCCATGTCACGCCGTCATCGCGGGTACGGTGCAGATATTGTGATCCGTGGTAAACAACATCCGCATCATGGGGTGATACATGAATCGGCGCCACACGCTGGAACCGGTATTTAAGATCGGATGGATCGTGCCCGTAAATGTTGGTTGCGCCCACATAATATGCCTTTTCGGTGCCGGTGCGTTTATCGAATGTGCCAAAGCGGCCCTTACAATCGGAATAGATAATATTATGGTTGCCGGGTTTTGGCACCGCCGGGCCGGTTTCGCAGCCACCCGCATACTGAATATACGCATTTGTATGCTGCGATCCCCACGGGGCGTTACTGGGCACCGAAATGGTGGAGCCATTGTCCTGCATTCCTGCATAAAGCCAGTATGGATGCTGGTCATCGACTTCGACCTGGTAAACTTCGGTTGTTGGCTGGTTAAACTGTGTTGACCATGTTTTGCCGCCATTAAAGCTGACATTGGCGCCACCATCGTTGGATTGAATTAACAAATCCGGATTATTGGGGTTTTGCCATATGTCATGGTTATCGCCGTGAGGAACGGAAACCGTTACCCACGATTTACCGCCGTCCACCGATTTACGCAGCGGATTGGCGTTTGAATAAATGATTTTTTCGTTCGTCGGGTCGATATCAAGGTTGGTGTAATAAAACGGCCTGTTTTGAACACCGTTATCGTTTGACACATGTTCCCATGTTTCGCCAAGGTCGGTTGACCAGTAAAGCCCCCCTTCCGAGTTTGGTGCTTCAACAATCGCGCCCACAACCGATGAATTGGCCGGTGTTACCGCAAGGTCAATTTTCCCGACAAGACCCGTGGGAAGCCCGTTATTGATTTTCTTCCATGTCCGGCCCGCATCAATGGATTTATATATGCCGCCTTCATTTTCCGACATTTCACCGCCGGAAATGATCGTCCATGGCTTCCGGTCCGCTTTCCATGCCGATGCATAAACGATATTCGGGTTTGACGGGTGCATTTCCACGTCAACAATGCCGACGGTGTCGGAAATATAAAGCACCTTATCCCATGTGTTCCCGCCGTCGGTGGTTTTATAAAGACCGCGGTCTTCGTTTGGTGCAAAGGCATTCCCGATCGCCGCCACATAAACTGTATCGTTGCTGCGCGGGTCAATTTCAACCGCGCCGATATGCCCCGTGTTGGTCAGCCCCACATGCTGCCAGTTTTTACCGCCGTCGATGGAACGGTAAACCCCCTTCCCGGTTATCACATTGGATCGAAGCCCGTCTGACCCCGTGCCCACATAAACAATGTTGGCGTCATTCTGCGCCACCGCGATGTCGCCGATGCTGGGGGTTGCAAAAAAACCGTCGGAGACATTTTTCCATGTGGTGCCGTAATCATCTGTTTTCCACACGCCGCCGCCGGATGCCCCCATGTAAAATGTTCCGCTTTCTGCAACCGTGCCGGTAACCGTCGTTACCCGTCCGCCCCGTGTGGGGCCGACATTGCGGAATTCATAACTTTCATATTTACCGCCAAGATTGACCCCGGTCGCCACGGCAATTTGCGGTGTCGCAGCTGGTAAAATGGTCATTGCCGCGCTAAGCAGCAGAACATTCATTTTTTTCATGTGATTATCCCTTGTTCAAGTCCCTAAAATTTTATGAAAATACGCTAGCACGACCAAGCGCATGGGGGCAAGCGGAAGCGGATATTATTTCTGTTTCAATTATACATCAAAATCGCAAAAGGGTCATATTCCGGTCTCACTTTATTTGCTAAACTGTTTCCAGTTTTGGTTACCATATCACAAATTAAATTTGTTATCACATGTCTTTGTGTTTTATATATATTCTAGTAATATAAAGATATGAGCAACCATTTGACCGCATTATTGT
The DNA here is from genome assembly GCA_038106445.1 of Kordiimonadaceae bacterium. Taxonomy (GTDB): domain Bacteria; phylum Pseudomonadota; class Alphaproteobacteria; order Sphingomonadales; family Emcibacteraceae; genus Pseudemcibacter. Next base: position 7,601 of record JAYODU010000002.1, on the reverse strand, counting down.
CCCGTGCTTTCGTCGCCGCCTATGTCGTCGGGGGTTATGTTCGCTATTATTCCCGCCGTATTTCACTGCGAACATTCATCATCATATCATTGATTATAGCCATGATCGCCGGACTTACTGCCAATTTCCTTCTGAAGCCGCAAATGAATGGCAACGATGCCCTTAACCGGGGCTATGATCTTGCAAATAACGGTCAATTAAATGCCGCACACAAGGCCTTTGATGATGCATATCAAATTTTCAGAAAAGAAAGTTATGGCCGCGGTATGTTTGTTGCGCTTGGAAAGCTCGGTGAAATTGATGAAAGATTATCTAATCCCCGTGAAGCACTGTTTCATTATGATGCGGCCCTTCGACTTGCGCAGCAATATAATGACACTGGAGCCCAGATTACCCTATTTAAAAAACATGCGGATATAAAATTACGCCTGAACCGGTTTGATGCGGCTCGTGCGCATCTTTATGATGCATTAAAAATTGCACAGGATACAGAAAATCATGAACAGGTTGGGCTACTCTTTACACGGGTTGGAAACCTGGAACGAGATATTGGCAATGACCGGCGGGCAAGGTTTTTATACCGTCAGGCATCCGATACTTATCAAAATCAGCCAAATACGGCCGGGCAAGCCAACCTTAACTGGAATCTCGGTATTCTTGAAGCTGGTGTTGAAAATTATGACGCATCGTTACGTGAATACATAACCGCCAGAGAACTCTATAAAATCCAGAATGATACCTACCGCGAAGCGGTTGTTGTTCATCATATGGCTAGACTTGAAAAAAAACTGGGAACCGAAAGAAAAGCTGCCGCCTATTATAACGAAGCGGCAACGTTATATGCGTCGATCGGTAGAAATGAAGACGTAAAATCTCTTAAAACTGAAGCTGCGGAGCTACTTTCCTGATTATTGCGACATCAATGCCTGAAGCAATCGCTGTGCATCCATCTGGCTCGCCACACCACCTATGCTGCCTGCGACGCTCGGGTGCTGTAAAATTTCACGACCCGTTTGTTCAACATATGATCTGATGCTGCTTTGAATAGCCATGGGTCCTTCATTTTTCACTGCAGCTTTTAGTTCTTCATTACATTTATCATAAATGAATTTTTCAACCAGTTGCGCCATATCCCTATCAGCACCGCTACGAACCCCCTGAGCAATGGAAACCATATCACTCATATTCGGATTATTTGCAAGGTTTGGATGTTTCGCGAGTGTCGTAAACACCCAACTTGTCAGAAGGGCTTTATCATCAGGAGTTGTGTTGCTAACAAGACACTGTGAAAGCCGCGTTGCATGTTCCCCAGAATAGGCACTTGTAATGGAACACATAAATACTGCAATAATCGTGATGACTTTTTTCATAATTAAACTCTTCTTATTTTACTTTACATTCTTCTCTCATAACATAAAGTCAATAATAAGACATTAATTAAGGAAGAAAAAAATACATCTCGCCCAACTCAATATCGCAAAAATGAAAGCGCCATCGGATAGCCCAACCATGAAGGAATTCATGGATAATCTAAATCCAGTTAATGCAATCGCCGACGCGTCCCCGGGTTTTATATGGCGGCTTCAGGACGAAAATGGCAATGCAACGGGAATAAAGCCATTTGATGATCCACTGGTTTTAGTAAATTTGTCCGTCTGGACCGATATGGATTCTCTCAAAAACTACATGCTCAGGACCGGACATGTGGATTTCCTGAAACGTCGCTATGAATGGTTTGAAAAAATGAGCGGCCCAAACCATGTTATGTGGTGGGTCGATAACGACCACACACCAACCCTTTTTGAAGCTAAAGAAAAACTAAACTATCTTATGAAGTTTGGTGATACACCGGATGCATTCAGTATGCGACGCCCATATTCATCAGATGATTATCAGCGCAACAGATAATTAAATTTACGTATGTTTATCAATAACATGTATTAATAAGCGACTACTTACGATTGAATAAATCCTATATAAATAGTCTAAATATCTAAAACTTAACTAAATTTTTACATGTCTCAAATATCCTGTAGGCAGTTGTAATGTAGTATTTGCGTTAAAACTGAGGGACAGAAAAATGTTAAAACAGAAAAAGAAAGTATTGGGCCTTTCTTTGTGTCTTTTAAAGGTAGGAATTTCGCAAAATTCCTTTGCCGAAGGGGAAATTATAGGCTCAGCATCAACCATATCGTCAAACCAGGCTATCACAAAAGTGTTAAATCCACTGGATAGTTATCTTAAAGAAAAGGTGTCATTCCACCTTGACAGCTTGAAAGTAGACGAAATTGAAGAAGCGGCATTAGCCGTGGATTCAATAGCACAACATAGGCTTGGCAATATCTACCAAAATGGCAAAGGTGTAACCAGAAGAGATTTAATAGCAATTATGTGGTATACAATTTCCATGGAAAACGGTGAAAAAGATGCCATTACTGACAAAAATTTCACCGCCCAATATATGGCGCAGGATCAGGTTAATCTGGCCACTGAAATGGCTAATCGCTGGCTAAGAGAAAATAATTAATATATTATTCCGGGTGTTGTGCACCAAGGATAACCCAGCCCCGACGTTTCGCTTCCTGGTCGAGCTTTTTATGATAAAACTCGATTTTTTCTTCTACGTCTTTGCCTTTAATAAGGCGTGACCATCGGTAATCCGCTTTGGCAAGTGTCGTTTTAACGGCTCTGTTGCGTTCATATTTATGGTGGGTCCACTGGATCTCACGATCCCTTCTGCAGGTGCCAAATATCAACCATATAAAACCGAGTTTGCCATCAAGCATATTTTCCGGCTCAAGATCTTCTATTTTTCTTTTCAGAATATCCCGTTACAGAAATTCAATAAACTGTCCACTCGGAAATCGCTTAATCTCAATCATAATTACTCCATGAAATACTATTTTGAACGGCCCAATTCGTTCAATTTTGTTACTCAAACACTCTATAATCCTATATTTTTCGCCATATTTTTCAAGTGATTTAGAATTAGTTAATTTTTGGTAACTTTTTAACCATATTTTTTAACTTCTGTGCGCTCATTTCTGCCAAACTGTTTTATCCAATGGACTTTCCTGAATGACAATTTTTCTTACTATGCGAGAAACGGTTATTACAATTACAGCGAATCGCCCCAAAGCAGCGATACCATTGACATTTGGCTATGAACTATGATTACATATTTAAATAAAACGGGAGGATATCATGGACAGACGGAAATTTTTAGCCTTTGTTGGCGGCGCCGGAGCACTCGCTGCAATGAATGCAAATGAAAAGGCAGACGCCCTTGAAATGGCGATGGCACAGGAGCTTGATGAAGAAAAACTGGGTCATGTCTCAAAATCACCAATATGCCGCGCTTACGGCGTGGATAACAGCTGGGAACGTGGGCCACGTATCGCCGGGCAATACAGGCATATGGGGCATGATCCCCGGCTTCCGAAAATGTCCGATAAACCGACATTACTCGAATTTTTTGATAAACGTATCGGACATTCTAGCCATTTGCTGCAATCCGCAAGACTGGCAAAGTTAAACGGCCTTCCTGAAAAAATGGTTCTTGCGTGTCTGCTGCATGATATTTCCGTGACGGCCTATATAAACGGTGATCATGGTTATTATGGTGCACAACTGATCGAACCATATGTTGATGAGGAAGTATCCTGGGCCATTCGCTATCACCAATCGCTTCGTTTTATCCCTGATGAGGATGTGGGCTATCCCTACCCTGAAGCCTATATCCGATATTTCGGTGAAGACTATAAACCCGAACCTTATATATTTAAGGAAGGTGAGTATGCCCGAAACCATAAATGGTATATGTCGGCACGTCAGATTTGCATTAACGATGTGTATTCATTTGATCCTAATGTTCAGGTGAAATTGGAAGATTTCCATGACATTATTGCCCGTAACTGGCGTGATCCGGAAGATGGACTTGGATATGATGGAAGCCCATCGGCTCATATGTGGCGGACAATGATCTTTCCGAATAATTCGCTATAGAACTACAAACTATCTTGGTTTTAGATTGGCTTTTTGCGAACCGTAAAAGCGTATAATTCGAAACTGTTTTTCTTGTCAGTCCTTTCCATATTGTCGTATAGCTTTTTAACGCGCACCGTATATTGCGTGGACTGCTCTGAAATCTCTACAAATAAATTTTCTGCATGTTTTTTATAAAAACTGGCTTTCCTATGGTCTGGATCAACACCAATTCCTTCAGAATAAATTTTTGCCATCATGAAGGCCGCCGCTCTGTTTCCATTTATGTCGTCGAAACCATGTAAATGGATTAAAAGCATTTAAATCCAGTCCATTCGACTGAAGTCTGTTGAGCGCAAATAAAACAGTACCCAGCGCAATAAGAAATCCGATTATAATATGCATAACCACCCCCTACTCTTAGGTGTAAGGTTTGAAGTTTACACACTGATTTTGAAAGGTCTAATAGTTAATTGGCTAAGATTTTTAAGGGTTTTCTGGATCTTTGTTTCTAATAATTCCAGAACTGGAGCCCCTGCTCTACGCGTGCGCGCAGGCGTTCTGAATTGATATCCTGTTTATATTCGCCACTTAGCAGATCACGAAGCACGGTGAATGCTTCGGAATAACCCATTTTTTCCATATAACCCTTTTTGCGGCGATAGCGTTCGGCAAGATAATTTTCCTCGGCAATTATTTTTTCGATTTTTTTCCGGTCACCGGCTTCATAGGCTTGCTGCGCCTGATCACAAAGTTCCTTTACTCTAATCATGCCCCGAAGGTCTTCAATAAGCTCAAGAACCTCATCAACACTGGCCGGTACACCATGCATCAGGCTACCGTCTTCGTGCCTCAACGGCCTGTGTCGCTGGATAAAGTTACGGGATGCTTCGCAATCGATTTCCGGGTAAACATCTGCTGCTACGTTGCGGACAATGGCTTCTGAAAGGAACAAATCCCCAAGATATATATCCCCGCCCAATTCCTGCCAGTAACGGGTTACGGTTTCATGAACACGTAAATATTCATCCATTTCGAAATAACCAAGAACGCCCACACGCACAAATGCCGGATGCAGTTTTTCATCCGTCCATAAAAGCTTACAAAGCCCGAATATCTGTTCAAAGCTTGCCTTATCTCTATTTGTCCCCCGAAAACTATCTGTACTCACTGCGACTGCTCCATATGATGAGACAAAAGAATTACTAAAAAATCATGAAAGCAATGTAAATGATGATTACAATTTTAAACGGATTAAATTACGTCAGGCAAAAATATTGACCGCATCACGCATCATCGATGCGGCTGTCGGTATTGGTTCTTTTTCATAAAGCTTATGATAACTGATACCGTAGATGTCAGAATGGATTTCAACCCCCATTTCCCAGCCATCGCAACTTCCAAGAAAACTGTCATTTTCAACAACTGTTGGAGCGACCGTAAGGTTACCACCCTCACATTTTGCTATCAGCTTTATTTTATTACCTTTTTGTTCTTCCTTCTTTATCATATCCGGCGTAATATTCCCAATACCGGTTACTTGGATATCATCAAGTGTGTAGTCTTTATCATGTATTGTATTGGCAAGGATCAAAAGCTTGAATGCCGTATCCCATCCATCCGTATCAAGACTTGGTTCGGCTTCCGCCGCTCCTACTTTTTGCGCTTCACGCACGGCAGCTTCAAAACTCATCCCCTTTGACAGAGCATCAAGAATAAAATTACATGTGCCGTTGAAAATGCCGGAAAATTTGATCGCTTTCCCTGCGATCATATCCCTGGATGCGATATTTAAAACGGGAAGTCCGCCACATACTGTTGCTGAAAATTCAAGCCCGCAATTATTATCGGCTGCCAGCTGCTTCAATTCCTGAAATGCGTGAACAACAGGCCCCTTGTTTGCCAAAACAACACTAACACCGCGCGAAAGGGCTTCGCGTGTGGTTTCCAGTGCTTTACCACCGGTTTCCGGTTCAACCGGTGTTGCTTCAAATAATAAATCAATATCATCTAGCGGTTGATACAGCGCCGTATAGCCGTCAAGGTCGGAAACAGGCCTACCGCTTTCCTTATGTGAAACAATAAATTTTTTTCCAAAGCCGTCGATATTGAAAGCGTAACCACTGCTGTCACCTACTGCAACTACCTTGAAAGACAAGTTATGCTGTTCCGATAATAGCTTTTCCCTATCATCAAGTATATTCAGCAGATTACTATTAACATTCCCAAGACCGAACAGAGCGGTCTTAATTTCCCTCATAATGTTCCCTTATCTAAAAATGCCAGATAAATGGCCACAAGTAGTAGACTACCTCCCATTATGAAATTAAACAAGCGAAGTTTTTTGTAATCTTTTAAAAAAACGCTTATTTTTGATCCTGCTAACCCCCAGGCAAGCACACAACCATACCCAACGATCATATAAAATATGACATAAACCAATAATCTTTCACCACCAACAGCAAGATTAAATCCGCTTACACCCGCAAGGCAGGCGATCCAGGATTTCGGGTTGATCCATTGCAGTAATGCTCCCTGTAGGAAACTTGGGCGGGCATATTCCGTTTCTTCAACATTACGAACTGGAAAAGCAATCTGATACCCCATATAGGCAATTAGCATTGCTCCGATATAACTTAAGATCTGCATCAGTTCATCATTTTCCGTCATGACCTCGCCGAAACCAAGCGCGACGATCAAAACCAGACTAATAAATCCTACTGTCGCCCCGGTCGCAAACGCCAGAGTGCTTTTAAACCCGTAATTTAGCCCGGTACTCATCATGATGATATTTGTTGGGCCCGGTGTAATGGACATGGAAAAAGCATAAAATATTGTCGCGAAAATGAATGCCAACATTACCTATCCAGCGAATATCAGATAAAAGGCAAGCAAAATTAATGAACTTCCCATGATAATATTAAATCGTTTATGGTTCTTTTGATCCTGTAAAAATTTTGTGATTTTTGATCCAGCATAGGCCCACACACCAACACAAAATAAAACGACAAAAATGGAAATCGCCATATAAAGCAGTATGGATTCTGTGTTTCCCGCAATATTAAAGGCGGCAATCCCGCCAATACAGGCGGTCCATGCCTTTGGATTAATAATCTGCAATGCCATGCCATGGAAAAATCCCGGATTATTGTCATCCGCTTTTTTAATTTCTGTGGGGGCTATAACAATTTTATAACCGATATAACAAATAAACCCGATCCCGATATAGGAAAGAACTCTCATAACTGTCTGGTTCTCGGCAATTAATCCGCCAATCCCGAACCCGACAAGTGCTAGCAACATATTAAATCCAACCATCACGCCAAAGGTAAAGGGAAGCGCTTTTTTAAATCCGTAATTAACGCCTGTGGTAAGGGCAATCAGGTTATTCGGCCCCGGTGTTATCCCCATGGAAAAAGCATAAATAAACATTGGTATAAAAAGTGACATTACCGCCCTATCCCTGAAAATTTGATAAAGAGAGAGCAATGATAATCAGCATTACACCAATGGTCAAATTAAATACACGCAAGTATATGGTTTTATTAAGAAATCCAGCTATTCTTGACCCTGCATACGCCCACGTCAGGATACAGCCAAGCCCCACTGTGCTGTAA
>JAYODU010000008.1:0-76733 GCA_038106445.1 Kordiimonadaceae bacterium | reverse complement strand
GGTTCAGGCTAAAAAATCAGGTAAAGCCAGTGAAGAGGATATCCGTAAAGCCACACTTGACAGTATTCGCTGTCTGATGATGATCAGAACATTCCGGGTTCGTGGTCATTTGCATGCAAATCTTGATCCACTTGGTCTTACGGAAAAACCATATCATTCGGAACTTGACCCTGCGACTTACGGGTTTGGTGAAGAGGATCTGGACCGGGATATTTTTCTTGATAATGTGCTCGGGCTTGAAACCGCTACTGTTAGAGAGGTTCTTGAAATTCTTGAGCGTACTTATTGCTCATCCTTTGGTGTTGAATTTATGCATATCAACAGTGCCGAGGAAAAAAAATGGATTCAGGAGCGTATTGAAGGACGTGACAAGGAAATTCAGTTTACACCGGAAGGTAAACTTGCAATCCTGCAGAAGCTGACAGAAGCTGAAGGGTTTGAAGCGTATCTTGCCAAAAAATATGTTGGGACAAAACGTTTCGGTCTTGATGGAGCTGAAACATTGATCCCCGCCATGGAAGCGGTTATTAAAACCGGTGGTCACAACGGGATCAAGGAAATTGTACTTGGAATGCCACACCGTGGCCGTCTTAATGTTCTTACCAATGTTATGAGCAAACCTTTTCAGGCTATTTTCCATGAATTTCATGGTGGGTCATCTACACCGGATGAAATTGAAGGATCGGGCGATGTTAAATACCACCTTGGCGCCTCTTCTGACCGTGAATTTGATGGTAATAAAGTTCATTTGTCACTAACGGCAAATCCGTCGCATCTCGAAGCAGTAAATCCCGTTGCGTTGGGTAAAACCCGCGCAAAGCTGACCCAGCGTGACGATATTAACGGTACCAGTGTGCTGACGCTGCTGATGCATGGTGACGCGGCCTTTTCTGGACAGGGAATAGTTGCGGAAGGTTTTGCCCTCAGTGATCTTCGCGGTTACAGAACCGGGGGCACCATTCATATTGTTGTCAATAACCAGATTGGTTTTACAACAGCACCGCATTATTCCAGATCTTCGCCATACCCTTCGGATATGGCAAAGGCGATCCAGGCCCCTGTCTTTCATGCGAACGGTGATGATCCAGAAGCCGTTGTTTTTGCAATGAAACTCGCAACGGAATATCGTCAGAAATTTAAAAAAGATGTCGTGGTTGATATGTTCTGTTACCGCCGTTTTGGCCATAACGAAGGGGACGAGCCATCCTTTACGCAGCCACTCATGTATAAACGTATCAAGAACCAGCCTTCTACCCGTTCCATATATGCGGATCGTCTTGTACTTGAAGGCCTTATTACCGGGGATGAAGCGGACCAGATGGTCAAGGACTTCCAAACCTATTTGGATGTGGAATTTGTGGCTGCGAAAAACTATAAACCGGAAAAAGCAGACTGGTTTGCGGGAAGCTGGACCGGACTTGAACGTCCCGATGATGATTTGCGTCGCGGTAGCCATACAGGTATTCACATTGATGAACTGAAAGATCTGGGTCGTTTGCTTACGACAGTACCGGATAATTTCAAGATACACCGCACGCTACAAAGAACCCTTGATGCGAAGGCACAAATGTTTGAGAGCGGTGAGAATTTTGACTGGGCGACGGCAGAAGCGCTTGCGTTCGGTACGCTTATTCGTGAAGGACATCGCGTAAGACTTTCCGGCCAGGACAGTCAACGCGGGACATTTTCACAGCGTCACAGCGTTTTCATTGATCAGGAAACAGAGGACCGTTACGCGCCACTTGCCCATGCCGGTAAAGGACCGGATGCCCACGCCACTTACGAGGTAATCGATAGTGCACTTTCAGAGGAAGCTGTGCTGGGCTTTGAATATGGCTACACGATGGCTGAACCAAATGCACTTGTTCTCTGGGAAGCACAATTTGGTGACTTTGCAAATGGTGCACAGATGATTTTTGATCAGTTTATTTCAAGCGCAGAATCAAAATGGCTTCGTTTCAGTGGTCTGGTCGTTTTACTCCCGCATGGTTATGAAGGACAAGGACCCGAGCATTCATCAGCAAGGCTGGAACGGTTCCTGCAACTTTGCGCCGAAGATAATATGCAAGTGGTAAATGCGACAACGCCGGCAAACTATTTTCATGTGCTTCGTCGTCAAATGAAGCGCAAATTCCGTAAACCGCTGATTATCATGACACCAAAATCGCTTTTGCGGCATAAGCTTGCGACATCCAAAATCGAAGATATGGGCGAAAAATCAGAATTCCATCGTATTCTTTGGGATGATGCGGAAAGCGATCCACATAAAACAATTAAGATCAATAAACCATCAGACATCAAAAGGCTGATCCTATGTACAGGAAAAGTTTATTATGATCTGCTTGAAGAACGTGACAGGCGAAATCAAAAAGATACTTACCTGATGCGGATTGAGCAGCTTTATCCATTCCCGGCTGAAGCACTGACGAAGGAAATTAAACGATTTAAAAATCTTGAAACAGTTGTCTGGTGTCAGGAAGAACCAAAGAATATGGGTTCCTGGAGCTTTATAGATCCTCTGATTGAAGATGTATTGGTTGCGGCTAAATGCAAAGTAAACCGTCCGGCTTATGCAGGGCGGAAGGCATCCGCATCACCTGCTACAGGTCTGATGGAACGTCATAAGGCCGAGCAGGCAAAACTTATTGATCAGGCATTAACAATAGAAAAAAGATAAAAATAATAAGGAGAAGGTCAGATGACCGTCGAAATCCATGTACCGGTACTCGGTGAATCAGTAACAGAAGCGACAGTTGGAAAATGGTATAAATCTGTAGGCGATGCCGTTGCTGTAGATGAAGTGATTTGTGAACTTGAAACAGATAAGGTTGCGCTTGAAGTTACAGCCGCAGCCTCAGGCGCACTTGTAGAAATAACAGCGCAAGAAGGCGCCAATGTTGAAGTGGGCGCGATCCTCGGCAAGATCGATGAAACAGCCCACGGTGCAGCTGCTGCAAAACCTGCACCCGCTGCTTCATCTGCACCCAAGGAGGAAAAGCAGGCAACGCCTGCAACGCCAGCGCCTTCTAAATCAGGATTAAATGTAAGGCCTGCTGCTGCAAAGCTTGCAGAAGAAAAAGGTGTGGATCTTGGTGCGGTCAACGGTACCGGTGCGGGTGGTACGGTCACCAAGGCTGATGTGCTTGCCCATATATCGGGTGGATCGGCTCCCACAGCTTCAGTTTCTGCGCCGTCTTCATCCGATACCACACCTGTTGCCGCAAAGCCGCAGGAGGAGGTGGTTCCGATGACCCGTCTGCGGCGCACAATCGCCAAAAGATTAAAAGATGCGCAGAATACGGCGGCAATGCTGACCACATATAATGAAGTGGATATGTCGGCAGTAATGGCGCTTCGCGCACAATATAAGGATGTATTTGAAAGAAAACATGGTGCCCGTCTTGGATTCATGTCGTTCTTTACCAAAGCGTGTGTAGCTGCGCTGAAGGAAATTCCCGAAGTAAATGCGGAAATCCGTGATGACAGCATCGTCTATAAAAATTACTATAATATTGGTGTTGCGGCCTCAACACCTTCCGGTCTTGTGGTTCCGGTTGTCCGAAATGCGGAAAACATGGGTTTTGCGGACATTGAAAAGGAAATTGGTCGTCTTGGCGGTCTCGCGCGTGATGGCAAACTTGCCATGGAAGATATGATGGGTGGTACCTTCACTATATCAAATGGCGGGGTGTTTGGTTCGCTTCTTTCAAGCCCGATCCTGAATGCACCGCAATCAGGTATTCTGGGGATGCATACAATTCAAAAACGCCCTGTTGTGGTAAATGACGAAATCGTTATTCGCCCAATGATGTATTTATCGCTTAGTTATGATCACAGAATTGTTGATGGTAAAGGCGCGGTAACATTCCTTGTGCGGGTAAAAGAAAATCTTGAAGATCCACAACGTCTTGTCCTTGATCTTTAGAATATAATAAATGGAAAATCATTATGAGTGATACATATGATATAGTTGTTATCGGGGGTGGCCCGGGTGGATATGTTGCGGCAATTCGTGCGGCACAACTGGGTCTAAAGACGGCCTGTGTTGAAATGCGCGGCACCCTTGGGGGTACCTGCCTGAATGTTGGATGTATTCCGTCGAAAGCGCTGCTTCACGCGTCAGAGCTTTTTGATGAAGCCAATGGCGGCATGGAAAAATATGGCATTAAAACCGGTAAAGTTTCAGTCGATCTAAAACAGATGATGAAGCATAAGGACGGTATTGTTACTGACCTTACCAATGGTATTGAATTTTTGTTCAAGAAAAACAAGGTCGATTATATCAAGGGTCGCGGTAAAGTCGCGGGTGCTGGCAAAGTAGATGTTGCGCTGAATGATGGTGGTAATCAGACCATCCAAACAAAGAATATTGTCATTGCTACAGGATCGGATGTAGCATCGCTTCCCGGTATTGATATTGATGAAAAAATCGTTGTTTCTTCCACCGGTGCATTAAGCCTTCCGAACGTTCCAAAGCATCTGGTGGTGATCGGCGGCGGTGTTATCGGGCTTGAACTGGGGTCCGTCTGGAAGCGTCTAGGCGCTGATGTGACCGTAGTTGAATTTATGGATCGTATTACACCCGAAATGGACGGCGAAGTTTCAAAAACTTTTGCAAGAATTCTTAAAAAACAAGGCTTTAACTTTAAATTAAAATCAAAAGTGACTGGCGTTAAGAAAACAAAAACCGGTGCAACCGTGACCATTGAACCTGCTGCAGGTGGTGATGCTGAAACTGTAAAGGCGGACGCTGTGCTCGTATCTGTTGGCCGCCGTCCTTATACTGAAGGACTTGGCCTTAAAGAAGCTGGTGTCAACATGACGGATCGCGGTCAGGTTGATATTAATGATCATTTTGAAACCAATATAAAAGGCATCTATGCCATCGGTGATGTCGTGCGTGGTGCCATGCTTGCCCATAAAGCCGAAGACGAAGGCGTTGCAGTTGCTGAAATCATTGCGGGTTATGCCGGGCATGTGAATTACGATGCGATCCCCGGGGTAATTTATACAATGCCGGAAGTAGCAAGCGTTGGCCGGACAGAAGAACAGCTTAAGGAAGCGGGTGTGGCCTATAATGTTGGTAAATTTCCGTTCACTGCCAACAGTCGCGCCAAAGCAAACAGCCAGACAGACGGTTTTGTAAAGATATTATCATCGCAGGAAAATGATAAGGTGCTTGGTGCCCATATCATCGGTGCTGATGCGGGCAATATGATTGCTGAAGTTACACTGGCGATTGAAAAAGGCCTTACCGCAGAAGATATTGCTTATACCTGCCATGCGCATCCGACAGAAACCGAAGCGGTCAAGGAAGCAGCCATGGCTGCTGGTGGCTTGCCCATCCATATGTAATGCTACATTTCATAAATTTTTCTAAAGGCGGTTTTTTAACCGCCTTTTTTATTTTTGTACTAATAAAAATAAGTAGCTTACCTCAGAGGTAATTGTGCATTTCTTTGGGAACAGATAGCCTGATAATTATAGACATCAAAAAGATGAAATCGTTATGAATACTAATCAGGCAAGTTCAAATCAAAATTGTATCAACAAGTTCAGCCAGCTTCTTAAGCATTGGCGGCAATTACGGCGGATCAGCCAATTAGAGTTGGCTGGTTTGGCAAATATTTCGGCTCGGCACGTAAGTTTTCTCGAATCTAGCCGTTCGAAACCAAGCCGTGAAATGGTAAAATTAATTGGTATTGCGCTTGATTTGCCGTTTGAGGAACAAAATGTCTTACACCTTGCTGCGGGCTTTGTACCACCATACAATAATAATACAAATATAACTGAAAATGACACTTATGTACGTCAGGAACTTGATTTCATACTATCTCAAAACGAGCCTTATCCTGCGATTGTCATTGACGGTCATTGGGATATATGTATGCGAAATGAAGCATCAAAAAGGCTATTTGCCCCTTTTCATCAAGCTTATGATATAGACAAAATGATTACCAACAATGCAATGCACACTGTTTTTCACCCAAAAGGGTTGAGAAAATTTATCGTCAATTGGGAAGAGTTTGCAGGTGAGTTGGCTCAAATTCTCCACCGGGAAATTGCACAAGGTCATCAGCTTTCATCACCATGCGTGAGCTGGTGACCTATTTCATTTATTTTAGGATTTTCCGTAGATATAGCATAAAGGTGGACAGGATCATCATCAGTCATACTGCCAACATAAATAATTACTTTCCCGTTCGGCGTATAAACAGGTCCTCTTTTTTTAAAGGCTGTATTGGTTAAGAGTGTTTTATGTCCTCCATTTATATCCATTGTATAAATATCTTCCTGACCATCAGCATCAGGTTTATTTACAAAAATGATTTTCGAACCATCAGGAGACCAACTGGGTGAAGTTGATGTTCCGGTCAGGTCTTTTGTTAAATTCAAAACGTCAGTGCCATCCTCGTTAATGATCATGATATCGCCATCTCTTGTTTCAGGATTGATCGCGGCAAAAAGTATTTTTTCACCATTGGGGGACCACTCAACACCAACTTTTGTATGACTGCTTTTAAAAAATTCTCTGTTCTGGCTTCCGTCTCTGTTCATAATGCGTAAATTCAAATTTGACATGTCTGGTCCTGAAGAATAGACGATTTTAGAACCGTCTGGGCTTTAGTCCGGTTCAATATCCCAGGTTTTTGGAGAATTACTAAGATTGATTTCTTCATTTCCATTGTTGATAAAAATATCGGGTAGAGCATCACCCTTGTAACTGTAATAAAGAGTATTGATTCCTGTAGGTTCAAAATTATGATCAAATTCCCTGACGGTCGTTTTGTTTTGGGCAAGTGCGCTACTAGAAAGAAATGCAGTAGTGATAATAATGCCGATCACTGAAATATTCTTCATATGTAAGTCTCCTTATTATTTGATAGGAAAATTTAAATTATATAAACAAACAGTATCAACACGCAGATGGTTGAACGGGCATATTTTGCTGTTAAAGGGGCATTTTGGAAGGTTTTGGTTTTGTATAAGGAGAATTTCGTTATGGTACTTGCAGTTTCAAAGTGATGTTGTACAAATGGTTTTATAATAAGTTGAGGAACAAAAATGGACATTATTGAATGTAATTCGGATCAGGACATTATGTCGACTTACCCCGTTATGAGTCAGCTTCGACCACACGTACGGGAGGAAGATTATCTTTCGCGCATCCGTGAAATGGAAGGACAAGGTGGCAAGCTGATAGCAGTGAAAGAAAATCAAGATGTACTTGGATGTGCTTTCTTTCGACGCGAAACGAGGCTTTTTACTGGTCCAATGATCTATGTGGATGATCTGGTGAGTGATGGTAATAAACGATCAAAGGGTGTCGGTCATGCAATGATAGAATGGATAGCTGAATATTGCCGTATAAAGGGCATTAAGCATCTTGTGCTTGATAGCGGTGTTCAGCGTGAACAGGCACATAAATTTTATTTTCGTGAAGGTTTCACCATTACATCTTTTAATTTTAAAAAATCGATTGAATAGCTTAAGCTGCCGTCATGGATTTAATGCAGGCAATAAAAAAAGCGGAGAACCTTGCCAATAAGGGAAAATTTGCTGAAGCGGATAAGATCTGTCGTGACATTATAGCGGTTAATGACCGTTTTCACCCGGCGTTTCATTTGCTTGGCCAGCTGGCGGCCCATGCTAACCGAAACGATATTGCCGTTCCCATGTTAAGACGTGCGGCATCACTTAACCCTAACAATGCGCAGTATCAACGTGATCTCGCGGAAGTGCTTTTGTTTTCCGCAAGGGTTAAGAACGCACTTGATGTTATTGAACATGCAGTGATACTTGAACCCCAGGACCCGAAAGCGCATTTCATTCTAGGGCTAACGACAATGTCGCTGGGCTTACTTGACCGCGCAATTGAAGCTTACAGAACAGCTATTAAGCTGGAACCGGAATTCGGTGCCGCTCACAACAATCTGGGTTCATTGCTGGAAAGAGCAGGCAATTTAAAAGAAGCAAAAAAAGCATATGCCAAAGCGATCAGCATAGACCCCGGCAATGTGCAGGCGCAAAATAATATGGCGTCTATATTAATTGCCGAAGGTAATATAAAGGCAGCAATAATCCATTTGGAGACGGCCATTAAGGTGGCACCAGGTTATATTGAAGCCCACCATAATTTATCAACCCTTAAAACATACAAGAAAAATGATCAGCATATAATCCAGTTGCAGTCGCTTTCGAAGCATCCTTCAAGACTAACGAAAGAAAACCAGATCAGGCTTGAATTTATTTTAGGCAAAGCCGCTTCTGATATCGGGAATTATGATGAAGCGTTCATGCATTATGACAGAGGGAACCTGTTAAAAAGGTCGACGTTTGAATATGATGAAAATGCCTCCCGGCAACTTCATAAGGATATAAAGAAAAATTTTATAACGGTACCCTTAAATAATCTGCGAGGAAAAGAAGCCAAGAGCCCGATCCCTATTTTTATTGTGGGCATGCCCCGTTCCGGATCGACGTTGGTGGAACAAATTCTTGTAAGTCATGATGATATTTCATCGGTGGGTGAAATGACGGCGCTCAATGAAATTATCAAGAAACATATCAATGATTTTCCAAATGGAATAAAAGACTTATCTAATCAGGACTATGAAAATATAGGATCAGCGTATATTGCAGCGTTACGTGACGCAGGGGCGGACACGGGATTTGTAATTGATAAAATGCTAGGGAATTATCGCCTTTTGGGTATAATTGGACATGCATTTCCGCATGCAAAAATTATCCATACGACGCGAAATCCAATGGATAGTTGCGTTTCAATATATACCCGGCTGTTTCTTGAAACATTACATTATGGGTATGATCTTAATGAGCTTGGGAATTTTTATAATTTCTATAGTGATCTGATGGAACACTGGCGTAAAATCTTACCCAATGACATGTTTATTGACATTTCCTATGAAGAAGTAGTTAGTGATTTGAAATCTGCTTCTGAAAAACTGATAAACTTCATCGGGCTTGAATGGCAGGAAAATATGCTGGATTTCCATAAACAGGGATCAACCGTGAGGACAGCAAGTGCTGAACAAGTTCGAAAACCGATATATAAATCTTCGGTTGAACGTTGGAGGGTTTATGAAAAACAACTACAGCCACTCAAAAAAATACTCGGTGGAAAATAATAACTCACAAATAAAAGTATTCTTTATATTTCAAGCAATGCCGTAAGTTGGCAGATACTATCCAGATCAGCCAGATTCATTGCTTTCTGGGCAATTGTTTTTCTTTGTGCGCTACTGAAATGTGAACTGGTTAGTTCTTCAAATTTAAAGGTAAGGTCATCCCGGCTCATGGGTCGTTGCGAAGATCCAATCGGATAATCAATTCTTTCTTGAAATACATCACTTTGTGTATGTATTTCCACAATAGCAGGAAACCCACCAGTCTCATGATGAAAACGGGTTAATTCCCCGTCGGCAACAATTTCTATGTGTTTCATGAAACTGATGACGCTTTCATCAAAAATTGCAGGTTCTTCAAAATCATGAATAGATGATTTTTCGCACCTGATAATTGCCGTTGCTACGGCATAGGGTAAACTAAAGCGGGCGGCCATATGATTGGTAATGTTT
The DNA here is from genome assembly GCA_038106445.1 of Kordiimonadaceae bacterium. Lineage (GTDB taxonomy): Bacteria > Pseudomonadota > Alphaproteobacteria > Sphingomonadales > Emcibacteraceae > Pseudemcibacter. Next base: position 67,134 of record JAYODU010000008.1, on the reverse strand, counting down.
CGGGTTGCCAGTGTTTTGGCACTATCCTGTTTTACACGGACAACAACTTTTTTAATTTCTGCAATATCCGGATCATGTTTTTGGATCAAATCTGATGCCGCTTCCATGGCACTATGAACCCCGTAACAGGCGGCATATTTCTTAAGCGATATATATTTTATGTTCGGCGCACCGTTTTTTGGAACCATTAACGGCATACCGTCCCCGTGGCTATGGCTTGCAACAATACCCATTTCGCCTGTTATAACGCGATCACTGGCCGTCATGCCGTGTTTGGCAAGATCCGCCGCATTGACGGCAAGTTGCGCGGCAAATCCGTTTACCCAGTCTTTGTCCATTCCGAATGACCCATTTGCAGCGGAAAGTGAAGGCATAAGCCCGTTGGGCGAGCAGGCACCGGCTATGCCCATCGCATTTGAAATCTTTTCAGGCGTCAAATTCAACAGTTTCGCGCAGGCAACAGCGGCACCAAGCGGCGCGGCCAGACTTGTGGTTCTAAAGCCTTTACCTTCGCTTCGGTGATTGCGGCCAACTGCCCTTAAGGCTGCGATGGATACTTCAAGTCCGGCAGTAACCGCGGCGATAACTTCTGCACCACTGCTGTTTTCGCGTTCTGCAATTGCAATTGCTGCCGGCACAATTGTCACACCAAGGTGGCCATTGTTCCGTGGATCAACGACAACATCCTGAAAATCAAGTATCTCAGTCCATGTGCCATTGCAAAGTGCCGCAATATCAGCTGGTAATTTGCCCCTACCCGACCAAAGAGTTGATCCTGAGGTGTTATTATTATTTTCAAGTGCCATATCTTCGTTGATCATTCCTGATTGATGACCACTTGCATAGGCACCAATGGAAATTGCAATCGCGTCAAATATTAAATGGGAAATAAATTGCTGCGTTTCACTGTCAATATCATCAATTATCAGTGTATTGGCGTATTCACATAATGCTTTTTCAGGGGCGTCGTTTGTCATTTTCAAACACTCAAACGCTTAAGGAAACTCTTAAGCCGATCAGTTTTAGGGGCAGTGAAAAAATCACGCGCCGGTACTTCTTCGACGATTACGCCTTCATCAATAAAAATAACCCTGTCAGCTGTATCCCGTGCGAAATTCATTTCGTGGGTTGCTATAATCATAGTATGGCCCTTCTGTGCCAGTAACTTCATGACGTCAATTACTTCTGCTACGCGCTCCGGATCCAGCGCCGATGTCGGTTCATCAAACAGCATAACGTCAGGTTCCATCGCAAGCATACGGGCAATAGCAACACGTTGCTGCTGCCCACCAGAAAGTGTTGATGGGTATTCCTCACTCCAGTCCGCCAGGCCAACTTCCTCAAGCCGGGCCATAGCGATTTTCTTTGCATCTTCACTGTCCATTTTTTTTACAACAAGAAGCGCATCCATAACATTGCCAAGCACAGTACGATGCGGCCATAGGTTAAATTGTTGAAACACGAAGCCAACACGGCTTCTTTGCCTTGCTATTTCGGCGTTACTTAATTTTTTATGGCTGTTTTGTTGATCATTTGCTGGGCCGATATTCTCACCGTTAACAAGGATTGTTCCTTTTTCCTGAACGGTTAATTGATTGATACATCTAAGAAGTGTTGATTTTCCTGATCCTGATGACCCGATCAGGCATATAACTTCACCGGTTTTAACAGTGAGGTCTATACCCCTTAAAACATCAAGGGAACCGAATGATTTGTGCAGGCCTTTAATTTCAATTGCAACATCACTCATTTTTATACATCCCCCTGCGGTTTAAGGCTGAAGGACGCGCGGCTTATGTGTTTAAATCTTTGCCATAGGGTCATGTCTTCACGCTTGATCCAGGCAAGCTTCCATTCGAGATACATCATAAAGAGGGATGTTGAATATGCCATCAGAAGATAAATCATCGCAACGACGGTGAATACTTCAATCGGTCTGAAGAAATTGGCGATGATAATCTGGCCCTGATACATCAGTTCGGCCATGCCGAGCACGGAACATAAAGATGATAATTTAATTGCTGATACAAAAACATTACCGATAGCCGGAATCATGCGGTAAGCGGCTTGTGGTACCACAACACGTCTTGTTATCTGGGCTGGCCGGTAACCTAATGCCGCGGCGGCTTCTATATGGCCCTTGTCCACTGCCTGAATACCGGCACGGAATACTTCGGACAGATAGGCTCCAACGTTAAGGGCCATGGCAATTACCAATGATGTAAGTGCATCAAGCTGAAGGCCCGTGACAATCGGAAGGCAGTAATAAATCCAGACAATCTGAATAAGCCCGGGTGTGCCACGAAAAACTTCGACATAAATAATAAGCGGTACCGCGAATATCCGACGGACACGCAACCTTACTATTGCAACCAAAAGCCCTATAATAGTTCCAAGAACCATCGTCAGCAGTGATAAAACTATAGTGGTCTCAATCCCTTCTAGAAGCAGGGGAAAGTTATTCCAGACGATATCAAATCGAAATTCAAAGTCCATATTATACTATCTGGAAAGATCCCCTATCAGGGTTGTTGGCGCAACAACTGAATCAAGGACAATATCCGGATAAAGTTCAGCCTGCTTGGCCATAAATTGTGTCTCGATAAGCGTGTCCACAAACGTATTCATATAATGCAGCAGGTTATGCTGGCATTGAGGCATAACGAAGCCGGCGCCAACTGATCTTGGGGATTCTGGTAAAACAACAACTTCCGCCCAGTCCGAATTTGCCCGTGCAATCTGCTGGGTTTCAACAGAACCGGCACCCATTGCAATTGCCCGTCCGCTGGCGACTTCCTGTTCGGGTAAAGCCGGTGGTGCAAGGGAGCGGATAGTTGCATGCTTGAAGAAATCCGGATCATTTTCAGTATAGGTAATATGTGCGGCACTGCCCAGCCGAACAATGATGTTATTTCCGTCCTGATCAATGTCCGCCAGGTTTTTTATATTGCGGTCTTTGCGCACTAGAAACGTTTGCGAACCTATAACAATCGGTTTGGTAAACCATGCTGAAGCAGCCCGGTTCGGTCTACGGGCGACATTTGACATAACGATATCATATTTGCCTGATTGAAGTCCGGCGATGAATGTATCCCATTTCGCTTCAACCCATTCAACTTCTACTTTCAGAAGTTCTTCGCCCAGCATATTTCCGGCATTCACGAATGCCCCTTCAAGTTCGCCCAGTTCATTTCTGTACTGAAATGGTTTTGAATTGATCCACCCTATTCTTATTTTTCCCCGTTGAAGAATTTCTTCAAGCATGTCCGGCGCATTGCTGCAATTTGCAGCGAATGCGGTACTGGTCATAAACAGGCTTAAAATAAATATCACAAATGTTGAAAAAGTAGCTGTCAGGCTTATCATAGATGTCCTCCCTGCCGCTTTTGGGGCGATTTTTTAAAAATTATTTAGAGAAAGGTATTTAATTAAATCAATTATTGCAAGAAGCATCGTACGAAATGATTAAACGAATTCAATATACTTACTTTTTAGCGGATGGATGTGCATTGTTATAAACATCCATAAGATAGGCTGTATCTACATCTGTATAATGCTGGGTTGTTGAAAGATCGGCATGACCCAGAAGTTCCTGAATAGTACGCAGATCGCCACCGGCTGTAAGCAGATGGGTTGCAAAACTGTGCCTAAGGGCATGGGGTGTGGCGGATGCTGGCAAGCCAAGAGCAATCCGAACTTTTTGCATGGCAAGCTGGACATTCCTGGCATTAAGTCGTTTTCCGCGGACACCGATAAATAAAGGATCCCCTGCGGATAGCTTTTTCGGACAGGCCCTGACATAATTTTCAACCGCTTCCACTACAGCGGGTAGGAGCGGTACAAGTCGTTCTTTATCCCTTTTACCACGTACGGTCATGATATCCCCTTTATCAAGATCTCCGACATTCAAACTTAAAGCTTCCGATATCCGAAGACCACAACCGTAAAGCAGGGTCAGCATCGCAATATCTCGCAGCGCGATCCAGTCATTTGGGGCATCTGTGGCAAAATGACCCACTTCATTTATGGTGCGTTTTGCCGCTTCTTCACTTATCGGGCGTGGCATTCGTTTTTTAAGTTTGGGACTATTGACGGCGTTGATGGCGTCATTTTCAAGTTCACCGGATTTTCTTAAATATTTAAAAAATGAACGGACAGCGCTAAAAGACCGTGCCATACTGGCTGGTGAAAGACCGTCCCGGCGCCGGGATGCCAGATAACTTCTGAAATCCGCGGGTTTTAATTTTTCAAGCGTCTGTTTTGTCGGTGAAATACCTAAATGATCGCGGAGAAAAGAAAGAAAAAAACAAATATCACGCATATAGGCTTCATGTGTGTGTTTCGAGACACGTTTTTCAGAAACCAGATAATCACCCCAGCGAAGGATAACCGGGCGTAATGCGGGATATATATGCCTGTCTAATTTTGTCTCTTGAGCCATTGGATCAGGCATTTATGAAATGATTTTCCAAGAAACCGTAAAAGTTCAGTTCCCTGTCCCGGATAGAACATATCTGCGTCGCGGCTGCCAAAGGCAAGAATACCAGGAGGGTTGTGTTCAGTTTCAGGCAGTTTTACAAGGGCCTCTGACCTGATCAGCGATTTTGCTGGTCCAAATATTTCTTCTGAAACTTCTACGTTGCCGCGAAGCTGAACAATGTCGTCCTTACCCAGATATTCATCAACACAACCTTTTGATAATCTGGAAATTTCCTTAAGGTCTGGAACGGATACCGAATGACCTTTTTCAAAACATATGCGGATTACGTCAATGTGCAGATTATCTGTCCAGTCCTGCGTCACAATATGTCCAAGCTGTGAACTATCATGAATATCCAAAAGACTGAGGACAGCCTCATGAACCTGTACCTGGGTTGTCAGGTTGTTACGGGAGGTATCAATCAAATGTCCCTGGCTGAATTTTAATTCTTCAATGTTTGATTTTATTTTTTCAATCATCAAAGTCTGAAAATCGACTATCTCATCATTGGTGGATCGATCAGGCGGGGTAAGCACAGTAAATAATTCCGGATTTTCAACAAGGAAATCCGGGTGCCGTTTCAGATAATCTCTAATAACGGATGGATCAATATCCTCAATTTCCTTTTTTTTACTGGTCATGATTTGCCTGTTATGGATTGTCCCGTTTTTTCCCAGTCTGCAACAAATGCAGCAAGACCGCTATCGGTAAGGGGGTGTTTGAAAAGCTGGTGAACCACTTTCGGCGGGATAGTTGCAACATCCGCGCCGATAAGCGCACTATCAAGAATATGAAGATTATGCCGTGTGCTGGCGACAAGGATTTCGGTTTTAAAATCGTAATTGTCATAAATAGTGCGAATGTCCGCAATCAGAGCCATACCATCATGACCCACATCATCATGACGACCGACAAAGGGTGAAATAAAATTTGCACCGGCTTTTGCCGCAAGGAGTGCCTGACTTGCTGAAAAACATAAGGTCACATTGACCATTTTCCCCTGATCGGAAAAATGCTTGCAAGCCTTTAACCCATCCGGTGTCATTGGAACCTTAAGGCACACATTATCAGCAATGTTATAAAGCACCGCAGCTTCGCGTACCATTGTCTCATAATCAGTGGCGGCGACTTCCGCGCTTACAGGGCCATCAACCAGATCACAGATTTCTTTTGTTACTTCGATAATATCGCGTCCGGATTTCAGGATAAGGGATGGATTGGTAGTCACCCCATCCACAAGACCCAGTTCTACCAGAGGTCTGATTTCTTCAATCTCGGCTGTATCGATAAAAAACTTCATGTTTTGTGATCCTTCAGTATTTCGTTTATTAAGTAAAACCGCATTTGTCTTTTGTGCATTTATTTCGCCTTTTGTGCAAGGGTATATTGCGATAATGTAGGCGCAAATAAAAACTCATTAAGGCACAAGCTTTTGTCAGAACTTTTTCCGAACTATAGAATTCAGGTATTATTACCGCTACCTTTGAGCGGCGTGCTGGATTACCTTGTGCCTGAAGAATTAATACTACAGGAAGGTGATTTTGTCACAGTTCCGCTTTCCGGGCGGGAGGTTCAGGGGGTGGTATGGAACAGTGATCCTCTGGAAAGTGATGTCCCGCTAGATAAGCTGAAATATGTGATCCGAAAGACGGAGCTGCCAGCCTTGCCGCAAAACCTTATGCAATTTGTTTCCTGGGTCGCGGGTTATACGCTTTCACCTCTCGGTTCAGTGCTTAAGATGGCACTCAGTGTGCCGCGAAAATTTGATAAACAAAAAAAAATAACACTTTACCGGCTTGCGGATGAATTGCCGGATAAGCTATCTCCTGCGCGAATCCGTATTCGAGAAGCGGCTGTTGGTGGTATGCCGCTTGCCGTAAAATCATGGTGCGACGTTGCATCAGTCGGCGAAGGAGTTGTGCGCGGCATGATCAAGGCAGGACAACTTATCCCCGTTGAAGTAAGCGGCGAAGAAAATTTTTTAAAACCTGACATCGGGCTAAAGCGTGCAATATTATCGGATGAACAAAGCAAGGCTGCGGAACATATTATCCTGCAACAACGCAAAGGAACCTTTAGGGCGGTACTGTTGGAAGGGGTAACCGGAAGTGGTAAAACGGAAGTTTATTTTGAAGCCATAGCTGAAGCACTTCGTGATAATGCTGCCCAAATACTGGTTCTGGTTCCGGAAATATCCCTAACGACACAATGGCTTGAGCGGTTCAGAGAACGTTTTGGCTCGGAACCTGCAATCTGGCATTCAGAAATGACACCCGCACAAAGAAGGCGGGTCTGGTGGGCGACTATACGCGGTGAAGCGCGGGTAATTGTCGGGGCGCGTTCGGCACTTTTCCTTCCGCTGCAGCATTTAAAACTGGTTATCGTTGATGAAGAACATTCAGCCACATTCAAACAGGATGAAGGGGTGATGTATAATGGCCGTGATATGGCGGTCGTACGGGCTAAACAGGTGCACTGTCCTGTGGTTCTTGCATCCGCAACACCATCACTTGAAACATTGATCAATGCTGAAAACGGTAAGTATGACTGGCTTTATCTTGGGGAACGTCACGGCCCGGCGGAACTGCCTGATATGATGAGCGTCGATTTAAAAGTTCAGCCTCTCAAACCTGGATCATGGATCAGCGAAACCTTACGCGACGCTCTTAACGACAACTATAAAAATGGTGAACAATCACTTCTTTATCTTAATCGCCGGGGTTATGCACCCTTGACGTTATGCCGCGCATGCGGACACAGAATGGAATGCCCAAACTGTTCTGCGTGGCTTGTAGAACATAGTCAGTTTAACCGGCTTGAATGTCATCATTGTGGATTTAACCGTAATAAAGCGGACCTTTGCCCGCAATGTGAAGCAGAAAACAGTATGGTACCCGTTGGCCCCGGTGTGGAACGGGTCGCAGAAGAAATAGCCGTTCTTTTCCCGGATGCCCGCCTTGCCGTACTGTCCAGTGATGAAATATCCTCGCCGGCCGCTTTAAAAAGAATGATAGAAAGCATAGAACGTCATGAGGTTGATTTTATCATTGGCACACAGATCGTTACCAAAGGATATCATTTTCCGATGTTGACCCTGGTAGGTGTAATTGATGCTGATCTTGGCATGTCCGGCGCGGATCCACGGGCAGCGGAACGAACGTGGCAGCAGCTTGAACAGGTAGCAGGTCGCGCCGGGCGTGCTGAACATGCCGGACGGGTCATTTTTCAAACCTATCAGCCAACCCATCCGGTGCTTCAGGCACTTGTTTCAGGAGACAGGGATTTATTTCTGGAACGTGAAGCTGCATCACGTGAAGCACAAAATCTACCGCCATTTGGGAAACTTGCATCACTTATTTTATCAGGTTCGGATAAAAATAAAGTGATAGGATCGGCTAAAACGTTGGCCTCAAAAGTACCACATACAAATGATCTAAAAGTTTTGGGCCCGGTAGCTGCCCCGTTATCTTATCTGCGGGGCAAACATCGCTACCGTTTTCTGGTTAAGGCAGGTGTAGCGGTGAATTTGCAAAATGAAATTCGCCACTGGCTGGATCAGCTACCTTCGCAGCGTGGTGTAAAAATTCAGATCGATATTGATCCATATAGTTTTTATTAAAGTCCGATATGTTTAAAAAGATAGTCAAGAATAAGGATGCGACTATAAAGTGCTGGATCGCGAATTTCCGAAAAATCAAAATATTGCGCCATCAGTGAATTTCCAGAAAGTATAGCAGCTACAATATATTTATCACTTAAGGCTTCTGGCAACTCAGGTTTTTTAAATTTATGCTGAATAGCATAGCTGTTACGACGCAGCCAGACCGGTCTATAAATTGTCGTATTATTTTTTATTTTTTTCATAAATGGAACAGGTTTATCGAAGGGATAGCCGTAATCCGAACTATAGGACGCAAGTTTTGGATGAATGCGATTAATTAAATCCCCCTGAAAGCGGCCGTGGGTCTTAAATTCCAGTGGCATTTTAAGGGCGGCCATAATCGTTTCATAACAGATAAACGGGGTAAGATAACTCCCGATCCGATTGTTATTGCTGTTATCTCTGGATGTCCAGTAACGCAAGCGGAAACCCGGATAGGCATATTCAAATTGTGTACGGGTCATTTTTTCGCCTTTTAAACGAAGTGCCCGCATGATTTTACGTTTCAGATTGTCGCGGTAAATTAATTCTTCGAACCTTCCTGTACATAAATCCGGCGTATAACGGCGATAAAAAACATCCAGAAGCTGATCGACAGTATATTCGCCGTCCGGCATATAAAAGAAATTGCGGTATATTTCACCACCACCACCATTAAGGATTAATGTGTCATTTTTTGCCCGTTCGCGGCGCGTAGCCATATTGGCACCAAAATCAAATATACTTTCGGCTGGATAACCATCAAGAGCGTAAAAATTATCTCTTACAATTTTACCATATTGATCAGGAGTGGGTTTTGGGTGTCTTGCTTTATTAATGTGATTGATTTTAAAGCTTTCACTGTTTGCGATTGATTTGGCAACTAAAACATCGGGGCTATTATCAGTACCATACACATAAACATCGGGCGTAATTCCTGCATTAAAAGCGAGAGACAGCATCAGCCTTGAATCATACCCACCGGAAAGTACTGTTGCGATACGGGGACCATAAGATGAAACGACATTTTTCATTTGGCCTTCTAAAAGTGTGGCGTGTTCCTCAATAAGGTCATTATATGACTGATTGCTTATTTCAAAATTTACGGGAATATTTTTTGGAAATTTTTTTCGCTATGAGCGTCAAATTCAAATAAGGAAAAACTGTCAGCCATTTTAATTTCGTTAAAAGGTGTGTTTTCACCGTAGGTTGTTTCCTGAAAGGCATATTCATAAATGCCTTGCGGATCAGGCGTAAGCCCAGGTGTATTTTTTGCAACGGCAAGAAATGAACTGCTCCAGAGTGTCATGGTAACGTTATGAAAAATGCGCGACGCACCCATAGGGTCGGTTATCAGAAAAAGTCTGCCGAACTTTTTTACAATTAAAGTGAACACCCCCATGAAGCCGATTGGTGAATAATTGCCAGGATCAAAATCATCCAGAAATGACTTTAATGCCTTCTTGCCGTTATTACCTTTATAAAAGAAACACCCGCTGGAGGCGCAATAATCACCTAATTTATTTTTAAAATAGTTTTCGGTCGGTGCCGCATATTTATCGTAGATTAAAATATTATAAGAATCATCTTTGATGATTTTAGGATTTTTAGACCCTTGAGCAGACAATGTATCAAGAATAGTTTGATGGCGCGTATCATTGATTTTTTTGTCTGATAGATGACAAAATCACCCATTAAATACCTCTTCTTTTCTGCTGCACAATCGGGGTCAGATTTTTTTATTTTATCTCAATGCATTATAAGTTGTGTGGTGGACATAACAACCGATACTTATGTCTTAATTATGACGGGAAATGATAAATGAACTATGAATGTTTGCGTAAAAATTATGAGAAAAATACAAAAAAGCCAAGAACGGTAAATTGCCTTCTTGCAGTATGTGAAACACTGTGCTAGGTATCGCGCGACTATTGGTAATTTATGCCCTGTTTTTAACCGGATAAAACATCAAATTTCGGGACTTTTTAAAGGATAATGAAGGCATAAATTGGTTGTTTTTATCATAAGAATGATTCCGGTTGAGAATTATTCATAAATAAAAAAAGGAAGACATAACGGTGTCATATGATAAAGCAGAAAATATTGCGTCTGAGAATATTTCGCTCTCCGGTCTTGCTGGCCGTTATGCCGTAGCATTGTTTGAGCTCGCTGAAGAAAGCAAAGTGCTGAATACGGTTGAAGAAGAGTTAAATGCTTTAAGTACCCTACTGAATGATAGTGCCGAATTAAAAGCGCTGACGACTAGCCCTATTATATCACGTGCGAACCAAATGGCCGCGATGGGCGCAATGATGAAATCAGCAGGCTTTTCTAAGATAGTTGAAAATTTCATCGGCGTCGTAACAGATAACCGCCGACTTGATCAGCTGAGTAATATTATACGTGAATTCAACAGAATGCTTTCCCATCATCGTGGGGAGGTTAATGCATCTGTTGTAACGGCTCATAAGCTTGACAGTAATCAGCTTGACGCTCTAAGCGCCAAGCTAAAATCAATGGTTGGAAGTGATGTCAATGTGGAAACGGAAGTGAACAAAGACCTGCTTGGCGGTATGGTTGTTCGCATTGGTTCCCGCATGATTGACAGCTCACTTAAAACTAAACTTGCTAATCTTGAAGCAACAATGAAAGAGGTTGGATAATGGACATCCGTGCAGCGGAAATTTCCAAGATTTTGAAAGAACAGATCGCTAATTTCGGTGACGAAGCAGAAGTATCAGAAGTTGGTAAGGTTCTTTCAGTTGGTGACGGTATTGCCCGTGTATATGGTCTGGACAATGTGCAGGCTGGTGAAATGGTTGAATTCCCTGGTAATGTCCGTGGAATGGCGTTGAACCTTGAAGCTGACAATGTTGGTGTTGTGATCTTTGGTTCTGACCGTGATATTAAAGAAGGCGACACTGTTAAACGTCTTGGCTCTATTGTGGATGTGCCTGTCGGTAAAGGCTTGCTTGGTCGTGTTGTTGATGCGCTGGGTAACCCTATTGACGGCAAAGGCCCGATCAAGGATGTAAAACGTGGCCGTGTGGAAGTCAAAGCTCCCGGTATTATCCCCCGTAAATCTGTACATGAACCTGTGCAGACCGGTCTTAAAGCGATTGATGCACTTGTTCCGGTTGGTCGTGGCCAGCGCGAGCTGATTATCGGTGACCGCCAAACAGGTAAGACGGCTGTTGCTATTGATGCTTTCCTTAACCAGAAAGATGTTAATAAAGGCGATGATGAGAGCAAGAAACTATATTGTATTTATGTCGCTGTTGGTCAAAAACGTTCAACTGTTGCACAGATTGTAAAGACACTTGAAGATCGCGGTGCGATGGAATATTCGATTGTTGTTGCGGCAACGGCGTCCGAGCCTGCACCGATGCAGTTCCTTGCACCATATACCGGTACAGCGATGGGTGAATTTTTCCGTGATAACGGAATGCACGCAGTTATCGTTCATGACGACCTTTCAAAGCAGGCTGTTGCCTACCGTCAGATGTCACTACTTCTTCGTCGTCCTCCAGGACGTGAAGCGTATCCGGGTGACGTTTTCTATCTTCATTCACGTCTGCTTGAACGTGCAGCGAAGATGGGTGATGCGGCTGGTAACGGATCGCTTACAGCGCTTCCGGTTATTGAAACACAAGCCGGTGATGTGTCAGCTTATATTCCGACAAACGTGATTTCGATCACCGATGGTCAGATATTCCTTGAAACTGAACTTTTCTATCAGGGTATCCGTCCGGCGATTAACGTTGGTCTTTCTGTGTCACGGGTGGGATCATCCGCACAGGTTAAGGCGATGAAACAGGTTTCCGGTACCATTAAACTTGAGCTTGCACAGTACCGCGAAATGGCCGCGTTTGCACAGTTCGGTTCTGACCTTGATGCGGCAACACAGCAGCTTCTTAACCGTGGTGCCCGTCTGACCGAGCTTCTGAAGCAGGCACAGTATTCACCTATGTCCGTTGCGGAACAGGTTGTTTCTATCTTCTCTGGTGTGAACGGCTTCCTTGACAAAATCAAGGTAGGTGATGTGAACCGTTTTGAAGAAGCACTTATTGCAGAAATGCATGCAAACCACAGCGATGTACTTGATACGATCACGAAGGAAGGTGCTGTTTCCGCGGAAACAACGGACAAACTTAAAGACATTATCGGCAAATTTGCAGGTAACTTCGTTTAACGCAAACAGGAAAGTTTAGGATAAGTCCGTATGGCTAACCTCAAAGATCTCAGAAACCGGATATCAAGCGTTGAATCAACGAAAAAGATTACCAAGGCTATGCAAATGGTTTCTGCATCAAAGCTTAGAAAAGCACAGGATGCCGCCGAAGCAGCGCGCCCTTATGCGGAACGTATGGAAAAGGTTCTTTCTTCTCTTGCCTCAAGTATGAAAGGTCAGGAAGGTGGTCCAAGGCTGCTTGCCGGAACCGGCAGCAATCAAAAGCAATTGGTTGTTGTTGCAACATCTGAGCGTGGTCTTTGTGGTGGGTTTAACAGTAATATAGTAAAAGCAGCCAAGGCAAAAATTGAGGCCCTAATCGCCGAAGGTAAGGATGTACAGATTATAACGATCGGGAAAAAAGGTGCCGCGGTTCTTAAACGCGAATATTCTAAACGTATCATTCAGCATTTTGATATGAGCCACGTCAGAAACGTTGCATTTTCGGATGCAGCACCGATTGCGGCACGCTTTATTGAAATGTATGAAGCTGGCGATTTTGACGTCTGTACGCTGTTTTTTGCAAAATTTGTCAATGTTCTTACTCAAGAAGTAACACCACTTCAGCTTATTCCTGCATCAATTAGTAAAGAGAATAATACAGATCTTGGTGGCGCAGCATACGAGTATGAGCCGGATGAGAATGAAATTCTGGAAGATCTGCTTCCCCGTAATGTGGGTGTGCAGCTTTTCCGCGCGTTACTTGAAAACGCAGCCAGTGAGCAGGGATCGCGAATGACAGCGATGGATAATGCAACCCGTAATGCTGGTGAAATGATAGATAGTCTGCGCACGACTTATAACCGTACGCGTCAGGCTGTAATTACAAATGAACTGATAGAAATTATTTCGGGCGCGGAAGCGCTTTAATAGAAGGCAAAGCGGGCATCAGCCCCAGGAGTTATAAATAAAATGGCTACAGAAAATAAAGGTCACATTGCGCAGGTTATTGGTGCTGTTGTTGATGTTAAATTCGAAGGCGATCTGCCACCGATCCTATCAGCGCTTGAGCTTGATAATAACGGCAACCGTCTTGTGCTTGAGGTTGCGCAGCATCTTGGTGAAAATACTGTTCGTACCATTGCAATGGACAGCACAGATGGCCTTGTTCGTGGTATGGACGTAAAGGATACCGGTTCTCAAATTGAAATGCCGGTTGGCCCAAAAACACTTGGCCGTATTATGAATGTAATTGGTGAGCCGATTGATGAACGTGGTCCGATTGGCCACACAGAAACTGCACCAATTCACGCTGAAGCTCCTGTTTTTGAAGATCAGTCAACAGAATCAGAAATTTTGGTAACCGGTATTAAGGTTGTGGACCTTCTTGCACCATACGCGAAGGGTGGTAAAATTGGCCTGTTTGGTGGTGCCGGTGTTGGTAAAACAGTTCTCATCATGGAACTGATTAATAATATCGCGAAAGGCCACGGCGGTTATTCCGTATTTGCCGGTGTGGGTGAACGTACCCGTGAAGGTAACGACCTTTATCATGAAATGATCGAAAGTAGGGTTATTGACCTTGAAGGCGATCAATCAAAAGTGGCTCTTGTGTATGGTCAGATGAATGAGCCTCCTGGGGCACGTGCCCGTGTGGCGCTTTCGGGTCTTACTGTTGCGGAATATTTCCGTGATGTGGAAAATCAGGACGTGCTTTTCTTTGTGGATAATATTTTCCGTTTCACGCAGGCCGGTGCTGAAGTGTCAGCGCTTCTTGGCCGTATCCCGTCAGCGGTGGGCTACCAGCCTACACTTGCAACTGACATGGGTACACTTCAGGAACGTATTACTTCAACAAACAAAGGGTCAATTACATCTGTGCAGGCGATTTATGTGCCAGCGGACGACCTTACAGACCCTGCGCCTGCTGCGTCGTTTGCTCACTTGGACGCAACAACCGTTCTTAACCGTGCAATTTCGGAAAAAGGTATTTATCCTGCAGTGGATCCGCTTGATTCCACATCACGTATTCTGACAGCAGAAGTTGTTGGTGATGAGCACTATAACGTGGCCCGTCAGGTTCAGGAAATTCTACAAAAATATAAATCTCTGCAGGATATCATTGCGATCCTTGGGATGGATGAACTTTCAGAAGATGACAAACTTGTTGTATCACGCGCCCGTAAGGTTGAGCGCTTCATGTCACAGCCATTCCATGTGGCGGAGGTGTTCACAAACATGCCTGGTAAGTTTGTGCAGCTTGAAGATACAATCCGCAGCTTTAAGGAAATCATTGCCGGTGATCATGATGATCTTCCGGAAGCAGCCTTCCTGATGGTTGGCGGCATTGATGAAGTTATTGAAAAAGCGAAGAAAATGGCTGCTGCGGCAGCATAAGCGAAAGGTACTAAGCGGTCATGGCCGATAAGTTACATTTTGAACTTGTTTCACCGGAAAAACTGCTTAAGTCAGCGGATGTTGACATGGTAGTTGTGCCGGGTACAGAAGGTGATTTTGGTGTATTACCGATGCATGCGCCTGTTGTATCAACACTTCGTACAGCCATTATAGAAGTTCATAATGACAGTTATCAGGAAAAATTACTGGTTGTGGGTGGTTTTGCAGAAGTAAATTCAGAAGGCCTAACCATTCTGGCGGAACAGGCAACAGCTTTAAAGGATGTGGACCGTGCGGCATATGAAGCCGAGCTTAAAAATCTGGTGGAAGATATTCAGGATGCGAAGGATGATGAAACCCGTGCACGCGCAGAAAAGGCGCGGGATGTAATTGTCGCCGTACTGGAAGTGCTGAACCGCGAAGCCGCATAATTTAATTTTAAAAATAATGAATTCTTACTACCCCGTTATGATTACCATGGCGGGGTTTTTATTTGTCCTGATTACATTCTTCGCCGCCACAGTGGCGATAAAAGGCTGCACATTGAGAACTGAGGGCGGAAAGGGGTAAAGTAATGATTGGTGCCAGGATCAGTATATGCAGATATGAAAAGGGCGTTAATATTTCACCCGAATAAAACAAATTTGTTCCTAATAATTTCTGGTAGATATATATAATTCCGATGGTAGCGCCAATTACCGGAAGGTTGGTTGCGATAAAACTTATTAACATTCGCATTGTATTTTTTTCCGTTAATTTCCAGGATGTTAAAAGTCCGATCCGTTTGCCGATTGTCCGGGCGCTGATTGCCAGACTAAATCTGAGGAATACGAGATATGTTATGATCAGTGTTATGCTTAAGATAATTGAATACCGCATAAACTCAGTGTCAGTAAGGGCAAAGAAATCAGAAATACTGTCGTTTAATCCGAAGTAATTTACCAGAAATGCCAGTATGCTGATTGAGACAATCGCCAGCAGGGAACAAATCCCGACTAAAAACAGCACTTTGGAGATCATTACAAAACTTCTGGTGAGAATAGGCCATATTCTCTTACGTAACAGATGTTCCGGACCAAGCAGATATAAGCGATGCCATAAAATAAAACAGGGAATACCCCAAACATATGTACTGAGTATATAAAGCATGAAAGAAAGATTATAGCCTTCCGGTACCAGTTCATGGGACAGGCGCGGCATAAAGAACGGACCAAACAAGCCCAGCAGCCCAAAGGTGACGAATGGCAAAAAAGCTACCAATGATATAAACAGATGGTTCCATTTATAATGCCACAAACACTTATAAGTATCTGTCAAACTGGTTTTAATATTTAGAGTCTTACATTCTTTTTTCATTATAATTTAGGCTCCATCTTGTTTGAAGCCTGTTCCTGCACAAGAAATTTATCAACTTCTATACCGGCACTTAAGAGCGACAGGTAGGGTAATAAAAATAATGGGAACATAAGAAAAGTTAAAAATGCATTCGTAATTGCTACTCCGGTGCTGCTTTCAATGGCATAATATACAATAAGGACAGGCAACATCGCCGGTGCGAAACTGAATAATCCGATCAGGATCAATTCTTTGAAATTATCTCTCGTATAATAATATGAAGATTTCATTTCTATTAATGTTCGTTCTGTAGCGATGCTTATAAATGTCGGTTGCAACCGCATTATGATCAACAGAATAGCTATCATCATAGAAAAGTATACAACGGGGGGCAGGTTTGTTTCATTTAATGCTGATGTTTCAGTAACATTGTTCACGATTGCAGCAACAAGCAAAAAGAAAAGCGATACAGCAAGTGTCGCTACGAATAAAAGAAACGCTAAAGCGATTAAATACAGAAACATTTTTACTATTGTTGTTCCGGGTTTTTTGGGAACCAGATTTCGGATATTACAAATATCAAATGAAAGAAGGCGGTACAACAAAGTACTGATTATTAATAATAGCGATAAAAATATAACGTCATAGGAAATCCGAATTAGCAAACTTGCCTCGCTGGTCATATTAACTGGGCTGGGAAGTATCATAACAATCATGTAGATTGAAAAAGCGGTTCCGTAAGAGGCCAGAAAAATATATTTTATTTTTGTAAGAAGATTAGTGAATGATAAGTGCAGAATATCAAAAACCGGTAGCGATTTATTTTTTTCAATCATCATTCATTGCTCTGTAAGATAAGAAAATTCCTGAACCAATTTTCTATAAATGTCTTTCTTGAAAGGTATGATTATATCTTCAAGTTCGTGCATATGGGCCCAGCGCCAGGTTGAAAATTCCGGATGTTTAGTTTCAATATTTATATCTTCATCCTTACCGTGAAACCGCATGACAAACCATCGCATTGTCTGCCCGCCGTATCTTCCTTTCCAAACTTTTCCATATAATGTATCCGGCAAATCATAGGATAACCACCCATCATATTCAGCAAGTATTGTCACATTTGTTATACCAGTTTCTTCTTCCAGTTCACGAAATGCAGCCAGTTTTGGATCTTCGTCCCTATCAATGCCGCCCTGAGGCATTTGCCAGGCTTCAACAGCTGTATCAATTCTTTTTGCAACAAAAACCTTGTTCTGTTCATTTAGCAACATAATCCCGGCACAAGGCCTATATGGTAATCGATTGTTTTTGCTCTTCATTATCTTATAGGCTGCCTGTTAGCGATTGCGGTTACAGGAACCAACTCTATTCCCTTATTGCTTAAAGTTTCGGCCCAAAGGGCAATCTGGTCAATTGTTAGGGGTGTAGCGCGCGCCAGCCCAAGAGCGACGCCAAATGTATTTGCCGTAATTTCCAACTCCCTTAGCTGGCTTTGAATTTCGGCGGCTGTTATTACATTATCAATATATCTGTCATTTATTGCGCGCGGCATATTCAGGGTGCGTGCAATACGTGCAGCGATACTATAGCGCGACGAACGTGCATCAACCAACATCAAACCGCGACTTTGCAAATCAGATAATATAGGCGTTAGTGCCTCTTCCGAAGTCGTGAATTTTGACCCCATGTGATTAATGACCCCCACATAACCGGCTACCTGTGAAAGAACCCAATCCAGCCTGAGTAAATTATCGCGAGGGTTTAAATCCGTGATCAGTGTATGGGGTCCTGGGTCGTTTGCCGGATAATTGACAGGTTCAGTCGGGATCATGAGAAATCCTTCATGTCCTTTTGCCCGTCCCCTGTCCATCCAGTCCTGTAAATTGCGGCCATAAGGGGAATAAGCAAGATCAACCTGTCCTGGCAAATTATCAATTGCCGTATTGCTGCTTCTTGAGTTTAAGCCAATATCTGTAACCATAAGGGCTATTTTGGGAATATTATTGTCATCCCTGGTATAAGGGCGCGCATACTCTTGCCATGCGATAAGCCCGTCAGGACCCAATGCCGGTTTAAAGCCATTCTCCCCCCTAACAAGCAAGTTCTGATTTGGTGCAGGTTTTAATGGTGTTTGTGTACTGCTTAAGGAACCAGCCGGTTGTGTATTAATTTGTTCTGGAATAGTAGATATGGTTTCAGGGTTATCTGAAAAATTATTATTATTAATACCAGCAGGTTGATTTTCATCACTGACCGGTTGTTCCGGTTCTTCACGAATATCCAATGCAGCACTTGTCGTAGGCATATCACCAGATGAAACATCCTGATCAGCAGCAGATGTCGGGTCTGCTGTTGTTACAGGTTCTTCAGAAAATGTGATCCAAGCTACCGTTATAACCAAAAGCAATATCACGATGGCCCAAGCCGCCATCAATGGGCTTATGGAACGCTGTCTTGTCGCAGTTTTTAATTCCGGTTCATCAGCCATCAGTTGTTTCGGGCGATTGACATACCACGAATAAGGTTAAGTGCAAAATTAAGCTGATAATCATCCTGTGCAGTAGTCATGCGGTGCTTTTGCTTATCTCCCTCGTCTGATCCTTCTGCATCATCGCTGGCACTTGACACCTCAATAGCTTTATCAAGGGCTTCCTGCTCGGCGGCCTCTTCTTCTGTAGCGTTAGGATTTGCAAGGCTGCCACGCAGGCTTGCTTCTGTCCGCTGATCTTGCACCGCTTCAATTTCATTAAGCCGAAGCTGTTCAACAACAACATCAGGGATAATTCCTTCACCCTGAATTGAATTACCGGATGGTGTGAAATAATAAGCAGTGGTCAGGCTCATGGCTCCATCAGTTGAAAGAGGTATGACTGTCTGCACCGATCCTTTACCAAAAGACTGTGTCCCTACAACAACAGCGCGTTCATGATCCTGTAGTGCCCCGGCAACGATTTCAGATGCTGAAGCGGATCCTCCATTGATAAGCACGACAAGCGATTTGCTTTCTATGCTATCACCACTGCGTGCATTATAGCGCTGAATATTGCGATCATTTCTGGTTCTTGTTGAAACGATCTCACCACGATCAAGAAAAGTATCGGAAACATCAACAGCCTGATTTAGCAGGCCACCAGGATTATTACGAAGATCAAGAACAATCCCTTGCAGATTATCCCCTAATTCTTCTTTTATTTCATCCAGTGCGTCACGCAGACCACTTGTCGTTTTGTCTGTAAAAGATGAAATCCGAACATATCCTATTTCATCCTCTATATGGTAACTGACAGATTTTACCTCAATAATAGCACGGGTTAGTGTCATTTCGATCGCGGCAGGCTCACCTTTACGAATAATTGTTATATCAATATCGGTTCCAACCTTACCCCGCATTTTATCGACTGCTTCGTTAAGGGTTAAGCCACTAATCTGTTCATCATCGATGCGGGTGATATAGTCTCCAGCCTGTACACCAGCCCGTGAAGCGGGTGTATCATCCATTGGGGATACGACAAGAATTACCCCTTTATCCATTGTCACTTCAATTCCCAGCCCGCCAAATTCTCCAGTGGTCTGAACCTGCATACTTTCATAACGTTTTGAATTAAGATAAGTCGAATGAGGATCAAGAGAAGTAAGCATACCGTTTATTGCCGCTTCTATAAGTTCTTCATCATCCACATCTTTTACATAATTGGAACGAATACGTTCGAAAACATCAGCAAACAGATTAAGCTGATTATATGTTTCAGTTTTGGCGGCATAGCTTGGAACCGAAAGTGTGACATACATTAGTGAAATAACAAATGCAGTCGATTTATAAAGATGTTTCATTCCTAATTACCTTTCTATTACTTACCTGTTCGATCTATCGCTACGATCCATGGTAGCGGGTTAATCGGCTTTCCTTCCTGTCTTAATTCTACGTATAATTTCTGGCGAGAATTAGACTCGTTTGTATTTCCGGACATCTGTCCCACGGGTTCACCTTTTAAAACCCATTGTCCTACAATTCCGTTAATATTTTCCATACCTGCAAGGAGCGTATGATAACCATCTCCGTGGGC
Source organism: Kordiimonadaceae bacterium (assembly GCA_038106445.1). Taxonomy (GTDB): domain Bacteria; phylum Pseudomonadota; class Alphaproteobacteria; order Sphingomonadales; family Emcibacteraceae; genus Pseudemcibacter. Next base: position 47,047 of record JAYODU010000008.1, on the reverse strand, counting down.
AATGATCAAGAGCTGGCCGTAAGATCTGAACGGTCCGGCAAATACGATACGGCCATCATGTGGCGCGATTACGGTGGCATCCGGTCTGGTATCTACTATAATCCCTCTCGAACGCTGCCCTGTTGATAACATCTGATTAAAGGTCTGGTTAATGCTGCCACGTGCCGGCAAGGGTAAATTTCCCTTGGCGCTGGCAAAACTTATGGCACCGTCTGGCATAGGCGTGGATGCAGTAATGGCATTCGTTGTTGAATTCTGCGGACGATCACGAAGGGTTTCAACTGCCCTTCTTGCCGCTTCATCCCTTAGGGCGATTTCACGTTCAATTTTTTCTATAAGATCCTGTAAATCCTCAGCATTTTCAGCAAAACTGCGGATCTTTGCTCTTTCCTGTTCCGTTGAATATTCCAGTTTTTTTTGCTGTTCGACCCTTTGCTTCATTAAAGTATCTATATCTTCGTTCGCTATCACCAAGCGGGTTAGTTCTGCTCTTAGTTCTTCACTATTCAGAATAATATCTTCACGTACATTATTCAGTTCTGAAAGATCTTCCTGTAAAATGCTAGCCCGGTTTTGTAATTCGGGAAGAATAACTTTGAGCAAAGATGCAGTTCTGAGGGTATCTACAGCCTCGCCTGGTTTGAATGTGACGGCACTTGTTTTTTGGATACTTAAGCGCTGCATTGCACCCAGTGTCGATGCCATTTCGAATTTTTTATCTGCGAGTCTTTCTTCCAGCTCGATCTCATTTGCCCGCAATTCTTTCAGGGTTGCTTCTCTTTCGAGTATTTCATCTTCAATAGATTGTATTTCAGCAGCAGAATTTATGAGCTTTTGCTGAATTTCAGAGATCTCTTTACGGACAGCTGCTGCTTGTTCCTCAAGTTGTTTTGCTTTTTCAGATGATTGCTCTATTTGACGCCTTAAAAGGTCCAAACGTTCACTATTTTGTGCGTTATCTTCTCTAATTTGTGCATTTGAAGGCTGAATTGAAGTGAACAACAATGTTCCGCCTATGGCGACGAATAATATTAAACGTGCCAGATCATGAATTTTGCGGAAATATGTGTTCAATTTTCTAATTTTTAACCTCTTAAAATCAAATATTATACGTTGATCAGATTATTTCCTGTCATTGTCGCCGGTTGTGGCAAATGCATAAGTGCCAGCACAGTAGGGGCGACGTCACTAAGAGCACCGGGTTTTAGTACAATCTTGCCTTTCGTGACGCGTTCACCACCAACAAGTATAAACGGCACCAGATTGGTTGTGTGTGCTGTATGCGGCCCACCTGTTTCCGGATCTTTCATAAGTTCAATATTTCCGTGGTCAGCGGTTACCAGCATAGATCCGCCAACCTTTTCTATAGCTTCCTTTAAACAACCAAGACATGTATCAATTATTTCAACGGCTTTAATAGCGGCTTCAAGAACACCTGTATGGCCGACCATATCCGGATTGGCATAATTCACCACAATCAGATCAAATTCTTCTGATGTAATCGCATCAACCAGTTTATTGGTAACTTCCAAAGCGGACATTTCAGGTTTTAGATCGTATGTTGGGACATCAGGTGAAGGTATAAGTATACGTTCTTCCCCTTCATACATTTCTTCCGCCCCACCATTAAAGAAAAATGTTACATGGGCGAACTTTTCAGTTTCAGCAATACGTAACTGTTTAAGTCCATTTCTTGAAACAATTTCACCCAGAGTATCCTGCAGCGGAGAAGAAGGAAAAAGACAAGGCATAAGTTTTTCAAGGGCATCTGAGTATTTGGTCATGCCAAGTGCGTCACCAAGTCTTATGTCTCTCTGTTTTTTAAAACCATCAAAATCAGGGTCAACGAAGGTTGCCATAATTTCTCGGGCGCGATCTGCACGGAAATTGGCCATAATGATAACATCACCTTCTTTTAGTCCGTTATAATTGCCTATAACTGTTGGGTTAATAAATTCATCTGTCAAATCAGATTCATATGCATTTTTGATTGCTGCAAGTGCGTTGTCAGCATGGTTTCCCTTTGCTATCGCGATGGCATTATGGGCTTTTTCAACACGGTCCCATCGATTATCGCGATCCATAGCATAATAACGGCCACTTACCGTGGCGATGGATACATCCTTCAAATCAGCAATATCCTGTTCAACTTTTTTAATAAATATATCGGCGCTTTTTGGCGCCACATCGCGACCATCGGTAAAAGCATGTATCGCGACGGGTATCCCATGTTTTTCAAATTCCCGCGCAAGTGCAACCATGTGGTCCTGATGACTATGAACCCCGCCGGGGGAAAGAAGTCCCAAAATGTGAGCTGTTCTGCTATTTTGCGTCAGGGTATTAATTGCGGCTTTAAGACAATCAATATCCTTAATCTGATCATTTGCTATTGCCTGATCAATTTTCGGCAAATCCTGAAAAACAACACGGCCGCCACCAATATTCATGTGCCCAACTTCTGAGTTTCCCATTTGTCCATCAGGAAGTCCGACGGACAATCCGGATGTTTGTAATGTGGATTTCGGGCAATTAGCAATCATTTCGTCATAAATCGGCGTATCCGCCAGTTTAATTGCATTATTGTCATTTTCATCACGTGATCCCCATCCATCAAGAATGCATAGAACCACAGGTTTTGTATTTTGTATTGTCATTTCAGTCATGTACTCACTATACAACCAATTAATTTTAAAGAAAAATATAAAGATTTTTTGTTAATGCAGTATGAATGTTTTTAGTCTTTATGATACGGGTGACCCTGCAATATGGCAGAAGCACGGTATAGCTGTTCACAAAGCATCGCGCGTACCATCATATGAGGCCAGGTCATATGGCCGAAAGAGATAAGCATATTTGCCCTTTCTTTTATTTTTGGATCATACCCATCTGCGCCGCCAATCAGAAAAACGAGAACAGATAACCCCTGATCCTGCAAATTACTTATTTTCTTTGCAAAGGTCTTACTTCGCATTTCTGTTCCCCGTTCATCAAGAGCAATCACATGTGCACCCGTCGGGATTGCTGCCAATATCAAATCTGCCTCGCGGGACATTCGATCGGCCCCTTTAATGGGTCTTTTTTCTTCGACCTCAATAATATTAACGGGCCAAGGACAGCGCTTTAGATAGGTTTCAATAAGATCCAGTTCCGGGCCTTTCTTCAAACGGCCAACAGCAATGATTTCTATATTCATTCTACTTTGGCGACATCGTCGGCATTGTGAACTTTGTTCGGTGTAAAGTCGGCCGCCCACATTTTTTCGAGATTGTAAAAAGTCCTAACCTCTGGGCGGAATATATGCACAATGACTGAACCTGCATCAAGCAATACCCAGTCCGCTTTTTCCATCCCTTCCACTTTGCAGCCGCCCGCAGTGACATGTTTAAGCTTGCGGTAAAGCTTATCGGCAACGGCACCGACATGGCGCGCTGACCTACCCGACGCAATTATCATCGAATCGGCGATACTTGTTTTTCCGGTCAGATCAATTGTTGTAATTTCTTCTGCTTTATCATCTTCAAGCGAATTTATAATCAATTCCTGAAGGTCTGCCGCTCCGAGCGACAAATTCGGACCTAATTCGTCCGTTAACTCTGATGTGTCCTGCACTTTTTAATATGTAACCTCTTGTTTTACATTGTTTTACTACGAATTTCAGTCGATGACGCGGGATTTTCTGTCAAGTCGCAAAATACCCACGCCGGCGGCTTCATTCTGTGTAATGCCTTCGCCTTATTTGTACCAATCCGGTAATCCTTAAGTGCTTTGGCAGCTAAACTGTCTAAACTGGCTTTAGAATAACTTGGACGACTGAAAATCGCAAACGGAACTGTTTCAGCAATGAGCCGCCAGTCTTTCCATTTGTCAAATTCAATTAAATTGTCCGCACCCATAAGCCAAACATAATGGTAAAGCGGCATTGTTTCCTTTATTTTTTTCAATGTATCAATTGTGTAATGCGTTTCGAAATTACGTTCAAGCTCTGAAATAATGATCCGGTCGTCCTTTTTAAGCGCACGTGCCGTTTTAACGCGTTCTTCATAGGGGGCTAATGTGCTTTTGTCCTTTAACGGGTTTCCAGGGGATACCAGCCACCAGACATAGTCAAGTGCAAGAAACTCCAGAGCCACTTCGCTTATTTCCACATGTCCTTCATGTGCCGGATTAAAAGAGCCCCCAAGCAGCCCCACCCTTGTATTATGGTCTGACCTGTCCATTACCTCTTACCTGATATTTATAGCTTGTAAGTTCTGCCAATCCGACAGGGCCCCGTGCATGCATTTTACCTGTTGATATACCAATTTCCGCGCCCATACCAAATTCACCACCGTCGGCAAATTGTGTAGAGGCATTATGCATCACAATCGCACTATCCACTTCATTAAGAAATTTTTCAGCATGTTCAGCGGATTCTGTAATGATGCTCTCAGTGTGGTTAGATCCGAAATTCGCTATATGGTCAATGGCACCCTGTACACCATCAACCGCCCTGACAGAGATTATGGCATCCAGATATTCTGTTGTCCAATCTTCTTCTGACGCTTCTAGGGCCGCAGGGAATATATTCTTTATTATTTTATCGGCCCTTATTTCGCAGCCTTCTTCCTGTAACCGGGATAGAATCACAGGTGCAAAGTCAGCAGCAATCTTCTTGTCAATAAGCAGGGTTTCAGCCGCACCGCAAATACCTGTTCGGCGCAGTTTTGCATTTTGGGTGATATTTGTCGCTTTTTCAAGATCGGCACCTTCATCGATATAGATATGACATATACCGTCAAGATGGGCCATGACCGGAACCCGACTGTCATTTTGTACCCGTTCAATTAATGATTTACCGCCACGGGGCACAATAATGTCCACATACTCAGACAAACCAAGCAATTCACCGACCGCAGCGCGGTCCTGTGTTGGGATGAGCTGTATTGAGGCCTCAGGCAACCCGGCTTTCTTAAGTCCTGTGACAAGACAGCTGTGAATAGCACGGCTGGAATGGGGACTTTCACTTCCGCATCTGAGGATCGCAGCATTACCGGATTTAAGGCAAAGCGTGCCGGCATCTGCAATAACATTTGGTCTTGATTCGAAAATAATGCCAACAACGCCAAGTGGCACACGTACACGCGAAATTTGAAGCCCGTTCGGGCGTACCTTGGTGTCTATTATATCGCCAACCGGATCATCCAGTTTTGCAATATCTTCAATGCTTTTGGCGATTGCTTCAATGCGCGTTTCATCAAGTTTCAGACGGTCAAGCATAGCCCCGGTAAGGCCACGACCTTCTGCGATGGCCATATCCTTGTTATTTGCAGCAATAATATCTTTTTTCCGTTTTCTTATTTCTGCAGCAGATTTGTTAAGGGCATCATTCTTTTGTGTTGTCGCGGCCAAAGCCAGTTTGGTTGCGGCAGCCTTAGCCTGTTTACCTATCTGCTGCATCAATACTTTAATATCAACTTCACTGTTCATAACATTTTCCATACTGCTCAACTCATCACCATATCGCTGCGGTGGATTATTTCCTCGCGACCACCATAGCCTAAAATTTTTTCTATTTCGCTACTTTTTACACCAATAATCTGTTTTGCCTCTTTTGATGTGTATGCTATCAACCCCCGGGCAATTTCTTTATTGTTTTTGTCTGTAACTTTGACAGTATCGCCACGGCGAAATTCGCCTGTCACTTTTATCACGCCTGCGGGCAGAAGGCTTTTGCCGCTTTCAAGTGCACGTACGGCCCCCTGGTCAATAACCAGTGTTCCCAAGGGTGATAATGTGCCGGCAATCCATTTCTTTTTAGATGCAAGGCGAGAAGTTGATGCTTCAAACCAGGTTCCCTTGCCGGTAACCGCATAATTTTCTATCGGATTATCAATGTTCCCATTTAAAATGACCATGTTACATCCGCTTGTTGTCGCTATGCTGGCGGCCGCAATTTTGGTTATCATGCCGCCGCTACCAAAACCTGTTGAGACAGGTTCCCCGGCCATGGCTTCAATTTCAGGTGTTATGTGCTTTACGCGATCAATAAAGGTTGCTTCACTATTCGATTTGGGATCAGCACTATAAAGACCGTCAATATCTGATAGCAAAAAGAGCAAGTCGGCTTCACACATTGACGCTACACGGGCGGCAAGCCGGTCGTTGTCTCCAAACCTTACTTCGTCTGTTGCCACTGTATCATTTTCATTGATGACCGGGATAACTCCCAATTCCAACAATCTGTTGATGGTGCCCCGTGCATTCAGATACTGACCGCGGTCCTCTGTATTGTTAAATGTAAGAAGAATTTGTGCTACTGGCAGATCATAACGACTTAGTTTCTCTCTATAGGTTGCGGCAAGCTCAATTTGACCAATCGCCGCTGCGGCTTGATTTTCAACCAGTTTTTTGCTCATTTTAAGACCAAGTATTTTACGGCCCAAAGCAATTGAACCGGAAGAAACGAGAATAACGTCCTTGCCCATATTTTTTATTTTTGCGACATCCTGTGCTATACTGGATAGCCAGTCGGAGCGGATTTGCCCGCTTTTTTCATCCACCAGTAATGCAGAGCCGATTTTAATAACCACCCTGTTAACGGTATCAAAAAGTTTACTGTCTTTAAAATCTCTCATCCTAAATCGGCGACCAGGGAGCCTGATGAAGACCTAGGTCGTCATCCTCATTATCCTGTTCTTCCTGTTCCTTTTTTTCGTTTTCTCGAATAAGTTCAACATTTTTAAGCACTGCTCTTAAAAGCTTCGTAACGCCAGCACCCGTTACACCAGAAATAGGGAAAATTGGTGAATGTGTTACACTTTTTAATTCAGTAGTCAGCATGGCGACAAGTTCATCATCAAGAGCGTCAATTTTATTAATGGCGATAATTTCTTTTTTATCGGCCAGGTCCGCGCCATATTCGTTAAGCTCATGACGTATGGTTTTATAAGCATTGACAACATCGTCACCCGTAGCATCAATGACATGTAAGATCGTTGCACATCTTTCCACATGTCCAAGAAAGCGATCCCCAAGCCCTTGTCCGTCATGGGCCCCCTCAATTAGCCCCGGTATATCAGCAATGACAAATTCCCTACTATCAACATAAACCACGCCAAGCTGTGGTTTTAATGTTGTAAAAGGGTAGTCGCCTATCTTGGGGGTTGCCCTGCTTGCTGCCGCCAGAAAGGTTGATTTGCCTGCATTTGGCAGTCCAACAAGACCACAATCAGCCATTAATTTAAGCTGCATCCATATCCACATTTCCTCAGCTGGCCCGCCATCGGTGGTTTGACGCGGGGCCTGATTTACGGATGTCTTAAAACTGGCATTTCCGCGCCCGCCTTTACCTCCTTCGAGCATAAGAACTGATTGTCCTTCCTCCGTAAGGTCAGCGAACATAACATCATTATTTTCATCAAAAATCTGTGTACCGACGGGAACCTTTAGAATGATGTCATTACCTTTTGCGCCTGTTCTGTTTCGTCCCATGCCATGCATGCCCCGCGTGGCTTTAAAATGCTGCTGGTAACGATAATCAATAAGTGTGTTTAAACCGCCGACGGCTTCGATAATAATATGGCCGCCTCGTCCGCCGTTTCCACCATCAGGACCGCCAAATTCAACGCTTTTTTCACGACGAAAGCTCAGGCAGCCAACCCCTCCGGCACCTGACTTTATATATATTTTGCATTGATCTAGAAACTTCATAATATTCTCAAGCGGTTAACCTGTAATTTAACAACTATACCCTATATAATTTCATTTAAGCGTAAAAAAAGGAGAGTGATCGATCATTCTCCTTTTAAAATCTCTATAGCGTTAAATTTTATTCTAGGCGTCTGTTTCAACAGAAACGAAATTACGTTTTAATTTGCCTTTGTAAAATTTGATCTTGCCTTCCGTAAGAGCGAAAAGAGTATGATCTTTACCCATGCCAACATTGCTACCCGGGTAAAATTTGGTGCCCCGTTGACGAACAATGATGTTTCCCGGAACCACCTCTTCACCACCGAACTTTTTAACACCAAGGCGGCGACCGGCTGAATCGCGACCGTTACGGGAACTACCACCAGCTTTCTTATGTGCCATTGTTATTTCTCCTTAGTTTTTGTTGCGGTTTTCTTTTTCGCTGCAGGTTTTTTAGCAGGGGCTTTTTTAGGCTCAGCCTTTTTTGCTTCTGCTTTTGGGGCCTCTTTTTTCGCTGCCGGTTTTTTTGCGGCAGTTTTCTTAGGCGCAGCTTTCTTTTCTTCTACCTTTGCTTCAGCTTTAACAGGCGCCGCCGCTTTTTTTGCAACGCCTTTTCCGATATCTGTAATGCGCAGAACTGTTTGTTCCTGCCTATGGCCCGCTTTACGACGATAGTTTTGGCGTCTTTTTTTCTTGAACACGATAATTTTGGAGGTTCGTGCCTGTTCAAGAATTTCAGCACTTACAATAGTACCTGAAATAGTAGGTGTTCCTACTTTTACACCTTTGTCGTCACCGACCATGAGTACATGATCCAAGGCAACAGTTGTACCCGCTTCACCATCAAGTTTTTCAACTTTTATTACATCGCCTACAGCAACTTTATATTGCTTGGCGCCGGTTTTGATGACTGCAAACATAATGTTTTTCCTATTTTATCTTCTGGTCATAGCCGGTAATGAACCTGGTTCATATTTACTGACCGGTGTATGACGAATGTCATCTTTAAATATGAGAATCTTTTCTCACGTCTAAAAGTGGGCGAAATATAGCGTTAACGCCACATCTGTCAAGGCTTTTCGTGATAAATTTATCCGCCGGACGCAATAATATTCAGTTTATCGAAATTCAGTATTTCTACAAATTGACTATCGTTTAGCGAAATTAATTTCTCTTTGGTCAGAATTGTAAATTGGCGGCTGACTGTTTCAATCGTAAGCCCAAGATAATCTGCAATATCGGAACGAAACATCGGTAAATATAATTTTTTACTGTTTTGATGATTTTTAATGGATTTATCCATGAGATTAAGCAGAAAAGTGGCAAGTTTTTCTTTAGCACTTTTTCGTCCGAGCAGTAACATCTGATCCTGTGTTCTCTGTAATTCAGTATGGGTAATATTTAAAACCTTTTGTCCAACTTTAATGATACCGTATAGCGAAGTTCCGTGCCAGATAAATTAATGGCCGCGTTGATTTTCACAAGGCGGCCATACAAGAATATAGAAACAGAAATAAACTATTACGGTTTTAAAAACCATAATTTAGGCTGATTCTGAAATTTCGTCCGGGCATTGGCAGCAGGTCTTTGAGGAAAGATGTATGCTGACGCTGTTCTTCGTTGGTTACATTTAATGCCTGCAATTTTATATTCAGATCACGATCACTGCCAAAGGGTCTCCATGTCGCGGACAAATCCAGATTTACATATTCGTCCGTTGGTAAAATATCATTGGCAGTATTTGTTTTATTACCTACGTATCTGACATCAGCACCAAGATCATAATATTCACTTTTATAATCCAGACCAAAATTAAAACTTGTCGCGGGCATTCTTGGCACAACGGCCCCGCCATTGAAGCGTGCATGTACAAAATCCCCTGAAGCATTCACTTCGATCGTATAGTCCGCGTCCTCAACAATAACATAACCCATTTCAACTTCTGCACCATAAAATTTGGCGTCGCGAGCCTGATATTTAAGTACGTGAAGTTCTTCTATTTCTTCACCTGTTTCCTGTTGATAGATAAAATCATCATACCATGTATGATAAAGGTTTACGCTTCCGGTGAAACGATCCAGATTTCGTTTAAATGTCAGTTCAACACTTGTCGCTTTTTCTGTACCCAGATTAAAATTACCCATTTCATAGGAACTCGTGGCCAGATGGGGTCCGTTTGAATAAAGCTCTTCGGGGGTCGGGCTTCTTTCTGATCGGCTTGCGCTGATACCGATAAGGTCATTTTCAGTCGGGTGAATTGAAGCACCCGTAGAAAAACTGAATGTGTTGAATGATTTTTTAAGCCCAAGAGTTTTGCTTTCAGTGGTTTGGTGATCGTAACGACCACCTATTTCGAAAGTAACAGGGTCGAGTGAAATTTCCTCAACGACGAAAGCACCCCATTGAAACGTTTCATTGGGTGGGGTAAATGCTTCTTCACCGATAGCTGCGAATTCGCGGTCCCTAAGCTGGATGCCCATGGAACCATGTACATTACCAATTTCCTGCTGGATAAGTTCTACACGTCCTTCCCAACCTTCGTTAGTGAAGGTTGTTCCTACTTCATCGCCTTCAAGTTCAATGTGTTTATAATCAGCATACCCGAAACGTATGCGGCCTTCCTGGAAAAATAAAAAATCTCTTTCAACGTTTCCTTTTAAATCGAAACGCTTTTGATCAAGGTTGATACGCACAACTTCTTCTTCATGTTCCTCTTCCTCCTCTTCTTCGCCTTCCTCTTCGTCGTGATGTGCATGACCGGGAACGCCATAATCGCTATCATTCAAATTAAACGAAGCACCAAAAGTAAAATCATCGCCAATTACCGCCAGACCAACAGAACCGCCCTTATTTTCGAGATCAGAATTTTCGACGAAACCAAACTGTTCTTCATGCTCTTCCTCTAGTTCCTCATCATCTTCGTGTTCGGCTTCTTCCATAGCACGGAGAATATCGCTTTCGGCATATCCGGGTATGCTGTAGTTATCTGTTTTGCGGTAATAGCCATCAACATGCAGAACCAGATTATCTGTTAAGGCCGCATTGAACGTTCCGCCACCTGAACGGTCATTTGACACACTGTCAGCGGAAATGCGTGCTTTGCCCGACACGCCGTTTTCTGGCACAAATGTAGGGATACGGTTATCAATAATATTAACTACACCGCCCACAGCATTACTTCCATATAGTAAAGTGCTTGCCCCACGCATAATTTCAATGCGCTCTGCTGTAAGAGGATCGCCAGCCACTGCGTGATCCGGACTTGTGCTTGCAGCATCAATACTGCCGATGCCGTTAATAAGTACGCGAATTCTGTCCCCCCCAAGGCCGCGGATTATCGGTCGGCTTGCACCTGCGCCGAAAGAGGTCGAAGATATACCCGGAAGACCAGCGAGTGTTTCCCCAATTGTTGCAGATAAATTTTCCTGAAGATCATCATCAGCGAGAACGTTACTGCCTTGCAAAACATCAAAATCAGCCTTTCCATGTGGGGAAGCTGTAACAAATATAATGTCTACGTCATGGCCGTGGCCCTGGGCTTCCGCCTGTGCTGTTTCCTGCCCGGTTTCCTGAGCATATGCATTGCCGGTTATTAACGACGCTATGGATATAGCAGCCAGACTTTTTCCGTTACGCAATTTTTTTATCATGTTCATACCTCTTAACGAATCTGATATGGAACATATTATGTTATATTGTAACATACAAGATATTTTGTATATCATTATTAATGTGCTGTTTTTGCATGAGAGCGCTTGATCAGGTTGACTTTATCATTGTTATTACATAACAATAATAGAATAATTGGTGAAGAGCATATGGTTTCTATTCGTCGAAATTACAAAATTCTTTTGTTTATTGCTGTGGCTGCAATGCTGGCTTCGCAGGCGATTGTTGCTGGCCATGACCAATTTCATAATCATATTTCTGATGATTGCGTAATCTGTAAAATAGCTGAAGTATCAATCGATAAGGCCAGCTTGGCGCAGACGATCTCTATCGTGCTTCCAAAATTAGCAGGGATAGAGTTTTTTGCTGTCGGACTGACATCTGAAAACAAGCTATGGAAGACGGCTCAATCAAGGGCACCGCCTGCATCCTAACTTCGGAAAACCAGAGATGAATTAAGGAAACAACTTGTCAGTTTCCGATTTCAGACATGTATGAATTTTATGGGATAAAAGTGATTTCAATTCGCTTTAATTTCCAAATGGATATTAAAAGGATGCAGAATGACTAACAAAATTAGTGCGCTTGAGAAAAATGGTGGAGATGCTGTTTTCAAGCAACATCCGGAAGCGTTAAAGGTCACTGGCTTAACACCAAACCAGAGAAAAGTATATGAAGCGTTGCTTGCCTTGGGGCGTTCAGCAGGGGCTTATGAGCTGCTTGATATACTTCATAAAAAAGGAATTAATGCGGCAGCAACGGTTTATCGTGCGCTAAATGATCTGGTACATAAAGGTTTGGTGCAGCGCATCGTCAGTACACGCAAATTTATTGCGCATAGATCGAAAATAAAAAAAGACAATGAATCCGTACTTCTGATTTGTCAGCATTGTGGCGAGGTTTCTTCGCTAGAGGATCAAAATATAATTGAAATGTTTGATAAAAATTTAAAAAAAACGGATATCATGTTCGCAAGTATAATCTGGAACTGATGATTTCATGTGATAGCTGCGTTGCAAAAAACAGTGCTATTGATCACAGAATACAGTTATGAAGAATTGGAATTATTAATTTTATTTTTTAAAATATAATAATTAATAATTGCATGGGCGTCCCCTGAATCCCATTCTGCGGGACCCACCAGCCGACCTATCTCATAACCATTTGGCCCTATTAATATACTTGTGGGTAGTGCACTGGATTGTAATGCCCGTGCTACCGAACGATTTCCGTCAATATAGGTATCAAGACTTGTTATTTGGTGTTCTTCCAGAAATTTAATTGAACTTTCGATGCCATCCTGATTTTCAGAGATGAGTACAACCTGAAAGTTTTCACCACCTAATGAATTCTGTAGCGCATTTAGGTCGGGCATTTCTTTTACACATGGCGCACACCATGTGGCCCATAAATTGACCAGAATGACTTTTCCTGAAAAGTCCGCAAAATCAAAGTCATTGCCATTTTTATCCTGAAATGTAGCGGCTGTGGCAGGTATTGGGGTTTCGTGGAATTGAAATCTTTTCATTGCTCCTGCGTTAAGGCCTTGCGGTATATCGTTATTTGGCGTATTTCCTAGATCATAAACAGAAAACGCAGCAATGCCGAGCGCAATGAAGGATAGGAAATAAATCATTTTATTTTTCATGTTTACCTCGGGCTCAAACAAAGATGAGACGTATGACAGACAATATACAAAAACCAAAAGCAAATAGCCTTTGGGGTGGCCGTTTCGAAGGGGGCGTTTCCGACATAATGGAAAAGATAAACGCCTCAATCGATTTTGATAAAATCTTATACAGACAAGATATCAAGGGATCAATGGAACATTGCAAAATGTTGGTTTCTAGCGGGATTATTACAGCCGGTGATGGAAATGCTATCCAAGAGGGTCTTAAGCAAATAGAGAAAGAAATAGAAGCGGGCGAATTTGAATTTTCAGCAGTGTTGGAAGATATTCATATGAATATTGAAGCGCGTCTGACGGAAATTATTGGTTCCGCTGCCGGGCGACTTCATACGGCCCGCTCAAGAAACGATCAGGTTGCTACAGACTTTAAACTTTATGTCAGGGATGCCTGTGATCAGGCTGACGAAGCCTTAAAAGCATTGCAAATAGCCCTTATAGAAAAGGCAGAAGAAAACGCCGATGTGATAATTCCCGGTTTTACGCATTTACAAAGTGCACAACCGGTAACATTTGGTCATCATATGCTTGCCTATTTTGAAATGTTTACCCGGGATCGCGCACGTTTTCAGGATGCGAGAAAGCGCCTTAATGAATGCCCACTCGGAGCGGCAGCGCTGGCTGGAACATCGTTTCCGATAGATCGGCACCAGACAGCCAAAGCGCTTGGCTTTGACCGGCCGACAGCGAACTCAATGGATACTGTTTCCGATCGGGATTTCGCGCTTGAATTTATGGCGGCGGCTTCCATCAGTGCCGTTCATATTTCACGGCTTGCTGAAGAAATGGTGACATGGTCCTGTGCGCAATTTGGTTTTATTCAGATGTCCGACAGCTTCACAACGGGCTCTTCCATTATGCCACAGAAAAGAAACCCGGATGCTGCAGAACTTTGCCGTGGTAAAGCAGGGCGCATCATCGGTTCCTTGAACAGTTTGCTGATTACCATGAAGGGACTAGCGCTTACTTTTTCAAAAGATATGCAGGAAGATAAGGAAGCAACATTTGATGCGGTGGAAACCTATTCACTTATTATCGCTGCCATGACGGGCATGGTTGAAGATATGAAGGTGAATGCAGACAATATGAGAAACGCAACTAAGAATGGTTTCATTACAGCAACGGATCTTGCCGATTGGGTGGTTCGTGTTCTTGGATTACCATTTCGGGAAGCGCATCATATTACAGGCTCACTTGTAGCGATGGCTGAGAAAAAAGGCTGTAATCTTGATGGGCTAACTCTAGAGGAAATGCAGCAGGTGGAACCTAAAATTACGGATGATGTTTTCAGTGTGCTGGGTGTTGATAAATCTGTGGCCAGTCGTGTGAGTTACGGTGGTACCGCACCTTCAGAGGTCCTGAAGCAGGTGAAACGTGCAAAAGAGAGAATTTAATGTGATGAAGAATATAGTGAATTTGCTGTTTGTTGCTGTTTTTTGTATTTCCATAAATGCATGTGGCAAGAAAGGGGATGTTCTCCCGCCACCTGATTATAACCCCCCATCAGATAATAATTGAGGCCCGATTGCGATGAATTATTTTGAGTACCGTGACGGAGAAATGTTTGCTGAAAATATCAAAGTCTGTGATATTGCAAAAAATGTGGGAACGCCGTTTTATCTTTATTCAAGTGCGTCACTTGAATATCAGTTTAATCAGTTTAAAGAAGCATTCGGTGATCTTGATTTGTTGTTATGCTATGCAGTGAAGGCGAACACAAATCAGGCTGTCATTAAGACATTGGCTGATCTTGGTGCCGGTGCGGACGTAGTATCGGAAGGTGAAATGCGGCGTGCATTACTCGCGGGTGTTCCGCCCTCTAAAATTGTCTATTCCGGTGTTGCCAAAACTATCAAGGATCTGACATTTGCACTAGAGCAGGATATTTACCAGTTCAATGTGGAAAGCGAGCCGGAACTTTATCAGCTAAGTGAAGTTGCCAGTTCAATGGAAAAGGTTGCTGATATCACGTTTCGGGTCAATCCCGATGTTGATGCAAAGACACATGCGAAAATTTCAACCGGTAAATCGGAAAACAAGTTTGGGGTTCCTTGGAAAACCATAAGAGATCTTTGTGCCAAGGCGGCCGCACTTCCCGGTATTAATCTGGTTGGGCTTGATTTGCATATTGGATCGCAAATTACCAAACTTGAACCGTTTGAAGCTGCTTTTATGCGTATTACGACCCTTGTGGAAACATTACGTGAAGACGGTCATAATATATCACGTGTAGATCTGGGTGGTGGTCTTGGCATTTCTTATGAAGGGGATGACTTCCCACCATTGCCAGCGGAATATGCCGAAATGGTAAAGCGCGTGATGAGCCATCTGAACTGCCAGATTATTATTGAACCCGGTCGGTTTCTGGTTGGTAATGCCGGCATTCTGGTATCGCAGGTTGTTTATGTAAAAAAAGGCCAGGAAAGACAGTTCTTAATAATTGATGCTGCAATGAACGATCTGGTAAGGCCTAGCATGTATGATGCTTATCATGCCATTGAACCAGTTGTTGAAAGCGAAGAGAAAAGTGTGCTGTATGATGTTGTCGGCCCCGTTTGTGAAACGGGCGATACTTTTGCGACAAATAGGCTTATTAAGCCAATGAAGAGCGGGGATTATCTGGCGATTCGTTCTGTCGGGGCTTATGGTGCCGTTATGTCATCAACCTATAATACAAGGCCTCTTGTACCGGAAGTGCTTGTAAAAGATGATAAATTCGCTGTTGTAAGAGCAAGGCCCACATATGATGAAATAATTGGGCTTGATCAACTTGCCCCTTGGCTGTCAGAATAGAAAGAGAAAAATATCAGGGTAGAATTCGTTACATTCATGAATATTAAGGAAGCAATCCAGGGATTTAAATTAATAAATATTCTGTCGGTTTTAACACCGGCACTACTACTTATTGCCTTTTATCTTATATTGACACTTCTGGATTTATGGGCACTTGTTTCATACCCTTTACAAGCAGTTGCATATATGGCTGTTATTCTGGCGGCCCCGTTGCTAACACTGGCATGCATTAAAGGATGGCTTTATTTTTCGGTCAGTAAGGCCTATGGCAGACTTATCTTTTTAGGGTTGGCCACGATAATTGTCTCGGTAATTAATTCGTCACAGTTTTCTCGCCTTATGACAGAAGCGGTGATGCCGCGGGCATTGTTCACTTATCCGGACGCATCGGTGGTTGCAACGATAAGTCCACCACTATATCTGGCAAAATCATCGGTAACTGAAAATCTGGATGTTAATTCTTTAGACAGCGGTCAGTTGAAATATGTGCATGAAGGAAGTTTTCTCGATGTAACGGTTTCAGGTATAGAGTGGAAACCCGTACTGGAGCTTTCTGACGGCACAAAAGCATTTTTTGAAAAAAATGGGGTTGGCGAATTTATTGCGCATATAGAAATTAAAGAACAAGATGTCTGGGCCATTAAGCAGGGCAACCATATTATCGGGCACTGGCCTATGATGGTCATTGATGATGAAAACCCGAAAATAAATCATTTTGAATTGGTTAATCTTGATAATCAGAAAGGGTATCTGGCTCTTGAACTAAAGATCGAAGATGATTTTAAAGTTATGGCCGCTACAGTTGAAATTGTGGATATTGGTGGCAATAAGAGTGACCTAAAACCATTATCAGTTCGGGAAGTGAAAGATTTCAGCGACCGGTTTTACCTTGATTTTACGGGGTCTGATCTTGCGGGTGAGAAAGTTGATTTGCTGGTATCAGTGGAAGATGAAGCCGGGCAAATATCAACAAAAGTACTGAGTGGCGTTGAAATACCTGTAAAAAAAATATGAGCACCCTATAGCCAATAAGCTGATTTCTCTTTATCAGGAACTTGCAAAACCGGGCTTTGATCAGAAATCATTATCCCGGCAGGTCAGGGCACTTGGCTTATTGCCGGATGAAGAACAGCTTCCTCCTGTATATTACATGGCACTGCGGTCAGCATACTGGCGACTGGCGGAGCCTAAGGCACCCGAAGACTTTGAAACCGCTAGGAATTTGTTGTGGGATACTGCACAGAAAATTGAAAACAGGGAACTTGGGCCAGTTGAAAATAACCTTCTAACCTCTCTTGATGAACTTACACTGGCCATCAAACAACGACATTCCGTTCATGATCTTCGTGAAAAACTCCGTGTTTCAGACATGTATTTTAGGGAATATCGCAATGCTGTGCGGCTTAGTACATCCGATAAATATACGGTTGATATTGATATGGATGCCCTTAGAAAACTATATAGCTATGTGCTCGCTTTTAGTGATCAGGAAAAATATTATAATGCAGCATTAATTGTTGATCATATTCGCAAAGGCATTGTTCAAAATGACGATCTTATTTTAAGCAAAGGAGGCCTGGCCAACTATTTTGCATTAACAGAAAGCCTTCAAATTATAGAAAATCTGATTTCAATTCAAAGAACGCTTCTTGCCAGCTCGAATAACCATCAAATGCGTGACAAATTAAGCGCAGATTCTGCATTTATACCCAAATTCCAAAAATCGGAAAATGCAAAAGAGAACGAAATTATATTACAGACAAAAGTTGGAACTGCTTTCAAACAACTGGGTGAGCGAATTTTGATTGATGATAGTCATTCTGAATATTTGATAAGAAGTGCTTTAGACCTTATCGATAATATTTTAATTGATATGAAGAATAGTGAAATAAACCAGGTGGCCCAATCGCAGTCTGAACTTCTAGGTGTTATGAGCAGCCTTAAAAGATCAATTGATAAACCGCTTGCTAAATCTCCTGAACTGCAACACATACTTCGGGAAATAAATATGGAACCGGCATCCTGATTAATGGATTTTTGCTTTTGCAGTAAGAACATCGTCTACAGCATGACAAATTTCATCAAGCGAAAATGGTTTGCTTATTACATTATGTATAAGACTTCCCATATTGTGCGCCCTTTGTTTTTCGTGAACAAACCCTGTCATCATCAGTATTGGCATCGCTGGATATTCAGCAGTCACCTTGAGGGCTAATGATATACCATCCATAACAGGCATAATAATATCCGTAAGCAGAAGATCATATTGATTATTTTCCAGTTCAACAATAGCAGCACCACCATCAGCAACACCGATAGTTTCATGACCACGTAGTTTTAGTGCGCGGCAAATAAATGTGCGGACTGCCACTTCATCTTCAGCAATTAATATCTTCGCCATTTTCAAACCCATTGATTGCGTATTAAGCTATCAATACAGTTAAAACCTTTAAATTTTATTATTTTTTAGCGATTTTCTGAAATGCTGACGCTTATGTCTCTGGCCTGTGAAGGGGGGGTTGGCAATGAGGTTTCAAAGGTCACTTATAGGTATTTGCCGCGGTTCTACCCCGTCATTTGCCGGGGTCTCATTGTTAAGTCCAATGGCGGTATATAATTTATTTGTTGCCGGCCAACTTGATACAATGGCTTCCTGAAAAATTAGAAAAACACTTATTATGGCGGTAACGAACACCACCAGTGATACCCAGCCTATTTTATTGGTGCCGTATTTTTGATTTTGTAATGCCGGCAGGTTTGATCCCTTGGGGATAGGGCGTTGCCTTTTTTTAGGCTGGTTAAATGGAAATTCATTAATGTCATTATTTTCATCTTGTTCAGCCGGCTTATCGTCGGTAGCAGGATCAGCTGTCGCCGTTTCATTTTCTTCAACCGTTGGGCTGTTTGTTTCTACGTGTGTAGGTGTTACAATTTCAACATCAACTTCCGGCTTATTTTCAAACCAGCTATGGCGGCATTTTGCGCAACGAACTGTTCGTCCACGCGGCATAAGAGCACTTGGGTTCAAAATATATCTAGATTTACATTCGGGGCATGTTAAAATCATATATTCCGCCCGTTTCCTGCTTCTGTGATTAAATAAAAACTCTTTATAGTATGCGTATTCATGTTTATCAATAGCTTACTCATACACATTTTTGTAATTCAGTTAGGTTATACTGGACTAAAAAGTACAATGATCCATTAACAGATCAAATCCTTAAAAGGGAACGAAAATTGAATGACAACTTCTTTCTCAAGAATGATGCCTTAAAATAAGCCAATTACAATTGCATTATTAAAATTACTGTGGTCTAAACAATAAAAATCTAAAGTCGAAAATTAAGGGATCGAGGCTTGGTGGAATTTCGAAATGTAAGCATGAGCTATGAACGCGATTATGACGTGTTAAAAGACATTTCGTTTAATTTGCCATCTGGTTCCATGCATTTTTTAACAGGTCCCAGTGGCGCAGGAAAAACATCTCTTCTTAAATTAATGTATTTGGCCCATCGGCCAACACGTGGCGAGATCATGATGTTTGGTCGGGATGTCGCGAAAGCTGAGCGTGAAGATTTACCCAAGCTACGTAGACGGATTGGGGTTGTTTTTCAAGATTTTAGATTACTTGACCATATGACAGCGGTTGAAAATGTCGCCTTGCCCCTTAGAATAGCGGGCGGTAGCGGCGCACATATAAATGAACATGTTGAAGAGTTGCTTGTCTGGGTTGGTTTGAAGGATAAAATGAAGTCATATCCATCTACCCTTTCGGGCGGTGAAAAGCAGAGGGTTGCAATTGCCAGGGCCGTCATACGCCGACCGGATATACTGCTTGCAGATGAACCGACAGGGAACGTTGATCCGGAAATGGCCGAACGTCTAATGTATCTTTTTGTAGAATTGAATAAGCTCGGCACGACTACTGTTATTGCCTCTCATGATAACGGACTCGTTGAAAAATTCGGCTCAGCACGCCTTCATCTGGTTGGAGGAAAGTTACTGCATTTGGAAGGAACCGGAAAAAACCGGAATTGATGGAAAACAAGCAATGAGAAACCAGTATGATTTTCTGCCAAATGAAAATAAACGCGAAGCAACAAAATTGCTGCCATGGGTGATGGCTATTATGGTTTATTTAAGCGCGCTTGCTGGTACGGGAAGTTTAATTTTACATTCCGGTTTTGATGACTGGGCCAGTTCTTTGCAAGGCCGTGTTACGGTACAGCTAACTGGTGAAAACAGGGAAGAAATGAGCGACCAATCCTCCAGGATACAGGAAACCCTCAGAGCAACACCAGGCGTAGATTCGGTCAGACCATTAACAGAAGATGAAATCAGATTGCTTCTTGAACCCTGGTTGGGTGCAGATAATATTACTGATGATCTTCCAATCCCCATCATGATAGATGTTGAAACCAGTGACAATATTTATGTTAATCTTGATGCGCTTGAAAGCAAGATCAGGCAGATTAGCGATAACGTCTATCTTGATGATCATGCAAGGTGGCTGGATGATTTTCTAAGGCTGGCTTATGCAGTTGAATCAACGGGTCTTGGGATACTTATTCTGATCTTGCTTGCGTCGGTTTGTATTATAATATTCGGGACTAAATCCAGTATGTCTGAGGATAAAGGAACAATTGAAATCATGCATCTGATGGGTGCACATGATTTATTGATTGCCAAGGCCTACCAAAACAGATTTATGAAATATGGTCTTCGGGGCGGCATAATAGGGTTAATTTTATCTTTTATTACGGTTTATGGGTTGTTAATCCTTGTGCAAAATTTATCAGGCGGATTTGTTGAGACACCAACGCTTCCCTATCTTAAAATGTCATTGCTACTACTCTTTCCATTAATATTTGCTGCGCTCACAATGATAACGGCGCGAATTACCGTTATGCGTGAACTGGCAAGAATGGTATAATTCGGTATGCGAACGATCTTTTATATATTGATCATATTTCTTGCTTTGTGGCTTGGGGGATACGTTTGGTATATAAACGGACTTGCTGAAAATCATGTCGAAACCCGGGAAAAAACCGATGCAATTGTAGTCCTGACAGGCGGGCCGAATAGACTGGATGTTGCTATTCGTCTTCTGGAAAACGAATATGCGGAAAAACTTTATATTTCAGGGGTCGATCAAAAAGTAACACGTGATGAACTGTTAACATTACTTGGCACCAGCCCTGAACTTGAGGAATGCTGTATTGAAAGTGGTAGTCAGGCAACGGATACTATTGGAAACGCGATCGAAACCCTAAAATGGGCAGAACAGAATAATATTAAAAGTATACGTGTTGTAACAGCATTGGAGCATATGCCAAGAGCTATGGTAGAATTCAGACGGTTTATGCCTGATCTGATTTTAATTGAACACCCGGTTGGCAATTGGAAGTCTGATAACAAAAATTATTTTAGCCTGTCACAGGAATACAGCAAATATATTGTCAGTCTGTTGAGAGCGAAAGCATCAGGTCAGTTTTATGATAATATATCAGAGAGTTAAGCTAAAAAGGAGAAACGCCTGTGCGCTTTTTGCGTTCTAGTTTGTTTAAGATATTATTTTATTTTTGGACAGCCTTATTTTGTGTTTTATATTTGCCATTTTTCTGGTTGCCAAGGAATGGACTGATTGAATTTCAACGTGTCTGGTCACATGGTGTCCGTTTTTTGCTGCGTTTGATTATGAATATCCGGATCGAAGTTCTTGGCGTTCATAACATCCCGAAAGGCGGTTCGCTAATTGCTATGAAACATCAGTCTTCAGTTGATACCTTCATTATGCATACGATCGTGTCCCATCCTGCTTTTGTTATGAAAAAGGAACTACTCAGGATACCCCTTTATGGCCGATTTTGCCTAAATACGGGAATGATACCAGTAGATCGCGACGGGGGCGTTAAAACACTGAAATTGCTTATGCAGGATAGTGCGGCGGCAATCAGTCAGGCCAGGCAATTGATCATTTTTCCTGAAGGATCGCGCTCCGCACCGGGCCAGCATATTGAATATCAGTCTGGTATTTTTGGAATCTATAAATATACTAAAGAGCCCGTTATTCCCGTTGGTCTTAATTCAGGTGTTTATTGGCCCCAAAAAGGTGATTTGGTTCCCGGAGGATCAATCATACTTGATTTCATGGAACCGATTGAAGCCGGATTAACCAAAGATGAGTTCATGGAATTGCTTGAGCAAAAAATTGAAACATCAAGTAATCGTCTTCTGCCAGCAGTTAGTAATATTTCGTAAACAATTCCCGCGTACAGTTATATTCAGAAATAAACCTTGAAAATTATAAGGATACTAAAAATGAAAAAACTACTTAGCACGGTTATGTGTTTGACAGTGATTAGTATAACACCGATTGCCAAAGCAGCCCCTGGTGATGCAGCACTGGGCCTTAAGGCCGGAACACTTGGTATTGGGCTTGAGCTCACAATGGAAGCTATGAAAAATGTTAATATTAGATTTGGCGGCAATTACTTCAAGATTAGTACTGAAGTTGAAGTAGAGGATAATGATTACGACCTTGATCTTAAATTAAATAGTTATACGGCATTGGCGGATTGGTATGTGACCGATGGATCATTTCGTGTAACGGCGGGTGCTTTTATCAATGAAAATGGTCTTAAGGGTGCAGCACTTCCAAGCAATACATATGAAATTGGCGATACTGTCTATACTGCGAACGAGGTTGGCACATTAACGGCAAATGTGGATTTTGCAACTGTTACTCCTTATCTTGGAATTGGTTGGGGTAACCCGCTTGCGGATGACAGCGATTTGACATTTATGGCTGATTTGGGAATTGTTTTTGCAGGAAAACCCAGACTGGATATCATGTCAACGGGCGGAACATTATCGAATGACCCTACGCTTGAAGCCAATATTGCCCAGGCAGAGCAGGATTTCCGTGATACAGATGAAATTTCACTTCTTCGATTTTATCCTGTTATATCAATAGGTTTAAATTATCGTTTTTGATAAGTGCCAAGATAGGGTATTAAGAGAGTCTGATTTTTTCAGGCTTTTTTTTTGAAACGGTAATAACGGTAATATAGATATGCGCATCAAATTTCTTGTAGGTTCAGTATTACTGCTTATTGGCGGGTACAGCTTTTTCTGGTATTCACTTGCCAACAAAGCGGAAAAAACCACTCTTGATTGGATTGAAAATAGTGAAAGCAGGCTTGGTGGCATCAAAGCTTTCGTTGGTGATGTGACAGTCAGTGGTTTTCCCTACAGGATTGTAGTTGAAGCATCATCTTTCAATGCCGAAATTCCGGCAGGGCGTATTGCACAGGATAATGTTTCCATTAATGTCCCTGCAGTTTCAGTTGTTTTTCAGCCGTGGGAACCAAATCATGCCATCATCCTGACAGATTATTTTGATGCCGTCGTGGGTTCGTTGAGGGAGCCGGATTTAAATATCAGCTTCGACGGGGTGAGGTCTTCCATTATTTTAGATCCTGAGACCATGTCACTGAATAATCTATCTGCTGTTTTTGATAAAATAGACTGGTACCCAAATTCGGTTCGGGAAGAAGTAAATGTTTCATATATGGAAGAAGCTGAATTTCATTTGCGTCGCACAACCGGTATTCCAGATGATCAACAAGGGTACGATCTGCCGGTTAACCGAGCGATTTATTTCAAGGCAAACAATGCCAGAATAAGGGAGCTTTCAAATACTATTTTAGGCGAGGATTCAGATAGTTTAAAAGTTGAAGCATTACTCCATGCCAATGAACAGCCTGATTACTCAAAAGCAGCACTTGCAAAATGGAGGGACGATGGGGGCACACTTAGCATCCGTACATTTGAATATGGCACCTCTTCTTCATCAATTAATTTAGAGGGTGATGTAACGTTGGATGAAAGTTTCAAGCCTCTTGGAGCATTTGATGCAAACATAACCGGGTTGGCAAATATGTTTATGAAGCTTGCTGAAAATGAAGAATTACCGGAACTGACGCGGTCTTTACTTAGAAGCCAGGCGCAGAATGAATCGCTGAATGGTGAAGTGCCGCTTTCCATCAGTATGCAGAATGGTCAACTTTATTTTGGTCCGATTATGCTGATGGAACTGTCACCTGTTATTGAATGATCAGTCGTCCAGATCGCGGCCGAAATTAACGATGTTATCTTCCTGGCCCGCATCAATAATCTGTTTTCTTATCCGGCGTGTTTTTACAAACATATCATAAAGCGCATCACCATCATCCCAACGGATCGCCCGCTGAAGTGCTGAAAGGTCTTCGCTGAAACGTCCAAGCATTTCGAGGACGGCTTCTTTGTTATTTAAAAACACATCCCGCCACATGGTCGGATCAGAAGCTGCAATTCTTGTAAAATCACGAAAACCCCCTGCAGAGAATTTAATCACTTCAGATTTTGTTACTTCTTCAAGGTCATGGGCTGTACCAACAATATTATACGCTATCAGATGAGGCACATGGCTTGTTATGGCGAGAACCTTATCATGATGCTCCGCATCCATAATTTCTACATTACTTCCGAGCATTTCCCAGAATTTCTTTAACCTGTCCAGGGCTTCTTCATTGGTGTTTTTACCCGGTGTAATTATTGACCAGCGGTCATGAAACAGGCTTGCGTAGCCAGCAGTTGGTCCGGATTGTTCTGTACCGGCAACCGGATGAGCAGGAATAACATGTATTTCATCCGGTATATGTGGACTTAGCATACCGGAAACGGCGCCTTTAATACTACCGACATCTGATAAAGTAGCCCCGGGCATTAGCTTCTTGCCAATGGTTTTTGCAATAGTAGAATATGTGCCGACAGGTGTTGCCAGAATAACCAGATCAGAATTGATCACTGAGGTAGCAAGATCAGGTGAAAGCTCGTCAACGAAGCCCAATTCATTTATGGCATCTTTATATTCGGGATTATTGTCATGCCCGATAATCCGGTCTGTTATTCCATCCACTTCTTTAATGCCACGGGCTATCGATGAACCTATAAGGCCTAAGCCAATAATTGTTATTTGATTATAAAGGGTCATTATTTTTCCAGAAATTCCCGGAGCAGCCGGATTACTTCTTTGTTTTCTTTTTCGGTTCCAATTGTCAGCCTGAGAAAGTTGCCCAGACCCTGTCCGCTATAATAACGTAGAATATAGCCATGCTGCGTTAAATAATCATTTGCCGCAGATGCGGATTTTGCAGTGTTATCAAACCGAAATAAAATAAAATTTGTCACACTTGGTATGACGGTTAGTCCAAGAGAAGTAAGTTCAGACGAAAGCCATTTTCGCCATTTTGTTGTATGTGTTATTACTTTCTTTTCAAATTCGGTATCCTTTAGTGCGGCGACCCCAGCAGCCTGCGTGCAGCTTGGTATGTTAAACGGATCACGGCATTTATCAAGTGTTTGGGCGATCTTTTCCGGCGCATATCCCCACCCGAGACGAAGTGCTGCAAGTCCGTATAGTTTTGAAAATGTTCTTGTCATAAAAACATTGGTTGAGCGGTCAACCAGTTCAATTCCTGCTGAATAATCTGCCTCTTCCATAAATTCGGCATAGGCAGAATCCAGCACAAGCAAAACATGATCGGGAACATTTTTCCATAATCTTTCAACCTCATCCCGCGGGAGATATGTGCCTGTGGGGTTATTCGGGTTTGCAATGAAAATCAGTTTGGTTTTATCATTAATTGCGGCAAGGATATTATCAACGCTTGCTGTGTAATTCACATCAGCTACTTCTATTGCTTTTGCGCCGACAGACTGAATTGCGATCGGATACATTGAAAAACTATGGGCGACGAATATAGCCTCGTCCCCCGGTTTCAGGTAAGCTTTACATGCTATTCTCAGCAGTTCATCAGACCCAACACCGCAAACAATACGGTTTGCATCAATATTATATTTTTTGGCAAGTGCGGCTCTTAGTTCCGTATAGGAAGGATCAGGATAACGATAAAGGTTTGGCGCTTCCCGGGTATAGGCTTCCATGGCCATCGGGCTTGGCCCCAGAGCACATTCATTCGCGGAAAGTTTAACCGGTTTTAATGTGCCTTCAACTTTTGATTTGCCAGCAGCATAAATGCCAAGCTCTTCAATCCAGCTATGTGTTTTCGGACCATTCATCTTTCTGACTTTACACGAATTCATTATTAACCCTGTCTGATCTACACGGATAATAGAAAATTAACTACAAAAAAATATAAGTTTTATATGTTTATTGGCACTTTGTGATGCTTTTTTCCCCGCATTACCAAAGAACAGTTGACTTACAAACCCGCAACGGTAGAAAACTAAGGCATAAACAGATCGGATAAAAAATTAAAATGACAATGAAGACAGATGAAACAGAACAAGATGACGGTTTTGCCGAAGTTGTTACCTTGGGCAAGGATAATCCGCTGCGCCTTTCATCTGGTGAAACGCTCTCGCCTTTTAATGTTGCCTATAAATGCTGGGGTAAACTTAATGAAGCTAAAAGCAATGCTGTCCTTGTCTGCCATGCTTTAACGGGCGACCAATATGCCCGCGGTAAAAACCCTCTGACGGGAAAGGAAGGCTGGTGGCCCAAGGTAATAGGTCCGGGACTGCCGATCGATACGGACAAGTATTTTGTGATTTGCCCTAATGTGCTTGGTTCATGTAGCGGCAGCAGTGGACCAAAAGAAATTAACCCCAAAACGGGCGCGCCTTATGGGCTTGATTTTCCGGTTATCACTGTCGCGGATATGGTTTCAGCGCAGGTCAGGCTTGTGGATTATTTAAAAATTGAGAAGCTTTTCTCTGTTGTTGGTGGTTCAATGGGGGGAATGCAGGTGATGCACTGGGCCGTTAATTATGCTGACCGTGTCAAAACAGCAATTTGCATAGCATCCACGTGGCGGCATTCCGCACAGAATATTGCCTTCCATGAAGTAGGGCGTCAGGCGATAATGGCTGACCCAAACTGGTGTGGGGGACGTTATTTTGAGCAGAAAAATAACCGTCCACATGCAGGATTATCCGTTGCTAGAATGGCGGCGCATATTACCTATATGTCGGAAAAAAGCCTGACATCCAAATTTGGACGGAATTTACAGGACCGGGAAAACCTTACATTCGGGTTTGATGCGGATTTTCAGATTGAAAGTTATCTTCGTTATCAGGGAATTTCATTTGTGGATCGTTTTGATGCCAATAGCTATCTTTATATAACCAGAGCGATGGACTATTATGATATTTCAGCAGACTTCGGTGGAAGCCTGACAACCGCCTTTGAAGGGACTCCGGTAAAATTCTGTCTCATGTCATTTACATCTGATTGGCTATACCCGACAGCAGTCAGCAAAGAAATTGTCAGGGCCTTAAACGCGGTTGGAGCACAAGTCAGTTTTGTTGAAATTGATATGGATAAGGGGCATGACAGCTTCCTTCTCGATTGTCCGGATATGTTTAATATTATTGCAGGGTTCCTTGAAGCCGAAGATGATTTTTCCAAGGGGAACAGATCATGAGTAACGACCTTAATCATCCAAGAGCGTCGGATATTCGCGTTGATTTGCTTCTGATTGCCAATATGATCCCTGAAGGGTCACGTGTTCTAGATGTAGGGTGCGGTGATGGTGCATTGCTTGATTATCTGCGGCGCGAAAAAAATGTTGATGCACGCGGTATTGAACTTAGTCCTGAAGGAGTTAAAGAAAGTGTTGCCAAGGGGCTTTCAGTTATTCACGGAAATGCCGAAGAAGAAATCAGCCATTTTCCGGATAATAGTTTTGATTATGTGATCCTTAGTCAGACATTACAGGCGATGAGCCGACCGGACCACATTTTACAGCAATTATTAAGGGTCGGGAAAAGGGCAATTGTTTCATTTCCCAATTTTGGTAACTGGCGGGTAAGGCTTCACCTGATGCTATTTGGCAGGATGCCAGTTACCAAATCACTGGATTATCCTTGGTATAGTACACCAAATATACATTTTTGTACGATCCGAGATTTTGTTGATCTTTGCCGTGAATTGGACATTGATATTGAAAAAAGCATGGCCGTGAATAGTGTCGGCGGACGTATGGGTTTTAATGCAATGGCGCTTACAAATTTGCTGGCAACGCAGGGGCTTTATGTTTTAACGCGCGAATGATTTGTTCGCTGCGTTCCAACCATTACCGGTTTTGGTATTATTTTTTGCGTTACTTCAGCCGGGTTGCCGGCATAGATTTGTTTTTCAGCCTCGATAATCAATACACCCGCAAATCGGTTCCACCATCGCTGACCTGTTTTTTCCAATGTGGCGAGTGCCATTAGCATTGTCCTGCTTTTAAAGGGTGGCAGAAATAGTGCTGATGTCCATCTTGTGGGGCTTAGCATATTTTTTGAGAGAATATCCCTGACCTGACCAGTGGAAAACGGTTTGCCATGCCCAAAAGGTGTTGCTTCCGATCTGCACCAGGGTCCCAGTCTGCTGGGCACGATAATGATCACCCGCCCGCCCGGAGCCAGTGACCGCCATACTTCCCTCAGCATCTGTTTACTATGGTCGGTATGTTCCAGACAGTGAACAATGATTATGCGGTCCATACTTGCTTCCTTGATGGGAAGATCTGTTTCCCGGGCAAGCACCGTTAAATTACCGTCATAGGTGTCATTTTCCTTAAAACGAGGCCACCTCATAACACCCTGTAAGCTGGGCATAACTGATACTGTATGATCTGCTTCTTCCATCAATGCTTTTAAAAACGGCGGCGCATAACCAAGCCCCATAATATCCATATTACTGACATTTGGCCAAAGCGTGCGAATTTGCCGGCGTATTAGTCGCGCGGCTATTTTACCAAGTGGGGACGCATAAAATTTTCTAAGTTCGGTGACATCCTGATACATTTGTATGTTTCCTGAAATATACCAGTATTTAGTATATCGGAATAAAGGTGAATGCCAATATTTTTAAGTCTTAAAAGTATTCGGCCCACCTTGGAACAAGGGGGCCGAAAAGAGAGGGGGAAGTTATTAAGGTCTCTATCAACACAATCTTTTTAAGAGACGATATAACATAACATTATTATAAATGATTGGCAAGATATTTTTTTAACTATATGTGTTGGGTGGTTCTAATAGCTAAAATCACTTGTTTCTTGCCAGAAAATCATACAAACTGCCGTGTCGATGAGGGAAACGGGAAGCCACAAATTAGGTAGAAACATGAAATTTATTAAATACGCAACCATAGCCACCCTGACATTATTTCTTCAGGCGTGTGAGGACAATTCAAATGTTGGTCAGGAACAAATGGCTGTTCCGGATCAAATTTCCGGCATAACATTTGACAGTATGGATACATCTGTTCATCCAGGCGATGATTTTTTAGAATATGTTAATGGAACCTGGTTAAAAAATACGGAAATACCATCTGATAAAAGCCGATATGGATCATTTAATATATTACGTGATAATGCCGAAGAAGATGTAAGAACAATCATTGAAGAAGCATCAGCATCAGGCGCTGAAAAAGGAAGCGCAGAACAAAAAGTAGGCGATTTATTCAAATCCTATATGGATATGGAAACCAGAAATGCGCTGGGATTAAAACCACTGGCTGAAAGAATGGCAACTATTGATGCCATCTCTGATCTTGCAGGCATGTCCGCATATTTGGCAGATGCGGGCAAATATTCTCTCAGTACGCCTTTAGCAGCTTATATCAGTGTTGATGCGAAAATCCCGACACAATATTCCCTTCATTTCTATCAGGCAGGACTGGGACTTCCGGACCGTGAATATTATTTTAATGAAGATGAAAGATCGATTGAAATAAGGGAAAAATATGTTGCGCATATCGCAAAAATGTTTGACCTGGCAGAGCTTGAAAATGGTGAAGCGGCAGCACAGACAATCATGGATTTGGAAACTAAGCTTGCAGAGCATCACTGGCTTAAAGAAGATAATCGTGACGGCAACAAGAGATATAATAAATATACAAAAGACGAGCTAGCTAATCTGCTGTCCAATATGGATATGGAAGTGTATCTGGATATTACTGGGGCGGGCGACATTCCGGATGCGGTTATAAATCAGCCGAGCTTTTTTGAAGGGTTTAATACGCTATTGGGGGATGTTGATCTGGACAGCTGGAAAACATATCTCAAATGGTCTTATCTCAATGATATGGCGACCAGATTAAACAAAGAACTGGATGATCAGAATTTCGAATTTTATTCAAAAGCGCTCAGCGGTGTTGAAGAACAGCGTCCGATGTGGCGGCGTGCGGTGTCTGTTGTAAGTGGAAATCTGGGTGAAATGGTTGGTGAAATTTATGTTTCCAAACATTTTAAACCGGATGCCAAAACCCGTATGGTGGAACTGGTTGATAATTTAATCAAATCCTATGAGGCAAGCATCAAAGAACTTGACTGGATGGGTGAGGAAACAAAGCAGAAAGCACTTGTGAAGCTTTCCAAATTTACACCAAAAATCGGTTATCCGGACAAGTGGAAGGATTATTCCGCGCTTGAGATAGAACCGGATGATCTTGTTGGCAATATGGACCGGTCAGCACTGACAATCCATTATCGCGAACTTGCAAAACTTGGGAACCCGATTGATAAAACCGAATGGTTTATGACGCCGCAGACGGTAAACGCCTATTATAACCCGACCATGAATGAAATTGTATTTCCGGCGGCAATATTACAACCACCCTTCTTCAACATGCCTGCGGATGATGCTGTTAATTACGGTGCTATTGGTGGTGTAATCGGTCATGAAATCGGACATGGGTTTGATGATAGCGGCAGCCGTTATAATGGTGATGGTGCGCTTGAAAACTGGTGGACAGAAGAAGATAGCGAGCAATTTGCTGAAAGAACAGGGGCACTGGTCGCACAGTATAATAAATATGAACCGCTTCCCGGGACAAACGTGAACGGTACATTTACACTTGGTGAAAATATAGGGGATCTCAGCGGATTGAGTATTGCCTATAAGGCATATAAAATGTCACTGGGCGGCAGGGAAGCCCCCGTGATTGACGGGCTGACGGGTGATCAGCGCTTTTTCATTGGATGGGCACAGGCATTTCGTTCAAAAATAAGAGACGAAGCGCTTGTTACACAGATACAGACCGATCCTCATTCTCCGGACAGATACCGTGTTAACGGGATCGTCTATAATGTCGATGCATTTTATGATGCTTTTGATATAACTGCTGATCATCAGCTTTATATCGCACCGGAAAATCGGGTTAAAATCTGGTAGGCTACTCAGCATTCTGAATGGATAGTAACTGTTCTCTTAAAAAAGCCCAGTTGCTATTTGCCAGAACCATATTTCTGGCACGGTCATTCTGCCAATGCTCACGGTATTCCGCTGAATAATGCAGATAAAGCTGTCCTGCTAAAAGCGTATAAACTTCAGGATCGGTCGGGTTTGTATATCCTTTGGAAACGCCAAGCGGGTCATACCCACCGTACAGGGGCGCATAATTTGCAGGTGCGTCCACGAACAAGTCCCGATTTTCCATGCTTGAAAAAAACCAGATTGATCCGGCCCATTCAGCCTGAAATTGCGGGTCGCCGATGATCGGTCTTTTTTGCTGATAATAGGCTACAGTATCATAGCCGTTAATTGCGATATTTTTGCTTGTATTAAAAATGACGCTGTCTGCAACATAGTCCTGGCTGTCCAGATAGAATGAAAGGGCACCAAAAAGCGACACCACGATGGCAGAAATTATAAGAAGGTTGCGTGCAGCATTTTGCATATAATATCCTTAACGTGTTGGTTGCGGTACATCGCCGCTATAATCATAAAAGCCCCTTCCGGTTTTACGACCAAGCCATCCGGCTTCCACATATTTTACAAGCAGCGGACAGGGTCTGTATTTACTATCAGCAAGCCCATCATAGAGCACCTGCATAATAGCGAGACATGTGTCCAAACCGATAAAATCAGCAAGCTTGAGAGGCCCCATCGGATGATTGGTTCCCAGTTCCATTCCAATGTCAATGTCTTTTACAGTACCAACCCCTTCATAAAGCACATAGATTGCTTCGTTGATCATCGGCATAAGGATACGGTTTACAATAAACCCCGGAAAATCTTCTGATGTGGCACTGATTTTACCCAGCTTTTCGACAATATCTCTGATTATCTTATAGGTTTCATCGCTGGTCGCGATACCACGGATAAGTTCCACCAGTTTCATGATTGGTACAGGGTTCATGAAATGGACACCAATAAATTTCTCTGGGCGGTCCGTCACCGAAGCAAGCCGTGTGACGGATATGGAAGAAGTATTCGTCGCCATAATAGTGCCCGGTTTCATGATAGTGCTTAGTTCTCTGAATATTGCCTTTTTTACTTCTTCATTTTCGGTTGCGGCTTCAATTGCCAGATCCACGTTTGCAAAATCATTCATGTTTGTTGAAGTTCTAATCAATCCCAATGCTGTACTTGCCTCTTCATTGGTTATGGTATCCTTTGAAGCCTGCCTGGCAAGATTATTTTCAATAACCTTAAGCGCATTATCAAGAGCATCGGCATTAATATCACTTAGCAATACATGATAACCCGCAAGTGCAAATACGTGGGCAATGCCATTGCCCATTTGCCCCGCACCGACAATGCCAACAGTTTTGATCATGAAGACAGTTCCTTATCAAGTTCCGGAAGTGCAGTGAACAGATCAGCAACCAATCCATAGTCAGCAACCTGGAAAATGGGTGCTTCTTCATCTTTGTTAATGGCGACAATGACTTTGCTGTCTTTCATTCCTGCAAGATGCTGGATGGCGCCGGAAATACCCACTGCAATATAAAGTTCCGGCGCAACGATTTTACCAGTTTGACCAACCTGATAATCATTAGGCACATATCCTGCGTCAACGGCAGCCCGTGATGCACCGATCGCCGCACCCAGCTTGTCTGCAACACTTTCGATCAGGCTGAAATTTTCACCGCTGCCCATGCCGCGTCCACCGGAAATGATGATTTTGGCACTTGTCAGTTCCGGACGCTCAGAAGAACTGAGCTCTTCACCAACAAAACTCGAAACGCCCGGGTTTTTACCTGCCTCAATATTTTCAATATCAGCAGACCCACCATCAGCGGCGGCTGGTTTAAATGCCGTTGTGCGAACGGTTATGAGTTTTTTGGCATCTGAACTTTGCACTGTTGCAATCGCGTTACCGGCATAAATCGGTCGTTTAAAGGTATCTTCGCTTTCGATTGATATAATGTCCGAGATCTGTGCCATATCCAGCTGAGCAGCAACGCGGGGCATAAAATTTTTACCGGTTGTTGTGGCCGCGACCAAAATCTGATCATAATTACCTGCGATACTGACGACCAGTGGCGCAAGTATTTCGGCGAGGGGATGTTCAAGTGATGGATCATCCGCGCAAAGGACTTTGGACACATTTGCAACCTTAGCGGCCTGCTCCGCGACAGAGCCGCATTCGGCTCCGGCAACCAGCACATGAATATTATCATTAAATTTGGTTGCAGCGGTCACCGTATTCAGTGTGCTTTCTTTTAAGACTTTATTATCGTGATCAGCAATTACAAGAACGGTCATTTTATATCACTCCTGCTTCATCGCGCAATTTCGAGACAAGCTCGGAAACGCTTCCCACAATAACACCGGCGCTTCTTCCGGCGGGTTCATCCACACGAAGCGTTTTAATGCGTGGGCTTATATCGACACCGTAATCAGCAGGTGTTTTTTCATCAAGCGGCTTTCTTTTTGCTTTCATGATGTTGGGAAGCGATGCATAACGTGGTTCATTAAGACGAAGGTCGGTTGTTACTACCGCGGGCAGGGTAAGTTTTAAAGTTTCAAGTCCGCCATCGATTTCGCGGGTTACGTTAACGCTGGTACCCTCAATTTTAACTTCTGAGGCAAATGTTCCCTGCGGCCAGCCCAAAAGTGCAGCGAGCATTTGCCCGGTTTGGTTACAGTCATCGTCAATGGCTTGTTTGCCCATAATAACCATGTCAGGATTTTCTTCGTTGATAACAGCTTTTAAAATCTTGGCAACGGCAAGGGGCTCAACTTCTGCATCGGTTTTTATCAAAATGGCACGGTCAGCACCCATCGCAAGGGCCGTACGTAATGTTTCCTGTGCTTTATCAGGGCCAACTGAAACGGCAATTATTTCTTCTGCATTACCGGCTTCTTTTATTCTGATAGCTTCTTCCACGGCGATTTCATCAAAAGGATTCATGGACATTTTCACATTTGCAAGTTCAATGCCGCTATTATCGGATTTTACACGTGCTTTAACGTTGTAATCGATCACACGTTTTACGGGGACGAGTATTTTCATTATTTCTCCGGATTTTATCTTAATAACTGACAATACTATAATGGCTATCTTAACATATTCAAACA
Organism: Kordiimonadaceae bacterium; assembly: GCA_038106445.1. Classification (GTDB taxonomy): domain Bacteria; phylum Pseudomonadota; class Alphaproteobacteria; order Sphingomonadales; family Emcibacteraceae; genus Pseudemcibacter. The sequence continues at coordinate 12,864 of JAYODU010000008.1, read as the reverse complement.
GATTAAAGTCGCATAATCATAGTATAAGTAACTTTGACATTTCATATTGAACTGGCTACCATTTCATATTAGAGAATTTCAAAAACGGGGTTCAAAATGAATAATAATTATAAACGGTTTTTGCTCATCGTCGTGGCCATGTTTTTCACCGTTTCAAACGCCTGGTCCGAAAGCTATGTTCGCTACGAACAAAATGGCATTATATCATGGGGGGAGCTTCGTGGTGAGATTATCCATCAATTATCAAATGCCCCTTATCTTGATGGACAGGCGACAGGAAAACAAGTGGATCGCAATACGTTGAAACTTTTGGCGCCGGTCGATCCGCGTGATGTATATATGACAGGATTTAATTATAAGGATCATATTCCGGAAGGACAAAAAACAACCCCATATCCGGGGCTTTTTATGGTGCCGGCGGGAACCATTATTGGCCCGGGGGATGATATTATCCATCCGGCGGACAGTATTAATATTGCTTATGAAGCAGAGACAGTGGTCGTAATCGGCAAACGGGCCGATAATGTATCCGAAGAGGATGCAGCCGATTATATTTTTGGCGTGACCGCCGGAAATGATGTATCGGCACGTGACTGGATCCCGGCGGATATTCAATGGTTTCGTGGTAAAGGTGCCAAAGGATTTAACAGTGTTGGACCCGTGCTTCAAACCGGTCTTGATTATAAAAACCTTAATTTGACAGCACGGCTGAACGGAGAGGTCAGGCAAAAAGGAAACACATCCAACATGATCCACAATTTTGAAAAAATGGTGAGCTATATTTCAAAATATTTTGTTCTTAATCCAGGCGATCTGATCTGGTCCGGTACAATCGGAACATCGGAACAACTTAACGTCGGTGATATTTACGAAATTGAAATAGAAGGCGTAGGAATTTTACAAAATAAAATCGTACAAGGACAGTAATTAAATGACATTTAAAACGGTAATAGCTGCGCTGCTAGGTATTCTCATTACAACAAGCAGTGCCTACGCTGAACGCTATGTGCGTTATGAGCAGAACGATAAAATTTTATGGGGCGAACTGGTGGATGGTATTATTCATCAGCTTGACAATGCGCCCTATCTTGGCGGTAAACGCACAGGTGATATTGCTATGGAAGATGCCGTTAAACTGAAAGCACCGGTTGATCCCAATCTTTCTTTCATGACAGCCTTTAATTACCGTGATCATACCCTTCCCGGTTATGAGCAGGACCCGACATTAAGGCCAGGCCTTTTTATGGTTCCCTCCAGCTCGATCATCGGGCCGGAAGATGATCTGATTCGTCCGGCGGATGCAAAAAATTTCCACTATGAAGCGGAAATGGTTGTCGTGATCGGCAAACGCGCTGAAAATGTCCCGCTTGAAGATGCCGGTGATTATATATTCGGGGTGACCATCGGCAATGATGGTTCCGAACGTGACTGGCAGGCCGGCGATATTCAATGGTTGCGGGCGAAGGGATCTACTAACTTCAATGCTGTCGGGCCGCATCTGGTCACGGGTCTTGATTATACCGATCTTGATATCGAAGGGCGTCATAATGGTGTCAAATCGCAAGGTGCCAATAGTTCAGGCATGATTTTTGATTTCAATTATATGGTTCATTATATTTCAAAATATTTCACACTTGAACCCGGGGATATTATCTGGTCTGGCACTATGGGTGATACCGGCCCGATGGAACCGGGTGATGTTTATGAAATCACCGTGGAAGGTGTGGGTACACTTAAAAACAAACTTGTTCAGGGTGAGTAGAAATATACAGGCTCCCAATCGGGAGCCTGAAATTTAATTTAATAACGCCGTTGCGGTGATATTCACGATCAGTGAAACAAGATAAGCAAGTCCAAACAGATATCCGGTCATAAAGGCAGTCCAGCCCCAGCTGTTGGTTTCACGGCGGGCGGTGGCAAGGGTAGCTAAGCATTGTGGTGCGTAAATAAACCATGCCAGAAATGCAAGTGCTGTTGGCAGCGGCCATGCTGATTGCAGCACAGTGGCAAGGCTTTGTGCCACCTGATCTTCGTCCCCCTGTACGGCGTAAACCGTGCCAAGGGCACTTACGGCCACTTCGCGTGCCGCCATGCCCGGCACGAGGGCAATTGAAATTTCCCAGTTAAAACCGAGCGGTGCAAATATGGTTTGCAGCGCACGCCCGATCATTCCGGCGAAGCTGTAATAAATATCCGCTTCCGGGGCGTTTTCAGGCGCACGCGGATATAGCGTTAGCGCCCATAGTGCAATTGCCGCATATAAAATAATGGTACCAGCACGGCGCAGGAAGGCTCGCACAAGCTGCCATAATTCCAGAAAAACATGCCTTAGGCGCGGTAACTGGTATTTTGGAAGTTCCATCAGGAAAGGTTGCAATGTGCCTTTTGTGATTGTTTTTTTCATGACCGCAGCAACGATAATGGCGCTGATGATACCGGCCATATAAAGCCCGAAAAACACAACGCCCTGTAGACCGAAGAAACCCATCACGGTTATGTTGGGAATAAAGGCCGCAATCAACAGGGTATATACCGGTAGCCGTGCCGAGCATGTCATAAGCGGTGCAATCATGATTGTGGTGATGCGGTCACGGTGGTTCGCTATGGTTCTGGTTGCCATGATACCGGGAATGGCGCAGGCAAAACTTGAAAGCAGCGGGATAAATGCACGGCCATTAAGGCCCACCTTTGCCATAAGCTTATCCATGATAAAGGCGGCCCGGGCCATATACCCGCTGGCTTCAAGGATCAGTATGAATGTAAAAAGATTTATAATCTGAGGCAGAAACACAAGAACACTGCCAACACCCGCGATCAGGCCATCCTGAATAAAGCTTCGAAATATTCCTTCGGGGATATAGGTGGCGACAATTTCACCGAGCGCTGCGAAGCTGCCCTCAATAAAATCTATTGGCCCTTCGGCCCAGCTGAATACTGCCTGAAACATAAAAAACAGCATGGTAAAAAATAAAATAATCCCAGCAACAGGATGGAGGGCCACGCTATCCAACAGGCGTGTCATTTTGTGCTGGCCACCTTCTTTAATGGTTACCAGTTTGGTTATACGTCCTGCTTCTTTTTGAAGGGCACGTGTTGATGTATCCGATGGTTTGCCGGTTGGTTTGGCATAGGCGCTAACGTCACGGGATAGATATTCCTTAAGCGCCTTAACACCGCTGTTCTTAACGGCAATTGTCGTCATGACGGGAACCCCAAGCTCTTCGGACAGGCGGGCAACATCAATTTCAATACCGTCTCTGGTCGCGAGATCATGCATATTCAGTGCAACGATAATTGGTATGTCCAGCGACTTAAGCTCAAGCACGAGCCTTAAATGAACCCTTAAATTAGCCGCATTGATCACGCATACCAGAACTTCAGGCTGTTTTTCTGTTTCATGAACACCGGTCAGTATTTCACGGCTTACTTTTTCATCAAGGCTGCGGTCATTAAGGCTATAAAGCCCAGGCAGATCAACAAGATAGACATTTTCACCTGCTTCGGTCAGAACTGTACCGGCACGACGCTCGACGGTTACACCGGGATAATTTGCGACCTTCTGGTGGCTTCCTGTAAGTGTATTAAACAGAGAACTTTTTCCGGAATTGGGTGCGCCAATAAGGGCTACGCGTAGAGCGGTCATCACTTTTCCCCCAATATGATAGCGGCGGCTTCCATTTTTCGAAGTGCAACAGTGATTGTGCCAATTTTAACCGCAAGCGGATCACCGCCAAATGTGCCTTTATGCAGTACTTCAACATCAAGACCTTCCTCAAAGCCGATCTCAAGAAGCCTGTCTTCAAGATCAGCTGCGAATTCCTGATCTTCTACACGGGATGTATCAAAACCCAGGATTATACTTTGGTCCCCAATCTTCAAATCACTTAAATATTTTACCATTTCACACTTACAGTTAATTATCATTATTAATAGCAAATAGTTTTAGACGATTCTGTAAAATTATTAAACAAAAAAGCATATGAAAATACGGGCCCCAAAGATTTCTCTTTGGGACCAGTGGGTAAGATATAAAATATTTATATTAGTCTGCGTCGAACTTGATACCCTGTGCGAGCGGAAGTTTTGTCGAATAGTTTGTCGTGCTTGTCATGCGACGCATGTAGGCACGCCAGGCATCAGAACCACTCTCGCGACCACCACCGGTTTCTTTTTCGCCTCCGAAAGCGCCACCAATTTCAGCACCACTTGTGCCGATATTTACGTTGGCGATACCACAATCGCTGCCGAATTCGGACGTGAATAGCTCTGCTTCCAGCATGTTTGTCGTGAAAATGGCACTTGAAAGCCCTTGTGGTACATCATTCTGACGCTCAATGGCATTCTCAAGATCAGTATATTTGAATGCATAAAGGATCGGTGCAAATGTTTCAGTTTTTATATTTGCATCATGACCTGACATTTCAACCAGTGCAGGATTAACATAATATGCATTTGGATATTTATCCGCAAGTGAGCGACCGCCTCCGGTAATAACACCACCATTGTTTGCTGCAACCTTAAGGGCAGCTTCCATATTATTAAAGCTCTCTTTATCAATCAGCGGTCCCATGAGAGTATTTTCATCAAGTGGATTTCCGATGGATACACCGGCAAATGCTTTCTTAATGCGGGGAATAATTTCATCATAGACATCTTCATGAATGAAGAGACGGCGTGTTGTTGTGCAGCGCTGACCGCATGTACCCACGGAACCGAAAACGATCCCCTGATAGGCAAGGTCAAGGTCAGCATGCTTTGAAACGATGATGGCGTTGTTGCCGCCAAGCTCAAGGATTGATTTGCCGAAACGGGCCGCCACTTTGGCCCCCACGATTTTACCCATGGCGCAGCTTCCTGTAGCACTGATGAGCGGTACCCGTTCGTCAGCAACAAGAACTTCGCCGATATCGCGTTCTCCTGTAAGGATTTGTGAAAGCCCTTCTGGAGCGTCATCGCCAAATTCAGCGCAGGCACGCTCAAAAAGCTTCTGGCAGGCAAGGGCTGTTACAGGTGTTTTTTCAGAAGGTTTCCAGAGAAGCGAATTACCGCAAACCAGCGCAAGTGCCGCGTTCCATGACCAAACAGCAACCGGAAAATTGAAAGCACTTATGATGCCTGTTGGACCAAGTGGTTGCCAGATTTCACGCATTTTATGAAGAGGGCGTTCAGAAACAATGGTAAGGCCATGAAGCATGCGGCTTTGTCCAACTGCAAAGTCACATATATCAATCATTTCTTGAACTTCGCCAAGACCTTCCTGATATATCTTTCCGCATTCAAGTGTAACAAGTGAACCTAGTGCTTCTTTCTTCTCACGCAGGATATTACCCAGAATTCGGACTAGTTCACCGCGACGCGGCGCCGGAACATTACGCCATGCTTTAAATGCGTCAACGGATTTTGAAATTTTGGCTTCTGCTTCTGCAACAGTGTCCGCAAGCACATTTGCGATTTCAGCGCCGTCAATAGGGCTATGAACTTTAAGGTTTCCACCCTCAACGTCCTTAGCAGTCAGCCCGAGGCTTTTATAAATTTCTTCTTTACTCATCATGATTTTCTATCCTTTTCTATATTTATTGACGTTTGTAGTGCAGTAACATCAATTTATCCTGTTTAATTGAAATTCTTTAATATCCTTAAAAATTTTTCTTAAATTATATAATTTTATGAACAAAATATATTATTAAATGAACAAAAATCAATAAAATATGAACAATAATATATAATTTATAATCATATGTATTATAATTATGGCATTCTATTGAACTTTGACGACAATATAATATGACTTTCGGTATTGATCACGCCGTCGAGCATGGCGATGTTGGTAAGTACCTCATCCATTTGCTGATTATTATCTGTACGAACCAGTATCATAAAGTCAATGGAACCCGCCACTGTTGCAAGGCAGTCCACTTCCGGCATGTTGTATAAAGCTTCTTCGATTTGCGCAGATTTCTTGGGGTCTCGCGTGATTGTGACGTAACAGCGTGTATCATTTGCCAGCGCCTCCGGTTTTAATTTTACCGTGTAGCAATCGATGATTTTTTCTTCAAGGCGACCCAACATCATATGAACAGTTGATCTTGCTAAATCAAGCTTTCGGCCAAGCTCGGCCGCACTCATTCTGCTGTCTATTTTTAGCAAATCGAGTAATTTTTTCTCACTTTCCTGTAATTCCATATTAACGCCTTTAAATTATACAATAAATACAATATAATATAAAATAATACGAATATCTATGCTAAAATGAACAAACTAAATAAGTAAAATACGAAAAGTCATATTTTTTTGAGAAAATTATTATAATTTTATATTTTATTATAATTTTATATTTTAGAGGATTCGACTATAGTTCCAAGAAAAACCACAGGAGCTAATCATAATGCTTACTAAATTATTCGTTATATTTTCACTTACTTTATTCACTGTAACGCATAGCAACTCTGAACAGGTACGTGCGCGGGATATTGGTATCAAGCCTGGTGTGATTAGCCCAGGGACATATAATGCCATCACGGATGTAAAGGGTGTTTTGGTTGGTCATGTGACATTGGTTGAAGGCGACAGCATAAGGACGGGTGCAACGGCAATTCTTCCCCATAGTGGGAATATTTATCAGAATAAGGTTCCGGCGGCTGCTGTGATCGGTAATGGTTTTGGCAAGATGATGGGATATTCGCAAATTCATGAACTTGGTGAAATAGAAACGCCGATCGTCCTGACGAATACACTGAGCGTACCACGTGCGGCAGATGCAATTCTTGAATGGACGTTACCGCAACCGGAAAATGAAGCGGTAAGGTCGGTAAATGCGATTGTTGGTGAAACCAATGATGCAAGTCTAAACGATATCCGCGGACGTCATCTTACACCGGAAATTATTATAAAAGCCATCGAAGGCGCGAAGAGTGGGCCTGTTGATGAAGGTGACGTTGGGGCTGGCAAAGGAACAGTCGCGTTTGGCTGGAAAGGTGGCATAGGGACTTCGTCAAGAGTTTTGCCCGCTGCTCTCGGGGGTTATACGGTCGGGGTATTGGTTCAAAGCAATTATGGTGGAACGCTTATGATGGACGGTGTTCCTGTCGGCGAAGAACTAAATCAGTATTATCTGAAAGGATTTGTGGAGAGTGATATTGCTGATGGGTCAATCATGATGATTGTTGCCACCGATGCTCCGCTTTCCGACCGAAACCTTGAACGGCTTGCAAACCGTGCCCTTACCGGTCTTGCACGGACAGGATCGGCCATGACAAACGGCAGTGGTGATTATGTAATAAGCTTTTCAACGGCAGACAGCGTCAGAAGAACGCCGGAACGCCGTGGTGAAAATGCCTTATACGAAGAAATTCCCAACGATAGGGTATCACCGCTCTTTCAGGCAGTTGCGGAAGCAACCGAAGAAGCAATCTATAATTCGTTGCTGATGGCAAATACGGTTAGCACAATTGATGTCCGCACGGGCGAAAGCCGTACCATTGATGAACTGCCGGTGGATAAGGTGCGTGAAATTTTGAAAAAATACGCAAGATAATAGTTTTGGATTTTTTGGGCGGATGTGATAAGCCGCGCACATGAAAACTGTTTCAAACAGAGCCGTCGAAACCAAGAGCCACGTTAAAGCTGTTCTTGGTCCGACAAATACCGGCAAAACTCATCTTGCTGTAGAGCGGATGATGGGTCATGCGTCCGGTATGATCGGGTTGCCACTTCGTCTGCTTGCACGTGAAATTTATGACCGGATTGTTGCACGTCAGGGTCCCTCGCATGTGGCACTGATTACTGGCGAAGAAAAAATTACCCCAAAAAATGCCCGCTATTATGTCTGCACTGTTGAAAGTATGCCGGTAGAGCGCACGGTGGATTTTCTGGCGATTGACGAAGTACAGCTTGCCGCAGACTTTGAACGGGGACATGTTTTTACAGATCGACTACTTCGGTCACGCGGACGTCAGGAAACAATGCTGCTGGGATCAGAAACTATCAGACCGCTTATACAAAAGCTGATACCCGACGTTGAATATATAAGCCGTCCAAGATTTTCAGAACTTATTTATGTTGAGCCGAAAAAATTAAGTCGGCTGCCACGCCGCAGTGCTCTGATCACTTTCAGTACATCAAATGTATACGGATACGCTGAAATGCTCCGCCGCGCCAAAGGGGGTGTTGCCGTGGTTATGGGTGCGCTTAGCCCAAGAACAAGAAATGCACAGGTGGCTTTGTATCAGAACGGTGATGTGGATTATATTGTTGCGACCGATGCCATTGGTATGGGTCTTAATCTGGATATAGATCATGTAAGTTTTGCGGATACGGCAAAATTTGATGGCCAGATAATGCGCGATCTGACGTCCCCAGAACTGGCACAGATTGCTGGGCGCGCCGGGCGGTATATGAATAATGGGACATTTGGCTGCATGACGGAAGGTGCTGATTATCAAAAAGGCCTTAGCGTCGAAATGGTTTATGCTGTGGAAAATCATCAGTTCGCACCACTTACGGTTCTTCAATGGCGAAATACTTTTATTGATTTTAGCCGGGCTGATAGTGTGATTCGCTCATTAGGGACTGCGCCGGATACATTTGGCCTCACCCGAACCATGGATAAACTGGATCTGGACACTTTCAGAAAACTTGCCGACAATAATGATATAAAACAAATGCTGGGTGGTCCCGCGGCGGTGAAAATGTTGTGGGAAGTATGCCAGATACCGGATTTCAGACAGGTGTCTGATGACGAACATGCAAAACTTTGTGCGGCTATTTATCGGCAGATTTCTGCGGATCACGGCGTAATACGCGAAGACTGGATTGCCAATATGGTGAAGCCTTTAAACAGGGTAGATGGCGGGATTGATACGTTATCAGCGCGCATTGCCCATATGCGAACGCTTACATATATTACCAACAGGAATGGATGGTGCGAAAAGCAAAAATATTGGCAAAAGCACACAAGAGATATTGAAGACAGACTATCAGATGCGTTACATGAACGTTTAACAAACAGGTTCGTGAGCAAAAGAACCTCATTATTAATGCGTGAACTTCGCCAAAAAGGAACATTAATGGCAAAAATTGAGGACGATGGTAACGTCTATGTGGAAGACCATTTTATTGGGACGATTGAAGGCTTTCAATTCAGGGAAGACGAAGGTGCATTTGGTGAAGACAGCAAATTACTAAGAAATGCCGCGAACAAGGTTTTAAGTGAAGAAATCAAAAACCGTGCAGAAGAATTCAACCAGGCCGAAGATGGTGAAATCAGCCTTATATTTGGTGATCCGCTTACGCGAAGTACAATTAACTGGCGCGGCGTAGTTGTTGGCCGTGTTGTAATGGGAAATTCAATATTGGCGCCTAAAGCATTGGTATTGCCTACACCTGTGCTGCAGGGCGATGCTTTGAATATGGTGCAGGCAAAGATAGATAGATGGCTTGAAGCGCACATTGCAGAAGTACTGACACCACTTTTTGTTTTACAGGAAGCCGTAAATGGTGCCAAGGATGAAGAAGGGAATGAGCGTATAGGAGGGATGGCGCGGGGTATTGCTTTTCAAATGGTTGAAAAGCTTGGCACAATCCCAAGAAGACTTATTGCCAAAGATTTCAAGGATGTGGATAGTACGGGACGGTTTCAGCTTAAAAAACTAGGCGTTTGGCTTGGCGCAACTAGTTTTTATATACCGGTTTTGTTAAAGCCTGCCCCGGCACAGCTCAGACTTTTTTTATGGGCGCTGTTCAATGATCAGGACCGTCTACCTGAAATTCCCCCAGCGGGGCTTTGTACCATAAAAGTAGATAAGAAAGCGTCACGGGTTTTTTATGAAGTTTCCGGCTACAGGGTTGTTGGGGACAATGCCGTGCGACTTGATATGTTGGAACGTCTTGCCAATGCTGCGCGCGAAGTATCAATGAAAGGGCCTTTTCCTATGGACCCTGACCTGATGAGCCTCGTCGGTACCAGTGGATCAGATTTTATCGAGATTATGGCCTATTTGGGATACAGAACCAAAGAATATGATGCCGCTGAAGCAAAGCAAATTTTATCGAAACGTGAAGATGCAGGAGATTCCACTGAACAAAAGCCGGAAACAGAAAATGATATATCAGAAGTACCTTTAAAAGAAAAAATGTCTGATGAAAAGCAAAAGAAGGATAGTAGGGAACATCCGGCAGAAGCGGAAAAGGTAATCATTTTCACACATCAGCCTGACGCCGGGAGAACATATCCAAACACCCGGAAAAAACAACTGCCAAATAAGCCAGGAAAAAAACCGGTTAAAAATAAGTCTCAAAATAAGAGTTTCAGTAAAAAACCGGTTGATAAAAAATCTTCAAATAGAATTAAGCCTGATCCTCATTCGCCGTTTGCGGCACTCGCCAGTCTGAAAGACCAGCTTAAGGGAAAAAAATAAGTGGCTGAAGCGCCAGTTAGCACGCAAAGAATTGATGTGTGGCTTTGGCACGCCCGTTTTTATAAAACAAGATCTCTGGCAACAAAAATGGTGCGCGGTGGTAAAGTACGCCTGAATGGAAATATCTGTAAAAAATCAAGCGCTAATGTAATGCCATCGGATGTACTTACTTTTACGCGTGGTGATGAAATTTTAATTGCAAAGGTACTTGCCATCGGAACGAGGCGCGGACCGGCACCAGAGGCACAAGCACTTTATGAAGATCTAACCCCGCCAAAAGCAAAGAAAGGAAAGGCTGTTGTTTCAAGTGGTGCTTCCCCACGGCCAAAAGGAGCCGGCCGTCCAACAAAAAGGGAAAGAAGAGCAATAGATACTCTGATGCATCGGGCTTGATTGTGTTCGTGATGGCTTGGGCGTTGGTGATGATGAAATTACCATTGGTAATGAAGCAATCAGAATTGATTTTGGAACGACTGTTCGGGTAACAGCTCTGGCATTTCTTGATCTGTTTTCTTCGGTAAATGGTCTTAATCAGGAAAGGGCGATCGTTACCTATAGCAGCGGATCAATGTTTTTTGATTCACTTCTATCGGAAACACCAAATGGTGATAGCGGATTTCGAGCAGATAACGGCCTAAATATTTTAACTGATTTCCTGGTTTTTACAGCCGGAGGTACGAACGACAATGTCGGACGTGACGATTATGCGCTCGTGGCCGTAACGGTAACTGCTGTGCCGCTTCCTCCTGCGCTGGCGATGTTCGTCATTGTGCTTGGTGGCATTGGATTTCTTGGTAAAAAACGCACTCATAAAGAGATATAGAAAAACCAGGGATTATTTTACCTATTTTTAAATTGGTATTAATCAATCCCTGATACGCTTGGCAATCAACAGGATAGATTGCTTATGAGTGCTTTGATCAGGCTTGTGTTTTTTAGCATATTTGCATCACTGGTTGTTGCTTTATACGGTGAGGACATAATACGTTCTGCCCATGATGAAGCCGCCGGGGCCGGCAAATCTGCGTCAAACCAAATATTTTCCGAAAATAAAATTGTAAACAGTGTACAAATACCTTTGCAGCCTGATGGTCATTATTGGATCAATGTTGGTGTCAATCATGCGGATATTTCTTTCGTCGTTGACACAGGGGCGAGCATAGTGACTTTGAGCTATCAGGATGCCATGAAACTGAACATCCCTTATTTTGAAAATGATTTTAATGTAACGGTCAATACTGCCGCGGGACAGACAAAAATGGCTGCGGTGGCACTTGATAGTGTGCGTATCGGATCAATTGAGCTTTATGATGTAAACGCATTAGTAGCGCAGGAAGGCTTACTTTCGGTATCATTACTTGGTATGAATTTTTTAAATCGTTTAGACCGATTTGAATTTCGTGATCAAAGACTTATTCTGGAACAATAATTTATGTTATAATATTTATATTGACACTGTAAACATTATTCCTAATATGATTTTAGGGAACAGAATAACGGTAATATGAATACAAAAAAATCTACATATCATCATGGAAATTTACGTGAAGTCCTGATTTCTTCCGCACTGGAAATTTTAAAAGAAGGCACTTTGCAGGATTTAAGCTTACGCGCACTTGCCAGAAAAGTAGGTGTCTCCCAGACCGCCCCATACAGGCATTTTGAAGATAAAGAAGCATTGATTGTTGTGCTTATTGAAGAAGGTTCCTACATCTTACAGGAAAAAATGCTGGCGGCAATTGATGGGATTGATGACCCTGTTGAGCGACTTATTCAGCTTGGTGTTTCATATTATGACTTTGCCGAAGCACACCCAGCCCATTTTCGTCTCATGTTTGGGGGCAGCCTTGAATGCAAGGAAAAATACGCATCTCTTGTTGAAATTGAACAGAAAGGCTATGAGCTCGTTAAATTTGTTGTTGGTGAATGTATGAAACTACCTGGAGCGCCTAAACATTCACCGGAAATTATCAGGCTTTCTTGTTGGTCGCTTGTTCACGGGCTGGCAAATCTTCTACTTAATGATGTCCATAATGATGATATTCCCGGCGACGAAGATAAGAGGGCGGTTGTTTCTGAAGTCATATCGCTTTATACAAGGGCATTGTTTGACTAATTAATAAAGGTGAATCCAGGTGTCCATATTTGAAAAACTTGGCAGAATGCTGAGTGACAATCAGAAGTCTAAGACAAACAGTTATGGAAATATTGATGCCGATAAATTGGCCGCTGCCGCATTAATGGTGGAAGTGGCTGTGCAGGATGGTGAGTTTGATGATGATGAACGAAAAACGATTGAAAATATTCTAATCAACAAGCTGAATTTATCCAAAAGCGATGCGATGGAACTACTAAGTCAAGCGGAAGATAAACAAAGCCAGTCCATCCAGATATTGTCCTTTACCAAAGAGATCAAGAACCACTTTGATGATCAGGGACGTGCTCATAT
>JAYODU010000004.1:0-214982 GCA_038106445.1 Kordiimonadaceae bacterium | reverse complement strand
AATGGGAGGTCTTTTATAACTTCTCCAGACCTCATGGAGCACACAGGGGAAAATCAATTTACTCTGACCCCTTTGATTTATTTACTTGGCGTCCCTAATCTGACGGGTAAGTCGAGTTTTTACTCCCCTAGCATGCGCATTAATCCATCCGCTGGTTTATCAGGGGCGGTTTTACGTAGTGCGTTTGCATAGTGGGTTCCTTTTTTAGAGTAGGGATTATTTTTATTGATGTCTCAACGGGCATTTCTATGCCGGCCATGGCCGATTTTAGATGTTGACGATTTAACTTTTTTGCGCGGTGGCATAGAGTGGTCTTGAGCTGATTTACCGTGATTAGATGAAAGCAACTTTTGATTGGTTAGCTTTTCAATATCCTGTAGCAACTTAAGTTCTGAAGGATCGCATAGTGAAATTGCGACGCCACTTCTGCCAGCTCGTGCCGTACGCCCGATCCTGTGTACATAGGTTTCCGCAACGTCAGGTAAGTCAAAATTGATAACATGTGAAACATCATCAATATCAATGCCACGCGCTGCAATATCGGTTGCTACAAGTATGCGTGTCTTACCAGCCCTAAAACTTGCGAGGGTTTTTTCACGTTGTGTCTGGCTTTTATTGCCATGTATTGCAAGGGCATCATGACCCTCTTTAACCAAATGGGTTACGATCTTATTGGCACCATGTTTAGTGCGGGAAAACACCACGGCTCTGGTAATTTCGGGGTCTGCGAAAATTTCAGTTAGCACTTTCCTTTTATTCGCTTTTTCAACGCGTTTAACTGTTTGAGTGATACGTTCAATCGGCTTTGAAACAGGTGCCACAGAAATCTCTATAGGATTATTCATAAATTCTTTGGCAAGTTTTCTTATCTGTGTCGGCATTGTAGCTGACAGAAGGACGGTTTGACGATTTTTGGGAAGCACCTGCATGATTTTTCTGATTGAGGGCAGAAAACCCATATCCATCATCTGATCGGCTTCATCAGCGATCACTTGAAACGTCTGGTTAAGGCGGATCATGCCCGAATTGATGAGGTCCAGTAATCTTCCGGGTGTTGCAACAACAATATCGACGCCTTTTGCACAAGCCTTAATTTGAGGGCCGGGTTTAACGCCTCCAACAATTACCGTGGAGGTAGCGTTCACAAATTTACCATATGTCTTAATGTCATCAGCAATCTGCGATGCAAGCTCACGTGTTGGTGTAATGATTAATGTACCGCATGTCCGGCTTTCCTGTTTTTTGTTGTTTCTTGCAATTCGGTCAAGGATCGGAAGAACAAAGGAAGCGGTTTTACCAGTGCCTGTTTGTGCGATACCAATTACATCCTTACTCTTAATCATTACCGGAATAACATCGGTCTGAATTGGTGTGGGTGTTGTGTATCCTGTCGCAGCAACGGCGCGAAGGATGGGTTCGGCGAGGCCGAGGTCTTTAAAATAGTTCAAATAGTTTCTTCAATCGACCATAAACAAATACGCACAATGGTGCGAAAACATTCAGGTTCTATTTCATTTGGGAGGAGGTGTAGATCAACTGCCGTAATTTTTCTATGCCATTATTGGCGATTCAAGGCAGTAATCAAATTAATGTCGAGAATTAATTGCCGCTGAAATTGTCATCCACACGCGGCGTTCAACGAGCTTAGATCACATTATATTGTTAATAGCAAGCTTTTAATCGAGTTCTAGTTTATCGAATGACCGCTTTGGGTCGTTAGCAGACACTCGTTTTCCTCACTCACACCGCCTCCTATAGAGGCGGGTGTGTGAGGAAAATGTTGAAATCAAATAAAGGAGGAGTTTTATACCTTTCGATACTCAAACTGAGTTGATAAGGATATTACTCTAAAACCTTTCAAAACTCTTATTTTGGAATTTTTCGGAGTAATAAAAAAGGATTACTAATTATAATGGGGGGATAGAAAATAGTATTAATTAAATCTCAGATACTAAGAGTATTGCTTCTAGTGGGAAATGGATTTTGGCAAATGGAACAATTTGGATTAATTTTTATTAAATGGTACCCAGAATGGTACCCAAGTAAAAAAAGGCTCAGCCTGATTTTGCTAAGTCATTGAAGTGAATGGCGCGCTTGGGAAGATTCGAACTCCCGACCCCTTGATTCGTAGTCAAGTACTCTATCCAGCTGAGCTACAAGCGCTGATCATTCAAAATGTGAGAGGCAAACTACTCATATCGGTGCCTTAATGCAAGCGTCATTTAGCAAATATGTGACTTTTTTTAAAAAATATTGAGCCAGCTTAGGCTTGTTCTGACATTTCACATGATTTAAAGTGATGGTTTCTTTCCCTGTCTGATGAGGTTTAATCGTAGAAAATGATAAATAAATCTTTCTATATCAATATCTTAAAAGGAACGTCTGTAATTGCTGCAGCAATACTGTTTATAGCATGCAGCAGTTCGAAACCGGAAGACTGGCCGGTTATGCAGGCAGATACCCTGTGGCAGCAGCTGGAACAAGAAGGTCAGACGGAGCTGGCGACAAGCCAGAAACAGCCGGATGTTGGGGTTAAGCCGAGTCATTCAAAAGCCCCGTTTGAGCAAACGGACCTTTCCATTACCGAAGTGCGTGTTCAGTTGGATGAAATTGAACGGGTCCTTCCCTACCGCGAGGAAAATATCAGAAACGCCCTTGAAAATTACAATGCATCATCACCGGAAGATAAAGCGCTTAACTGGCGCGGGGTCGAAATTCAGATTTCACGCATAAATGATGTCAGGGCGCGCCTTCGTGATCTTGAATATGCGCTTCGTGATAATCCGGATCATATGAATGAATATAATCTGACACGTGCATTGCTACTACGTGCCGATAACCTTATCCCCGCGCAACCGGCCGGACTAACGCTTGCGTCCATGCAGGAAGCCGATGATATGGTGCCCGCATCCCCGCAGAGGACATATGACAATCAAATGGTTGTGGCGGCAAATCCTTATGCCGCGAAAGCTGGGCTTGAAATTTTAAAGCGTGGCGGCAGCGCGGTTGATGCCGCCATTGCGGTTGAAACAGTTTTAAGTCTTGTGGAGCCACAATCATCGGGAATTGGCGGTGGGGCGTTCCTGCTTCATTTTGATCCGTCAAATGAACAAATGAATTTTTATGACGGGCGCGAAGCCGCACCCATGGCTGCCACACCGGATATATTCAAACCGATTACAGATGTTCCCGGTCATGTGAAACTTGATGCAATTTATGGCGGGCTTTCGGTAGGTGTTCCCGGGGCACTTGCGGCATTGAAAATGGCTCATGAAAGGCATGGTGTACTCCCGTGGGCGGAGGTGTTTGAACCGGCGATCCGTTTGGCTGAAGAAGGCTTTATTGTCTCCCCCCGGCTTGAACATTATATTACCATTGATGAAAAACTGATGTTGGTACCGGCATCACGGGATTATTTTTATGATGAAAATGGCGACCCGTTAAAAGCAGGGCATCTTCTTAAAAATTCGAAACAGGCCGCTGTTTTAAAACGCATTGCAAGTGAAGGAATTTCAGCCTTTTATACGGGCGACATCGCCGAAAAAATTGTTGATGCCATAAAAAATGCACCTAATAATCCGGGGCTGATGGAAGTTAGCGATCTTGCAAATTACCGCGCAAAAGAACGTGATGTGATTTGCGGGACATACCGTATTTATAAGGTATGTTCGATCCCGCCGCCATCATCCGGCGGGCACACCATGATCGCGACACTTGGGATGCTTGATGAATTTAAAATCAATGAAATGGAACCCCATTCGGCGGAAGCGTATAATATTATACTTGAAGCAGAGAGCCTCGCCTACGCCGACAGAAACCAATATACCGGGGACACGGATTTTATCGATGTACCTGTTAAGGGGATGATTGACCGGGATTATCTTGACGCACGTGCAAAGCTTATCAAACCCGGCACGTCCATGGGAAAGGCACCATATGGGAACCCTCCTTCAGAAATAGTTCTGGATAACGGCGAAGGGCTTGTGCTGGATATTCCGTCGACGACCCATTTCAGCATTACTGATAAATGGGGCCATGTAGTTTCCATGACAGCCACTGTTGAAAGCATGTTCGGAAGCAGGCTTATGGTGGAAGGTTTTATGCTTAATAATGAACTGACCGATTTTTCGATTATCCCGAGGGATGGTGAAGGAAGACTTGTCGCGAACAGGGTACAGGGTGGAAAGCGCCCCATGAGTTCGCAGACCCCAACTATTATATTTGATCAGCAGAATAAACCGGTGCTAATTATTGGCTCGCCCGGCGGCGCAAGTATTATCAATTATGTAACGCAAACGGTGATCAATGTTCTTGACTGGAATATGGATATGCAGGCGGCCATAAGTGCCCCTCATGTGCTTAGCCGCAATGGCCCCGCCCTTATTGAAGAAGGGACCGACGCTGAACAGCTGGTTGAACCGTTAAAAGCCCTTGGTCATGATGTGGAAGTTGTCACCCTGATGAGCGGGCTACATGGTATTCGGTTAAGGTACCAACAAGATGGCACAAGATCACTTGAAGGTGGAGCGGACCCACGCCGGGAAGGATATGTTGCACAGTGAGTATAATTAAGTCCGCTGATATTGAAAAAGAACTTTCAAAACTGACCCCGCTTAAAGGGCGCACGGCTAATACGAGCGATGAAAAATCAGATGCCGCCTTCGCGATGCTTGCACCATTTGATAGAGGCGGGGTATTTACCGGCAGCTTCAGCGGGGAAAGCCCTTGGGAAAGACATACCGCCGGGGACGAGCTTGTTCATATTTTAAAAGGTGAATCCGAACTCATTATTCTTACACCGGATGGGGAAGAAATATTGAAACTTAAAGGCGGTATGGTAACGGTTGTTCCAAAAGGGCTATGGCACCGTTTTATTGCACCAAATGGTGTGACGGTGCTGACCGCGACCCCGCATCCCACGGACCATTCAGACAGTATTTACCCGGATTAAAAATTTTTAATGATGAATTGGCAGCACTATTCTGAATGTGCTTCCGTTCGGACTGCTTTCAAGAAGATCAAGTGCACCACCATGTGCGGTGATTATTTCCTTTGATATGGCAAGACCAAGGCCGGTTTCGCCGCTGCTTCCAGTTTTAAATGGCTGAAACAGGTTTTCCCTGATTTTGTCAGGTATGCCAAGGGCATCATCGAATATGTCGATTGTGATTTGATCATCGCTTTGTATGCTCGAGATAGTGATATTTCCACTTTCACCGATGGTTTGAACGGCGTTTTGGCATAAATTCATTAAAACGCGGAAAATCGGATCATTTAAGCACTATTGATGATCCTCTGGTTCAGTGCTCTTCTAACTTCGTCTTGCATTATCGCCAGCTCGCGCATGACAACACCAATTTCATCCTTACGGTTATCAGGCTCGAACCGCTTTGTCATATCTTCGGGTGCATTACGAAATGCGATTAGATTTCCGGTTATTTTTTCAACCGGAAGCACCAGTTGACGCGACAGATTGTAATAAAGAAATATACCTACAAAAACGGAAATAATAATGGAAATAATAAGGATATTCAGAGAGTAATCCAGCATATCTGCACAAAGGAGATGCTCATCAAACACGATTATTATTTCTTCACTTTCTTCACCAACGGCATTAGCTCTTGCTTCAATCAGAAACCCTGTCCTGTTCATATTAATCATCGTGCCCAATGCATCTTTGATCGACTGTAGCCAGGACACGGTTCTTATATCGACCTGTTTTGATATTTCGAATGGATCAATATGCATGAGTGCCTGTTGTCCGCCATCAGGAAACTGGCGAATGATTGAATAATTTTCGGATGAAGCAAGAAGCTGATCGGTAAGCAACCTGCTGACCATAAAATCCGGTGTAGCTTCAACGACCATAATTGCAATGTTTGCTTCGGCAAGTTTCTGTTCTATCCAGGTCAGGCGGAAATTGGCGATCGATGGCACATAAAAGAATATTTCAACAGTGAGAACTGAAAAAATGGTAAGCAAAAGCAATCTTGTTGAAAGGCTTTTCTCAATTGATATTTTCTTAAAGTTCCCCAACATATAATCATCCAAGCCAAGACAGGAATTTTACCAGTCTTCGTGTTTTATCACTAAATAATGACGCGGTATAGAAGCTTGACGCCGCTCTTTTGTTAATTTCACCCAACGTCGGGTATGGACTTATAAGATTTGCCATAGCACTTATTTTAAGGCCCTGATTAATTGCCAGAATCCATGGTGCAAGCAATTCATCAGCCGACTTTCCAACAATAGATGCGCCAAGAATATGGCCTTTTTTTGTTGTGATGATTTTGACCAACCCTGTAGTGTTACGCATTGCCTGCGCGCGGTCATTATCTTTATAGGACCAGCGCAGAATTTTTATATCACTGTATTTTTTTTGTGCTTCTGCTTCACTTAATCCTACACTTGCCAGTGCGGGATCCGTATAGGTTGCATGTGGTAATGCCTTATAATTTGCCTTTGCCCAGAACATGCCAAAAACGATACGCCGAATTATGATACCGGCATCATACCCTGCTTTATGGGTAAAGCCGGGCCCGCCAGTAACATCACCAATTGCATAGATGGATTTATTGCTGGTTCTAAGATCAGCACCGACAGTGATGCCGGCACGGGTATATTCAACACCCGCTTTTTCAAGTGTCAGTTTTTCGGTATTTGGTTTGCGTCCTGTTGCAACAAGAAGGTGCGAACCCCTAATTGTTTCACCATCAATTTCAACATTTATTGTCTGGTCGTCCTGCGATATTTTTTTGATAGCAATATTTTCTTTTAATGATATGCCTGCGCCGGATAGATTCTCAAACAGGATTTTAACCAGCTCAAGATCATCATTTTCCATAAATTTAAGGGCCAGAACGGTAACATCGCAACCAAGTCTTCGGTGTGCCTGTGCCATTTCAAATCCAATTGGTCCTCCACCAATGATAATAAGATGTTCCGGTGCCTGCTTTAAATTAAATATTGTCTCGTTTGTCAGGTAAGGTACGTCGGGAAGACCAGGGATCGGAGGGACGCTAGGTGAAGAACCAGTTGCAATTACAAATCTTTTTGCTTTTACGAGCTTGCTACCTGCACGAAGGGTTTTTGCATTCTCAAAAGTGCCGTATTCCTGAATAACCTGAACACCAAGACCTTCAAACCTTTCAACTGAATCATGTGGTGCAATGCCTGCAATTACATCATGAACATGATCGTGTACTTCACTAAAATTAATATCCGGCTCACGTGGTGCGATACCAAATTTTACAGGGTTTCTCATATGTTCCGCAGCATTCCCCGCCGCAAGAAGTGCTTTTGAAGGGACGCAGCCATAATTCAGGCAGTCACCACCCATTTTGCCACCTTCTACCAGGACAGTTTTTTTTCCAAGCTGACTGGCACCGGCCGCAACACTCAGGCCCCCACTACCGGCCCCTATGATACAAATGTCAGCATTGATAATGTCGCTCATGATGGCTTGTTTCCTTTAATTTTCTTATAAGCAGCCGGTATAAGGGCAAGAAAGCCAAGTGCGGCCAAAGGTAATAATACTTCCGGTGATGATAACACGGAGAGGTTCGGTGTTCTGCCTTGCTCAATAATATAACCAATCCCGCTACCGATACTGGCATATACGAAAGTGCCGGGGATAATTCCGATAAACGTGGTTATGATATAAACAGGAAGGCTGACGCCAAGAAAAGCGGGGACAACATTAACAACGAAGAACGGAAATGCGGGGACAAGCCTAAGAAACATCATGTAACTGAAGGCATTTTTATTAAAACCTGTCTGCATTTTTGTAAGCCAAGGTCCAGCCCGTTTTTTTAATGAATCGTGGAAGGCATATTTGGCGGCAAGAAAAATTATTGTAGCGCCAATGGTCGCTGATACGACAATGAGAATGCCAGCAATAAAAGTTCCCAGAAGCGCACCAAATAATACAGAAAGAATTGATGCTCCCGGGATAGAAAGGGCAACAGTGAGAATATATACCAATGAGAAAAGAAGAAGACTAAGTATATACTGATTATCTATATAACCTTTAAGAATACTGTAATTATCACCGATAACATCGAATGAAAGAAGTTTATGGATGTCGAAATATAACGCCATAGCAAGACCAACCATTAGTATCGCTATAGGGACAAAGCGTTTGATATCCATTTTTATATGCTTTCTTTTTGTTTTATTGTTTTATTTTAGCTTATCCGAAATCAACATATTGAACTATAGGAAAGAAAAGAAATAAATTCCATTCATGGAAGTATGAAGCTGTGCATTTTTTGACCTTCGAAGAATACTGAAATTATTAAAAAATAGCAGCATATGCCATTGACTTATATAAACATACCCATTATACACCGCACTTCATACGCAATATCAGACATTTGAGTCTGTTGTAAATTTTAAATAAATCGCCTTTATGGCAGTTGGAGAAGTCCAGTGAAACGTACATATCAACCAAGTGCTCTGGTTCGTAAACGCCGCCATGGTTTTCGTTCGCGCTCTGCGACAGTTGGTGGAAGACGTGTTCTTGCTGCCCGCCGCGCGAAAGGACGTAAACGCCTATCAGCATAAGTAACTGATACGCGTGATAGCACGATTTTGAAAGCCGGTCTCAGAATAAAGCGACCGGTTTTTTTGTGGACCAATTACAATGATGCAAGTAATTGAAAATAAAGGATTAAAAATCGAAACACTTAAAAAAAGAAATGATTTTTTAAGTGTTGCAACTGCGAACCAGAAATGGGTAACGCCGGCGATGGTTGTTCAAACATGTTTACAACCAGAAAATGATGACAATATCATCCGCGTAGGTTTTACTGCCAGTAAGAAAGTAGGCAATGCTGTGCAGCGCAACCGTGCCAAGCGAAGAATGCGTGAAGTCGTAAAGCATGTAATGGCCGCTTCGGCACGGAAAAAACATGATTATGTGATCATTGCCAGAAAGGAAGTAGCGGATCTGTCATTTAATGAATTGATTCGTGACTTGAAATGGGCTTTAAAAAGACTACATAAATCTGCAGTGAAAAGCGGGAGCGGGAATAATTGATTATTAGCAAAGCCTTTAAATATTTTAGTGTCGTGCTCTCTTATGTCTTGAAAGGGATGATCACTGTCTATAAGTATGTCATTTCGCCGTTGCTGGGGCCAAAATGCAGGTATTTGCCGACCTGCTCATCCTATGCCATGGAAGCGATTGATATTCATGGGCCTCTTAAAGGAACATGGTTGGGTGCAAGAAGAATTTTAAGGTGCCATCCCTGGGGGGATTGTGGTTATGATCCGGTGCCAGTGAAAAATAAACCGGAAGAATGTAATTGTCACGCTGAGTTAAGCAGCAAAAATTAGAGAAGTATAATGGAAGAAAACCGTAATTTTATTCTGGCGATAGTCCTGACCATGATCATCCTTTTTGGATGGGAGTTTTTCTTTGGCATGACCCCGCCGCCGCAGGAAGATACGTCAATATCTGAAAATGTTGATGTAACAGTATCAGGTGGTGATATAGGTGTCCCCAGCAGTGCCGCGGGTTCAATGGATTCTGGTGGGGGGATACCCGGGATGGCAGCGCCTGTAGTAAATGAATTTTCAGCAGCGCGGGGTGATGTTATCGGATCACGCACAAATGTGATGATTGATAATGAAAAACTTGTGGGATCCATAAGTCTAAAAGGACTTCGGTTTGATGACCTTTCATTAAAAAAATACCATGAAACAGTAGAGCCGAATTCGCCGATCGTTACCCTATTAAATCCTTCTGAATCGGCAAAAGCGTATTTTGGGGAATTTGGCTGGATCAGCGACGCAAAAATGCCGGATGCAAATTCTGTCTGGTCAGCGAATAAATCAAATCTTGGGGCAAATGACAGTGTTGTCTTTACCTGGGATAACGGCGAAGGACTTTTGTTTACCCGTACGGTCGCGCTTGATCAGGATTATATGTTTACCATTACCCAACAAATCCAAAATAATAGTGATGTGACCGTGGGGGCGGCAACATATGGACGCGTGTACCGTTCAGGGCGCAGTGATCAACCACCTTTATTTATCCTGCATGAAGGTCCAATTCGTGTCGGCACGGATGGTAAAGAAGAAATAAGCTACAAAGACCTGGAAGATGATGAATATCCGCGTGATCAAGTTTCAGACGGCGGATGGGCCGGCATTACGGATAAAGAATGGCTGGTTGCCGTAATACCAGACCAGACACAGAATTTTGCTACCAATGTTTTCAGAACAACGCAAAATGGGGGTGAGCAGTTCCATGTGAATTTCGCGACAAATGGCGTTTCAATTGCGCCAGGTGCGACGGCTGAAAAAACAGCACGTTTTTTTGCGGGTGCTAAGGAAGTTGCCCTACTTGACCATTACACGGAAGTAGAAAGCGTCCGCATGTTTGATTATGCCATTGACTGGGGATGGTTTTATTTTATTACCAAACCGATTTATATCGGCCTTCATTTCTTCTACGGTGTTGTCGGTAACTTTGGAATTTCCATTCTTTTATTAACTGTAGTTATTAAGCTGATACTGTTTCCAATGGCAAATAAGCAGTACGAATCCATGGCGCGCATGAAGAGACTACAGCCAAAAATGCAGGAACTTAAGGAAAAATACGGTGAGGACCGTGCAAAAATGCAGCAGGAAACCATGGAAATTTATAAAAGGGAAAAGGTCAATCCGCTTGCAAGCTGTCTTCCCATACTGATACAAATACCGATATTCTTTTCGCTATATAAAGTGCTTTACGTTACCATTGATATGCGTCAGGCACCATTTTATGGCTGGATTAAGGATTTGAGCGCGCCGGACCCCTTGCTTGTTACCAATCTGTTCGGGTTAATTCCCTGGGAGCCAACAGGTTTTCTAGCAATTGGTATTTTGCCTGTATTTATGGGGCTGACGATGTATTTTCAGCAAAAATTAAACCCACCACCTGCCGATCCGGTGCAGCAGAAAGTTTTCGCCTTTATGCCGATAATTTTTACCTTCATCCTAGCCGGATTTTCAGTGGGACTGGTTATTTATTGGACGTGGAACAATATTCTGACCATAATACAGCAATGGATTATTATGCGTAAGGTAGCCGCCAAAGAGGGTTAAACATTTGGCTGATAATGATAAAATACCTGATGAGCAGGCAGAATTTTTTGAAAAAGGTCGCCTACTTTTTCGTGAAAAGTGTGAATTTTTACTAGGTGCTGCATCTTTATCGCAGCTTCCAGCCCCGGATGCTGTCGAAGTTGCTTTTGCGGGACGTTCCAATGTGGGTAAATCAAGTCTGCTTAATGCGCTAACAGGGCGAAATGGTCTTGCGCGTACGTCAAATACGCCGGGGCGTACACAGCAACTTAATTTCTTTTTTCTTGGAGAGCATCGGGATAAAGGATTATATGTGGTTGACCTTCCCGGTTATGGCTATGCCAAAGTTTCAAAAAAACTGGTTAAAGAATGGGTAAAGCTGATGCGGGATTATCTTCGCGGACGCCCAAACCTTCGGCGTGTATTTGTTCTGGTTGACGGACGCCATGGTCTTAAGGATAGTGACCGTGAACTTATGACCATGCTAGATGAAACGGCCGTTTCTTATCAGATTGTGCTGACCAAATCAGATAAAGTGAAACTGGGAGAGCAAGAAAAATTAATCCGTAAAACTGAAAAAGATATCGCCAAAAATGTCGCGGCTCATCCAAAAGTGTTGATTACAAGTTCAATGAAGGGATATGGTCTTGATGAACTTCGAGCACAGATTGCTGCAATGGTATAGGAACTTAAGATGGCCGGTGAAATTGATAAAGATACCCTGCTTAGAAAAGCACGAACACTTACAGAGGCGCTGCCATTTATGCGTCGCCATGCGGGTAAGTCATTTGTCATAAAGTATGGTGGTCATGCCATGGTGGATGAAGCACTGGCTGAGGATTTTGCCCGTGATATTGTACTTATGAAACAGGTAGGGATGAACCCCATTGTGGTTCATGGGGGCGGCCCACAGATTGGTAAAATGCTGGAACGGCTGAAGATAGAAAGTTCATTTGTTGATGGTCTTCGGGTCACTGATAAAGCGACTGTTGAAGTTGTAGAAATGGTGCTTTCCGGTAGTATCAATAAATCCATTGTTGGTGCCATTAATAAAATTGGTGGTAAAGCTGTGGGACTTTCCGGGAAAGACAGTGGTCTTGTTATTGCCGAACCCCTCAAAAGAACGCGCAAGGATCCGGACAGTCATATTGAACAAATTCTCGATCTGGGTTTTGTTGGTCATCCCAAGCATGTTAATGCCGATTTTTTACGCACTTTTGAAAAATCTGATGTGATCCCTGTTATTGCACCTATTGGTCTTGGTGAGAATGGTGAAACTTATAACATCAATGCAGATACGATGGCTGGCGCCATTGCGGGTGCGCTCAAGGCAGAGCGTTTGCTTCTTCTTACCGATGTGGTTGGCGTTTTAGACAAGGATAAAAATCTGATTGCGGATATGAATGAGGATCAGGCAACGGCACTGATTGCTGACGGCACCATTCAGGGTGGGATGATCCCGAAAGTGGAGACCTGCATTCGCGCTATTCATGAGGATGTCGGCGCATCGGTAATCATTGATGGGCGGGTTGAACATGCGTTACTGCTTGAACTATTTACTGAACATGGTGCCGGTACACTGATCCAGAAATAGATTTTAATTTTTAAATTGAGCTTCCTTAATATATGCTGGTTTTCTATCATGAAGTTGATCTATAAAGTAATATAGATGACAGGCTCGGATATTTAATCAGGATTTAAATATAATGTGGAAGTCTTTATTGAAGCCAAAAACATGGATTGCCAAAATGTTAGTTGTTTTGGTGGTTGTCGGTTTTCTTGTTTTGGGTTTTCTTGGTTATTTGATACCGGTTCAGCAGTTTTTGAGTTCAGATGCGGCCTCTTTTCAGGTTGGTGAAACGCGGTTCACTATATATATGATCGTAAAGGCTGCTGTTATTATCATTTTGTTATTCTGGCTTGCTGCAATTACGGCTGATTTTGGCGAGGCCCGCCTTAAAGAAATTCAGAATATAAAAGCAAGCAACAAAGCGCTAATGATAAAAGCATTACAAATACTTATATATTTTGTTGCTTTTCTTGTCGCTCTTGACTTGCTGGAAATTGATCTTACCGGACTTGCCATTTTCAGCGGCGCGATCGGTATAGGTGTTGGTATAGGTCTTCAGAAGATTGCGTCCAACTTTATAAGCGGGATTATTCTGTTATTTGAAAAAACAATAGTTGAGGATGATCTTATCGAACTTGAAGATGGAACGTCTGGTTTTGTCAGGCATACCGGTGCGAGGTATACACTTATCGAAACATTCGAAAATCGGGAAATCATGGTTCCGAACGAAGATTTTATAACAAACAGAATAACAAACTGGACCTATACAAATACACTTGGCCGTATTGACATAAGTGTTGGAGTTTCTTATGGCTGCGATATTAAAAAAGCCCATGACTTGATATTGGAGGCGGCCTTAGAGCATCCGAAATGTAGTAAAAAACAGCAGGCAGATTGCTTCCTTGAGGAATATGGCGAAAGTGCAGTAATGTTTACTTTATATTTTTGGGTCGACAATATTAGCGAGGGGCGAAAAAAGCCAAAAAGCGATGTGCTTTTCGCGATCTGGGACAAATTTGAAGCGAACAATATTCAAATACCATTCCCGCAAAGAGATGTGCATATAAAAAATATTGGTGATTTGAAATGAGTTCACCGCTTATACATGCATTTGAGTTTGATGGTAAAGGCGGTGGTGTACCGATAGATGATGTAAAATTGGCCAGCAAGAAGCTGAAACAGGATCAACTTGCCTGGGTTCATCTGAATGCAAATAAAAGTGCCTCGCGGGAATGGCTGGAAAATGAGCTTTCCTATCTTGATCCGTTTGTTGTTGAAGCACTTCTGGCAGAAGAAACCAGACCGCGTGTAACTGAAATTGGGGATGGGGCTATTATAATACTCAGGGGTGTTAACCTGAATGAAAATGCATCCCCGGAAGATATGGTTTCTATTCGTCTCTGGATTGATAAACACCGGATTATAAGTGTGCAACGCCGACAGTTAAAGGCTGTGATTGATATGTGTGACAGGATTGAAACCGGTAAAGGCCCTAGTAACGCTGGTGAGTTTATAACGATGCTAATTTCAAGATTATTTGAACGTATTGAGCCGGTAATTTTAGGGCTTGATGACAGGACAGATGCGGTTGAGCAAAAAATACTCGAAAATGCCGATCAGTCATTAAGGGAAAGTATTATCGATATCAGGAAAAAGACAATAATTCTTAGACGTTATATGGCACCACAGAAAGATACTATCGGGCATTTGCGAAGTTCAGAACTTCCCTGGCTGAATTCAGCATCCAAAAGGCATTTACAGGAAAATTATGACCGGGTTCTAAGATATGTCGAAGATCTGGATGCCATCAGGGAGCGTGCACAAATTGTTAAAGATGAGCTTGCGAATATACTCTCTGACAGACTTAATAAGAATATGTACATATTATCTGTCATTGCTGCTATTTTCCTGCCGCTTGGATTTCTGACAGGACTGCTTGGTATAAATGTTGGGGGTATTCCGGGTGCGGATAATATGGAAGCGTTCTGGATATTCTGTATTTTGCTTGCCGGGGTTGTAGCTGTGCAAATTTATATATTCAAAAAATTCAGATGGTTTTAAGCGACTTTAAAAAAGAAGTTGCTGGTAATTTTGGTTACTCATAAAGTGCTATTTCATATTCCATCTGATCCGCGCTCATTGGATAATCGATACCGTTCTTAGTATTGACAAAATCAGGTTTAGCTACATGTGCTACATCATTTTGCATTTGAAGCGCTGTTCGCATACTTAAATCTGCCTTCCAGGCAAGTGCAACCACAAGTGATCCTTTTTTCTTGCTCAGTATGGTTTTCACTGATTTCTCGGGAATGTCAGATAGCAGCGCTAATGAATGAATAACAAGTGCCCGTTGTTTGTTTTTAATAGCGTTCTGGATAAATTCATCATCAATAATCCCGCGATTATAGAGATCTGCCGCTTGTTCTGCGATGGTTCTGTCATCGTTTATTTCCGGCTCGCGTTCACTTATCCTGTCTCTTACGCGTCTAAGCAGTTCTTCTCCCTGCTCAGGTTCAAGATGATTAAGCGATATCATAGTATCGACAAGGGATGATGCTACAAAAGTAGCAATACGCTTCATCGCACGCATGGAAAGGTTAGGTCGTTTAACAAGTGGTTCATGCCAGACTTCAATGTGGCTTTCCTGTGCTTAAGTAATAATGCTATCTAATGTTTCTTCACGGATCTGCGCATTTTCATTGGCAAGAAGTTTAGCAACAGCAGGAATTTCAAGGGTTGATGCTATGGCTTCGCATACATCGCCGCTAAGCTGGCTTATTTTGGCTATTGCTTCAAGGGCACCGGTGACAGTTGTAGCCGCGATAATTTCTTTAAGATCGGCAGATAACAAAATTTTATCGTCTGAAGGCGTTGATACTGATTTATGACCAGCATCTGGGGTATTTGTGAGAATGCGTGCAATATTACTGTCCATGGTGCCCAAATTGGTAAAAAATGTTACTAATACTTTCTAAAAATCTAATAGAAATGAATGTAGTGATTTAGTATTAATATTTGGTTTACACATCTAATAAATTGGCCGTTCCATGCTTGATAAAACTACTGAAAAAGAAATAGATCCATACGATTATAAATACTGGGTTTTCGACCTTGATAACACTTTGTACCCGCACGAAGTAAATCTGTTTAGTCAAGTGGATCATAAAATGGGGCTTTATATTCAGGAAAAATTTGATGTTTCCTATGAAGAAGCAAAAAAAAGGCAAAAGCAATATTTCACCCATCATGGAACGACACTGCGTGGGTTGATGAGCGAACATAATATTGATCCATACGGCTATTTGGATTTCGTTCATAATGTTGATTTTTCCGGATTAAATAAAGATCCGGAATTAAGAAAATCTATTAATAAACTGCCGGGGGAAAAGTTTATTTATACAAATGCATCAACAGATTACGCCATGAACGTGTTGGATCAGATAGGTCTTAATGGATGTTTTAAGGATTTCTTTGATATTCACGATGCGGATTTCAATCCCAAACCGGATATCAGAAGTTATCATAAAATGATTGAAAAGTTTCAAATTGACCCCAATCACGCCATAATGTTTGAAGATATTGCATGTAATCTTAATCCGGCATCAGAACTGGGCATGAGGACCGTATGGGTCAGGACAGAAACAGACTGGTCAACAAAAGGACTGGATCATGAAAAGATCGATCATATTACGACTGATTTATCAGGCTGGTTAGGCTACCTTACACAGAATTTATAATCGCTTGACAGACTACTTTTAGACGATATGGTCTGCTCAATAAATTTAAGTTTAAAAGGAATGAAATATGCAAGATCAGGCATTGATGGAAATCATAGATCAGGCATGGGAAGTAAGAGATACGCTGAACACAAAGACTTCCGGTGAAATCAGAGATGCGGTTCAAACTGCGCTGAATATGCTTGATAGCGGAAAAGTCCGGGTAGCTTCGAAACGTGAAAATGGCTGGGAAGTACATCAATGGCTAAAAAAGGCTGTGCTTTTATCCTTTCGTCTAAATGGCATGGTAAAAATTCCGGGTGGACCCGGTAAAGACAGCAGCTGGTATGACAAGGTTCCGTCAAAATTTGAAGGCTGGAATCAAAGCAGGTTTGATGAAGCAGGGTTTAGAGCCGTGCCATCGGCGATCGTGCGCCATTCCGCTTACATCGCGCCAAATGTTGTTTTGATGCCGTCTTTTGTGAATTTGGGGGCCTATGTGGACAAAGGGTCAATGATTGATACGTGGGCCACTGTTGGATCATGTGCGCAAATCGGTAAGAATGTTCATATTTCAGGTGGTGTCGGTATTGGCGGGGTGCTTGAACCGCTTCAGGCGGGCCCTGTTATTATTGAAGATAATTGTTTCATTGGTGCCAGATCGGAAGTTGCCGAAGGAGTGGTTGTTGAAGAAGGTGCCGTGCTGAGTATGGGTGTTTTTATTGGTGCGTCGACAAAAATCGTTGACCGGGAAAGTGGTGAAATATTTATGGGTCGTGTGCCTGCTTATAGTGTTGTGGTGCCTGGTACACTTCCGGGTAAGCCAATGGCGGACGGAACACCCGGGCCAAATTTATATGCGGCGATCATCGTTAAGCGGGTTGATGAACGAACACGTTCCAAAACATCAATCAATGATCTTCTGCGTGATTAGCGATAGAGAAAGAAAATGATAACTGACCCGGTAGAACTGACGCAAAAGCTGGTTCGCTGCCAGAGTGTTACACCGAAAAATGCAGGTGCGCACGATATACTTCAAAAAGAACTTGAAGGATTGGGATTCAAATGTACCCGCCTTCCATTCAGTGAGCGGGGCACGGCAGATGTGGATAATCTATATGCGCGTCTGGGAAGTGAAGCACCCCATTTCTGTTATGCGGGACACACGGACGTTGTGCCTGCAGGTGATGCGGCAGATTGGGATTTTCCGCCGTTTAAAGCGGAAATAGACGAGGGCATAATTTATGGCCGCGGTACCAGCGATATGAAGGGTGGCATTGCGGCCTTTGTGGCGGCGGTGTCTTCACTTGGCGATTTTAGAGGGTCAATAAGCCTGTTGATAACCGGGGATGAGGAAGGCCCGGCAATAAATGGGACTGTTAAAATGCTTGAATGGCTTAAGAATAAAAATGAAATTCCCGATGTTTGTATTGTGGGGGAGCCTACCAATGTAGATGAAATCGGTGATATGGCAAAAATCGGTCGCCGTGGCAGTCTTAATGGTGAACTTACCGTCCATGGTACGCAGGGGCATGTGGCATACCCGCATCTGGCGGATAATCCGATACCAAGGCTGATCAAAATTCTTGATAAACTTGTGCGCGCCGAATTGGATTATGGTAACAGTCATTTCGAGCCAAGCAACCTTGAAATCGTCACCATTGATGTTGGTAATAAGACCAGCAATGTCATTCCGATGGATGCCAGCGCAAAATTCAATATTCGCTTTAATAATGAACATACGGCAGACGGACTTATTAACTGGATAACGGATATATGTAAAAGCGCCGGTGGCGATTATACGCTGAATGTTAATCTTTCGGGTGATGCATTTCTTACGGAACAAGGGCCATTTACAGAACTGATACGAAAATCAGTGAAAAAGATAACGGGCCGTAACGTCGAACTTAGCACATCGGGTGGCACATCGGACGCAAGATTTATAAAAAATTACTGTCCCGTTGCCGAATTTGGTCTTATTAATAAAACAATTCACAAGGTTAATGAATGTGTGGCAGTAGATGATCTTTTGTTACTAAGGGATATTTACAGCCAGATGCTGAAAGAATATTTCAAGGTCAAAGAATAACATGTCCGATGAAAAGCAAATATCCCTGCCGAATTATATTATATATTCTTTATCGGCCGCATGGAAATTGGTGCAGATCAATCCCCGTGCAATGGAATATTTTGATCTTACATCAGACGGTTTCTGGAAAAGCTTCTGGGCAATTGCGCTGATCATTCCGGTTTTTGTATTGAATATTTTTTATACGCAAGGTGCAGAAGTCCCACAGCCATTATTCTCCAGTGCAATATATTACATTACGGCTTTACCACTAACTGCTTTTGTTATGTATCATTTTACTAAATTTATGAAAATTGATGAGCATTATGCGTCAATGGTAATTGCTTACAACTGGCTTTCTGTTGTGGCATTTAATATTATTGAAATTCTTACACTACTGCTGATCACAATGATTCCCACCTCCACTATGGTAGCACCTGTGATTATTGCAATAAGAATTTATCTTGGGGGCTATGTTGGCTGGTTTATGTTCAAAAAATCACTTCGCATAAGCGGAGGTTTAGCTTTTGGTGTGTTAATTTTTGAAGTTGTTTTTGTTTATACATACCGTGCATTTTTATTGAGATTTCTCGATCCTGAGACATTTGCCTATGTAAGCGAAGTCGCTAGTAATCCACCCGCATAAAATATAACCCGTCTGGTGGGGCATTAAAGCCAAGGGCATTTCGATCGGCTGCTTCGAGCGCGTTTTTTAAATCCGCCTTTGTCCATTTATCACATCCGACATAATAAAGGCATCCCACCATAGAGCGCACCTGATGGTGCAGATAGGAAATGGCGGATGTATCCACAAAAATGTTTTCGCCGTCTCTTGAAACGGATAGTTTTTCAAGTGTTTTGACGGGTGAATTTGACTGGCACTGTACGCTGCGGAATGTGGTAAAGTCATGCTTGCCGATCAGAACCTGTGCGGCGTCATGCATTGCGCCCGCATCCAGTTCTTCCTTGATCTGCCAGGCTTTTCCTTTTTGAAGGCTCAGTTTCGCGCGCCTGTTGATAATATGGTAACGATAGTAGCGTTTTTTTGCGGAGAAGCGTGCGTGAAATTCATTGCTTACTTTTTCTGAGGCCAAAATCGAAATTGGAACCTCTTTCAAATAGTAATTCAGTGCATCCATGACTTTGTATGCTTCAACATCACGGGGAATATCCACATGGGCGACCATTCCTTTTGCATGAACGCCGGCATCGGTGCGCCCCGCCGCATGGAAACGACATGATGTCTGACAGAAATTATAGGCGGCTTTTTCAAGTTCTTCCTGAATGCTTGGAGCATTATCCTGATGCTGCCATCCACGGTAATCGGTGCCATCATATTCGATAGTAAGTTTAAAACGATTAAGGGTGTTCATGAAAAAACCGATCCGTCCTTAATGTCAAATCCGCGCACAAGGTCATCGATATTCATCGGGCCTTTTCCGGCACGCTGGGCACTTACAACAGATAAGGATTTATCTTGGCAGGCGATGACAAGTGGCTCATCGATTTTAGTGCCAGCTGTCCCTGTCTTGTTATCCATTTTTACGGTCAGAATTTTTAACCGTTCATTATTTATCATTGTCCATGCACCGGGAAAAGGGGAAAGCCCATGAATATGGTTTTTTACCGTTTCAGCATTTTTGTTCCAGTCAATGTGCGCTTCCGATTTGTCAATTTTATTGGCGTATGTAATGCCATCGTCTGATTGGGGTGTTGGCCGCAGGGTGTCAAGGTTATCAAGTGCTTCGGCGATTGCTTTTGCGCCCAATATACTCAGTTTATTATGCAGCGATCCGGTGGTATCATCCGCATCTATGGAAATACGTTTTTCAAGAAGAACCGGCCCGGTATCAAGCCCCGCTTCCATTTGCATGATGCCAATGCCCGTTTCCTTGTCGCCAGCCATAATGGCACGGTGAATGGGGGCCGCACCGCGCCAGCGCGGCAGCAGGGATGCGTGAATATTCAGGCATCCATATTTTGGTGCATCAAGTATCATTTGCGGTAAAAGTAGACCGTATGCAATCACAACGGCGACATCGGCTACTGAACCCGTAAAATCATCAATATCTTTTTGATTTTTAAAATTGTTCGGATGGCGGACTTCAAGTCCATTTTCCAAGGCAAACTGATGAACGGGGGAAGGGCGATCCTTTTTGCCGCGTCCCGCAGGTCTGGGCGGTTGTGTGTACACGGCAACCACATCGTGGCCCGCGTTTAAAAGTGCTTTTAGTGCCGCGACAGAAAAATCAGGTGTTCCCATGAAAATGACGCGCATGAGCTGTCCTTACGCTTCTTTTTCTTTAACAAGCTTCTTTACCTTACGCACATAGATGCTTCTTTTGATTTTAGAAAGATAATCAATAAATACAATACCATTCAGATGATCCATTTCGTGCTGCACACATGTGGCAAGCAGACCGTCCGCGTGAATATGCTGTTCATTACCGTCATAATCCAGAAATTTGATTTTGCATTCAGCCGGGCGTTCAATATCCGCATATTGTTCGGGGATCGACAGGCAACCTTCGTTATAGGTATTGAGTTCCTCTGATATCCATGTGATTTCAGGATTGATAAAATACATCGGGTTCGGGTCTTCGCCGTCCCGCGCGATGTCGATTACCAAAATACGCAAAAGTTTGCCGACCTGAACCGCCGCAAGCCCGATACCCGGTGCGGCATACATTGTTTCAAGCATGTCATTCATAAAAGACCGCAGCTTGTCATCCACCTTGTCGACAGGCTTGGAAATCTTTTTAAGAAGCGGGTCAGGTACTGTTACAATTGGTAAAACGGCCATAATTTTTTTATCTTATCCTTTTAATCTTTCAAATGGTAGGTAATATGTGTTGGTTGCAAGGTCAAGAAGATAAGGAGTGAATATCACGTGGAACTTGATCAGACGTTGATGATACTGATTGGTATGGGGGCGATAGGATTTTTATTACTGTCGCTTATTATTCTTATGGCAGTTCGCGCGAAAACTGATAAATCTGACCGTTCGGCAGTGTCTGCTGAATATCAGGAACAGCTTTTTAAAATTATGCAGGCAAATGCATCACTGGAAGGGCGCATTCAGCAGATGACGGAACTGAATGCCCGCGCACAGGAAGAAATCAAACGCACCATGAATGAACGGCTTGATGCTGTGGGAAAACGCGTTGGTGACAGCCTTGAACAAACCCGTGAAAAAACCGGGGCATCATTATCCGCATTACAGGAACGGCTGGCCGTTATTGATCAGGCACAGAAAAATATTACTGACCTTTCCGGGCAAATGGTTGGGCTTCAGGATATTTTATCCAATAAACAGGCGCGCGGCGCATTCGGCGAAATTCAGCTTAATGATCTTGTATCCGGTATTTTGCCACCCAGTGCCTATGAATTTCAGGCACCCCTTGAAAATGGCCGTCGTGCTGATTGCCTGATCAAACTTCCTAACCCGCCGGGGTCAATTGTTGTTGATGCCAAATTTCCGCTGGAAAGTTATCACCGGCTTCATAATGCGGAAAATGAAGCAGACTTTAAAAAAGCACAAAGCCTGTTTAAAGCGGATATTCAAAAACATGTAAAGGATATTGCAGAGCGCTATATCATCCCCGGTGTAACCGCTGAATCCGCGCTCATGTTTCTGCCCAGTGAGGCCGTTTATGCAGAACTTCATGCAAATTACAGTGATGTGGTTGAAAAATCTTACCGTGCCAAGGTCTGGATCGTAAGCCCTACCACATTGATGGCAACATTGAATACGGTTCGTGCCGTTCTTAAAGACGCGCGCATGCGTGAACAGGCCGGGATTATTCAGAAACACGTAACGACGTTAATCGATGATGTTGAACGCCTTGATGACCGTGTTGAAAGTTTAAGAAAACATTTCGGGCAAGCAGAAAAGGATATTGATCAGATCAGCACATCATCACGGAAAATTTCCTCTAAAATAGATACGATTGAAAAAATCCAGATGGAAACGGAAGACCCGGTGGAAGAAGCAATTGAACCCACGGGAACACCGCAGATCAAGCTGCTTGTGGACTAACATCTTCCGCCATCATTTTGACATGCTGCCTGTTTAGCTTGACTTACATGATGTCTTTTGGTTCTTTAGACGTTATGAAAAGTAAAATTCTCATAGCGGTAGTTCTTGCTGCGGTTGCAGGGTGCGCAACGACGCCGCCAAAAAATGTGGCCAATAGCTGCGATATGCTTGATGAAAAAAGCGGCTGGTACAAGGCGACCAAACGCGTGCGGGAAAAATA
Organism: Kordiimonadaceae bacterium; assembly: GCA_038106445.1. Taxonomy (GTDB): domain Bacteria; phylum Pseudomonadota; class Alphaproteobacteria; order Sphingomonadales; family Emcibacteraceae; genus Pseudemcibacter. Next base: position 192,296 of record JAYODU010000004.1, on the reverse strand, counting down.
TGGCACGCCCATTCACGTACAGCTTGCGATCATCAGACAGGAAAGCGGCTTTAAGCATGATGCAAAGCCGGGACGGAATTATTTGTTATGGGTGATCCCCTGGGGACGTAAATCATCGGCCTACGGTTATGCGCAGGTCAAGGATGCAACTTGGGACTGGTACCGCGAAAAAACAGGAAACCACGGCGCTGACCGTGACCGGTTCGAAGATGCGGCTGATTTTGTCGGCTGGTACAGCAACATCAGCCAGCGGACACTCGGTATTTCAAAATGGGATGCCTATAATCAGTATCTTGCCTATCATGAAGGGCATGGGGGTTTTAAAAGAAAAACTTATCTTAAGAAAAAATGGTTGATTGATGTGGCAAAAAAAGTTGACCGATATGCCGCGCAGTATGCAGCACAACTGCAAAATTGTGAAGATGATCTGGATAGTGGCTGGTCGCTTTGGCCGTTTTAAAATTCAGCTTTATTAGAATTACGGCATAATTTGGCCTTAATTTTAGGTTTTACTGCTAAACAGTCATAAAACAACAGAAAAGCCCATTTATGTTGATATACGCCCCGGTTGCAAGTTTGCTGCACCGGGGCGTTTTATTTGTGTTAGTATCCTTCCGGCCAGGGGAATAAATCTGCCGGGCGCGGTACATCAAAATCGATCTGTGTTCCCCGCGCCATGACGAATGTCGGGTTCATCAGTGTGCCGATATCTTCTAGCGGATTGGCGGCAGCTGCGATGATGTCGGCTTCCTTACCTGCCTCAATCGTTCCGGTGACGTTAGTCAGATCCATAAGATCAGCCGCATTTACGGTTGCGGCAATTAATATGGCCTGTTCCGGCATACCGGCTTCCTTCATCAGCACGAGTTCATAAGCATTGGTGCCGTGATCATTAACACCCGCATCGGTCCAAAAGGCAATTTTAACACCCTTGTCATAGGCAAGTTTCAGAGCGTTTTTCATCACCGGGCCGACTTCCAGTGCTTTTTGCCGCACGGCAGGAATAAAGAAATCGGGCCGTTCCTTTGCGATCCGTTCAACGGTATAGCCCGCGATTAGCGTTGGTACCAGATAAGCACCCGTTTCAACAAACAGATCCGCCGTTCCTTCATCAAGATATGATCCATGTTCGATACTGTCCACACCGGCGCGAAGGGCTGCTTCAAGGCCCACGCGGCCATGCGCGTGCGCAGCGACTTTACGGCCCATGGCATGGGCGGCTTGGACAAGCGCGACCTGTTCTTCATCGGTAAATTGCTGCCCGGTACCTGTTGCGGTTTGGCTTAGTACTCCGGCGGTTGCCACATATTTAATGTGATCAGCACCATATTTAATTTGGGTTCTGACCGCTTTCCGGCATTCCATGACCCCATCGCAAATTCCGGAATGGGGATGGGCAAATATATCATCGCGAAACCCGTTGCCGCTATCGCCATGCCCACCTGTTGGTGAAATTGTCTGTCCCGCTGCTTTAATACGCGGACCCATGGTAAGATCATTATTAACGGCATCGCGGTACGCAAAAATTGCGTTACGGTCAGCGCCAACATTTCTGATGGTTGTAAAACCGGCACGAAGAGTGCGCATGCCAAATTCAACCCCCATCAGCGTTGAATATTGTGATGAACGGGTGATTTGCTTTTCGCGGCTGTTTACTTCCTGCTGACCAAGGATATGTGTGTGGGCATCAATAAGTCCCGGAATCACAAATTGATTCCGAAGGTCAATGATTTCTGGATCTATGGCACCATCCACATCCGATGCGGCTATATAACCGTCCCTCACGCCGATAATATTTTTATTTTTGATAATTATACTTTATTCTGTTTTGATATCCTCCCGTGCATCGGCAAGAAGTGTTCCCGCATAAATAATTTTCCATTTATCGGCGGCATGTGCAGAAAACGTTAATCCCGCTAGTATGATGCCGGTAAAAAGCGATTTTTTGATCATTGATGTCTCCCAATTTTATTCATTTATCCAAAGGTTAGCTTATATTTTTACGGAATGCCATAGCCCCCGCCACCGGGGGTTTTGATGATGAAAATGTCCCCTTTTCTGACGTCTGTTTCTGCGCAGCCGGCGAGCGTTTCAATTTCACCATTTGCCCGCTGGATCCAGTTTTCACCGCGTGCAGCATCGCCGCCACCGTTTAGGCCCATTGGTGCAATATTTCTGTTATTTGATAGAATGGCGGCCTTCATATCCTGTAGAAATTCGATGCGTCTTTCAATTCCGTTGCCACCGTTAAACTTTCCTTTTCCGCCGCTATTTTCCCTTATTTTAAATTTTTTCAGGATAACGGGATATCGCCATTCCAGTATTTCAGGGTCTGTTAATCGGCTGTTTGTCATGTGGGTCTGTATGGCGCTGGCGCCATTATTCCTGCCTGTTGCACCCATGCCTCCCGCGATGGTTTCATAATACTGAAATTCGTCATTTCCAAATGTGAAGTTATTCATTGTGCCCTGTGATGCTGCCATCGCACCAAGCGCAAGAAAGAGTGCATTGACGATGGCTTGTGATGTTTCCACATTTCCGGCGACAACGGCACGAGGGTATGACGGGTTTAAAAAACATTTTTCAGGCACGATAATATTTACCGGTTTTAAACACCCCTGGTTTAGCGGGATATCATCGTCAACAAGACACCTGAATACATAGAGAACGGCGGCATGACAAATGGCAAGGGGCGCATTGAAATTATTATCAAGTTCGGGGCTTGTGCCTTTAAAATCAATTGTTGCGGATCTTTTGTTCTGATCAATTGTGATTGTGCCGCGGATATGAGCCCCATTATCAAGCGGGTAGTCAAATTCGGCATCATTCAATTTGTGAATGACACGACGAACGGATTCTTCCGCATTATCCTGAACATGTTTCATATAAGCGGATACGGTTTCAATACCATAATGTTTTGTGATACGGTCAAGTTCCTGAAGCCCCTTATTATTAGCTGCAATCTGTCCTTTCAAATCGGCAATATTCTGTTCAGGATTGCGCGCCGGGTAGTCGCCAGAGGTCAGTATTTTTTTAAGCTCAAGTTCATTGAATTTGTCATTTGAGGCAAGCAGGAAGTCGTCAAATAAAATTCCTTCCTGTGCAATATTTTTGGACATAGGGGGCATTGAGCCGGGTGTAATGCCGCCGATATCGGCATGATGTCCGCGTGTTGCAACATAAAATGACGGCTCACTTCCACTTTTATCAAACCATGGCGAAATTACCGTAATATCCGGCAAGTGAGTTCCACCATTATAAGGGTCGTTTAACATATAAACATCGCCTTTTTTAATGGTGCCTTTACGGTTTTTAAAAACCGTCTGTATGCTTTTACCCATAGAGCCCAGATGCACGGGCATGTGCGGGGCGTTAGCCACCAGATTGCCATCTTTATCAAAAAGTGCACATGAAAAATCCAGCCGTTCCTTCATATTGACCGAGTGGGCAACATTTTCAAGGACGGCACCCATTTGTTCGGCGATGGACATAAACAGGTTATTAAAAATTTCAAGCTGGACTGGGTCAACATCTGTTCCGATGGCATGGGGTTGACCCAACTGATTGATCCTTTCAAGGATCAGATTGTGTTTATCATCCACAGTGGCGGCCCATCCGTTTTCGAGATAATTGGTGCCATGTTCTTCACGGATGATGGCCGGGCCGGTCAGCCGTTTAATTTGTGTACCTAATTCATCACGGTGAATTACAGAAGCAGATTTCCACGCGCCACTAAGGTAAATTTTTGTCCGGGATATAGCCTTATTTGTTGTTAAAACTGGTGGTTTAAAACCCACCTGCCCACTGCCGCCATATGCTTCCACATGTATTTTTTCAACGATCAATGTTTTATTGGAAGATATAAAACCAAATTGTTGTTTGTGCAGTTTTTCAAAGTCTGCCTTCATTGTGCCGACATCGGCTATGGAAACTTCTAATGTACTGTCACTACCAAGATATTTAATATGAAGGAGGGTTTTGATCTTAATGTCTGTTACATTCTGGGTATTTAGCTTTTCTTCCACTTCTTTTGCCAATGAAACGGCAATTTTTGTGAATATACCACTGTGCTCATCATTTAATGGTTTTTCTACCGTTTGCTCTTTTATCGCGCTAAGGTCGGCCAGCCCCATGCCAAATGCGCTTAATACGCCTGCATAAGGATGAAGGAATATTTTTTTTATACCTAATTTATCGGCAATCTTGCAGGCATGCTGACCGCCCGCTCCACCAAAGCTGACGAGGGTATAATCACGAACATCATAGCCCTTTTCAGTGGAAATTTTTTTAATGGCTGCTGCCATATTTTCTATGGCAATTTCCAGAAAGCCTTCTGCAATATTTTCGCATGTCATATTGCCGTTGATACTTTTCGCAAGATCAGAGAATTTTTTCCTAACGATATCTTTATCAAGTGGTTGATCAGCACCCTCACCAAAAGTTTTTGGAAAATAATCTGGATTTATATATCCAAGAAGCACATTACAATCCGTCACAGTCAATGGGCCACCGTTTCGATAACACGCCGGTCCCGGTGCGGCACCCGCACTGTCAGGACCAACCCTGAACCGGCTGCCATCATAATGAAGGATTGATCCACCCCCTGCGGCAACCGTATGAATATTCATCATTGGGGTTCGCACACGAACACCAGCAACAACGGTTTCATATGTCCTTTCATAGGTACCATCATAATGGCTGACATCTGTAGACGTACCACCCATATCAAAGGTAATGATTTTGCCAAATCCTGCAGTTTGGGCTGTTTTCACCGCACCGACAATTCCGCCTGCCGGGCCTGACAGTATCGAATCTTTTCCTTTGAATTGTGCGGCATTGGCAAGCCCACCGTTTGACTGCATGAAATAAAGGGAAGTATCACCGAGTTCTTTTCTGACCCTCTCAACATATTTATGAAGAATGGGGTTCAGGTAAGCATCAGCAACCGTCGTATCACCACGACCTACCAATTTCATCACTGGGTTGATTTCATGGCTTGTGGAAATTTGTGTGAAGCCGATATTTTTGGCTTCCCGTGCTATTACGGTTTCGATTTTTGGAAAGCGATAGCTATGCATTGAAACAATGGCAACAGATGTAATGCCCGCAAGGAATGCTTTTGCCATTTCGTCTTTCGCCGAAGATATATCAAGCGGAATTAAAATATCGCCATTTGGTCCTGTTCGTTCATTAACCTCAATGACCATTTCATAAAGTTGTTCGGGTAAGATTACGTTTCGGTCAAAAAGTCGCGGACGGGCCTGATAACCGATTTTTAATGCATCTCTGAAACCTTTGGTAATAACGAGTAATGTCCTATCACCTTTTCTTTCAAGAAGCGCATTGGTTGCAACTGTTGTGCCCATTTTAACAGAATGGATTACCCGATGATTTATCGGCTGATCGGGTTTTACGCCTAAAAAATGGCGAATGGCAGCAATTGCGGCGTCATCATATTGATTTTTATTTTCGGAAAGTAATTTTAAAGTTTTGATTTCACCTGCAGGATCACAGGCGACAACATCTGTAAATGTCCCTCCACGGTCGATCCAGAATTGCCATTTTTTATTTTTGGTCGTTGAGTTATATTGAATTGCCGACATTAAGTGACTTTTTAATTTTTACCTTGTGATGTTCCGATTGCTTATGGTTAATTTTTAGCATTTTTGTGATGTTTAAGGAACAGTTTTTGTGCTGATTGCGGTGCGTAAAGAAATGCAATGGCGTATTCGTATGCTGACTTGGAATGATGATCCACGGCAATGGATACAGGAACCCACCGCATAACATTTTCAAATTAGTCACTATATCAGCTTGATTGTCAGGAAAGCTGATAAGGGTTGTGCACAGCTATTAGGTTCATATAAAACCAGTACCATTTAAAAAGGTTGTTTTTATAATTAGTCACGGAAATATGTTGAATTGTCGATGTTTATGTGACTTCTTATGAATAATAATTATTTTATGTCATTGTTGACACCATATAATAATCAAAGGAATTTTTTATGTCCATTTGGGGTACAATTTTGGGCGGTGCCGTTGGAATGGCGCTGGGTGGGCCGATTGGCGCACTTCTTGGGGGTGCGGCAGCGCATTTTGCGGGGAAAGTATCGCACGAAGCGATGGACGGTACAGCACAGCAAGCCATATTTGCTGCCGGGTTTATTGCATTATGTGCAAAAATGGCGAAGGCAGACGGTATTGTTACCCGTGATGAAATTAATGTGTTTAAAAAATCGTTTCACGTTCCCCAAAGAGAAGCAAAAAAAGTTGCCTGGTTTTTCGATATGGCAAAAAAGGAAGTTGCCGGTTATGAAGCCTATGCAGGTCAGCTTTATCGCCAGTTCCAAAATCAACCCGCCGTTCTGGAACAGGTTATTGACCTACTGTTTCATATTGCGATGGCGGACGGTGTTATGCATCCTGCGGAAAAAGAATATCTTCAGGAAGTTGCAAGAATATTCCAGATATCGGATGGTGATTTTGCCCGTATTCGAGAAAGTCATATGGGACCAGATCAAAGTGATCCTTATACTGTGTTGGGTATTAATCATGATGCAACTGATAAAGAAGTGAAGTCAGTATACCGCAAACTTATAAAAGAACATCACCCTGACTTGCTCATGGCACAAGGCGTTCCGGAAGAACTTATTGATGTTGCAAATGATAAACTTGCTGCCATTAATACGGCATATGACATCATTACCAAAGCTCGTGGATTAAACTGAGGCTGATAGCGGTGCCTTTTCGATATATATTATTTGCGCTTTTTGTGTGTTTGATTTGGGGGGTCAATTTCGCAGTACTGAAAATAGGGCTTGAACAACTTGATCCTTATTTATTTGGCCTTATACGGTTTCTGATTGTTCTGATAATACTTCTGCCGTGGCTTCGGATAATACCGGGTTCGATGTTTGAGCTGTTTCTTTTGGGTAATCTGATCGGCGGGTTTCAATTCGCTCTTGTTTTTTTGGGAATGGATATAACCAATCATGTGTCCGCAATGTCTGTTGTGGTGCAGATGAATATCCCGATAAGTTTAATATTGGCGCATTTTTTTCTGAAAGAAAGAATGAGTTACTGGCGAACCAGCGGTGTGATTGTTTCCTTTATCGGCGTTATCATAATAACTCTGGAGCCTGAGATACTAGAAGAAAGAGAAGCAATTTTTATTATTCTTGTTGCAACTACCCTATATTCTGCTGGCGTTATATTAATGAGAAAAATAAAAGCAGTTCCTGTTTTTCAGACACAGGCGTGGGTCGCATTCTATAGTGTTCCCGTATTTATTATGATGACACTTATGTTTGAAGAAAATCAAATTTCCCAGGTTTTAAATTTAGATATGGTTGGCATTTCCATGGTATTATATACGTCGATATTATCAACCATTGTTGGGTATGGAGGGATGAATTTCCTTCTTAGAAGATTTCCTGTTACATTGATTTCACCTTTTATGGTTAGTGTTCCTGTATTTGCGACATTTTCAGCCATATTTTTCTTAGGAGAGACCTTATCAACAAAATTTGTATCTGGAGCGTTGGTAACATTATCCGGTTTGGGGATTATTCATTATCGGGATTGGCGACTTAAGCGGAAAGCAAAGATTGCAGCAATATGAAACATAAACCATCACCAAATTTTGATGATCGTAAGCAGGGTAGGGTAAAATATCTAATCTTGCATTATACCGGCATGACAAGCGGCCAAGAAGCAATTGAACGCTTATGTGATCCGGCGACATCTGTGAGTGCCCATTATGTTGTAGAAGAAAATGGCGATATTTTTATGCTAGTTGATGAGGATAAACGGGCATGGCACGCCGGAGTTTCCAAATGGGAAGGTGATACTGATATTAACGATCTTTCCATCGGTATTGAAATTGTTAATCCTGGCCATCCCTATCCTGGATATGAAAGTGTTTATAGACCGTTTCCTGACTTGCAAATGAAGGCTTTAATTGATCTTGCTTCAGAAGTCGTAAAGAGACATCACATCAAACCATCTTATATTCTTGGACATAGTGATGTGGCATGGCGTCGAAAAATTGATCCGGGCGAACTCTTTGATTGGGCGTTACTGGCGAAGCATAATTTGGGGCTATGGCCCATTGAAATAAATATCGATCAGGAAGTCAAAATTGATGAGATGAGGTTTCGGCAAAATCTTGAAAAATTTGGATATGATACGGGCGATGGGAAAGAAAATTTAACCAGCCTCATATCAGCATTTCAGAGGCACTTCAGACAAAAAAATATTGACGGAATCCTTGATAAGGAAACTTTCCTTATTCTTGAAACACTCTTGAATATGAAAATTAGTTTATAGCTGGATTTAAATCGTTTGCTCCATGGCGAGCATTAGTTTTGTCAGGCACAAGACCTTCCGGTAAAGGGTCAATCAATTCTCCAGTATTTGGTCCTGCTGGTCCATTTTTAATAACCAGACCTTTTTCACCGCACCCTGTTAAAACAAGCAAGAACGAAACATATATAAGTGCTTTGATAAAGGTTTTTATTTTGATCATGGGATAATTTCTGCGGTTGTGTATCTGAATTGGCACCAATTTGCCTCAGAACAAGTCAGAATTCCAGCAAAAAGTTACTAAAATTGATATTTTGGTAACTTTCTTGCCTTAGAATATATGTGTTGTACAAGCGTGAATTAAGGCTTAAATACTTGTGAACTTTAAAATGAGCTCAAAAAAGCAGTCTCAACTAGAAGTCAGAGAAATCAATAAAAATTCTATTCGTGACGGACTTGAAATCCTGCGTTCACATAAGCGCCGTACAGTGGTATGGCCGGCTGTTCTAATCGTTAATGAATATGAGTTTAAATGCACTCTTTATGATATCTCATTGGGGGGTGTTCGGTTGAAGTTTGATTTACCACTCGCAACGGGCGCCAAAGTAAAAATTCAAATTAAAAATTTTGATTATACGGATGCTCTGGTTTCCTGGCACGCAGAAGGATTTTTTGGGCTGCGTTTTACCGAAGACACGGATTATATTCGTGCGATGCTTGGTGAATATGGGGAAACGCTAAGTTAAGTTTTTCAAGAGATTTCTTGCATTCAGATTAAAGAATAAGTTAATTTGCAAAGGTCAGATGACTGGAAGATCGCTGCTGCTTTTGTGTAGGAGAGGAAAGTCCGGGCACCACGGAAGAACGGTGCTGGTTAATGGCCAGCGGAGGTGACTTCAGGGAAAGTGCCACAGAAAATATACCGCCATTTATATGGTAAGGGTGAAATGGTGCGGTAAGAGCGCACCGCCTTTCTGGTGACAGAAAGGGCAGGGTAAACCCCACCGGGTGCAAAATCGAATAGGAACGACTGGCTTTGGCCGCTTATCTTTCGGAGTGTCGTTCGGGTAGATTGCTTGACCTGGCTGGTAACAGCCAAGCTAGATGAATGATCTTACATCTGGATTTAGATAATAAATCCTGAGGACAGAACCCGGCTTACAGGTCATCTGACGTTTTTAAATATAAATCATTAATTTCATTAACCATTCAAATGTAAGGTAAATTTTGTAAACCTTTTATTAACCAGAGAATATTATTGTATGAAACAGTAGTAATTCTAGGGATAATGATGGCTATTAGTGAAGTTAGAAAAATACTAAAATCAATGCGTAAGCATAACAGGCGGGCGGTAATACTTCCGGCTGAACTTAGTGTTGATGGTCAGAAAATCAAGTGCACTGCCTATGATGTTTCACTTGGTGGGGTACGTCTGAAAATAGATATGCCATTAATTGAGAATTCCCAAGTTATTGTGAAAACCAAAGACAAATTAAGTGAAGTGCCCCGGGTTGTCTGGTCGGCAGAAGGTTTTGTTGGATTAAACTCCGCAGCAAGCCCTACAGCTGTCAAAGCAGGCCTAGGGGGGCTGGCGGCCGATTTAAATTAAGGCATAGTTTGACATCATATAAAAAAGTCAGGCTGTAATAGATCGGAAAATATATTTTGATTAAATCTATGGTCGATAAAATAGAACGGGAATTCCAAAGAAGACGCAGTCACCGTCAAAATGTTCTGTTAAAATCCAATGTAAGTGTAGGCAGTTATAATTTTGATGCAACTGCATATGACCTATCGCTACGTGGTGCGAAAATAAAGCTTAATTTGCCACTTGAGCGGGGCTCAGACTTTCAGATCGTTATTAAAAACTATAGGCAGATACCCTCAAAGGTTTGCTGGGCAAAAAATGGTTTCATGGGACTGGAATTCTCTTATCCACCTGAGCAGGTAAAGAAAATTTTTGGCACAATTGGTGACCGTCTGGATTAATAATATCCTGTTTGTATCCGAGTCATTTTCAATCCGATTCTATTCAGATTTTATCCTTTAAACACTGTTTTTTTTTGGAATTGCCCATAAAATTCCATAATCAGTCATTTTTATATTTATTACACCCATAACATCAAATGCCTTTTGCATTTTATATATCTTACTGATTCATAAGGTTTAATTTGACCTTTTTGAGCCAGTTAAGGGTTTATTAACTCCATTTAATATACATTAAATCCCATTGACGGGCATAATATCCCATGATATTCCATTAAATCAATACGAGGGGATAAAAATCCCTAAATATCAAAATGTTAAATGCTCGCGAAATGTAGAAAGACAGAAATGCCATTATTTATGTCGAAATACACCAATAAGGTAGATCAGAAAGGGAGAGTTTCTGTTCCGGCTCAGTTTCGCGCAGCTTTGCCAGCTGGCTTTCAGCGGTCGATTGCTATGTATCAGGCTGTCAATCACAATGCCATTGAATGTTGCGATCTTTTACATATTGAAAAGTTTAATGAAGGACTGTCAGGATTTGACCCGCTATCTGACGAACATGATGAATTCAGTCTTGTGTTCATGTCTGGAATTGTTGAACTCAGTTTTGATGGAAACGGCAGGATCATATTACCCCAGGATCTGATGAATTTTGCAGGTATTACCGAATACGCGACATTTGCCGGTAAAGGAAAAACATTTCAGATATGGGAACCAGAAGCATTTAAAAAAGAACTTGAAAATGCCAGAAGAAAAGTAAAAGAAAAAAGATTATTATTACGGTTCCGTGATGGAAATGGAGGCGATAATGGTTGATTGTAACTCTTTATCCGGATCCTCATCCAACTATACTGACCACTATCCAGTTATGCTTGAAGAGGTTTTGGAGGCGTTGTCTCCAAAGGCAGGAGGGGTATATGTAGATGGAACCTTTGGTGCCGGCGGATACAGTGAAGCTATTCTTCAAAATGATGTGTCGATGCTTTGGGCAATTGATCGGGATCCGTCCGTCATTGAAACAGCTCAAAAGCTTCATAAAGATTTTCCTGAAAACTTTCAATTATTGTCTGGATGCTTTTCCGATATGGAAACATTACTCAGAAAAAGTGGACAGAAATATGTGGATGGTATTGTCCTTGATATTGGTGTTTCTTCCATGCAGCTTGATCAGGCAGAACGTGGATTTTCATTTCTAAAAGATGGTCCATTGGATATGCGGATGGGTGGTAACGGTATTACGGCAGCCGATGTTGTAAATGAAACAGAAGAAAATAAGCTTGCAGACATAATCTATAAATATGGTGAAGAAAGAGCATCGCGCCGTATAGCACGGGCAATTGTAAATGCACGTCTTGAAAAAAAGTTTGATCGAACTCTGGAACTTTCGGACGTAATTGAAAAAGCAGTTGGTGGTCCAAAATATATAAAAGGCAAGCGGCAAATTCACGGTGCAACAAGAACTTTTCAGGCACTTCGCATTTATGTCAATGATGAATTGGGTGAACTTATTAAAGGCCTTGAAGCGGCTGAAAAAATGCTGGTACCAGGTGGAAGACTTTGTGTTGTCACTTTTCATTCACTGGAAGATCGCATAGTCAAAGAATTTTTCAAACTGAGAAGCGGTGATGTCTCACATGGCTCGCGACACATGCCGATGCAGGCACAAGACATATCGGACCCGACATTCGAAATGCTTTTTCGCGGTGGAAAAAAAGCATCACAGCAAGAGATCAATATTAATGTACGTTCCCGTTCTGCGAAATTAAGAGCGGCGATACGCACATCAGCACCAGCCTGGGCAGGAGAGCCATATTATGATTAGGATTTTTGCATCATTTGCAGTGATAACTGTAATCATTTCTACGACAGCCGTTTATAGTCTTAAACAGGCAACAGAGGATCTGGAGCAGAGAAAAAGAGAGATCAGTTCTGATATCCTGAAGGATCGTGAGGCGATAAAGGTATTAAGGGCTGAAATGGCCTATTTATCGCGTCCGGAACGCCTGGAAAGATTAAGCCGTCGCCATCTGGTTCTTGATACTCCTTCCACAGATCAGATTACATCAGAAATATCGGAACTTACTGTAAGGGAAGACCTTCAGCTTGCAAATTTACCAGTTGATAATTTTCAGTTGCTTCTGCCAAGGCAAAAACCGGATCCAAAAAATATATCGCGCGACAAAAATATAAACACCAATTCGGGCGTAGTGGCCGTGGTAAGTGTCACGGCAGATGTAAAAATATCAAATCAAACGGAACAAGAGGAAAATCAGAAAGGGCAAATGAGCCTATATGATCGCATTTTGGCGAAAATCGGGAATTAAATAAGGGAAAAATAAGTGAAGCCAATTGATTTACGGGTGGAGGGTGACCGCCAGGGAGCAATAGAAACAGCCCGCAACAGGATCATTTTCGTGATGGCCCTATTTTCATTGGGCTTCATGTCACTTGTTCTGAAGTTAATTTCGGTTGGCGTATTTCAAGCAAGTAGCGCGTCTTACTATCAGTCAGCCAATGTCAATACATCGTTATTGATGGCAAGAGCCGACATCGTTGATCGCAATGGGGTGATCCTTGCGACAAACCTGAAATCCCCCTCACTCGCAGTGGTTCGGAAAAACCTAAAAACAGCCCCCGAAGAGCTGGCAAAGGATTTGTCATCAATCCTTCCTGAACTTTCTTATAATGAAGCACTGGAAATACTTAAAACAGATAGAAACCATCACTGGATCAAGCGTAATCTTACGCCCCGCCAGCTATTTGAAATCAGAAAAATAGGTGATCCGGGATTGGTAACGTCAGATGCTGAGAAAAGAATTTATCCGCATGGCCGTCTTGCAGCACATGTTCTAGGTTCTGTTGATTTTGATAATATGCCAAGTTCTGGAATTGAACTTTATTTCAATGAAAGGCTGGCAAATCCTGAATATTCGGAACAGCCTCTCGTGCTTTCGCTTGATCTGCGTTTGCAGCATATCCTTAACCAGGAACTCAATTCCAGTATGGAAAAATTTTCTGCCAAAGGTGCTGCGGGTATCATAATGGATGTATCAACCGGTGAAGTTCTGGCACTTACATCACTTCCTGATTTTGATCCGAATGATACTGATGGTCCGCAAACGCTTACGCAAATGAATAAAATATTGCAGGGTGTTTACGAGCTTGGATCAGGTTTTAAAACATTCACTATAGCTGCGGGTCTGGATTTCAATGTTGTTGGACTTTCTGATGGTTATGACGCAACGAAACCTGTTCGTATCGGAAGGTTTACGATACATGATGATCATCCAAAGGGACGCTGGCTTAATATCCCCGAAATATTTGCTTATTCTTCAAATATTGGAACACTAAAATTAGCCCAGGATATAGGAGTTGAGCGCCAACAGGAATTTTTCGACAAACTGGGACTGTTCAGGAAAGCTGACATTGAAATAAATGAAAAAAGTGCGCCGCTTTTACCTTCCCAATGGGGGCCGACTGAACTTGCCACAACATCCTATGGGCACGGTATCGCCGTGACACCATTACATATGGTTAATGGTATTGCTGCAATGGTCAACGGTGGACGCCTTAATCCTGCCACCTTACTCAGAAAAAATATGCAATCGGCAAAAGGAGTTACTTCGATTTCGTCGGTAGAAAATCCGGATACTGGTGGCAAACAGGTTATTTCACCTAAAACCAGCGAAATAATGAGAAATATGCTTCATTTGGCTGTTGAGCACGGAACCGGCAAGAATGCAAAAGTGGATGGTTATTTGATCGGCGGAAAAACGGGAACTGCAGATAAAGTTATTAACGGCCAATATAGTAAAAGGGCCGTTATTTCTTCGTTTATTTCTGTTTTTCCCATTGACCAGCCCAAATATGTTGTTTTTGCAATGCTTGATGAACCTCAAGGTATTGAAGAAACTTTCAATCTAAGAACAGCGGGGATGACTGCAGCACCTATGGTTGGAAACATCATTCGCCGTGTTGGTCCAATGATGGGTATTAAGCCGACAGAAACTGAAGAAATTGAATATGAAAAAATGATTTTGGTATCGGATTCAGAATAATGAAATTAAGCGATATCATAGATAAAAAGTTAAATAATGATGTTGATATAAAAGGCATCACCGCTGATAGCCGTGAGGTAAAATCAGGATATATGTTTGTTGCGCTTCCGGGTCTTCATTTTAACGGGGCTGATTTTATTAATGATGCGATTAAAGCTGGTGCCGCTGCGATACTGTGTGTTGATGATGCAAAATCCGAAGATAAAAATGTGGTTTGGGTAACGGACCCTTATCCTGGTCACGTATTTCCAAAATATGTATCCAGATTTTTTGGTAAACAGCCCAGATATATAGCTGCGGTTACAGGTACAAACGGTAAAACATCGGTGGCTTTTTTTGCACAGCAAATATGGAAACATATGGGCTATGAAGCGGCTTCTGTGGGTACGCTTGGAATACATGCTGAAGGATATAATCAATATACCGGACTGACGACACCGGATCCGGTTGCTATACATAAGGCATTAAGTGATCTTTGCAATCTTGGTGTCGATCATGCGGTGTTTGAAGCATCCAGTCATGGATTGGATCAGAGACGTCTTGATGGGTTAAATATTTCCGCGGCGGCGTTTACCAACCTAACACATGACCATCTTGATTATCATGAAAGTGAACAGGATTATTTTAATGCAAAAAAACGACTTTTTACGGAACTACTCAAGCCGAAAATGACGGCTGTTCTTAATAATGATTGCCCGTTAACAAAAGAATTGCAGAAAATTTGCACGGAACGGGAACATCGTATTATTTCCGTAGGTCGGAGTGATGGTGATATCAGGCTCCTTGATCAAAGAACAACATCTTCGGGCCAGGAAATTACCCTTAGTTATCAGTCAAAAATTTATGATGCATCGCTTCCGCTTGTAGGACATTTTCAGGCGACAAACGCGCTAATGGCGGCTGGACTTGTTATCGGATGTGGCGGTGATGCTGATGTGGTCTTCAAGGCGTTATCTTATCTGCGACCAGTGCGGGGACGTATGGAGCAGGCGGGTCGGCATCCTAGCGGTGCGCGTATTTACGTGGATTATGCTCATACGCCAGATGCACTTGAAACAGTCCTTAAGGCGCTTAAACCACATGTTGGTGGTAATCTTTCAGTTGTATTTGGGTGTGGAGGTGACAGGGATAGAGCCAAACGCCCTATTATGGGTGAAATTGCGGAAAGACTGGCAGACAGGATTTATGTAACAGACGATAACCCAAGATCTGAAAATCCGGCTGATATAAGAGCAGAAGTATTAACCGGAAGCCCGAGAGGAATTGATGCGGGTGACAGGGCACAGGCAATCGAAACAGCAGTAGCGGATTTAAAGAGCGGCGATATATTGCTTGTTGCCGGCAAAGGTCATGAACAGGGTCAGACGATTGGAAATGATGTATTTGATTTTGATGATGTTTCAGTAGTGCGCTCTGCTATCGCTGCGATATATCATACCAAATATGAAAACAGAGCTTCAATTAGCCAGCAAGGAGCGTGAAAATGAGTTTACTTCCCCTTTGGACATCAAAAGAACTGGAAACTATTTTTGGTATCGAAGTATCCAAAAACTGGAATTCTTATGGTGTTTCAATTGATACCCGTACAATTGAAAAAGGTGAATTGTTCTTTGCGCTCTCAGGGCCAAATTTTGATGGTCATAATTATGTAAAAACTGCCTTTGACAGTGGGGCTGCCGGTGCAATTGTAAATAAAAAAGTAGAAGGTGTGCCGACAGAGCGTCTAATCATTGTTGAAGACGTAATGGAGGCTTTGGTCAAGCTTGGCAGGGCAGGACGTGATAGGGTGAATGTCCCTATTATTGCGGTTACGGGCAGTGTCGGGAAAACAGGTACAAAAGAAGCATTGAAAGCCGCCCTTTCAAGACACAGAAAAACACATGCAAGTGTGCTTAGTTATAATAATGATGTAGGTGTACCATTATCACTCGCGCGCATGCCTTATGATACTGCATATGGTGTGTTTGAGTTGGGAATGAACCATGCAGGTGAACTCAGGGAACTTGTTAAGCTTGTGCGTCCTGATGTTGCGATTGTAACCACGGTTGAGCTTGCCCATAGCGAATTTTTTGAAAATGTAGAAGAAATTGCTGATGCAAAAGCTGAAATTTTTACATCAATGAATAATGGCGGAACGGCCGTTTTAAATATTGATAACCCGCATTATGAAAGATTGAAGCAAAAAGCGATTGAAGCAGGTGTAAAGAAAATAATTTCTTTTGGTAATAACGAAAAGGCTGATGTCAGGCTGATGCGTCATTTTTTCCATGATACCTGCAGCTGTGTGATTGCGCAAATAGTCGGCAAGGTCATGACTTATAAAGTCGGGATGCTGGGCTATCACTGGGTGATGAATTCTCTTGCAGTACTTGCCGCTGTTGATGCTATGGGTGCAGACCTTGGGTTAAGCGGGCTTGGCCTTGCTGAACTTCAGCCGCTTGCAGGACGTGGCAGGCGTGAGCGTATTTATTTTGATATTGCATCCGAAGCATCGCTTCTGCTGGTTGATGAAAGTTACAATGCCAATCCGGCAAGTATGAAAGCAGCCATAAAAACGTTGGGTGAATGCAAAGCTGAAAAATCGGGGCGAAAAATTGCCGTGCTTAGTGATATGGGCGAGCTTGGCGATCAAGCCAGCCAACTGCACTGTGAACTCGCCCCTATTCTTGACCACGCAGAAGTAGAACAGATTTTTGCTGTTGGCCAACATATGAAACAGTTGGCAGACTTAATTTTCCACCAATATCCATCAATACAGGTTAATTATTTTAATGACAGAGATGCCCTTGAAAGAGCACTTTTACATGATCTTCGTGATGGTGATGTCATCATGGTTAAGGGATCAAATTCCGGCGGCATGTCAAGCGTTGTTAAGAAGATCCAATCACTTGATAAGAGACAGGATTTACAGCTGGCAATAAAATGACACGAAAAAAAGGTTATACATAAATGCTATATCATTTTCTCACGTCCTTCAGTGAAGAATATACGGTTTTAAATGTCTTTAATTATTTGACATTCAGAACGGGAATTTCGCTTTTTACAGCATTTATAGTCAGCTTCCTGCTTGGACCCCGGGTTATCAACATGTTGAAATCAAGGCAGAGAAAAGGCCAGCCAATAAGAGATGACGGCCCTGAAAGTCATATATTGACCAAGCAGGGCACCCCGACAATGGGTGGCTTTCTGATCCTTCTGGGATTAAGTGCCGGCACATTGTTATGGGCCGACCTTTCCAATATGTATATCTGGGCCTGCCTTCTGGTAACGACAGGTTTTGGTTTTATCGGCTTTCTTGATGATTACGCAAAAATTACCCGTTCCAGCAGCGCAGGTGTATCAGGCAGGTTTAAGTTATTGCTTGAGCTGATAATAACCTTGGGTGCGATTATGATTATAATTAACACTGCGGGCCCTGAAACCGGAACGAAGTTGGCACTTCCTTTTTTAAAGGATGTAATGATTGAGTTTGGCTGGTTCATGATTCCTTTTGCAATTTTTGTTATTGTCGGGGCATCAAACAGTGTAAATCTGACTGACGGTCTGGATGGTCTTGCGATTATGCCAGTTATTATTGCATCTGGTACATTTGCGATTATCGCCTATGTTGTCGGAAATGTGGTTTATTCAGATTATTTGAACATTATTTATATAGAAGGCACAGGCGAGCTTTCCGTGTTTCTAGCAGCGATTATAGGTGCGGGACTTGGGTTTCTTTGGTTTAATGCGCCGCCCGCTATGATCTTTATGGGTGATACAGGCAGTCTTTCACTTGGCGGGGCGTTAGGGGCTGTCAGCGTTATTACCAAACATGAAATTGTCCTGGCAATTGTCGGAGGTTTATTTGTTCTGGAAACCGTTTCTGTGATTGTTCAGGTACTTTCGTTCAAAATGACCGGTAAACGGGTCTTCAGAATGGCACCAATTCATCATCATTATGAAAAGAAGGGCTGGGCAGAGCCGACAATTGTAATTCGTTTCTGGATCATAGCGGTTTTACTTGCTTTGATCGGTCTTGCGACCCTGAAATTAAGGTAGGTAAATCATATGGCTACTTTCTCAAGAACAGATAACAGTATTCTTAGCACATGGTGGTGGACAGTTGATCGCTGGTTACTTGCATCCATAGCAATTCTGGTAACAATTGGGATAGTGCTTGTATTTGGCGCAAGCCCGTCTGTAGCAGAACGTATTGGGCTTTCAAGTTTTCATTTTGTAGAACGTCAGCTGATTTTTCTTTTCGTTTCTCTTTCGGTTATGTTTGCCGTTTCACTTCTTTCACCTGTCCGTGTCAGGCGATTTGGGGTGATATTGTTTGCAGTTTGTTTGTTTTTGCTTATTACCACTGTTTTTATAGGTGTGGAGGCAAAAGGAGCAAAAAGGTGGATACAGATCGGGTCTTTCACACTTCAGACTTCAGAATTTCTAAAACCCGCATTTATCATTTTTACGGCATGGATGTTTTCAGAAACGCAGAGAAAGCCGGGATTTCCGGGTTGGAAGATTTCCTTTTTTACTTTTGCACTTGTTGTTGCATTATTGATTACTCAGCCTGACTTCGGACAAACAGTCCTTGTGGCCGCTGTATGGGGAATTCAACTGTTTATGGCCGGGCTGGCATGGTTCTGGGTTGGTGCATTGGTAGCCGTCGCTTTTTGCGGATTGCTCATGGCTTATTTCACACTTCCCCACGTTGAAAAACGTATTGATAATTTCTTTTTTCCAACGGCCGACGGAAATTTTCAAACGGATATGTCAATCAACGCTTTTAAAAATGGTGGTCTCCTTGGTCAGGGACCCGGAGAAGGTGTGGTAAAAAGATACCTGCCGGATGCGCATTCAGATTATATCTTTGCTGTCGCAGGTGAAGAATTCGGCGCAATTGTATGTTTATTGATCATTATGATCTTTGCCGTGATTGTCATAAGGGGATTTGTAAATCTATTAAAAGAACAGGATATGTTCACTGTGCTTGCTGTTTCAGGGTTATTAATCCAGTTTGGTATTCAGGCATTTATAAATCTTGCTGTAAATCTTTCAATTATTCCCGCAAAAGGAATGACGCTTCCCTTTATCAGTTATGGCGGATCATCAATGCTGGCACTTGCGATCGGAATGGGAATGATACTTTCCCTTACGCGCAGGTACACACATTATAAGTCCGGACAAATAAATCTTTCCCGGGGGCAATTGTGATTAGAAGGCGAACAAGTCATATTGTCCTGGCGGCTGGAGGTACAGGAGGACATATGTTCCCGGCGCTTTCGCTTATGGAAGAATTAAGGGAGCGTGGTCACCGCGTAACTTTAATAACGGATAGCCGGGGTTATAAATATAAAAACCTTTTTGAGGGTATTAAAATCTATCAGGTAACAAGTGCATCTTTTGCTGGAAAGGGGATACTTGGAAAAATATTCTCAATTCCAAAAATAATTGCCGGAATATTTGAAGCAAGATCACTTCTTAAAACAATTATGGCCGGTGCTGTTATCGGTTTTGGCGGCTATCCTTCGTTTCCGACGATACGGGCGGCAAAATCACTCGGGATACCAACCTGTATACATGAACAAAATGCCGTTCTTGGCCGTGTCAACCGTTATATGGCAAGACTTGTGGACGCTGTGGCGCTATCTTTTGATGATACCAAGCATGTAAACTGGCACCGTAATAAGTTCACGGCGGTCACGGGAAACCCTGTGCGCAAAGAAATAGTGGAAATTGGTGATCTTTATTATCCGACAATTGGAGATGACCGTATTTTTAGGATCCTGGTCATAGGTGGAAGCCAGGGCGCAAAGATATTCAGCGAAGTGGTGCCTCAGGCAATATCAACATTACCGCGGGCCTCACAGAGAAGATTACAAATTACCCAGCAATGCCGCGAAGAAGATATTGAGAAAGTACGTGCACTTTATGCTAACACAAAGATTGCTGTTGAGCTTACAACATTTATTGATGATCTGCCGGGTTGTCTGAGGTGGGCACACCTTGTTATCGGACGTGCGGGCGCGTCAACCATTTCAGAACTGACTACAGCCGGGCGCCCGGGGATACTTGTTCCGTACCCCCATGCGACAGATGATCACCAATCCGTCAATGCAAAGGAACTTGTGCAGTGCGGAGGAGCGTGGCTTTATAAAGACAATGATTTTAATGCCAAGTCGCTTGCAAAATTGCTTCAGCGAATGGCGCGTCATCCGAATGAAGTATGGACAGCCGCAGAAGAGTCACGAAAAATTGGTAAACCTTATGCGGCCAAGGATCTGGCAGATATTGTTGAAAGGTTGGCGCTTGTCGCGGGGAACCGTTCCATTATCAAGACAAATGACCTTTCGGATGATGTGACACAAAAACTTAAGCCGGAAGGACTGAGAGCGCAAAGATGACACAGGAAACTGGTTTAAATAATATCGGACACCCCGTTAATATAGGCACACTTCATTTTGTTGGTATAGGCGGTATCGGCATGAGCGGTATTGCCGAAGTTATGCACAATTTTGGCTATAAAATTCAGGGCAGTGATATTTCCGAAAATGCCAATGTCAAACGCTTACGTGAACTTGGCATAAAAGTTTTTGTCGGTCATCATGAGCAAAATTTGCAAGGTGCATGGGCGATTGTTGTCTCTTCTGCTATTAAAAGTGATAATGCTGAAGTCGTTGCAGCGCGTGCCCTTAAAATGCCGCTTATCAGAAGATCAGAAATGCTCGCAGAACTTATGCGCCTTAAATGGTGCATATCTGTTGCCGGTACCCACGGCAAAACAACAACAACGACCATGATGTCAGCAGTTCTTGATGAAGCGAAATTTGATCCAACAGTTATTAATGGCGGTATTATCAATGCTTATGGTACCAATGCACGCCTAGGTGCGGGTGACTGGATGGTCGTTGAGGCAGACGAGAGTGACGGTACCTTTATTAAAATACCATCCACTGTTGCTATTGTGACCAATATTGATCCGGAGCATCTTGATTTCTATGGTGATTTTGGAAATGCCAAAGAGGCGTTTCGTACGTTTGTTGAAAATGTGCCATTTTATGGTTTTTCAGCCATGTGTATTGACCATCCGGAAGTGCAGGCACTTATCGGTAAAATTATAGATCGGCGCATCATTACCTATGGGTTTAGTCCCCAGGCCGAAGTGAGAGGTATCAATGTATCCTTTAATAAGGGATCTGCGCATTTTGATGTTGTGATCAGTAACCGGCATGATGACAGCATAACAGTGTTTGAAAATATGACGATGCCAATGCCCGGAAGACACAATATTTCAAATGCGCTTGCAGCAATTGCAGTATCAGTTGAACTTGGCATTTCAGAAGAAATACTAAGGCGCACATTTTCAAAATTTTCAGGCGTTAAAAGGCGTTTTACATTGGTTGGTAAAGTTGATGATATCACGATCGTTGATGATTATGCCCATCACCCTGTTGAAATCGCATCGGTGTTAAGTGCGGCGCGTGAAGCGTATGATGGACGTGTAATTGCCGTGATGCAGCCACACCGTTATTCACGACTGAAAAGTCTTTTTGCGGAATTTTGTGCCTGTTTTAATGATGCGGATATTGTGATCGTTGCCCCTGTATATGAAGCGGGGGAAAGCCCAATAGAGGGAGCAGATCAACAGGCGCTAATAGCTGGTCTTCATAATGTCGGGCACAGGGGTGTCCGCAGCATTTCCGGACCGGAAGAACTGCCGGGCGTAATTGCAAAAGAAGCACAGCCGGGTGATTTGGTTATTTATCTTGGTGCAGGCAGTGTGAGCCAGTGGGCTTGCGATTTGCCTGATGCCTTGCAGCGGGAAAGGCAATGATGGCAGCCCATTCTCATCAAATCGACAGGTATAATTTTACGCCGGACGTGAGGGGAAAAATACAATTTGATGCCCCACTTTCGAAGCTGAGCTGGTTTCGGACAGGCGGTGATGCAGATTTATTATTCACACCTTATGATGAGAGGGATCTTTGTGATTTTCTAATTCAGCTGCCTGAAGGTGTTCCTGTGACGCCCTTGGGTGTTGGATCAAATATGCTGATACGGGACGGCGGTATTGAGGGAGCAGTCATTCGGTTTGGCAAGAATTTTTCAAAAATCAGTATTGAAGATAATACGATTACGGCAGGCGTCGGAACACCGGATATTTCAGTGTCCCGTGCAGCACTAAATGCAAACTTAACAGGCTTTGAATTTTTGCGTGGTGTGCCCGGTACTATCGGCGGAGCGCTTAAAATGAATGCCGGTGCGTATGGTGCAGAAATCAGGGATATTTTTAAATCCGCCCGGGCCGTTGATAGAAGTGGGACGGTTCATACTTTAAAGCCGGAACAAATGGGCTTTTCATATCGGCATACGGCGGTACCTGAAGATTACATCTTTACGAGCGGTACGTTCATCGGTACGCCGGGCAATGCAGAACAAATTCAGCGACGCATGAATGAAATCGGTGAAGCACGTGAAGAAAGTCAGCCTCTCAGAACACGAACCGGTGGCAGCACATTTAAGAACCCTGAAGGGTTATCGGCGTGGAAGCTGATGGAAGCTGCCGGTTGCAGGGGTTTGAAAATTGGTGGTGCACGTGTATCAGAAAAACATTGTAATTTCCTGATAAATGAAGGTGATGCAACATCAAAGGATATTGAAGACCTTGGAGAGGAAGTACGCCGCCGCGTACTGGAGCAATCGGGTATTATGCTCGAATGGGAAATTAAAAGAATTGGACGTGATATATGAAGAAGTATAATCACATATGCGTCCTGAAAGGGGGATGGTCCAGTGAAAGGGAAGTTTCCCTTGTAGGCGGAGAAGCAGTGGCAAAAGGCCTTCGGGAAGCAGGATATAATGTGACCGAAGTTGATGTGGATCATAATATCTATAATGTTCTTTCAGACTTAAACCCTGATGCTGTATTTAATGGGCTTCATGGGCCATGGGGCGAAGATGGCTGCGTTCAGGGATTATTGGAAACATTAAAAATCCCCTACACACATTCGGGTGTTAAGGCATCAGCTTTGGCGATGGATAAAATTATTTCCAAAAGATTATTTGCCACCGTTGGAATTCCTTGTGCACCGGACATAATGATAGAGACATCAAAACTGTTTGAAGAAGAACCAATGGAAAGACCATTTGTTGTCAAACCTTACAATGATGGTTCAAGCGTTGGTGTGGTCATAGTCCACCCAGAAGATGATTTTTCCATTGATATGGACGGGCCGTGGAACGATACAGACCGGCTAATGGTGGAAAAATACATTCCGGGTCGTGAGCTTACTGTATCAGTCATGAATGACAAACCATTATGTGTAACCGAACTTAGGCCTAAAGTTGGTTTTTATGATTATAAGGCCAAATATCAGGACGGGATTACAGATCATATTCTGCCAGCTGATTTAACAGATGATGAAACGGATCAGCTGATGGATTTTGCCCTCAGTGCGCATAATATTTTAGGATGCCGCGGGGTAAGCAGATCAGACTTCAGAATGGACGGGGATCAGATTTATATTCTTGAAACAAACACACAACCTGGCATGACGCCGCTTTCATTGGTACCTGAACAGGCAAAATATGTGGGGCTGAGTTTTTCGGAACTTGTAAGTTGGATGGTGGAGGATGCATCTTGCGAGCGATAAAAGATAATTTCAACAGATCAAAAAATGATTTAAAGAGAGGTGAAAAGGAAGCCATAAGCCTTGTCAGGCGGCGGCGTTTAAGAACCGCTCTTAATATATTTTCTGTTACGACGATCTGTCTGGTCATAATTAGTTCTCTATATCTTTGGCGTAATGGGACATTTACCTCATGGACCAATGAGGGCAAGGACAGAATTGGTAAGTTGCTGGTTGATGCGGGCCTGGTGGTTGAAACGATTGATGTGATTGGTGAACAGGTTGCGTTTGAACAAAGCATTCTTGCCGCGAGTGAAATAAATATAGGTGATGCTCTTCTATCATTGGATATCGGTGCGACGGTCGAGCGCATAGAACAACTCCCTTGGATCAAAGAAGCCGCAATAAGGAGAGATTTTTCGGGTGATGTTGTCATTAATGTGCGAGAACACAAGCCGGCTGCCTTATGGCAGGTTGATAACAAACTCTGGGTTGTTTCTGACGAAGGTGTACAGATTACAGACCAGCAACTTGAGTATTTTGCCAACCTGCCAATGATAAGCGGCATAGGGGCAGAAAAACAGTTAGAAGCCCTGATTGATGCAATATCAAGTAATGAAGATTTGTTTGAAAGTGTGGAAACGGCGACCTGGGTTGGGGGCCGCCGGTGGGATATTATTTTAAAAAATGGCATTAAAATAATGATGCCCGAAACGGAATTGGCACAAGCATGGCAGAATTTGTCAGAACTAGAGCAGTCAGAACAACTGCTTGCTAGGAATATCCTGGCAGTGGATTTTAGAGTTAAAGATAAAACTGTTGTTCGCCTGACCCCTGAAGAAGCCAATAGAAGAAGGCTTCTGGCGAAAACCAGTGGCAAGGGGGAAGAAATTTAAATGCGTGAACGGAAGATTGCTATTCTGGATATAGGAAGCAGTAAAATCTGTTGTTTTATTGCCGAAGTCAATAGTGAAACAAACAGACCGCGTGTTATCGGCATAGGTCACAGAGAATCAAGAGGGCTCAATCTCGGTACTGTTGTTGATATGGAAGAAACGGAAAGCGCTATCCGGACTGCTGTCGATGCGGCTGAAAAAATGGCGGGTGGTGAGCCAATAGAGAACGTAACTGTCAACATATCATCAGGGGATCCAAAATCAACGCAACTTAGTGTAGAAGTTGCAGTTGCGGGTCATGAAATCAGTGATGGTGATATTGAACGTGTACTTGATCTTGGTAGGCATCATTTAAACGATCAGGAAAGATTTGTGATCCATTCCCGGCCAACAAGTTTCAGTATTGATGGTGTGCCAGGTGTTAGAGATCCTAAGGGGATGTACGGCGAAAAACTGGGCGTTGAAATGCATGTAACATCAGCCTCCGTCAGTCCGCTACGGAATTTGCAGACATGTATCAACCGTTGTCATCTCAATATGGTTGGTGTTGTATTTTCGGCTTATGCATCAGGTTTGGCGACATTGGTAAGTGATGAGCTGGAGCTTGGCAGTATTTGTATTGATATGGGTGGTGGGGTCACGAGTATTGCTGCGTTTAGAGATAACGAATTTATTTACGGGGATATTGTTCCATATGGCGGACATCATGTGACGAAGGATATTGCGCAAGGGCTGTCTACGCCTGTTTCTGCTGCGGAAAGATTAAAAACACTTTTTGGTAACTGTATGTCAGGGGTGTCAACAGTAAGAAATCAGATCGACGTTACGCAAATTGGTGATGACGGACAGGAGACTGTCACGACCATCCCCCGGCGCATGCTGACCTCTATTATTGAACCCAGGGTAGAGGAAATATTTGAAATAGTGAGGGATAAGATTAAAGCAGCGGGCCTTGAAAATTCGGCTGGTAAAAGACTAATCATAACAGGTGGGGCCAGCCAACTGGGTGGCGTTGAAGAGCTCGCCAAAAAAGTTTTTAAAAGCCATGTAAGGTTAGGCCGGCCACTCAATCTTGACGGGTTGGCGGACACTACTGCTGGTGCAGGTTTTGCAACAGCGACGGGTCTCCTTTTATATGAAACAATTAAGCCAGAAGAGTTGCATTTTGCGGTTGAGAAGGGCCCTGCGCTCGGAATTATTGAAAGTATTAGTAAGTGGTTTAAGGAGAATTTTTGACGCACCTTAATCGTTTAGGTAGAAAAACTTGTGTAAAATAAACTTAATTTCAACCAAAGCGATTCAAATTTAAAAAAAAACGACTCGGGCTCATTTTTTTAAAGACAGTGCGAATCACTTGCTTTAAACTATGTTAACTGTTTGTTAATGAAGAATGAATCATGATTTAACAGTAGATTGTTGGGAGATAAAGATGACAATTGAATTTACATCACCGGAGCTTACAGAACTCACACCAAAGATTACAGTGTTTGGTGTCGGTGGTGCTGGTGGCAATGCTGTGAATAATATGGTTACGGCTGCTCTTAAAGGGGTGGATTTTGTTTGTGCTAATACAGACGCGCAGGCATTAAGCCATTCATTGGCTGAACAGAAAATTCAACTGGGTGCCAAGCTGACACAGGGTCTAGGTGCGGGAGCGCGTCCTGAAGTTGGAAAAGCGGCTGCCGAAGAAACAATGGATATGATTAAGGAGCATCTTGAAGGGTGCCATATGGTCTTTATTACAGCTGGTATGGGTGGTGGAACCGGTACAGGTGCAGCGCCGATGATCGCAAAAATGGCTCGTGAAAAAGGGATACTGACTGTTGGTGTTGTAACAAAACCTTTTCAATTTGAAGGTGGCCGCCGTATGAAACTTGCCGAGGAAGGTATTGCGGAACTTTCCAAATATGTAGATACATTGATAATTATACCCAACCAGAACCTTTTTAGAATTGCAAATGAAAGAACAACTTTTGCTGATGCTTTTGCTATGGCTGATGAGGTTCTGCATTCGGGTGTACGCGGTGTTACAGATCTGATGATGCTTCCGGGGCTTGTTAATCTTGACTTTGCTGATGTTCGAACAGTTATGAGCGAAATGGGTAAGGCGATGATGGGCACTGGTGAAGCGGAAGGTGAAAATCGTGCTCTTGAAGCTGCTGAAGCTGCCATTTCCAATCCTCTTTTGGATGAAGTTTCCATGAAAGGTGCGCAAGGTGTATTGATCAACATTACAGGTGGTATGGACCTTACTCTGTTTGAAGTTGATGAAGCAGCCAACCGTATTCGCAGTGAAGTTGATCCGGATGCTAATATTCTGGTTGGTTCTGCGCTTGATTCAAGTCTTGATGGACGGATGCGGGTTTCCGTTGTGGCTACAGGGATTGAAGTGGATAAAATGGCGTCTGAAGATGTGCCCCAAAAACAATATAGCACTGATACTTCATCAACAAAGACAAATGAAGATGAAATATTGGATGACGAACCTTCCCGGGAAGAGGCTACGATAGAGGAAGAGCCTTTGGATCTGACGGAAGAGGCTGAGTTGGAAAATATCGAAGATTCGGATGAAATTGATCATGAACCAGTTGCGGAAGCAGAGGATGTGGTTGTTGTTGAAGACAATATTGCCGAAAATCGCGATGCTCCGTTCATTGCACCGGAGCCGATACTTCCGGAAAAAACTGTTGAAGAAGTCTTTGCTGAAGCAGATGAAGTTTCAGATCCATATGCAGAAGCGGCCTTAGCCAATAGCGAACCACGTGAAAAACCACGTCAGAAATTAGGGTTGTTTCAAAATCTTCTAGGACAAAAGAAGGAACCTACATTTCACAAGGAACCTGTTTTAAAACAGGGTGATATGTTAAGTCCGGATTTGACTGCGCCAAAAGAAGAGCCCACAATTAAAGTCAGGCAAAAAGATATTACGCCGGAACCAAGACTGCTTTCAAAATCTGAAAATGTAGAAATGAATAATGCGGTAGAAGATGATCATCTTGAAATTCCTGCATTCCTGCGCCGTCAGGCCAATTAATAAATTAATAAACCGAATTTTAAAAAAAGGCGGCTATTACAGCCGCCTTTAGTTTATTGGTGCTATATAATTCCGCGACGAATCTGATCAAGTTCGATTGATTCAAAGAGTGCCTGAAAGTTACCTTCTCCAAAGCCGTTATTGCCTTTTCGCTGAATTATTTCGAAAAAGATCGGGCCGATAACTGTATCCGTAAATATTTGAAGCAAAATTCCATCTTTTTTGCTGCCATCAATAAGGATACTTCGTTTGCGTAATTCTTCAACATCTTCATCATGCTCATCAATACGATCATCAATAAGATCGTAATATGTCTCAATGGTATCCTGAAGAGGCACGCCCCTTGATTTCAGAACATCAACAGTTTCGTAAATATTTTCAGTGTATAGGGCAATATGTTGAATACCTTCGCCACGATATTCATTCAGATATTCGACAATTTGTGATTGATTGTCTTTAGATTCGTTCAGCGGGATATGGATTTTGCCACAGGGGCTGGTCATGGCCTTACTTGTGAGACCTGTTTTCTGGCCATCAATATCGAAGAACTTCAACTGCCGGAAATTAAAAATGCGTTCATAAAAATCCGCCCAATATGACATGCGCCCGGCATAGACATTATGCGTAAGATGATCAATAAATTCAAAGCCGGTATTGGCAATTTCCGTTACATTCTCATCTTCACAGGGAACAAAATCCACGTCATAGATTGTATTTTCGCCGTAACGGTCAACAAGATATAGACGGCTGCCACCTATACCTTCAATCGCAGGGATATATAGTTCCATTGGGGCAATTTCCTGTGCAACGGGGTTTGCTCCCTGCGCAATTGCGTGGTCATAGGCTTCTTTTGAATTTCGAACACGAAACGCCATAGCACATATGCTGGGTCCATGTGCAAATGCATAACGCTGCGCAAAGCTGTTTGGTTCCGCATTAATCAGGAAATTAACGCCGCCTGCTTTATGAAGAGTGACATTTTTAGAACGATGCCGTGCAATCATCCTGAATCCCATTTTCCTGAACAGCTCCCGGAGTTTTTCCGGTTCAGGTGAAGCATATTCAACAAATTCAAACCCGTCGACACCCATGGGGTTATCAAATAAATCAGCCATAAATTCAGCTCCAATAGTTACAGATAAAAGATATGATTATATAACCCATATATGGTGAAATTTTGTTTCTTATTTTGCCAATTTTAAAATATAATGGAAATATTAATTCACATATGAGGAATAAATGGATGACCATTTCACTGGATTTAGCTGATAAAAAAATTCTGGGTTTAATTCAGAAAGATGCAACATTAACAAACCAGGACATTGCTGACAAAACGGGTGTATCGGCAACATCGGTTTGGCGACGCATAAAAAACATGGAAGATGTGGGCATAATTAAGGGCAAAGTTGCCTTGGTGGATCAGAAAAAAACCAATTTGAATGTATGTGCAATAGTACATGTGCGCTTAAAAAGGCAGGGCGATGAAACGAGGCTTGAATTTGAAGATTATATAGCATCAAGAGTGGAAGTCACAGAATGTTATGCCATTCTCGGTCAACATGATTATGCCCTGACCGTTGTTGTGCCCAATGTTGAAATGTTTGAAAAATTCCTTGCAGGTACATTGCTTAATCACCCATTGATAACGGAATCAACAACATTTTTTGCCATGAGACAGGTTAAATATACAACAGCACTTCCAGTCAATCTTGGTTGAATAGGCTAATTAGCACCGAACATGGCAGCTTCTTCTTTTTCCTGACAGTCAAGAATGCTTTGTGTAATTTCAAACATGAGCTGGAAATAGCTTTCCGGGCCGGGTTCAAGATACTGCCCCAAGTGATCAACAACACCATATCCGGCAGTCGTATCACCCATCACGGCCATGGCAATACGGGGATGAGTGCCGGGTATACCCAACACACAAGTCACATTTCTGTCAGCAGCAATTTTCTTCAGTGCAGTCAGATGTTTGACACTGGGTGTCTCATCAGATTTTAATTGAATGGCGCCAAAGCTTCTTAAGGAGAATGCTTTTTCATAATATTGAAATGCATCGTGATAAACGATCATCGCGCTGTCACGTAAAGGACGAAGTAATTCTCTGATTAATTCTTCCTGCTCATAAAGACCGTTTATCAGTGCCTTGGCATTCTTCATATAGGCGATAGTGTTTTCCGGATCAAGTTTTGAAAGGGTCTCTTCTATTATATTTACAATGCGCCTGGTGTTTGCCGGGTCAAGCCAGATATGCAGATCCATATCACTATGTTTATGTTCCTCATCCTCTTCACCTTCAGAGAACCAGATTTTACTATCTCTGAAAGGATGCAGGATAATACCATCCTGCTCAGCAAATGCGATTGCATTCAATGTATCACTTTCAGCAAGTGATGTTGATTTCAGGAAGGTCTCAAATTTTGGGGAAATATAAAATAATACGTCCGCATTAGCGACCTTTCTGAAGTCCGATGGTTTCATTCTGAATATGTGTGGCGTAACACCACCCTGCACCAATAATTCAGGTTCTCCCAAATCGCCCATAACACGGGATACCAAGGAATGAATTGGCTTTATACTGGTCACAACTTTCAGTTCTTTTGCATTGCCAATGGAATAAGACATCGCCATTATGCCCATAAACGCAACAACTGATTTAAGCAGTTTTTTTATCATGTATCCAACTTACTATATAACTTATTTTTGTTACTATATAACATTATCAAGATAATGGCAATCATAGAATTAAAAACTAAATTCACATAAATACACATCTTTTTGTCAAAAAATGTGTATTTATTGTTACATTAGTAATTTGCTGTGGTGATTTTAAGAATAAGCATGCTATATAGTGTGGCTGTTAAAAGAATTTGAAATGGAACATTTACGATAATGACTATCGCGAAAATTAAGTGGAAACGCGTAGAAAATTTTTTAAAGTTGTTGGCGGCGAGTACTGCCGCATTATATTTGTCAGCCTGTGGGAGTGGCAATCTTGCCTATAGGGATCTTCCCGTAGGGCAGCTTTACATTGAAGCGCAGAAGTTTTTAGATAGAGGACAATACAGTATTGCAGGCGTTGCCTTTGATGAAGTTGAACGTCAGCATCCATACTCTGTTTGGGCACGACGTGCACAATTAATGTCGGCTTATTCCTATTATATGGCCAATGATTATGAACTTGCAATATTAGCTGCTGGCCGTTTTCTGGCACTTCATCCGGGTAATGAAAATGCGCCTTACGCCCGTTACCTGACTGGGCTTTGTTATTATGAACAAATTGCAGACGTAAGGCGTGACCAGAATAACACTGAACAGGCATTGGATGCTTTCAGGCAGATTGTTAGGTTATACCCAGATTCAGAATATGCAAAAGATGCCAGAGTTAAAATAGAACTTACGCTTGATCATCTTGCAGGTAAGGAAATGGAAATTGGTCGCTTTTATCAGACAACTGGAGAATTCTTTGCGGCGATAGGCCGTTTTAACAATGTTGTGCAGGAATATCAAACGACCAGTCACACACCCGAAGCGTTACATCGCATTACTGAGGCATATTTGGCATTGGGTATAGTGTTGGAAGCACGTAAATCTGCCGAAGTGCTTGCGCATAATTTTCCAGACAGTGACTGGAACAGATATAGTGAAGAACTTATTCGTGAGCATGCAAATTAAGGAGCAGTAAGGCTACATGATTGTTTCGCTTGCTATCCGGGATATTGTACTGATAGACCGACTTCAAATGGAATTTGAAGGCGGTCTTTGTGTTTTAAGTGGCGAAACCGGTGCCGGAAAATCAATTTTACTTTCCGGTATCGGACTTGCAATTGGGGCTCGAAGCGAAAAGGAACTTGTTAGACATGGATGCGATCAGGGTAGTGTAACAGCTGAATTGGAAATAGGTGCAGATCATGCCATATGGTCGATCCTGGATAATCAGGAAATTGCGTATGATGGGCGTCAGATTATCCTGCGCAGGGTAATTTCAAAAGATGGCCGTAGTAAAGCATTTGTTAATGACCAGCCCGTGAGTGTGGCCTTACTTAGACAAATTGGCGAAAGCGTGATCGAGATCCACGGTCAGCATGATGAACGTGGACTTCTCAATCCAGGTGGACATCGTGCGTTGCTTGATGAGTTTGGCGATTATAAAGACCTTATCAAAATCGTGGAAAATGAGTTTCGCAAACTGACCACCTTGAGAGAGGCACTTGAAACCGAAACTGAAAGGTTAAGAGCTGCGAAAAAGGATGAGGAATATATCACCCATAATCTTGAAGAACTGGATAAGCTTTCCCCCGGTATTGGCGAAGAACAGTCACTAGCAAACAAGCGTACCCTGATGATGCGAGGTGAGGCGCTTTCCGACGGGTTAGGTGAGTTATTGGAAACACTTATAAGCGATAAAGGTGTGGATAGCGCACTACGATCAACATTGCGTAAGGTAGTGCGTATGTCTGATCAGGCCCCTGGCATTCTTGATGGTGTCGCTGAAAGTCTTGATCGTGCTGCAACGGAAACTTCAGAAGCCATCATAGCTCTGGAAAATGTGATAAGGGAATTGGAATATAATCCATATGATCTGGAAAATACGGAAGAAAGATTGTTCGCCATCAGAGCTGCGGCACGCAAACATTCCTGTCAGCCGGATGACCTTGTTGCACTTAAAGCCGAATTTGAACAAAAGCTGCAGAACCTGAAATTCAGTGATGAGGAAGTTAGGCGACTTACAAAAGAGGTATCAGAAGCCAGAGTAAGCTTCGAAAAAGCCGTAACGATGTTATCCAAGGCAAGGACAGACACTGCTATTGAAATTGACAAGCTAGTCAACAATGAATTACCGGGGTTAAAAATGGATAAAGCAAAGTTTAAAACATTTATTGAACCATTGGAAAAAGAACACTGGAATGGTGCGGGTGGCGAGCGCGCAGATTTTCGTGTTTCAACCAATCCTGGTGCACCTTTCGGCGGTCTGATAAAAATTGCATCGGGAGGAGAGTTATCAAGATTTATTCTTGCTCTTAAGGTAGTGCTTGCCAGAAAAACCAGTGTGTCGACGCTTATATTTGATGAAATTGACCAGGGCGTAGGCGGTGCGGTTGCAAACGCTGTCGGCGAACGGCTTGCAGAACTGGCTGACAAGGCACAAATTCTGGTGATAACACATTCTCCGCAGGTGGCAGCACGGGGGAGCAGTCATTGGCTGATTAATAAATCATTATCAACAGACAATGGTTCTTTGGCGACGACGGTTACCGCACTTTGCAAGGAAACAAGAAGGGAAGAAATTGCAAGAATGCTCGCAGGTGCGAAAGTAACGAATGAAGCCAGGGCTGCGGCAGATAATTTGTTGGGGTGGTGAATCTATTTAGGGATGTTCTTGGATGACTGATATTAAGGAAATTGCAGTTGAAAATCTTGATCCTGGTCAGGCGGAACAGGAACTTGAACGACTTGCCAAAATAATTGCCCATCACGATAAACTTTATCATTCCGATGATACGCCGGTAATTTCAGATGCAGAATACGATCTTCTTCGCAGACGAAATAACCAGATCGAAGACAGGTTTCCTTTACTCGTTCGCGCCGACAGTCCAAGTAAGAAAGTTGGAAGCCTTCCAAGTAGCGGTTTTCGTAAAGTTAAACACCAACGTCCCATGTTGTCGCTTGATAATGCATTTAATGCTGGCGATGTTTATGATTTTGCGGCGCGCATAAAACGTTTTCTGAATTTACAGGAGGATGCGAGTATCGAATTTCTTGCGGAACCAAAAATTGACGGCCTTTCTGCGGCGCTTCGATATGAAAAAGGGGTTTTCGTTCAGGGACTTACAAGGGGTGATGGTAGTACAGGTGAGGATATTACCGAAAACCTGAAGACCATCGATCAAATACCGTTGAAGTTAAAAGGAAGCAGTTGGCCGGATGTACTGGAAGTGCGCGGCGAAGTTTATATGGCGAAGGATGATTTTTTGGAGCTTAATAAAAATCAGCTTGCGAATGGAAAACCTGCATTTGCAAATCCAAGAAATGCGGCTGCCGGATCTCTTCGCCAGCTTGACAGTAAAATTACAAAAAGCCGTGCACTCAATTTTTTCGCCTATAGCTGGGGGGAGGTTTCATCCTCACTAGGTGAAACACAACGGCAGGTTATCAGTTTTTTTAAAACTTGGGGTTTTACGATTAATGATCTGGTAATGGTAAGTGACAATATTGAAGAAATCATCAATCACTATGAATTGATTTCACAGCAACGCAGCAAGCTTCCTTATGATATTGATGGTGTTGTTTATAAAGTAAACCGGCTTGATTATCAGGAGCGGCTTGGTATGGTCGCACGGGCACCCCGCTGGGCTATTGCGCACAAGTTTCCGGCGGAAAAAGCGCAAACAACTCTGAACTCAGTTGATTATCAGGTAGGCAGAACAGGTGCAATTACGCCTGTTGCGCGTCTTGAGCCCGTAACAGTCGGTGGTGTAGTTGTCAGCAATGCCACGCTACATAATGCGGATGAAATTGAACGGCTCGGTATTAAAATTGGTGATGAAGTCATCATTCAAAGAGCGGGCGATGTCATCCCTCAGGTTGTGAGTGTGGCAAAGACCGCCGAAGGCAACAAACCGATTAAATTTCCTGAAGTTTGCCCATCCTGTTCAAGCCAGTTAATCCGTGAAGGTGATGATGTGGTCTGGCGTTGTTCAGGTGGTCTGATTTGTCCGGCGCAGCGGGTTGAAAGACTTCGCCACTTTGTATCAAGAAATGCGTTTGATATAGACGGTCTTGGTAATAAGCAGATTGAATTTTTCTTTAATGAAGGCATGATTTCTAGCCCGGCTGACATATTCAGGTTACAGGCTGCAAATGAAGCAGTTACAGGCCCTGCTCTTAAAGACCGGGAAGGGTGGGGTGCGCTTTCAGTGTCTAATCTGTGGTATGCGATTAATGAGCGCCGCACCATTTCAATGGACCGGTTTTTATATTCTCTTGGGATACGCCATCTTGGGCAGCAAAATGCCCGGTTAATGTGCCTCAATTATCTTACAATTGAAAATTTTATTGAAAATATCAGGGATGCTGCAGATAAAGAAAGTGAAGCATATGCAAGGCTTTTATCAATTGACGGAATTGGTGAAAAAGTAGCGGACGCGATTATCGATTTTTTTGCAGAACCGCATAATATGAACGTCCTTGATGATCTGCTCGCTCAAATCAGTGTGGATGAATTTATACCCCCCGAAACGGGCGATTCAAAAGTAGCGGGAAAAGTAGTCGTTTTTACGGGGAAACTTGAAAAATTAAGCAGGCAGGAAGCAAAAGCATCTGCGGAAAATCTGGGTGCTAAAGTTTCAAGTTCTGTATCAGCAAAAACCGACATTCTGGTTGCCGGCCCAGGCGCAGGTTCCAAGCTCAAGAAAGCCACAGAATTGGGCATTGAGGTTCTAACTGAAGAAGAGTGGTTACAGTTAATTTAGTGTTAATTCAGCTATGCATTTAATGCATAGCTGTATCGATGAAAATTACGCTACTCATTCACTTTACGAATAATTATACCCACCGTCGAGAAGATGATGAGCATCTTCAGTGAATTTAATTCAGCAGATTTTAGGATAGATCAATGACAAAAATATTTAATACATATTGCTTCATGGACCTGTTGAAGGATTACAATTATGTTCCTGAAGCAGATAAACCAGTAGTAGAATTTCCAGCTAATTTAGCGTCCGTTGTAGAGTACTTCACAGACTTTATCAAAAGCCGTTCCGAAGACTACGATTTTATGGATTTACTAGGTGATAACGGGTATGTTCCAGTAAATGATAACTGGGTTAAACCGTATACAATAGATCCTGATGATATTGAAAAAATTGCATCATAGTTATTACATCTTTGTGGCAGAAAATTTTTCTGCCACAATTACTTTTTAATCAGTTACTGCCTTTCAAGACAAGTGTTTGCCATTCATTTATCGGATATGATTCACAAACACTCAGATTAAATTTTTCATAGGCGTTACGAACAGCCACATCCTGTATTTTTAATAAGCCTGATAAAATAAGCAATCCATCCTTCTTCAGATTTTTAACAATGTCCGGCGCAAGTTCCTGTAGCGGTTCGGCAAGAATATTGGCGACTATCAAGTCAAATGGTCCGTTTTTGGTGATAGCATCATCTTCGAAACCGTCTGATATTATTGTTGCTACCCCACTTTCATCTGCATTTATATCTATTGTGTTTATTGAATTGGACTTAAGATTTTCCAACGTGGTTTCAGTTGCAATAGGGTCAATATCGCTGGCTACAATTTTACTTTTCCAGACTTTGGCCATAGCTATAGCCAATATGCCGCTACCACATCCCATATCGAGAATTTTTTCAGGTGAAACTTCATCTGCTAAGCGGTTAATTGCAAGAAGACAGCCATTTGTTGTTTCATGACTTCCCGTGCCGAATGCCTGCCCTGCTTCCATTAATATAGAAACTTTGTTGGGCGGGATACTCTGTGCATCATGGCTGCCATACAAGTAAAAGCATCCAGCCTCAATCGGTTTTAGCAATTTTTGAGATTCTGTAACCCAGTCTTTATCTTCCATACGGTTCATGTCGCATTTTGGAGGTTCAATATTGAAAATTTTTGCCATTTCGGAAATAGAACTTTCAATAGCATTTATATCCGGCTCAACATTGAAATATACCTCCACTATTTTGAAATCCGGGTTGTCTTCAATTTCAAATGCAGTAATTGAAGGATAATTTTCGGGTGTTGAGGCCAACATTATTTCTTCCAGGGAAGGCAGAAAAGAAGGCTGCGATATGATCGTTATTTTCCATATGGAATCGATTTCCGGATTTTCTAAATCTGTCATGCAAATACCTCAACTATGCTGTTTTCTAAGCGGTTAAAACGGCTGAATTCTGACTCTTTTCGTATTAATTTGCGATAAAGCGGAGCTCGGCTTATTGTTCTAAAAAGCAAATTCAAATAAATTTCTAATGTACAGGAGCTTTATATCATGACCAATAATATTTCGAAATTTTTATCAATCTTGGGTGGTTCTATTATTGCAGTATTGGCAACATTGGAAGTTGCATTCGCTAATGACATCTCCGTTTCACATGATTTAAAGGATTTCGATCAAATTCGTCTGGACAATGTCGGCATACAGCTTGAAGTGGAAGTAGGTGAGGATTTCGCAATAGAAGTTTCAGGCGATGAAGAACTGGTTGAAACATTGCTTCTGAAAGTACGCGGGGACAAGCTCGTAATTTACCGGGATGATAATCATAAGGTCTGGGATGGTCGAGGGAATGATAGTCCCCTTGTAACCGCATCAATGCCTTCATTTACCGGATTTGAACTTCGTGGTGCTGTAGATGCCAGTATTAAAGGTGTCGATAGTGACGAAGTGGAATTTGATCTCAAGGGTGCGGGTAATATTGAAGTCGAAGGCAGGTGCCGATGGCTCATTGTTGACCTTAAGGGTGCGGGTAACGTCGAAGCAGATGATCTTATATGCGAAGAAGTTGATGTAACTCTAAAAGGTGCTGGCAACATAGAAGTACACGCCAGCAAGAGGGTTGATGCAGATATAGATGGCTTAGGCAATATTGATGTGTATGGAAGCCCTGAAGAAGTCAAAAAAGATGATGGTTGGTTAAGTCATATTTCCATCCATTAATTTGGGAAGATATTAAAAGATAAAAACGAGGATTTTATTATGAATAAATTATTTAAACTGGCCGGTGTATCTGCTGTTGCCGTATCTGCGGCATTTTATGCGTCATCGGTAACCAAAGCGCCGGCGGCGGATATAACACAATCATCTGATCTGGATGGATTTTCCAAAATTCGTTTGAGTACGTCATCTGATATGAACATTACAATTGGAAATGGTTTTTCTATTGAAATGGTGGGTGACGACGAGCTTATCGGAAATACTATTCTTGAAGTAAAGGGTGATACGCTTCATGTCAAATATAAGCGGGGTCGCTTTAACTATGATGACGATCAGGAAATGGTCATAAATGTTGTTATGCCGAATATCGAAGCAATGCAGATAAATGGTTCGGGCGATGCTGAAATTACCGGTGTTGATAACAAGGAGCTTGAATTAAGCATTAATGGTTCGGGTGATCTTAATGTTTCCGGTAAAACTGAGAAACTGGACATCAATATCAACGGGTCCGGCGATATTGAAATGGAAGAGGTGGCTGGAAATGACGTAAAAATAAATATCAACGGTTCGGGTGACGTAATTTTTGCCGGAGGCACCTGTCAGTCAATCGAAATTGAAATAAACGGATCAGGTAATGTGGATGCCAGACAAGTTGAATGTCAGGATGCCGATGTGGATTTATCAGGTTCCGGTGACAGTATCGTCTATGCCAGCAACCAGATCGTATTTGACAGTCAAGGTTCCGGTGAAGTAGAAGTTTACGGAAAGCCTAAGACGGTTATTGATAAAGAAGCCAGACGCAGAAGCAAGATTAATATTCACTAGTGTCGAGTGTAGTTGAAATTTTCATGATTAAATCAATTAGAAATATCGGATTGTTTTTCCTGTCGATACTGGCAATGTGTTCAATTACGATTGCGCAGGAAACTGTTAAGAAATTCGATATTTCTAACTTTAGTGAAGTAGAGCTAAACGCGTCACTTGATCTGCATATTCAAATTGCGGATCATTTTTCTGTTGAAGCGATCGGTGATGAAGGCCGGGTTGAGACCGTTGTTTTGGACCGGCGTGGTGATGAACTTTCAATCAGCACACGAAATGGCAGATTTGGCTGGTTTGGGCGTAAAAGTAGTGGGGCACTTTCCGTTAATATTACCATGCCGGAACTTGAAGAAATAACACTTAACGGATCGGGTGATGCCGAAGTCATAGGTCTGGATAGTAGAGAAATTACCCTTAATTTACATGGCTCTGGTGATTTGTATGTGACGGGCCATAGTGACGATGTTGAAATTGAAATTCATGGTTCGGGTGATCTTGAAATGGATGAAGTTACCGGTGAAAATGTGGATATAGAAATACACGGCTCGGGTAATGTTGATTTTTCAGGGGGCACCTGCAATGATTTAACGATAGAAATTGAAGGTTCCGGTGATGTTGATGCGCGAAATCTGATTTGTCATTCTGCCAAGATTGATGTTGAGGGTTCCGGCAATACCAGAATTCATGTGACGGACAGGGTGGTTTTTGACGGTGAGGGCTCAGGACGTCTGGATGTATTTGGAAACCCCGGAGAAGTGGTTGATGAAGCAGCAAAGCGTAACAGTAAGATCCGAATTAGATAAATTCACGCCAATTTTATAAAACTGTCCATCACTTTTCGGGAAGAGCCCATCTCGAAATCAATCATTAATTTATTACCATCAATGGCCGTTACTTTACCATAGCCGAATTTGTCATGAAAAACCCGGTCACCGATTGAAAAGTCTGATTGACGTGAAGTTTTTTGACTAGGTAAACCGGATATCTTCTTTTTGGCTTTGCTGCGATCTAGCTGATAATTTTCACGCCCCTCGCCAAAATTGAAACCCAGACTTGATGTTGTGTTATATCCACCGGGATCCAGACTATGCAGTCCTTGCTGACCCATTTTTTCAATATGTTCTTTTGGCAGTTCTTCTATAAATCTTGATGGGATTGGACTCATATAATTACCGAACATGTATCTTGTTGCGGCATAGAATATATGGGCATTTTTTTTTGCACGGGTAATGCCGACATAGGCAAGCCGTCTTTCTTCTTCAAGGCCGCGTTCACCTTGTTCTTCGATGGATTTGCGGCTGGGGAACAGCTCCTCTTCCCACCCTGGAAGGAAGACCGTATCAAACTCAAGTCCTTTCGATCCATGAAGTGTCATAATACTTACACTATCGAATTGGTTATCCGCTGTATTTTCCATAACCAGCGAGACATGTTCAAGAAACTCTTCCAGATTTTCAAAGGCTTCCATACCTCTAAGTAATTCAGACAAATTATCCAGTTTTCCCGGCGCATCTGGTGATTTGTCATTGCGCCAGTTGTCGTAATATCCACTTTCTTCAAGTACGGTATCCGTTAAATCAATATGCCCCATATCGGCAGAAAGTGCGCGCCACTTATCAAATTTTTCAATGAGACTTCTTAATGATTCACGTGCTTTTTTTGTAAGTTCTTCAGTTTCAATAATATCTCTTGATGCACGCATCAGGGATGTGTTTCCGGCGCGGGCGATTCTGTGTAATTTTGCGATGGTGGTATCACCAATACCACGTTTGGGAACATTTATGATCCTTTCAAATGCCAGATCATCATCAGCATTCTGTATCACACGTAAATATGCCATTGCATCGCGGATTTCGGCCCGTTCATAAAAACGAACGCCGCCAATAATGCGGTAAGGAATTCCCAGTGTCAGGAAGTTTTCTTCAAATTCCCTGGTTTGAAAACCTGCCCGCACCAAAATTGCCATTTCGCTTAAATGTTGTTTTTTACGCTGTAAGTCTTCAACTATTTCACCGATTGCCCGTGCTTCCGCGCGGCCATCCCATACAGCATTAACGGTAACTTTTTCGCCCCCTTGTTCAGCCGTCCATAATGTTTTTCCAAGTCTGTCCTGATTACTGTGAATAAGGCCGCTTGCGGCACCAAGAATATGTGTTGTGGAGCGATAGTTTTGTTCAAGCCGTACAACTTTGGCTCCTTCGAAATCCTTTTCAAATTTAAGGATATTACCCACTTCGGCCCCGCGCCAACCATATATGGACTGATCGTCATCGCCAACGCAGCATATGTTTTTATGTCCCATCGCCAAAAGCCTTAACCACAGATATTGGGAAATATTTGTATCCTGATATTCGTCAATCAATATATACCTAAAACGGTTTTGATATTCTTTCAGGATAGTGGGATTTTTTTGGAATAAATTAACACAAAGTAGAATTAAATCACCAAAATCGGCGGCGTTAAGTTCTTTGAGCCTTGTCTGATACGTCTGGTATAATGTAATTGCCTTTCCGTCGGCGTAGGAATAGGCATCACCTTGCGGTACCTGGGTGGGTAGCAAGCCTTTATTTTTCCATCCATCAATAATACCGGCAAGCATACGTGGCGGAAATCTTTTCTCATCAATATTTGCAGCACGGATGATCTGCTTTATAAGTCTGACCTGGTCATCCTGATCCAGGATAGTAAAATTGGTGCCAAGCCCGACTAGATCCGCATGGCGACGTAGGATTTTTACACAAATAGAATGAAATGTTCCCAGCCAGAACATGTTTTCAACAGCGTTCCCGATAATGGCACCTACACGTTCCTTCATTTCAAGAGCAGCTTTGTTGGTAAAAGTCACGGCAAGGATCTGATTTGGAAATGCCCGCCCCGTAGCCAGGATGTGTGCCAGTCTTGTTGTTAAAACCCTCGTTTTTCCCGTTCCGGCACCAGCCAGCACAAGAACAGGCCCGTCCAGATGTTCTATGGCTTCCATTTGCGGGGGGTTCAAGCCCTCAAGATAAAATGGTAATGCCTGATTTTGAATGGCATTGTCAGGTAAAGAAGCTTCTTGTAAATTATCTAGGTCGAATGGATCAGTCATGGGTCATATATAGCTTATATGATCAATAAATACAGATGTATTTACTTGATATCCAAACAATTATCCTTCTTCGGCTTCGATCAGTATTTTATTATAAGCCCTGAGCAGATTATGCTGTGATAACACGCCGACAATTTTAGCATCGTCATTATCGGAAATCACGGCAATCCGATCTTCACCGGTTTGGTTGAAGAGATAAATAGCCTGTTCAAGAGTGTCGTTGGGAGACAGGTGGAAAGTCTGTTTTCGGCATATTTTTCCTGCATTTAAATTTTCAGCTTCAATTTCTTTCTGGGAGCCTTCACGTAATTCGTTCAGTGTGATGATACCTCTGATCAGGAAATTTTCATCAAGTACGAAAAGATTATTATACTTCCGGTTTATGATCAGTTCTTTCACACGCTCAAGTTCAGTTTCCAGCTCCACTGTTGCAAAGTCCTGCTTCATTATCTGATCCACCTTAATCAGCCTGCTTAGGTGCTTTGCTCTTCCGCCTTCCATATCACGGCCCATGCGTTTTAGCTGTAAATAGAAAAAAGAAGAGCTTTTTAAAAAATGTGTCGTGACAAGGTTGGCCACAACGACGGCAGCCATTAAAGCAAGCGTAATCTGATAATCGCCGGTAAGTTCGAATATAATGAGTATGGTTGAAATGGGCGCTCCTAAAATCGCTGAGGATACAGCCCCCATTCCGACAATGGCATAAAGCCCATTATTACTTGCAAGATCGGGGAATGCCAGCGTTGCTACCCAGCCAAATGTGCTTCCAACAACGGCGCCAAGCAAAATTGCTGGGCTAAAAATACCAGTGCCATACCGGAATGCCAGACTGATTGATGTCACAGCAATTTTAGCCACAATCAGGATAACAAGAAGATTTATTGGAATTATATTTTTCAGCGCAGCATCGGTTGTTCCGTATCCGGCACCCAGAATATAGGGGCAGAAAATAGCAATAAGACCGACGGCAAGACCACCTATGGGTGGTCGTGCCCAGAGAGGGATCGGCATTTTGTCGGCTATGTCATCAGTATAGAATATGGCTTTAATCATAATAATCGCGACAAGTGCACTTACAATACCGAGCATAAGAAATGCCGGAAATTCAAGCAAACTTACGATCTGATAATCCGGGATGATAAAGGCCGGATAATCACCAAAATGCATTCTGGATATTATTGTTGCGGTTACCGAAGATATAACAATTGGTGCAAATGCATGTAATGCATAGTGTCCAAGAACGACTTCAAGTGCAAAAAATACCCCCGCTATAGGTGCATTAAAAGAGGCAGAAATCGCCGCAGCAATACCACATCCGAAAAGGGTGCGGCACATTTTAGGTGATAAATGAAGACGATTTGATGCCCAAGATGATAGTGTTGCTCCAAGATGAACAACCGGTCCTTCGCGCCCGGCACCTGAACCTGTGCCAAGGGCAATGGCTGCTGTAACGGCGCTGAAAATGCCATCCTTTAGGGGCATTTTGGTATTATTATAACTGTTTGCATGCATGACTTCGGCGATAGCGCCGGCTTTTTTTTCATTCATAAAGAAGAAATATATCAAACTGACAACAAAGCCACCACCAACTGTTGAGCCAAGAATATGCCACCAAACAAGACTATCCACATACTCATAAATATTTTCCTGAAATTCACCTAAGGCTATGGCTTGCGTAAAGTGGATCAAATAACGAAAAACAATTGCTGCAAGTGCTACAATACCACCGACACAAATAGCCAGGAATACGCCTACGGATTTATCGTGGAGGTTCATATAATTTCGCAAGCGTATTTGATATTGAATTAAATATCGCTTAATTCTGTCTAGTTTATTGAACATATATCAGAGTCTATTCATCAAATTTTGGATTTCTACTCTTTTTTTCATAAATTATTGACCTATTATTGCCACGATTTTCACGTTATATATATAAATGAAATGGAATATTTATTGTTCCAATACTCATTTTTTCGGGGATTAGGCAAAGAAAAATGAAGAAGATAGGCATTGGCGCCGGCATA
Source organism: Kordiimonadaceae bacterium (assembly GCA_038106445.1). Classification (GTDB taxonomy): domain Bacteria; phylum Pseudomonadota; class Alphaproteobacteria; order Sphingomonadales; family Emcibacteraceae; genus Pseudemcibacter. Next base: position 148,796 of record JAYODU010000004.1, on the reverse strand, counting down.
TTACTAATTCTATTAATCGGCAGTGCGCTGGTGATACCCAGTTTTTTAGACTGGAATCAATATAAAACGCAGATTGTGAACACAGCGTCCGAACTTAGTGGCCGTACTGTTGCTATTAATGGTGATCTGTCGCTCACGGTTTTGCCATCGCCGTCATTTTCTGCTGAAGATGTGAGTGTTTCAAATGTGGCTGGCGGGCAGGCGGAAAATTTTATTACCTTGAAATCCGTCGATGTGAATGTCGCTTTTTTCCCATTATTAAGAGGGGAAGTGCAGGTTACTAAATTTATTCTTGTTGAGCCGGTAGTGGCTATTGAAATTGATGAAAATGGTCGCGGTAACTGGGAATTTGGCTCTGAGGATGATCAACAAACAACGACGGATACTGGTGCAGAGTATAGTTTCGATCAATTTCAAATTGAAAATGGTCAGTTAAGTTATCAGGATTTATCAAACGGCACACAAGAACTTGTTCGAATGATAAATGCTGATGTCACAATTGAGAGCCTGCAGGGGCCCTTTGAAATTACAGGGGACGCGCGTTATAAAAATCTTCCTGTTTCGCTTGACCTTATGGTCGGAACAATCAGAGAGGGTCGGAAGGTACCGGTAAATCTGACTGCTGGTCTTCTTGATGACGATGTTGAGATAAAATTTGTAGGTGGTTTTCTTCCGGATGATGTTTCACCACAAGCTGACGGAAAGATAAATATTGACGCTGATGAATTTGGTGATGTGTTTCTGGCGTTATCCCTTCTTGATCAGGAAAATACAAACCAGAACGGACCAGAATATAACTATCCTCTATCGCTTGAAACGACGATGGCATATGGCGGTGATGCCATAAACATTTCTGCTTTTGATTTTGAAATGGGTGAAAGCAGAGGGACAGGCAACTTAAAAGCAACCTTTGGGAACCTAACCCGTTTTGAAGGTGGTCTGACCATTAATAGTTTTAATCTTGATAGCTTTCTACCCGCGCTTGACGGTGAAGGGAACAGTCTGGAAGGCGCGAACCCAAACAAGGAAGAATTTGATTATAGTTTCCTGGAGCAAATAGAGGGAACTTTTGAGTTCAGATTGGGTGCTTTGCAATATAATGATAAGATCGCCAGCCAGCTTGATTTGGATATTACTGCATCCAATAGTGCTCTAGATTTTACCAGAGCGCGAGTAAACATGCCGGGCGGATCAGAATTATCACTTCGAGGAGCGTTCAGTGCCCCGCAGAATAAACCATTCTTTAACGGGAATGTAAGCCTTAATTCCGGGAATTTCCGTGCTTTTCTGGACTGGCTTAAAATTGATACCAGCACAATACCGCAAGGAAGGCTTACGCGATTGGATTATAATGGGGTTGTCCAGATCGTGCCGGAAATGGTTCAATTATACGGAATAGACGGTAGTCTTGATACCTTCAAGTTTTCAGGCGGCGTTTCCTATGCCTTGCAGGACCGGACTTCAATGGGGCTTGATGTGGCTATCGAAAGCCTGAATATAGACAATTATCTTATCGAAGATGAAAGTGAAAAGGATATAAAGTCTGCGGTGGCTATCCTTGCAGATTTTGACGCGAATTATAAGATTGCACTTTCAAATCTTACCGTGCAGGGGGTTTCGATAAAAAAAGTTTCTCTTTCAGGGGAATTATTTGAAGGTTCGTTAAATGCCAAAAGTATTGATGTTGAGGATTATGCCGGATTTAATCTTAACGGTTCTTTGATCGGTAATAATCTTGCTAATAATCCGCTGTTTGAAACATCTTTTAATACGACGGCAACATCACTTGTCCCCTTGCAGCGGGCATTCAGATTTCAAACAACTTTTGATGTAGCGAATGTCGGCGCTGTTTCGGTTAATGGTCGGATGAATGGTAATTTTGAACAACTTAATCTTGACATGAAGTCGACAATTGGCAGCTCAAAAGCTGATATTAAAGGGGAAGTCAGGAGTGCGACGCTTACTCAGTTACCGAATATCGGCAGTGTAGACCTCGAAATTGTTGCATCAAACCCAAGCCTGATAAGCCTTATTAATCAATTTGGTCTTCCGCTTGTCAAAGCATCGGCTAACGATGATCGCCCATTTGCCGTTGAGACAACAGTAAAGGGAACCAAAGAGCTCATTGACATTGATGGCAACTGGACAGTTGCCGGTGGAAATATCGCGTTAAAAGGCCGTACAAACTTGCTGGAAAATGAAATAAGCTCCTATGATCTGGCTGTTAATATTCAAAGTAATAATTTGCGGGAATTTATTCGTGGTATGGGCAGCGATTTCAGACCTTCCAATTCGAATCTTGGGGGGCTTGCACTTGATCTTGCCGCTTCCGGAAATATGACTGAAGCAACATTGAATAACATTGTAGGCACTGTGGGGCCAACCAAAGTTACAGGTTCAGGTAAAATTGGTGCACTTGATGCTGTTATAGAAGAGGGCGGGAAACGTACTTTTGATTTTAATCTTGTATTGGATACGGTGCCTGTAACGGACTTTATGGAAGCATCTGCAGAATTAGCAGAAGGTGACGAATGGGGTAATTGGAGCCGTGAACCCATGGAGCTTGCAACACTTGAAGAATATGAAGGGCGCGCGAATATTACCGCTAACCGAATTAATTATGAAAAATATAATTTCGAAAATCCTCGATTTGAAGCAGTGCTTCAGAACGGGATATTAAATATCACTAACTTTACCGGAAAGCTTTTTGGCGGGGACGTTGCCGTAGCTGGGACATTTAGCAGTCAGGGTGATCTGGATATGAATATGTCACTCAAAAATGCGACAATCGTTGATGCGACAAGCTCTTTTGCAGGTATTAGCCCTGTTAGCGGTAATTTTGATATGGAACAGAAATTCACTGCGAAGGGATTAAGTCAGCAGGAGCTTATTTCTTCCTTAAGCGGAAATGGTACTGTAACGGCGTCACCGGGAACAATTCATGGAATTGATATTCCGGCACTTAGCGGGAAACTTGATAGTTTGAGTAATAAGACTGGACTTCTCAATTTACTGACAAGTGCACTTTCCGGTGGGCAAACACCTTATGAAGGCGGGTCAAGTATCATAACAACATCCAATGGTTTTATAAAATTAAGCCCATTTGATATAAAAATGCTGGGTGCGGAAAGTGCGGTTGATATGGGGGTAAATCTTGCACAGTGGCAGATGAACCTGTCAGGTGATATGTCACTTGTTGATCATCCTGATGCGCCGCCAATTGGTATCAGGGTATTGGGTGATTTGCATGATCCGAAGATTTCTTATAATACAGCCCGGCTTGAAGGATATGTTGGCGAAAAGATCGCGGCAAGCCTGTTGCAGAATATGGTAGAAGGAAATGGTGGAATTGGTGGTATTTTCGGCGGTATTCCTGGCGCTACACCAAATAATAGCCCGGTCACCGGAACTGATGGTGAACCTGCCCCGGCACAGGGCAACGTAACGACAACACCACTTGAGGATTTTTCCACTCCCCCGCCGCCGGAGCAGGAAACGGCGCAGCCACAAGAACAACAACCGGCTAATGAGACGCAAAATAATCAGCCGGAATCCGTTAGGGAACTTGGCACCAGGCTTCTGGAGCGCCTGTTCCAGCGACCATCTCCGCCACAAAATTAGTCAGATAATTTTTTGATAATATAGACGCGGATGGCACTACTTAGGTTTGTCGTCCGTTTTGCATCTATTTCTGTGATTAGGGCTTTGAGACTTTTATTTTCAGCCTTGGCAATTTTCTTAAGATTTTGCCAGAAGATATTTTCAAGTGTGATGCTGGTTTGGTGTCCGGCGATGACGACGGAATGTTTTTTTAAGCTGTCATCATCACCGTTCATTCGTAGTTCTATAATTGTTTGAAGAAGTCATTACCCTTGTCATCGACAATAATGAATGCAGGGAAATCTTTTACTTCTATTTTCCAAACGGCTTCCATACCGAAATCTTCAAAATCAAGTACTTCGACTTTTGTAATATTATTTTTTGCAAGGATTGCTGCCGGTCCACCGATGGAGCCAAGATAAAAGCCGCCATTCTTTGCACAGGCATCAGTTACCTGTTTGCTGCGATTACCTTTGGCAAGCATGATCATGCTGCCGCCATGTTGCTGGAATATATCAACATAGCTGTCCATTCGGCCAGCCGTCGTCGGCCCGAATGATCCGGATGAATACCCTTCCGGTGTTTTTGCCGGTCCGGCGTAATAGACAATATGATTTTTTAGATAATCAGGCATCGGTTCGCCATTTTCCAGTTTTTTAAGGATAGCGGCATGTGCAAGATCACGGGCAACAACAATTGTGCCGTTAAGTGCCAATCTTGTTCGGATCGGATATTTGCTAAGTTCCGCAAGGACTTCATCCATCGGACGGTTAAGATCAATACTTACGACTGTATCACTTAGCTTATCTTCCTTAATATCAGGCATAAACCGTGCCGGGTTGGTTTCAAGCTGCTCTAGAAAGATACCGTCTTTGGTAATTTTTGCCTTTGCCTGCCGATCCGCAGAACAGGAAACGCCAATACCGATTGGAACAGATGCGCCGTGGCGCGGCATACGAACAACACGAACATCATGACAAAAATATTTGCCGCCAAATTGGGCCCCAATATCAAAAGCCTGCGTCATTTTTAGAACTTTTTCTTCAATTTCAGGACAGCGGATAGCCTGACCGAATTCCCCACCTTCTGTCGGAAGGTTATCCAGATAGTGCGTGCTGGTCAGTTTAACTGTTTTCAGATTCTGCTCTGCACTTAAGCCTCCAACAACAATCGCCAGGTGATAAGGCGGACAGGCGGCTGTTCCAAGTGTTTTTAGTTTTTCATCAAGAAATTCCATCAATTTATCTTCACGCAAGATCGCGGGGGTTTGCTGAAAAAGGAAAGTTTTGTTGGCACTACCTCCACCTTTTGCGACAAAAAGAAAATGATATTCGTTTCCTTCGGTTGCATAAATATCAACCTGGGCAGGGCCATTTGTTTTTGTATTGGCTTCTTCGAACATGCTTTTGGGGGCGAGCTGTGAATAACGCAGGTTGGTTTTTGTATAGGTATCTATCATACCCATATTTATTGCTTCGGCATCGTCACCGTCCGTCCAGACATACTGTCCTTTCTTACCCATAATGATGCCTGTTCCTGTATCCTGACAGCCGGGTAAGACCATACCGGCGGCTATATTGGCGTTTTTTAACAGCTCTGTTGCAACAAAGCGGTCATTATCAGATGCTTCATCATCTTCCAGAATAAGTGCAAGTTTTGCAAGGTGGGTTGGCCGAAGCAGATGGGCAATATCTTTCATCGCTTCGGCGGTAAGTAGTCTTATGCCTTCGGGGTCAACTTTCAGGATTTCCTTACCATCAACGGTAATTGTTGAGACATAATCAGATGTAATTTTTCTGTAGACTGTATCGCTCTTACTTTGAGCATACATGTCTGTATATTTGGCAGATGTCATGGATTTTTTGTCCAGCGGGTTAGGTTTTTATTTCTTTTTTCGAAAACTGTCGAGTGTGACGATATTGTCTTTTTCGACCAACTCTTCATCGTTATTAATGTCTTCTGGGCCGGGTGACATGTCTTCTGCGTCAACGATTTCTATATTTGTATCTACATCCGAATTGAAATGCAGACCAAAATCGACACTAGGATCGAAGAACCCAAGTAAACTATCAAACGGGATTAACAGATGTTTTTTATTACGATTGAAACTTAATGAAATTTCAAAAAACGAATCTGAAACACTAAGATCCCAGAACTGGTTCTGCAGAACTATTGTCATGTCTTCTTCATATCGTTCTTTTAAATAAGCAGGAATTTTTACATCGGGATGGGTAGTCTGGAAGGTAATATAAAAATGATGATCGCCCGGCAGGCCGTTTTCAGCAGTATCTGTCAAAATATCCCTTACAACGCCGATGAGCGCGGATTGGACCATTTCATCATATTGAATAATACTATCAGTCATTTAAACCTTACTTCTTTTTCATTACGACTCTGATTTCTTAAATTATAACCACAAGATGACTGCGGTGCTAGTTATTTTAGGCAAGTATCATAAATGGACATTTAAAAAGTGGTGGGCTTCTGTTGCTAGGTGCCCACCGAACCCCGCGTAGCTAGGCTTATTAAGCAGCTACAGCAAATGCTTCGTTATCGTTTGCATTTGTAAAAGCGACCCGTTACAGCGGTATCATACTGGGCAAAAGTTATATCTTTATCGCGCACGTCGATCCTGTTTCGCCCCCATAAAATCACAGTATTTCAATGATTTGAATTTATGGTGGAGGCGCCGGGTACCGCCCCCGGGTCCGATACGTTTATTCCATATATCAGTTTATTGCCATAGTCGGTTGCCCGACTCTCTATATATAAGTGTAAAAGCTTAAGATTTAAATAGATTTGCGTAAAAATATATGCAATTTATGGTATTCAGTTTTTCAAGTTAAAACGGAATACGATGAAACAATACTTTGATCTTGCCCGCCGCATTCGTGACGAAGGAACTAAAAAAGAAGACCGAACCGGAACCGGAACCATTAGCATATTTGGCCATCAGATGCGTTTTGACCTTGCGGATGGTTTTCCGATGGTGACGACTAAAAAGCTTCATTTAAAGTCGATTATTCATGAACTTTTATGGTTTCTTAACGGAGATACCAATATCAAATATTTAAAGGATAATGGTGTCAGAATCTGGGACGAATGGGCTGATGAAAAGGGGGACCTTGGCCCTGTTTATGGTCATCAGTGGCGCTCATGGCCGACCCCGGATGGTAAAACCGTTGATCAGATTAGCAATCTGATTGATATGATCAAAAAGAACCCCGACAGTCGGCGCCTGATCGTAAGCGCCTGGAATGTGGCGGATGTTGATCACATGGCTCTGCCGCCCTGCCATTGTCTGTTTCAATTTTATGTGGCGGACGGGAAACTAAGCTGTCAGCTTTATCAGCGCAGTGCTGATGTTTTTCTGGGTGTGCCGTTTAATATTGCGTCCTATGCGCTGCTCACGATGATGGTTGCGCAGGTTTCGGGCCTAGGTGTTGGTGATTTTGTGCATACTTTTGGGGATGCTCATCTATATCTGAACCATCTGGATCAGATTAACCTGCAGCTAAGCCGTGACCCGAAACCCTTGCCGACAATGCACATTAATCCCGATGTAAAGAGCATTTTTGATTTTAAATTTGAGGATTTCGAACTGCAAAATTATGATGCTCACCCCCATATCAAGGGAATGGTGGCCGTCTGATGATCAAGGTCGCCCAAATTGTTGCTGTCACAGAAAATGGTGTGATCGGCAAAGATAATGATATGCCATGGAAAATATCATCCGACCTTAAATACTTTAAGAAAGTGACCATGTACAAGCCGATAATCATGGGCCGAAAAACATTTGAAAGTATCGGCAGGCCGCTTCCTGGACGTGCGAATATTGTCATTACCCGCGACACCAGTTTCACGGCCGAAGGGGTGATAACCGCCCATAGTGTTGAAATGGCCCTTGATGTGGCCAAGGGCATTGCTGAAGCTAAAGGACTTAAGGAAGTCATGGTCATTGGCGGCGCACAGATTTACGAACTCTGTCTGCCCGAAACTGACCGGTTATACCTTACACGCATTCACGCAGAAATTGACGGGGATACATATTTCCCTGATCTACAACCTGATGAATGGCTTGAATATTCCCGCGAAGATCATAAGGCTGGCGAAAAAGACAGCCATGATTACAGTTTTCTTGTGCTGGCTAGGGTTTAATCCTCAAGACTATATACCAATGTTACCTGTGCTGTGGTTGTTATCTTCCCGGGTTTAATGGGGATGGAAACATCCATTGGCATTGGTGCGGCGGCCATCATCATGCTTTCCTGCCTCATCATGTCCATTTTGCGTGGCATAACCTGCACATATCCTTCTGTGATGGTGCAAATCTGCCCGAGTGTATTTCCGGAAAGTTCCACGTAAAGTTCCGCTTTGTGAAGTGCCTTGTTAAAAGCGTCCGTACGTGCCCGGTCTTCCAGTGCTTCTTTATCCGTTGATGAATAGGTGATATTTGAAAATAAATTATCACTCCCTGCCATCACACCCGACATAATTTCCGTGATCTGTGACAGGTCATATGTCTTGAAGTTAACGTTTGAGGTTCCTTCATAGGCGACAACCTCGCCGCGGTTCCGCTGATCATAGACAGGAAAAATATTTATGCTATCTGTGCTTATATCTTCGTCTTTGATGTCAAGGTCTTCAAGAATATCAATTATTTTTGCTATATTTGCAGACAAATCTTTAAGCGCGGCTTTTTACATTAAGAGAAACTTCTGCAACATCAGGAATACTTTCAATTTCACCCGTTGCAGTCATCGTGATGGTTGATCCACTGCATACATTGGCTTCCTGCGCCTGACAGGCGGAGATGGTAAAGACACCAGCCAGAAACATGGTAAGGAATTTTGTTTTTTTCATTTCTATTCTCCTTAATTTCCCTTTTAACAGTGTTAATTTCAAATCATGTCAATTTATAGACATTTTTTTAATTTTACTCAGCATTCGTTCAACTTGCAAATCGCCAAACCCGTAAATGGGCAGACGTTTATTGAATTCCTTAAAAATGGTCATAAAATCGTTGCTGCCATGCTCTTTAATAATGCTTATGAGTGTTTTATATGGCAGCCCGTTTTCCTCATCCCCCGGCACGCGGTCAATGTGGGCTTTTACGGCGGCTTTAATAAAGGGGAACCGATGCTCCAGTTTTTCAGCAATAATATTAAGCTCAGCCAGATTACCGGCCTGATAATTTTCCCATAAGCTTGCTATAAAGCTTGGATTTTCAATTGGAATTCTTTGTTTATAAAATTCTTCCATATCGCCCCGCGAACAATATCCAAAACCATACTGGTTAGGTTCTTTAGGCAACACCAGATAAAGACTTTTGTTTTTACCGGCTTTCACAAGTGTATGGACGCTGAACCAGAAATTGACCTGAAAAAAAGGTCTTCTTCAAACCAGAGGTTGATTTCTGTCCCCGGTGAAATGGCAAGCAGTTTCGAAATTTCGGATACTGTTTTGTCAAAATAATCCTGTTTTGAGCAGTTTGGAACATTTTCACTGATAAAAATTGCACGTGATTTGAAAAGTTCATCCAACGTGTTTCCGCTTATATCACCATCAACGAGGCATTCACGCATAACAATCAAATCACCTGAAATTGACGTGGGAAATTGTTCTTTAAGCGTATCACCATTTAATATGTGACACTGATGGCTCATTTAACGGAACTGGCTATAATCAATAGGACTGTTTTTATTAAGGAAACGGTTAGTTTCCGGCATGGGATATTTTAAACCGGTTGCGCAGTTAAAAAGTAAGACCTTGTCATTTTTATCAACTTGCCCCGATTCGAGGGCCATTTCCCATGCAGCAAAGGTGGCGGCACCTTCCGGGCACAGAAGTAAACCATCCTCTTTTGCGATCCGGTCACGGCATTTAAAAATATGATCTTCTTTTACCGCAAGTGCTGCACCCCCGCTTTCACGTACGGCCCGCAAAATCAGAAAATCACCAACCGCGATAGGTACGCGGATACCCCATGCATGAGTAAAGGCGTCCTTCCAGAGGGGGGCATGTTCTTCACCGGCTTCGTAAGCTTTTACAATTGGTGCACACCCTTCCGCCTGCACAGAAAACATTTTGGGGCGTTTGCTTCCGATCCAGCCGATTTTTTCAAGTTCATCAAATGCTTTCCACATGCCAATAAGACCTGTACCGCCACCAGTCGGGTAAAAAATTGCGTCCGGCATTTCCCAACCAAACTGTTCCGCCAGTTCAAGCCCCATCGTTTTCTTGCCTTCGATGCGGTAAGGTTCTTTCAGTGTTGAAATATCCGCCCAGCCCATTTTTTCCTTACCGTCAAATACGATTTTACCACAGTCATTGATAAGACCGTTTACGGTATATGTGTCTGCGCCCTGAAGTTCAATTTCACGAATATTGATGATTGGCGTATCATCAGGGCACAAAACGGTGGTTTTAAGCCCCGCGTAACTGGCATAAGCCGCAAGTGCGGCACCAGCATTGCCATTTGTTGGCATGGCCAGATGCTTTTGACCAAGTTCCTTTGCCATCGCAACGGCCAGGGCAAGACCGCGTGCCTTGAATGAACCGGTGGGAAGACGCCCTTCGTCTTTTACAATGATGTCACACCCATGAGGAACTGAATGTTTAAGCGGAATTAACGGGGTCATCACTTCCCCCAAACTGACGACATTCTCGTCATAGTTCACAGGCAGGAATTCACGGTATTTCCAAAATCCACCGGGGCGTTTTTCAATTTCTTCTTTGCTTACGCTGTTTTTGATGGCATCCAGATCATAACGAACCAAAAGCGGTCGACCTGCTTCGGACAGGCCGTGAATTTCTCCTGCTTTATAGTTGTTCTTTCCGGTAATTGAACATTCCAGATTTGTCACGAATGATTTTTTTGCATCATAAAGCGATTTTGTGTATTCATATTCGGCAGCATTATTCATAATGCGTAATATCCTTTAACTAATTTCAGCAATACATTCTATTTCCACCATCGCATCCAGTGGATTTTGTTTAACGGCAATTGTGGTTCGCGCTGGGCGGTGATCGCCCATTTTTTCAGCATAAATTTTATTCATACCACTAAAATCGGCCATATCCCGCAAATATACGTTGGTTTTGACAATATTATTAAGGCTTAGTCCGCAACCCTTAAGGACAATCTCCAGATTTTCAAAAACCCTTGCGGTTTGTTCCTCAATTGTATTACCGGTTATTTTCATAGTTTTTGGATCAAGGGGTGTTTGACCGGAACAATATAATAGATTGCCCGTGCGAACCGCATGACAGTATGGGCCAATCGCATCGGGGGCACCTTCAATAATTTTCTTATCCAATGGCCCCTCCTATAAGTGGTCGATACGGCGAACAGCACCCTTATCTGCTGATGTTGCCATAAGACCATATGCTTTAAGGGCTGTTGTCACCTTACGGGTACGAACTTCTGTCGGCTTCCATGCATCTGCGTCTTTGGCGTCCATTTCAGCACGGCGTTTTTCAAGCTCTTCATTACTGATTGCAACCCGAATTATCCGGTTTGGTATGTCAATTTCGATGATGTCGCCATTTTCTATTAAACCGATTGCACCACCCGATGCGGCCTCCGGTGAAACATGACCTATTGAAAGCCCGGATGTGCCGCCGGAAAAGCGGCCATCAGTGATAAGTGCGCAAGCTGTACCCAGTCCCATGGATTTAAGATAGGATGTAGGATAAAGCATTTCCTGCATTCCCGGGCCGCCGCGCGGTCCTTCGTAGCGAATAATAACCGCTTCGCCTGCTTTTACATCACCGCCAATAATACCTTGGACGGCGCTGTCCTGACTTTCATAAACACGGGCGGGCCCCTTAAAGGTAAAGTTTTCCTTAGCAACGCCGGCTGATTTAACAATGCAGCCGTCAAGCGCGATATTTCCTTCTAGAACGGCAAGACCACCATCCTGCGAATAGGCATTTTCTATTGACCGGATGCAGCCTTTAACCCTGTCCAGGTCAAGTGTATTATAGCGTTCGGACTGCGAAAATGCTTTTGTTGTGCGAATGCCGCCGGGGGCGGCTTTATAAAATTCGATCACGTCTTCTGGTGGTGTTCTGTTCACATCAAAATAATCAATCACATCACCCATGGTGCGGCCCTGTATGGTTGAACAGTTGCGGTGAATAAGGCCACCTTTTTCAAGTTCACCCAGTATAGCAATAACACCACCGGCGCGGTGGACATCTTCCATATGATAATTCTGGGTTGCGGGTGCCACCTTACAAATATTGGGTACTTTTTTGGAAAGCCTGTCGATATCCTTCATGGTGAAATCACATTCTGCCTCGTGCGCAGCAGCCAGAAGGTGAAGCACAGTATTGGTTGATCCGCCCATGGCGATATCCAGTGTCATGGCATTTTCAAATGCCTTGAAGGATGCGATGGAGCGTGGAAGCACACTTTTATCATCATTTTGGTAATATGATCTGGTGATGTTCATTACCGTTTTTGCGGCACCAATGAAAAGCTGCTTCCGGTCCACATGGGTGGCAAGTGCGGAACCATTGCCGGGCAGTGATAATCCAAGTGCTTCGGTCAGGCAATTCATACTGTTTGCCGTAAACATGCCGGAACAGGATCCGCAGGTAGGACAGGCCGACTGTTCAACCTTCTGGACCGTTTCATCATCAACATTTGGGTCCACCCCCATAATAATTGCATCCACAAGATCAAGCCCGTGATTAACGCCTTCGGCTTTGCCAGCTTCCATGGGGCCACCCGATACAAATACGGTCGGGATATTAAGCCGTAATGATGCCATCAGCATACCGGGGGTAATCTTGTCGCAATTTGATATACATACCATTGCGTCAGCACAGTGGGCATTGACCATATATTCAACGCTATCGGCGATCACTTCACGGCTTGGAAGCGAATAAAGCATACCGTCGTGGCCCATTGCGATACCATCATCAACCGCGATGGTATTAAATTCTTTCGCAATGCCGCCGTGCTTCTCAATTTCGCGCGCAACCATTTGACCGAGATCTTTTAAATGTACATGACCGGGCACAAACTGTGTAAAGCTGTTAACGACCGCAATGATCGGTTTTCCAAAATCACTGTCGGTAACACCCGTTGCGCGCCATAGGGCACGGGCACCGGCCATGTTACGGCCATGAGTTGACGTTTTGGAACGATAAGCAGGCATGATTATTCTTTCTTACGGCTTAAAATTAATCTGTAATAAATAGCAATTTTACAACATTTGTCGATAAAATAAGTTCACAGTTTTGGATGTCAGGGTGATTTTTGGGTCAACTAAGTTACTGTTTTAAATTATTTTAACGATTTTTCTATACGATTTACATTATGATAAAACGAACCGTTGCAATAATTTTGTTGTCCCTGGGGACTATGTTGTTAAGTGCTTGCGACAGCAATCAGGAAAAACACAAAAAGTCACTGGAAGAACAGCTAGTTGACAGTTTTGCGGATCCGAACAGAGCGTCCGCGAACGTGTGGACTTAATTGTCGAAGCAAGCGAGAGCCAGAATTACGCCAAAGCGATGAATGAACTGGCAATGTTATCGGCCGTACAAATAAACAGTGCAGAACAGAAATACGCCATCAAAAGGCTTATGGATCAGCTTCGTTTTAATCTGAAAGAAGTGGAACTGGCGCATAAAAACACAGCCAATTAATCCTTGAATAGTTAGACACGAATACTGTTTTATGCTTCGGAGAAATTAACTAATTCATTGACAACATGTATGAAAATATCCCAATATCCTGATACTACTGATGTTTTAAGGATGAGTCTAACCATGGATAAATCTACATCAAGTCTTATCTGGAAGTTGATAATCGCGTCATTTGTCGTCGGGATTTTTCTTTATTATTTCGGCATTTATCCCGTTGACTTGATAAGTAATCTGCCAAATGTGATCGGTGATATACTTGATCTTGTTCTCCAGTTTATCCGCTGGGCTGGAAAATATATATTGCTTGGAGCTGTTGTCGTCATAACGCTTTATATACTTTTCAATTTAAAAACCATCATAAGCAAAATATTCAGTAAAAAATAAAAATAAAGGACATAAGACCAATAAGCAGACTATGGGGTAAACCAGTTTAATATATCGGAGGGTATAATTATGTCATCAGGAAATACCAGCAATTCATATGGCTGGGTTGCTAAAACTTTTCATTGGGGAATGTTTCTTATTATTGTGGGCCAATACTGGCTCGGCGGAAACTTCAAGGATGAAGCATATAGGGATTTGGGACTCGCAGGGTACCATTTTTCAGTTGGGCTTTTAATATTGTTTTTGATTTTGCTTCGTTTTACTTGGCGGGCAAAAAACCCTGTACCGGAGCTTCCGGACGGGACGGGTAATCTGCAGGCGCTTGGCGCACATGGACTTCATATACTGTTTTATATCCTGCTTACCCTTTTGCCACTCGCCGGGATTGCCGTTGTTCAGGCAAGAGGCGGAACAGTATCATTCTTTGGGCTGTTTTCTGTCCCACGTGTGATTGAAAAAGCAGAAAGTGCGGCGGATATGGCTGCAAACATGCATGGCCTATTTGCCAAAGTAACCATGCTTTGTATATTGCTGCATATCCTTATGGCGCTTTATCATCATTTTGGTAAAAAGGATAATGTGCTGAAGCGTATGCTTCCGTGGTGATCAAGTAAGCAAAAATTCTTTTCTGGCAGGGCTCATTGTGGGCCCTGTTTTTTATGCGGTATTTTCTTCAGCGATTCTTAATTTGTTTATCGCGCTACGTACCCAGTAGTATGCAACGATCCCTGCAATAACATTTGATACACTTATTGTTATAAACCCTGTTTCCAGATCATAATAAAGGGCCGCATAGTAAAATAAGGGAAGCTGAAGGAAAAAGACCCGCAAGCATGAAATGGCGACACCGGGCATAGGTTGACCCAGGCTGTTGAAGATTGCATTGACGCTCATCACAAGACCATAAAGGCCGTATGAAACGGGCACGACATAAAGATAAGAAGTAGCAAGGGATACAATGGCTTCTTCTTTTCTGAAAATGCCGGCAATAGACGGCGCAAAAAGCCCAAGAATTAAGGCAAAAAAAGCACCCCATGCAAGGCAAAACAGTGTTATTTTTGTTATAGCTTCATCGATGCGATCAAATTTTCCCGCGCCAAGGTTCTGCCCGATAAAGGGCCCGATAACGGCCGATGCCGAAAAAAACAGAACCAGCGAAATCATTTCGACGGTAGTTGCAACATGGGTTGCGGCGACGGCTTCTGTTCCAAAGCGTGATACCACCGCTATAATTAAGACGGCTACTATCGGAATAATCAGGTTGGTACCCGTTGCCGGAATGCCCACATGGAGGATTTTTTTGATTGAATTTGTAAAGTTTTGAATAGACTGGCTGCCGAATGATATGACGTGATACTGGTAGTAAAGAGACCAGAATATTATTGCAAAACTTATAAACCTTGTGACAAAGGATGCCCACGCGGCACCTTCCAGTCCAAGTTCGGGAAAACCCCAATAACCAAAAATAAGCAACGGATCGAGGATTGCATTCAAAATTGCTGAAATTACCATCAGATTTCCCTGCAATTTTGTATCGCCAAGTGCGCGCATGACTGCGCCCCCTGTCATTGGAAGCATGATGAATAATGGCGAAAAGTACCAGATCATCATGTATTCCCTGATGAGCGGCAGAACCTGATCATTCGCCCCCATGGCGCTGAATAACGGATCAATAGTTGCCAGTCCTACGATTGTTACAAATATGGAAAGTGCGAATGTGATATATAGCGTATTGGTGGACAGGTTTTTGATTTCTTCCAGATCCCCCCGACCGGCGACCCGCGCAACCACGGAAGATACCCCCGCCATCAAACCAATGGTAAGAGATATAATGACCATCGCAACCCTTGTTATATAACCCATGGCTGCAACTTCATCGGTACCAAGCCGGGCAATAAAATAGCTATCCACGAAGGTGAAGGACATATTGGCCATAAGTCCGATTATCATGGGGAGTGCCATTCTGGTAAGGTGCTGATGAACAGGGCCCTGGGTAAGATCAACATGGGGGGATCTTTTTATTTTTTCTTCTTCTTCGGCCATATGCGCTTTAATACCAAGATTATTTTTTGATGCTGATCCAATAAATGATTACAACTTGGAGATAAGTCAAGAGCTCATTTAACCTAATAAATAATACTGTAAAAAATGTCCGAGTATGTTATTGATAGGATAAGTTTTAGAAGAATTTTAATCAGGGAATTAATGTAAGATGCTTGTTGTTGTTTCACCGGCAAAGAAACTAGATTTTGAAAGCGAAAATTTAAAATCGGACTGGAGTGAGCCGGATTATCTGGATCACAGTGAAAAGCTTATTGATGCTGCGCGTAAACTGACACGTTCAAAACTGGCAAAAATCATGAATATCAGTGACGCGATAGCGGACCTTAATTATGAACGCTACCGGGATTTTTCGCTTCCCTTTACGCTCGCCAATGCCCGTCAGGCCGTTTTTGCGTTTAAGGGGGATACATACGTCGGGCTTGATGCAGAAACATTAAGTGAAGATGATCTTGCCTATGCGCAGGATCATTTTAGAATTCTTTCCGGATTATACGGCATTCTTCGTCCGCTTGACTTGATACAACCATACCGTCTTGAAATGGGATGTAGTATAAAAGTGCCTTACCGCAAAAATCTTTATGATTTCTGGAATGGAACGCTTACCAAAGGGCTTAATGATTTGCTTAAGGAGCAGGGAAGCAATGTTGTTGTGAACTGCGCTTCAAATGAATATTTCAAATCCATCAAGGAAAAAGACCTTAATGCCCGTGTAATCACACCTGTTTTTAAAGTCGTTAAAGACGGCATGGCAAAAAGTCCCGGCATGATGACCAAAAAAGCACGCGGACAAATGGCACGGTTCATCATCCAAAACAGGATTAAAGATCCGGAAGGTTTGAAAAAATTCAATGCTGACGGTTATAAATTTATGCCCACCCTGTCAGATGAGCATAAATTTGAATTTCACAGAATTGCTTAAATAGCCTAAAAAGGCAGCCAGTTTCTTTCCTTGGAAAAGTGCAGGTAGCCAAGATTTACACCGGCCCTTAAACCAACACCCATGCGGATTGGGGCGATGATGGTTTCATCAAGTTGCTGGTAATTCATACCGACACCGGCAACATAATAAAAACTGCCCTCAACGGCGGGATAGCGCCTGTAAAGTTCTTCGGTGTCATGTAAATTATAAACAAGCGCAAAAACCCGTGATCCGTTCGCCCCGACATCAATGCCTATTGATGGGCCAGTCCAGTATACGCGTTTATCACCTTCAATTTTATGGGAAAGTGTACCGTCACCATAGCGTGCGCCAATAACCAATGCTGCACTGCCTTCGGTGCCAATGATATAACCGTTGGGTTGCCCAAGATCATTGAAGGCTTTTTCAATAACGCTTGCAACCGCTTCCGACCCTTCACCAAAAAATTCGGACGCTGCATTAATAACGCTTTCCTTGTCATATGTACTATCGACATTCGTTCCGTCCATGTTGGGGTTTTCGCTTGGTGGTGGCGGAGAACTATTATTGTTACTGCCACTTGAACAGGCAGCAAGAAATAGCGATGCGAAGATGAGTGCTGACTTAAGAAATTTCTTCATTATTCATTTCCAGTTTGATCGGTCCGGTTAAGTTTAAATATTATCCATTTGGCAGGAAAAATCCAGAGAATTCCCACCAGAATATAACTTATCATTTCCATAAGAATATTGCCCGCAAAAAAGGCATCAATAAGACGGGTCACAAGCAGAATATAAACGCACATAATGAAAATGAATATTATAAGCCAGAGCAAAGTGCCAATTTTCGGGGAGGTTGGTTCTGCCATACTTTATTTCCTTAAATTCGCCCGAATAAATAAAGCGCAAGATACATTCCACCATAAACAACCGCTGAAAAAGCCGCCGCGATCAGCAGAACCCGTAGGTGCCTGCCGATACTGAAGAAAATCCGTTTAAAAATGTTGTTTTCTTCCAACGGTCTAATCTTTCGTTTTTAACGCTATTGCTTTTTGGATCAGGGTTGTTGTTTCCTGCCAGAGGTTATATTGTTGTAATTCATCAACAGCAACCCATTTTGCATCGATCGCATCATCACCGGCGGTTAGGTCACCGCCATCATAATCCGCCATATAATCAATCAGACTATAATGATATTGAGTGGTGTTGCTTTCGTCTTTTTTTATAAAGTCCACGGCATCAACCAGTGTTAAGTTTTTTATCCTGATCCCGGCTTCTTCCCATACTTCGCGCTTTGCTGTTTCTTTCAGTTTTTCACCAAGGTCCTGTGCGCCGCCGGGGATGCTCCATTCAAATGATTTGGGGGGCTTGTTCCGTTTGATTAAAAGGACCTTGCCTTTCTTAAGAACGACAACGCCAACGGCAGCAATGGGGTGTTTGGGGTATTCTCTTTTCATCAGGAAAAGTTTATAAACCATTTAACGTTAAACAACCAGAGTGTATTGATCATATGTGTGGCCGTTTTACAGCGCGGAAAGAAGTTTTTGACGAACTAAAAGAACGTTATGGCATGGAAGGTCCCTCTCATGTTCCGTCGCGCTTTAACATTGCACCAAGCCAGCCGGTTGCCGTTATCCGGCTTAAAGGATCAGACAAGGATCAGGCAATAATTCCTGATGCACCACTTCCAGAACGAGAAGCCGTATTAATGAGGTGGGGATTGATCCCTTTTTTTGCCAAAGAAATTAAAAATGATCGTCCGCTTATCAACGCGCGGTCCGAAACAATTGCCAACAAACCATCGTTTCGCGGGCCGTTTCGGCGGCGCAAATGTCTTGTGCCTGCGGATGGCTTTTATGAATGGAAACGTGATGGCGCATCGCCGGTGCCGTTTCACATTTCACTTCCGGATAATAAGCCATTTATGTTTGCCGGGATTTGGGACGCCTGGACCGGCCCGGCGGGGGAAGACTGGCTTGAAACCGTATCGCTTGTCACCAAACCCGCCACACCGGAAATGAAAAAAATTCATCACCGTTCCCCCGTTATCGTGGCACCGGTTGATTATGATCTCTGGATGCAGCCGTCTGATCCGCCGGACCGGAGCATTTTTTCAAAACTTTCAACGGAACTTGACCGTCAGCTCGAAATGTATGAGGTAAGCCCCTATGTCAATAATGCGCGCAATGATGATGAAAAATGTGTGATGCCCGCAACAGCGGATCAGTTAAGGTTATTTTAAATGAATGCTATTTTTTTAAATAAAATCAGCTATTTGATACTGTTCATATTTGCTCTTCTGTTTGTAACGGGGTGTGATCAGCAGAGTACAAATTCGAAACTGGATGAAATCCGTGAAGCAGGTGTTTTAATGGTCGGGACAACGGGTGATTATTTGCCCTTCTCATATTGGCGCGGGGATAATCTTGACGGGGTCGACATCGAACTTGCAAATGATCTTGCACGTAATCTGAATGTCAGGGTGGAATTTGTTGAAACTACATGGCCCACATTAATGGATGATCTGATGGCGGATAAATTTGATATCGGGATGAGCGGTATTACCATCACGGGTGACCGACAAAAGCTTGCCATGTTTTCAATTCCGATGCATGAAGGCGGGAAAGCCGCGATTGCCAGGGATGCGGAAGTAAATAATTTTGATACACTCCAGGAAATAAACCAGCCCCATGTGCGGGTGATTTTTAACCCTGGCGGTACAAATGAACGTTTCGCGCGCGACAATTTCCCAAATGCCACGCTCATCGAAAATCCTGAAAATATCACCGTGTTTGAAAAAATTGTATCGGGTGAAGCAGATGTCATGGTGACGGACGCCATCGAAACAATCATTCAAAAGCGTATCCATCCGGAACTGGATGCGGTTAATCCCGATGCCCCCTTTAACAGGTCCGAAAAAGCATATCTTTTTAAAAAAGACGACGACTTTAAAACATATCTTGATCAGTGGATTGCGGATTTAAAATCGACAAAGAAGATTGAAGCGATCTTCGCATCACAACTTGATAAATCAACAAATGACCTTCGATAAAAAGGATAATTAAGCTAGATCATTATGACCGCTTTCGACCCATAGAGGACATTCACGAATTGGAATATCTTACTTCCCACAGTATTCTAATTTTGTTCGCTTTTAGTGCTGTATTGGCAGAACATAAATCAATTAACGGCATGATAAAGTCTGCTTGGAAAAAAAATGGTAATAACGTCACTATTAATGTGACCATCCCGACTAATACCACGGCCGAAGTTTATGTACCTGCAGTTTCAGTAGATGGCGTAACAGAGAATGGAACTGATGTAATTGATGCCGAAGGCGTAAAGTTTAATCGTGTAGATGGCAGTTATATAGTTTTTGATGTTTTGGGTGGGCAATATCAGTTTTTATCGAATGAGGCATCTGGCAAGTTACAATGAATATATACTTTCCATGACATAGTACAAATATCGAAATTATTATAAGTTATTTTATTACCTTTTGAACGTCTGCTTTGGGTCGAAAGCGGACTAATAATTCCCCCTTAAAAATTCGGCTTAACGAATAATCCGGCCAGGGTTCATGATATTTTTTGGATCAAGGGCATTTTTGATCAATTTCATCATGGCAATGTCGATATCTGGTTTGAAATGCGCTAGGTCATCAACCTTTAAGGTGCCAATGCCATGTTCCGCACTGATACTGCCGCCGATGTTCACGACGATTTCATGGACAAATCGGTTTATTTCTTCCCAGCGGTCAAGATATTCCTGCTTATCCATATCAACTGGCTGTGACAGGTTAAAATGAATATTCCCGTCCCCGATATGCCCGAATGGTACAGGCCGAATTCCGGGGACAAGGGAACATACCGCATCGGTGGCACGTTTTAGAAATTCCGGTATTTTTGAAACTGGCACTGACACATCATGCTTGATGCTGCCGCCTTCGTGCTTTTGTACTTCGGACATATGTTCCCGCAGGCTCCAGAGTTCTTTTCGTTCCGCCATATTTTTGGGGATGACGCCGTCAAGGATGAGTTCCTGTTCCATCCCGGTTTCAAGGATTTTTTCCATCACCAGTTCAAGGTTTAAAAGATCAGATGACAGGGATGTGGAGCATTCAATCAGGATATACCAGTCATATTTTGTGTCCAGCGGTTCCCGGCATCCGGGCATGTGGCGGGTGGTAAATTCAATGCCGATACGCGGCAGAATTTCAAACGCGGTGAGGCTGTCGCCGCTAATGGCTTTGGCGAGTGTCAAAAGTTCAATTGCCGCGTGGGGGTCCGGCACGGAGACAAAGGCGGCGTTAATCTGTGTCGATGCGGGGTATAATTTAAGCGTCGCGGCGGTAATGATGCCAAGTGTTCCTTCCGCCCCGATGAAAAGCTGCTTTAAATCATAACCGGTATTATCCTTGCGAAGTCCCGAAATGCCGTCCCAAATTTTGCCATCTGGCAGTACCACTTCAAGCCCAAGAACAAGGTCACGCATGTTGCCGTAGCGCAGCACATTGATACCCCCGGCATTTGATGAAATATTGCCGCCGATCATGGCGGACCCTTCGGATGCAATATGCATGGGAAACTGCATATCCATGCTTGTGGCGATATTGTGGGCATCCGCAAGGATCACACCGCTTTCAAGGGTCATGGTCTGGTTATGTCTGTCTTTTTTGCGCACCTGATTCATACGTTTAAGGCTGACGAGGATCTCATCCCCGGATTTATCCGGCACGCCACCACCGACAAGGCCGGTATTGCCGCTTTGCGGGACTATTTTCAGATTGTTTTCATGTGCGTAGGATAAAATTTCAGATACGCACGCGGTGCTATCCGGCATAAGCAACAAGGGGGTTTTTCCAAAAAATTTTCCCCGTGGTTCTTCGGTGTGGGGTGCTATGGTTGCGGGATCATCGCTAAACCCTTTCGGGCCGATAATTTTTTTTAAATTTTCCAGATGTTGATCATCAATTGCCATAAACATTAATCCTTTGGTGCTGCGGCGCGCTTCAGCCTATCATTGATGGCGAGGCCAAGTCCAGCGTGCGGAATGGGGGACACGGCGATCGTTTGATACCCGGCACTATCAAGTTCACGCAGCATGGAAAACAGGTTGGCGGCGGCTTCGGTCAGGTTGCCGCTAGGGCTAAGATTAAGGCCCGGGTGGTCAGGCGCTTTTCCAAACGCCAGCAGGCATTCTGTTTTTTCAGGGCTGGTTACATTCAGCCTCATTTTTGCATTGGGGGCATAATGGCTTTCAAGCTGTCCGGGTGAAGATGGGCTTTCTTCCTTGTCCCCAAGTATTACGCTCATCCCTGTGGCCGCTTGGATGTCATCAAATGTGATATTACCCGGCCGCAACAGGATGATATTATCGTCCGTTACTTTCACAATGGTTGATTCAATCCCTTTATTGCAGGGCCCGCCATCAATGATCATTTGAAGCTCATCGCCGAATTCTCCGTCAACGTGGGCGGCGGTGGTCGGGCTTACACGTCCAGAAATATTGGCACTTGGGGCGGCAACGGGCCTTCCAAAATGTTTAAGAAGCGACCGGGCGACATCATGTTCGGGAACACGTATGGCAACAGTATCAAGCCCGGCGCTGACAAGGTCCGAAAGATTGCCCGGTTCTTTTTTGGGAAGAACCATTGTAAACGGCCCCGGCCAGAAATACTTTGCCAGACGTTTGGCCGTATCGTTCATTTTTACATATTTATCCGCCGTGGCGGCATCATATATATGCACAATCAGCGGGTTAAAATCAGGACGGTTTTTCGCTTTATATATCCCCGCGACAGCGATGCTGTTTGTCGCATCTGCGCCAAGCCCGTAAACAGTTTCCGTCGGAAAGGATAAAAGTTCGCCGCGGGCAAGCATATTTGCTGCCTTTTTATAAGTATCCTCACCCGGGATATAGATACGGCTATCGGTCATTGTCATTGATTATACTTGATTCAATATCTTTAATACTGTTCTATAATTGTTGGGAGACTAGGTTACAACCCTCAAATGGAGTATGAATGCCAACATTAAAAGGGAAAACCGTATTTATTACCGGTGGCAGCCGCGGGATCGGGCTTGCCATCGCTTTAAAATGTGCGCGTGATGGTGCAAATATCACGATTTCGGCGAAAACTGCAAAACCGCATCCGAAACTTGAAGGGACCATTTATAAATCGGTTGAAGAAATAGAAGCAGCCGGCGGGCAGGGGCTTGCCTGTCAGGTCGATATCCGTGATGAGGATATGGTAAACGACGCCGTGGCAAAGACAGTGTATAAATTCGGTGGTATTGATATCCTGATCAATAATGCCAGTGCCATTTCGCTTACACCGACGCTGGAAACTGAAATGAAGCGTTATGATTTGATGCACAGCGTAAATACACGCGGGACCTTCATGGTTTCAAAAGCCTGTATTCCGCATCTTTTAAAGTCAGACAACCCACATGTACTTAATATTTCACCGCCGCTGAATATGGAGGCAAAATGGTTTGGCCCGCATGTTGCCTATACGATGGCAAAGTTTGGGATGAGCATGTGTGTGCTTGGTATGGCCAAAGAATTTAAGAAACAGGGGATTGCGTTCAATGCGCTATGGCCGCGTACAACTATCGCAACGGCGGCGATCAAAAACCTGCTTGGTGGGGAAACTGCCATGCGCGGCAGCCGAAAACCTGATATTATGGCAGACGCTGCGCACATCATACTGACACGTGATGCGAAAGTGCATAGTAGTAATTTTTATATTGATGATGAAGTTCTGGCAAGCGAAGGTATTAAGGATTTGTCCGCTTATGCCGTAGATCCAAATGCAACACTACTGCCCGATTTTTTTGTTGATCCAGTTTAAGAAAAGAAAATGACACAACGACCATGGCTTGATCATTATCCGCCCCATGTAAAATGGGACCAAACATTTGAAGGAAAGCCCCTGCATACGATTGTTGATGGCACAGCGGATAAAATACCGGGTAACATTGCGCTGGATTTTATGGGAAAAACATGGACCTACGGCGAGCTTCAACAGCAAATAAACCAGGCGGCAAAATCGCTTCAGGATATGGGTGTTAAGAAGGGTATAAAAGTTGGATTTTTTCTGCCCAATTGCCCGCAGTTTGTCGTGATGATGTTCGCGACGCTTAAGATCGGCTGTACTGTGGTTAATTATAGCCCGCTTTATTCTGAATCCGAACTTATGCATCAGGTTGAAGATTCCCAAACGGATATTATGGTCACACTTGATCTTGATGCGCTTTATACCAAAATGAAGAAAATTGTTGATAACAGCCGGCTTGAAAAACTGATTGTATGCAAATTTTCGGAAACACTTCCGTTTCCAAAGAATTTTCTGTTCAAATTGTTTAAAGCAAGTGCCATTGCCAAAGTATCCAAAGACGAAAGCTATGTGGATTATAATTCCCTTTTTGAAAATGACGGGTCTGTCATAGCTTCCGATATTGACCCGGATAATGATATAGCGGTGCTTCAATATACAGGAGGTACAACCGGGGTACCCAAAGGGGCAATGCTGACACATTCCAACCTTTATATTAATATGAACCAGCTTTTGGTTTGGCCGCCTGATCTTGAATTCGGAAATGAAAATGTAGCGGCGTTCCTGCCATTTTTTCATATTTTTGCGCTTACGGTTGTGCTTAGTTTTGGGCTTAAGGTCGGAGCGCGGATTGTTGTTGTCCCCAAATTTGAACTTGAAGACGCCGTGAAATTAATGATGAAGGAAAATATAAGCCTGTTTTCGGGTGTGCCGACCATGTTTACGGCACTGGCAAACCATAAAGATGCAGATAAAATTGGCATTGGAAAAATAAAAATGGCCATGTCGGGTGGTGCGCCCCTTCCTGTGGATTTAAGACAGCAATACCGTAACCGTTGGGGACTTGATATTACGGAAGGATACGGCCTTACAGAAGCATCCCCCGTAACACATGCAAGTCCGATGGGTGAAATTGGCAGTCGGGCAGGATCAATTGGCCTTCCGCTTCCGGCGACTGAAGTTTTCATTATGAACCGCGACGTTGAAGGGGAGATCATGCCAATCGGTGAACGCGGCGAAATATGTATTCGCGGCCCGCAGGTCATGAAAGGATATTGGCAAAGGCCCGATGCGACAGATGCCATTATGATAGGTGATATTTTAAAAACAGGTGATGTGGGCTATATGGATGATGAAGGTTATACATTCATCATGGACCGTGACAAAGATCTGATCCTTGTTGGGGGGTTCAATGTATTTCCACGCACGATAGAGGAAGCCATCAACGATCATCCATCAGTCGAAGAAGTGACGGTTATCGGAATTCCCGATGATTATCTTGGTGAAACGCCGAAAGCATTTGTAAAATTAAGGGCGGCGGGCGACCCAGTTACCGAAGAAGAACTTATGGCATTTATCAAGCCGAAAATCGGCAAGCATGAGCGACCATCAAAAATAGAATTTCGGGATGAACTTCCCAAAACACTGGTGGGTAAATTGTCGAAAAAAGAACTGATTGCTGAAGAAAAGGCAAAATACCAAGCCGCAAAAGAAGCAAAATGACAACGGCACTGATTACACATAAGGATTGTCTGGATCATGTTTCAACACCGGGACACCCGGAATGTATTGAAAGGCTCAGTGTAATTCTGCAGGCACTCGAAGGCGAAGAATTTAAAAAATTAATGAGGCTTGATGCATCGCTTGCAACCGACGAGCAGCTTTTGCTGGTACATAGCCGTGATCACATAGAAAATATCAAAAACAAAATCCCGATAGATGGCATCGCCATGGTTGACGGTGATACCTATCTTTCGTCGGGGTCGGAAAATGCAGCGCGCAGGGCGGTTGGGGCCATGTGTGATGCCATTGATCTGGTAATGAAAGGTGACGTGGATAATGCGTTTTGTGCCGTGCGTCCGCCCGGTCACCATGCAGAGCCGGGGCATGCCATGGGGTTTTGCCTTTTTAATTCTGTGGCGATCGGGGCAATTTATACGCGCCATAAATATTTCTGCCATCGTGTGGCGATTGTTGATTTTGACGTGCACCACGGTAATGGAACACAAACTGTAGCGGCAAATACCAAAGGGCTTTTTTACGGTTCAACACATCAATCACCCCTTTATCCCGGGACGGGCCATGTTCATGATTGTGGCAAGGGGGTAATTGTTAATGTACCGCTTGCAGCGGGAAGCGGCAGTAACGCATTTCGAAAATCGTTTGATCAGAGAATAATTCTGGAACTGAATGAATTTCAGCCTGATCTGATTATTATCTCAGCCGGGTTTGATGCCCATGCTTTTGATCCGCTTGCTGATCTTAATTTGGACATAGAGGATTATTACTATGCAACCCGAGAGTTAGTGGAAGTGGCAAAAACCCATGCAAAAGGGCGTATCGTATCATCTTTGGAAGGCGGGTATAATCTTTCAATAATCGGCGAATGTGCCAAGGCACATGTTTCAGCATTGATGAACCACTAAACTTTCCGCTATAACGGGATTAAATCGATTCACGGGAGCAGCTATTGACCAGAGAAAAAAACGCATCTGTAGATATTCCGGATGATATAAAAAAAATGAAATTCGAAGAGGCGCTTGGCGCACTGGAAGAAATCGTCAGAAATCTTGAAAGTGGTGAAGTTTCACTTGAGGAATCCATTGAAATATACACCCGTGGCACGCAACTTAAGGCCCATTGCGAAGACAGGTTGCGCGATGCCACAGCCCGCATTGAAAAAATCACAAAATTGGCGGATGGAAGCATAAGCAGTTCCCCGTTAGACAGCGAAAGCTGACGAATGTCTGATATCAGTTTTGAACTGGCGAAAAATTCATTAAGTGAATTTGCAAAAATAATTGAAGACTATCTGATTGAAAGTTTACCTGCCCCCAGCGGAATGGAAGCACAGGTTATTGATGCGATGCGATATGCGCTCATGGCCGGGGGTAAGCGTTTAAGGCCGTTTCTGGTTATGCAATCTGCATCCTTGTTTGATATTGATGAGGCACTGGCCCGTCGTGTCGCGATTGCCGTTGAATATATCCACACATACTCGCTTATTCATGATGATCTTCCGGCAATGGATGATGATGATATGCGTCGCGGCAAACCTTCTGTTCACAGAAAGTTTGACGAGGCAACAGCCATCCTTGCCGGAGATGCGCTGCTGACGAGCGCTTTCGAATTACTTGCCGATGAAAAAACCCATGAAGATGCGCATGTAAGATGCGAACTGATTGCGGCTTTAACCAAAGCAGCAGGTGCGATTGGCATGGTTGGCGGACAGATGATCGATTTAAAAGCTGAATATCAAAACTTGCAAGAAGAACAAATAAAACGTATGCAGCAGATGAAAACAGGTGCTTTGATCGTTTTTTCCTGTGAAGCTGGAGCAATTTTGGCTAAAGTAAATGATGAGAGGCGAAAGACGCTTATTGGCTATGCGGGTGATATTGGACTTGCTTTTCAAATCATTGATGATTTACTTGATGTTGAAAGTAGTTCTGATGATATTGGCAAAACAGCCGGAAAAGATGTCCGGGCCGGGAAGGCGACACTTGTGTCGTTAATGGGAGTTAGAGAAGCAAAACAAACAGCTAAAACCGTGATTGATGATGCCATTAATCAATTAAAGCAGTTTGATGCAAAAGCAGATATTTTAAGATCGCTTGCTTTATTTGTGCTTCACAGGGCTCATTAATATTAAGGTGGTAAAATAACAGTATGAATGAAAAACCGGAAACACCCCTGCTGGATCAGATTAAGTATCCGTCTGATGTTCGAAAGTTAAAGCCTGAACAGCTTCAGGATCTTGCTGATGAACTTCGTGCTGATATGATCTACAATGTGTCCCGCACAGGGGGACATCTGGGGGCCGGGCTGGGTGTTGTTGAACTTACAACCGCGATCCATTATGTGTTTAATACCCCCAAGGATAAGCTTATCTGGGATGTGGGACATCAATGTTATCCACACAAAATCCTGACTGGTCGGCGGGAACGCATGCACACTATTCGAAAAGGTGGCGGACTTGCAGGTTTTACAAAAAGAAAAGAAAGTGAATATGATCCGTTCGGTGCAGGGCATAGTTCTACGTCCATATCGGCGGGGCTTGGTATGGCCGTTGCGCGTGATCTTAAGAATTCAAAAAGTGATCAAAATGTCATTGCGGTAATCGGTGATGGAGCCATGAGCGCAGGTATGGCCTATGAAGCCATGAATAACGCCGGTGCGCTGAACAGCAGACTGATTGTCATTCTTAATGATAATGATATGTCCATTGCACCGCCGGTTGGCGCGATGAGTGCATATCTTGCAAGGCTGCTTTCTTCCCGTTCCTATTTAAATCTTCGCGATTTTGCCAAAAATATTGTTCGGAAATTTCCGCGTACGATAAGTACAACGGCCAGAAAGGCCGAAGAATATGCCCGTGGCATGGCAACGGGTGGAACATTATTTGAAGAGTTAGGATTTTATTATGTCGGACCGGTTGATGGCCATAATATGGATCATCTGCTGCCTGTGCTTGAAAATGTTCGTGATGCGGTTGGTGGACCGATACTTGTTCATGTGGTCACGGAAAAGGGCAAAGGCTATTCGTTCGCCGAAAATGCTGCTGATAAGTATCATGGTGTTTCAACATTTGATGTGGGAACAGGGACCCAAAAGAAATCAACGCCCAATGCACCAAGCTATACGAGCGTATTTGCACAGGCACTAATCAATGAAGCGAGGCTAGATGATAAAATAGTCGCAATAAACGCGGCGATGCCATCCGGGACGGGACTTGATAAATTTGAAAAAGAATTTCCGGATCGTTGTTTTGATGTGGGGATTGCGGAACAGCATGCCGTGACTTTTGCCGCAGGGCTTGCCTGTGAAGGATATCGCCCGTTCGTAGCAATTTATTCAACATTTCTGCAGCGCGCATATGATCAGGTTGTGCATGATGTTGCGGTGCAAAACCTGCCGGTTCGCTTTGCGATTGACCGTGCGGGTCTTGTGGGTGCCGACGGACCGACCCATGCGGGTTCATTTGATGTCACGTATCTTGCGTCACTTCCGAATTTTGTGGTGATGGCTGCCGCAGATGAAGCGGAACTAACCCATATGATTGCGACAGCAGCATCAATAGACAGCAGCCCGTCAGCCGTAAGATACCCGCGCGGCGAAGGGACCGGTGTTGAAATTCCAGCGCACGGAAAGGTACTTGAAATCGGAAAAGGTCGAATTCTACGCAAAGGAAAGCAGATTGCCATTTTGTCACTTGGGACACGGCTTTCTGAAAGTCTGAAGGCGGCGGATGAATTTGCAGTAAAAGGCCTTTCATGCACCGTGGCCGATGCCCGTTTTGCCAAACCGCTTGATCTTGATATGATCAGAAAGCTTGCGCTTGAACATGACGTGCTTATCACCATCGAAGAAGGGTCTGTTGGCGGGTTCGGCAGCCATGTTCTTGACTATCTGACCAATGAAGGCCTTATGGAACAAGGGCTTAAAGTTCGTACAATGAAACTCCCGGATGTGTTTATTGATCAGGATTCACCATCGGAAATGTATAAAACTGCCGGCCTTACGGCAGATGATATTGTCAAAACAGCATTATCGGCGATGGGCCACAATGATTTAAAACCATCAACAATCAATGGCTAAAAAACGTGTTGACCAGTTGCTTGTTGAACGTGGATTGGTTGAAAGCCGTTCCCGTGCGCAGGCCTATATCATGGCGGGGAATGTGTATTCGGGCGAACAAAAAATCCAAAAACCCGGCCAACAGGTAAAAGAAGAAATTCCGCTTGAAGTACGCAGTAAAGAGCATCCCTGGGTCAGCCGGGGTGGTCTTAAACTTGTCAAGGGGCTTGAAGAATTTGGTATTGATGTAACCGGACGAACGGTGATTGATGTTGGAGCATCAACAGGGGGTTTTACAGATGTATGTCTTGAAGCGGGCGCCACCAAAGTTTATGCGGTTGATGTGGGACATGGGCAGCTTGCCTGGAAAATTCGCAGTGATGATAGGGTTATTGTCCTTGAAAAAACAAATGCACGTTATCTGACGACGGAACAAATACCGGATGCGCCGGATTTAATTGTCTGTGATGCAAGCTTTATCGGACTTCAGACGGTCCTGCCTAGCAGTATGGCATTGGCGGCGAAAGGCTGCATTCTGATCGCGCTTATCAAACCACAATTCGAAGTGGGTAGGGGCATGGTCGGAAAGGGTGGTGTTGTGCGTGATCCTGATCTCCATAAACAGGTCTGTG
Source organism: Kordiimonadaceae bacterium (assembly GCA_038106445.1). Taxonomy (GTDB): domain Bacteria; phylum Pseudomonadota; class Alphaproteobacteria; order Sphingomonadales; family Emcibacteraceae; genus Pseudemcibacter. The sequence goes on along the minus strand of JAYODU010000004.1, from coordinate 118,919 downwards.
ATAAAATTGAAAACTGGATTACGAATGACATGGAAGGTTGGCGGGTAATTGGTATGACCGAAAGCCCGATCAAGGGGCCGGAAGGGAATGTCGAATTTTTAATCGGGGCCAGATATGATCCGTAAAGTAAAAATTGATGATCTTGGTGGTCGAGGCGATGGTATTGTCCATGAGGATGGAAACCTAATCTATGTTCCATATTCTGCTCCGGGGGACATGGTGGATATAAAACTAACGGGTGCGAAAGGGCGCATCAAACATATTCATCAAAAATCACAGCATAGGGTGGATGCAATATGTACACATTTTACAAAATGCGGTGGCTGCACGCTTCAACATATAAAAACAGATTATTATAAAACCTGGAAAGAAGGTTTTATTAATACGGCACTTTCCAATCAGGGTATTTCAGATGCGGTGATCAATCCGATTGAAATTAGCCCATTGGGCAGCAGAAGGCGGACGACTTTGCAAGCGGTCTGCCGCAGCACCGGTGATGTAATCCTGGGTTACGCGGAAAAGGGCAGCCATAATTTGATTGATGTGGAAATGTGCCCAATTCTTATGCCAGAAATTGTTAAGTTCATTGCGCCGCAACGTGCGTTCCTGGCTAAAATTATGACTAAAAAACAAAAAATGACAGTGCAAGTTACCTGCGGTGAAAATGGTCTAGATGTCATAATTGAAGGAATGGGAGAAGCGGGATTAAAGCTTCGTATGGATTTGGCGGAATTTGCCGTACAAAATGATCTTGCGCGGGTCAGCTGGCTTGACCGGTCCCTTAAAAATACTTATTTCGAAACACTGGCAGAGCGTCGAAAACCTTATGTCACCTTTAACGGAAACAAGGTCTTCTTTCCAGTGGGTTCTTTCCTGCAGGCAACCGTTGAAGGCCAGAACCTTCTTACAAAAGTCATGCTGGATGGCATCGTCGGGGCAAACTGGGTTGTAGATTTGTTTTCCGGATGCGGTACTTTTTCGATCGCGGCATCGCGTGTTGCCAATGTACATGCTGTGGAAAATAATGAAGAAATGCTAACTGCGCTTAAAAACAGTGCCAATCTTATGACCGGTATAAAACAGGTCAGCACGGAACTTCGTGATTTATTCTTACGGCCATTGCTGCCACATGAACTTAATGAATTTGATGTGGCAATCATTGACCCGCCACGGGCGGGGGCCAAACAGCAAATGCAGGAAATTCTTAATTCTGACATAAAAAAGCTGGTGATGGTATCCTGTAATCCGGTGACTTTTGCACGTGATGTTCAAAACCTTGTTACATCCGGTTTTAAAATGGGACCTGTGACCCCGGTTGACCAGTTTTTATTCTCTCCTCATCTTGAAATTATATCTGTTTTTGAACGCAGCTGATTTTGACAGCATCATTTTGCCACAACCAATCCTCGATAAAAAACATCTGAAGTGCTTGGCACAAGAGCACTTGGCGCTTTTATAATTTTGGTAGCCCTATTGGCGCAGTGTTAAATTAGTGACATACTCAAGCGCTTTACCCACATTGGGCCTTATGACGCATGATATGATCCGCAAGCACAGAGGCCATCATTGCTTCGCCGATGGAAACAGCGCGGATACCAACGCAGGGGTCGTGGCGGCCTTTTGTTAAAATTTCTGTTTCATTGCCGTTTTTATCTATGGTATCGCGAGGTGTCAGTATTGATGATGTCGGTTTTACGGAAAACCTGACCACGATGTCCTGCCCTGATGATATTCCGCCAAGGATTCCCCCGGCATGATTAGATTTGAAATGCGGTTTACAGTCCACCATGCGTATTTCATCTGCATTTTCTTCACCGGTAAGGGATGCGGCACCCATGCCGGCCCCGATTTCAACACCTTTAACCGCATTAATGCTCATCATCGCGGCGGCCACTTCCGCATCAAGCTTACCATATATGGGTGCACCAAGTCCGGCGGGGACGCCGCTTGCGCGTATTTCAATTACCGCACCGATTGAGCTTCCGGATTTGCGAATTTGATCAAGATATTTTTCCCACTCCGCTACCATATCAGCATCCGGACACCAAAAGGGATTATTATGGATTTGCGCCTCATCCCAATTGTCATAATTTATTTTTTTATCGCCAATTTGCACAAGTGCGCCGGTAATTTTAATGCCTTGGCCAAGTATTTTCCTTGCGATAGCGCCTGCGGCAACACGCATGGCCGTTTCTCGCGCCGAAGACCGTCCGCCACCACGGTAATCGCGAATGCCGTATTTTTCCATATATGTAAAATCGGCATGACCGGGGCGGAATTTATCCTTGATGTCACCGTAATCCTTTGAACGCTGATCCTGATTTTCAATAAGCAGACTTATTGGTGTGCCTGTGGTCAAACCTTCAAAAACGCCAGACATGATTTTGACCTGGTCAAGTTCTTTCCTTTGCGTGGTAAAGCGGTTCTGGCCAGGTTTGCGCTGATCCAGATAGGGCTGGATATCCGCTTCTGAAAGTTCGAGCTTCGGTGGAACGCCATCAACGACACACCCTATCGCCGGGCCATGGGATTCCCCCCATGTGGTGACCCGGAAGAGTTTGCCGTAGCTGTTGTCTGACATAATCTTTAATCCTTATGAAGGGTAAGGTCGGGCGTATCTTCGCGTTTCATTCCCATTACATGATAACCGGCATCCACATGATGATTTTCACCGGTCACCCCGGATGAAAGATCGCTCAGGAAATAAACGCCGGCGCCACCGACTTCCTCGATGCTGACATTACGTCCCATCGGGGAATTCAGCTCATTCCATTTCAGGATATAGCGAAAATCACCAATACCCGAAGCCGCGAGCGTTTTAATCGGACCTGCGGAAATACTGTTAACACGAATATTTTTTGGCCCAAGATCACGGGCAAGATATTTGACACTTGCTTCAAGGGCAGCTTTCGCCACGCCCATAACGTTATAATGCGGGATTACTTTTTCAGCGCCATAGTAGCTCAGGGTGATCATACTGCCGCCTTCGGTCATCAGTTTTTCCGCACGTTGGGCTACGGCCGTAAATGAATAGCATGAAATGCTCATGCTTTTTACGAAATTATCATAGCTGGTATCTATATAACGACCGTCAAGTTCTTCTTTATCCGCATAGGCAATAGCGTGAACTAGAAAATCAAGCCTGCCCCATTTCCTTTCAAATTCCGCAAATACCGCATCAATGGAGGTCGCGTCTGTTACATCGCATGGAAGAACGATGTTTGAACCAACAGTTTCCGCAAGCGGACGTACACGTTTTTCAAGTGCTTCACCCTGATAGGTAAAGGCAAGTTCCGCCCCTTCATCGGCTGCTTTTTTGGCAATTCCCCACGCGATAGAACGGTTATTTGCCGCCCCCATAACGATACCGCGTTTTCCTGAAAGAAGTCCTTTTTTTTCAGTCATTTTTTATTCCTCTGGGTTATAAATCCCAAAACTTTAATAATGATAATATTTCCATTATGAAAATCAACGCTTATCCTACACAATATGTGCTAAATTTCAATCACTTGGCTCTTTTTTTTCTAATTTTAACAACCTTTCGTGATAGAGAGTGGCATTGATTTCCGCTCCAAGAATAAAGCCTACGCTGATGAAATAGAAAAACATAAGCGCGATCATTGCCCCTGCGAGGCTGCCATACGTGACATCATAATTTCCAAAATATTTAAGATACATGGAAAAGCCGTTAGCGACAATCATCCAGAGGATGATGGCAACCAATGCACCGGGTGCAATGGGTCCCGGTATTTGCAGTTTACGCGGTTTTAAAACAAAATACGCAAGACACACCGCACCGAATATAAGAGCGAAACTGACAGAAAGACGTATCAGGTTCCACAGGAAATTCCAATTAGCGTCAATAGGGCTGTATTTAATAATCGCCTGCCAGATAACGGGCCCGAAAACAAGCGCCGTCATACCCAGAATGATGCTGCTGGCGGAAAGCACAACAAGAAGCAGCCCTTCTGCACGGCGGCGTAGGTAGGGTCTTCTGGAAACGGATGAATAGGCGCGCACTATAGCCAGGCGTGCGGCATCAATAGCTGAAGATGAAACCCAGATAGCCCCGATAATACCAAATGTCATAATACCACGTCCGGATGTTGAAACCATTTTTTCTATCGGATTACGTAAAACAACCACAACATCGGGAGGCATATTTTCAAACATGTACGTAAGCGCGTCTGTACCAGCAGATGACTGGCCAAATGTTCCAGCGAGGGATACAAGGAAGATGATAAACGGAAATAAGGCCAGCATGCCAAGGAAAGCTAAATGCCCGGCCATTACCATACCATCATGTTTGTTAAAATTGGTTATCGCCGTAAAAAAAGATTTTCCGACAGCGATCGACTCTGTTTTCATTTATCCTTAATGCCTATTATTCTATATGCCTGCGTATTTTTTTTGCATTCTTATTTTTTTTATCAGTCGACCATTTTTTTACGATTTTTTCAAGCTCTGAATCTTCTTCTTCAGGTAACATTACCATCAGCTTAACCAGTTGATCACGGGCCTCTTTGCTTTTCGGGTCAGTTGCACCTTTACCTTTTAGGCGCATGATTTTGCCTGAATTAGAATTTTTTGGAATAGTAAGGGCAATTTTTCCACTAACAGTTGGAACCGTGATTTTGGCACCCAGTAATGCTTCATCAAGCGTAATGGGTAGTTCCATATGAATATCATTGCCTTTTAATGAAAAGTAAGGATGTTGATTAATGTGAACTTCAATCAGGGCATCGCCTGCAGGGCCGCCTCCGGCACCCGCGCGTCCCTGGCCTTTAAGCCGGATCTGTTGACCTTCTTTTACATTTACAGGTGTATTAATGTTAAGGGTTTTGCCACTTTCAAGCTTGATCTGTTTTTTGCTGCCAAGAACAGCATCCAGAAAGTCTATTGAAATTTTATATGTTTTATCCTCACCGCGCGTTTTCATTGTTTGACGTTGAGTACGGGCCCGGCCTCGGCCTCCACCGAAAAGGCTGGAAAACAGGTCTTCAGCATCAAAACCTGCACCGAAAGCACCAAATCCGCCCCCGCCCCCAAATGGATTGCTTCCTGCACCTGCGTGCTGTCGGTACCCGGCAAAACCTTTTTCGCTACCATCAGGATTAATTTCGCCGCGGTCGTAGCGTGCTTTCATTTTTTCATCACTTAAAAGCGCATATGCCGCCGAAACTTCCTTGAACTGTTCTGCAACCTTTTCGTCACCGGGGTTTTGATCCGGGTGAAGCTTCATCGCAAGCTTGCGGTATGTTTTCTTTAAATCGGCCGGACTTGTATTTTTGTCTACACCTAGTACTGTATATGGATCTCTCATATTTTTATTCGCTACTAAATTATTTCCCGTTGTTATCTATATAGTTAGCTATTTACTATTTTCCAAGAGCCGTCAGGTTGCCGACATGCGGTTCCGTATGCCGTTTCCTCTTTACCTGCTATGGTCACTGTCTGTTGATATTCACGGCAATATTGACCCGTCGTATCGGTATAGGCTGGCTGCGGTGTTACACTTCCACTGTTTCCTGTGTCTGGGTTATACCACTGCGATGAATTTCCTGAAACGCCTGTTTCCAATGAACTCTGCGTGGTTTGATACATTTTCTGCTGATCCGCCTCGTTCAGTCTGCGGCCAATATCACGTCCGATATAGGCACCCGCAAGCGTACCAATTGCAACACCAACTGAACTGTCGCCGGTGACTGCACTACCAACGAATGCGCCGCCAATTGCGCCAAGTAATGTACCGCTATCCTCTTTGGTACAGGAAGCAGTTACAAACCCCATCGTCAATATCAAAAAAATATTTGCAATTTTTTTTAACCGTTGCACAAATTTATCCTTTATATTGATGAATAAATGTTCTCTATTGTTTACCATATAAATAATACATAAACAAAGCGTTACAAGGTTGGAATGATGCAAGATCCGTTTGAAAAATTTGCAGAGTGGTTTGAAAAGGCACAAAAGTCTGAAGATATGGCAGAAGCCATGTCAGTTGCGACTGTTGATGTGGATGGACGTCCTTCTGTCAGGATGGTGCTCTTAAAAGATCATGGGCCCAGGGGATTTACCTTTTATACCAATCTGGGAAGCCGCAAAGGCCGGGAAATTGCAGGTAACCCCAATATGGCGTTTTGTTTTCACTGGAAAAGTCTGGCAAGACAGATAAGGATAGAAGGGGCTGTTGAACCCGTAAGCGATGAAGAAGCAGACGCCTATTTTGCATCACGTCCCAAAGACAGTCAGATTGGTGCATGGGCGTCCAAACAAAGTCAGCCGATGGAGGGGCGGTTTGAATTTGAAGCACGGATTTTAAAATACACAACCAGATTTGGTCTTAGCGATGTTCCAAGACCCGAATTCTGGTCCGGGTTTCGTTTGGTCCCGCGCCGGATCGAATTCTGGCAGGATAGAAAATTTAGATTACATGACCGTCATATCTATCTCCGCAATGATAAAGGGGAATGGGATACCGAAACCCTTTATCCATAATGAAGTATAAAATAAGTAAAGAACAGGCAGAAAAATTATTAAGACGAGCAACGACGGCGTCTCTTAGTGTTGCAATAGTGCTTATCCTGATTAAAACTTGGGGGTATATGGAAAGTGGTTCTGTGGCTATTTTAGGCACCCTGCTTGATAGCGTGATGGATAGTCTTTCCTCTATAATCATTTTTGCGGCGGTTCGTTTTTCTATGGTTCCTGCTGATGACGATCATCGTTTTGGGCATGGCAAGGCTGAGGCAATAGCCGGCCTTATCCAGGCGTTTGTTATTGGAGCAACATCGTTATTATTGATTTATAAAGTCATCGACAAAATCATAAATCCCATGCAGATATCAAAACCGGAACTTGGCATCAGCGTCATCATATTATCAATCACACTTACAGTTGCGCTTGTTCTTTACCAGCAATATGTGAAGCGACGAACAGGTTCAGTGGCGATTGAAGCGGACGCGATGCATTATTCGGGTGATATTCTGCTTAATCTGGGTGTGGTATTTGCGCTTGTGCTTGGTGGTACATTTGACGTGGTTTATGCTGATCCGTTTTTCGGTGCTCTTGCAGCCTGTTACCTTCTTTATAGCGCGTATCAGGTATTCGTTACGAGCACTGATGTTCTGATGGACAGGGAAATGAGCGATGAGGACCGTGAAAAAATAAAGGGAATTGTTAAGTCACATCAAAGAGTAATGGATATTCATGAACTTCGGACACGGCGGTCAGGGCTGAGTATATTTATCCAGTTTCACATGGGTCTTGAAGTCGGCATCAGCCTTTTTGACGCCCATGAAATATCCGATCAGGTAGAAGAAAAAATTATGAAAGCATACCCCAATGCTGAAGTCTTCATCCATGCGGATCCTATTGAGGTAATAAAAAAGAATGATTAAAATTTACGGGATTAAGAACTGTGATACGATGAAGAATGCCATGAAATGGCTTGATGATAAAAATATCAGCTACGTTTTTCATGACTACCGCAAAGACGGGATTAATGAAGGCATGGTCAGAAAGTTTGTCGACGCATTGGGGCTTGATAAGGTTTTAAATACCCGCGGAACCACATGGCGGAAACTCCCGGATAATATTAAAAATGATCTGGATGAAGAAGGTGCGATAAAACTTCTTGCAGAAAATGAAGCAATGATCAAAAGACCTATTTTCGATATGGGGAAGAAATTATTTATCGGCTTTTCAAAGAAGGATCAGGAAACCTTGGCAGAATTGCTACTAAAATAAATATTTACTCTTTTTCAATCTGTGATACTGTCATACACATATTAAGAATCGTTATTAACTGAAAAAAAAGTTTATGGGCGATAAAACCAATCATAAAAAGATCATAGTCCTTACCGGGGCAAGCCGCGGTATCGGCCACGCCACAGTCAAACGTTTTTCCAGTGCGGGATGGCGGGTTATCACCTGTTCGCGTCATCCATTTTCAGAACACTGTCCCTGGGAAGCGGGTCCGGAGGATCATGTGCAGATTGACCTGGGGGATCCGGAAGGTCGCCGCGTTGGGATTGCCGAAATAAAAAAGCGTCTTGGTGGTGGACCACTGAATGCTCTTGTAAATAACGCGGGAATTTCGCCTAAACTGGAAGATGGTGGCCGGATGAATACCCAGAATACCAGTGAGGAAGACTGGAAGCAGGTATTCGAGGTTAATTTCTTTACGCCAATTCTTCTGGCACGTGGCCTTCATGATGAACTTGCGCTAGCAAAAGGTGCGATTGTCAACGTAACGTCCATTGCCGGTAGCCGCGTCCATCCTTTTGCCGGATCTGCATATGCAACATCAAAGGCGGCGCTGGCGTCACTTACCCGTGAAATGGCTGCAGACTTCGGGCCGGATGGTATTCGTGTAAATGCCATCGCTCCGGGTGAAATAGACACATCAATTCTATCACCCGGAACCGCGGATATGATTTCAGATATACCCATGCGCCGTTTGGGCAAGCCCGAGGAGGTTGCAAAAACCATTTATTACCTTTGCACTGAAATGTCAGACTATGTGACCGGCGCAGAGATTCACATCAATGGCGGTCAGCATGTCTAATATTACGGCAATGATTTTGGTTCGGTACTTCGGTGGTTAAGTGGCGGATAAAACTGCGCCATGACCGTGCCAACAAGCATAAGTGTGCATCCGATTAACGCCTCAGAACCCAATATTTCATTCAGGAAATAAAAGCCCGCTGCGGCTGCAAAAACGGCTTCTGTGTTGAAAATGAGCGCAGCCTGCGATGGTGGTGTTACTTTTTGACCATAAATCTGGAACGTATATCCTATTGCGATCGCTATCATACCACTTGCAAGAATATAGCCCCATTCTGTTGTAGACGTAATTGCTATTCGTTCACCGGTAACAATAGCGGCAATCAGGCTTAAAGTGGCACAGACAAAAAACTGTCTGATTGCGAATGCGACGGGGTGATGCCGATGTGATATATGATCAATCACAATAAGATGCAGTGCCCAGCAAATGGCGCTGATAAGGATGAAGAAATCACCCTGTTTCATGTAAAAACCGTCCATGCCAGAAAGAAGATAAAGCCCAATACAGGCAATACCAATCGCGATCCATATTCCATGTTTATAACGGTGACCAATAAAAATGCCAATGATGGGAACAAATACAATATATAAGCCGGTGATAAACCCTGCATTTGAAACGGTTGTGTCCTTAATGCCGATTTGTTGAAAAGCAACCGCCACAAACATTATTGTTCCTGCGACAAAAGTGCTGGTCAGCATGTGGCGATTTTCGCCGTCTTTCATAATGGCGATATTGCCGCGCCTGAAATAACGAATAGGGATAAGGCAAAGGCTCGCCACAAAAAAACGCAGCGCGTTATAGATGAAAGGATCCATACTATCCATTGCCACTTTCTGAATAACGAAGCTTCCACCCCAAATGGCTGCGGTAAATAACAATAATAAATTTGATTGAGCGAGCGTCATGGAAGTTCACCTCACTTTTACACATATTCAGGATAAGTCATTCCGGATCATAAAAAACCGGCCAGCTCAGGGAAACTGGATACTGAATATGCGGGCGACTATGCCATGTTAAACAATATAGTCAAGGCCTATATCAATGGCGGGGGCTGACTGTGTGATGCGGCCCACAGATATATAATCAACGCCGGTTTCGGCGATGGCTTTTATGGTTTCCAGTGTTACACCGCCTGATGCTTCGAGTTTCACTTTGCCGCTGTAATTCGCAACTGCCTGCCGTAGCATTTCATTGGACATATTATCCAGAAGCAAACGGTCCGCGCCCGCCTTTACGGCCTGTTCCGCCTGATCAAGGGTATCACATTCGACGGTGATGCCGATGGTACTTGCGGACGCACCATATTTCTTTGCAGCATTAATGGCATTTTCAACGGAACCAACACTGGCTATGTGATTGTCCTTTATCAAAATCCCGTCATCAAGGCGCATGCGGTGATTAACGGCTCCGCCCATGCGCGCTGCATATTTGGCAAGCTTGCGGTAAAGCGGTATTGTTTTACGGGTATCCAGAAGTTTACAATTGATATGTTCAATTTCCTTCACGTAGCGGCGGGTCAGGGTGGCAATTCCACTAAGATGCTGCAGAACATTGAGTGCTGACCGTTCAGCGGTCAAGATATTTCGCGCGTTTCCTTCAAGACGCATAAGCGTGTTTCCTGCGGTGACTTCAACGCCGTCAGAAACAAGAATATCAAGCCTGATGGCACTATCGACTGTGTGAATAATTTTTGCGGCAATATCAATGCCGGCGATCACCATTTCTTCACGGGCGTTCATTTCCGCTTTCAGGATACTGTCAGCCGGGATGGTTGCCTGCGTGGTCAGATCGCCTTTACCGACATCCTCATCAAGGACAGCGGAAATGAAGTGACGAAGTTCTTCCTTATAAAGTGGATCGTTCAAAACGCACGTCCGCTTTTTGGGGGTGTCGGGGCCTGTGCGGGGGACATTTCCAGCATTTTATTCAGCGGTGCAAGCGCTTTGATACGGGTTTCTATATCCACGTGAATTTCCGGTCCCAGCGTATTCAGACAGTTATAAAGTTTTTCCAATGTATTCAGCGCCATATAGGGGCAATTGTTGCAGTTGCAGTTGCCATCCGCGCCGGGGGCACCGATAAAGGTTTTATGGGGGGCTGATTTCTGCATCTGATGAAGGATGCCGGGTTCTGTAGCCACAAGGAATTTTTCTGCCGGGTTATCCAGCACAAATTTCAGGATTGAAGATGTTGATCCCACATGATCCGCATGACGCAGGATATGTTCCGGGCATTCCGGGTGTGCTGTCACCGGTGCATCGGGATGTTCGGCTTTAAGCTTGACCAGTTCCTTTTCAGAAAAACGTTCATGAACAATACAGCTACCGGGCCAGAAGATCATTTCGCGCCCTGTTTTTTTGGATAAATATGCACCCAGATGACGGTCAGGTGCCATCATCACTTTCTGATCCTTAGGGAGTTGATTAAGGATATATTCCGCGTTGGAAGATGTGACAATAATATCCGACTGTGCCTTCACCGCGGCGGAGCAGTTAATATAGGTAAGGCATATATGATCCGGATACTTTTCCCTGAATTTGGCGAACTCTTCGGGTGGGCAGCTGTCTTCCAGCGAACATCCTGCTTCCATATCAGGTAGTACCACGGTTTTATCCGGGCTTAAAATTTTTGCGACTTCCGCCATGAAACGAACACCGCAGAATACAATCACATCCGCGTCCGTTGCGGCGGCTTTACGGGAAAGATCAAGGCTGTCACCCACAAAATCGGCCAGATCCTGAATTTCGGGATCCTGATAATAATGTGCGAGAATTACTGCATTTTTTTCTTTCCGGAGCCTTTCAATTTCGCTCAGGAGGTCGGTTTTCGGCAGCGTATCATTCGCTTTTAAAGGTATAGACATGGGCGTCCCTCTGTCATCAATCTGTAATGATTCTTATGTAAGGCCTTGGGTGCTCTCTTTCAAGAATTATTCATGAAATTCGGCTTTTTCGGGAATGCGGGTAAAGGCAATTTTTGTACCGCTGAAACGGGACATGATTTCCGGTAATGTGCCTATTACAACGGTATCACGCCCTTAAACTTTGTTAATTTCATCCATGGCAATGGAAAGTCTGACATGGCGGTTTTGTAATTTACTGACCGGATCATCAAGTTCCTTCCGTTTCGGTTGGTACAACGGCCACCGGGCGCCCGCGCAATCTTGGATTAAGCTGTTGTTCGACACTGGCAAAATAGCTGTTCAGATCGATATAAAGCCACTGTAATCCTTTGGGGATTTCCAGAATGATTGTGATTCCTGACCAAATTTAATGGAAAGAATCACCTTATCTTAAAAATAAGTACAAAACAAGAACATATAAATGTCATAAAGCTGTAAAATTAATTTCATTAGTCTTTTGCAAAAGGATAAAAATAACTTAACGTGGTAAATTTAAAAGGAACCGGTTTTAAAGCCGTTAAAGAGAAAAAGAATGACCGATCATACAGACACCGTCGTGAAATATAATGTCGCCCGCCGCTTTATTGTGAAGCTTGGTATTATTGCCCATGGTTACGGACCATCGGCTGCCCGTCTGGAAAGTTACCTGACCCAGGTCATTGAAGCTGTCGGCTATCACGGTGTGTTCCGCTCTACCCGTTCGGAAATCATGTTTGCCTTCTGGAAAGATGATAAAATGGATCAGATTATCCATGTGGAAAAAGTTGAAAAAGGCAGCTTCAATATGGCAAAGCTTGCCCGCGTGGGTGAAATTGTGGAATCTGTGGTGGCAGGGGGCATCTCACTTCATGATGCCTATGATCTTCTGATTAAAATTGATGCCCTGCCAAACCCGTGGGGCCCATTTGCAAAGGCGGTAAGTTTTCTTTTTATCGGGGTTGGTTTTTCCGGGCTTATGTCCGGTAACATGCTTGATATTTGTCTGGCGGGAGTGCTCGCGCTTGTGGTTTATGCAAATGTCTATATTGCGCATGAGCAGGGCGGGCGGTTTTTTGAACTGCTTCCTTTTACCAGTGCCTTTGTCGTAGGGGTGCTGACGGCACTTCTTAAAATTTATTTTCCGGAAATCAATACCTCTGTCGTGGTTCTCGCGGCTATTATCCCGATCATTCCCGGCTTTACAGTCAGCGCCGGGATCGTGGAAATTGTCAGTGACCATGTGGTTTCTGGAAGCGCAAATCTGATTGCCGGGGTGATTTACCTGCTGAAGCAGTTTTTTGGTGCCTGGTTCGGGCTGGCGACGGTGGAAATACTGCTGCAAACAACCCAAGTGCCGATAGTGCCGACCGAAACACTTGGTGTCTGGTATTTTCTACCGCTTCTGTTTATCGGGCTGGGTATTGCGTATCAGTCGCTTATGCGTGATTTTCCGTGGGTGATGCTGTGCTGTCTTATTTCATATTTCGGGGTAATGTTCGGTAACAGTTTTGAAATTCAGTATCTGGGGACCCTGATGGGGGCAATTACCGCCAATATCTTTGGTAATTTATGGGCGCGGAAATTCAACCGTCCCACATCGATCGTGCTGGTACCGGCCATTACGGTGATGGTGTCCGGTTCTGTTGGTTTTCAGGGGCTGATGATTGCGGCAACCGAAGAAACGGGCCGCGGCCTTGATCAGTTTATGCAGATGTTCATCGTTGCGCTGGTGATTTCAGCCGGGCTTCTTATTGCCAATACCATTGTCAGGCCGAAGGTTACGTTGTGAGCATCTTAAGACGCCCTCACTGTTTACGATAATGGACGGTTTTTGGGCCAGAGCACCTCGGCGGTTGCAGGGTCATCCAGTTCCCTGACTTCGTTTCTTCTTTTTGATGTCAGGATGCGCAGGAAAATAACCATCGCGGCGGTAAAATGAAATATCAGGCAAAATATATATAGCAATGATGCACCATAAAACTGCATGATCAATCCCCCGGCGAAGGGGCCAAAAATTGATCCTATCGACCATATTGTCAGCATTGTTGCGCAGACATTGACGGTTTCTTCCCTTTTGGAACGGTCAATTGCGTGGGAAAGTGCAATTGAATAAGCGGACAGTGCAAATCCGCCCCACAGCGCCGATATAGTAGCTGCAAAAGCAATATTGGTTGTATTAAAATATACCATCGCCAGTGCGGACAGGGTCGATACAGTAAAGGCGATCACCAATGTTTGGCGGCGTCCGATAATATCGGATATATAACCAATCGGCCATTGCATGGTAAGTCCGCCAACATGCGCCATTGCCAGCAGAAACAGGGCGTCCGATTGTGGCAGCCCCACGGATATGCCGTATACAGGCAATAAATTAAGCACTGCCGTATTGGTCAGGCCAAGAATAAAAACGGCTACAAAAGCACTGGGTACGTCCCTTAGCAATGTTTCAAAAGATGTTGTTATTCTCGGCCCCAGTGATGGTTGCGGCAGCTTTGTCAGGCATACGGGGATTAATGATATACTGAACAGCAGCAGCGAAAAAAGCAGTGCATTGGAAGAAATTGTAATGGAAACTGAAAGCAGCGCCGGGGCCCCAACATAGGCAAGCTTTGTGATCATTGAATAAAATCCCATCACACGGCCACGCATTTCACCGGGTGTTACGGACCCCACCCAACTGTCGATACAGGTCATAATAATGGCAATGGCGCATCCCATAAGCCCGCGGTAAATCATCCACCCGAGGGTATTATCAGATATATACATCAGCAAAGTCAGTGAAGTGAGGATCGCCGCAGCAAGTGAAAAACTGCGGATATGGCCAATTGTTTTCATAAGCTTCCGTGCCAGGAAACAACCGATCACAAACCCCAATCCATAAATGGCGGGGATCAAGCCCACAACCCCGGTCGCGCTGCCGGAACGGCTAGCGATCAAAACAACAGTTGGGGCAATGGTGCTGTTTGCAAATTGAAGAATAACAATGCTGAGTAACAAGGCAGTAATGGAAATTAATATTTTATACATGTCGTGCTTCTTGCAGGGTTATGTGTCAGTTTTATCAGTCTGCTGGTAAGACATTAAAAACAATAGTACATTCAAGAGTTTTTAATAGATACCATTAAAAACATGCATATATATTTTTTTAAATTTGTCAGTAAAAAAATGCATCAATTTTCCTTGTCGCATTGTGGTTTATTATTTCATTGGCTAAGCTGTTCTTCAAAGAATCATAAATTTATAAAAACGGGAGAATATTATGGGGATTAAATCCGCTTTACTGACATATGTAATGACCGGGATTGTCGGTGCAGGTCTGGTGTCAGCGCCGGCGAACGCCGTGGACGGTATTATCAATGAAGATAATTTAAAGGGGCTTGAATACAGGCTTGTGGGCCCATACCGCGGGGGCCGTGTAACTACGGTGACTGGCGTGGTCGGGGATAATCAGACCTATTATATGGGATCAACCGGCGGTGTGTTTAAAACGACCGATGCCGGCCATACGTGGGAGCCCATTGCCGACGGTCAGTTTGGCACCGCATCTGTGGGATCGGTTGCTGTTTCGGAAACGGACCCGAACGTAGTTGTTGTCGGTATGGGGGAAAGCCCATATCGCCATGTAGCATCCAGTTATGGTGATGGTGTTTATATGTCCACTGATGCGGGTAAAAACTGGAAACATATCGGCCTTTCAGATGCGCGGCAGATTTCCGAAGTCATCATTATGCCAAATGATCCGGACACGATTATTGTATCCGTACAGGGCAGCCCCTGGGAGCCAACAGAAACGCGCGGTATTTATAAAACCACCGATGCTGGTGCGACATGGGAAAGAACATTATTTACCAATATAACATCCGGCGGGGTGGATATGAAGGCGGACCCCAATAATCCGCGCATCATATATGCCTCCATGTGGGACCAGAACCGCAACCCGTGGGGGATGCGCAGTGGCGGCCCGGGTAGCGGACTCTATAAATCCATGGACGGCGGTGATACATGGGAAGAAATCACAAATGGTCTGCCGGATTATCTGGGTAAAATGGGAATTGCACCATCGGGGGCGCAGGACGGGCTTATATATGCGCTTGTGGAAGCGGGGGACGATAAACGCACCGGTGAAAAAAGCGGTCTTTATAAATCAACGGACTGGGGTAAAAACTGGCAACAGGTTACCAGCAACCGTCAGCTGATTTCCCGTTCATGGTATTATATGCATATTTATGCCGATCCGAACGATGCTGATACGCTTTATACACTGAATGCACCAATGTTCCGCTCAACAGATGGCGGCAGGACATTTGACCGTATTCAAACACCGCATGGTGACCACCACAGTCACTGGATCAATCCGGATAACAGCCTTAATATGATAAACGGCAATGACGGTGGCGCGACCATTTCATTTGACGGGGGCAAGACATGGTCATCGATCCATAATCAGCCCACGGCGCAGTTTTACCGTGTGAATACGGATAACAGCTTCCCATATCGCATGTTCAGCGGGCAGCAGGATAACTCATCGGTTGGCATCGCAAGCAAAGGTGTCAGCGGCGATATGAGCGAAAATGCCTATATCGCGGTGGCGGGATGCGAAAATGCCCATGTGGCCATGGACCGTGACAATCCGCGCTATATGTATGGTGGTTGTTATCTGGGGCAGCTTAATGAATTTGACAGCGAAACAGGTGTGCGCCGTAATGTGGAACCATATCGCGAGCTTGGTTTCGGTGTTAATCCCAATCAGCGGCGTTACCGCTGGAAATGGAATGCACCGGTGCTGGTATCCGCGTATAATCCGGAAGTGATTTATCACGCCAGTAACGTGATCCACAGATCAGACGACCGTGGTGTGACGTGGACGGATATCAGCCCGGATCTGACAAAGAACCAGACCGAATATCAGCAAACCCATCCCGAAACGATCACACGTGAAGTGACGGATAGTTATAATGCGCTGCTTGTGGTAACGGAAAGCCCGTATGATCCCGATGTGATCTGGGCCGGTTCCGATGACGGGATGCTTTCAAAAACAGAAGACGGTGGTGCCACATGGGAAGAAGTGACCCCACGCCAAAATGAAGACGGCATGGTAAACAGCATTGAAATATCACCACATGATCCAAACACGGTTTATATCGCGACACCGCGATATAAATATGATGATCATAATCCGTATATTTATAAGACCACCAATAATGGTCGCAGCTGGACCCTCATTACAGACGGTATCCCGGAAGGGGCATTTGTCCGTGTGGTTCGTGAAGATCCGGTACGCCCGAACCTGCTTTATGCAGGAACGGAAACGGGCATGTATATTTCCGTGGACGGCGGGGATAACTGGCAGAAATTCCAGCAGAACCTTCCCATTGTGCCGATTACGGATATTCAGGTCAAGCATGCGGATCTTGCCATTTCAACGCAGGGCCGTGCCTTCTGGGTACTCGATGATCTTAGCCCACTGCGTCAGGGTGCAGAAGATCGTGACGAGGATAAAGCCTATCTTTATAAACCGGAAACGGCCTTTGATGCCAGTGTGGGTAACATGACCATGCAGGCGGTGATTTATTATACATTGGGCGAAGAACCCGACCTTGATGAAACACCGCTTAAAATGGAAATCCTTGATGCGGATGGAAATGTAATCCGCACGTTAAAATCCGATCCAAAGAACCGTGACGGCGGTGGTTCGGAAAGTGCTTATAAACTTCCCGTGCACAAGGGGCTTAACAAGGCAGTATGGGATTACCGCAGTGAAAATTATTCGGAAATCAAGGGTCTTTATGTGCTTTCCGGTGGTGGTGATAATATCACCGGAGGGGCAAAGCAGCGCCCGGGTGACTATACTGTGCGTCTGACATTTGATGGTGATGTTATGGAACAGCCGCTTACCGTACAGTATGATCCGCGTATTGAAGTGACAAATGCCCAGCTGATGGAAAAATACGACCTTACCGATCAGATTGATGTAGCCCTGCGTGATATTACGGACAGCCTTAAAACCGCGCGCGATGCCCGGACACAGGCCAAGGCACAGACAAGTGATGATGCCAATGATGATGATCTTAAAAAGCTTGCACAGGATATTGTCGATGCGGTGGATGCATGGGAAGCAAAAGTGGTTTCCGTTGACCGGACATATTTTCAGGATACACTCAACTGGCCGGATATGGTATTTGCGGATATGCAGGATATTTACCGCATTGTGGATAGTACAATCCCCCCGATGAACCAGCATATGCGGGAACGCTTCGGTCATATCAATGACCGCTGGCAGGCGTTAAAGCCGGAATATGATGAAATCCTTTCCGGACCCGTTGCGGCCTTTAATGAAGCTTATTTTGAGAAGCGGGATAAAATAATCCTCGCCAGTGAATAAATAATCTGAAAGAGCGCCGCATCCAAACGGCACTCTTTTTTTATCAGGATTTCCTTTAAGACTTAATTAACCTTAACGGGTAACGAGTTGTTTACTATCGTGGGTTATTGTGATTTTTCATGTTCATTTATAGGAAAAATCAGAATGATTGACGTAAAAAAACTTCGTAAAATTATGGAAGAAAAGGGCGCAGACCCGAACGTTACTATGCATGACCTTATCCGTGAGGTCTTAAAGCGTGATTATGATAAGGAAGATTATACAATCAAAAATATTTCCGACCCTGCCAAGGAAGATGACAGTTCATCTGAAGCGGAGACATGTCAGGGTTCAATCGTTCATAAAAATTTTGATCAGGTTGAAGAAAGCCTGCGGGGATTTTTGAAAAATGGCCGTCAGGATGTCAAGCTTGATGCACATGACAGGGAAGCCGGATTATTTCAATCTATCGAAGAACTACGCAAAAATGCCAAGCGTAACTGGGTTCATCATCTTAAAGCCAATCCATCAAACGAAAATTATAAGCTTTAGGCCAATTATTCTTTCTTCTTGAACTCTCTTTAAATTTAGCTACGCTGAATAAAAAGGGAGAATTTAATGGAAAGTTATGGTGTGTTGTCGGTTTTGCCGCCGGTTCTTAGTATTTTTCTGGCTGTTTATACCCGCAATATCATCATCGCGCTTACCGTTGGCTCATTAAGCGGGGCGCTGATCTTAAGTTCCTATAACCCGTTTTTTGCAATCATCAGCCTGATGAAGGATCACTTGTTTGTACAGCTTGCAAGTCCTTCAAATACACAGGTAATTTTAATTACTCTTATAATAGGCGGGTTTGTAAAACTGCTTGAAGATTCAGGTGGGGCGAGGGCCTTTTCGGCCTCCATGGTGAAACTTGTATCCAGCCCGCAAAAAGGCCAGATTGCTACATGGCTATCGGGGATCAGCGTTTTTTTCAGTGATACGGCAAATTCACTTATTGTTGGCCCGCTTTTTAGACCGGTGTTTCGGGAATTGAAAATCTGTCGTGAAAAGCTTGCCTATATTATTGATACGACCGCGGCGCCGGTGGTGATCCTGATCCCACTTGCAAGCTGGGGTGTTTATATCATGAGCCTTATTGGAAATTCTTATACGGATATGGGCATTGAAGGGGAACCGTTCGATGTCCTTCTTGATGTCTGGCCTTATCAGTTTTATGCGTTTCTCGCCCTGTTTGCGGTGCCGATGATTATTTCCACGGGCAGGGATTTTGGTCCCATGGCACGGGCACAGCGGGAATTCAGCCAATCAGCTTCGCAGGATCAGAAACAGGAAACCAAACAACATGAAACAAGCCTTATCATGGTGATCCTTCCTTTTGCACTGATGATCGCAACGCTTGGTACCGTGCTTGGATATTATTATTTTATTGAAGGGAGTATTGGCGGTTATGTCAATACGGCATTGGTGCTTTGTTATATTTTTGCATCAATGGGATGCGCTTATGTGATGAAAAAATTTCAGAAGAAGACCTATACCGAAACCGTGAATATTTTCTTTGAAGGTGTTGGTGGATTGATATCGGTCGGTGCTATTCTGGCACTTGCGTGGGCGTTAAGTTCAATTTGCCGTGACCTGGAAACCGGACAGTATCTGGCCAATCTGGTCGGTGATGCGCTTGATCCGCGCTTTTTTCCGATCGCAGTTTTTATCATCGGGGCCATGATGTCATTTGCTACGGGATCATCGTTTGGTACATATGCAATTCTTATGGCAACAACATTACCGGCAGCAAATATTTTGGGTGCGGATCTTGTGCTAACGATCGCGGCGATCCTTAGTGGCGGCCTTTTCGGTGATCATACATCACCCATCTCCGATACCACGGTTCTTGCATCAATGGGGGCGAACTGTCCGCATATTGAGCATGTCACAACGCAAATACCCTATGCGCTTGTCGCCGGTTTTATGACACTATGCGCATTTTTGCTGCTTGCAATCTATCAAACGCCCTATGTCATTTTAGTGATGATGGTGGTTCAGTATATCGTGATCCGGCTCATCATGCACCGATACGGCAGTTAATAAAGGAAGAATAAATGGAAGATTATGGCGCGCTCTCGGTTATCCCCCCGGTACTTAGTATTATACTTGCGGTCTATACCCGAAATATCATTTTTTCGATCGCAATGGGGGCTTATAGTGGTGCGCTTATAATAGCAGGGTTTAACCCGTTTATGGCCTTTGCAGAACTTCTTGAAAAGCATGCCTTCATTCAAGTTTCATCCGGTTCCAACACACAAGTGCTGGTTGTGACCCTTTCAATTGGGGGGTTTATTCATATGCTTGATAAATCCGGCGGTGCAAAAGCATTTGCCGGTTTAATGGTAAAATTCATAGGTAGCCCGGTTAAGGCTCAGCTTGCG
Source organism: Kordiimonadaceae bacterium (assembly GCA_038106445.1). GTDB lineage: Bacteria > Pseudomonadota > Alphaproteobacteria > Sphingomonadales > Emcibacteraceae > Pseudemcibacter. The sequence goes on along the minus strand of JAYODU010000004.1, from coordinate 98,682 downwards.
GCATGGACAACGGGACTGGGAATTTTCTTCACGGATAGCGGTAATGCGCTGATCGTCGGGCCGCTTTTTAGACCGGTATTTCGCCAACTTAAGATATGCCGGGAAAAACTAGCTTACATTATTGATACGACGGCTTCCCCCATTTGTATCTTGATCCCATTTGTTGGTTGGGCGGTTTACATTATGAACCAGATTGAAGTCGCTTACGCAAGTGTGGGATTAGAGGAAGATTCCTTTCAGGTGCTCTTAAGCGTTTGGCCTTATCAGTTTTATGCTATGCTGGCGCTTTTATCCATCCCTATGATTTTATCAACCGGTAAAGACTTTGGCCCCATGGCCAGGGCACAAGACCGATTCAATCAGGCCTTAAAAGATGGCACACTGGATGATGAAGAGCCGGAAAATGAAACCGCGGATATGCCCAAATTAAGGACGGTTGTCTTACCGCTATCCGTGATGTTGGGCACGATGGTGATTTATATTGGTTATTTTGCTATTACCGATGGGGTCAGAAGTTTACACGTCCGGGCGGGTATCTGTCTTGCGTATATTTTTGCGTCACTTGCCTGTGCTTATCTGATGAAACAGGACAGGGGTGTTTCTTATAACGATAGTCTTAATATGTTTATTCGGGGAATGCAGAAGCTTGTCTTTATTTGCTTTGTGTTGGTTTTGGCATGGACACTAAGCTCAATTTGTAATGAAATGAAAACGGGGGATTATCTGGCAAGCCTGATTGGCGATACGATAAATCCCAATTTCCTGCCGCTTTTTATTTTCTTCCTTGGAGCAATGATGTCCTTTGCAACCGGGTCATCCTACGGCACGTTTGCGATTTTGATGATTATTGTTGTGCCGATGGCATATGCACTTGAAGCACCGATGATTTTGTGTGTTGCTGCCGTCCTGTCAGGAGGGCTGTTTGGGGATCATACTTCGCCGATTTCCGATACGACGGTACTGGCCAGTATGGGGGCGGGATGTGCGCATATTGATCATGTAACGACACAGTTTGCATACGCTGCACTTAATGGTGTGATGACGGCGCTTGCGTTTGTTGTTGCGGGATTTTATCAGTCACCCTATATCATTTTTCTGATAATTATTGTGCAGTATATGAGTATTCGTCTGGCGATGAAACTATATGGTCATGATAGTCAGGGTCTTGTCTGATTTACCTGAATTAGCGTGAACTTTTAAAAACTTCACTTTAATTTCAGCAATATCCAGTATTTCCCCACAATAAGTTCAGCTACTCTTCAAGCATCCTTATCGATCATTTTGTATTTATCCATCATTGATAAATTGATCAAAATGAAAAACTAAAAAGCTATAAGGATGAAAAATGTCAAAACCTAAATATTTAATTCATTGCCGTGATGGCGCAGAAAATCTGGAAGGGGCAACTGTATCATTTTTAATTGCCACAACTGCCGCAAAAAGATGTGAAACTGTGGTATTAATAGCGGCGGGCGCATCGGACTTTTGTGTAAAAGGCGGTGCGGACGGGCTTTCAGTGGAAGGCATGTAGCCACTATCTGACCTGATAAATCAGTATGTAAATGATGGCGGAATACTTTGGCTTTGTCCTGTTGGGGCAAAAGTAAGGGGGATTACAGAAGACAAGTTAATTAAGAATGCTGAATTCGGGGGAGCAATCAAGGCGATGGCTTACCTTGAAAGCGGCGCAAATTAATACGCTTTCTGGGTGCAAAAGTCGTGCTGACCCCTGCTGCGCTTAAAGGTTCAGGCATGGTTGCCAAGGCAGATGAGCTTGCGGCAAAGCATGGCTGGTGGCAATCAAAACAATTTGAAAATCCGGCCAAGGCCGATATTCACGAAAACACAACAGCTGTTGAAATTTTGGATGATTTTTCGGAAATCGGCCTTGATTACTGGGTTACCGGTTTCGGTTCCGGCGGAACTGTGAACGGGGTTTCACGTAAACTGAAAAAAGAAAGCCCGAAAACGAAGATTATTGTTGCGGAACCCGATAATGCCCAGCTTCTTGGCAGCGGTATTCCACAAGCAAGAAATGCTGATGGTTCGAACAAGGAAAGCCATCCCCATTTTAGACCGCATCTGATGCAGGGATGGTCGCCGGATTTTATACCCCGGCTGACGGAACAGGCCGTTCATAATGGCACAATAGACGATGTGATACCGGTGGATGGTAAATTTGCCTTGGAATGTTCCAAGAATCTTGCGCAAAAGGAAGGTGTATTTGTTGGTGTGACCGCCGGTGCAACACTAGCCGCGGCACTTGAAATTGCAAAAACGGCCCCTGACGGATCAAACATACTTGTCATGCTTCCGGATACCGGTGAACGTTATTTAAGCACGCCACTGTTTGACTGGGTCACAACAGAAATGACAGACGAGGAAAAGGAAATATCCAAATCAACACCGAATTATCGTTTTGATGTTGCTGCGCCCGCACCTGCGGTTGACGAGAAGAAAAAAGAAGAAGTCCTTGATGAAAATGCCGTGAAGGAAGTTTCAAACATGATTAACGATAAAGATAATCCATTCGTCATATTTGCGCTTGAATGGTGCGAATTTTGTTGGTCTGTTAAAAAGATGTGTGCCGCATATGGCATTAAATTTAAGTCGGTGGATATTGATGCGGTGGAATATCAGCCAAATAATCGCGGCGGGAAAATCAGGGCTGCACTTCGCAACAAGACCAAATGGGATACATTTCCACAAATATTTATTAACGGCAAATTTGCCGGGGGATGTACGGATGTATTTAATGACTGCAAGGACGGGACTTTGCAAAAAAGACTTGCAGAACTCAAAATTGCCTACGATGATAAGGTAAATAAAGATCCTTATAGCTTCCTTCCGGGGTGGCTTCATCCGAGGTAATATTAGGTGCAACTGAACACAAAAAGAATTCATGAACGTCTTGCGGCACTTGCTGAGATTGGAAAAACATCCGATGGGGGCTCGCGCCGCATAGCGTTAACCGAAGATGATATTGCCGGTCGTAATTTGCTTGTTTTCTGGATGAAAGAAACAGGGTTGGACGTCGAAATTGACAAGATTGGCAATATTTTCGGCTTTTTAAGGGGGGAAGAAAGTGGTTCACCCGTAATGATGGGATCCCATATTGATACTGTTAGCAATGGCGGGCATCTTGATGGCTGTTATGGTGTGATCAGTGCACTTGAAATTCTTGCCACTTATAAAGAGGCCGGGGAAGTTCCAAAACATGACCTTTGTGTAGCGATATTCACAAATGAAGAAGGGGTGCGGTTTCAGCCGGATATGCTTGGATCACTTGTTTACGCAGGCGGTATGAGCATTGAAGAAGCACATGATATAAAGGATGGTGACGGTATATCACTTATTGAAGCGCTGATAAGCACAAATTATCTGGGTACGATGGATTGCGGGTCGGTAGTGCCACATGCATTTGTGGAACTGCATATTGAACAGGGACCGGTTCTTGAAAATGAAAATATTCATATCGGTGTTGTAGAAGGCGTGCAGGGGATATCCTGGACCGGGGTCACCATTGAGGGGCAATCGAACCATGCGGGAACAACACCAATGCATCTTAGAAAAGATGCCGGCCTTGCAGCAGCGAAGCTAACTGTCGCCGTACGTGAAATTACAGATACGATTGGTGAAGGGCAGGTTGGTACAGTCGGTGTTATAACACCTAAGCCTAATCTGGTTAATGTTGTGCCGGGTAAAGTTTCCATGACTGTTGATCTCAGAAATGTAGATAATGAAAAACTTAAAACCGCTGAAATGTTGCTGAAAGAAGTAATTAATTATATTCAAGAAGAAGAAAAGGTAAAAATTACCACAGAACAGCTTGTGCGGTTTGATCCAGTGCAGTTCGATGCGAAGGTAACAAAAATTATTGCTGAAGTGACGCACGAAAAAGTAACCTTTTTCAAACGGATGAATAGCGGCGCCGGGCATGATGCGCAAATGATGGCCCGTATTTGTCCTGCGGCCATGATATTTGTGCCATCCCGTGATGGTATTAGCCACAATCCGAAAGAATATACAAGTTCATCGCAACTTAATTCCGGAGCGGAAATATTGTTTGAGGTTATCCAAAGGCTGGATGTCAGAAGTCTTTAGTTAAGTAACATTGAAAATCGTTCGAACCCACTGGCTGGCAAAAATCAGGAAATGCATGGTTTTTCCAATAATCGAGCAGACCAATCCCTATGATATAATCTTTAAACGGGCGTTGGCTGAACAGCGGCTTTGCATTTTCAAAAAATATCCGTCTGAAATTAAATACTTTATTGACGGTCGTATCAGTAAAATATTCTGACATTTTTAGACCGTCTTCCAGAAGGATTGCGCCAAAAAACAGGGCTTCACCTGTTTCCATGCCAAGCGCATCTATGGCATCGGTCTTTCTGGTATCATCAAAATAGGCATCAACATATAATATCAACCTGTCTTTTGTTGCCTGATCGCTATTTGCAAAGAATTTAAGGATTTCTTCCCAGTCAATATTTTCCAATATCTCTTCAAGCTCCTTTGCACTATAGCCGGACGCGTATAATCTGCCGACAATGGCACCAAAACTGGTGCCTGCTATCATATCTATGGGAATTTGGTTTTCTTTCAGTACTTTTAGAACGCCGACATGGGCCGCACCACGGGCCCCACCACCGGATAATACAAGTCCAATTTTCGGTCGTTCATCGTCACCTAACGGTTTGTCCTGTGCCGTGCTTATGACAGGCTGATATACCAGAAACTGCATTAGGAGATAATAAAAAACAACTTTTTTCATAATTTGGATCCATTGCTTAAAAACATATCCGGATAGTCTGTTTTGCTGTTTTTAAATATCCTTTCAGGCGGCTCTGAATGTCCGGGTTTTCAGGAAACTGTCGGTTCAGCTATATTTAATTGATACTATATACGACTTTGCCGTCTATAATCGTCATCACCACATGCGTATCTTTGATCATTTCCGGGTTTATTTCAAATATGTTGTCACTTATCACAACCAGATCAGCAAGCTTGCCGACTTCGATCGTGCCAAGGATGTCTTCCTGATTTCCCGCCCATGCGTTATTTATAGTGTAAGCTTTTACCGCCTGTTCAACGGTGATTTTTTCCTCCGGTACCCAGCCATCAGGGTTTAAGCCATCAAGGGTGCGGCGCGTGACAGCGGCATAAATACCGGAAAGTGGCTCAAGCGGAGCCACTGACCAGTCGGACCCGAATGTTAATGTTGCACCGGCATCAAGGAGGGATTTGAAGGCATAAGTCCCCATCAGCCGTTCTTTACCGATACGTTTTTCGGCCCATCTTCCATCATCTATCGCATGATAGGGTTGCATGGACGGTATAACACCAAGGGCTGCGAATTTTTGTATTGCAGCTGGTGTTAGATGCTGGGCATGTTCAATACGCGCCCGATGACCGCTCACGCCGACCTCCTCAAATATTTTTAAAATTTCATCATTGGTTTGATCACCAATACCATGAACAGCAAGCTGAAAACCGTAATAATGGGCTTCTTTTATGCTCTGCTTTAAAGCGTCCATTTGCATCAGCGGGAAACCATTTGTATCCGGTTCGTCCGTGTAGGGTTCATAAAACCAGGCTGTGGTGCTGCCGAGCGATCCATCTGCCAGTTCCTTGACCCCGCCAAAACGAAGCCAGTTATCACCTTTACCGTCCCGTTCAATCATTTCAGCAAGTTTGTGCCGGTTTGATATATGCGGGAAATAATAAGCGCGAATTTTAAGTCTTCCATCTGCCTTGGCACGTTTGAATATTTCAATATTATCCCAGCTGCTCATGTTGTGAACCTGTGTCACACCATTTTCAAGGGCTTCTTGTATTCCGGCATCGAATGTACGGTCGGCCTGCTCTTCAGACAGGGCAGGGATTACCGCCCAGACAAAATTCATAGCATTGTCTTTAAGGACGCCTGTTGGTTCACCATTTTCATCGCGAACGATTGTTCCACCTTCGGGGTCAGGTGTTTCCTTTGTGACACCGGCAAGTTCAAGAACTACAGAATTGGCAAGCGCCATATGACCATCGGTCCGCAGCAGGAACAGTGGTTTATTTTCCGTATATTCATCAATCCAGTCTTTTTCCGGAAGGTTTCCTTCCCAGGCTTCATGATCCCAAAGTCCGCCAACAATCCATTCACCATCGGGTGAGGTCGCGGCATAGTCACGAACAACGTTGATGAATTCCTGACTGCTTTGTGTTCCTTGGGTTTTAATTCCAAGCAGCGATGCTGATCCATCCATGAAATGTGTGTGGCTATCAATAAAGCCCGGAAGTACCAACTTGCCATTTAGATCGACTATATCTGCCGCATCATATTGACTTGCAAGTTTGCTTCCACCCACGGCGATTATTTTATTATCATTAATGACGATAACATCAGCCCAAGGTTGCTGATCGTTTCCTGTCCAGACCTTCGCGTTAACGATCATTCTACTGCTCGGGGTTGCTGGTTCTTCCTGTGCACACCCGGCAACAATCAATATGCTAATTCCTAATAGTATCTTTCTAATGATATTCATAACAAATTTCCGTTTTCATTTTTTCCATGCTGCTTTGGCCAGTCCATCTCTGCGTGGATCAGCGGCACCGGTCCAGTTTCCGTTTTCCGACGCTATCGCATGTACACCCCCAAAATAAGGGTCATACTGGCTGTCGGATACGCCGTAAGCAGGTCTTCTTAGACTATATCCGTATTTTGCCATTGCCTTCAACAGTTCACTGCTAATTGTTGGGCCTTCAACATAAGCTCTGTTTTCCGGAACGACGTGCACCCGGAAAGCATCAACAGCCTTTTTAATGTCGGCTTCCACATCTATCCAGTAGCTTGTTACCTGCGCAACTGCAGAAATAATGCGCGCACTTGCCGGGCTTCCAAGGATTAACTTCGTTTCCCCATCTTTTCTGACAATTGTTCCGGTCATTGAACTGAGCGGCATTTCATTTGTTTTTAAGACATATGGGGAGCCATCGTCGGTAAGTCTGAAGGATTGCATGTAGTTGTTATAAAGAAATCCAAGAGTTGGGTGAACAACCAATGCGCCAAAATAATTATCTATACTTTGGGTCACGGCAATTGCGGTGCCATCACCATCAACAACTGAAAAATGTGTAGTTTCACCGCCGCCATTCTCGCTTTCGAAATGGCTTAAAAGACGTGCTGCTTCCTCATCCGAAATTTTGATGTTTACATCATCGTCATATTCGTGAAAACCAGGCACAGGATCATTTGCCCTCGTACCATGACCTAGCCTCATTGCATTTAAAAGCGCGATTTTGCGATCTGCGTTATCGGAAGTGACCGGATCGGGTGTTGATTTTTCAAGGACATTAAGAATTTGCATCATTACCCACCCGCCAAATGGGGGTGGTAACGAAAGAATTTCATAGCCCCTATAGTCGGATTTTAAAGCGGGGACAATTTCAGGATCACGAAAATTTGCAAGATCATTATAGGTAATCCAACCGCCATTTTCTGCCATGTCAGCGGCAATTTCATGGGCCATATCACCCTTATAAAATTCATCGGCGCCTTTTTCAGCAATACGGCACATTGTTTTAGCCATGACGGGCTGGTTAAACCTTTCACCAATCTGGTATGCTGTCCCGTCCTTTTTAATAAAAATATCAGCGGCTTCTTTTTGTCCCTTTAATCCCATGCCATAATAGCTGAATGCACGATGTCTGAATGGACCAACAATAAAGCCGCTTTCATAAAGGTCAGCCGCCGGCGTTACCAATTCTTTCCAGTTAAAATTTCCACTTCCATAATTTCTTAATGTGAAATCAAGGACCTTCAATGTTGATGGCACGGTTGAAGCGGTTCTGCCGCCCACAAGTTGTTCACGTGTAACATTTTCCGGTATGTTTGAAGGGGACAGAGTTGTGCCATGAATAACAAATGCGTCGCCATCTGCGGGTTGGACTAACATGACTGTTTGTCCAAAAATGCCTGATCCTGCGGGCTCGCTGGCACCTAACGCCAAGGAAACTGCTATCGCAGCGTCATAAGCATTCCCGCCCTGTTCTAATATGGCGACACCTATCTCTGTTGCTTCCGGTGACGCAGAAGAAACAAATCCTGCCGATATTCTTTCCTGTGCGTAGGTGTGGCTCATCAGAATAATATTCGTAAAAATAATGATGCATAACCGTAATTGCATATCTGTTCCCCTTTTTAAAAGATATGCAATTTATCGGCTATTTTTATTCGTAATGCAATGCCTTTACCGGATTTGTCCTCGCAATTTTATAGGCGTGGGTCGCGACTGTCACCCATGACAAAATAACACCTATTATCCCTGCACCTATCAGAATTTCAAAAGGCATGGAAATTCGATCGGGGAAATATTCCAGATATAGACCGGAAATATAAAAAGCGAACAGAAGTGCAAATGGGATAGCCCATAAAACAGGTTTAGAAAACTGCCATATCAGTAACTTGACAATTTGTACGGGATTAGCCCCCAGAACTTTCCTGATGCCGATTTCACGGGTTTTTTGTTCGGCCATAAAGGCGGCCAGTCCAAACAGACCGAAAGCCGCCAGCGCAAGAGCGATGAAAGCAAACCCTGCCAGCGCCTTAGTGCCATAATCGAAAATTGTATATACCATTTGGAATGTTTCATTCAGAAATTTTCCCTGCATGGGATAATCCGGATAAACTTCATGCCAGACATCTTCGATGTCCCTGACAACACTGATCGGTGCATTTTGAGAGATTTTAATCGACGCAAGCCGGTAAGAAGCATCTCTCATGAAGAAGAAGAATGGTTTTACAACATTAAACAGACCTAATATATTCCGATCTTCCATGACGCCAACGATGGTGTATGTAGTAATGCCCCGTTCACCTTCATCTTCGTAAAACACCTGTCCGATGGCCGCATCAGGACTTTCAAATCCAAGTTGCTTAGCCGCAAGTTCATTGACCAATACATTGACCGTGCCACGTTCCCGAATATGTGTATCAGCAGGATTATCAATCGTGATATTACGGCCTGCCGCCATCGGGATGTCATAAACGTCAGCAAATGCATAATCAATATTAAGCTGGTTTATGCTTACACCATTTTCCAGATCATTCAGGGTTGTAGATGCGCGAATGGTGCTGTTGTTCTGTTCATATGGCACCTGTGAACTTAACGTGAAGCCTTCCACATACGGGATATTCATGATTTCATTTCTTAGAACTTCATGACGGTCTTCCATTTGTTCAACATCAAGACGGTCCAGAGTGTATATCTGGTCTTTCGGAAATATACGGCTGCTTTCTTCCACTTGTTCGTTTTGTGCATAAACAACCAGTACCATGGCAAGAATGCAAACCGAAAATGTAAACTGTATCCCGATCATAATTGAACGAATAATCGATGCGCCGCGCCCTTTTCTGGCTGAATCCCGTAACGCTTCAATCGGGTTGGTTTTGGTTATCAGATATGATGGATACGCACCGGCCAGCAAGCCAACTACAACTACTGTCCCAAGGAGCATTGGTAGCTTCGTTATATAATCTATTGTAAGTATTTTACCTGTTGCACTGTTAAACAGGGGGATAATCAGTTCAAGGACAGAAAGCGCAAGTATCATCGCAAAAAATGTTATTGTAAGGCTTTCAATAATAAATTGGCTAAGCAATTGATTGCGACCAGCCCCCATAGTTTTACGAAGTCCCACTTCGCGTGCACGGCCCATGGACTGTGCTGTTGCAAGGTTCGTATAATTCACGCAAGCAATTAAAAGCACCATGATACCAAGACCTTCAACAACCAGTATCACCGGAATTCCGAGCATGTCCCAAATAGCAGTATTTGCGTCAGATAGTGGACGGACCTCAAACCCTGCCATAAAATTTCGTTGATCTTCAGGGACGTGGCGGTCATAAATACCGTCCATTTGTGTCTGCAGCCATTCCTGGTCGAGATTTTCAGGAAGCATTACATAAGTCAGATTACCCATGGATGTGTTGCCCCAATTTGTGTCCGGCTGAAAGTCGGTAATGCGTTCTATTGCCGCCATGGGAACCAATATGCCAAGAGGGCGGCTCATTACAATTTCTGAATTAAAATGTGAATTAGCCGGAACATCTTTTATAAGGGCGGCAACTGTCAGGTCGTGTTCATGATCAAGGGTAATTGATTTTCCGATCGGATTTTCATCGCCAAAATATTTTTTGGCAATGGTTTCGGTAATAATGATAGAATTTGATCCGTTAAGCGCGGAAGCTTCACCCTCTATGAATTCCAGATTGAATATTTCAAGAAGCTCCGGATCGGTAAAACGCAAAGATTCATAATAATTGTCTTCGTTGATTGAAACGAGAAACTCTCTTATAATTGTACGGGCAACGGCTTCAACTTCCACCAGGTCAGTTTCAATATGAGGGCCAACCGCACCCTGTACCCCATCAATCTGGCTTAAGCCAAGGTTGGAATTTGAACTTATACTGCCCCGTATTGTGTAAACACGGTCAGCATTTTCAAAGAACATATCATGGGAATATTCATAATCCGAAATAAGAGCCCCGAATAGGTAAACGGCTAATCCGATAGCTAGTCCCAATATATTAATCATTGCATAAAGTTTGTTTTTAAGAATGCTTCTAATGGCTATTTTTATGTAATTGCTGAACATGGTGTTTCTCTTTTTAACTATTCATATCTTAGTGCATTAACCGGGTTTGCACTTGCAACACGCATGCTGTTGCTGGCAACGGTACCCCATGCAATAAGCAACGCAACTATTCCGGCAATCAGACAAAATCCGATGATAAAAAAGGCTTCTATTCGGTAGACGAAATTTTCAAGCCAGATGCTCATGGCATAGTAAGAAACCGGCCAGGCGATCAGATTGGCAATAAGTACGGGTTTTGAAAATTGCCAAACTAAAAGCTTCACAACATCAAATACACTCGCCCCCATGACTTTTCGTATGCCGATCTCCTTGGTTCGGCGATCAGCAGTGAAACTGGCAAGGCCGTATAGCCCCAGACAGGCAATTAAGATCGCAAGCCCCGAAAAGGCCGCAAACATATTCGCCTGACCCTGTTCGGCATTGTATTGCTTTGCCACTGCGTCGGTTACAAAGTCATAATCAAATGGAATACTGGGGATTTCCTGCTCCCATAATGCCTGAACCTGGCTGGCAAATGCATTTGGATTGCCAGTGAAGCGTGCAGAAAGTACAGATCCGTAATTAGGTTCAAGTTCATATATCTCCGGACGGATTGTTAACTTTAAACTGTCAAAATGTATATCTGGTACAACACCAATCACTTCATATGTGGCAGTCAGGTTTTCTTCCGGCTGTCCTGCTCCGACGTAAATTACTTTTCCAATGGCTTCTTCCGGCGTTCCCAGATTAAGACGGCCAAGCGCAGATTGATTAACAATCATTGAGCCGGTATAAAAGTTTCCTTCCCGCAAATCCTTGGTGGAAACCGAACGATCCCCGCGTTCACGACTATAGTCACGCCCGGTAATCATGGGTATTTCATAAGTACTGAAATAATTATACCCGATCGTCCTGCTTCCTAGGAGCACACCGTCTTCGGTTGATTGACCTTCCGTACGTGCGATCTGATTATTATTATTCGAATTTCCCGGCATAAAGTTTGACCATGAAACGGATACTGCCCCGGGCATGCGTCCTATTTCATCCACAAGAAAATGCAGTTTTTCCTGTACGACATCGCGGTAAATTTCCTTTACGATCAGCACATTTTCTTTGTTGTAACCAAGATCTTTGTTTTTTGCATAAAGCATCTGGCCGTAAACAACAGCCGTTGAAACAAATAGTGCGATGGAAACTGAAAACTGCATGATGACCAATCCATATCTTAGTTTGACCGATGTTTTGGTTTCTGCTGATTTGTTGGCTTTAAGTGTTTCTGCCGGTCTAAAGTGTGATAGTATAAATGCCGGATATGCGCCGCCCAGAATACCTACGAAAATAGCAAGGCCAACAATCATAAAAATATCATTGGACGTGTAGGCGATTGCGAGTTCCTTAACAAGCACATCGTTGTAGATAGGCAAAACCAGCTCTACCAGCGTAAGGGCAATAAGTAGCCCCAGCAATGTAAGCAGAATGGATTCACCTAAAAACTGAACGATCAGATCTTTACGGGAAGCTCCCATCACTTTACGAAGGCTCACCTCTTTTGCCCTGCTGCTTGCGCGTGCTGTGCTAAGGTTCATGAAATTGATGGCGGCTATAAATAAAATCAGTGCTGCCACTGTTGCAAAGACAATGACTGTGTTCTTATTGCCGGTCTCATGATATTCACCGTCATCATTTCCATTAAGATGAAGATCCTGGATATTCATAAATTCCATAGAGATCATGTCAGATGTTTTTATATCTTCACCGCCAAAAGGTAATTTAGGAAAGTTCCGATTTACAAAATCCGGAAGTGTACTTGCCAAATCCTCTATTGATGTGCCCGATGGAGTAGTAAAAAATAACTGTGAATTTGTTGAAAACCATGCATCGAACATATAAGGCTGGTCGATCCAGGCAGGCTCATCAATGGCGATGATGGCTTCCGCCTGAACCATGCTGTTTTTCTGCATGTCCTCAATTACAGCAGCAACAACATAATCTTTCTTAAAAACATCAAAATCAATGGTCAATGTTTGACCAACAGCTGTTGTCCCGCCAAAGTATTTTTGAGCGAGTGTTTCATTTAAAATAATGCTGCTTGTGCCCGTTAATGCTTGGGATACATCGCCGGAAATGAGATTTAATTCAAAGATTTTTGTAAAATCAGGATCAGTTAATGTAATAAAATCAACAAAATATTTGTTATCCACGATAACCGTTGGCTCCTGAATAGAGATTCTGGCGGCATATTCAACCTGTGGATAGTCCCTTTTAATGGCTTCCATAACCGGCCCGGGAGTCATTGCAATATACATGGGATCACGCCCCGGAACCGAAAAGGTAATGTGCGTACGATAAATATTTTCAGCTTTTTGCCAGAAACTGTCATACGAAATTTCATCGCGTACAAATAGTGCGATTAAAATACATGACGCCAACCCGATAGCCAGACCAAGAATATTTATGGCACTGAACAGTGGATGTTTAAATATATTGCGCCACGCGCTTATAAGATAATTGGTATAGAGCATATCTCTCCCGTTTCTTTCCCAATTCCTATGATCTTCCCCGTGAATGAAATGTTATGCCCGCATACTTTCAGTAACGACATGACCATCAAGCAGATTAATTGTGCGACGCGCATAATCAGCATGTGAGGGACTGTGCGTAACCATAACAATGGTTGTGCCTTCCTCATTAAGTTTCTGAAGCATTTCCATGACTTCCTGACCGTGTGCTGTATCAAGATTACCGGTGGGCTCGTCAGCCAGGATCATGCTTTGATTGCCAACAACGGCCCGGGCAACAGCCACACGTTGTTGCTGACCACCTGAAAGCTGGCTTGGCATATGTTTGGCACGGTGAGCAATGCCGACTTTATCCATAACGGCGGCAACGCGTTCCTTGCGTTCACTTGCCGGGATGTCATGATAAAGAAGGGCCAGTTCGATATTTTCGAAAACAGAAAGTTCATCAATCAAGTTAAAGCTTTGGAAGATAAAGCCAATATGCTGTTTTCTGATGACACCAAGCTGTGCTTCAGAATAGCCGGCAACATCCTCGCCATTAAAGAAATAATGACCGCTCGTTGGTGTATCAAGCATACCAATAATATTAAGAAGCGTTGATTTGCCGCAACCGGATGGTCCCATAGTAGCAACAAATTCACCATGCTCTATTTCTATATTTACATTATTGAGTGCTACCGTTTCCACTTCGTCGGTACGATATGCTTTTGTCAGATCTTGTAATTTTAACATTTTTAGTCCTTTAGTTTTATTATTCTTTTGCATTAATCTTCTGTAAGTTTTAAGCGATCCATATCCATGAAGCTGGTGTATGGTGATGTAATCACACGTTCGCCAACCTGAAGGCCATCAATCACTTCAATAAAATTATTATTTCTTCGTCCAAGCCTGATATTGCGTTTAATGGCAAATTCACTGTCATCACTTACGACAAATATCCAGCTGCCCCCGGTATCCTGATAGAATGCACCGTATGGGATGAGTATGGCTTCGGAAGAATCGCCCAATGTCAATTTGGATTGAAGTGTTTGACCGCGGCGTATATCAGCAGGCTGCTCTTCCGTGAACACCATATCGATTTTAAATTGATTGTTTTGTACATCAGGGTAGATCTTTTTGATTGTCATTGGAAACTCTTCGCTATCTCCCGGGCGGACATAAAAACCTGTTTGGCCAAGGTCTACACGGTTCAAGTAAAATTCGTCGATTTGTACTTCCAGCTTAAAATTGTAGGGATCATCTATTTGTCCAATGGCTTCACCGCGACCAACGGTCTGACCAAGTTCCAGATCAAAGCCGGAAAGCTGGCCTTCGATTTGCGCCTTCATGTTAAGGTTTTCAAGACTTGTTCTTGCTATACCAAGGTTTCTTTCAAGGTTCTGGGTATCCAGACGGGAACGTTCAAGCTGTTGAACCTGCATACGGGAGTCTGTTTCCTGAGACTTCTTTGTTACATCAAGCATCTTGATTTTATAATCCAGGTCTTCTTCAGCCTCATCCAATTGCGTTTTTGTGAAATTACCTTGTTCATAAAGTGTACGGTATCTTTCCACATTGCGGGTCAGTTTTTGAATTTCGTATTCCAGAGTTGTTATTTCGGTGATATGACGGAGACGGTTTTGCTCAAGTTGAAGTTCCAATGTACGCATGGCATTAAGTTCGCCTGCAACACGTGCTTCATTTTCAAAAACCTGAATTTGTAATGTCGGATTGGAAAGTTCAACAATTTCCTGGCCTTCTTTTACAATTGTACCGTCTTCAACAAGAATTTTTTCGACCCTGCCACCTTCTGTTGCAGATACAAATACTGTCGTAAGGGGTGTTACTTTGCCGCGTATGGGGATATAATCTTCATATACGCCGCTTGTAACCTGGGACACAACAAGTCGGCTTTCTTCAACACGGAACGTCCTCCCGCCTGTTGCACTTTCAATTACAAGATAAAGAACAACCACGGCAATCAAGCCGACAGCAGCCCACATTGCTATTTTGAGCGGGTTTTTCTTCTTTTCAATTTTCCGGTCCATGCCAGTGCCCGCGTGAGCACCTTCAGGTTTTCGAATATTGTCCATTTTAGTCATTTTTCTTCTACAATCGTTTATTTTTAATACTGTTAATAATATTGCAAAGAGTATGCCAAAAAATAAACCATTGTTTATAAAAAATTATACTAATAAGATAATTTTTTAATAACCTTTAGCCAATGAAGTGGGTATGGCAATGTTAGATAAACCAGCAAATGAATTAAACCTTGTACCATTCGTCAGTGTTGACGACATGATGAAAATTGTTTTGGAAATTGGTGTAGAAAATGTGCTGATCGGGCTTTGCGAGTATCTTGAAGAGGATTTCAGACGCTGGGAGCTTTTTGATAAAACACCGCGCGTGGCATCCCATTCCAATGAAGGTGTTATCGAACTCATGCCCACAAGTGATGGACATGACTATGGTTTTAAATATGTGAACGGCCATCCCAAAAACACAAAAGACGGCCTTCAAACCGTTACTGCATTTGGTGTACTTTCAGATGTAGATACCGGTTATCCGGTCATGCTGACGGAAATGACAATACTAACCGCGCTTAGAACGGCTGCCACATCAGCAATGGCTGCAAAATACCTTATGCCCAAGGGCTCAAAAACGATGGCGATGATTGGAAATGGTGCACAATCCGAATTTCAGGCTCTTGCTTTTAAGGCTATTTGCGGCATCACTGATTTGCGTTTATTTGATATAGATAGCACTGCCACAGATCGCTGTATTAAAAATTTAAGCAATTCAGGGCTCAATATGGTTAAATGTGTTAGTGAGCAGTCAGCGGTAGAAGGTGCTGAAATTATCACAACTGTAACCGCAGACAAGCAGTATGCGACGATCCTGACTGATAATATGGTTGGTGCCGGTGTCCATATCAACGCAATTGGTGGTGACTGTCCAGGAAAAACAGAACTTCACAAAGACATATTGCTTCGTTCAGAAATTTTTGTTGAATACACCCCGCAAACAAGGATTGAAGGTGAAATTCAGCAGCTTGATGATGATTATCCTGTAAAAGAACTTTGGCAGGTCATGACAGGCGAGGTGGAAGGACGAACAAACGATAAACAGATAACATTGTTTGACAGTGTTGGTTTTGCAATCGAAGATTTTTCAGCACTTAGATATATTCGCGATCAGCTTCAAAAAACCGGCCATTTTACAAATCTGGATATGCTTGCTGATCCTGACGATCCGCGTGATTTGTACGGTATGATCCTGCGGGCAAAAAAGAACCTGAGCTAGGACCACGCTATGGACCGAAGAAGCGCACAGGCACCTGCTTCCGTTATTATGATCAGGCCGCATCATTTTTCACCAAATGAAGAAACTGCAAAGGATAATGCATTTCAGCAGTTTGATATAATCCGTTCCCGTGATGAAATTGCAAAAGACGCCTATAATGAAGCAAGTAAGGCTGCAAAAACGTTGGAAGATATGGGCATAAGAGTTCATATTTTCGAAGATACAGGAACAAAAACGCCGGATTCCGTTTTTCCCAATAACTGGTTCTCTACCCATCCGGGCGGCCATATTGCGATTTATCCCATGTATGCGAAAAACAGAAGGCTTGAAAGACGTTTTGATGTAATAGAAATGCTTAAAAGTGAATACCGTGTTCAGGATATAATTGATTATTCGGGACTTGAGCCGGATGGGTTGTTTCTTGAGGGCACCGGGGCGATGGTTCTTGACCATATTGACAGGACGGCATATGCGATCCGGTCCAATCGAACAAATCCGGTGGCGTTGGAGCGGTTTTGTACCCATTTTGGTTATGAACCAATGGTTTTCGATGCCCTTGATGATAAAGGGAAAGCTATTTACCACACAAATGTTCTAATGTGTATTGCGACAGATTTTGTGATGATCGGACTTGATATGATTACCGATACTGCGCGGCGTTCAGAAATCATAAACCGGTTTGAAACATCAGGTCGCGATGTGATCGCCCTTACCAATGAGCAGATTGCCGGATTTGCCGGTAACGCACTTGAACTTCAAGGTAAAAATGGACGTTTACTGGCCCTTTCAAAAACGGCATTCGATGCGCTTAGCGTCGGTCAAAAAGCGATCATTGAACAGAGCGAGACCATTGTTCCCCTTGCTATCCCCACTATTGAACTTGCGGGCGGATCAGTACGCTGCATGCTGGCGGGTGTACATCTGCTGCCGCGCTAAGTTGACACTGCGTTACAAATAATCAATATTGAACGCAGAAATAAAGAGGAATTCAAATCACTTTAGCAAAAACAGGCCTGTTTCTTATTTTCGCACTGACCTTCTGGTTATTTGCGGGTATTTTAGCACGTGCAGACGATGAAACGATCATTATCGGCAGTAAAATGGATCCCGAAAATTATTTACTGGCCGAAATAATGGCTCAGCTACTGGAAAATAACGGGATAACAGTTGAGCGTAAATTCGGGTTTGGTGGTACCCTGATCTGTTATAATGCGCTTCGGGAGGGTGAGATTGATTTATACCCTGAATATACGGGGACAATTTCAGCTGTTATTTTTGATCCAGATGAAATACCGGAAGATAGCATATCCATAGATTCTTATAATATCGGTTTGAATAAGCGGGATTTGAGTATATTTGCGAGGTTTGGGTTTAATAATTCCTATGCGCTTGCGCTAAAGAAAACTGTCAGTGATCAGAGAAATATTATTAAAATATCTGATCTTAAGTTTCATCCTGAGTTGGTTCTGAGTTTCAGTCATGAATTTCTGAACCGTGGTGACGGGTGGGAAGCGCTGAAGTCAGTATATGATTTAACACAAAGTGCGACGGGTATTCAGCATGGGCTTGCCTATAAAGCCATAGACGAAGGTGCAATTGATATTACCGATGCTTACACGACGGATGGCGATGTTGAGCGGTACGGTCTGGTATTTTTGGAAGATGATCTGGACTTTTTTCCCAAATATTATGGTGCTGCTTTAACGCGAATGGAATTCTCACCGCAAGCACGGGAAATACTATCACAACTTGAAAATATGTTAAGCGATGAACAAATGAGGGCGCTTAACGCTCAAGTTGTAATTGAACAAAAGTCATTTGCTGAAGTGGCACAGCAGTTTTTATATGAACGTGGATTAACTTCGGGTAAGCAAGCCCAGACAAGTGACACTGTAATTTCATCACTGTTAGATAATACGGTCACGCATATAAAACTTACCTTAACGGCGCTTGGTATTGGTTGTATTATCGGGCTAAGTCTGGCGTTGCTTATATTCAGATCGCAAAAGCTATCCCGTTATGTGTTTTTTCCGTTGGCTCTTCCCAACATTCTGGCAGGTATCAGAACGGCGACGGTTATTTGTATCGGAACAGCGACGCTTGCAGCTTTTATCGGTGCAGGCGGTTTGGGGGAACCCATAGTTACGGGACTTGCCCTTAATGATACCAATCTTATCTTACAAGGGGCAATTCCCGCAGCGTGTCTCGCAATCTTTGTTGAAGTGATGTTTGAGCTTTTGGAGAAAAAAATAATTCCTGACCATTTGCGTAATGCTGGTTAATCTGACTGTTTAGCCAGTCTTACGCTTTTTTCATGGAAAATAATCTTCTCTTCCTTGAGTAATTTTCCAAGGGCTTTTTTATAGTTTGATTTACTTACATGAAAAACGGCATTGATTTCAGCAGGAGAGCTTTTATCCGTGAGGTTTATTCTGCCGCCATTTTGGTTTAGATGGTCAAGAATCTGATCTGATAATTCGTCCCTTACTTCATAGGCAAGTTTCTGGAGGGTCAGATTAATACGTCCGTCACTTCGTGGTTTTCCGATATATCCTTCCATCCTTTCGCCCACCTTGATGGGTCTTACAAGTTCGTTGTTATGGATAAGGCCCAGATGGCTACCATCGATTACAGCTTTAAAACCAAGATCACTACGGCTGGCAATTAAAAGATCAACTTGCTGACGATGTTCAAAATCATCTTCATTAATTTCGCTTAAATGCCTGCTAAGCATTGATGAGGCTGCAATACGCTGCGAGCTATCAAGAAAAATATAAACAACATAGGACCTGCCTGTTTCCATTGGCACGCGTTGCTCCTTAAAGGGTACTAGCAGGTCTTTACTTAAACCCCAGTCCAGAAAGCTGCCAAAGCCACTTTGACCAATAACAGAAAGATAAGCACATTCAGCGACACAAGCAGCAGGTTTTTCAGTTGTGGCAACGGGTCTGTCTTCTGAATCCAGATAAACGAAAACATCAAGATGCTTTCCGATCTGCCAGTCTTCTTTATTTTCAGAAAGATATTGATTGGGCAGCAGTATTTCTTCACTGTCGTCGGTGAGATAAATACCGTGTTCTTCATGTTTTGAGATCACGAGACGATGATATTTTCCAATGTCAATCACTTATTATTTTCCGGACGCCACCAGTGGCCTGTTTTTAGTCTGCCTCTATCCATAAACCAGTCATCCAGTTTCAGGGCAAGTTTTTTCAGTGGGCTTTTTGCCAGTTTAAGCCAAGCGCGGTGGTACCATTTCTTAAAATCGCGGTTAAAGGGGCAGGAACGAATACAAATGATGCAATCGGTATTCTGATTACACCAGAATTTGAAGCATTTTTCTGCGGACGGGGTCCATTTCTTAACGCCCTTAATATTGCTTTCACTATGAACATGATAGGACGGCGCATCAAAAGGGATTGCCTTTGGCGGGCATGCTTGTGCACAGCGATCACATATAGTGCAAAATTCTTCAACACCAAATTTTTTTGGTTCGTTAATTTCGAGCGGCATGTCTGTAAATATTTTTCCAATGCGAAAGCGGGGCCCGTATTTTTCATTTATCAGTATGCCATGACGGCCGACTTCCCCAAGCCCTGCCTGCAATGCAAGCGGGATACAAAGGGCACTGTCATTTAGTGTTGCATAGGCGCGGTAGCCCATATTCCGGATATATTGGGCCAAAGTTATGATCGCGACACCATCAAAGGTATAACCAAGCCCTGTTGCGGCGCCTGATAGCGCTGATGGCACTGTTCTTATCAGGTCGCGGTCCATCGGTTCCAATGTAACAATCACATTCGGTATATCATCAGGGATTTCCTGCGGTTTTTGACCGTTTCCCTGTTTTGTGAAAATGGATTTATACATCCAGCGCTCATCATATTTGCAGACGCCCATATCACCTACGCCACAAAACCCTGCTATTTTTTTAAGATCTGCTGTTGCTTCGGCCGGGCTTTCAAACGGGTAAGGTTCCGGCCATCCTTCATCGTGTGATGTGTAGTAATCCCAGAACCCTTCTTTTCGGATTTCACCTGGTTTTTCTTTTCTGAATTCGCCGGATTTTTCAATATCTCGTATCACATTATTCACATGCCATGCGGCGTTCCTGAAGGCGTAGTCTTTCTGACTGAAACCGTCTGTTTTTCGCGCCCTGGCGTAGGGCATATAATACCCTTCAAAAAATTTATCTGATTTTTCAGACCTGATTTCCGGATCCCATAGAGCGCGGCAGTAAATATCAAACTTTTGATCAAACCGTTCAAAATCATCATTAACTTCTACGCCGGTTTTTTCATCAATCGGTTTTGAATTTCTGGTTTTTATTGTCTCGGGGTTATTCATTTATGTGATCTTCAGGATTATGTTTATTACTAACGTTATACTGAATTATCTTTTGCTTCAAATAATTTAGCGGAATTAAACATTCCGGGATTTATCATATTGATCAATTTGCGTCTATTCACTATTTATATATGTTGATTTAGAAATTTGACAAAGAGCATATCAAAAATGAAAGTCACCATTATCGGGGCCGGCATAATTGGTGTAACAAGTGCCTATTTTCTGGCGAAATCCGGTCATGACGTAGAAGTTTTAGAGCGGCAGAATGGCCCTGCGTTGGAAACCAGCTATGCCAACGCGGGTATGTTAACGCCATCCATGGCGGATCCGTGGAATTCTCCGGGAATATTGCTCACAGTTTTAAAAAATATAGGTAACAGCCACAGTGGGTTTTTGCTTCGGCTTAAGGCGCTTCCGTCACTTATAGGCTGGGGGATAAGGTTTCTGCTTAATTCAAGCGAAGACAAGTTTATCAGCAATATGCATAAAAGTGCGGCCTTAAGCTGTTATTCACTCAAGATTCTAAAAAACCTTAGAGAAGAACTTGAGCTGGATTATGAGGGACTACAAACCGGTTCCATCAAAATATTCCGTGACCGGAAAAGTATGGACGAATACGCAAAGCTGGCCACCCATTTGGCTGAACATAACATGCGCCATCAAATTTTAAGTCCGGATGAAGTGATAAGCACCGAACCGTCACTTGAACCGATAAAAGATGAACTTTGCGGCGGAATATACTTTCCGGATGATGAAGCTGGAAACGCCTATAAATTTACCTGTGAAATGGCAACACGTGCTGAAAAGTTGGGTGTTAAGTTTCGCTATGGTGTTACGGTAAAAGATGTCATAAAAAGTGGCGCTTCCATAGAAAAGTTTATGACAGACCAAGGTGATGTGAGATCAGACAATTTTGTGCTTTGCGCGGGCAGTTTTTCATATCTGCTGGGTAAGAAAATTGGTATTGATATCCCCGTCAGGCCCGCCAAGGGTTATTCCATTTCGGTGCCTGTGGATGGGTGGAACCGCGGTCCAAGAATGCCAATCGTTGATGATGAGTTTCACGCTGCGATTACACCGCTTGGCAATATTTTAAGGGTGGCAGGGACCGCAGAACTTACCGGGTTTGATGATAAACTGACAGCCGAACGTATTGATAATCTTTACAATTTTCTTGATGAAATTTACCATGACCTTGGCTTGAAAACAGATAAAGCGGCGGTGAAGGAATGGTCAGGGTTTCGCCCAATGACGGCCGATGGCGCACCTCTTATTGGCAAAACACCACTTGATAATCTGTACCTTAACACCGGGCATGGCCCGCTTGGCTGGACCATGGCGTGTGGATCGGCACAAATGCTTAGCGATATTATGTCAGACAAGGAAACAGCCTTAAACTTAAAGGATTATAGCCTTAACCGTTAAGCAAACGGGTTTCCAAACATCATCATATAGACAACGATCGAAATGGCGACGGTTGCAATGTATTTTGTGCTGATACGCCAAAGGGTAAATTCCTTACTGCCATAGGAAAAACCAAATTGTTTTTCAGCCATTTCATTGGTCATTGCCCATCCGGCAAAGAGCCCGATCATCAATGCGTTAATTGGGATCAGAACATTGGCAACTGTATAATCCATAATCCCGAACAGGTTTTTACCTTCATAAAGCGGAATAAAATTCAGCGGCTCAAACGTGACCAGAACGTTAAATGACAGCATCATAAAAATACCGATGGACCATGCGATCATACCGGAACCCCATGCCATCTTAACGCGTGATTTTCCTTTATCGACGAACCAGGCCACCAATGGTTCCAGCATCCCGACGGTTGATGAAAATGCCGCGAACGAAAGCAGTATAAAAAATAATGTGCCAAACAAAATACCGCCTGGCATCTGACCAAAAGCAATGGGTAGTGTTGCAAAAATAAGGCCTGGCCCTTCACCGGGTTGAAGACCATATTCAAACACGATCGGAAATATGGCAAACCCTGCAAGAAGCGCGACAATGGAATCGGCAATAGCAATCACTCCTGCCGATTTGGATAAGGAAACATCATCCGGCAGATAAGCACCATAGGTAATAAGACCACCCACACCAATCGCCAATGAAAAGAGCGCCTGTCCCAATGCTTCGAGTACGGCTCTTGGGGTCAGTTTGGAAAAATCAGGGTTTACTAAAAAATCAACGGCGGCAGCGGAATCCCCAGTGCTCATCGCATAAATAGCCAGAAATATGAGAATAACAAACAATGCCGGAAGCATTATTTTCACGGCCTTTTCAAGACCGTTTTTTACCCCCATTGAAATGACCGCAACCGTTGCAAAAAGAAACAGGCTAAACCAGATAAGGGACCCGATAACATTATCCTGCGAAGCCTGGAATATTGCACCGGAACCGGCAGCATCAACGCCGGTAAATGTGCCCATTGCTGCCTTGAAAACATATTCAAGCGACCAACCGGCAATCACACAATAATAAGAAAGCCCCAGGATCGGTACCAATATACTGACCCATCCGATATACATCCAGGCGGGATGATGCCCCCGGCTGACAAGTCGTCTCATGGTTTCAACTGCGCTCAATTTTCCTTCGCGGCCAATCGCAAGCTCGGACATAATTAGGGGTACGCCCAGCAGAAATACAAACCCAAGATAGACCATGATGAAGGCGCTACCGCCATTTTGGCCGGCAATATATGGAAAACGCCAAAGATTTCCAAGACCGACAGCACACCCGATTGCTGCCATTAAAAAAGCAGAACGTGAAGTCCACGTTGCTTTGCGCATTACAGTATCGCTCAAGTTCAATTCCCTATTCTGTTTTGTAAGTCCCCAATGATATTTTCTATTGCCATGTTATCTGGCAAAATCTTACTCAGGTTTTTTGCATATTTCAATGCCTCATTCCAGTTTCCCTGCGAACGGTTCAGGTTAAGTAGCAATAGATTAATTTCCTGTTGATACTGGTTTTTCTCAAATGCAGCATTTAAAACCTCTAGTGCTTTTAGGGGTTGACCCATGTCATTCAGCGCGACGGCATAAGTATAAGCATATCTTGAATTATCCGGGGCGAATATGACGGCTTTTTCAAGGTGGTTTAGTGCATCCTGCGCCTTCTGATCACGCACCAGATGCAAAGCTTTTGAAAAGTTAAGATCCGGATCATTTGGCATAAAGCTAAGGCCACGGTCGATGATCTGTCCGCTCATCCTTTCATTTGCAGATGATCTTAAAATATCAGCCAGATTAACATAACTTGGGGAAAAATATGGGTCTATCTGCTGCGAAGACAGGTAAAGTTCTGATGCCAAATCCGAATTTCCGCGTCGCTGATGAAAAAGCGCAAGATTATACCGCCCTTCGCCGCGCCACATGGTTTGTGCTGTGGAGGTATCATATTCGCGGCTAAGGGGGCTTGCGGCATTTACATTTCCGATCTGATCAAAAGCGGCAATACGAATGGCTTTATAATCATCCTGTAAAAGCGGCTCCAAAAGTATTTCTTTCTGATTTGGCGGTAACATTTGTGCAGCTTTAATGGCACCTAGCCGGATCAGCGGTTCAGTGGATTTAAGGCCATTTTCAATGTAAGTAATGCTATCGGGATTAGGATATTGATCCAGAAATTCATATGCACTGGCGCGGATGATGGGGGGGATTTCCTCGTTACGCAGCAGGGTTTTTAGTTCTGCTTCGATCCCCGGTTTTTTGAAAAGTGCAGCGCTGAATATTTCCCCGTAATGAATATCTATTTTGCTTTCCTGTCCAAACCATTTTGATATGTGGTTTGCGGCGGTCTCAGGGTTCATATCCTGATGACAACTGGTGCAGGCATCCGGGCTTTTTGTTTGTCCGGCAATATCCGGACGGGGAATACGAAAGCTGTGGTCGTTGCGTGCGTCCACTTGCATGAATGTGGTTTCGGGCATATGGCAATTCACGCACTGAGAACCTGTTGATCCCGCCGGATGATTGTGGTGATTTGGCGTATCAAATGCTGCTGTAAGGTGACATTGACTGCATATAGCATTTCCGGATGTTTTAAGTTCCAGACTATGGGGATCATGACAGTCACTGCAGATCACGCCCTTTGAATGCATTTTGCTTTGCAGGAATGAACCCCAAACATAATCTTCTTCTTTTACCTGCCCATCCGGATAATATTGCGGTGCCTGGATCAAAGTGGGAGTAAACTGGTCAAGAAAGGGTTTCGATGGATCAATGCCATTGGTGATGGGCGTGCGCAACGAATGACAGGAAGCACAAATTTCAATTTCCTGACTATTTCGTGGCTCGCCGGACCATTCGGCGGTCACAGCGTTATCCCTTAAAACCCAATTGCCGATGTCTGAAGAAGATGCAAAATCACTAAAGTCATCTTTTGAATGGCATGATTTGCAAGATACATTTACCGTTTGCAATTGACTGCTGAATTGGTTTTGATTTACATCATAATTGCGTTTAAACCCAGTGGAATGGCAATCAGCGCACATACCGTTCCAGTTTTGAAGTGGCCCAGTCCAGTGTAAGCGATCATTGGGTCTGATGTGGTCATCACCATATATATGAAACCAGCGCTGACCCCCCTTATCCGTAGGTCGGCTGTCCCATGAAATAGGGAATGTCTGATATTTTCCATTTTCTGTTTTCACAAGATATTGTTGTAGCGGGTAAAAACCAAATACATATTCGATTTTAAATTCACGGGGCGTTCCCGCTATATCACCCGTATTTATGAAATACTCCCCGTCTTTCACATAAAATCTTGTGGTTTTACCGTTAACTGTAACGGCTTTATTATCAAAATTGCCCAAAACATTGTCATCATTTGCGGGTAACATTGATTTCTGATGATGGGAATTTTGCCACTTGGCGTGTATATCGGCGAAGTCAGCAGTTATGCTTTGACTATATGCCTGCGGACTGCCGTTATAGGTAGCCGCAATGATCAGTGCTGATAATGCCAGAAAAAGGATGATCAGCCCATATAATTTTTGTTGTCGTGCTTTCATTGTCAAATCAAATTATGCTATATGATTGAGCATTGCTACAAAATTAAAACAAAAGAATGTGCGTGCAGGGGAAGTTATATGAGAAGAATGTTTACGGTTTTATCACTTGTTCTGTTGTTATCTGGATGCGGAAATGAAGTCGATAACAAGGTTGAAAATATAGTTGAGGACAATAGACCAAATATTCTTTTGATTATGGCTGATGATCTTGGGTATTCCGATATTGGTCCCTTTGGCGGTGAAATTTCAACACCGAACCTTGATAAGCTTGCGGCGGGTGGTATCAAACTTAGTAACTTTTATGCGGCGGCGGCCTGTTCACCCACAAGAACAATGTTGCTTGGTGGGGCCGACAGCCATGTTGGCGGCATGGGTACCATGTATAATGATCAGGCCGCAAATCAGTTGGGTCAGCCTGGCTATGAAGGCTATATGAATGACCGGGTGGTAACCGTTTCAAACCTTTTGAAAGATGCGGGATATCATACCTATATATCCGGTAAATGGCATTTGGGATACGAAGAAGACCAGTCCGCATATGCCCGTGGCTTTGAACAAACATTTACGATTTTACAAGGTGGCGGACACCATTTTAATGACGCTCCGATGACAACGCAGCATGATACATCATGGTACCGGGAAAACGGGAAGCGCGTATCATGGCCGGAAGGGGCATTTTCAAGTGAATTTTATACCGATAAAATGATCAGCTTCATTGAAGGTAATAAAGACGACGGCAGGCCGTTTTTTGCTTTTCTTAGTTACACGGCACCTCATTGGCCGCTTCAGGCGCCGGATGATTATCTTGATAAATATAAGGGAAAATATGATGCTGGGTATGATGCTCTTGCCTTATCCAGAATAACGTCTTTGGAAAATATGGGGTTAATTGGTCAGGGGCACATAGCACCGGACCCTGCTTACCCGGAAACAGAAGGATGGGACAATCTTTCTGACGAGCAGAAAAAATTCGAATCCCGTGAAATGGAAATATATGCGGCTATGATTGATAATATGGATTATCACATTGGCCGGATGATTGAGTATCTTGAAAATTCTGGAAAGCTTGAAAACACGCTGATTATTTTTATGTCTGATAATGGTGCGCAGGGCTTTGGCCCCGGCATGGGCAATGCATTTCCGCTTGACTGGATCGAAAATAATTTTGACAACCGCTATGAAAATATGGGCAGGGAAAATTCATATGTTTACCTAGGTCCCCACTGGGCACGGGCCAGTTCATCGCCCATGCGCATGTTTAAGGGTTTTTCGTCAGAAGGCGGGATCAAGGTACCCGCTATCATTAATTTTCCGGGAAAATTTGAAGACATTAAAGGAAACTTTGTTGATCAGCTTATGACAGTTCATGATCTGCCGGTTACTTTTTTGGATCTTGCGGAAACATCACACCCCGGCCCGATTTATAAAGGGCGTGAAGTTGCCCCTTATGTCGGGAAATCCATGATGCCGTTTATTAATGGTAAAGCGGAAACTGTGCACGATGCAGATGATGCGATTATTTGGGAACTGAATAACCGCATTGCAATCCGGAAAGGGGACTGGAAAATGATCAGAATTCCGGGACGTTTCGGGACAGGGGATTGGGAACTGTTTGACATTAAAAATGATCCGGCCGAACGGCATGACTTGAGAGCGGAAAATCCAGATGTCGTTAACGAGCTTGCAGCTGCATGGGATAAGTACGCCCTTAAAAATGGGGTAATTCTGGCTGAATAATCAGTTTTGGATGCGTTTTTGAATGTTGATGTATTTTTCCAGTTGCTGAAGGAAATTTGAACGATCATTTTTGGTGAAGCTGGCATTATATTCCTTGCTTTCACCGGTTTCCCGTAAGTGTGCCTTTAAATCACGCATTGCCATGGTCATGCCAATATTTTCAGTGGAAAATAATCGTCCGGTAGGACCTATCGCAACCGCATTTTTATCGAGGCAACGTTTTGCGAGCGGTATATCCGCGGTTATTGCAATATCATTTTCTTTGATATGATCCGCGATCCAGTTATCTGCTTCATCCGCCCCTTCGGAGACAACAATTTTTTGAACAAGCGGGCCGCCATCGATCCTCATCCATTGATTACTGACAAGATAAACAGGCGTATCATGGCGGTAAGCGACCTTTAATATTTCTTCTTTTACCGGGCAGGCATCGGCATCAACATAAATGGATAGAGTGATGATAAATTCCCAGGGATTGTTGGACTTTCTTTTATTCTGGACTATTATTATCATTACAACAGATTGTTTGGAATTAAAAATTCAAGAGGCAGTAATTGAAAAGTAAAAATCAAAAAGAAATTGAAGCATCGGGACTTGAAGAGCAGGTGGGTCACTTACTGCGCCGGGTTTTTCATAAAGCGCGTAACCGCATGAGAAAGAAAATCGCCTATACCGGTCTTAGTCCAATGCAGACTGCGGCGCTTACCTGTCTTTATATCAAAGGGCCAACCTCGCAAAACAAACTGGGCCGCAGGATCGGTATGGAGCCGGGTAATGTTCATGGGCTGGTGGATAGGTTAAGAAAAAAAGGTATGATCACATCAAACTATCTTGCCGAAGGGCCGGGTTTAAACATTCTTGAACTGACGGATGAAGGCAAGGCAGTCGTAGATAAGGTTATTCCCCTGGGCGAGGAGGCAAGTCGGGAAACTCTGGCTCCCTTAAATGCGAAGGAGAAGGAACAATTCCTCGAATATTTAAGGCGCCTTTTGTAATCTATAATAATTGACACTTGGATATGTACTGTTATTATAATAACAGATACAGCTCAGGGATATGACTATGGCAGAAATAGTACTCGGAATGTGGACGTCGCATGGTCCGACGCTTTCGACAACACCGGAACAATGGTTGATGAGGGTTAAAGCCGATAAGGCGAGACCATCGCATCCATATAAGCTGGGTAATTATTCTTTTGATGAACTTGTTGAGCTTCGAAAATCGGAAGATCTGGATAAGCAATCTTCGTTAGAAGAACGGACAATGCGTCATGCCAGATGTCAGCAGGCGGTTACAAAAATGGCTGATATCTGGGCTGATGTAAAACCCGATGTTGCGGTCATAATGGGGAATGATCAGAAAGAAATATATAATGATGATCTAATCCCGGCCTTTACGGTTTTTTCCGGTGAAACATTATATAATGAACCGGCTTCCGCTGAGCAGATACCCTTAATGGCGCCAGGTATTCATGAAGCTGAAAGCGGTCATAACCCGGCAGAATATACTGAATATCCCGGTGTACCGGGACTTGCGGAAATGATTATCAAGCACGCGACAAAGGACGGGTTTGATGTTACACAGATGAAAAAACTGCCCCGCCATGATAATCACTGGTCATCGGGTGTGGGGCATGCTTTTGGTTATATTTACCGGCAAGTGATGCGTGATAATGTCGTGCCCAATGTTCCGGTGATCACTAATACTTTTTTCCCGCCGAACCAGCCGACAGCAAAACGTTGCTATGAATTTGGTCAAATGGTTGGCCGTGCCATACGGGCATGGGACAGCGATTTGAAAGTAGCGGTATTCGGGTCAGGCGGTATGAGCCATTTTGTAATTGATGAACAAATTGACCGGATTTTCATGGATGCCATTGCAAACAGAGACGCTGATGCTCTGACAGCACTTGATGAAGGTTATTTTCAAACGGGAACATCAGAACTTAAAAACTGGATTTCGGCGGCCGGTATATTATTTGACACGGGTCTTTCCGGCAAAATGATTGATTACGTGCCATGTTACCGGTCCGAAGCGGGCACAGGTACAGCGAATGGTTTCGTCTATTGGCGTTAAGGGGATAATATATGGATAAAGCAGTTGAACGTGCTTCTAAACTTGATACGGCGACCATAAGTGATGCACTTGATAAACTGGGTATAAATGGTCAGTGTCTCGGTATCAAACCACGTGACCATAATTTCAGGATGACCGGGCGTGCTTTTACAATTTTATATGGCCCGGCTGATGTTGAGCCGGGTACTGTCGGTGATTATATTGATGATCTTGAGCCGGGTACTGTTGTTGTGCTTGACAACGGGGGTCGTGAGGATGCGACCGTCTGGGGGGATATTTTAACCTATCTGGCTCATAAAAATGGTGTTGCGGGTACTGTCATTGACGGGGCGTGCCGTGATGTACATATGTGTTTGAAGCTTGGATATCCCGTTTATAGCCGAAGTTATTCCATGCGCACGGGGAAGGACCGCGTGCAGGTAGATGCTACCAACGTAGCGGTGAATATCGGGAATGCCAAGGTGCACCCGGGAGATTTGATGCGCGGAGATAGTGATGGTGTCGTCGTTATTCCCAAAGAACACGAAGAAAAGGTGCTTGATGCGGCCGAAGCAATTGAAGCCGCAGAAGAAAAAATCCGGGCGGCACTTGCTGAAGGCATGCGGCTTGATGATGCGAGGAAACTTAATAAGTATCACAGTCTTCAAAGCAGGGAGGAATAATCAGTGGCGGACAGAGCATTGATAATTAAGCTTGGCACCTTTGCCACTGCAACAATTCATGAAGCAGCGGGTCAGATAGGGGCGCTTCCAGGTTATTTAAAACCCATATCAGCGGATATGAAACTTTGCGGGACAGTTTTTCCGCTTCATTGTCTTGGCGGAAGCAATATTAACCTGCATGAAGCCATTTATAAGGCAAGCCCGGGTGATGTGCTTGTCTCAAGTGTTGAAAGTATGCCAGATGCCGGATACTGGGGAGATATTCTCAGCTGTGCTGCGCAGGAAAGGGAAATATCGGGGCTTGTAATTGATGGATGTGTCCGTGATGCGGATGATATTGACAAGCTGGGCTTTCCGGTTTTTGCGCGGGGTTTAAATATACTGGCAACCGTTAAAAAACGTGGTGGTAGTATCGGGCATCAAATTTCAATAGGAAATATTGAAATAAATCATGGTGATGTTATTGTCGGCGATCGGGACGGCCTAGTTGTAATCCCCTATAGCAGAATTGAAGACGTTATAGCCGCATCAATAGAACGTGAAGAAAAAGAAGCAGACGTACGCCGCCGTTTAAGGAAGGGCGAAACAAGTCTTGAAATTTATAAGTTTCCTTAAAAAAGATACTTATGAGGAATTGTTGAATGAATGACATTGACGCAAGAGAGCTCAGGAATTGTTTTGGTAAATTTGCAACCGGGATTACGGTGATTACAGCACTAGCACCGGATGGTACCAAAATCGGCCTGACCGTTAATTCCTTTAGTTCACTAAGCCTTAATCCGCCCATGGTGCTCTGGAGCCTAGATAAAAGGTCAAATAGTGTCGATGCGCTTAAGGCGGCACCTTATTTTGCGGTAAATGTACTTGCTTCGGATCAAATGGATCTTTCCAATAATTTTGCAAGTCCCAGTGATGAAAAATTTGTGGGTGTTGATTTGATTGATAGTGAATATGATTTGCCACTTTTATCAGAAACAGTTGCCTATTTGGAATGTAAAAATTCAGGTACCTATGAAGGGGGCGATCATCTGATTTTTATAGGTGAAGTGGTCAATTTTAAAATTGGTTATAAAAAACCGCTTATATATGCCAATGGTCAGTATGCTGTGGCGGCCCGCCATCCCGGTACCAAACAGGCTGACCCGGTTATTGGTGAAAAAGCATCGAGTGATGATTTCATCATCCCGTTATTACTGCGCAGTTTCTGGGAAATTTCTGATCCCTTTTATCAGGAGCTTCTTGATGCGGGCATTCCTGTTGCGCATGCCCGTATTCTTGTTCATTTAAGCCATACGCCAAAGCTGACAGCCAGGCAGATTGCCGAAGCAATCAGGGTCGATATGGCGTCGGTTTCCATGTCTGTCAGCTGGCTTTGCGATAATGGTCATTTAACCAAACTTGATAATGACTGTCTTATTCTATCCGATCAGGGGCATGTATTGCTAGGTGATGTGCAGTGTCGCGCCGAACGTTTCGAACAGGAAGTACTGGACGGTTATTCCGAAGAAGAGATTGATTTGCTCAAATCCATGCTCCGAAAACTTATTTACCGTAAAGACGTCTGATTACTGGGTGTTAACTTGTAACCTTTTGTAGGACTGCGGCCTTCCAGCTGCGGCGTTGATAATCATATCCGGCATAACCGGTGTACGGTTAAAATAATGCCCGCCAAGCGCATCGGAAATGGCACAAACAAGCGCTGATGCGGCACACCCCATGAGCGGCTCACCGATCCCTTTGGCACCAACCGGGTTATGTGGATCAGGCTTGTCAACAGCACCCGTAATCATATCGGATGGCACATCCAATATGGAAGGGGGCTTTGCCTGATATAGCCCGACATTTGCCGGAAGCCCGTTTTGCGGATCATAAACCGACTTTTCCATCGTTGCCATACCAATGCCCATTACGGCACCACCCCTGATTTGCTGATCAAGCCCCTGTGGGTGTAAAACGGTGCCGCAGTCCGCCGTTGCGACATAATCAAGGATTTCATATTTTCCGGTTTCCAGATCAAGTTCGATCATCATAAAACCGGTTGCCAGCGCAGGCACCGTTTCATTAAGTGGCATATTATCCTTTGCCACACCGACAAGCCCGCTTCCGGCAATGCCGGCAGCAGAGTTTCGGGTCAGGATAAAGATATCATCCGGAACTTCCTGCCCGTCATATTTACCACCAAGCTCTATGGCACGGGCGGCGACCTGCGCCATGGTCATAACCTTGCTTTCATCCGAGGTCGCATAAACCGTTTCATCACGTAGGTCATAATCGGCGGGTTCGCCGCCCATATCCATGGCTGCAATTTCCTGAATTTTGGCTTTGGCGTCCATGGCGGCGGCATAATTTGTCCGGGTGGTGGTAAAGGACGTGTTGCTGCCAAATTGCCCTAGCACCCATGGCAGATTTTTGCGGCTGTCACCGGCTTCAATAACACAATTATCCCATGAAAAACCAAGTACTTCGGCGGCGACACGTGTTGTCGTTGCGTAGGAATATGTTCCAAGATTACCAACACCGGAGTGGATGTGAAGTTTTCCATCAGGTTTGATGCAGAGCAAGCCATCAAAGCCGCTTGATCCCGCGGAGTGGTATGCCTGACCAATACCGATGCCGATGACTTTTGTACCGTTTCTTTTGCCGCTTTGGGCTATTTTTTCAGCATAATTAAATTTTTCGGCCCCCATTGCCAGCGCTTCGGGCATATAGGAACTCGTGATGCCATGCTGATCGCCATCATAGTGTGTTTCATGATCCGGTGCGTTGATCTGGCGGATTTTCAGGCGATCAATGCCAAGTTCTTTTGCCGCTTTATCCATCAGCGGTTCCATGATCACGGCTATTTGGTTTTGGCCCGGCCCGCGCTGCGCACCACATGGCGGGCGATTGGTCATGACCGGAATGCCTCTCCAGCGCATGGAAAGCGGGGTATAAACAAGCGAAAGCGCACCCCCCGCGCTTGAAAGATCTGGAAAACCCGCATCGGGACCGTTTTGCTGAACAACATAAAGGTCGGCAGCTAATATGCGACCGTTCTGATCAAATCCAAGTTTCACCTGTCCCTGAAAACCTGATCGGGCGGAGCCAAGATAATATTCTTCCGCGCGGGTAATTCTGAGCATGCATGGACGGCCGATTTTCTTTGACATAAAGGCAGGGATAAACATGCAGGGATAGGCACTGCCTTTTGAGCCAAACCCGCCGCCACAAAATTCTGCGATATAGACGATATCTTCGGACGGGATTCCCAATGTCTGTGAAAGACCGGGCATCACGAAACTTTGACTTTGTGTTGAACCATAAAGATAACATTTGCCATTCTGCCAGTATGACATCGAACTGCGGGGTTCCATACTGTGATGGCTGTTAGCCGCTGTTACAAAGCTTTCATCAATTATATAGGCGGCCTGCGCGAACCCGGTATCAATATCACCATAAGTCCATTCTTTTGAGGGTTCCCCCATCGGCAGTTTATCTTCGCCAGCAGCGGCAAAATCGCGTGCTGTCCATTTGATTTTTTTTGTTTCAAACCCGCGAGTGGCTGAATTCATATTATCGAAAACATCGGGACCACCCGGATAAAGGCTGGTAAGGGGATCAATAGTGAAGGGCAATACTTCATATTCCACCTTCACTTTTTCGATGGCCTCTGCGGCGATCGATTCCGTTTCAGCCGCAATCGCAAGGATGGGTTCACCAACATATTTAGGATGATTGGTAAGCATTGGAACACCTGGTTCCGGGGGTGTTGGTACATCATCTTCTGTCAAAATCCCGATCACGCCATCAATAGCCAGCGCTTCGCTTGCATCAATATTTATGACCCTGCCGTGCGGCATGGGGCTAAGGAGCATTTTCACATAAACCATACCATCAACTTTAAAGTCTTCAGCATATTTTGCGCTGCCGGAAACCTTTGCCCGAACGTCAGGCGGGGTAAAATTTTTACCGATGATATTATAGGCCATGATGTACTCCCTGATTATTGTTATGATTGATTTTAAGTGGTTGGTTGATCTATTGCAATGTGAAAACTATTTTTAAAACGTTTCCGGAACCCTTCCTTCATAGGCCTGTTGAAGCATTTCACGGACCGACTTAAAATCAACCTGTTTTGGATTATAAGGTGTGTGTTCAACGGTTTCTCTTGCGGCAAGGTCAAGATCTACTTTACGCATTCCAAGTTCTTTTAAACTTTTTGGAACACCGATACGGGTTGCAAAATCATAAATTCCCCTTGATGCATTTCCTGTGCTCATTGCTTTTTTTATTTTCTCCATAGCATCGGGTGCGGCACTTTCATTATAAGCGACAGCATATGGCAGAATGACGCTGTTACTTTCACCATGGGGAATGCCGTGATGTCCGCCAAGTACATGACAAAGCTTGTGATGTATAGCTATCCCGGCATGTGTCACACACTGGCCGCTAAGCATTCCGCCGTAAAGCACCTTTGATCTTGCTTCAAGATCATTCGGGCTTTGGATGCTTTGCACGATCCCTGATGTGAGGGCCTGAATACCTTCCATAGCCATCATATCCGATAGCGGGGTTCTGGTTTCGCCGTAAAGTGCTTCCACACAATGTGCTATACTATTCATTCCTATGGTACCGGTATGGTGCGCGCTCATGCCGGTTGTAAGTACCGGGTCATAAATGGATGTTTTGGCAATCGCCCGCGGGTCGCGCCCGGTTTTTTTAACGTTTCCAATCAGCATGCCATGGATCGGCGTACTTTCCGAACCACATGGTGTTGTCGCCACTACAATTAGCGGCGCACCGGTTCTAAGGGTTATGGCTTTTCCAATACCGATTGTT
The DNA here is from genome assembly GCA_038106445.1 of Kordiimonadaceae bacterium. Classification (GTDB taxonomy): domain Bacteria; phylum Pseudomonadota; class Alphaproteobacteria; order Sphingomonadales; family Emcibacteraceae; genus Pseudemcibacter. The sequence continues at coordinate 63,598 of JAYODU010000004.1, read as the reverse complement.
GAGCCACCCCCGATTGCGACGATAAGGTCGGCTTCTGTTTCCTTAAACTTTTCAAGCGCTGCGGTTACAACGGCTTCTGGGCAATGCGCCTTCGCGCCATCAAATATACCAACACATAAATCACCCAGTTTTTCAAGCACATGTGTAATTCTGCCAAGCATTCCTTTTGAGCAGGCAATCATAACCCGTTTGGCATTCAGCTCCAATGCTTCTTCACGCAAATTTAATGTTGAATTTTCACCAAAAACGATCTTGCTTTGAACGGGTTTGAAATTAAACTGCATATGGTTTTCCTGTGCTTGACAGTGCTAATTTGTATATTATTATAATAACACCTAGCATGCAAATTAAAATACGGATTAATGATGAGCGAAGAACTTCTTGATCGGCTTAAAAATTTGGACAGTTGTGCGGTTTCCGATGCGATGGATAGCCTTGGCCTTCCTGGTGAAGTTACAGGCATAAATAATCAGACAACAAAGGATAAAATCGCTGGACGTACGCTGACCGTAAAGCTTGGAGCTAAGCCGCCGGAAGGGGGATCGGTGAGGCATCTGTGTTCGGGTGCAATAGAAGCGGGTGGCACAGGAAATGTCATTGTCATCGAGCAATCTACAGGTATTGATGCTGCGGGCTGGGGGGGCGTTCTTTCCAATGCCGCCCAGCATAATGGCATTGAAGGTGTTATTCTTGAAGGACCAGCCAGAGACATTGATGAGGCAGCTTCGCTTGGGTTTACGGTTTACGCCCGCAGCCACACGGCAAGAACAGCACGCGGACGGGTATATGAACAGTCCTATAATACCGAAATAACCGTTGGTGACGTTAAAGTGAATGAAGGCGATTATGTCATCGCCGATGGCAGCGCCGTTGTCTTTATTCCGGCTGATCGGGCGGAGGAAGTCATAAAAATTGCGGAACGCATTGTTGCTAAGGAAAAATTAATGACAGAAGCCGTTCGTGCCGGAAAACCCGTTGGCAGCGTTATGGGTGCCAATTATGAAAATATGCTTGATGAAATGGGCAATGATTAGTGGATAAATCAGTGAAAATACTCATTGCCGGGGCGGGCATCGGCGGGCTTACAACGGCGGCGTGTCTTCTGCAGGAAGGATATAATGTTGAAGTATATGAACAGGCACCTAAACTTGGTGAAATTGGTGCCGGTATTCAATGCAGTGCGCCAGCAGTAAAAGTTTTCAAACATATTGGTGTTGCCGATGAAATTGATAAAGTTGGGGTAAAGCCAAAAGCTTTTGAATTCAAGCTTTTTGATACGGGAGAACTGCTGCATAAGGTGCCACTTGCCGAACAACATCTTCAGATGCACGGTGCAGCCTATTATCATATTCACCGAAGCGATCTTCATCAAATACTTGCTGATCGGGTGTTAGCGCTTGATCCGGACTGTGTATTTCTGAATTCTGCAGTTGCCGGTTTTGATGAAACTGAAAACGGTATCACATTAAAACTTTCGGATGGTCGCTTAGTAGAAGGGGATATTCTAATCGGGGCTGATGGTATTAAATCGTCGGTTCGGGATCAGATTGTTGGAAAAACCCCTCCGGATTATACCGGGCAGGTCGCATGGCGTGCGACATTACCGACTTCTAGGCTTCCTAAAGGTTTTATGGATACTATATCAGCGATCTGGTGCGGGCCCAAAAAGCATGCTGTTATTTATTACCTTCGTACGGGTGAGGTTCTTAACTTTGTTGCCTGCGTTGAAAATGAGCAGTGGCAGGAAGAATCCTGGACCGTAAAGGCAGACTGGCAGGAACTTAAAGATGACTTTTCCTGCTGGCATAATGATATACAGACAATAATTGATAATCTAGATAAGGATCAATGCTATCGTTGGGCGCTTAATAACCGAAAACCTATTGATAACTGGCGCACGGACCGTGCTGTTCTGATGGGGGATGCGGCACATGCAACACTGCCCTATATGGCGTCGGGCGCGGTAATGGCGATCGAAGATGCCGCCGTGCTTACAAGAGCATTAAATCAAAATGATGATATAGCAGAAGCACTGGATATGTTTCAGCGTAACCGGTTTGAACGCACGGCAAAAATTGTAACCGGTTCAACAGAACTTGGGGATCTTTATCATCTTACGACAAGGCAGGAATTTGAAGAAGGATTTGAACGGCGCAATGTCGCCCGTGAACGAAATGAATGGCTTTATGCGTATGATCCCTTAACGGTTGAACTTCGTTAGTCGGGCTGATTAAGAAAATAAATGACGGGGAAAACTGGAATCCGTTTTTTGGTGCACCGCTGGCAGCGCCGGGGATCGGGATTAATGAAGGGGATTATATTCTTGCGGTAAATGGCAAGTCCTTTACCTATAATGATAATTTCTTTGCTGCTTTTGAAGGAACGACCGGCAAACAGGTAACATTATCAGTCAGTGCGAATGCAAATGGCACAGATGCGCGTGATGTGGTTGTAAAGCCCATAAGTGATGAAAGAAATATCAGGCTTTGGAACTGGATCGAACAAAATCGTGCTTATGTTGATCAGGTGTCAGACGGTCGTATCGGTTATGTATATGTACCGAGTACGGCGGGTGATGGCTTTACATTCTTTAACCGTATGTATTTTTCACAGCTGGATAAAGAAGGGATGATCATTGATGAACGCTCAAACGGTGGTGGACAGGTTGCCAACTATATAACCGATGTGCTTTCAAGAACATATCTTAGCGGTTATCAAGACCGTGACGGCATTGTTTTCCATAGTCCTGCCGGCGCAATGTATGGCCCAAAGGTCATGTTGATTGACCAGGATGCTGGTTCTGGTGGAGATTTTCTGCCATATAGTTTCCGCCATATGGGTATTGGAAAATTAATCGGCACACGGACATGGGGTGGCCTTATTGGTATATCTCAAAATCCTGTTCTGGTTGATGGTGGCAGGCTTACGGTGCCCTATACCAGGCTATTTGATGCAAACGGTGAATGGCTTGCGGAAAATGTGGGTATAGCACCGGATATTGAAGTGGAGCTGTTGCCGGCGGACGTTAATGCGGGTGTTGATGCCCAGCTCGACCGTGCGGTTTCAGAAATACTTGAAGACCTTAAAACCCATATGCCGGTGAAAAAAGATGCACCGCCAATAACGGATGAGCTTGGCCAGTAAGTCTCTAGGTAGATTGGCGTGCGAGCCAGTCTTTATATTCCGGCTTCACCCAATAAAGTGAAGCTGCGGCAATCACTGCGAGGATAATGCAAAGATAAAAGGTATTATCGTAATTACCAGTTTGATCATACATAAGGCCAATCACATAAGGCCCAAGGGCAAAACCGGCAGATAAAACCATTGTCATTGTTCCAATAGTGCGGGCAAGGATTGCCGGACCAAAAGCCTGACGGCACAGATAGGGGACATCGACGATGGTACCACCGTGGGAAATGCCACGCGCAACGCAAAATGCGATTAGCGTTTCCAACCCGCCGACGGGGAAGGCCAGTAATACACCGACCCCGATAGAAATATAACAGATGATTACGCCTTTAAACGCAAGCCGGTCAAAAAGCCACCCAAAACCAATTTTTCCGGCAAGGCTTATTGTCATCAGAAGACTAAATCCATAACGGGCCATATCGCGCCCCAACCCTGCGTCTTTATCAAGGAATTCAACGGTATGTTGCAATAGTCCCTGATCAACAAAGCCGATCAGGAATACACCGATGCTCATTGCGATGAAGGTTTGTTTTTTAACTGTTGCAGCAAAATCTGAGAAATGCTTTGGCAAATCTTTAATGTTTGAGCTTTGAGCATCGCTCATGCCTTCTGTTTTAAGACCTAAGTCTTTTGGGTTCTCCCGCGCAAAAAACAGAAATATGGGTAGTGCAATAAACCATATGCCGCCACTTAAAAAAGCAACGGACATGCGCCAGCCATACTCATTTATCAGCGGCTCAAGCACGAATGTCAGGCTTGGCCCGACACCCGCCGTTCCCAGTAACGCAAGTCCAAGGGCAAGTCCAAGTCGGCCCTGAAACCAGCGGGAGACAAGAACCTTGATATTAATCACCAGACTAAGTGAGCCAATACCAAGCACCGCACCAATAGCAATCAAATGCCAGATTTCGGTGATGAACAGAAAAGAAATCATCCCAAGCCCGGTTATCAGCGCAGCGACTACTGTGGTAACACCGGTGCCAAAACGCTGAATAAACTGTCCGGTAAAAAATGCGGTAATAGCACCGGATGCAAATTTGGCACTTGCAATAAGTGTCACGTCACTTCGGGTCCAGCCAAATTGATCAATCATCGGACCATACAGTTGCGGCAGCATTAATGTTGGTACTGCAAAAATAAACATGTGACAAAGAAATGAAACGAAAACAACGACCCATCCATAATAGAAAAGTGCGGGTTGTTCTTTTCCGGAAAAGCGGTTCTCAAGGAGTCCCATGATTTTGCCCTATAAAAAATTGTTCGGGAAAATCATCGTGCGCCACATATGGGCCGATGGGCTGTTATCAAAACCCAATCCTTCTTCGGGTTGTCTGAAATGCCGGCCGATAATGTCTTCAAAATCTTCGATTTCAACCGTGACATTGGGATCAAATGAATAGACATCGTAAATTGTTATCTGGCGGGCGGTCATATACCATTTATGGTTTCTGGCATATTCAGCATCGGCTGCAACATAAGGTTCCGGCACAAAATCAGGGCCAAAATAACGAATATAAGCTTCGGGATATTCGTATCCCACGTCCGGATCAGCATAAAATCTTAGCGACTGGTGATATTTAATCGCCCATGCAATTTCTTCGTCCACATAGGGGGCGACCAGTTGTGATCCCCAGTAACCATGATCCATTCTGATCAGACCGCCGACTGAAATATCATGAAGCAGGCAGGCCAGAACCGTTTTTTCGGGAAGGCCATTGATCCTTGCTAGCCGTGCGCTTTGTAGCATGTGCTGTACTGATCCAAAGCGTTTCTTGTAAAATTCAATGAGTGTTGGTTTATCTGACATACGCGGAAGACGAGGGTCATGCCCCATCATAAAATATTTGTCCCGTTTGATGCCACGCTCAATTGGTGGACCTTCCTGGCCGTATGTGGTGCATAGCATCGGCTTTACGACAATGCTATCCAGTTCTTCCCCCATGGCCTGTTCAAGGGCGTCTGCTTTTTCGGAAGCGGACATAGCCGCAAGTGCAGTCGCACCGCCAACGGATGCTAAAAATTTACGTCTGTCCATATTTTGCCTCTTGCTCTTTTTTATAATTTTACCAGAAGTTTATCGCTTTTCAATAGAGCTTGACTCTGATTCTTACTGGGTATTATTATAATAACAGTAAAAAATATATTGTAAAGGATCAGAAATGATTATTGATTGCCATGCTCATGTCAGTGCGCCTGCAAAACTTTGGGCATATAAAGCAACGCTTCTGGCGCATCGTGGTGCCCACGGACGGGGGAATGTTGTTATTTCAGATGACGAAATGCTGGAAGCGCTGAATACGCCATATATGGGGAAATATGGTCATCTTCCGTATCTTAAAGAGGTGGGAACCGATAAACAGTGTGTATCGCCACGTCCTTTTCAAATGATGCATTCTGAAAGTCCGGCCAAAATTATCGACTGGTTGCACGAAGAAGTTAATAATGTCATTTATCGCCAGACCCAGATGTTTCCGGATATTTTTATCGGGGTTGCCGGCCTTCCACAAGTGGCGGGAAGGGCCATTGAAGACTGTCTTCCGGAACTTGAACGTTGTGTCAATGAGCTTGGGTTTAAAGGTTGTCTTCTTAATCCTGATCCATATGAAAATGGCAGTCAGGAAGCGCCGGGACTTGGGGACAGGTACTGGTACCCGCTTTATGAAAAACTATGCGAGCTTGATGTGCCGGCGCATATACACAGCTGTGGTTCAAGGTCGGAACGAACCCCATATTCACTTCATTTTATTAATGAAGAAACAATTTCAGTGGCGCATCTTTTAAAGTCCAGCGTGTTTGATGATTTTCCGGATTTAAAAATAATCTGTTCCCATGGTGGCGGGGCAATTCCCTATCAGATCGGCCGATTTGATTCGGCTTCCATGCGTGGCAAGGGGATGCGTTTTCGGGAAAAGATCAAAAAACTTTACTTCGATACGGTTTTATATTCCGAAGCGGCCCTTGAACTGCTTATCAAGGAAATTGGCGTTGACAGATTGCTGTTTGGTGCTGAATGCCCGGGGGTGGGATCAAGTCATAATCCGGATACGGGGCGTCCATTTGATGACATTAAACCTTATCTGGATGGTTTTGACTGGCTGGATCAGAAAGACCGTGATGCGATTTACAGTGGCAATGCCATCAAAGTTTTTAATTTGGACGTTTAATAATGCTTAAGGAAAATAAAGTGGGTAACTACAGCTTCGAAAATAAACTTAATATGACCGCAGGACGTGGTCATGGGATCATGACGGGTGAAGAATATCTTGAAAGTCTGCGTGATGGTCGGGAAGTCTGGGTACATGGAAAGAAAGTTGATGATGTAACTAAACATTCCGCTTTTAAGCGTGTGGCACGTGAAATGGCGCGCATATATGAACAGCAGCATAATCCTGATCTTCAGGATAAGATGTCGTTTATCAATGATGACGGTGTGCGCGTATCATATAGTTACTCGCTTCCCAAAAATTATGATGACCTGATAAAACGGCGGGATAACACCGCCATTTGGGCGAAAGAAAGCCTTGGTATGTTTGGCCGTTTTCCGGATTTTTGTGCCGCCATCATCGTCGGGATGTATGATGCACGTGATGAAATGGCAAAAATTGATCCAAGATATAAGGCCAATATCGAAAATTATTTAAAATATGCGGCTGAAAATGACCTGTCACTTTCCCATGGACTTCATGACCCGGCAATGGATAAATCAAAACGACCGAAAGAAGACCCTGACCGCTGCATGCGGATTGTTGAAGAACGGGAGGACGGCATTATTGTCCGTGGTGCCCGGTTTGTAACTTTGGGACCGCTCACCGATGAAGTAGTTATTGCCCCGACACAAACGTTACAGGAAGATGAGCCGGAATTTGGCTTGTGGTTTGCCATGCCTGTATGCGCACCAGGGATAAAACAAATTTGTCGTGAACCTTTTAGTATAAATCGTGATGTACGCGATCATCCGCTTTCCACACGGTTTGATGAGCAGGATGTGGTCATGATTTTTGACGATGTTTTTGTGCCATGGGAAAGGGTCTTTCTTGCCAATGCACCCAAAGAGGCCAATATGCTTTTCAGATCCCGCGTCATGAAATGGGCGGCGCATTGCAGTGTTCTTCAACTGCTTGAGCGACTTGAACTGATGATTGGCGTATCACATCTGATGATTGAAACCGAAGGCAAGGCAGGACGTCAGCTTATTGAAATGGAGCTTGGCGAACTTGTGACCTATAAGGAAATTTTCAGATCTATAATAAGAACCGCTGAAGTGGAAGGTAGCCTGACACAGGGGGGACATTTTGCCATAAAACCCGCACCGCATCTTCGGGCATTTATCGGTATGGTTTCAGAAAGGCTTGTCAGTATTATTGAACATGTGACAACCAGTGCGCCGATTTTTGTTCCGTCGGCGGAAGATATGGATGCGCCGGAACTTCGCCCGCTCATTGACCGCTACTGGCGGGGAAAGGGTGTTGACGCCGGCTACCGGCAACGGCTTTGCAAGCTTGCATGGGAACTGACAGGTGACAGTTTTGGTGGTAGGCAGCAGCTTTACGAACGCCTTCATTCAGGATCACCCGAAGTTATTGTTGCCAGTGTTTATAAAATGTATGATAAATCGGATGCAATTGCATTGGTTGATGCGGCACTCGCATATGAGGGATAAAAATGGATGACGCGCGAAAAGCTGAACTGGACAGTTATAGCAAGAAAATAAGCAGCGATAACCTTGTCCCCCTTTGGGAGCGGTTAAAATCGCTTGTGACACCAGAACCCGTTAGCGCATGTCAGCCGCATCTTTGGAAATATGATGATATACGCCCGGTTTTACTTGAAGCCGGTAGCCTTCTTACAGCCAAGGAAGCGGAGCGGCGAGTGCTTATCCTGGAAAATCCTGGGATGGTGGGTGAAAGTAAAATTACAACATCCCTTTATGCCGGAATTCAATTGATCATGCCGGGTGAAATTGCCCCGGTCCACCGTCATTCACAGGCGGCCTTTCGCTTTATTCTTGAAGGAAACGGTGCCTATACGGCCGTGGACGGTGAAAAATCATATATGAGCAAAGGGGACTTGATTTTAACCCCGAGCGGCAGATGGCATGATCACGGAAACGAATCCGAAGAACCGACCTTCTGGCTTGATGGTCTTGATATTCCCATCGTTCAGTTTCTTGATGCATCCTTTATGGAACATCATTCTGAGGATGAACACCCGCACGTCAGAAAAGATGGTGACAGCATGGCCCGTTATGGCAGTGGCCTGATGCCGGTTGATTTTACCCCGGTTTCAAATACATCGCCGGTGATGAAATACCCTTATGACAGAACCCGTGAAAGTTTAATGACCATGAAAGAGGCGGGTAATCCGGATCCTTGTCATGGTTATAAATTAATCTATGTCAATCCGGTGGACGGCAAATCAGCCATGCCAACGATGGGAGCATTTATGCAATTGCTGCCATCAGGTTATGAAACGGCATCATATCGTTCAACCGATGCAACCGTTTATTCCGTTGTTGAAGGAAGCGGAAAAACCAGAATTGGTGATAAAGAAATAAGTTGGGGGCCGAATGATACATTTGTCGTTCCAAGCTGGCATTATCATCAGCACTTTGCAGGTGAAGAATGCTTCCTTTTCAGTTATTCAGACCGCCCCGTACAACAGGCATTGGGGCTTTGGCGGGAAGACCGCGGAAACAGATAAAAATCAGGAGTTTATAAAATGGGTTTTGTTATTGATCCCCCGAAACAGGCCAGCGTTGCTGTGCATAATAGTGATGACAGGTTTCCAGTACGTCGTATTTTCTGCGTCGGACGAAACTATGCTGCGCACGCACGTGAAATGGGCCATGATCCGGACCGCGAACCCCCATTTTATTTTACCAAGCCGGCTGATGCCGTGATGGATAATGGTGCTGAAGTCCCTTATCCTCCAAAAACAGGTAATCTTCATTATGAAGCGGAACTTGTGGTTGCGATTGATAAGGAATGTAAGGATGCAACCCTTGAAAATGCGCTTGATCATGTGTTCGGTTATGCGGTTGGCAATGATTTAACCCGTCGTGATCTTCAGTCAGAAGCCAAGAATAAAGGACGTCCGTGGGATACGGGAAAAGCTTTTGATCATTCGGCACCTTGCGCTGAAATTCATATGATTGACCAAGTTGATAATATTGAAAATGCGCGTATTTGGCTTTCCGTTAATGGTGATATTAAACAGGATAGCAACATTAATAAGCTTATCTGGTCTGTCCCGGAAGTGATTGTGAACCTGTCCGGTTTATTTACATTAAAGCCGGGTGATCTGATTTATACCGGAACACCGGAAGGGGTTGGCCCTGTGGTTTCGGGTGATGTGATCAAAGTTGGTATTGATGGCTTAACAGAATTGGAGACAAAAATTGTCTGACATCATTTTACATGGCATGTGGCGCAGCTCCGCATCTTACCGCGTTCGTATCGCGCTTAATTTGAAAAATATGGATTATGTGCAGAAAAATTATAAACTTGCAGAAGGTGAACATAAGTCAGATGAATTTCTGGCAAAAAATCCACAAGGATTAATTCCTGCGCTTGAGATAGGTGGTAAAATTGTTACCCAATCAATTGCGATTATTGAATATCTGGACAGTCGGGATCCAAAATATTTGTTGCTACCGGCAAACCCGGATGAACGGGCAAGGGTGCAGTCGATTGTTTTTGCTATTGCCTGTGAAATACACCCGCTTCTTAATCTTAGGGTTCTTAAATATCTGCAAAATAATCTTGGGCAGGATCAGGATGGGGTCAGTACTTGGTATCAACACTGGATAAGACAGGAATTTACGGCACTTGAAAGAAAACTCTCTACTGATCCGCAAACAGGCAAATTCTGTCATGGCGATACCCCGGGAATTGCGGATTGTTATCTGGTACCGCAAGTTTATAATGCCAATCGGTTTAAATGTGATCTCGAACCTTACCCCACAATTCGCCGGATAAATGATACCTGCCTTGCGACGGAAGCATTTGATAATGCGATACCGGAAAATCAGCCTGATGCTGTAGAATAGCGGAAACCTGATCAGCTTACACTGTTTTCAATCAAATTCGTTTGCTCAAGCAGCCATTCTTTTAATGCCACAACGGGGCCGTATCCCGCATGTGTTTTAGGGGTGATCAGGTAGTATCCGGCACTGTTTTTTAGCGGGTTATCCATGAGTATTTCAAGCTCACCTCGTTCCAACTCCGTATTAATCAGGAAATGAGGCAGGAGTGCTACACCAAGGCCCGCTACTGCCGCTTGTGTCACCATAGAAAATTGTTCTAAAACCATCCCCCGTGTATTTGGCGGCGTCAAGTTATTCTGCTTGAACCAGTCGGACCAAGCATCAGGCCGTGTTTCAATATGCAAAAGCGGCATTTTTAGTATTTCATTTGCATCACGAATAATATGATCGCCAATGAATGACGGTGCGGCAACCGGAACGGCTTCTTCACTCATTAAAAATGTTCCTTCTGTACCGTGCCAGTCAGGATGCCCGAAGTGAATGGCCGAATGAAGATTTTCACTTGAAAAATCAAACGGTGATAATTTACTGGTAAAATTAAAAGTAATTTGTGGATTTTTTGCTAGAAAATCAGGAAACCTGGGCATAAGCCAGCGCATGCCAAAAGTCGGAAGAATAGCAAGATTTAACGTTTGACCCTGAGTATCACTCACGGCATTTAATGATGCATTTCTGATTGTTCTAAGCGCGACGGCGACTTCATCTGCATAGGCTTCACCAACTTCAGTCAACCGTATGGTTTTCTTTACCCGTTCAAAAAGTTTAACGCCCAGCTGGTCTTCAAGTGCACTGACCTGGCGACTGATTGCGCCTTGGGTAAGGCTCAGTTCCTGTGCAGCGCCTGTAAAACTACCGTTTCTGGCGGATGATTCAAATGCCATCAGCATACTAGTGCTGGGAATAAGGCGTCGTTGACCAAGCATTGATTTGTTTTCCATTCATTACAAAAAATCATACATACGTGACCAAGAATGAGTTGTCAACACCGCTATTTTTATGTAATTTACGGATAATTTTTAATGTAAGAATGAATTTAAAGTGAGTTTTTGTAATAAAATAACTTCAAATTCGTTTATTTGTTTTCAGGTAAAATGCTTAAAGGGCTAAATTATGAACGTACAAAATCCAATTCGTAAGAAACATGTTCCAACAGAAAAAGAAACTGAATTTCTTTCAAAAGTAGAAAATGCAAAATATGACCGTCAGATCGTAACGGGTCTTCAGAAATTCATCGATGGTAAAGTCGATGATGATATGAAGGATTTTTACAGTCAGGAAGAAATTGATGCGATTTCTGCGCTTAAAGGCACCAACCGGGATATCGAAGCCCGTATGCCGGTTAAAATCACCCGACATTATTTTGAACGGGCCCGCGTCAGTGCACCAATACGTACACTTGTAAAAGCAAGTCCGGCTGAAACATTTGATCTCGCGGGTTCCGAAGATCCGGGCAAGCAAATGAGCTACAGCCCGGTTGAAGGTCTGATCCATAAATATGAGCTTGGCCTTATTTATGTGGCGGGCACATGTTCAGCGCACTGCCGTTTCTGTTACCGTGAAGAACTGATAGCGAAAAAAGAAATCGTGCGCGAAGACGGTTCAATTCAGGCAAAAGGACTTGCACAGATTCCGGACCTTGTTGAATACATTATTAGGCATAACAGGGAAGTAGAAGAAGCAGGCGGTATTCATCCGAAAACCGGCCGTGAAAGACTTCGTGAAATTCTTATGTCCGGTGGTGATCCGATGGTACTTGCCAACAAGGGGATCGCGTCATGGTGGGCAGCACTTTCAGAAGCTGGTATCGAAAGCATCCGTTTGGGTACAAAAGAGCTTGCGTTTTTCCCGCACCGCTTTGATGAAAGCTTCTTTAAAATGATGGATGATTTCCACGCTGCATATCCGCAAACAAAACTCCGTTTTATGATTCACTTTAACCATCCGGATGAGTTTTTGGAAAAAGATGAAGATGGAAATTATATCGATATGCCAGGCGGTGGCCTTAAATGGGTTGAAGCGACTGAAAAAGCCATTGATCAATTTGGCAAGCGCGGATTTGTTACCCTGGATAATCAGGCACCAATCATCAAAAACATCAATAATGATCCGGATGCCCTTCGTATCATGCAACGTGAACTTCGACGCAAAAAAGTTGAAAACCACTATTTCTTCTGTGGTCGTGATATTGTTGGCCATAAAGCTTTCAATGTTCCGATCGAGGAAGCATGGCGTATCCTGAATACGTCGCAGCGTGGCCTTTCCGGTGTTGAGGCACATGCCCGTCTTTCCATTACCCATTATTACGGTAAAACAGAGGTAGCAGCCGTTACCAATGAACCGATAGAAGGTGTGCCCGGCAGTGAAAACGGTGTTGTGATCTTTAAACTTCTGCGTTCTGCGGAAGACGCCCCGAAAAAGGGTCAGGTGGCAATCGTGGGCCGTAATCCCGATGCAATCTGGTTTGACGGATATAAAGACCGTGTTATTTATGATGAAGCAGGTTTGTTCGGTATCAAAGCATAAGCATCATAAGGACGTAGTTTATGATCAATAAACAGGTGAAATCTGTCGCACAGGCGGTGGCAAATATCCATGATGGTGCCACCGTCATGATCGGCGGATTTGGTGAGGCGGGAAGCCCCATCGAACTTATTCATGCGCTGATCGACCAGGGTGCAAAAAATCTTACAGTTGTAAATAATAATACCGGTTCCGGCCATGTGGGGCTTGCCGCACTTATTGAGAACAGACGGGTTTCAAAAATGATCTGCTCTTTTCCCAGAACCGCAAATTCAACCGTTTTTCCGGAACTTTATACAAAAGGTGAAATTGAACTGGAACTTGTTCCCCAAGGTACGCTTGCCGAACGGATCCGTGCGGGTGGGGCGGGTGTTCCCGCCTTTTATACCGCGACGTCCGTAGGTACACCCCTTGCAGAAGGGAAGGAAGTGCGCACCATAAACGGGCGTGATTATGTGCTTGAATATGGTCTTAAGGCCGACTTCTCCCTTATCAAATGTTTGCGTGCTGATCGTTATGGCAATCTGGTTTATAATAAAACGGCCCGTAATTTTGCCCCCATCATGGCCATGGCCGCGGAAACCACCATTGTGCAGACAAAGGAATTTGTCGAAGCCGGTGAAATTGATCCGGAAATTGTCGTGACACCGGGTATCTTTGTTGATCAGATCGTAACCGTTAATAACCCTCTACATGAAAGTGAACTTGTTGCTGCCGGGGAGGTGTACCCATGAGTGAAGAGCAGAATTTCGGCTGGAACCGTGAACAGATGGCAGAGCGCGCCGCGCAGGACATCCCAAATGGTGCTTATGTGAATCTGGGTATTGGCATCCCTGAAAAAGTGGTGCGTTATGTACCCGAAGGACGCGAAGTCATATATCATACAGAAAATGGCCTTCTTGGTATGGGTGATGCACCCGAACCGGGCATGGAAGACCCCGAACTTATAAACGCGGGCAAAAGAAATGTTACCGCAATACCGGGTGCAGCATATTTTCATCATGCGGACAGTTTTTCAATGATCCGTGGCGGTCATATTGATATTTGTGTGCTTGGCGCCATGCAGGTTGCGGAAAATGGCGACCTTGCCAACTGGTCAACCGGTAATCCCGATGCGATCCCTGCCGTGGGCGGAGCAATGGATCTGGTGGCCGGTGTTAAAACCATTAATGTCATTACCCAGCATGTTACCAGTGAAGGGCATCCGAAACTGGTTTCAAAATGCACATTCCCGCTAACGGGTGTGGGTGTGGTCAGCCGCGTATATACTGATCTTGCGGTGATTGATGTAACATCGGAAGGGTTTAAAATTGTTGAACTCGCCCCCGGTGTGGATTTTGATTATGTACAGGAAAGAACCGGCTGCAAACTGATTGCCGCTTAAAGGAAAAAGAAATGTCAAAAAGTTCAGAACTTTACGAGCGCGGCCTAAAGGTGATGCCTGGCGGCTGCAGCCGAAATACAATTTTAAGAAAACCTCATCCGCTTTATGTGGATAAGGGCGAAGGGTGTTACGTCACCGATATAGAGGGCGTCAAACGCATTGATTTTGCCAATAACATGTGTTCGCTTATCCACGGGCATGCCCATCCCGCGATTGTTGAAGCCGTAAGTGCGCAACTTGCCAGAGGAACAGCCTTCACCATCGGAACCGAAGCGGAAGTTATTTATGCGGAACATATTGTCAACCGTTCGGAAAGTTTCGAAAAGATGCGGTTTGTCAATTCCGGTACCGAAGCGGTCATGAGCTGTCTTAAGGCTTCACGCGCCTTCACTGGCAGATCAAAAATCGCCAAGGCGGAAGGCGCCTACCACGGGCTTTATGATTACGCAGAAGTAAGCCAGACATCAAAACCGGAAAACTGGGGCGATGCGGATAGCCCGAAAAGTGTGCCCGTTGCATACGGTACCCCGCAGGCAGCCCTTGATGATGTAGTAATTATTCCGTTTAACGAACCGGAACGTGCGATCAAAATTCTTGAACAGCATGCAGACGATATCGCCTGCGTCCTTCTGGATGTGATGCCGCACCGTATCGGGCTTGTACCTGCGGATGACGCATTTGTCCGTGCCATTGATGCATGGGCGTGTAAAAATGGCAGCCTTCTTGTGTTTGATGAGGTTATTACCTACCGTTCCAATTATGGTGGTGCGCAGGAATGGTTCCCGGGCATTAAACCGGACCTTACCGCCATGGGTAAAATGATCGGAGGCGGTTTTCCGGTCGGGGCGCTTGCCGGTCGCGCGGATGTGATGGATGTGATGGACCCGCTTGCGGAAAAGGTACTGTTCCCGCATTCAGGAACATTTTCAGCAAACCCGATTACCATGACAGCGGGCCGCGTGGCCATGGAACTGTTTGACCGGGATGCGGTCAAACGGCTTAATAAACTTGCGGAATATGCAAGAAATTCAATTAACGAAGCCATAAAGCTTGCGGATGTTCCCGCCTGCGTAACGGGCGGTGGTTCCATGTTCCGTATTCATATGAAGGAAACGGCGCCGGTCAGTTACCGTGATGCTTATGTTTCACCGCGGGAAAGTGCGCTTACCAAAACATTGCTTGATCATTTGTTTGATAGCGGGTTTATGATGATCAACACCTGTACCGGTGTGTTATCAACGGTGATGATGGAAACCGAAATTGACAAGCTTGCCGAAGCCGTCCATAGCGGTTTTAAGAAAATGCAAAACCAGTTTTAAAAGGAAGCTCTTATGAAAGATGTTTTTATTTGTGATGCTGTCCGTACACCGGTTGGGCGGTATGGTGGTGGTCTTGCGGCGGTTCGCGCCGATGATCTTGCCGCCATTCCGATCATGGCACTGATGGAACGCAATAAAAATGTCGACTGGGCGGCGGTTGATGATGTGGTTTATGGTTGCGCCAATCAGGCCGGTGAAGACAACCGCAATGTGGGCCGTATGGCAACGCTTCTTGCCGGATTGCCTCAGGAAGTGGCCGCCACAACGGTAAACAGGCTGTGTGGTTCCGGGCTTAATGCAATCGGGATTGTGGCCAATGCCATTGCCGTGGGCGAAGGGGACATGATGATCGCGGGCGGTGTGGAAAGCATGTCACGCGCCCCGTTTGTGATGGGCAAGGCACAAAACCCATATGACAGGACCCACACATTGGAAGACACCACAATGGGCTGGCGCTTTATCAATAAAAAACTTGATAAAATGTATGGCACGGACGTGATGCCGCAAACGGCAGAAAATCTTGCAACTGAGCTGAATATTTCCCGCGAAGATCAGGATAAATTCGCCTTCTGGTCACAGCAAAAAGCCGCAGCCGCCATTGCTGCGGGTCAAACAGCAGCAGAACTTGTTGCGGTAACAATTCCACAGCGAAAAGGTGATCCTGTGACAATAAATGCGGACGAACATCCCCGTGAAACATCGCTTGAAAAAATGGTGGCCCTCCGCCCGATATTTGAAGGCGGTACCGTAACCGCCGGCAATGCATCCGGCATTAATGATGGCGCGGCCGCGACCTTGGTTGCGTCCGGTGATGCGGCAAAAAAACACGTACTTAAACCCCGTGCCCGTATTCTGGGCTCTGCGGTTGCCGGGGTGCCGCCGCGCACCATGGGGATCGGTCCTGTACCGGCGACAAACAAGCTTCTTTCCCGTCTTGATCTGTCCCTTGATGATATGGATATTATTGAACTTAACGAAGCCTTTGCCGCGCAGGTGCTTGCCTGCACACGCACCTTGGGGCTTTCGGATGATGATCCCCGCATCAACCCGCAGGGCGGCGCGATTGCATTTGGTCATCCGCTTGGGATGAGCGGTGTGCGCCTTGTCACAACCGCGGTTAACCAGCTTGAGCGCACTGACGGAAAATATGCCCTTTGCACCATGTGTATCGGTGTCGGGCAGGGCATCGCCATGGTGATCGAACGGGTTTAATTTTATTGTACTGTGATACTTAATTGTCTACTTCTTATATTAGTGGATGTTGTATTGGTCTCGCAGTACTAAATTATTGATAATGAATTGATATTTAAAAAGCCATTTTGATTTGTTTAGAAACAGCAGCAATAGATAAACTCTTACTGCATTTCTGTGGATCAAAACTGTTAATCAGAAAAGATTGTGGTGTTATGAAATTTGTAATAAGTGCTTCAAATACAGCATTACGATTTGCCTCCTTTGCACCCACGTGATAGAAGTGCTCCTTTGTTACCATTGAGCAATCTCGCCAAGTTGTGAATACATGCTCATTTGAGTCATCTGTTTCAGTAACGATCTTTTTTCAATATAAATCATTTACTTGACCACTTTTTTATGCAGTATTATGTAATATCATAACATTTAAATGATAATATGCATAAATTAGGGGCATATCTTGAAAATTTTAAGCTGTTGTTTGCTTAGCATAATCGCTGGCCATTCTATTGTTTTTGCTCAGGAAATTTCTGAAAATAATGCGGCAACGGTGACCTATAACAAGGATTATTTTGAAAGATTTTCCCCTGTTACTTTGCTTGATATGCTGCAACGCATTCCGGGTGTTCCTGAAATACTGGAAAGAAACAGAAGACAAAATACCGGTGGTGGTCAAACTGTTCAAGCGGACCGTGGTTTTGGCTCAGGTGGTGACCAGATCCTGATCGGCGGAAAAAGGCTTGCGGGAAAGGCGAATTCAATTGATGATAACTTATCGCGAATATCTGCCGCGCAGGTCAGCAGAATTGAACTTATTCGTGGGGCCGCCAGTGGACTTGATGTACAGAGCCAGGGGCTTGTTATAAATATTATACTCCTTGAAGGCGGGACAACATCAACAACATTCTGGAAAGTTACAGGAAATTATTTGGTTGGTCGTAAATTTGCGCCGGAATTTTTGCTTTCTCAAAGTGGCACGATAGGGGGGCTGGAATATATGCTCAGTGCAGAGCGAAAGAATGAACTGGTTTATTTTGATCGTGATGAACTTATTTATGATGCTGCAAATCAGCTAACTGGTGACAAGGAGGTAAGGGTCGAGAGACAGAATAAAGGATATGTATTCAATTCCAATCTTGCTTACAACTTTTCCGACAGTTCCCAGCTTAGGTTAAATGGTTTTTTTGAACCGACGAACGCTGAAAATCAGGAAATTCACATCGAAACAGGTATGGCGGCTGATCATACCATTTGGGACCGAACCGACGATAATGACAAATGGGAAATCGGTGGTGATTATACCCATGATTTTATCGGACTTGGTCGGTTTAAAGCATTGTTTGTATTGAATAACAGCAAAGAAGATAGGTTTATTGACAGGCATAGGGAAATTGACCCTGCCGGCTATCAGTATGCAACGGAACTTACCAATCTGGATAAGTCAGAAAAAATATTCAGAGGATCAATGACGTATTCATTAGGTCAGAAACAATCCCTTGAATGGGGCGGTGAGGCGGCAATTAATAATTTTGATAAAACATTCAATGATTACCGTGCGGCATCGGCTGCAGACGCACTGGTTCTTTCCACATCGGATGATGTCAGAATTAAAGAAAACCGCTATGAGGTTTTTGCTAATCATACCTATAATATAGCGCCGACCCTTGTTCTGCAAAGTTCATTGACCACAGAATTTTCGAAAATAATCGCTGATAATTACTTTGCAAATGGAACTGTTGAAAGACGTGATACCAATTTCACATATTATAAGCCACGCTTAAATTTGCGTTATGATCATACGGAAAGAGATCAGGTTCGTTTAACTATCGAAAAGAAAGTAAGCCAGCTTGATTTTAATAATTTTGTGACATCCTTCGATCAAAGGACAAACCAGTTTGAACCGGGCAACACAAATATAAGACCGGAACAGGTCTGGGAATTCTCAATTGCATACGAGCATAGATTTGCCGGGGATAACGGATCGATCGATGGCGAGGTTTTTTATCATACCTATAAAGACTATATTGCAAAGGTTGATTTTAGTGAATATGTCGACTTTATGGGCAACCCGATTTCAAGTGAAGCGTTTTTCGCCCTGCCGCCGACAGTTGCACTTCGTGATGAGGTCAATTTTTCATCAAAGTCGGGTAATATTGATAAGGCAAGTGCGAAGGGTGTAAAATTGAATGCCAACCTGCGTCTTGGCGCATTGAATATACCGCAGGCAATCGTAAGTATCGGATATGTTTATGAGAAAAAACGGGTTATTGACCAATTTACCGGCTTGAGCCGGAAGTTTGACCGGGCTTCCGATCACAGTTTTACATTCAACTTCCGCCATGATGTAACGGAACTTAAACTCTCCTATGGTTTTGAAGCACGAATGCGTAGTGAGCATGCGGCCTACGAAAGAAATTATTATTGGCCGTGGAAACCGGGCACCCATTTATCCGCTTTTGCCGAATATGAAGTCCTTCCGGGACATAAGGCACGTATAGAGGTTGCTCAGGAAAATAGAGCAACTGGCCGCTCAGTTCTTGATAATTATCGTGACCATATAAGATTTAATGAACTGATAAGGAGGGCCGAAAAATTCCATAAAACACCGGTAAAAGTGCTGGTCTCTATTCAGGGCAGTTTTTAAAAATTTATAAAGATGGTTTTTATAGAACGGGTTTTATAATACTTCCAATGCCTGATCAAAATCGATGATAATGTCTTCGATATCCTCTATACCGACGGAACAGCGGATCAGACTTTCTGGGATACCCAGTTTCTCTCTGTCTGCTTCGGAAAGTTCCACATGGCTTGTGGTGCGCGGCGGCCCGATAATGGTTTCCACTCCGCCAAGATGAGCGGCGCGGTGAGCAAAGCGGATTTGTGGCAGGAATTCACGTACTTTGTCAAACCCACCCTTAAGTGAAAAGCTGAGCATGCCGGAAAAGCCGCTCATTTGTCCTTTGGCGATTTCGTATCCCGGGTCATTTTCAAGCCCGGGGTAAAAAACCTGTTCTACCTTGGGATGGGCTGCCAGATATGTTGCAAGTGCCAAAGCGTTATCGTTTTGTTTATCAATGCGAAGCTTTAATGTTTTAAGGCCGCGCAGTAAAAGATAAGCCGAATGGGCATCAAGCGTTGCCCCGTTAATTTCCCGAAAGCCGTATAGTTTATCAGTGAGTTTTTTTGAGCCGCAAACAATTCCACCAAGTGCATCGGAATGGCCGCCAATAAATTTTGTGGCGCTATGCACGACAAGATCAGCACCCAGCACAAGCGGGTTTTGATTAATGGGAGTGGCGAAAGTGTTATCCACCACAACAATAGCGCCAACTTTTTTACCGGCGGCTATAAGTCTTTTTAAATCAAGCACTTTCATCGTAGGGTTGGTAGGCGTTTCAAGATAAAGAAGATCACATCCTTTTAATGTTTCGGCTTCGATGGCATCCTGATCATGGGTTTCGCACATTGTGACATCAATATTGAACCTTGGAAGATGTTCCATAAACACAACACTTGTGCCGCCATATGTATCTTTCACCGATACAACACGCTGGCCGGGGGATAGTAATGCAAATAAAGTGCCGCTGATCGCGGCCATCCCGGTTGCAAAGCTTGTGGCGGCCTCCGCATCTTCAAGTACACGCATTTTTTCTTCGAATACGGCCACAGTGGGGTTTGTGTTGCGGCTGTAAATGTGTCCTTTGCGTTTTCCGAGTGCCACGTCAAGCCATTCATCAACATCATCATGATTGTAGGATACACTATTGACTACAGGAACCTGTGCTGCCCCTTCAAAAAAACTTTTTTCTTCGCCAGCCCAAACTGCTTTTGTGCTCTGTTTAATATGTTCCCATTTTTTATTGGTCATTTAATATGTCCGTTTTTCAAGTTATGATGCTGATTGTATTAATGCTTTTCAAGAAGGGTTGAAAAGGATATCGTTCATTCATGCATAACATAAACATTTCCAAAGAAGCAACAGAAGCAGCAATTGAAAGACGGGGTGGCCGTCTTCATGCATTTGAAAATATTGACCCGTGCAGGACAGCATTACTCGTCATTGACATGCAGAAATATTTCATTGAGCCCGGGATGGCGGCCGAGGTGCCGACGGCGCGTGAAATTGTTCCCAACATAAACAGGCTGGCATATAAATTACGCTTAAGCGGGGGCACGGTTGCGTGGGTTATTTCAACATTTAAGGAAGATATTCTGGATGAATGGTCATTGCTTCGGGATCTGTTTTCGCCGGAACGCTGTCAGGCGATGGTAAAAAATCTTGCGGCTGATGGTCCGGGGCACGATATATGGCCCGATCTTGATGTAAAGGATGAAGACTGGATCATTGAAAAAAATCGTTTCAGCGCGTTTATCGGCACGTCAGGCATGTTGGAAAAAAAGCTTCATCATGCAGGGATAGATCATGTGATCATAACTGGCACGCTGACTGATGTCTGCTGTGAAAGTACAGCCCGCGATGCCATGATGCTTAATTTTAAAACAACCATGATTACAGACGCCAATGCATCAAGATCGGATGAAGATCACAATAATGCCTTGAATGCATTGGTCCGGGTATTTGCCGATGTGGTTTCGACAGATGACATGATCGCGAGGATCGGATGAAGGGCAATGCACCGTTAAAAATTGGGTTTAATCCGGATTTTGCTCCATTCAGTTATATGGAAGACGGCAAACCTGCAGGTATCATAATTGACCGTATTAATGATGTTATGAATGATGCGAAACTCCCCTACCAATTTATTCCGGCCGGGCTTACGGAACTTACCCAGGGCTTAATGGCAGGTGATTTTGATATACTTGCTACCATGGCAAATACGGCTGACAGATTAAAAATAATGGCTTTTAGCAAGCCCATAATCGTCAGTGGCGGAGCCTGGTTTGTACTGATTGATCGTGAACCGGGTGATGGCGATAAGGTGCCGGACATTGTTATTACACCAAAAACTGGGCCGCTTGTTTCACAGGTATCCGCACTTTATCCGGAAGTAAAAATAATCACTTGTGATGATTATGATGACGCCCTTCGACTGACATTATACGGTAATCATAATGCTGCCGCAGCTGCACTGAACTGGCATGTGGGCAGGATAATGATTGAGGGCGAAAAATATAAAGGATTATTTCATATTCCAAAGGCACCGTTTAAAAGTATGCCGCTTCATATGGTCACCGTACGTGAAGACCCCCTCAATATTATTGAACTTTTGAATAATCATATCCCCGATGATTGGGGCCCGGACCCGCTATAACTAATAATCCCATGACCACCTTATAGAAAGGTTATTATCGTGATCCAGAGTAGGGCGTGTCACAAGGGATAGACTGCGTGTAAGACCGACTTCAACGCTTGTTGCTGTCTGCCCCGTGGCGGGTCCGGTTGAAACTTCAACGTAAACATTATCGGCAAGATATTTATCCCCCGTAATTGTCGTTCCGTATTCCCGTGAGGCGTCATTATCAATTGAAAATCTGTCGACGCCTATGGCGCGTCTTATCCCACCCATAAGGCCCGGTCCGCCACCATATCCGTAAGCTGGTGCTGTGCCATGATCTCTATCACCGGATCATTGGATGGATCACCGAAACTGGAACGCTTTAATGGTATTGCCGTGATGGGCGGGATGCTTGCAGCAACTTTTCTTGCTATTTTCTTCGTTCCGATGTTTTATATCGCGGTTGAAAATATTTTCCACGGAAAACGCAAAGAAAGCCAGGAAAAACACGAATTCAAGCCAGCTGAATAAGAGGAATATTCAATGAAATTTGTACTTAAATTATTATTGTTACCGGTGATTATGGCGCATTTTTCATTTGCTGTTGCAGCGGGTACGCCGGAAGAAAAGGCAGAAGTCCGTGCTATTCTGGATCAGGTATTTGATGCAATGCGGGCAGGGGATGATGAAACACTGAAATCCCTACTTCTGCCGGATACATCACTTGATAGAATATCGCCGGATAAACCGGTAACGCGCGGTGATGCTTCGGGCTGGATTGATTGGGTGGGAACACTGTCACCCGGACAGGCTGATGAGCAGATTTTTGATGTGGAAATTCACGTGGAAGGTCCCCTTGCGGTGGCGTGGGCTCCATTTACCATTGCGATTGACGGTGAACTAAGATCATGTGGCGTTAACCAGTTTACGTTGGTTAAACATAGTGAAGGCTGGAAAGTAGCTTATCTGATTGATACGCATACACCGGAAAAATGTCTACCGGCTGAAGGCTGACGGCTAGTCACGTAATTCAAATAAAATATCGAGCGTTTCAATTTCCGGCATGCCTTTAACTTTATAGGCTGTCGGTATTGATTTGGCGAGGTCGGATGCTCTGTATTTGGCCATTTGATCTTCTGATCCCCAGATATATAAACCGCCATATTGGTTTGGCCCGGCCGTCTTGAAGTAATATTTCTGTATAAGCCCCGGAAGGGCCCTGAAATCATCCGCCCTTTCATGCGCAACTTTCAGCACTTCTTCTTCTGTAAGCTCAGTTATGAATGTAATCTTTTGTATAATCATTATGCCTATTTCCCTGTAAGCGTTAGCTATAATCAAACCTACCAGCAGATAGGATGAAAGACAATCATCCGGATTAGCATATCATAAATGAGTTTAATCGATGGGGTAACGTTCGAGTAAGGGACCGAGTGCTTCCTTTAGAGGGCCAAGATGCTGTTCATAATTACGCCATTGTTCAACACCTTTGGTAAATATTGGCTGTCGCACCTGTTCTGAGCTTGGTGTGCGAACGGCACGCTTTGTATTATAAAAATTCAGACATGCTTCTTCAAATTCAAGTCCGCAATATTCAAGTAATGCTTTGATCCGATTTTCCGTATCGGAAACCATATCTTCATATTGAACACGATGTACGCGACCGGGCAGTACTTCATCCCAATGATCCATCAGCTTGACATAATCCCTGTAATAAAGTCCGATGTCAGTAAGATTGTAAGTAAAAGTCTGTCCATTCGCAAATAACTGCTTGAAACCGGAAAAGCATCCGCCCATGGGATGACGGCGCGCGTCGATAATTTTGGCATTGGGCAGTATAGTATGAATAAGGCCGATATGTTTAAAATTATTGGGCATCTTATCAATGAAATATGGTGCCTTGTTACGTTGTATTCTAGTTGTTTCTATATAACTTTCACCAAGCTCCTTAAAGTCCTGCGCCGTCATCTCAGATAATATTTCAGGATATTTTGATACGGTGCGGATATTTTTCTTATCCCCTATCTTCCGTGATAGTGCAATAATATCAGTAAGCTCTGATGTTCCGTCGACCTGAGAATGACTGGCTAATATTTGCTCTATCAATGTGGAACCTGCGCGTGGCAGACCAACAATGAAAATGGGATCAGCCGCCTGGCATCCCTGACCTTCATTCTTGCTTAAGAATTCATGATCAAATAATTTAATCTGTCTAACCGTATCATAAATGTTTATTTTCGGATCATAGCGATGATGTTGCCTGCGAATATCATTCCCTCTTTGATAAAATTCGAATGATTTGTCGAATTCTTTGCGGTCTTCATAGGCTTTGCCGATAGCGAAGGCAAGGTGCCCCTGATCATCAGGGTCCCCACCTTCAGGAATTACCTGCTTTAGCATATTTTCAAGATCTTCATCACTGAAGCGGAAGACTTTAAGATTTGCCAGACTCCAGTAGGTCTCACCGATATTCGGGCTGACCTCAATGCAGGTACGGTAGGCTTTAATAGCATCGTCAATTCTTCCGACAGTTTTTAAGGTATGCCCATAATTAAGCTGTAATTTTCCCTGCTCGGGTCTTTTTTCTAAAATATCTTCATATATTTCAAGCGCCGGCTTGAAATCACCTTTTCGAACACAGATTGCAGCCATTAACACAGGATAATTGTGGTTTGCAGGATCACGGCCAAGCAATATTTTTATTTGCTGCATCGCTTCTTCAAGTTTTTGTTTTCTGTATAAGGAGACAGCATAATTATGCCTTGCATGGTCATAATATGGTGTAAGTTCAACACAATGTTCGAGAAGTTTTCTAGCATCATCGATCTGACCAATCTTTAAGCCAATTTCAGCAAGCAGCCTCATTGCAACCACGTCGATCGGATTTTTTTTTATGATGTCACGGGCGGATGCTTCTGCTTTGGCTATTTTCCCTTCATCAAATAATTTAGCAGCGTTTAAAATTTCAGGGTTCTTATTGAGAATATCCAATAATTTGTTAGTGGCTTTGTATGCATTTTCCTGTTCACCGACATCGCCATATAAAATGGCAAGGTTACGCCAGATTTCACCCTGGTCTGGTATAATATTTGCTGCTTTTCGCAGTGTTTTGATGGCGTCACGGTTTTTTCCAGATGCTTTTAGGCATAATCCAAGTTCCAGCAAAACAGGTGCAGATTTTTCAAGGCGCTTCGAAAGCGGCATCATGATTTCAAGCGCTTTATCGGCTTTACCCTGAAAACGATATGCAGACGCCAAAATATGAAGTGCGGGATCAAATTCCGGTATAATTTTCAGAATTTCCAATGCCTGCTCTTCGGCAAGTGCCGGTTTTTTATATAACAGACTTGCGGCATGCTGCAGTGCTGTTTTTAAGTCGCCTTGCGGGTCTGTAGTTACCATTTTTATTATTCTTTCCAGTCTTTTGCCAGATATCTTAGGTAATAATATATTTTATGACAAGTTAATCATTGTTCATATAAACCAAATAAAAAACGCGTGTTGTCTTTCTTTTCTTTACTTTTTGCACCTTGTAACACTATTTTAATAGTTGAGTCCAAAGATGGATAAGTTGATTTAAAAATCATCGGGGGACATATAATATTTCTTTATGTTAAGGGATCATTCAATTGAGAAAATACACCTATAAAAAATCAGCGCTGCTGGCATCAACATTTCTTATGTCAGGCGTTTTAACAATTTCTGGCGCGCAAGCTCAGGATGCGGCTAATTCCGGTACGGAAGTGATTACAGTTACAGCGACAAAACGTACGTCCGATCTACAAGATGTACCGATGTCACTTAATGTGCTGGGTAATCAGCAGATGGAAGATTTGAACATCAACGCGTTTGATGATTATATCCATTTTCTGCCAACAGTTTCATTTGAAAGCCCAGGACCAGGAAATGGTAATCTGTATATGCGGGGTATCGCGAGTGGTGGTGATGGTAACCATTCAGGTTCAATGCCGAGCGTTGGTGTGTATCTAGACGAGCAGCCGATTACAACCATCAACAATATCCTTGATCTGCATATGTATGATATTGCGCGGATAGAAACTCTTTCCGGGCCGCAGGGTACTTTGTTTGGCTCAAGCAGCCAATCCGGTACATTACGTATTATCACAAATAAACCGGTGATAGGCGAATTCCAGGCGGGATATGATGTTGCCGGTAATATCGTAAAAGACGGTGAAATTGGTGGTACATTAGAGGCTTTCGCCAATTTTCCGATTGCTGATAACGCCGCAATCCGATTGGTTGGCTGGCACGAAGAAGATGGCGGTTATATTGATAACGTCCCACACACAATTAATTTTGCGGCAAGCGGAATATCAATCAACAACGCAGCTCTTGTGGAAGAAAATTACAATAATACGAGCACCACTGGTGGTCGGGCTTTACTTGCTTTAGATCTCAATGAAAACTGGCTTGTTACACCTGGTATTATTTATCAGAAACAGGATTCTAATGGAACCTATACCCATAATCCGTCCCTTTTTGGTGATCTGAATACGGCGTCATTTAACCCGCAAAGTTATGACGATAACTGGTATCAGGCAACATTGACAGTTGAAGGCAATATTGCCGGACTTGATGTTGTTTATGCGGGTGCTTATCTGGACCGACATCTCGTAAGTGAAAACGATTATGTCGGTTATTCAGAATATCTTGAAGAAGTGTATGCCGGTTCAGGTTATAGCTGTCTTTATTATAACGCGGATGGCGTTACCTGCGCCAATCCTAATCAGCTAACGACTGGCGATGAATTTTTTATTCGTCAAAGTCATGAATTTCGCGTAACGACACCTTCAGAAAATCGTCTGCGGGCAATCGGTGGTCTCTTTTACCAAAAACAAAAGCATGACTTTGACCTTCAATGGATTGTGCCTGACTCGGATTCGGCGGGGTCTGTGATTGAAAATGGTCACACAGTGTGGCAAACAAAACAGGTTCGTGAAGACAGGGACTGGGCCGCATTCGGTGAGCTTGAATTTGATGTCACTGACCGGTTAACAGTAATGGGTGGCGCCCGTTTTTATAAATACCGAAATTCACTTTATGGATTTAATGGATTCCTTCGCCATTGTACTGGTTTCACTGTGAATGGTGAGTTTACAGAAGATCCTGCTGGCACTCCACAATATCCATGTTTTAATACAAGAATACTTGACGATGAGCAGAAAAATAATGGTGAAGTGTTTAAAGTAAATGCAAGCTATACCATTGATGATGATAAATTGGTTTATGCAACATTTTCACAGGGGTTCCGCCCTGGTGGTGTTAACCGTGCTAGGGTACCGGGTATTCCGAAATATGTAGAAGATAATATCGATAACTATGAATTTGGTTGGAAAACGAGTTGGGCAGATAATCGTGTTCGCTTCAATGGTTCACTTTATTATCTTAAATGGAGCGATGTTCAGTTTGCCTTCCTTGATTTTGCAGTATCAAATCTGACAATCATTCAGAACGTGGGGGGTTCGCGGACGTATGGTGCTGAATTTGATCTGACAGTTGATGCGACTGATGATTTGAGACTTTCATTTTCTGCATCTTACAATGACGCCAAACTTACAGATGAATACCGTCGTTCGGCGACCGGTCCGCTACTCGCACCTATTGGCTCCCGGATGCCATTTGTTCCAAAAATTCAGCTAACAGCTGTCGCACGTCAAAATGTACAGTTGGGTGAGTTACCTGGATTTATTCAAGGGTCGCTTACACATAGAGGATCAAGCTTTAGCGATCTTGATACAACGAATACAAATCGGAATCAGGATGCCTATACTCTCATAAATCTGGCAGCCGGTATTGAAAAAGATAACATGACCTTCAGTATTTTTGTTGAAAACCTACTGGATACTAGAGCGACGGTTGCTATCTATGATCCTGGGTATGATAGTGCATTGGACCAATCACAAGCTACTAATCGTCCAAGAACAATTGGTTTCCGGTTTGGACAAAGGTTCTAAGCTTTCAATTTAATAATAGTCGTTTATAACGGTTATAAGACAGAAAATTTAAACGCGGTGATTACTGATCGCCGCGTTTTTTCTTGTAATAATCCAGAAGTGAGCTTCTAATTCAGTAATCATTCTGGAAAGGAATACAAAGTGATTAAAAAGGTCATATGTTTATCGTTACTGACAATCTACGCACTGTTTGTAGCTCACTTGTCCGTTGCAGCAACGGATGCAGATAATCATTTTATCATTATAAATGCATTCGTAGTTGATGGCAGCGGCGCAGTGGGAAAATTATCAAATGTCCGTGTTACCGACGGCATCATAACAGAAATCGGTGATATTAGGTCTGTTGACACAGATAATGTAATTGATGCCGGTGGTCTTGTGCTTGCGCCGGGATTTATTGATACACATAGCCATCATGACTGGGGACTGATTGATAAACCACATGCGGATGCTGTTGTATCCCAGGGGGTTACAACCATCATTGTCGGTCAGGATGGCGGTTCCGACAAGCCAATAGCAGAATTAAAGGCAGCACTTAAAACGACGCCAGTGGCCGTGAATATCGGGACTTACACGGGGCATGGAACGATACGCGCGGCAGTTATGGGAACTGATTTTAAAAGGGTTGCAACAGAGGAAGAAATTAAAGCCATGAAGGAACTTCTTGTTCATGAGCTTGAAAATGGTTCTCTTGGTCTTTCAACCGGGCTGGAATATGATCCTGGTATATATTCAACGACAGAAGAAATTATTGCCCTTGCTAAAAAAGTGGCAGAATATAAAGGCCGCTATATCAGCCATATGCGTAGTGAAGACCGGGCTCTTAAAGCTGCGATTGATGAACTGATCCATATTGGCCGGGAGGCTGATTTGCAAGTTCAGGTTTCACATATCAAGCTTGCGAGTGTGGAATTATGGGGGCAGGCAGATGAAATTATAAAAAAACTTGATAAGGCGCGCGCAGAAGGCATTGATGTGACGGCTGACATCTATCCCTATACTTTTTGGGAATCGACCCTCACAGTTTTATTACCGGACCGTGATTTTTATGATAAAGAAGCGGCAACATTTGCGCTTGAAAAACTTGCGCCTGCTGATGGACTTACATTGACCTACTACGCGCCTGACCAAACCCTGGTTGGTAAGACGGTTGCTGAAATTGCAAAAATGCGTGGGGATGGTGAAGTGGATACCTATCTTGAACTGATCCGGACCGCTTATGCCGGGATCAATCCGGATGACGAAGAAGCAGGACGGCGGGAAAGTGTGATGGGAGAAAGCATGTCGGAAGAAGATATTCAGACGCTTATCGCCTGGCCGCATGCCAATATATGTTCGGATGGTGCATTTGAGGGACATCCCCGTGGGCACGGGGCTTTTGCAAGGGCACTACATCAATATGTGGTTGAAGGAGAGGTATTATCACTTGAAGAAATGATCAGGAAAATGACGTCCCTAAGCGCAGCGCATATCGGGATAAAGGATCGTGGACTGATTGCAAAAGGGTACAAGGCAGATTTAGTTCTCTTTGATCCAGATAAAGTAAAAGACAATGCCACGATTGAGGATCCTGATGCGCTTTCCGATGGTATTAACCAGGTTTGGGTCAATGGTATATCCGTGTGGCACCGGTCGCAACCATCCGGTGCCTATCCGGGGGAATTTATTGAAAGATAAATTTTACTGATTAAATTTAAATGGTGGTGATCCCGGCTGGACTCGAACCAGCGGCCTACAGATTAGGAATCTGTCGCTCTATCCACCTGAGCTACGGGACCATTCAAAAGAATGTTTTATTAACATAGTGATTGGGGGGGATCAATCCACTCTATCATGGTTTCAAATATTAATTTGAAGTTTGAATTGAAAAGGGGTGTATCTTACTTCGCTTCACCGGCAATGGATAATGCCGTGCTGATAACAGATTTTGATATTTCAGCGGCCAATTTATTATCTTTTATAGCTCTGGTTATTGTAATGCCGCCGATTAATATCGCAAGAAATGACCATATGCGTTCTTCACGCTTTTTATGATTTCCGGTTTTTAATCCTGCGCACATTGCGAGCACAATTTCAGTGATCCTTTGCTCACATTCATTTTTAAGTTCTGGGTTCATGCGGGCTATTTCCGACGTTAACGTTGAAAGAGCACAGCTGTTGGCACGGTCCGTTCTGTGACCTTCACTCAGGTAAAATTCTGCAAAAGCCGAAAGCCAGTTTTTTCCTTCATTCGTTTGAAAATTGTGAACGGCGGAAAGCACATCATCAAGCCCGCTGATAACAGCGGCTTTAAAAATATTTTCTTTCGATCCGAAATGTGCATAAAACGCCCCTGACGTGACATTCGCCATATTTGCAATCATATCCACACCAATACCGTCATAGCCATTTTCCTTAAAGCCTTTTAGCGCGGAAGAAAGGATATTTTGGTTTGTTTTATCTTTCCTGGTCATTTTCATATCTATATCCAATATTATATAACGATCCGGAACCTCTGATTTTGCCTGTTGACGAATTTATAGTCCATTTTAATAAGCAATTTTCTGATGGGGTGATGACCCAACTTGAAGACCGGGAAGTTCATGCAGAAACCAGAATTTTTGGGCGGATTGCTCATAGGTTTTCATATTATGAAGCGCGTTTTGACGAAAGCGATGAAAAACCGTTTGCTGTAGGTGTTAACACTATTCAACTTATGAAAATAAATGATGAGTGGAAAATCACATCAATTGCATGGAACGATGACAAGGGTGAAGGGTTTTCGAGCTTGCCAAATTTAAACTAGGAAAAATTCCTGCGAAGATGGGCCAGTATAAAATTTGAGCGCCCATCCTCACAGGAATATTTATTTTAAGAGCTATCTTATTTCGTTATCGTATAAAATGCCAACTGTGCCTTCGCGGCGTGGGTCAGCACCGCCCTGAAGTGTGCCATCTTCAAGCTTAAGCACAGCACTCAAGCCGGAAATTTCACCTTCTGATTCAAAAACATCAAGGCCATAATCACGCAGTGCCTGAATAATTTCCGGTTTTGCACGGTCACGTTCGATACGCACCTGTTCTGTACGCGCAACCATATTGGGGAGATTTATGGCTTCCTGTGGGCTTAATCCCCAGCGCATGATGCCGACAACCGTTTTTGCAACATATGATATGATATTGCGTCCACCTGGGGACCCAACCGCCATCAGAAAATCATTATTTTCATCAAGCACGATGGTGGGTGACATGGATGAACGTGGTCTTTTACCTGGTGCAACCGCATTGGCGATGGGGTTTCCATCCGCGTCTTCGTATCTGAAAGAAAAATCTGTAAGCTGGTTATTCAGGACCATTCCACCAGCCATACGGAGGGATCCGAAATATCCTTCAACAGTTGATGTCATGGAAACCGCATTTCCATCCGCATCGACGATTACAAAATGGGTTGTGCCCACATCGTCCAGCGTTGCATCTTCGCCGTAAAGTATGGCGGCCTGTCGTTCCTGATAAGCCCAGGGATCACCGGCCTCAATATTCTGATTGGCAGCTTCACGGGAAATAAGTTTTGCCCTGTCCTTGATATAGGCGTCGCTCATCATGCCTTGAATTGGAACATCCACAAAATCATCATCACCGATAAAGGCGTTATTGTCCGCGTATGTAATGCGCAGTGCTTCCGCAAGCAGGGTCCAGTTTGCCGGATCATCCGCCCCCTCGGGTGAAAATTCCGGTGCTTCGTTTAAAAGGCTCATGACCATTGAAACAGAAACCCACGAAGATGGTAGTGCAGAACCGCAAAGTGTTAGTTCGCGATAACGGCTGCAATAAGGATCACGTTTTACGGCGGTATAGTTTGCTAGGTCTTCCATGGAAAGCGTTCCGCCATTTGGCGCGGCCTGTGCTTTTTCAACGATCTGTTCTGCAATCTCACCACGGTAAAAATCTGCCGGATTATTTGCAACAATTTTCATAGTTTCCACATATTCCGGGTTCTTAAGGATATAGCCAACGGGAAGCGGGTTTCCTTCATCCGTAAACAGATATTCATAAAGGTCAGTTGGTCCTTCTTCGGGTGTTCTGTGAAAATATTCGGCGTAAGATACGATGGAATCGTGCATCCGCGGCGAAACGGCAAAACCGTCTGTCGCGTGTCTCATTGCGGGTTCAAAAAGGCTTGCCCAGGGAAGTTTTCCATGATCCTGATAGGCAAGGTTAAGAACCGCAACTGCACCCGGTGCACCGATTGAACGGCCGCTGTTTTTGGCATCACGCCCATTGATTGGTTCACCATTTTCATCAAGGAAAAGGCTTGGTGTTGCACCCATCGGTGCTTTTTCGCGGCCATTATAATATTCAATATTTTTGGTATCGGCATCGTAATGAACCATAAATCCGCCCCCGGCAAGGCCGGAACTTTGTGGTTCAACCAGGCTCAGGGTAGCCTGAACGGCGATGGCGGCATCCACGGCGCTGCCACCGGCACGCAAAATTTCAAGACCGGATTCTGTCGCCAGCGGATTTGCAGTGACAACAATGCCGACAGCTTTTGGTTCCGATTGTTCAGCCGCATTATCATTTGCCGGAACATTTTCTTCTGAACAGGCGGAAAAAATAATAAGTGTAAAAAATAAAAAGAGCTTTTTTGTAAAATCCATAATATGTCTCCCTGATTTATTTATTAAACATTGATTTTAAAATGCGGTCAACAATTGTTGCCATAATGATGGCGCCACTGGTGTAAAAGCCCGGCCCCCAAAGAAACGTATTTGCCATATGAACATTTTGTGTGCCATTTACCTTAAAATCATGCATATCCACATCTGCGCCAAGCATTGTTTCCCCACCGCATTGATAGGGTTTAAGAATGCCATCCGACACCATGTTTTTTAATATTTCCTGTTGCCGGTTGCTTGTTACGTCACGGTCAATGCTGCCCGTTGTGTTGATCAGAATTTCTGCTTCTTCTTGGCCAAATTCATGATCAATCAGGTAACAATCCGTATCTTTATCAAATGTTACATTTTTAACCCCCTTTATAACACCAAGTTTACCGGCACGGTAAAGTGCCAGTAATTTTTCGGCGGTTGATATGGGGCAGGACGCTTCGTAGGTCAGCGTTGCTGTTTCGTAGTTTTTGCGAAACCTTTTTTCTTCGTCCGGACTTACAAGACGGGCAGCAAAAATATCCCATATTTCAAGTCCGGCATCACCGAAAATATCAACCAGAATATTACGGGCTGTGCCATCAATGGCTGTGCGTAAGTCTTTCTCAAGAATATCGGCCGTTTTATCATTAATTTCCTGAACGCTTTGGCAGTTTTTAAATGGCTCTAGAATTTCGGCCCAATCCTGATCGCCGTCATGGGCTTCGCAGTCCATTTTGATGGCATTTGCAATATCTTCGAGCTTTAAGCCTTCTTCAGGCTTAATTGAAGAAAGATAATCAACCGTGAAATATTTCCGGTTGATGTCTTTTGTTTTAAGGCTTTTCATTTTTTTCAGCCGTCCGCTTCTTGAACATAAAACCGCAGCGCGGTCATTTGGCCCTGCTATATAGTTTAATGATCCATCTTCGGCACGCTCGAAAATGCATCCGGTTTTTTCAGAAAAAAGCCGCCCGACAACATCATACGCACTTAATGACGCGCCTAGAATATAGGTTTTTGCTGAAAGCGGGATAATATGGAGTTTTGGTTCATTAATATGATCCGCGAAATATAATGCCTTTGATCCAGCTGGCGGGGACGGGTAATTATCAATATTTGGCGCATAACCGGTTGTAAGTATAACTTTATCTGCAATAATTTCGCCGTCTTTCCAGAAGACTGAAACCGTATTATCATTATTTTCTTTTAGCCGGGTTGCTTCAGCGGTTATCAGGTTCACTTTAACATCCTTGATCGCGGCAGTCGTGAGGGTCGCTTTGAACACGTCCTTTAAGAAATAACCGTAAAATGTTCTTGGTAAATTACCGCGTTCTATGATCTCTGGTATTTCAATGCCGTCAGGTAATTTGGGGTTGGTTCTTAACCAATTCAGAAACGCGCGTCTGTTATCCGGTGTAAGGCATAATGTGTCATTGGTGTTGTTTAAAAGATAATCATCACATTCATCTGAACGGTACGGCAGGCCGGGGCCAAATTCACCGCTAGCTTCGAATATGGTAATTTCCTTTATCGGATAACGTTCAACAAGTTGATAAAAGGTGCTGGTACCTGTGAAACCACAGCCAATGAGCGCAACATGATATGGTATGGTCATATATCAGCCTCGCCGATAATAACTTCTGTCGTTTCCTTTACGGTATCCAGAACGATGAAAGATTCAGTTCTGACTACCGATTTTAATGGTTTGACTTTTTCTTTTAAAAATAACTGGAGGGCGTCAGTATCGCTTACACGTATTTTTATCAGATATGACCGTGCACCGCTAATATGATGAATCTCCTGAATTTCAGGAAAAGTTGCAAGTTTGGCGACGTCGCCTTCCTCATTTTCATATGTCAGATCAACAAGGATCATCGCACATAGTTTGACACCAACTTTCGAAGGGTTGATAATTGCCCGCCAGTCTTTTACGATACCGGATGATGTAAGCCTTCTGACCCGTTCATTGGCAGTTGAGACAGACACACCAACAGCCTGGGCGATTTCCGCACTTGAAGCACGTCCATTCTTTTGAATAATTCTGGCAATTTTCCTGTCTATTTTATCCATTACATAAATTTTCCTGATATAAATATATTTTTCAGGAAAATTATCACCATAATCGCTAATAATCAATAATTAATTTTGATATAAAAAATATACTATTTGATTTCGCAGGCAGCACCATATAAAGCGGGCATATCAGACATAATTACCTTTACTGGGATCTTGCTTACATAATCTTTCATAGGGCCTTTGTTATTAAACCGTTTTGCAAACCTGTTCCGGTCAAT
The DNA here is from genome assembly GCA_038106445.1 of Kordiimonadaceae bacterium. Classification (GTDB taxonomy): domain Bacteria; phylum Pseudomonadota; class Alphaproteobacteria; order Sphingomonadales; family Emcibacteraceae; genus Pseudemcibacter. Next base: position 28,817 of record JAYODU010000004.1, on the reverse strand, counting down.
CAGGTCGACAAGTCTTGGAACAATGCCGCCACTTATGTAAATGCCGCCTCTGGCTCCTTGGGAAAGGGCGATATCGCCGGCTACGCTGGCGAATATATCCAGAAAAATTTCCACTGTTTTTATACAGTCATTATCCGTCCTGTTTAAAGCGGCGGAGGTTATTTCTGAAGCAGTTAAATTCTTTTCCGAATTAGTCCCCATTGCATTTACAAAATGATGGATGCGTTTAAGACCGGGGCCGGACAAATAGCTTTCATTGGAAACGTTTTTTACCGATTTTTTTGTAAAATTAAGCAATTCTATTTCCAAATCCGTTTTAGGGGCGAAGGATACATGTCCTATTTCTGTTGAGACAACTTCCAATCCATTTGGTGATGGTTTGGCGATTGAACCACCTAACCCTGATCCGACCCCAAAAACGGTATAAGGCCCACCAATAAGCCCTTCATCAAAATCAGTAATATTGAAATAATCTTCTGCACGTAAATACGGGATTGAACGCACCATTGCTTCGTAATCATTCATAAGGGTGACGCGGTTAAGATTAAAATTTTCTTCAAGCTGGGACGCGGATATGTTCCAGTTAAAATGCCAGAGATTGCCATATCGTGGTGTCATTTCCCCTGCTATGGCAAGTTGGGCACTGTTTGGGATGTCTTCTGAAAGGGTATCAATATATGCCTCCATCATTGCATCAAAACTTGCATAATCAGGACAGCTAAAAACACGAATATTCGAAATTTTCGGTTTATCGGTTGCGTTTTTATATTTGGCGATTGCAAAACGCCCGTTCGTTCCCCCAACATCCGCGATGATTATTTCTTTATACATATTACAATATTCCGACCTTAAAAGTTGGCGCAGTATAATCAATTCTCTTCCTTATTGTCTATTGCTGTCTAATGTGGGATAAAGTCTTTTAAAAGAGGGAAAAATGCTTACCGTAATATCGTTTATAGGCTTCACTGCGCTTGTTGCGCTTATTTCATATATGAAAACACGTAATGACCAGATGAAAGGCTCGGATGATTATTTTCTTGCGGGTCGAAGTCTTACGGCGTGGGTTATAGCCGGATCGCTTATCCTGACTAATTTATCGACAGAACATATGATCGGGCTTAATGCCGATGCCTTTGCACATACTGTTGCGGTGATGGCATGGGAAACGACAGCGGCACTTGCTATGGTGCTTACGGCTCTTTATTTTCTTCCCAAATATTTAAAGCGGGGCCTTACGACTATTCCGGAATATCTATCGCAGCGTTTTGATCAGAATACACGTGTGATTGCGACAATTTTGTTTTTATTTTCATATGTTGTGGCAATTCTGCCCGTCGTGTTGTTGTTTGGTGCCGCGGGACTGGAAAGTCTTTTTGATGTATCGGGTGTTCTTGGTGTCAGCCGGTCTACAGCCACATGGATCATGGTTTGGGCGGTTGGGACGCTTGGTTCGCTTTATGCCATATTTGGCGGTCTTAAGGCGGTTGCCATTTCGGATACTATAAACGGAATTGGGTTTCTGACCATTGGGCTTCTTGTGCCGGTCCTTGCGCTTATGTATGTGGGGGGCGGTAATATGGTCACAGGACTTGAAACTGTTTATAGAGGTGTGCCGGACAAATTTGATATTACCGGTGATGAGCCCGGCTCGTTTCTGCCATTCGGTGTTTTATTTACCGGGATGATCGTCAATCAGATATTTTTCTGGTGCACAAACCAGTCAATTATTCAACGGGCGCTTGGTGCCAGAAATCTTGCCGAAGGGCAAAAAGGGGTTCTTATAGCGGCCTGTTTTAAACTGCTTGGGCCCATCGCAATTGTTCTGCCGGGTGTGATTGCCTTTTACATGTTTAAAGATCAATTGGGACCAGAGGATTCCATGCTGGCTTATCCCATGCTGGCGAGGGAAGTTCTGCCTGCGCCAATGGTCGGTTTTTTTGCCGCTGTAATGGTCGGGGCGGTGCTGAGTACTTTTAATAGTGTACTGAACAGTTCAGCTACCTTATTTAGCCAGGGGATTTATCAGATATTTGTGAAAAGGAACGCAAGCGGCCGTGATATGGTATGGTCGGGCCGTGCCTGCAGTATTGTGCTGGCGGTTGCAGCCATGATTGCCGCACCTATGATCAATATGGATGGGAGTCTTTATAATTACCTGCAAAAAATCAATGCAACATTCTTCGGGCCTATGCTCGCGGTTATTCTGCTTGGGTTTATGACCAGATTTATAACCGCAAGGGCCGCGAAAACCGGCCTGATCGCCGGGCCCATACTTTTTTATCTGCTCACCGGCACGTTTGATACCCAGGTGCAGTTTTTTGCACAAAATCTGTTCGGCACACCCGACCAGATACATTTCCTTCACTTTCTGGCCCTGGTCTTTTTGCTGACAGCAGGACTTATGATCCTGATCAGCAAACTCAAGCCAGAGAAGCCAAAGGAATTTATTGTGCAGGAAGTTAAGGTGGATATGACCCCATGGAAATATGCAAAATTTGCGAGTGTCATCATTTCCGCATTGGTTATTATCACTTATATTACACTTGCCCAGTAAATCTATCGCTATTCATGTCTTAACGCATAAATGGGGTTCTTAACTGCAACCTTTGCGGCCTGTGCAGCGATAGTGATCCATGCGATCATAAGAACCGATGCACCCGCACTGATAAATACCAGCGGGGCCAAGTCAATTCGGAATGCTTTTTCCGGAAAAAGGGTGTTTCCTACCTTTATCGGTGCTGATCCGGCGTGTAGACGTGTAAAGCTTTCAATTTCAGCAAAGTCCTTTTCCATTGCGGCCCGGATTTCAACCGCTGAACGGGCGAGAGCTGCGGGTGCGCGATCAGGGGGTGTGCTAACGGTTTCAATGGTGAATATTCTGTCATACTCAGGAAGCCATCGGTCATAACCAAGCTCATTTAACACAAACAGGATAATAAGAAATGAAGCCGTTAATCCAATGGTCAGACCGCCAATATTTATGGCCGTAAACAGCTTATTTTTTAATAATATTCTTAATGTCGTAATCAGTTAATTTCTAAGCATTCTTCCCCTCCCGGGAACCTGCAATTACCCTACATCCCGGCTGTTATCTTAGCTTAAATTCAAGTGCGGCTGCAATAGATAATATTTTTCGGTCATCACCGTTTTGCCCGCTGATCATTAAGCCCACAGGGGCTGTTCCTTTAGTGTGGCAAGGAATGCTAATCGAACAACGATCCAGAAAATTAAATATGGACGGGTTCCTGAGCATTAGCATATTTTGTTTCAAATATTCATCATCATCTTGAAGTGAACTTATCGTCGGGGCAATTGATGGTACAGTTGGACATATCATCGCATCATACCCGGCTGTTTTAATATTCACAGCTTCAATGACAGCGCGGCGTGCTTCCAAAAGATTTTGATAATCCCGCTCTTTTTGACCAACCCATTTCATAATGCGGGTAGCAACGCGTGGGTCATATTGATCAAATGATGTTTCAAGTTGATCACGATGCCACATATAAGCTTCGGCGGCGGCGATGCCACCATGCTTGTTCAAGTGTGGTATTTCATGAAGCTCGGAAAGTTTAATTTCCGTTATTTTAATACCCAGCTCGGTCAAACGTGATTTTACGCCATCAAATGTGCGCGCGACATGATCATCAAGGCCATCAAGCGTAGGGCTTGTGATAATGGCAAAATTCAATCCCTGTAGCGAAACTTCATCAAATGGTCTTGGTTTTTTACCCGCCATGATAGCATCCAAAATGGCGCAGCTTTTAACAGTCGGGGCAAGAGGGCCAATGGAATCCAGGCTTTCGGAAAGGGGGTACGTACCATCACGGGGAATTTGGTTCTGACTGGGTTTGAAGCCGACGATGCCACATAGGGCTGCCGGTATGCGACAAGAGCCGCCCGTATCGGTTCCAATGCCGGCGGCTACAAATCCGTCTGTTACGGAAATGGCTGCGCCGGATGATGAACCACCCGGAATACGCCCTGTTTTTCGTTCATAAGGGTTCAGCGGTGTGCCATAATGAGGGTTAAGGCCAAGACCGGAAAAAGCAAATTCGGTCATATTGGTTTTGCCGAGTATAATGAAACCGGCTGCTTTTAATCGTTTGATGATTGTTGCATCATTTTTTGCGGCGTCAGCATTTTTTAAAAGTTTTGACCCGGCGGTTGTTGGGTACCCCTTAGTATCAAATAAATCTTTAACTGAAATTGGTACCCCGGCATAGGATGGTGTGGCTTTCCCTGCGGCCCTTAATTTGTCATATTCAATTGCCTGATTGGTGGCTTCGTCTTTAAAAACGGTTGTAAAAGTTATATGTCCCTGACCTGATCCATCCCCGATTTTTAAAAAGCAGTCGCGAACCAGTGTTTCCGCTTTCATTTCGCCCTTTTGCAACCGTGCAATTGTATTTTCAATACTCAACATCAAATGAGCCGATTTTCAAAACCACTGATAAAGGCGGCAAGATTACTTCCAAGTTCATCACAGGGGTAGCCGCCTTCCTGTATGATAACGGTTGGTATATCCAGCGCCGCACCAATACGGTTTCCGATTTCGTGAAATCCGTTTGTTGTGATGGCTAGCCCAGCAAAGGGATCCCCTTCATAGGCGTCAAGCCCCAGTGCGATGACCAGTGCATCTGGTGAAAATTCTTTTATGCGCTCAAGTCCGCTATCCAGTGCATCAAGAAATGCTTCGTCATTGCTGCCTCTTGGAAGCGGGAAATTAAGATTATAACCTGCACCGGCACCATCACCAGTTTCACTGGCATAGCCCCAGAAAAAGGGATAAAAGCGTCTTGGATCAGCATGGATTGAAACGGTTAGAACATCACTTCGATGATAAAATATGCTCTGGGTGCCGTTACCGTGGTGAAGATCAACATCCAGTATGGCGATGGATTTATATTTCTGCATCAAATGTGCTGTTGCAATGGCATTGTTATTTAAATAGCAAAACCCACCCGCCATATCCGCACTGGCATGATGACCTGGCGGGCGGCAAAGTGCGTAGGCCGTCTTATCACCGTTTAAGATCATCTCTGCCGCATGAACGGCGCTCCATGCGCTCCAAAGGGCACTTTCCCAAGTATCTGCAGATATAGGGCAGGATGCATCAGTCATATGAAACCCGGCTTGTGCGACCACCGACGCGGGGTATTCACCATTTCGTTCCACCGGATGGATATTTGGTGTTACAGCATCGGCGGCACCATCAATATAAGACCATCTTTTATATGCATATTCCAGAAAGTCGATATAGCGTTCATTATGAATGCGTAATATTGGTCCAAGGCCGTAATTTACCGGTGTAATAATTTCCATACCTGCTTTTTTTGCCCCATCAAGCAGCATGTCGATACGAACCGGTTTTTCCGGGTTGGGTTGTGCGATGCCATTTACAAGAAAATTTTCCGGGTAATGTTTTTGCTGATGTTCGGTGCTAACTACACATTTCAGGGTCATAATTAGAAATCCTTCGGCAAAGAAAATTCATGCGCCAGCACATCAAGGCTTGCATTAATGATATCAAGTATATCATTAATCTGTTGTTCCGTTGTAATCATTGGCGGGCAGACCAGAAAATGATCACCCTTGATACCATTTCTCGTGCGCCGGGAATAAATGATCAGCCCCTTATCATAGGCTACATCCACAAGACGATTATAAATTGATAGATCCGCGGGCAGGGGTTCCATTGTTTCCCGATCACTTACAAGTTCAAAAGCGGTAAGCAGTCCCTTGCCACGTATATCACCAATAAATGGGTATTGCTGCTTGAGCTGATTTAGTCCAGCCATCAGTTTTGTACCAACGTATGTCGTATTGGTCATCATGTCTTTTTCGTAAATTTCATTTATAACGGCAAGACCCGCAGCACAGGCAATGGGGTTTCCGGCGTAGGTATAACCATGTTGAAAACCACCACCGTCTAAAACAGCATCCACGATATAATCGCGTGCCGTCATCGCGCCGAGCGGTACATAACCCGCACCAAACCCTTTTGATGTTGCGATGATATCCGGATTGATATTCCAATGTTCCGCAGCAAGAAATTTGCCTGTTCTTCCAACGCCGGTCATCACTTCATCATAGATAAGAAAAATGCCGAATTCATCGCAAATATCGCGTATTCTCTGATAGTAACTGTCCGGTGCGACAAGTGCACCTGTGGATGCCCCGCCGACAGGTTCCATAATGAAAGCGAGTATTGTTTCCGGTCCGCTTTCAATGATTTTTTCACGAAGAAAATCGGCGTATTTAAGTCCTTTATCATGATCGGAAAGATTGTCACGGTCCAGATAACATGTTGGTGCCGGAATTTTTGGCATATCCGGGTAGAGAGGTTTGAATGGTGCATTCAGTGGTTCGTAATTTGTAAGCGATAAAGCCCCCATGGTTGATCCGTGATAGGAAGGGCTTCGGCTGATGACTTTCCATCGTTCCGGTTGATTTTTTGTAACGGCATATTGCCGCGCGAGCTTAATTGCGCTTTCCACGGCCTCTGACCCGCCGGATACAAAAAACACTTTATTATGACCTTCGGGTGACAGTTCAGCGACACGCGCAGCCAGCATTTCTGCGGGTTCGTTTTCAAAATGCAGGCGATAACCGAAGGTGGACTTTTCCATCTGCACTTTCATCGCGACAAGTACATTTGGGTTTGAATGGCCAATGTTTGAAACCATAGCACCGCTGGATCCGTCGATGTAACGCTTGCCATTAACATCCCACATATAAATGCCTTCTGCACGATCAAGCAGTGGCCGTCTTGTTCTGGTCTGATAAAAAAGATGAGATTGTTGCATGGTTTATTTCAAATTCTCTGTTTGATTTTTAAGTCATTATTGTATCAAATGTTACTCCAGTAAAATAAATTGGCAAGCTATTCCGAAGGGGTGAATTAAAATGGGGCAAAATGTTATCATTACATGTGCGGTGACGGGTTCAATATATACTCCCACTATGTCGCCCCATATTCCGGTGACAGGGCCGGAAATTGCAAGTGCATCAATTGACGCGGCTGAAGCAGGGGCATCGATTATCCATCTTCATGCACGTGATCCGGAAAATGGAAGACCCAGTGCCAAAGTTGAAGATTTTATGAATTTTATCCCGCAGATCGACCAGGCTTGTGATGCGGTTCTTAATATATCGACGGGCGGAAGTTCGCTTATGGGTCTTGATGAAAGGCTTGCACCCGCCCGTCATATAAGCCCGGAAATGTGCAGCCTTAACTTGGGATCGATGAATTTCGGAATATTCACATTAAAACGTAAATATGAAAACTGGAAATATGATTGGGAACCGGCACTACTTGATGCAACAAAGCACACGACCTTTAAAAATACCTATGAAGATATTGAAATGATCCTGTCGGATCTTGGTGAAAAGGGCGGATCAAAATTTGAATTTGAATGTTACGATATGGGCCATATTGAAACATTGGCTTTTTACTTCAGGCAGGGACTTGTAAAGGCACCGATGTATGTTCAATTTGTGCTTGGTGTTATGGGCGGGATAGGGGCCAGTGCAGAAAATTTAATGAGTATGAAAGCAGCCGCAGACAGATTGCTTGGTGCTAAAAATTATCAGTTTTCAGTTCTTGCAGCCGGGCGACATCAAATGCCGCTCGCGACGATGGCCGTTATTTTAGGGGGAAATGTGCGTGTCGGGCTTGAGGACAGCTTAACCGTGCCGCCCGGAAAGCTTGCAACCAGTAACGCAGAGCAGGTTAAAAAAATCCGCGAAATCATTGAAGCACTTGGATACGGTGTTGCGACACCCGAAGAAACCAGAGAAAGGCTTCAATTAAAAGGCAGAGACAAGGTCAACAGATATCAATAAAGACCAGGAGGCAGGATCATGAAACGCTTAATTGCTTTGGTCATAACATTAATATGGATTCCATTATTATCATCAGCACAGGATAATTCTGTCCGTGCACGTGATCTTGGTATTCCGTTTGAAGGAACACCGGGCCCGCTTAACGCGATTACAGATGTTAAGGGCGTAACCGTAGGGCACGAGACCATAATCCGTGATCTTGATGGAAATGGTGCAGTTCGCACCGGGGTAACGGCCATTCTGCCACGGGGTCTGGAAAGTAATATTAAACCATCATTTGGTGCGTACTTTTCACTAAATGGAAACGGTGAAATGACTGGTACACACTGGCTTGAAGAATCCGGTATGCTCGAAGGGCCGGTGATGATTACCAATACCCATAGTGTGGGGGCGGTTCATGATGCAACGATCCGTTGGCGTGTTGAGGCGGGTGAAGCTGATTCAAGCGGTTTCTGGTGGTCTCTTCCGGTAATTGCCGAAACATGGGACGGGTATCTTAATGATATCAATGGTTTTCATGTAAAAACCGAACATGCCCACGCGGCGCTGGCCAAGGCCAAATCAGGGCCCGTCGCGGAAGGAAATGTTGGTGGCGGTACGGGGATGATCTGCCACGGCTTTAAATGCGGTATCGGGACATCATCAAGAATTGTATCAACGGTCGATGGTGAATTTACAGTTGGTGTGCTGGTGCAGGCAAATTATGGTTCCCGGGAAACGCTCCGTGTGGCCGGCGTGCCGGTCGGAAAACATATTACCCGTGATGTTGCCTATGCTGATGAGCTTGCACCTTCCCGTGATGTTGGATCGATTATTATAGTAGTAGGAACAGATGCGCCGCTACTTCCCCACCAAATGAAGCGGCTTGCCAGACGGGCGGCAATGGGGCTTGCCCGCAACGGAAGTTTTGCCGGCAATGGTTCCGGTGATATTTTTATTGCGTTTTCAACGGCCAATGAAAATGCGTCCCAAAGTGGCGAAGCCACGACGGTTAAAATGATAAGCAATGATGAAATGGGCTCGCTGTTTCTTGGCACCGTTCAGGCAACGGAGGAGGCCATCATCAACGCACTGGTCGCTGCCGAAGATATGGTTGGTCATGAGGGACGTATCGTTAAGGCCATTAATCATGATGAACTTCGCAAGGTGATGAAGGACTATAATCGTCTTAACGATTAAAAGGCACCTTTATGTTTAGGAAAAAGGTGGCGAAGATACTGCATCATTACATTCTCCGCATCACTGCGTTTGAAGTCTTTTGCATTTATCAAAAGGTTTAACCATAACCCGTCTGCCATGGCGGTGATCCCTTGTGTAAGGATGGCAACATCCATTGCCGGATAACCACCTTCCTTAATCAGCTGTTCAAGGATGGTTTCAAGAATTTCATTATATCCGGCGACTTTTTCCTGACTGATTTTTTTGTAAGCCGGGCGTGATTTTGCTTCGCCCCAAAAAGCAAACCACACGGCGATTTTTTTCTGGTCAGCCACTTTTACGTGATAATCTGAACGCAGTAATGCTGCTACCTGTGCGGCGGGTTTGTTGGGGGCTTTATCCAATGCGGCTCGCCAGTTTTCTTCATATTCAAGCCGAAGATATTTCAGGGTTTCATTAAGTAGGTTTTCTTTATTTTCAAAATGCAGATTGACGATCCCCTGACTCAGCCCGGCTGTTTGCGACACATGGGCGAGCGTAGTATCCCCAAGCCCCCGTTTTGCGATAGATTGAATGGCAGCTTCGATAAGCTGGCGCCGACGGACAGCTTTTGCAAAACGTCTTGTTGTCTGGGGTTTGATGGATGTCGTCATAAATGTAAAAATCCTATATAATTAAAATATATTAAATGTAAAAAAACATGTCAATATATGTAGTTATTATGATTTACTGAATAAATATTCATTCATTTTTAACTGGACAATTTTAAAGGAAATTGGCATATTTTTTCAATCAATAAGGCTTGATTCTTTCTGAATTGCACCTTTATCAGGAAACGAAACGATGAAAAAATATGATGTTATTGTTATTGGATCAGGTCATAACGGTCTAACCAGTGCAGCATTTCTCGCGAAGGCCGGCCTTGATGTGCTGGTGGTTGAAAAAAATGAGTATATCGGTGGGGCAACCGTTAGCCGTAACCTTCATGAAGACTGGAAATATTCTAACTGTTCATATGTATGCAGTTTGTTCAGACCTGAAATATACCGCCATTTGAATTTGGCAAAACACGGCCTTCAGGTTGTCACCTATAATGGTGGTTTTACCTTGACAGACAGCGGTGATTATCTGGGTAGTTACAGGGATCATGAAGTTATGCGCCGTGAAATTAAACGCCATAGCCCGATCGATGTTGACGCCTATGACCGTTATTATACGGATATGGCGAAATGGTGCCGCTTCATTCGTCCAATGCTGCTTCGTACGCCGCCGGACCCGACAAGTTTTAAATTTCGTGATCTTGATGAATTAAGATGGCTTGCCAGAAAATTTTATGATCTTGGCCCAAGGGATCTTCATGATTTTATGCGGTTCTTTACTGTAAGTGTTGGTGATTTTATGGATCAGTATTTCGAATCTGACCTTATAAAAGCCCATAAGGCAGGATCGGCCGTTGTGGGCACAAATCTTGGTCCATATTCACCGGGAACGGCTTATGTTCTTCTTCATCATTATATGGGTGATGTGGACGGTGCCGTTGGTGCATGGGGATTTGCCCGCGGTGGTATGGGTGCCGTATCCGGTGCGCTTGCCGGTGCGGTCAGGGAATTTGGTGGTGAAATCAGAACCAATGCCGGTGTTGATCAGATCATGGTGAAAAATGGCAAGGTAACGGGTGTCCGTCTTCAAAGTGGTGAAGAAATTTTTGCGGACAGGGTCGTTTCCAATGTGGACGCAAAGAAAACATTTCTCGACATGATGGATCCGAAAGACGCAGGTGAAAAAGTTATAAAGGCTGCCAAACGTTATAAAAGTCGGGGTTCATCAGGTAAACTGAATATCGCATTGAGCGGCGTGCCGACATTTACCGCGTTGCCGAAAGGAAGCGAACTTATAAAAGGGGATTTCCATATTGTTGATAATATGGAAGCTTATGAACGGGCCTATGATGAATGGAAAGAAGGTATGTGGTCGACAAGTCCGTATCTTGATATCCTTATTCCTACGCTTACAGATCCGACCATGGCACCTCCCGGAAAACATTTTATGTCAGTATTCGTGCAATATTGCCCCGCCAAAGTAAAAGGGCAGGACTGGAATGATGATCTTCTTAAACAATTTGGCGATAGTGTTATCAATAATATTGCAAAATACAGCCCTGATATAAAAGACCTAATTGAACATGTCGAGGTACGTTCCGGTGCCGTAATTGACAGGGAAATCGGTCTCACCGAAGGAAATATTTTCCAGGGCGAATTATCCCTGAATCAGCTTATGTTTAACAGGCCATTCCCTGGATATGCCCAATACCGCGGACCGGTAAACGGAATGTATATGAGCGGCTCATCAAACCATCCGGGCGGTGGTGTTATGGGGGCACCGGGTGCAAATTCCGCCCGTGAAATACTCATTGATATGAATATAAGTACCACCGTACCGGAGGACGAAGGCGATGACTGATAGAATGAATAATACATATGATGCCATCATTGTCGGTGGTGGTCACAATGGTCTTGTTTGTGGTGCTTATCTGGCAAAGGCAGGAAAAAAGGTCATCGTGCTTGAAGCGAATAAACATGTTGGGGGTGGCGCTGTTACGAGCGAGCTTTCCTACGGAAAGAAAATATCGTCCTGTGCGCATTTTTTGAACCAACTTAATCAAAAGGTCGCAAAGGATATGGATTTGGCCGCACATGGCCTTAAGCTTGCGGCGAGCGATCTTTCCACAATTGCACTGGCGGCAGATGGCAACCATATGCATTTAAGCCGTAACGATGTTAGTGGAGGCGGTGTCAGTAGTGATGATGCTGAAAAATATAAAAAATTCATGTCACTGATGCATGAATATGCTTCAACCCTGGGTTTTCTTATTGATATCCCGCCGATTGATATTTTCAATCTTGACTGGGACGATAAAGTCGCAGCCATGAAGCTTGGCTGGAAGCTGCGGTTTGGTCTTGGTGCTGAAAAAATGAGCGAATTTCTGCGTCTTATTTCAATGAATATCCGCGATGTGCTTGATGATGAATTTGATAATGAGCTGCTTAAAGGTGCACTTTCATTTGATGCCGTTCTGGGAACTCATACTGGTCCATATTCACCGGGCAACTTTCTTAATTTCCTTTATCGGATTGCGGCGGGGAATAATGGTGCTGTTGATGTACCCGTTGGCGGCATGGGGGCGGTAACGAGCGCAATGAAAAATTCCTCCATTGCATCCGGTGCAGAAATAAGAACCGATGCGCCCGTTCAAAAGATCAATGTTGAAAAATGCGCTGTGACAGGGGTGACACTTCAAAATGGTGAAGTGCTTAATGCGGCCATCGTCATATCCAATGTAAATTTGAAAACCACAGTTCTTGAATTGGTCAGCACAAAACATTTTGAAGCGGACTTTGTTAAAAGAACGACTGAAATTCGTATGCGCGGGGCGGCAGCGAAGCTCCATATTGCTCTTGGTGATCTTCCTGAATTTGCGGGATTAGAGCAAAGTGATCTTAAAAACAGACTTGTGATCGCGCCAAACCAGCAGGAAGTTGAACGCGCTTTCAATCATGCGAAATATGGTGAAACGTCCGAACGTCCCATGATGGAAATATCAATTCCATCTTTGGTGGACGGCAGCCTTGCTGAAAATGGTCATGTGCTTTCGGCGATTGTGCAGTATGCACCCTATAATTTGAAGGGTGGCTGGACGGACGCTGCGAAAGCCGCATTTCTTGAAACATGTATCAACCGCATCGGTGAATATGCGCCGGATATCCGAAAACATATTGAACATGCTGAAATTATCACACCAAAAGACATGGAAGACCAATTTGGGCTTGTGGGTGGAAACTGGCATCACGGGGAACTGACTCTTGATCAGATGTTAATGCTTCGCCCGGTACCGGAAGCATCACGTTATGCATTACCACTTGATGGTATGTATATCTGCGGTGCAGGGGCCCATCCAGGCGGTGGCATTATGGGTGCGGCTGGAAGAAATGCGGCACAGGCAATTTTAAAAGGAGAGGCATCATGACTTTCGAACTTAAACCGGATCATTGGCGAAGTGCTGTAAAATATTCTCCGTTTTATAATAAAATCAAGGAACACGACTATTTGAACAAGTGGCATCGCTGGGCCGAATATACGACGGCCGATATGCTGGAAGATGCGACAGTCGAATATTTTGCCATTCGGAATTCAGCAAGTATTTTTGATATCACGCCTATGTCCAAATACTGTATCAAAGGGCCGGATGCGCTTGATTTTATGAACAGGATGCTGCCGCGCGATATGACGAAAATAAAAGTCGGACGTGTTGCCTATACCGTCTGGTGTGATGATGAGGGAATGGTCATTGATGACGGCACTGTATTTCGTATCAAGGAAGACGAATACCTTCTTTGTGCACAGGAACGTCAGATGGAAGTGCTGAGACGGAATGCTATCGGTTTTGATGTTGAATATAGCGAAGTAACTGATGATATTGCGGCGATTTCCTTTCAGGGGCCATGCACCTGTAAAATACTGAAAAATATGAATTTAAAAGATATCGAAACCATGAAAATGTTTGATGTCCGGTTCTTTGATTTTCCAGGCGGCGAAATTATGATTTCCCGCACCGGCTATACCGGTGATCTTGGCTACGAAATCTGGGTAAATAATGATCAGGCGGAACCGCTTTGGGATGCGCTTTTTATTGCCGGAAAGGATTATGCCATGCGCCCAATAGGGGGTGATGCTTTGCAGATAGCCCGTATAGAAGCAGGGCTCATAGCCGCGAAAGTTGACTTTTCTCCGGCAAATGAAACAGTCCGCCCCGGACATGCCAAATCACCATATGAGCTTGATCTAGGCTGGCTGGTTAAGCTGGACAAGGGTGCTGTATTTAATGGTCGTCGTGCTCTTATCAAGGAACAGAAGAACGGCTCCCGGTACCGTTTTGTAAGGCTGGATGTGGAGGGTAATAAACCTGCTGAAAACGCTTATCTGTTTGATAAAGAAAACGGGAAAAATATTGGTTATGTCAGCAGTGCCGCTTGGGCACCAACAGCGAAGAAAAATATTGCTCTTGGTTTTGTTGATATGCCGTATGGCGAGGTTGGTGATACGGTATGGGCAGAAATTTATTATAAGAAAGAGCTAAAATGGAACCGTCGTTGGGCCAAATGTACTGTGATGGACGGTCCTGCCTGGAACCCGCCAAGAAAAACATTAACACCACCGGCAGATTTCTAGTAAGTTAAACCAATATAATTAAATATGATCAGCAATTAAGCTAGCTGACCAAATGGGATAGTTAATTTTACCATTACTCATAATGAATTTTTTGGTGCCAGAATGGACAGTTTAATCTTAATTGCAGCGCTGGTTTTTATAGTAGCGGGTACCATCAAGGGGATTGGCGGCCTTGGCCTGCCGACGGCCAGTATTTCATTATTATCACAATTTTATGATCCCTATTCGGCCATTGCGCTTGTGATGTTCCCGATGTTGTTTTCCAATATTTGGCAAACCTATAAAAGTGGGGAAGTTCGGCGCACATTTAAAACATACTGGCCGTTTGGTCTGATGTTAATTATTTTCATTTTGATATTTGTAAATTTAAGCGTGTCAATACCTGTGGAAATGCTGACGATCATATTAGGTGCGGTTATTATTTTATTTTCATTAAGCAGTTTACTTATTCATCCACCGGAATTACCGGAGCGTTTTGATAAACCCGCTCAGATAATTGCAGGAACCATAGCCGGGATAATGGGCGGCCTTACAGCAATATGGTCTGCGCCGCTGATTATTTATCTGGTATCACGCCGACTTGATAAAGATGATTTTATCCGTGCATCCGGGCTGTTAATTACGATGGGGACGGTACCACTTTGTTTTGGTTACTGGGCAAATGGTTTGCTGACCGGATCATTAGCAGGCATTTCGATGCTGATGATTATCCCGACAATAGTCGGGTTTAACCTTGGCGCAAGAATAAGACGAAGGATTGAACCGGCAATTTTTCAGAAAGTTGTACTTATCATATTTTTGTTGATGGGGCTAAACCTGATCAGAAAGGCTTTGTTCTGATCAAGTTTATTTTACTGTTAAGTATGCTGATCCTTTATTTTGGCTATCTCAGTTACGAATACGGAATACTTACCGGCGGATTGGTTGCCGTTTTAACACGGAATACTTACCGGCGGATTGGTTGCCGTTTTAACATGGAGTTTTTTTGTACTATGTACGCCTGTCGCGGATGCAGGGTTTTTGCTTGATTTACCCATAAGACTTTTATTTGGTTTTCGGATGCTCTATAGCGAAATTATGGTATGGACAATTGCTATAAGCGTAAATGCCTATGCAATTCTGTATAACAGGGAAGCCTATGATAAGACCGTCCTGACCACAATTTTTAAGGATATAATTCTTACGCCTTTTCCGTACTGGAGCCTGTTTGCCCTAAGCGTTATCGGGACATTTCTTTCTATTTACTTTAGGGACGAAATGCTTGATATGCTGCGACACAGGGATAGGGTTAAGTATCACCAACATGCATTTAAATTAGAATTAATCGGTGTGATTAGCTTATTCCTGTTGATTTTATTTGCTTACTATTTTTTGTTAAAATCATTGAATATAGAAATCGGCTAAAATGTTCTTTAAATTTCCGCTGGTCCTAAAGCTCAAAACCAACAGCCTTAACCGCGATCCCGTTTTCAGCAAGGCCTTCTAACCAGCGTTTTGCTTCGGCTACGTCATGCGTTGCTGCCTGAACGCCGGGGGCAAGTCTTCCTTCCATAATTGCGCTTACGGCTTCAGCAACGGTGTAGGATACTGTATTTGCCATGGCGGAACGCCAACCACTTCCGGTTGCATCAACGGTTAATGATGCTTTCCATTTATCACCGCAGGAAAGTGCTACATAAAGGAGAACACGGTCTTCTTCATGCTCGCCGTACTGGTGTTCGTCCCAGAGTTTCGCGGATAAAGCCTTAAGGTCATCCAGACTTGCATTATCGACAAAACGGAAAATATCTTTCCAGGCTTGTTTCCAGCCCGCCATACGTAGTGTGCCACGAACAAACGTACGAATATTTTCTTCGTCACCCAGACCGTATTTTTCGACATAAGGTATGCTGTTACGATTGGCGTAAGCTTCGAATGTTTCACCGTGTATGGATATTTCAGAAACATTTTCCCATGCTTTATGAATGGTTGTTTCTGTGCCATTCTTTATAAGTTGTGCCGGATTGGTCAGGGCAGTTATAACGCCAAGTGGGGTCCAGCTGAATTTATATGTAAATGGTGTTGGTTCCGCCGGAAAGCCACCACAGTAAGATACAAATTCAATTTCATTGCCTTTTCCGAGCATCCCTGCTTTTTTTGCTTCATCAACAAGAATATGTGTCAGCAAATGATCAATCCCCGGGTCAAGACCGGATTCATTGACCAAGGTAAGCCCCTTGTCGATCGCTTCATCATTCAGCGCGATCATACCTTCGCTCAGATAGCTTGATGTGACCATATGACAATTTTCTGCAAGTGCAATATTGGCAACCTGCACATGAAAAGCAGCCGGAAGCATTGAAACAATGATGTCGCCCTTGTTTAATGTATCGCGGAAATTTTGTAATGATTTTTCATCGCTTAAATTTAACTGGCGAACATTTAAAGTTGCACCAGCATTTACCTGACCGGCAAGTGCTTTGGCGCGGTCGTGTGTCATATCCCATACGGTTGCTTCGCTCCATTTGTTGGCAAGTGAAACCAGACCGGGTCCTGAAGCAAGGCCGGCGCCGATCCAATGAATTGCTGGTCTGTTGGTTGACATATAAATTCTCTTTATTGGCTATTGTTCATTTTGATGACCGCTTTGTCAAATGCAGCTTTGGCGGATGTCCAGGGTTGCTCATTTTCACGGTTATTCAGTACCTTCAAATGTGGCAGCATCAATTCAGCAAATTCTTCACTGGACTCACGAGGTAGTAAGGATGGTAAATTGTCAATTGCAATCAGATCAACTGACTTGCTTCCTTCACCAATAACCTTGATATAGGCCTTATCCCAGCTAGTCGGTTCACTGTAAATCGGAACCGGGTTAAAATCACTGAATGGATCACAGCCAACATCAGTAACAATTGAAAGTCGCACCCCTTCTTTAATGTCCTGTTTGCGGATAAAAGGTTCAGTCTTGCTTTTAACGAATGCGCAATTGATCATGATATCATGATCATTGACCACGTCCCGGTTAATATTTTTCGTATCTTTGTGATCCCATTTGGTCACCTGGGCACCATGACGTTCGTAAATCGCAGTTGCGCCTCTGCCGCATCGTCCGCTCGCGCCAATGATCAGCACTTTTGGTCTTTGAACGCTTTTTCCAATTTTGGCAATCGTCTCATCAAGTATATCAGCATTTTCAAACGGTTGAAGTGTTTCATCAAGATAGCTTTTGCCGGTCTGCTTGCTAAACCAGTGAAGCAGTGAGAGTGCGGCACCCATATAACCGGCGCGATAGCCGAACGCGACGTACCTGACGCCATTTTCGCGGGTCATATATTCGATATCCAGAAGGTCTGCGCCACCCCTAACAAAACGTGTGAGAGTTTCTTTCCAGCCAAACTGTTCTTTATATGCATGAGCAAAAAGAATATGTGGATTGGTAATTATCTCGGGTTCTTCTGGCAGTTCCTTAAGCCCCAGGATAAGCGTATTATCCATTGGTTGCATCCACCCTTCTGCATCAACCATTTTGCATCCGACAGCTTCATATTCGCTGTTTTTAATAATCCTGTTATCCGATCTTTCAACAACAACGTGGTAGCCTGCTTCAATTAGCTCTTTTGCACCTTTTGCCAGAAGGGGGGTGCGGCGTTCGGTCGGGCGTGATTCACTGCGAAGCCAAATGGTCTTAATAACCGACGTGTTTTTCATAATAACTATTCCGGTATACGTGTTTACTTGGCCTCAACTAATACTGCTTCTTGCTATACATGTAAAGCGTAGTGGAGGGATATAAATATTACTTTTTGTAATGAATATATGAGGGATTAATATCCCTCATAATGTTCTTTGATATAGCCGTTAAGCAACCTGACGCCGTAGGCACGTGAACCTGGCGAAGATTTGGTCGGTGATGCAGTATCGGAATATGCAATTCCCGCTATATCAAGATGAACCCAGTTTGTTTCTTCACGAACAAAGCTACCGATAAAGGCCGCACCTGCACTAGCCCCCGGTGCCGTTGGGCCGGCATTCATAACATCCGCGACATTATTCTGAACCGCCCTGAAATGATTATTGTTAAGCGGCATTTGCCAAACTTCATCACCGGTTTTTTTGCCCATTTCAATAAAGCCTGCTACAAGATCCTGATGACGGGTAAAAAGTGCGGCATAATCACTGCCCAACGCCGCCCGCGCCGAACCCGTAAGGGTAGCCATGTTGACCAATAATGGTGGATCATATGTTATATCACCATAATAAATGCCGTCTGCAAGAACCAGCCGCCCTTCTGCATCGGTTGATCTGATCTGGATGGTTTTTCCGGACATTGATGTCACAACATCACCGGGGCGTTGCGCATTACCACCGGGCATATTTTCCGCCAGTGCTGCAATGCCGACGGCATTAACCTTTGCGCCTCTACCGGCAAGAGCATGGATGGTGCCAATAGCACTTGCCGCACCTGACATATCAAATTTCATGTCCCACATATTGGGCGGATTTTTAAGGCTTATACCACCGGTATCAAAGGTAATGCCTTTGCCAACAATAACGACCGGATTATCGCCATCATCCCCACCCATATATTCGACGATCATGATGCGGGGCGGGCGTATACTTCCACGTCCAACACCGTAAATAGCCCCCATATTCATTTCAAGCATGTCATTTTCATCGAAAATCTTGATGGTTATATTATCCATGCCGTCAAAATGTTCGGTCCAGCGTTCAACAAAACTTTCAGGATAAATCACATTTGCCGGTTCGTTGGATATATCACGTGTATGCCACATAGCATTGGCAACGGGGTTAAGCTCTGCTGCAAAAATACTTTCTGCGGCTTTTGGGTTTTTGCTGATAATGGTTAGCTCTTCCTGACTTTTTTTGCTGCCATCCGCCGTATAATATTTATCGAAATAATAACTGCCTAGTTTTGCACCATATGCAATGTTTGCGATATTGTCTGCATCAACGTCAAAAACCATTGATGGCGCATTTCCAAATGCGTTAATGGCCTTTTGCGCTGCATTGCCGCCTATATCCTGCCAGGTTAGGGGTTCCATTGAGGTGCCTTTTTTCCCCAGACCGACCAGCATTATCTGATTATATCCGGATCCCATTGGAGCGGGAATGACTAGAGTATTCATGGCTTTGCCCATGAACCCACTGGCTTCAATTGCGTGGGTAAGGCTGCCGTTGCTTCTGTTATTTATGGCTTCGCCATAACGTCCAAGTTCGCCATCTTCAAAGACACCTAGCACAAGTGCACCGTTATTCGGTATATCATCCGAAAATGTTACACGGGTTTGTGCGGCACTTAATGATGAAAGTGCAATACTGATAATCAGTGCTTTAAAATATAGACGTGGATGGCTCATTATTTTCTCCCTTAAATTTTGATGCTGAAATCATTACGTAATAATGATCGGGGGTCAAGCCCAATCGGTGCTATAAAAGGGACGCCACACCCGCCGTTGGCTTACAAAAATATATTGCAGGGGTGATCCCTGTTTTGAACTTATAATTATCCTGAATAGCCGTGTGTACTGGTTCGATTAGTGATGATGGTACCAAAGCAACGACGCAGCCGCCAAATCCGCCGCCTGTCATGCGGACGCCCCCATTACTTCCAAGCACATCGCCAATTATATCCACCAGAAAATCAATTTCCGGGACCGTGATTTCATAATCATCACGCATTGAAATGTGGCTTCTCCTCATCAGAGCGGATAGATGTGCGTAATCACATTTGTTTAAAGCATCAATTGTATCAAGTACGCGTTTATTTTCTGAAATGACATGGCGAGCACGACGGGATATAAGGTCCGGCAGTTGGGATTTACTGGTCGTAAATTCTTCAATTGTTATATCCCTAAGTGAAGAAATGCCAAGTAACTGGGCCGCTTGTTCGCATTCACGGCGGCGGTCATTATAACCGCTTTGGGTCAATTCTCTTTTTACGTTGGAATTAACAATCATAATGGATAATTCTGATGGCACCTTCACAGTATCGACGCTGTAATCTTGACAGTCTATTAAAATAGCGCGTTTTTTCTCGCCGCAGGCAACACTAAGCTGGTCCATGATCCCGCAGGATAGCCCGACAAATTCATTTTCAATTTTTTGGCCAATAAGTGCCATATCCAATTTACTTAAATTTAATTGGAACAAATCATTTAGTGTGGCTAGCAAAGCAACCTCAAGCGACGCGGATGAGCTTAGGCCTGCTCCTTTCGGTATAGTGCCGCTGATAACCAGATTGCAGCCATGAAGCTGATAACCCTGATTTTTTAAGATATAAAATGCGCCCCTTATGAAATTTTTCCAAATTGCTTCTGATTTTTGAATGTCTTTAGCCGAAAGATCAAAATGATCGGTTTCGTTAAAATCTAGTGCAACTACATTAACCGCATTATCATTATTTAGCGCACCCGCAACGCAGGTATAAAAATCAATTGCCGCGGGTAATACAAACCCGTCATTATAATCCGTGTGTTCCCCAATCAGATTTACCCGTGCCGGGGCAATGCTTGCTTTTTGTGCGGGTGCTTCGAAATGTGCCAGATACGAAGAAAGCGCAGTCTGGATTAGGTCGTCCTTGTTCATCAGTTTGCGCTTTTATAGTGTTTACTGGAAACTGACCTTAGCATTTCAGCCGCTTTTTCAGGGCTAATATCACGCTGCGTTTCAGCCATAAGTTCGTAACCAACCATAAATTTCTGAATGGTGGCGGACCTGAGAAGTGGTGGATAAAAATGGGCGTGCATCTGCCAGTGATCATCCGGATCATTATTCGCCGGACGGCAATGCCATCCCATGCTGTATGGAAACGAAACATTAAAAAGGTTGTCATACCGCGTTGTAAGTTCCTTGAGTATTTCGGCGAGTGATGTTTTTTGTGTGTTATCAAGATCAGTCATGTGGGTGATGTGTTCCCGTGGCATCAGAAGTGTTTCAAATGGCCATGACGCCCAGTATGGAACAACGGCAAGCCAGTCGTCATTCATGCATACAAGTCTTTCTTCGTTTGTAATTTCGGCTTCTGCATATTGCAGCAGCATTGGAACCTGATTTTCAGTAAAATGTTGCTGTTGCATTTGGTCCTCGCGTTCAGCTTCCTGTGGGATATGATTGCTTGCCCAAACCTGGCCGTGAGGGTGTGGGTTTGAGCAACCATTTATTTCACCCTTGTTTTCAAATATCTGCACCCATTCGTTGGCGGGTTCCATTTCAGTATAAATATCGCACCAGGCATCAATGACAGCTCTGATCGTGTCAATATCAAGTTCCGGCAATGTTTTGCTATGATCCGGAGAATAGCATAAAACCTTGCACTGCCCACTCACGTGCATTGCGCGGAATAAGGGCGTATCCATTGTTTCATCCGCAGGGTTTTCTTCTAAAGCGGCAAAGTCATTGTCAAAAATAAAGCACTGTTCGTACTTTTCATTTATGGCGCCGGATACTCTTTTATTTCCGGGGCAAAGATAACAACTTCCATCATAACTTTCCGATGTTGAAGTCTGATCATTTTCAACTTTTCCTTTCCACGGCCGTTTGCTACGCTGTGGGGAAATCAAAATCCATTTGTCATTGAGTGGATTATACCTGCGGTGTGGTTTATTCAGAAAATGATCTTTTTTCATTTATTTGAGCTTCTTTAATTGAAGATTTACAAAATCTAATCCTCAGATGCTTTGTTGTCAAAGTTATGCTGATGTGAAATAGTCATAATCTGTAATTTATAATGTTAAAGGGGAAGGTATATGTTGCTGGATACAGTCGATATTTCAATCGTTGTGGCTTATGCGGTATTTATAATTGTTATTGCACAACTCGTAAGCCGTGAAAAAGCAGGACACGAAAAAAATACCCAGGATTATTTTCTGGCGGGCAATACACTTCCCTGGTGGGCGATTGGTTCATCATTGATTGCCGCCAATATTTCAGCAGAACAAATTATCGGTATGTCCGGTTCTGGCTATGTAATCGGGCTTGGCATTGCATCATATGAATGGATGGCGGCGGTTACGTTACTTCTTGTTGGCAAGTATTTCCTGCCGGTGTTTCTGAAAAATAAAATTTATTCCATGCCGCAGTTTCTTGAAAAAAGGTATGACGGGCGTGTCAGGCTGGTGATGGCGATTTTCTGGCTTGTCTTGTATGTATTTGTAAACCTGACATCGATCCTTTGGCTTGGAGCACTTGCCATAAATGCCATCACAGGATTTAAAATCGTGACAAGCCTGATGCTTCTGGGGGGCTGCGCTGTGGCATATTCCCTATATGGTGGTTTAAAGGCTGTCGCCCTTACCGATATCATCCAGGTAACGTTACTTGTTTTTGGCGGCTTGATGGTTTCATCAATAGCACTTATGCAGATCGGTGGTGATCAGGGCGTATGGGGCGGTTTTATTGAACTGACCCAAAGGGTTCCTGAAAAATTTGACATGATCCTTTCGCAGGATAACGAATATTATAATTTGCTACCGGGAATATCGGTACTTTTAGGCGGTATGTGGATCATGAATATTTCCTATTGGGGCTTTAATCAGTATGTTATTCAGCGTGCCCTGGCAGCAAAGGATATACATGAAGCGCGAAAGGGGATCGTATTTGCGGCTTCTCTGAAAATTCTTATGCCGGTGATTGTGGTTTTACCCGGCATTGCAGCGGCGGTGCTTGTTCCCGATATTGAAGCATCTGATCAGGCATACCCCGAAATGATGAAATTGCTCCCGGCGGGTATAAAAGGTTTGGTTTTTGCGGCGCTTATTGCTGCGATTTTATCATCGCTTGGTTCGATGATGAATTCAATATCCACCATTTTCACAATGGATATTTATAAAGCGATGAAACATCAAACGGGTGAAACCAAACTTGTGATGATAGGAAGGATCGTTGCATTGATGGCGATGGTTATTGCGGTCATTACGGCAAAACCACTGCTTGGAAATTTTACCCAGGCTTTTCAATTCATACAGGAATTTACCGGCTTCTTTACACCGGGAATTGTTGTGATTTTTCTGCTTGGGTTATTCTGGGACCGTGCGACCGCCAATAGCGCGCTTGCCGCCGGTATAGGTTCTTTTGTGCTTTCAGTACTATTTCGGCAGTTCTGGCCAGAGCTGCCCTTCATGGATCGGGTGGGACTTGTGTTTATTTTGTGTGGTGTGGCGGCGATAATATTATCTTACGTGCATCCGGATAAAAATGCCAATAACACAATATCAAATCAGGATGTCGATTATTCGGTCAGAAGATCATTTCTCATTGGCGGCTTATGCGTAAGCGCCATTGTTGCGGCACTTTATACCATCTGGTGGTAAGTGTTTTTTGCAACTTTAATCGATTAGCGAAAATTTAAAAATTGTCGTGCTGCTGAATTCTTCGCCGGGCATCAGCAAGGTTGGCGGGAAATTATTATGGTTGGGGCTATCGGGGAAATGCTGCGTTTCAAGACAAAAACCGCCACGGTAATTGTATGTTGTTCCATTTTTACCCTGATGCCCGTTTTCAAGGAAATTACCCGTATAAAACTGGATGCCCGGCTGGTCGGTATATACTTCAAGCATTCTGCCGGATTTTGGCGAAACAACGCGTGCTGCAAGACTGATCTCATTTTCTATTTCTTTATCAAGGGCCCAATTATGATCATACCCGCCACCGAATTGCAGCTGTTCAAAGTCATTATTAATATCCTGCCCGATGGGTTTGGCGTTTCTGAAATCCATAGGGGTGTTTTCAACGGGTGCAATTTCACCTGTTGGGATCAGGGTCTGATCAACGGGTGTATAATGGGATGCGTTTAACATCAGCTCCATACTTTCAATACTGCCTGACGCATGACCGTCGAGGTTGAAATAACTGTGCTGCGACATATTTAAAACCGTTGTTTTGTCTGTTGTGGCCGAATAATTAATCGTTAAACGGTTTTCATCATCAAAAATATATTCCACCTGTGCTGATAATGTACCGGGGTATCCCTCATCACCATCCTGGCTGGTTAAAGAAAGTCTGATGCTAGCACTTGTATCATTTTCAAATGTTTCGGCGTTCCAAATTTTTTTGTCAAACCCGACAATACCACCGTGAAGCGCATTGGGCCCGTTATTGGTTGCAAGCGAATATTCGTTGCCATCAATGGAAAATTTGCCGTTCGCAATCCTGTTGGCATATCGGCCAACGATGGCACCAAAATAGGGGCTGTCCGATATATATTGCTCTGGTGTATCCAGCCCGAGCACAATGTCACTAAAATCACCATTTTTATCGGCAACGACTAGTGAAGTGATAATCCCGCCCAGATCAATGATCTCAATTTGCGAACCAAGCCTGTTTTCAAGTCTATAGGATGTTACGGGTTGGCCATCCGGCATTGTCCCAAATGATGATGTGGAAATTCGTGAAGGGGGCTCTGTCATAGGGTCGCATCCTGATAGGAATAACAATATAAGTACCGGGGTTATTATAATTTTGAAAATTTTCATCTTAAATGAATATCCGCTTGGAAAAATATAGCCCACCTTACACCCGAAAAACTGAAATGAAAACTATTGAATGTTGCTGCTTCTTGTATCAGTTCTACATTGGTGGCATAAAATTCTAATGGGAAAGGCGGTTATATATTGAGTAGTGATCAGCGGCACATTTTGGAAAAATTATTTCATGCTGGACTTGATGCGGTTCGGGGCAAGATATCCGTGCAGGATTTTTGTAGGGTCAACCGTTTAAAAAAACCGGACAGAATTCTTGCAATCGGCAAAGCCGCCTGTTCAATGTATCTGGGTTTGCCTGAAGATTTTAAAATAAATAGCCATGCCCTGATCATTACCAAATATGGGCATATTGATGGTGACCTTGTGGAACATCATAATATAAAAATCATTGAAAGTGCTCATCCGATGCCTGCTGCGATCTCACTGGAAGCGGGGCGGGGGGCGATAAAGTTCATTGAAGGAATGGATGATCAATCAACATTGCTGATGCTGGTGTCTGGTGGGGCATCAGCAATGGTTGAAAATTTAAAGGATGGTCTAAGTCTGGAAGAACTGATTGCCTTAAATGCAGAGTGCCTTGCCGGCGGTGATGATATTAAAGCCATAAATAAAAAGCGCGCAGAAATATCGACAATAAAAAATGGCGGGCTACTTTCTCATTTTAAAGGGATGTCTGTCGAAGTGCTTGCAATATCCGATGTTCAGGGTGATGCAATGTCGGTGATCGGTTCCGGTATTGGTGCAAAAGGCACGGTGGATAATGGCTATCAAAGCCATGTTGTTGCGTCAAACAAAGTCGCCCGTGATGCCATCGTCAAACAGGCAAAATTAATGGGCATAAATACAATTAAAAATGAAGAATGCCTTTATGGAGATATTGAAGACGTTTCGCAAAATATTTATCAAACAGTGCAGGACGGTCCGTCGGGGCTGTATATTTTCGGGGGCGAACCAACAATTAAGCTTCCTGATAATCCGGGTAAGGGCGGGCGCAATCAGGCGCTTGCTTTATTATTGGCACGCCTTGCACAGGGAAAATCAAATTTATTCTTTCTGGTTGCCGGAACGGACGGCACAGACGGTCCGACCAATGCAGCGGGCGGCTATGTGGATGGGAATACCTACCGTTACCCGGATGTGGATGAAGCAATCGTGCGCGCAGATTCAGCGAATTTTTTAAATCAAAGCGGCCATCAGTTTATTACCGGGCCAACGGGTGCCAATGTTATGGATATTGCACTCATGTTAAAAATATAACTCTGAATAAACAAAAAAGACTTGTCGGTTTTATCCAAGTGCCGAGCTTGAAAAAAATTAAACTGATCAATCTGAGAATACCATTTGGTTTTTGCTAATTATCACGTATCTTCATTTTCTATGGCGTATTTATCCAAGATCGATTTACGTGTCATTTTAGCATCATATGTATTTCCATTCGATTGACTATTATGCATTTGGATGCTCAACTCACTTTTTGCTTTCGGACTGCTTGATCCAGCCCATGTTCCAGGCATCGATGGCATGCTATTATCACGAATAGCCACCTCTGTTGATGTGTTACGACTACTTCTTAATAGATCACGATTATTTTTGGCGTCATTAATAACAAAATATTTATATCCACTTTCCAACGTCAATTCAGCACTTCTTAACAGCGCAAAATCATTCACTTTCTCTATGTTCGTCGTGCTTGTTCCTGTATAGGTCACTAGATACTCACTGGAATTAATTTTCGTATTCTGATACCCGATGCCACCATTATAACTCTGATAATTTCCTGTAGCGCACCCAACTAACATCAGGATTGCTAGTATATATGGTTTTACTTTCATTATAACCTCCTTCGTTTCTGATGTGCTATGAGAAGAGTTTTAAAATGTAATGCAATTATTAATAATATTATCAATTAATTTATCTTATTAAAGTAGTATTTATTATCAACATACTATATATAATATATATAAATTAATTATATGCAACCTATATATTTAAATTTCAATTTTCAAAATCACTCCATTGCCTTTCTCAATAGGTTAGTGCAAGCTCAATTTATTTAATGAGAAATCAGAATATGCATAAAATCAGAAAAACAACAAATTGGCCGTTAATAGTCATTGCAAGTCTAATAATACCGATCGCAGCATGCGGACCCACAGATTCGCCGTCAGCGGACCATGAAAGTGCAGATATCGTTTACACAAATGGCCGCATATATACGGTTGATGATGATCGCAGGTGGGCTCAATCCGTTGCGATAACGGATGGCCGGATTACTTTTGTGGGGAGTACGGTGGAAGCAACAGATTATATTGGTGATGAAACAGAAACCTTTGATCTTCATGGGCGTATGATGTTACCCGCATTGCAGGATAGCCACATCCATCCAATTATGGGTGGGGTGGAAGCTCTAAGTTGTGATCTTAACGATCTTGCAGGACTGGATGAATACCGCGAAGCGATTGCTGAATATGCCAGTGCAAATCCGGATTTGGAATGGATCCTTGGCGGTGGATGGTCGATGGCCGTCTTCGGTGCGGGTGGCGCGCCCAACAAAGCTATTCTTGATGAATTGGTGCCTGACCGGCCAGTGTATCTCGCATCGCGGGATGGCCACAGCGGATGGGCAAATAGCAAGGCCCTTGAAATTGCAGGTATTACCAAGGAAACCCCCGATCCGACGGATGGAATAATCGATCGTGATCCCGTCAGCGGGGAACTCATTGGCAGTCTGCAGGAAGGAGCTATGTCATTAATGGAAAATCATGTGCCTCCTGTATCACTCGAAATGAAAATAGCCGGGCTAAGGCATACGATGGAAATGCTTCATTCTTATGGCATAACATCAATTCAGGATGCTTC
Organism: Kordiimonadaceae bacterium; assembly: GCA_038106445.1. Lineage (GTDB taxonomy): Bacteria > Pseudomonadota > Alphaproteobacteria > Sphingomonadales > Emcibacteraceae > Pseudemcibacter. Next base: position 1,248 of record JAYODU010000004.1, on the reverse strand, counting down.
CGTCTTTCGGCGGGATTTTGAAACTTATGCGGCTTTGGATGCAGTTGATGAACTTGATCTGCATGTGGTTGCTTCCCAGTGGTGGGAACGCGACGCAGGCCTTGAGCAAATCCAAAATTTTATAGAATTGAGAAATGAATTTTCCAAAGGTAATGTTGATGCGACAACTGTCAAAATTATGCAGGATGGAGTGCTTGAAAATTATACGGCCGCCATGTTGGAACCATATCTGGAGGGAGGCGGAACCAAGGGTATCCCGATGATCGACCCGGAATTTTTAAAGCAGGTCGTTGCGGAACTGGATGCGGCGGGTTTTCAGGCGCATTTTCATGCAATCGGGGATGCGGCGATCCGGCAAAGCCTTGATTCGATTGAATATGCCCGGAATGTTAATGGCCCCCGCGGAAACAGACACCATATTTCACATTTACAGATCATTCATCCTGATGACATCCCCCGTTTTAAAGCGCTTGATGTGGTCGCGAATTTTCAACCCTACTGGGCGGCGGCGGATGAATATGTGGTAGATTTGAACCTGCCCGCTATTGGTGAGGAACGCACAAACTGGATGTATCCTATCCAGACTATTCTGGATACCGGTGCCACTGTCGCCTTTGGCAGTGACTGGTCGGTTTCAACGGCCAATCCCTATTTACAGATTGAAACGGCAGTTACCCGGCTTGGTGCGCTTGACGAACCTTATCCTGAATTTACACCACACGAACGGATCAGTGTTCAGTCAGCCATAGAAGCCTTTACCATTAACGCGGCCTTCGTGAATAAGCAGGAAGATGAAACAGGCTCGATTGAGGTAGGTAAGCTTGCTGACCTGGTTGTCTTGGATCAGAATTTGTTTGATATCGAAACATCGAAAATTTCAGATACGAAAGTATTGCTGACCCTGTTTGGTGGTAAAGTTGTTCACGGTATTCCCGATGACCTCTAGGGTATGGGCCAGATCACATTGTAATTGCGAATAAAATGAAGGTGGTGTCCGGGGACAAACAACCACAATTTTTACTCCATAAAATCAAACATTTAACTAGTGAGTGCTAGTGGTTTATATGCGAAGCATATCCATTTAAAGCTAACCGTGCCATACAGGAAATCTCGCTATCTTTAGGTCAGTAGGCTTTAGAATTTTGATTGTAATAGATACTCACTGGCAGGGCTCCTCATTTATTCATAATAATTTTTCTCTCAAAGATTCATAGGGCGATTTTCCCCCGTGTGCTCCATGAGGTCTGG
>JAYODU010000001.1:0-414346 GCA_038106445.1 Kordiimonadaceae bacterium | reverse complement strand
ATTCAATGCTTGAAGAACTTCATCCCATTTATTTTGAATGCAAGTTTGTCTTGCTGCTGTAACACCAAATCGCTTAATCAGCTGTTTAGCTAATTCACGCTTATACTCAATGTCCCCTTTTAAAGGATACTTACCCTTATTACTTTCTCCGGTTACCATAATCACTCCTTAACTTCTATTTTACTCACTTATATAATCACTTGATATTTTCACTTATTAACGCCCAATTTTTTTTAATATGTATAAAGTTTGAAAGCCACGTAAATTAATGTTTACAATTTTAATTAATTTTATTGGCACAGAGTAAACACAGAAATATTTGCAACTCGGTAGTAACAAATATTTATTATTGTTAATTCATAAAAATACCTTATTTTTGTATATTATTTATTGTCAGAAATTATTAAAGGCAACGTCATGCATCAATCCTCTCAAAAAATGTTTAATATTGAGCATTTTGTTGTTGAAGGACTGCATTGTCCCAAGTGCATCAGGGAAATTGAAGGCACGCTAAGTGCCAATGACAATATAAACTACGCCCGTGTAAATTTAAGTACGCAAAGACTGGCAATTGAATGGAAAAAAGAAACGCGATCTTCAGCAGAAAGAACTAATGAAGTTATTAGTGCACTTGAAAAAATTGGTTTTAAAGCTTTTCCCTTCAAATCTTCTGATCATTTGAATAAAGAGGACAAAATTGGCAAGTCTCTGTTAAGAGCCATGTCAATAGCGGCTGTAACCTCCGCTCTGGTTATGCTGCTGCCATTTATTATATCAAAAATCGATATTCGGAGTGTATCAAATATATGGCTTGATAAATGGCTTGCCGCTATTATCACCATCCCTGGTGCCGCCTTTTCTGGCATACCGTTTTTCCGTTCCGCGTTTACCGCAATAAAAGGCGGCAGGCTGAACATGGATGTGCCTATTTCTATGGCCGTTATCCTCACTTGTGGCATGAGTGTCTTTCAGACATATATTGGCAGCGAAACTACATATTATGATGCCGCTGTCATGTTATTATTTTTTCTGCTGATTGGCAGGTACCTTGATCATAAAATGCGAAATCAGGCCAGAAGTGTTGCGCATGATCTGATGAGCTATAAATCCTCCACCGCCATTCTTGTTCATGAGGATGACAAAACAGACGAAGTCGCAATAGAATTACTGGTCCCTGGTCAGACTATCCAGGTGATTGCAGGCGGCAGGATACCTGTTGACGGAACCGTGATTGCCGGAACATCAGACATCGATACCAGCTTAGTGACAGGAGAAACACTCCCACAAAAAGTACAAAATGGCAGTGCTGTGTATGCTGGCACAATTAATATAAACGGCAAATTAAAGATTAAGATTGATTCAACATCAGGAGAAACCCTCCTCGATGAAATCATTGAATTAATGGAAACAGCGGAACAGGGACGTGCAAAATATGTACGCATCGCGGATCGTGCCGCGCGAATTTATGCCCCTGTTGTTCACATTCTTGCTCTCTCAACATTTCTGGGATGGTACTTTCTGTCATCCATAGGTTGGGAAGCGTCACTGACCAATGCAATTGCAGTGCTTATTATTACCTGCCCCTGTGCATTAGGGCTTGCCGTACCAGTGGTACAGGTTGTGGCATCAAGTCGGCTGTTCACTTCCGGTGTTCTGGTAAAAGCTGCTGACGGACTTGAAAGACTGGCTGACATTGATACAGTCATTTTTGACAAAACCGGAACGCTGACTTTGGGACAGCCAGAACTTGCCAACGCCGATGATGAGGCCGTGACGCCGTTTACGCTCGAATTAGCTGCAAGTGTAGCAAAATCTTCCAGCCACCCTCTTTGCCGGGCACTCATCGTAGCCTGCCACGAAAGAAACATTCCAACTTTAGCATCAGATAGTGAAGTATTTGAAGAACCGGGAATGGGGCTTCAAACTACTATAAACGGACTTGATGTAAAATTAGGTAACAGGGAATGGTGTGGTATTCATGCAAACTATTTACCTAATAACCGTTACAGTGAACTCTGGCTGAGCGTTAAAGGGGCACAACCCGTCCTTTTCTGCTTTAAGGACCGGATGCGTGCAGATGCGCATGATATTGTGGGATGGTTTATTCGCAGGCAAATGAAAGTTATCCTGCTATCCGGTGACAGAAAGGATGTTGTCGAAGAAGCAGCACAGGAACTTGGACTTAGCCGCTATAAATATTCCTGCAAACCGCAGGATAAAATTGAAGTCATAGAACGAATGAAATTAAATGGCAGCAAGGTTCTCATGATAGGTGACGGCATAAATGATGCCCCGGCCCTTAAGGCAGCAAATATATCAATTTCACCCTCAAATGCGGCAGAGGTAAGTCAGAACGCAGCTGATTTTATCTTCCAGTCTCAACGCATGGAATCAATAATAAGAGCCTTCCAAATCTCACTCGCCAGTAAAAAACTTGTCTTTTGGAATTTTGCCTTGGCGGGAATTTATAACATCATTGCTGTGCCTTTTGCCGCTGCTGGTATGATTACGCCAATGATAGCGGCAATTGCAATGTCACTTTCTTCAATAATCGTAACAGCAAATGCATTAAGGCTTAACTTTGAGAAACTATATAAAAGTCACGAAGCCTGATATCTTGCATTAATTTCTATTCCCGTAAAAAAACACCACACTATAAACGCCGGTTCTGACAATATATCCCATCATCGCAAGAAATACCGCCATCAGGATGTTTCTATATGTCATATATTCTGCAGAAACCATCGCATCTTCCGGAAGTGCAAAATAAGTTGATCGCACAGTTAAACATATTATGCCTACTACCGCCGGAATTGATGTTTTAACAAGGTCTCTAAAAGTCACAGAATTATTATCGATATGAATATAACTTCTTATGATTATGATAAGCATGAAAATAACCGAAATGATAATTATACTCATATTGAAATCCAATATTCTTTCTGTGTTTTAATAAGTTTATATCAGTTCACGTAATTACTCCACAATCAAATTGATCTTTGCAAATCTTCCTTTAATATTTATCAAGGGTTCAACAGGAGTATAAAAGAATGTCGCTTGTCAAAATAGGGATCGTTGGCTGCCTTGGTCGAATGGGACTTGCATTAACAGCAGAAACCCTGAATCATGAAAAAACGATACTTGTTGCCGGCACTGAGATGCGGGATAATCGCCAAAATTGGCCAATTCATAAAACATCCCCATACTGGTGAAGAAACAACAACAAAAATATCTTCTGATACAGAAAATATTTTCAAAAATTCTGATGTTGTTTTTGATTTTACCTGCCCTACCGCAACGGTGATGCATGCCTCACTTGCATCCAAATATGGAACAAAGCTTGTCATAGGAACAACCGGATTAAGCTCTGAAGATGAAAAGGCCATTAAACTTGCATCAGAAAAAACCTCTATCGTTTATGCATCAAATTATTCGCTCGGTGTAAATTTATTATTTTATTTGACCCGGAAAGCTGCGTCGATATTAGGGGACGATTTCGATATAGAAATTCACGAAACACATCATCGTCATAAGGTTGATGCCCCGTCCGGAACAGCTTTATCATTGGGGCGTGAAGCAGCGACCGGAAGAAATAAAAAGCTGGAAGACATAAAACAGGACACATATTGCGGTATTAATCAAAATAGAAAAAAAGGCACTATCGGGTTTTCATAGTCAAGAGGCGGCAATGTCGCGGGAGATCATGTTGTAAGTTTTATGGCAGACGATGAACGTGTCGAGCTTGCGCATAAAGCAACAAACAGATCAATCTTTGCGCGTGGCGCACTACAAGCCGCAATCTGGATAAATAATCAGCAGACCGGACTATATAATATGGGTGATTTACTGGGACTTAATGATGAATGATGTATCTGCAGAAAATCCGGACTGGAGAAAGTTCTGGGATCCCGGCAGAAAACTTTTGAGGGCAATAAGGCGTTATCAGGCATTAAAAAAGAACGGCGGACTATTTGCTGATCTGAGGTCAAAATATTGGGTTCTGGTATATAGATTCTGGTCGGTTGTATGTGGTGCAGAAATTGATCTGACTTGCGACATTGGTGGCGAACTTCTTATTCCGCATCCCAATGGAATTGTTATCCGTCCCAAAGCCGTTATCGGACCCAATTGCCTCCTGTTTCAATAGGTGACCATCGCTACTATTGACGGAAAGTTTCCTAAAATTGGCGGTCATGTTGATATCGGTGCCGGGGCCAAAATTATAGGCGATGTAACGCTTGGTGATCATTGCCGTGTTAGCGCCAATGATGTTGTTTTAAAGGACGTAAAAGCGGGAGAGACTGTTGTGGGAATTCCGGCAAAACCGGTCCGTAAATAAAATCTCTACTGCCTACTATTTTTACAGTCTCTAAGTGCCCTTGAAAGTGAATTCAATAATTCACGCCTCATTTCCTGCGTAAGATTTACACCAAAGAAGGTACCCTTTCCATGGGATCTTGCTTCAAGTAACTGTTCATCGCTCAATTCTGATACATTGGGCGGTCTGGACATCCTTACATTTACCCAATATGAGCTATATGCAAAATCCTGCCTCCTTCCTTTATGATCAATACGTGTAATTGTTAGCTGATCACCAACAATACGGATGATTTCCACCGCTTTACCGTAACGATAATGTAATTTGAAAGCCCAATATATGAGGAACACATCAAGACCAAAAAAACCCGTTATTGGCCAGGCACCAAGTGAATAAAAAAATAAGCCAATCGCAAAACTTAATGAAATAATGACTCCCATTAAAATTCTGAAACCTTTAGGACCTAGAGACCTTCTGGGTACTATGAATTGTTCAAACCAGATTTTTTCATTTTTTGCTTCCATATGGTTATCTTACATACACATTTTCTATTTTTGAAGCTTCCAATTCTTACTACAACAAATTATGTTGAAATTTAAAAAGGAACAGTATGAAAAAAGCAGATATACATGAATTTTTTCGCCGACTAGAAGAACGTGATCCTGAACCCAAGGGGGAACTAGATTACACCAATCCATACACATTGGTGGTCGCGGTTGCTCTATCGGCGCAGGCAACTGACGTTGGTGTTAACAAGGCAACAAAAGACCTGTTCAAGGTAGTTTCCAGACCTCAGGATATGCTTGACCTTGGTGAGAAGAAATTAAAGGAATATATCAAAACCATTGGGCTTTTTAACACCAAGGCCAAAAATGTTATCAAAGCCGCACAAATACTAGTGGATGAATTTGACGGCATCGTACCTGAAAATCGCCAGGATCTTGAAAAACTGCCCGGTGTTGGTCGAAAAACAGCCAATGTGGTCCTTAATATCGCATTTGGTCATCCAACTATCGCTGTGGATACTCATTTATTTCGTGTTTCCAACCGAACCAAAATGGCACCGGGCAAGACACCGCTTGAAGTGGAGCTTAAACTGGAAAAGAAAATACCAAAGGAATTCGCAAGACATGCCCATCACTGGCTGATTTTACACGGGCGCTATATCTGTAAAGCGAGAACACCGAGTTGCCCTACCTGCCCGGTGGAAGATTTATGTGCATTCAAGGAAAAAACGCAACTTCCTGATTAATCCTTAAGAAATGTGGATATACAGAAATCCGCCCGCTGCCCTTCAAGGACCATAAGATTTTTTTCTTCTGACGTTTCCACATATTCCACTTGTAGGTCACTATTGTCATTTTCATAGAAATAGATATGGGCATTACAGAATTGATTGTCGTATAGCCATACTTCTGCTGATTTTTCAACACGTTTCAGTGACGGTAACCCAAGGATATCCTCAACACTTGATTTTTGAAGCCCCTTAATATTAGCCATTTGAAAACGCGGCTCGGCCGGTTTCGGTTTTTCAACAATATCGGGTAATGGGGCTGGCTCAGATGCCAATGTTTCTGCTTCTGCAGGTGGTGGGGTCTCAACTAACTTTTGCTCAGGCCCGCATGCGGACAATATTAAAACAGCTAAAATGCTTATTATTTTCTTCATGTTTCCTCGAACCTGCTCATATGAAACAAATGACAAATTAATGCTGCGCCAATTATAGGAACAATCAATTGAACAATGGGCACCATGAATAAAAAAGTCATTATAAGTCCAACTCCCAGTACTACCCCGCGGATTGATCTTCGATGGATTCCTGCCTCTTTAATTCCCATATGTCTGACAGCAACCATCTCATAATAACCCAATCCAAGTAAATAACCATTTAACAAATAGAAAATTCCTATTGGCAAAAAAGGTACCCAGAAAAAAATTATATAAAGAGGGATCACAATAATATTCAACACGACTACAAGCAACGCGATCCTGCTGGCAAGAAAGGCAAGCTTCGGGATACCAAGCCTTTTGTTAGCTTTATTTTCCGGATAAAAGCGATCTTCGACACTATCAACGATATCATCCAGATAGATAGATACAAAAATTGTAGAAATTGGTGCAAAGGAGAAAAAAAGAATAATAAAAAAAGCGATATCAACTGTGTAACCCATTATCCAATTGACAAAATCTTCCCACCATTCCCAATCGGATTGATAGCCCGGTATTTCTTTCATTATTTCATTTGCTGCTAGATAGGCAATAATGATGGCACCAACAGTTGTTACCAGCCCGAGGAGGAAAACTTTAAGAAAAGCGCGGTCAAAAATTTGTTGGCCAGTACGTTCAATTGCCGTGACTAGTTTGCTCACGTCTGTCAATCCTAACTAATTTCTCTACGCCCTTACTTAAAATATATGGCAGTCCAGCCAAAAAAAGCAAGACATAATCTAAGTTTACATATTTCTTATTTTTCACTATCTATGGGGTAATTATCAGTTAAATCAGGAAAAAATATGACTTCGAAATATGATGTACTTGGCATTGGAAATGCAATAGTGGACGTACTTACCAATGTTGATGATAACTTCTTAAATTCAGAAAAACTTATTAAAGGAAGTATGCAGCTTGTTAGTGAGCAGGAAGCACATGCAATCTACGAAAAGCTTGGCCAGTGCATTGAATGCTCCGGTGGTTCCGCTGGAAATACAATAGCCGGGCTTGCATCTATGGGAATTGATACCGCCTATATCGGTAAAGTTCATGACGATCAGCTTGGCAATGTTTTTCGCCACGATATAAACGCACTGGGGGCAAATTTTAAAACGGCACCAGCGACGAGCGGGCCCGCAACCGCACATTGCCTTGTGCTTGTAACGCCGGATGCTGAAAGAACCATGTGCACCTATCTGGGTGCATGCGTGAATTTGACTATGGATGATATTGATGAAGAAACGGTTCGCGCTTCAAAAATCACTTATCTGGAAGGATATCTTTGGGATCCCGAAGCAGCCAAGGCCGCATTTCGAAAAGCCATTCAAATTGCCCATAGTGCCGGAAACAAGGTGTCATTAACTCTTTCTGATCCCTTTTGCGTTGATCGCCACCGCAGCGAATTTTTAAATCTAGTGAGAAATGACGTTGATATTCTTTTTGCCAACGAAGATGAAATCAAGATGCTTTATGGAACCTATGATTTGAATGAAGCTGCACTGCAGGTCCAAAAAGATTGTAATATTGCCGCAATTACATGTGGGGCAAAAGGATGTATTGTAACGGATAAAAATGAAATTGGTCATGTTCAGGGGCGAAATGTCAAAAACCTTGTCGATACAACAGGTGCCGGTGATCTGTTTGCGGCAGGTTTTCTTTATGGATTATCACAGGGAAAAGCAATCGGCGAATGTGGTGCCATCGGAAATCTTGTCGCTGGCGAAGTAATTACCCATATGGGGGCGCGGCCGGATATTGACTTAAAGAAATTTGTTAAGGAAAATTCCTAACGGCTAAGCATCGGCCCAAGTTTTTTTCCGCTTAAAATATGAAAATGAAGGTGGGGTACTTCCTGATGTGCGTTTGAGCCCGTATTGGCGATAAGACGGTAGCCATCTTTTTCCAGATCAAGCAACCTTGCTGTTTCACCAACAGCCCGGAAAAAACCGGTAATTTCTTCAGGTGATGCAGTTGCACTGAAATCAGCCATGCTGACATACTCACCTTTCGGGATCACAAGAACATGAACAGGTGCCTGTGCATTGATATCGTTAAATGAAAGGGCAAATTCATCCTCGTATATCTTTTTACAGGGGATTTCACCACGCAAAATCATCGCAAAAACATTATTCTGATCATAAGCCATCGATAAATTCCCCTCTAGCTTTTTTCTCTTCAATCCCCGATACCCCTTCACGGCGGCAAAGCTCATCAAATATGTCTTCCGGTTTTAGACCCATATCGGACCATAGTACCATCATATGAAACAGAAGGTCAGCGGATTCGGAAACAACATCCATTTTATCATTGTGTGCTGCGGCAATACAAAGCTCAACCGCTTCTTCGCCTATTTTCTGGGTTATTTTTTTGCGCCCTTTTGAAAAAAGGGATGCCACATAGCTATTATCCGGCGCATCATTTTTGCGGCTTTCAATTACTTTTTCGAGAGTTTTTAATATATCCTGTTTCTCAGTCATGTTAAATCCTTACCTCAATTCCTGCATCTGCCATATACCGTTTGCATTCTTCTATACTATATTCGCCAAAGTGAAAAATGGATGCTGCAAGGACAGCTGTTGCATGACCATCCCTGACACCTTCAACCATATGTTCCAGTGTACCGACTCCCCCGGAAGCAATCACGGGTATAGACACGCTGTCAGCAATAGCACGTGTCAGGTCAATATTAAAACCGCTTTTGGTACCGTCCCTATCCATGGATGTCAGCAATATTTCCCCTGCCCCATATGCCGCGACCTTTTCTGCATACTCAACGGCATCTATACCTGTTGGTTCACGCCCGCCGTGGGTAAAAACTTCATATTTATCCGGCCCGACCGATTTGGCATCGATCGCTACAACAATACATTGCGAGCCGAATTTTTCAGCAAGCTCCCGGACAAGTTCCGGACGTTTCACGGCCGCTGTCATCACGGAAACCTTGTCTGCACCGGCAAGAAGAAGTTTTCTTACATCCTCTTCATCACGGACACCACCACCAACCGTTAACGGCATAAAACATTGCTCTGCTGTCTGACGCACAACATCCAGAATAATATCCCGGTTGTCACTTGATGCCGTGATATCCAGAAAGCAAAGTTCATCAGCCCCTGCCGCATCATAAATTTTCGCCTGTTCTACCGGATCACCGGCATCCCGAAGGTCGACGAAATTAACGCCTTTGACCACACGTCCATCTTTTACATCAAGGCAGGGTATGATGCGCGCCTTTAGCATGATATATCCCCCCGTAAAAAGGCCAGAGCTTCTTTTATATCAAGGCTGCCATCATAAAGTGCGCGCCCGGATATCGCCCCTTCAATTGTGCCTTTTGCATCTTCAGCAGCCTCTTTCAGGATTTTTAAATCGTTAATTGATGCAACACCGCCAGACGCAATAACCGGAATTGATAACGCATTGGCAAGGTCTATTGTGCCTTTAACATTAAGCCCTTCCATGGTTCCGTCCCGGTCAATATCCGTATAAATAATGCTCGTTACACCGGCATCTTCAAATTTCTTACCCAGTTCCACTGCGGATATATCGGACGTTTCCGCCCATCCTTCCACAGCAACCATACCGTTTCGCGCATCAATACCCACCGCCACCTTGCCCGGGAATTCTTTCGCAGCTTCTATAACAATGGATGGATTACGCAGGGCGATGGTGCCAAGGATCACACGCCTGATGCCTTTTTCAATCCAGTTTGCGATTGTTGCAACATCACGAATGCCACCACCAAGCTGCACCGGAATTTTTACTTTCGCAAGAATACTGTCTACGGCATCACCATTTACGGGATGCCCGGCAAAGGCACCATTAAGATCCACCAGATGCAGCCAGTCACACCCCGCCTCTTCAAACTTTCTGGCCTGATTACCCGGATTATCATTAAAAACGGTAGCCTGCTCCATTTCACCTTTATGAAGGCGTACGCATTTACCGTCCTTCAGATCAATGGCTGGAAATAAAATCATCGTCAGTCCAAATTTTTAGAATAATAATACCCGGGAACAAATAGGTCATTGATACGGGCATAACGTTCCTTGATACCCCATCGGTCCATTCCAATCCATTCACATATGGCAATTGCAGCATGCTGGTCGGATGCCATATGACATTCCAGCGTACGACACCCTTTTTCACGTGCCACATCTTCTGCTTTTTGTAACATGGCCTTTGCAAGGTTATGACCACGGGCCCACGGTGCAAGGAAAAAAGTTTCAATGCTACCACGAAAGGCACCGGCTTCATTATTTTTTGGGGGCTGCACAAGCTGACAACATCCCGCGATCTGACCGTCCATCCTTGCGATGATCAGGGTGCGTTCCGGGATAATAAAAACACCTTTCCAGAAACTTTCCAGTGTTTTCTCCGGTGGGGGCGTAAGCCAGTTAAACCCTTCATGGGCAAGGATTGCAACACGCGTCGTTTCACAAAGCTCCAATATATCAACATTGTCCAGCGTTGTGACTTCGTCGACACTTAATCGTGGCCCTTTTTTTTCTTTTTCCTGTTCGCTCATTGTTATGGTGACCATTTCAAGAAGTTTTCAATCAGCCTAAGTCCAACGGCCTGGCTTTTTTCAGGATGAAATTGCGTACCGATAATATTGTCACGGCCAATAATTGCGTTAATATAGCCACCGTAATCCACCTGCGCCAAGCTGTTTTTGTCATCATTTATTTTAAAATGATAACTATGTACAAAATAAACGTGATCGCCGTTTTTTATACCTGCAAGTACCGGATGGTCGGACTGTTCAATAATCAGATCATTCCACCCCATATGCGGCACTTTTAAGCCAGGTGCACGAATCGCTTCAACACTTCCGCCAATCCAGCCCAGCCCTTTTGTGATGCCATGTTCCACCCCTTCATCCGCAAGCAACTGCATACCCACACAAATACCTAAAAACGGTGTTCCTTTTTTAAGAACTTTTTCTTCGAGTGCGTACCGCATCCCGTCAAGCGCACAAAGACCGCTCATACAATCAGCAAATGCACCAACACCAGGCAGTATAATCCGGTCCGCAGTAATAACATCTTCGGGTTTGGATGTAACAAGTACTTCCATATCAAGGCCTGCGGCTGCCCGCACCGTTGATTTTTCCGCTGAACGCAGATTACCGGAACCATAATCAATTATGACAGTTTTCATTTTTAAAGCCTAGTCGGACTTGCCACCAAGCATGCCTTTGGTTGAAGGAATGGCATCCGATTTACGAGGATCAATTTCAATCGCCTGTCGCATTGCACGGGCAAGTGCCTTGTAGCTGCTTTCAATAATATGATGGTTATTTTCACCGTACATATTTTCCACATGAAGTGTCATCCCCGCACCATGTGCAAAGGCACGAAACCATTCGAGGAAAAGTTCCGTATCCATTTCACCGAGTTTGTCCCGGGTGAAGTTCACATTAAAAACGATAAACGGACGACCGGAAATATCAACCGAGCATCTTGTGCATGTTTCATCCATCGGGATAATGGCATTTCCATAACGCGTAATACCACGAAGATCACCAAGCGCATCAGCCACGGCCTGTCCAATCACAATGCCCACATCTTCTGTTGTATGATGAAAATCGATATGAGTATCCCCCTTAGCCCTAAGTGTAATATCAATCAAACTATGGCGGGATAACTGTTCCATCATATGATCAAGAAATCCGATACCGGTATCCACATCGTAAACGCCTGTACCATCCAGATTTATTGTGACAGAAACAGATGTTTCCTTGGTTGTGCGCTCTACTGTTGCTGTGCGCATTTATACCTCCTTAACTGGAACTTTATCGATTTTGCATGACATATAGCAGTAGTTTAGTCCAAGTGCCAGCTTTTGGCGCACATAAAGGCAATTTTTTGCTAAAAAACAATATGACCCTTGACCGGAACCAAAAAATTCCCCATTTGTTATTTCATACAAACTAATAAAATGGACAATTGATATATGACTGATCAACCAACAGGATGGCGCGGCACAACGATCTTAAGTGTTCGCAAAGGTGACAAAGTGGTGGTCGTTGGTGACGGGCAAGTCTCGCTTGGCAATACAGTAATCAAGGCAAACGCAAAAAAAGTTCGCCGTATTGGTGACGGAAACGTGATTGCCGGTTTTGCCGGTTCAACAGCGGATGCATTTGCCCTTTTTGAAAGACTTGAAGAAAAACTGGAACGTTTTAACGGTCAGCTTACGCGTGCTTGTGTTGAAATGGCCAAGGATTGGAGGACTGATCGTTATCTGCGCCGTCTGGAAGCCATGATGGCGGTTGTTGACAAGGATGTATCCCTCATCCTTACGGGAACCGGAGATGTGCTTGAACCTGCCGACGGCCTTATTGCGATTGGATCCGGTGGCAATTTTGCCCTTGCCGCTGCAAAAGCACTTATGGACCAGCCCCTCGATGCAGAAGAGATCGGCAGACGCGCCCTTGGCATTGCCGCTGACATATGCGTTTATACAAATGATAATCTTACCGTAGAAACATTAGACATTAAGTAGCATTGGAGTTTCATTGAATGACTTCTTTTTCACCGCGTGAAATCGTATCTGAACTTGACCGTTTTATAATCGGACAAAACCCGGCCAAACGCGCTATGGCAATTGCCCTTCGTAATCGTTGGAGACGCCAGCAGCTCACCGGGGAAATGAAGGAAGAAGTGCTTCCAAAAAATATCCTTATGATCGGCCCGACCGGTGTCGGCAAAACCGAAATTTCAAGGCGCCTTGCAAAACTTGCAAATGCACCATTTGTAAAGGTTGAAGCCACCAAATTTACAGAGGTTGGGTATGTAGGTCGTGATGTGGAACAAATTATCCGGGACCTGATGGAAATTTCCATTAGTCTTATTCGTGAGAAAAAGAAAATCAGCGTAGTCAGTAAAGCAGAGCTTTCTGCCGAGGAACGTGTGCTGGATGCGCTCGTGGGTGAAACCGCATCAGAAGACACCCGGCAAAAATTCAGAAAAATGCTGCGTGAAGGTGATCTTGATGACAAGGAAATTGAGGTTGATGTAATCGAACGCCAATCAACAACCATGCCATCTTTTGACATCCCCGGCATGCCGGGAGCAAGCATGGGTATGCTTAATCTGGGTGATATTCTCGGTAGTCAGTTTGGCCCAAAGACGGAAAAGAAAAAATTATCCGTTAAGGACGCACTTGAAACGCTCGCCAATGACGAAAGTGAAAAATTGCTGGATGAAGACAGTATCATTCGCGAAGCTATCGAAAGTACTGAGCAATCAGGTATCGTTTTTATTGATGAAATTGATAAAATAGCCGGACGTGCAAACCGTAACAGTGGTGAGGTCAGCCGTGAAGGCGTGCAGCGTGATCTACTGCCGCTGATTGAAGGATGCACCGTATCCACCAAGTACGGCAATATTAAAACAGATCATATTCTTTTCATCGCATCAGGGGCTTTTTCCGTGGCTAAGCCTTCGGACTTACTTCCTGAACTTCAGGGGAGACTGCCGATCCGTGTGGAACTTGCGGCTCTGACTGAAAATGATTTCAAACATATCCTGACTGAACCGGACTACAGTCTGATCAAACAATATGTCGCCCTTTTGAAAACAGAGGATATAACCCTTGATTTCACGGATGACGGTATTTCCGAAATCGCCAGAATGTCCGCAAGAATTAATGAAAGCGTTGAAAATATTGGCGCTCGTCGGCTTCATACTGTGCTGGAAAGAATACTGGATGAAATCAGCTTTGAAGCTACGGATATGAAAGCAGCTACGATCAAAATTGATGCTAAATATATCAAGGAACATATTGGTGATCTTGCCGATACATCGGACCTTTCCAAATTTATTCTTTAAGCTTTAAACTGAATTGATCAGAACAAAGTCAATGCTTACAAGTAGAACCTGGGAGAATTCAATTAAAATTCCTTCGTTTTTTGACAAAGGTCAATGAAGATATGCCCGTCCCGAATATGATGGAAATCATGATGAATAAAAACTATGATAAGCTAACTTCGTAATAAATGAGCCTTTAAAATGTCCAACGCAAAAGTAAAAGCCTTCTTTGATCAAGCAACTTATACCGTGACATACGTGGTTTCCGACCCATCGACGAATAAATGCGCCATCATTGATAGTGTTTTGGACTATGACCCGGATAGCGGCCGAACATCGACAGCATCAGCGGACATGGTCATTAATTATGTAAATTCGAATAATCTAAAATGTGAATGGATCCTTGAAACACACGTCCATGCGGATCATCTTTCTGGTGCACCCTACCTTAAGGAAAAGCTTGGCGGCAGAACCGCAATCGGCGAAAATGTTTCAGTCGTCCAGAAAACTTTCGCACCAATTTTTAACGCTGAAAAATCTTTTGCCAAAGATGGCCGTCAATTTGATCATTTATTTTCCGATGGCGACACATTTCATATCGGTGAAATTGAAGCAAGTGTTATCCATACACCCGGTCATACTCCCGCCTGTATCACATACGTAATAGACGGTAACTGCTTTGTTGGTGATACCATGTTTATGCCTGATTTCGGCACGGCACGCTGCGATTTCCCGGGTGGCGATGCGGCACAGCTTTTTGATTCAATTCAGCGTATTCTGTCCCTACCGGATGATACAACATTATACATGTGTCATGATTATGGCCCCGGTGGCCGCGATTATGAGTGGGTTACGACGGTCGCCAAACAAAAAGCAGATAATATTCATCTGGCTGGTAAAAACAGGGAACAATATATCGAAGCACGCACCAAACGAGATGCGGAGCTAAGTTTGCCAAAACTTATTGTACCGTCTGTTCAAATAAATATGCGGGCCGGTGAATTGCCACCCGCGGAAGATAACGGTACATCCTATATTAAAATCCCCCTCAACGTGCTCTAGTCGTTATCGGCACCAGACCCCGTGCTGGTCAACATGGCGGAACCAGTCCTGTTCTGTCCAGAAACGGCTAAGCTCAACTGGCGGGACAGGGCATTTGTAAAGTCCCCTCTGAAAACATATTTTCTTCTGTTTAAAAGTAAAGGCCATGATGCTTCTCCTTCTTTTTGAGAACATATAAATCATGCAGAAGAATAAATAAAGAACAAAATAAGAACATTTTAAATAATTTTTCTTCGACAGAAATGATCATATCTGTTACAAGTTTCTGAGTGCTTTATGCCTAAAAAACATAAGTGCTTATAATATTTCCCGGAAAATGAGTTTATCAATGTGTGGCATTGCCGGCATCAAAGCTCGGCAAAGAGGACTTCATGACCAAAAGAGTATATTTGCTTAACCGAAATGAGTTCATTGTCATTATGGCATTGTTGATGTCGATAACGGCATTATCAATTGACGCCATGATACCGGCACTGGGGCAAATTTCGACTGATTTGAATGTTGCTGACCCTAACGCTACACAGTGGGTTATATCTTCCATTTTTCTGGGGATTTCATTTGGTGTGATGCTTTATGGGCCGTTCGCTGACAGCTTTGGACGGAAAACAGCCATTTATCTTGGCGTGTTTATTTTTCTGGTAGGCACATTGGTTGCCGTATTTGCAACCACACTTAAAATAATGTTGATTGGCCGGGCTATTCAGGGCTTTGGTTCGGCATCCTGCCGTGTTGTATCCATAACAATCATTCGTGACAAATATGAAGGCCGCGAAATGGCACAAATCATGTCACTGATTATGATGGTTTTTATTCTGGTTCCTGCTTTGGCACCATTACTCGGACAGGGAATTCTGCTCTTTTCAACATGGCAGGCGATATTCTGGTTTATTCTTATTTTTGCATTGGTAAGTGTAACGTGGATGCATTTCAGACAGCGGGAAACACTAAGTCCGCTGAACAAACGGGTATTTTCTATCAGACTGATCATATCCGGGATCGTGGACATCGTCAAAAACCAAACTTCGCTTGGCTACACATTGGCATCCGGGATCATGTTCGGGGCATTTGTTTCTTACCTTAGTACTGCACAGCAGATCCTGGCCGTCCAATATGGGCTGGGGATGATGTTTCCCGTTTATTTTGGTATTCTTGCGCTCGCGTATGGTGTTTCTTCCTTTCTTAATTCCAAACTGCTTAACACCTACTCAATTCAGCAAATCAGCCGCTCGTCACTGATTTTACAGGTCGTTATATCAATACTATTTCTTGGTTTAAGTATTGCTGCAGATGGGAACCTTAACTTCACTGCATTTTTTATCTATATGCTGTTTAATTTTTTCTGCCTGGGCCCTTTATTTGGCAATTTTAACAGCCTGGCCCTACAGCCGTTTGGTCATATGGCCGGGTTGGCAACATCCGTTATTAGCGCAATACAAACCCTTACTGCCGTTCTGGTTGGCGGTCTTATCGGGCAAATGTACGATGGAACCGTAGAGCCGATCATAGCGGGATACTTCGGATGCGGCATTACGACGCTGCTGATATTTCTAACCCTGCAACGACATAAAAGCTAAAAAAGACTTTAAAATATGGCGCGCTCGGCAGGATTCGAACCTGCGACCTACGGATTAGAAATCCGGTGCTCTATCCAGCTGAGCTACGAGCGCGCAATAAACAAAATTTTTGATGATTATGGACGGAAAGCAAAAACATCCGCATAGTTTTTAAGGCGTTTTTTGCGGACATGAGGCTCATTTACAACATAATCAATCCCATTGCGCTCTGCATATGCCACAGCATCCTGCTTGCTGTCAAAGGTTAATCTGATCTGACTGTTCATATCAGAAGAACCCGTCCATCCCATAAGGGGGTCGATCTGGCGGGCCTTCTCCGGCGCATATTCAAGTTTCCACTTTTTACAGCGCTTCATCCCTGACTGCATAGCGTTTTTTGTCGGTTGATAAATGCGAGCCTTCATCATTAATGTACCTCTAAAACTATCCTTTATTCTTTTCTTTTACTAAACATTCTTTTGGAATAAAAGCGTAAAATATTTTTTGACCTCAGATCAAAAATAGCATTCACTTGCCATAATAAAATCATAGTAAGAAATAAAATTATTGTTGAACGCGGCTTTTTCTGGCTTTTTCAGATACTGACTTTAACTGTCCGCACGCCGCCAGTATATCCTCACCTCGGGTTGTCCGGACCGGTGCCGAAATTCCGGCACTGAAAATCAGATCGGAAAATCTTGCAACCCTTGCTTTACCTGGGCGCTCATAAGATGATCCCGGCCATGGATTAAAGGGAATAAGATTTACCTTCGCCGGAATCTGATAATCCTTGATCAGTTTCACCAGATTAAGCGCATCTTCGTCGCTATCATTTATGTCTTTAAGCAGAATATATTCAAATGTAATTTTACGGCTGTTTTTAATACCGGCATAATTTTTACAGGCTGTCATCAACTCATGGATCGGGTATTTATTGTTTATCGGCATTATTTCACTGCGGACTTTATCATTAACCGCATGCAGCGATATTGCCAGATTAACGCCCATTTCTTCGCCGCAACGATATATTTCCGGCACGACACCCGATGTCGAAAGGGTAATGCGACGACGGGACAGGTTGATACCGTTATCATCCATCACAATCTGCATAGCCTTACTGACATTTTCAAAATTATAGAGAGGTTCCCCCATACCCATAAGGACAATTGTAGAAACAAGCCGCCCTTCAGACGGACTTGGCCATTCCCCCAGATAATCCCGCGCGACGAGTAGCTGCATGACAATTTCCGTCGATGTCAGATTACGGACAAGCCGCTGGGTGCCGGTATGGCAGAATTTACAGGTTAAGGTACATCCCACCTGCGATGATACACAAAGCGTTCCCCGATCTGCTTCGGGGATAAACACTGTTTCCACTTCCTGACCATCGGGAAATTTCATAAGCCACTTACGTGTACCGTCATTGGAAATCAACGCTTCGGTTATTTCCGGGCGCCCTACATCAAAATGTTCTTTGAGCTTCGCGCGCATATCCTTTGAAATGTTACTCATTTCATCAAATGATTTCGCGCCCCTGAAATAAATCCAGTGCCAGATCTGCTGCGCCCGCATTTTGCAATGCTTTTCTGACACACCTATTTCCAGAAGCTTTGCTGCCACTTCATCATGCGAAAGGCCAATCAAGCTTCTGTTTTCATCAAAGCTAAGGCGCGGCGCAACAACAGGCTCCACACCAAGGGGTAAAGTTTTCATAACTTTTCTCAAAAAACGGCAAGCCAACACGACTTGCCAACGGGTTAATTACCGGCAGGCATTTGTAATTGCGTTATGGGCTGCTGTAAAGCCGGAAAGTGAAAATCCGTAGCTCGTCGCATTACCGCGGCCACTGCGAGCGGCAAGTGTCATGTTATTGCCGCGTTTCATTGCTGCAACAAGATTGTCATCCTGTTGTGAATCATATGCCCAGGCACCATCCTGTTCAGTAAAAAGCTCGATTTTACTTTGATTATCAATTGTTACCTGAACCGCAGAACCACGTTGAAAACTATACCCGGCAACAAAATTAAACTCGTTTCTGATTTCACGGTCCGGCTTGTGGGTTATTGTTACAAATGGATTTCCATGACGAAGATTGCTTGGGGAACGGCTTTTGGGAAGAGAAACCATATAGCACCACTTTTCACCTGCATCGGTTTGTAAAACATATGCATCCCAATCGCGAAAACTGCTAAGCAGTTGCCGACTATCGGCCATAGCAATGTTGGAGTTTAAAATTACAAATGAAATGGCAACCCACAGCCACGTCATGAACTTATTCATCAATATTCCTCTTGTATTATTTTTTACCACTGTAGCAAACTAATTGGATGTTAGTCATTAAATTTGTCCAAATTTTGATTATAATATAACATTTGTCAACTGTGCCCTGTAAAATTTCATGTATTTTTGTCATATTTTTCAATTGATTTGAGATTATCATAGCCATAATGATAAAATTGTTTTATCTCTATATTGTTTCATTTGAAACTAATATCAAGGAGCTACATTATGGATAAACTATATACTGATGCCGAAGCAGCACTTGAAGGCATTCTATTTGACGGCATGACAATCATGGCGGGCGGTTTTGGCCTATGTGGTATTCCTGAAAATTTAATCGCAGCCTTAAAGAAAAGCGGCATTAAGGACATCACGGCAATAAGCAATAATGCGGGCGTTGATAATTTCGGACTTGGACTTCTTTTACAGACACGCCAAATAAGGAAAATGATTTCATCATATGTTGGTGAAAATAAGGAATTTGAACGTCAGTATCTTGCAAAAGAACTTGATCTTGAATTCAATCCGCAAGGAACGCTCGCTGAACGCATCCGTGCAGGAGGCGCTGGCATACCCGGATTTTACACCAAAACAGGGGTTGGTACCTTAATCGCTGAAGGAAAAGAACATAAAGATTTTAATGGCGAAACTTATATAATGGAAACAGGCCTTAAAGCCGATGTATCACTTGTGAAAGCATGGAAAGCGGACAAGGAAGGCAACCTTATTTACCGCAAAACCGCAAGAAACTTTAACCCGATGATGGCGACCGCGGGTCAAGTCACTGTTGCAGAAGTCGAAGAAATAGTGGAAACGGGTGAGCTTGATGCCGACAACATTCATACACCGGGTATATTTGTTCAGCGCATAATCAAATCGCGTGATCTTGAAAAACGTATTGAGCAGCTTACGACAAGACCCAGACAGGAAGGATAAATCCTATGGCGTGGACCAGACAGGAAATGGCCAAGCGTGCCGCACAAGAATTAAAAGACGGATACTATGTCAATCTGGGTATCGGCATACCCACTTTGGTGGCGAATTATATACCGGATGGTGTTGACGTAACCCTTCAAAGTGAAAATGGCATGCTGGGTATGGGCCCATTCCCTTTTGAAGGTGAAGCGGATCCTGACCTGATAAATGCCGGAAAGCAGACCATTACAGAACTTAACCGGACAAGTTATTTTTCATCCGCAGACAGCTTTTCCATGATCCGTGGCGGACATATCGATCTTAGCATTCTAGGGGCGATGCAGGTTTCACAGGAAGGTGATCTGGCTAACTGGATGATACCGAACAAGATGGTAAAGGGCATGGGTGGGGCCATGGATCTGGTTGCCGGAGTTAAAAAAGTTGTCGTTATTATGGATCACAATGCACGTGACGGAAGTGCAAAATTTCTGAAAAAATGCACTTTGCCACTTACGGGGGTAAAGGTAGTTGATATGATTATTTCAGACGTGGGTGTATTCGTTATTGAAGAAAAAGGGCCGGTTTTGATAGAATTGGCACCGGAAATCAGCGTTAATGATGTAAAAGAGCGTACAGAAGCCGATTTTTTTGCGGATATAGGTTTACTATAAAAAAATAGTAATTATGTTATACCATTATAGTTTTGCGTGAACCCCTGGTAAGCGCTAATAATAAACAAAATTAAGTTAAAAATTAAAGAGACGATAATTTTATGTCGTATTTAAAATCTGTCATTCTTGCAATGGTAGGAATGATTTCTTTTATATCAACGTCAGTTCAGGCGAGCGAATTTAAATTCGCTGACAAGGAAACAGCAATAAAGATTCTTACTGCTGATGATGAATACCTGACATCAATGAAACCAATTGAAATTGCGTTGCAGGTTGATTCCCCAACTGCTGACAAGACTATTGAAGACCTAAAAGCCTTTTACGCCGCAAATGTGATCGAATGGCCAGAAGCTGAAGAAGCAATAATGAAGGCACTTCTCGTAACACATAAAAAGAAGCTTGAGAAAATTGAACATTTATTGCCGGAAACCATTTATTTCATCAAAGTGACAGATGCCGTTGCCAGTGGCATTCCACACACGCGCGGCAATGCATTCGTTTCGCCAGCGCGCAGAACTTCAATTTCGACAAAACTATTTTTTCACCAGATATTTCATATTCTTTCGCGAAATCATCGCATTAAGCGCGCGAGCCTTTATGAAATCATTAACTTTCGCCCCTGTTATTTCCAACCTACCGAACAGATTGACAAATACACAATCCGCAATCCTGAGGCTCCGTTTACGGAATTTTACTTACCCGTCGAAATTAATGACAGGGATACATATGTGATGAACTATCTTCACACAACATATGATGGCTTCGATCCTACTGTTGAACGTGGCTTTGATGGGCATATTTCAGGTGATCTTATCGAAGTAACCGTTGAAAATGGCGTTTGTAAGCCTGTAACAAACACTGATGGCTCCGCAAAAATCTATAAACACAAAGATGTTCCCTACTACTATGAAAAAGTCGGACATAATACGAATTTTGATTATCATCCCGAAGAAATTATTGCCGATAATTTTGCTTTTCTGATGATGGACACACCTGATCTGGCGGACCCGGAAATTCCGGAAGAAATTGAAGAGTGGCTGGACGTCGATATTCACTAAAGCAAATCATCAAAGGATTAAATGTAGACCGTTCCTGAATATGCAAAAGATAACATGAACGACCCGTTTCTTTGGCAAGTGATTTGGAAGAGGAAACAATAAACAAATGAATTATTCAGTTTCTTCGACTTATAACGTGGCAAAAGGGATCGTCTTTATGATTGCCTTTTGTTTGATCGTAACCATGAGTGCGACTATCATTAAAAAGCTGGGACAAAATCTCAACAGCTTCGAAGTGGTTATGATCAGATGTTTATTTACTGTTCTGATAACTCTGACGTTTAATTTTCACCTTGGTAAAATTCTGTTTTACACAAGCAAACCTAAAATGATCGCCATAAGATCAGCCCTCACCTGCCTTGCTGTGGTCAGTAATTTTTATGCGGTATCGAATTTGCCACTGCTGGAAGTAACATCCCTGCAATTTTCCAAACCATTATTTTTAATAATCCTTGCTGCATTTTTTCTTGGTGAAAAAATTCGCATTATGCGAACCATTGCAACAATTACAGGTTTTATAGGAATACTTATCATATTACATCCCTGGGATAATGGTAATTCGGATACTCTTGAATGGGCACACGGCGTCGCACTGATTGCAGCCTTTTCAATGGCCGTCCTTGCCATTTATTCAAAAATCCTGACCAAGGACCATAATCCGACAACAATGGTTCTTTATGCAAATATCGGAACAGTTATCATTTGTGCGGCACCCGCGGCCTATTATTGGATTACACCGTCAATTACTCAGTTGATGCTTATTGCGGCGCTGGGCCTTACAACATTTTGCGCCCAATATTCCATGATCAGTGCTTATAAATATGCTGATGTAACACTGGTAACGCCGTTTGAATATTTAAGAATTGTATTTGCGGCAATTGCCGGGTTTTTTATTTTTTCGGAATTACCCGATATATGGACCATTTCAGGGGGTTCGTTAATATGTGCTTCAACACTATTCATTGCTTACCGTGAGGCTTATAAAAACAGACAAAAAATAGGTAAATTTTGAAACAGCGGTTGCGTTATAATTATAATTATTCTTAAATACCAAATCAAATTAGTATAAATGCGTAAATGGAATTAATTTCAAATGGTTAAGATCTTATTTGTATGTCTTGGAAACATATGCAGATCCCCTACAGCCGAAGGTGTATTCAGGCATCATGCAAATAAGGCAGGTATTGAAGACGGTTTTACCAAAAAAATCTTCATCGATTCAGCCGGAACTGCCGGATATCATCTGGCAACACCACCCGACAGAAGAGCGCAACTCACCGCACTTAAATTTGGGGTGGATATTGGTGATTTAAAGGCCAGAAAGCTAACACCGCAGGATTTCTCAGATTTTTCCTATCTACTGGCGATGGATACGGATAACTTAATGATAATGCAGCGCAATTGTCCGTCTGAGCATCAGCATAAACTTCATTTATTTATGTCTTTTGCGGAAAACAGCCCCGGCATTACCGAAGTTCCTGATCCTTATTATGGTGATAGTGAAGATTTTAATATCGCATATGATCTTATTGATCTTGCCGCACAGGGATTCCTAAAATATATTATTCACGAACATAAGTTATTAAATACTTGAATATTTGAACAGCAATACCAATATATGTTATAACTGTAAAAACAGCTATTTAACCAATTGAAAGGAAACTGATTAATGGTTGATCGCAATCAATATTATTCTTCGGCCCCAACACGCAGCCAAGCCGAAATTGATGAAGGCCTACGCGCCTATATGCTGACTGTGTATAATTACATGTGTTCAGCTCTTGCGCTTACTGGCCTTGCTGCGTATGTCACTGCGAACACATCGCTTATAAATCTGTTTTTCTCTCCAACCGGAATTACCGGTCTTGGCTATGTAGCGATGTTTGCCCCTCTGGGACTTGTGCTTTTCCTTGGGTTTGGCATTAACCGTATGCAGGCGAGTACAGCACAATTGGTATTCTGGGTCTATGCTGCTTTGGTTGGTATTTCACTCTCTTCAATATTAATGCTTTATACAGGTGCAAGTGTCGTAAAAACATTCTTTGTGACAGCAGCCGCATTCGGTTCACTTAGCCTTTACGGATATACTACCAAGAAAAACCTGAGCGGTTTTGGTTCATTCCTGATCATGGGCTTATTCGGACTGATTATTGCGTCGATAGTTAATATCTTCATGCAGTCTTCCGCAATGGAGTTCGTAATATCAGTTGCCGGTGTGCTTATATTTGCCGGCCTTACAGCCTATGATACACAAAAAATCAAGCTTATGTATCTTGAAGGTGAACATTCAGAAACAGCCACCAAGAAAGCCATTATGGGAGCATTGAACCTTTATCTTGACTTCATCAATATGTTCCTGTTCCTGCTTCGCTTCATGGGCAACAGAGATTAAACAAACATATATAATCCTTTAAAACTCCGCCTGAATAATCCGGCGGGGTTTTTTAGTGCTTTTTTTCACTATCTTGCAAATTTTCACACGACCATTTAAGCTCACTTGATAATATTCTGGCGGGCGACTAGTGTAATTACTTGAAGGCAAAATAAATATAAAGGAGGGTAAGTCATGAATGAGATTTCCAAAATCAAATCGACACGGCGCCAGTTTGTAAAAACGGGTATGGCAACAAGTGCCGCGCTGCTTGCCAGTAGCACCCTGGCACAGGAAACAACATTAATACCCGGACGTGGTCCGGGACGAACAATTATGGAAACCGGTTATTACGGCGTACCATCGGAATTTGCCAAATCCGCAAGAATGAAAGGTAATCGTGGACCCGGTCTTGTTGGTGGTTCACTTGCACCACTTCAGGATATTGAGGGTATGGTCACGCCTTCCGGTCTTCATTTTGAAGTCCATCATAGCGGCGTTCCGGATATTGATCCCGCTGAACATAAGCTGCTTATTCATGGCCTTGTTGATGATGCGAGAATTTTCACAATGGAAGACTTGATGCGTTTTCCGAAAGTAAGCCGGTTTCATTTCCTTGAATGTGCCGGTAACGGTATGGGTGAATGGATGGCACCACGTGGCCAGACGGTACAGCAAACACATGGTCTTACCAGTTGTTCGCAATGGACTGGTGTTCCCCTTAAAATTATCCTTAATGAACTTGGCGTTCGTGGAGATGCAAAATGGCTACTTGCCGAAGGGGATGACGGGGCACGCATGACCCGCAGTATTCCGCTTTGGAAAGCAATGGATGATGCGATCCTAGCCTATGCACAAAATGGTGAATTTTTGCGTCCGGAACAAGGATTTCCATTAAGGCTGCTGGTTCCCGGTTTTGAAGGGAACATGAATGTAAAATGGCTTCGCCGTCTGGAAGTTGGGGATAAACCGTGGTGGACCCACCATGAAAATACGGAATATGCAGATCCAAGGCCGGACGATAAAATTCGCGCGTATTCATTTTATATGGAATGCCGATCAGTCATAACATCACCATCGGCTGGTATGAGAATGCATGGTCCGGGCTATTACGAGATTAGCGGCCTCGCCTGGAGCGGTGCAGGCACCATCACAAAGGTTGAAGTATCAACCGATAACGGTGGCAGCTGGCAGGAAGCAACACTGGAAGCCCCCGTTCTGCCAAAATGCCATACACGTTTCAGAATGCCATGGAAATGGGACGGAAAGGAAACAACCATTATGTCCAGATCAACCGATGATACCGGGTATATTCAACCAACGTACGAAGAAATGTACAAGCTGCAGGGTCCAATCGGTATGATGCATAACAACGCAATCCAGAACTGGCAGATTGCCCAAAGTGGGGAGATCACAAATGTCCGTTCATAATTCAAAAATAATAATTGCAATTGCTGCCATTCTTGCAACAGGTTTCATGTATGGATGTTCCAAAATAGAAACAGAAGCGGAAGCAACCCAGCAAGAAGTTGCTGAAAACACTTCAATGCAGGAGAGCATGATGCCTCAAATGACACAGGGGTCATTTGGTTTTGGCCAATCCGTAGATGCCGCTGAAATTGCCCGCTATGACGGTGACATTCATACGGATGGAACTGGTCTTCCAGAAGGCAGTGGTAATCTAGCCCTTGGCCGTGAAATATTTGAAATTCAATGTGCCATCTGTCACGGTGAGAATCTTGAAGGGGTTCGCGAGATGGGAGCACAGACAATGCACGAAGGCAGACGGGATATTAAAAAATTGCCTTATGCCACATCAATGTTTGATTTTATTCGTAGAGCCATGCCCCTTACTGATCCGGGGACCCTTTCAAATGATGAAACATATGGACTTGTGGCATTTCTTCTGGTGGAAACAGGTGTTATTGATGATCCCGATCTTACATTGGATGCTGAATCACTTGCCGCTATTAAAATGCCTAACCGGGCTAATTTCATTATTGATCCGGCCTCTCGTTTCACAGCCGAGGATCTGGAGGATAAGTAAATGAAAATAAACCGGCGGGATTTTGTCAACCTGACATCAGCAGCGATGGTTGCAACGCCCTTGCTGACAAAAGCAAGGGCGCAATCAAATATGTCTGCTGATCCGTTGGGGGTAAGAAACGATTTTCCGCTACTTAAAACCACAAACTTCCTGAACACTGCTTATCATTCAATTTCACCAAATCAGGTTATAGACGCCGGAGTAGAGTTTTATAAAGATCGTGGAAACCCTGCTGACAGTATAGGTCCATTCCTTGCCGAAGGTCGGGAAGTACGTGGTAAATTTGCGCGCCTTGTTGGTGCGGAGCAGGAAGAAATCGGACTTATCCATGCCACCACAGAAGCCGAAAATATTATCGCCAATAACATGGATTTCAAGCCCGGTGATAATGTTGTTACAGATGATCTGCAGTATAATGCATCCTTCATTCTTTACGATTACTTTGCAAAAAAAATGGGGCTTGAAGTTCGTATCGTGGAACGTAATGATGACGGTAGCGTGCCATTAGAAAATTTTGAACGTCATGTTGACAATAATACCCGTATTGTTTCAGTATCCTATGTATCTCATGAAAATGGTCTTTGTTATGATTTAAGGCCAATTGCGGATCTTGCCCACAATCATGGGGCCTATCTTTATGTTGATGCAATACAAGGGGTCGGTATGCTTGAACTGGATGTAAAGGAAGCGGGTATAGACTTCATGGGCTGCGGTACATATAAATGGCTGCTCGGCAGTTACGGCACGGCTTTCTTTTATGTTCGCAAAGAATTAATCGAAATGATACACCCGGATCGCCGCGGCATGTTTTCTGTAACCGAAATGGAAAAATTCAGGGATTTTGATGCTTATCCGGATGCAGCTAAATTCGGCCCTGCAACCCCCGCATTCGGTGCCATTCATGTTGTCGGAACGTCGCTTGATTATATTTCCCGTATTGGTGTTAATAATATTGAAAAATATACAGTGCCGCTTGCCCATAAAATCAGGGACAAGCTAATAGAATTGGGACTAAATTGTGATACACCGGAAAACAACCGTTCCGCCATTGTGACCTTTTTCCACGGTAAGGATCCTGCAAAGGTTAGGGCTATATACGAAAATGAAAATATCAAAGTAAGCTACAAGCATAACGGTGCAAAAGTGCGGGTAGGTGCGTCACTGTTTAATAATCTAAGCGATATTGATCATTTTAATACCGTTACCGGGCAAATAGCAAAACTGTAATTGTCAACCGCCAAAACCTTTCCCCAAAAATGCCATTAACTGAGGCATGGGATCTATTAGAATAAACCATATTTCCTGACGGTCTGTTTTGGGCAATGAAAAATATGTCCAGGGTTTCTTTATAAGATTCTTGATTTTTGCTCCCGGTAAAACATAAGTACCTATCGCACCTTCACTTGCAAACTCTTTTCCAAGTGAAGCATCCACTGCTGACTGTACAATATTGAGACCGGCCCACATTGCTGCCGGTACGGAACGCCAAAAGCCCGGATTCATTTCGAGTACATAAACTTTGCCATCATTACTGTCAATAATCATATCAAAATGACCCGGACCGGAATAATCAAAAACATCAATAATCTGTTCCGCCAGTTTTTCTACCTGTTCGTTTTTGCAAAATTCCAATACATCCGGATTTTCCCAGCGTTGGACCGCGTAGCATAAAATAGTTCCATCAACAGAAACAAAACTATGGTCGATGTCCCATCCTTCAATATATTCCTGCACAATCAAGGGTAAATCATTATATGGATGCCTCCCCAATACATGGTCTTTTAGTTCTTCAAAATCATGTATTAACCTGACCCCTAATCCACCATCACCGTGAACAGGTTTTACAATCATTGGAAAACCTATTTTCTCCTCAAGTTCTGCTTTTTTCTCATCTGCTACCGCTTCCTCAGTATCAACCAACATTGTGAAAGGTGTCGAAATACCTTCTGCCATTAATGTCTTCGCAAAAATCCATTTGTTATCTGTATTTTCTATTGTTTGGTCGTCTGCTGTCGGAAAAGGTATCTGGTTGGAAAATATATGCTTATATCTGTCTAAATATATTGAAGATTTAGAACCGCCTGTCACGATGATTTTTATTTCTTCAGCATCGCAATATTCTTTTATCTTTGTAGCAACTTCTTCCTGATCTTCGCCTGAAACAGCCCAAGGAATATAGTTAAAAGACTTTTTGTATCGTGAATATTTGATCAATGATTTTTCATCATTGCAAATAATATGAACATTGGGATAGGCACGGTAGAGACAATAAAGAACTTTAAAATCAATAACTTAATCGCCCGACAACAGGGCTACGTTTACGCGAGAATTCAACTCTTACTCCTAGAAATTTACATAAAAGTCAGATAACAAATATGCACTTATTGGAAGCATAAGAATAGCCTTAAATTCCCAAATTAATCAAATCACATTTTTGTGGGAATGAATATACCCTCAAAGTATGAGGGTATATTCGTGACGTTACTATTTGCAGTCAGAAAGGTAAATAAATCCTCATGCCGAGACATTATTCTCATTTAACATATTTATTGAACCATTCAAGATAACGTTCAAAACGATCCCGTTGGAAGTTGGGAAGCCTGATACCATGATGTTCATCAGGATACACAACGAGTTGGGTATCAACACCTAATCTTCGAAGCCCCTGGTAAAGCTGCTCTGAATTCTGGATTGGTACATTCCAGTCATGCTCACCCCCCATCACAAGCGTAGGTGTTGTTATTTTTCCAATATCATTAAATGGATTTATGGCTTCCCATGCTTCAATATTTTCCCATGGAAGTCCAAATTCAATTTCCCATTGAAGCTGATAATGATCATGGCCATAATTTGCACGGTGATTTACTTCACTGGCACCCGTCACAGCCCCTTTAAATCGGCTGGATTTGGTAATCATATAATTGGTTAAAATGCCGCCATATGACCAACCGCCAACACCCAACCTATCGCCATCACTTATTCCAGCTACCACCAGATGATCCGCGGTTTTATCCACATCAGCAAAATCAGGAACGCCCCACTGACGATTAAGTGAATATGTAAAATCCCCCCCATACCCTGTTGAACCATGTGGATTTGGTAAAACTGCGATATAGCCATTAGCCGCATAAAGTTGTGCCCATGTATTAAATGAAGTATCATGCTGTGCCACCGGCCCACCATGCAGAACAAATATTGTCGGGTATTTTAAATTTGAGTTATAATCGGACGGGTAATAGACAAAGCTTTCAACTTCCTCATCGTTCCATCCTGGCACTTTTAACCGCTCAACACGCGCCAGTTTTACATCTTTCAATAACTCATCATTAAGCTTTGTAAGGCGCTTCATTTTGCCTGCATCACTGATATGGACTTCAAACGGCATATGATGGCTTGACTGGATAGTTGCAAGACGGCCATCCTTTGCCAGCTCAAATTGACGAACCGTTAACTCACCGCCGGTAACAACTTTGAGCCCGGAGCCATCTATATTGATCACCATAACAGGTTGATTTCCACCATTTTCTGCCATGAAATAGATCGAATTTCCATCATGGGAAAAAGCAGGGCGATAAATCATGCGATCAAAGTCAGTGGTCAGAATTTTTACATCGCTGCCTTCCGCGCTGGCGATTGCCAAATTCTGTGTAGCATACCATAGTTTTGCTGGTTCGGTTACTGTCAGATGCGCAATCAGCTTACCATCAGGTGACCACGTTGGGCTGCTATCACTACCTTCATTAGTTGTTATCTGTGTTAATGGATACTCGTCCACATCCGGATCGCCACTAACAACCCAAATATCACTATTGGAACTTCCATCAGGATCGCCGTCACGGTTTGAAACAAACGCTATTTTGCTTCCATCCGGGGCCCATTCGGGGCTACTATCATCATAATCACCCGATGTAATCTGAACCGGGTCCCCCTCACCGTTATAAAGATAAAAATGTGTGCGCCTGCTATCAAGATATCCTACATAATCCCTTTTAAACTGAAGCCTGTCGATGATCCATGGTTTGGGTTTTTTATCTTTTACTTCCTTGCCATCGTCATCCAACTCTTTCTGTTCAGGATCGCGTATTGTAAGAAGCATTATGCGGCCATCCGGTGACCAGAGAAACTCCTCAATTCCCTGTTCAACGTGTGTGTATTGTTGTGCTTCACCACCTCGCAGATCAAGAAGCCATACCTGTGATTTAGCATCTTCATCATCACCACGTGTCCCAATAAAACCTAACGAACTACCGTCTGGGTTCCACTGCGGGCTTCCGGCATTTGTATATGAAGCCGTCATGGGAATGGTAACCTCCCCATCTACCGACGTCATCCAGATCTGGTTAAAAGATTTGTTTTTTTCTTCATCAATACGACTGACGACATACGCAATCCATTTGCCATCCGGGCTGATAGTAATTGAACTGGGTGCTTTAATACTCAGAATATGATCTATCGTAAACTCTTCTGACGTGGCTTGTGCATTTACAATACATGTAGCAATGTTGGATACAGAAATTAGAAATACTATAAATCTAAACAATCCCCTTATGATCATTACTTTTCTCCGTAAAATTAGGCTTATTGGATATAATTATTATCTAGGGACGTTATTTTAGCAAACGAATATTGAAACAAAAATGGCGACCCAAGAGACCGCCTTTATCGTTTATTTCATTAGAATCTAGACTGTAATCAGCTTTCGACGGCGCTTACGCCACCCTATAAAGCCCATTAATGCCAGCCCTGATCCATATAAAGGCAAAGCTGCTGGGATCGGAACAGCCGCCACTTCAAAATCATAGACCGGGCTAAAATCCCCTAGAGTAAACTGCACATTATCGACATAGCCAACCTGATCCGGTGTCCCGCTACCAATGCCAAAAAATAACTGACCTATGAGAGCGTTTTCAAACTCAAGACCAAATTGTGTAATCCAGTCATTAAGTGTATTGTCATAATCAATTGCAGCCGGATCACCATATATTCCGGTATGCCAGAAAAAACCGTTATCAAGATCAATTTCAACATGTGTCCACAAATCCTTTAAAGGGTCCGAATTTGCCGGTTTGGCGGGATCCGCGAATATCTGATAGTAGGGTTCATAAATAAATGTTGCAAAGCCGTCGCCAACAAAATCGGCATCAAAAACCGTAAATTTAAATGCCGGGGCAATCGTGGTAAGCGGTGCACCACTTTGCTGAAAATAATCGAATGAAATTGTTATGTCTGTGCCAATAAAATCGGATACGGTCCCAAACGGGCCGTTCATAACAACTTCCGATTTAGCAACACCGCCAGTTGTATCAAGTTTTAAAACACCTGTACCAGCTGGTGCATTATTTTCCAGCGCCGCCTTCACCGGCAACATCAACGATTGTAGGAGTACCTTCAGAAACGGACCATTGATATGAAACGGCCGGATCCTGAATAACCGTTACAACAGTTGCTATGGAAGATGATGTGAAAATTAGAAAAACAGATTGAATTAAACCAACAATGAACCACTTATTCATTACAAATCCCCAATATACTTAGAGTTAATAACTTTTAATTAAATTTCATTTGGATAATAACAAGTCATTTTTAAGATTCAAGCATAATGTTAGTAAAATATTAATTATGCTCGTTATAATTGCATATCAATTTGCACTGAATCGTATAGGTTAGCAACATCCGTTAATTCATCGACAAAATCAAATTTACACCCTTTATGGAGGGAATTTATTTCTATGCTGTCCAGTATATCTTGACGCAGGTCTTGAATAATTCCAAAATCTGGAAAGTTTTATAAGTGGAAAACAATGACGGATAAATACATTCAACTACCTAGCTCCCTTACTGGTCCTTTTGCATGGATTGGCCGTGATTTAGCCACAGCTCCAGATCAATGGCTTACTTCATTTACAGAAAAAGAAGTGTGGGAACTTGAAAATGCGGCATCATATTTTATTGATACGGAACTTGATATTAGCGAAATTTCTAAAGAATACTTTCCCCTATCAACATTAAGAAAAAAATTCGATCAGATCAAACTTGATCTAATCCATGGTCGTGGTTTTGAAGTCGTCCGCGGACTTCCAGTGCAGACATATTCTTTGAAAAAATCGGCAATTATTTTCTGTGGAATAGGATGTTACTTAGGCAATATGCGCTCGCAAAATGCCCGTGGCCATATACTTGGGCATGTGCGCGATGAAGGGGCGGATGCTAAAGACCCCAATGCACGTATCTACCAAACATCAGAAAGACAGACCTTTCACACAGATTCGTCTGATGTGGTAGGCCTTCTGTGTCTGAAAGAAGCGAAAGAAGGTGGGGATTCCCTGTTAGTCAGCATCGCAACAATTTACAATGAAATGTATAAAAGAAGACCTGATTTAACAGCTTTACTGTTTGAACCAATCGCAACGGACCGACGCGGTGAAATACCGGAAGGTGAAAAACCTTACTTCGAAATTCCAGTTTTAAGCTGGCATGCCGGGTACCTTAGCGGAATGTATCAACGCCAATATATTGAAAGTGCGCAAAGGTTCGCTGATGTTCCCAGACTAACAGCAAAGCACTTGGAAGCACTTGATTTATTTGATGGGCTTGCAAATAATCCGGAACTTAATCTGCAAATGCGGCTTAAACCGGGTGATATCCAGTTTGTACATAATCATTCGCTATTACATGACAGGACAGGATTTATTGACTGGCCAGATCTAGAGCAAAAAAGGCATCTTCTCAGGCTCTGGCTTTCGGTTGATGGTGACAGACCGCTACCAGACTGTTTTAAACAGCGTTTCGGTTCAATCACAGTTGGTGACCGTGGTGGCATCATCACAAAAGATACCAAACTGACAATCCCGTTATGATAAATTATTCAACTGGTACATTTAAGCTATGTAAAAATTGTAAAAATATGAATATGATTAGGCATGATTGAATATTTTTTAATGAAATTTATTGTTCCGCTACTATTGTTTGCGTGTCTGACAGTAACCGCTTCTAATGCCTTATCCGCTACACTTCAAGATGATGAACTCAACTATCAAAAAATCGAAGTAACCCCAGACCATTTTACAGTTCCCCGTAGTGAATTTGTTAAAAAATTACATGGTTTCTGGTTGGCACAGTCCATTGCAAACTGGACCGGTCTTATCACTGAAACAAGACGAAACGATTATCCTTTCTATACGGATATGGATTGGAATAATCGTTATCAAATTTTTTTCTCTGACGATGACGTTTTTGAAGCGAATTCCATAAATTTCATGTTTGTAGATGACCGTGGTGTATGGGGTGCGGATGATGATACGGACATAGAATATATGTATCAACATTTGCTTGATGAAAATAACACAAGCATTTTAAGTGCTGAACAAATCCGCGATGGTTGGATGCGTCATATTCATTCTGCTGAAAATCAGGATAATTTTTTGTGGGTTTCCAATGAAAATGCATATTACCTGATGCGATATGATGGTCTTTTGCCACCGGCGACAAGCGAACCTGAAAATAACAGAGACTTTAATAAAATCGATGCGCAGCTTACGACTGAAATTTTCGGGCTTTTGGCACCGGGACGCCCGGATATAGTATTAAAAATGGCCCATCTTCCAATCAGAACTACCGCAAAAAATGAAGCAGAATGGATCGCAGAATTTTATGTGATTATGCATTCACTGGCATCGGTTGCCGATCCGACATTATCCATGAAAGAGAAGCTTCAATGGATGGCTGAAAAAGCCAGAACAAGACTTCCTGAAAATTCTTATCCGGCCAAAATGTATGATTTCATCAAGGAGGATTATGAAAACAATATAGATAAGGACGACTGGGAAAAAACACGTGACGCCATTTATATCCGTTATCAACGTGTAAGCCGGGACGGTTATTTTTATGAAAGTGAATACGATGCCGGCATCAATTTTGCTGCTAGTCTCGTTAGTCTGTTTTATGGTGAAGGAGATTTACTTAAAACAATTAAAATAGGCACCTTGGCCGGATGGGATTCTGATAATCCTACAGCAACATGGGGTGGGTTAATTGGTTTTATGCTCGGAAAAAATGGCGTTGAAGATGCATTTAACAAGAAAAACTTTTCGGAAAATTATTGGATTGGCCGCACAAGAAGGGAGTTTCCGGACCATACGCCCGACAGGTTTGGCGAAGATACGTTCACGATGATGGCTGAACGGGGAATGCTCATCATAGACCGTGTTGTCATCGAAGAAATGGGTGGCGGTGTTGACCTTGAGCAAGACAGGTGGGTTATTCCTGATAAAAATAGTTCGTTTGGCAACTAAAAAACTATCCCGTCAGCTTAGTCAACAATTTGCAAAGTAAAATAGCATCATATAGAGTGCTCTTAAGCAAAAATAATCATAAATTAAAACAGTTTACGCATACGGAGATACGAGAATGGAAGTTGTAACTTTTAAACTTTTCCCTACCCTTGTACATAAAATCAAAACCCGGGGATGGGAAAAGTATAAGGGTTATCTTTTAGATACAATTCGCGATACAAAAGATCCGGAATACCGCCCGACAGAAGGATTCTACACAGATTATGGAAGACATCAGGTCTGGCGCGAAAAAATCTGGAACGAGTTTCTTGAGCCACAAATAAGCCCTCTGCTTGAGCAAACAAATACCCGGTTGCAGGACATATGGGCACAACAATATATCAATCTTGCTGATCATTCTGCACATCAACATCAACCCGTTGGTTACAGTTGTGTTTTTTATGCGCAGTTTGACCCCGAACATCATTGGTCGACAATGTTGTTCCGTCCCTTCCTTGATCCCAATGATGAAATGAACTCCAATGCTGTTTATTCACCAAAAATGGAGGAAGGTGAAATTCTGGTATTCCCGTCATGGATGTTGCATCAAGCACCCCCAAGTAAAAGCTTGGTACCGCGAACCGTGATTGCATTTAATCTGGAGCCAAAATATTTAAATATAAAATAAACAGTTTCCTCTTTTAAAGCTGATGATCAAAAACATTGTTTCCTAACATAGGGAGTTAAAGTAATTACCAAGAATTACACCATTATGGGCGTGGACCTGGGAACCCAAAGTGTCAAGGTTATTGTTTATAACCCTAAGCAGCGCAAAGTTATCGCCGAGAAAAGCCAGCAACTTGAATTAATATCACGCGAGGACGGCTCCATGGAGCAACACGCAAAATGGTGGCTGGATGCTTTTTACAAATGCGTAAATGCCATCGATCAAAAAATACGGGATACTGTCGTTGCAATCGGAGTATCCGGGCAGCAACACGGATTTGTCGCAATTGATGATACCAGTGAAGTACTGGTGCCCGTAAAGCTTTGGTGTGATACATCGACTACGGCTGAATGTGATGACATTATGGATGCGGTTGGCGGCAGGGAAAAATGCATTGAAATCGCCGGTAATCATATTGCTGTCGGCTACACAGCTTCAAAAATTCGCTGGCTTAAAAAATATAATCCCGATGCATACAGCAGGATGAATACGATCCTGCTTCCCCACGATTATCTGAATTTTCACCTGACCGGAAACTGCGTTATGGAATGCGGCGATGCATCCGGGACAGGGCTCCTAGATATAAGGACCAGAAAATGGAGTGCGCCTATCATCAGTGCGCTTGACAGTGAACGTGATCTTACCCGCTGTTTGCCCGAGCTTATCGAAGCAGATGACATTGCCGGTAAAATAAAACCGGAAGTTGCCCGCACGCTTGGCTTGTCTCAAGACCTTATTGTCTCCGCCGGAGGGGGTGACAATATGATGGCTGCCATTGGTACCGGCAATGTAAAATGCGGTGAACTTACCGCCAGTCTGGGAACATCGGGTACATTATTTGCGTATCATGACAGACCGGCAACCGATCCAAAGGGGGAGCTGGCTGCTTTTTGTTCATCATCCGGCGGCTGGTTACCGCTTCTTTGTACCATGAATTGCACGGTTGCGACCGAACGGATGCGTAATCTTCTGGAAGTTGATCTTGAAAGTATGGAAAAACTGGCATCCTTTATTCCCCCCGGTGCGGACGGTGTCATCATGGTTCCCTTTTTTAATGGAGAGCGTACCCCAAACTTGCCCAATGCGAAGGCATCCATTTTCGGACTGGACAGCCAGAATACGACAAATGCCCATCTTATCCGTTCCACCATGGAAGCGGCCACTTTTAATCTGAAAGCCGGACTGGACGCTTTCAAACGATGCGGGATGGCATTTGAAAAGGTGACATTAACCGGTGGCGGAACGAAAAGCGCGCTCTGGAGGCAAATGTGTGCAGATATTTTCAATCTTCCGGTACGGGTTCTGAAGACCAGTGAAAATGCCGCCTTTGGGGCCGCACTTCAGGCGCTCTGGGCCTATAAAAAACAAACAGGAAATCAGAAACCGATAGATGTTATCTGCGACAATCATCTTTTTGAAGATAAAAGCAAAGAATGCTTGCCCGTAGCGGAAAATGTCGCAAAATACAAACAGATTTACAGTGAATATCAGTCATTTGTTAAACTGGTCAGTCAACACTATTCATAGGAAGTAAAGTCATGGCAAATATATTTATCGGTGATCAGGAATATTTCAGCAGCGTACCAATAATTTCCTATGAAGGGCCAAAATCCGATAATCCGCTTGCGTTTAAATATTATGATGAAAATAAAATGGTCGGCGACAAATCAATGAAAGATCACCTGCGTTTTGCCGTTTGTTACTGGCATACCTTTTGCGGTACAGGCGCCGATCCGTTCGGGCCCGGCACACAGATTTTCAAATGGAATGATGCGCCCGATACCATGACCGCCGCCCGCCAACGGATGGATGCGGCATTTGAACTTTTCACCAAACTGGGTGTTCCCTATTACTGCTTTCATGACATTGATATGGCCCCCGATGCGGGTAACGTTCTGGAAAGGGAACAGAACCTTCATAAAATGGTTGCCCTGGCCAAGGAACGCCAGAAAGAAACGGGAATGAAGCTGCTTTGGGGGACGGCAAATGTATTCAGCCATCCCCGTTATATGAACGGGGCCTCGACCAACCCCAATTTCGATGTCCTTACCCACGCGGCGGCGCAGGTCAAGGGGGCCATTGATGCCACCATCGAACTTGGCGGTGAAAATTATGTGTTCTGGGGTGGGCGTGAAGGGTATATTTGTCTGCAGAATACGGATACGAAACGAGAACTTGAACATCTTGCGCAATTTCTTTCCCTTGCGCGGGACTATGGCCGCAAAAACGGCTTTAAAGGCACCTTCCTGATTGAACCCAAACCTATGGAACCCACAAAACACCAGTATGATTTTGATGCACAAACCGTCATCGGCTTCTTGCGCCATCATGGGCTGGATCAGGATTTCAAACTGAATATCGAAGCCAACCACGCAACGCTGGCCGGACACACATTTGCCCATGATCTTCAAATGTGTACGGACGCCGGCATGCTCGGCAGCATTGATGCCAACAGGGGGGACCCACAAAACGGATGGGATACGGACCAGTTCCCGATTGATATGTATGACTGTGTTCACGGCATGATGGTTGTGCTTGCGGCTGGCGGGTTCGGAACAGGCGGGCTTAATTTTGATGCAAAAACCCGCCGCGAAAGCACCGATATGGAAGATATCTTCATCGGCCACATTGGCGGGATGGATGCCTTTGCACGTGGGCTTGAAATCGCACATAAAATACTTAATGAAAGCCCCCTTCCCGCTCATAAGGCCGCCCGTTACGCCAGCTTCGATACCGGAAACGGCGCTGCGTTCGAAGCCGGAAAATTATCATTAAGCGACCTTCGTGATATTGCCGCGGAAAACCGCGAACCCGAAAGTATCAGCGCAAAGCAGGAATGGTACGAAAATGTCATTAATCAGTATATGCTGAATGGATAGTGAAAATTTGGTAGCGGGGGAGGGACTTGAACCCCCGACACGCGGATTATGATTCCGCTGCTCTAACCAGCTGAGCTACCCCGCCGCACCAAATTATTGATGTCCGACTCTTTTTGTGTCGAACAAGCGCACGTTATAGTGAATTGTGAATTGGCTGTAAACCAATATTTTTGCCTTATACGGCATAAGCAGACTCTGCCCTTACGATCCATCCGCCGCCAAGCAAACGATTATCATCATAAAAGACAGCCGCCTGCCCCGATGAAACGCCATATTCCGGATTATCAAGGATAAAAAAGGCTTCGCCCGCACCGTCCCCCTTAAACAGGGTAGCGGGTTCCGGCGGCCTTGTGGAGCGTACCTTCACTTCAATTTTAAGACCTTCATCCGGGATTTCATCATCCCCGAGCCAATTGAGTTCCTTCACATACACTTTTGATATTTCAAGGGCTTCTTTTGGTCCGACAATGACCTGTTTTTTATCAGGATCAAGCCTGATCACATAAAGCGGGTCCCCGCCACCAACGCCAATGCCGCGGCGCTGCCCGATGGTGTAATAAATGATCCCCTTATGATCCCCCAGCACCCGACCATCAAGATGGACAATTTCACCGGGCTCACCCGCACCGGGACGAAGCCGTTCAATTACGCTTGTATAACCCCCTTCGGGGACAAAGCATATATCCTGACTGTCCGGTTTGTTTGCGACCTTAAGTCCGTATTTTTCGGCGAGCGCGCGGACGTCTTCCTTCACCATACCACCAAGCGGAAAACGAAGGTAATTTAACTGTTCCTGCGTGGTGGCAAAAAGGAAATAGCTTTGATCCTTGGTTTCATCGACGGCCTTGAGCATTTCGGCATGGTCGGCGGCTCCTTCCCGTCTTACATAATGCCCGGTGGCAAGCACGTCGGCATCAAGGTCTTTTGCCGTGATCAACAGGTCCTTGAATTTTACTTCCTGATTACAGCGCACACAGGGGATCGGCGTTTCACCGCGAATATAGCTGTCGGCGAAATCTTCCATAACGCTGTCTTTAAAGCGGCTTTCATAATCAAGCACATAATGGGGAATGCCCACCGCTTCGGATACACGGCGCGCATCATGAATATCCTGCCCCGCGCAGCAGGCTCCTTTTTTCTGTATCGCAACACCATGATCATAAAGCTGTAATGTGATACCCACCACATCATAGCCTTCATCTTTTAAAATCGCCGCAACAACGGAACTGTCCACGCCGCCGGACATGGCGACGACCACACGGGTGTCTTTTGGTGCTTTATTTATACCAAGGCTGTTAAAGGTCACGTTGCTCATGCCCGTCACATAATACTGTTTCGGGCAAACATCAAGTGTTTAGAGCATTCCTATATAAAGTTAAGCAATGACATGCGGGAAAGTTCCGCTGTCAGTTTATATGAAACATCAAGGGCGATTTGGTCATTATTCACCCGGGTAATGGCTTCGGCCATGTTCACGTCTTCGATATCGGAAATAAAGGTCAGCATGAATGTTTCGCGGTCCTTATGTTCGGTAAGTAGCTCATCCGCACGGCCAAAACGCATGCCGTTACTTGAACTTACGATCCGATTCCACCCGCAGCACAAAAGGGAAGCAAAATCGAGTTCGTTCATTAACAGACTTTCTTTCTTGTAGATTTTTATTTCAGGCACATATAATAACCCGAAGTATGAAAACAACAAGTCATATATAAACAGTTTACGGACACTTGAAAAATCTCAAAATGATGAACGAAAATTACAGCCACTATTATAGCCTTTTAAGAAAAACAGCCATCGAGGCCGGTGAAAAAATACTTGAAATCAGAAACGATAAATTAGGTGTTACCATTAAGAATGACAATTCACCTGTTACGCTTGCTGATCAGACGGCTGAAAAAATAATATTGAGGGATTTGAATATTATAGCACCTGAAATTCCCGTTATTGCCGAAGAAAGTGCCAGTGAGGGTAATATCCCGGACGTTAAAGATAAATTCTGGCTTGTTGACCCACTTGATGGAACCAAAGAATTCATTGCCGGTGGCACCGATTTTACTGTTAACATTGCACTTATTGAAAATGGCGTTCCAACCTTCGGTATTATTTATACGCCTGCTACCCGCAGATTATATACAGCAGTATCGCAAAATGAAGCGACTTTGCAGATTGTTGATCAACAATTAAAACCAGGCCCTGAAATGAATATCCGGGTTCGCGACGGTGACATTAATAATTTAACGGCACTGGCAAGTAAATCCCATCTGGATGAGGAAACAAAAGCATTTCTTGATGATCTTAATATTACTGATAAAACATCGGCCGGAAGTTCAATGAAATTTTGTGTCGTAGCTGAAGGAAAAGCAGATATTTATCCACGTTTTGGCCCGACTATGGAATGGGATATTGCGGCGGGCCATGCCATACTTAGCGCAGCAGGCGGAAGCGTCAAGAACCCGGACGGTACAACGTTTGAATATAACAAGCCCGGCTATCGAAATGGCCCGTTCATTGCCAGAGGAAATATTTAAAAGATATTTTTAATCAGTGCTATTATCGCGAATAGGAACAATATTCCCGCTGATACCTTGTTGATATTTTCAAGGTGCCTGTCTGACAGGTTTCTTGAAAGTCGGGCTGCGCCAAAACTGACTATACCCCACCATAGTGAAGAACCAAGAAGAATACCCGTAGAAATCAGTGTGGCGTTAATCAGTTTGTCGCCCATATCACCAAAACCCAGGCCGACAAATATTGCAACAAACCCTAAAATAGTTAGCGGATTTGTCAGGGTTAGCAGGAATGTACCCGTCGCCGCTTTCAAAGGATCACTAAATGTATCATCGACATCATCCACATGCGGGTGGCTAAGCCATAATTTGATCCCGATTATAATAAGTGCGACAGCACCAATGATCTGAATTAATCCGTTATAGGTATTGATCAGCTGGGTCATCCCCGTTAGACCAAATGCTGCGAGTGCGCCAAAGAAACCATCTGCTAAAGCAGCCCCTTGCCCGACAAAATATCCGTTTGCCGGGCCTTTGGTCATTGCCCTTCTGATACAAATAATATTTACAGGACCAATTGGTGCAGCCATTATCAGACCGATTAATATTCCCCAAGGCAAATATATGAACGACATTTCTAAACCGTCTCCGGATTATCTTCATAAAATTATAGTGCATAAGTACAGTATTCATGTTAAACGGCGATCATGACCAATGTAAATGACCAAAATGAACAAGCCAAAAACAGGGAAGACCCTGTTAGGCTATATATACTTGACGCTGTAGCGGGTGGCGCACATGTCAGCCCCAATGATATCGCAATCAGGATTGCCAAAGATCGTGCAAAAGATACAGATCCGGATGATATCTGGCGGAAATATATGCTTGCGGTCAAACAGCAGGCAAAATCACTTGCCCGCGCAGGACGTATCAGCATTCTTCGCCGGGGCAAGGTAATCGATCCTGATAAAATGAAGGGGCTTGTGAAATTTTCACTGCCTATAAAGGAAGAATGATTATTTTATATTAATCGTTCCGTATATTTTTCCACTATAATTAATAAGCAGAATTTTTTCAGCATTACCATTCTGACCCACACTCACCAGAATTCCCTGCTCATTACTCTGTACTGAGATTACTTCCTGCCCGGGCTCAAGTGCCAAATCCATTTCAAAAAACGATCTATCGATAGAACCATCAAGTGGTCTTGTTTGCTGGTATTTTTCAACAAGAGCCGCTTCTGCACGCTTCTGATCATTATATTTCATTACCGATGCCACAATAAGAATAATTACCATGGCGATAATTAAAATACCCAGGGTAATCACAATTGCCTTGAGTAATCGGTAATTTTTTGGCATTCCTTCTTCTGTCATGACAGCACCAGTATCTCAAACATATGAAACCGTTGCCGAGGAAAATGATGAAGGCTTAAGGCTTGATAAATTCCTCAGTAACAAATTCAGCGACATTAGTCGTTCCCGTCTTAAAAGCCTGATCAGCGAAGGTCAAGTTATAAAAGATATGGAAAACAAGAAAATTACTGATCCCGCCTACCGTATTAAGCTTGGTGACCGCTTTTCTGTCCATATACCGGACGTGGTTGACCCCGATCCGGTAGGTGAAAATATCCCACTTGATATTCATTACGAGGATAATGATTTACTGGTTGTTTATAAACCCGCTGGCATGGTTGTGCATCCGGCGCCGGGAAATAACAGTGGCACATTGGTTAATGCACTTATTCATCATTGTGGTGACAGCCTTTCAGGCATAAATGGGATCAAGCGGCCCGGTATTGTTCATCGCATTGATAAAGATACAAGCGGCCTTATGGTCGTTGCCAAATCTGATAAAGCCCATAAGGGATTATCAATACAATTTCAGAAACACACCCTTGAAAGGGCTTATCTTGCTATAGTTTGGGGTGTTCCCAATCCAACCCAGGGGACAATTGACCTGCCTCTTAAACGTGATCCCAAGAACCGCCTGAAAATTGCTGTAAGAAATGATGGCAGGGAAGCAATAACCCACTATAAGGTGATAAAAAGGCTTGAACCACCAAGAAAAATTATGTCGCGTGCTAACGTCACCAAAGGTCTTCCCCCAAGCTTGTCCCTGGTCGAATGCAGGCTTGAAACGGGACGGACACATCAGGTACGGGTCCACATGGCCCACTCTGGTTATCCCCTTGTTGGTGACCCGTTATACAGCCGCAGGAACAACCCGCAGAAGAATTTTTCCGAGCAGGCAAAAGCGGCTATAGCCGCTTTCAAACGTCAGGCACTTCACGCATATGTGATCGGATTTATCCATCCGGTGACAAAGGAAACCTTGACATTTGAGATAGAATTACCAAATGATATAAAACAACTTATCAAAGCGTTAGAGGCAGTTTAATAGACCCTATTTTTTGAATAAGTTAGATAAAGATTAAAAAGGATCAGGGGAAAATTCCCAATGGCAACAAATAATTTACCGACATTATCACCGGATGGCAGCCTAACCGCCTACCTGCACGAAAT
Organism: Kordiimonadaceae bacterium; assembly: GCA_038106445.1. GTDB lineage: Bacteria > Pseudomonadota > Alphaproteobacteria > Sphingomonadales > Emcibacteraceae > Pseudemcibacter. Next base: position 371,639 of record JAYODU010000001.1, on the reverse strand, counting down.
CCGTAAATTTCCGATGCTTGAAGCAGATGAGGAATTTATGCTTGCCAAAGCCTGGACGGAACACGGTGATACCGATGCCGCTCATAAGCTGGTGACATCACACCTGCGGCTTGTGGCAAAAATTGCCATGGGTTACCGCGGATATGGCCTGCCTGTAGGAGACCTGATTTCAGAAGGCAACGTAGGCATGATGCAGGCGGTCAAACGTTTTGATCCTGATAAGGGCTTCAGGCTCGCTACCTATGCTATGTGGTGGATCAAGGCTTCCATACATGAATATATCCTGCGGTCATGGTCACTGGTGAAAATTGGTACGACGGCAGCACAAAAAAAACTATTCTTCAATCTGCGCCGTATTAAAGGACAGCTTGAAGCGGTTGATGAAGGCGATCTGCACCCAGAGCAGGTGAAAGAAATCGCCGACAAGCTTGATGTAAAAGAAGAAGAAGTCATACAAATGAACCGTCGCATGTCCGGAAGCGATCATTCACTGAATGCGCCAATGCGTGCTGACATTGAAGGTGAATGGCAGGACTGGCTGGTGGATGAGGATACACCGGATCAGGAAACAGCTTATGCAGATAATGAAGAACTTGATTACCGCCGTGGCCTTATGGCAGATGCCATGGGTACGCTTAATGAACGCGAACAACATATCATTGCCGAACGCCGCCTTAGTGATACACCAAAAACACTTGAAGAATTGAGCGTTGAATATAACATCAGCCGCGAACGGGTACGTCAGATTGAAGCGCGGGCCTTTGAAAAATTACAAACTGCCATGCAATCTGCCGCCGCTGAAGACGGCATGATCACAATAGATCAGTAAACATAAATCATTCAAACGGGTTTTTAACCAGAATAGTATCTTCACGCTCAGGGCTTGTGGATAATATTGCCACTGGTGTTTCAATGAGTTCTTCAATGCGCCGTACATACTTGATCGCGCGTGCCGGCAGGTCAACCCAGCTTCGTGCCCCGAATGTGCTTTCCGACCATCCTTCCATGGTTTCATAGATTGGTTTAACAGCTGCCTGATCATCGGTTGACGCCGGGAAATAATCCAGTTTTTCACCATTAAGTTCATAACCGATGCAAATTTTCAGTTTTTCCACACCGTCAAGCACATCAAGCTTCGTAAGAGCAATACCATTAATACCTGAAATCTTCATCACCTGACGCACCATAACCGCATCAAACCATCCGCAGCGGCGGCTGCGCCCCGTAACGGTTCCGAATTCGTGACCACGTTCACCAAGACCCCGCCCCACTTCATCAAACAGTTCGGTCGGGAAAGGACCGCTTCCGACACGTGTGGTATATGCTTTTGTAATACCCAGAATATAATCAAGGCTGCCAGCACCCATGCCGGATCCCCCTGCCGCCTGCGAAGCAACGACATTTGATGACGTAACAAACGGATACGTACCATGATCAATATCAAGCATGATACCCTGAGCCCCTTCAAAAAGAATTTTCTTGCCTGCCTTTTTTGCTTCATCAAGTATTTTCCAGCTGGCCCCTACCAACGGCAGGACATGCTTTGAAACATCCATGATTTTTGCAATAAGGTCATCACGGTCCACTTCATCAAAGCCCAGACCTTTTCGAAGCGGATTATGATGGGAAAGAAGCACATCAACACGCTTCGCAACTGTTTCTTCAGATTTAAGATCACACACCCGAATAGCGCGACGCGCGACTTTGTCTTCATATGCAGGACCGATACCACGTCGGGTCGTACCTATTACCGGACCCGTTTCTGCACGCGCTTTTGAAGCATCCTCACGAATTGCATCAAGCTCACCGTGCAGTGGCAATATAAGTGCACAACCTTCTGAAACCAGAAGACTTCCTGCGTTAATTGTGACACCCTGATCGCTCAATTTTTTCATTTCATCAACCAGTGCCCAGGGATCAACCACAACACCATTACCAATAATTGATAATTTTCCGCCACGCACGATACCCGATGGAAGCAGGCTTAATTTATAAACTTTCCCGTCAATTACCAATGTATGACCAGCATTATGTCCCCCCTGAAAGCGCACAACAACATCGGCACGTTCACTAAGCCAGTCAACAATTTTTCCTTTTCCCTCGTCGCCCCATTGGGAGCCAACCACGACTACATTTGACACTTATTTAGACCTTTCGTGTTTTCATCAGGTAATTTTAACAATTATTCCATCCTGCCACAGGCAGTCACATTCCATTCTTTTCGCTTCAACGATATTGTCGTTTACCTGCTCAAGACCGAGAACCGTACGGTATTGCTGACTCTGCAGATCAGCAAGCACACGTCGCGGCGTACCGTAAGGTACGAATATTTTATTATTTGCTTCACCAGGATCAAGTGCACGCATTAGACTATCTAGATATATTGAAAAGCCGGTTGCCGGTTCTCCTGAACCGCGTTCTGCATTAACCAGATAGCGTCCACCGCGGCCAAGCTCGCCACGAACACCCCTCACAAACAAACTGAAGCTGATACCAATCTGATATTCAAAGCCGGTATATTCGCCCGGATCGATCGTTACAACAAGGTCAGGTGCCACCCGAACAAGTTTGGAAACGAGTTCTGCCAGTTCTTCCGACATGGCGCGTGCCTCCGATGGCAGTTTTAATCCCGCAAGTATTTCAAGGCTTTTCTTCGCTGGACCGGCAGCTTTCAGCAAAGCTCTGCTAATGGCACCAACCTCTCCGTCAATGGTGGCCAGTTCTCCTATATCCTTTGCATTTAGGGCATGACGAACCTGATCGGCAAGTTCTTTGGCTACACCAAGTCCTTCTGTTATTGCCGGAACAAATTGTGGCATTGCAAGATCCACACTCAAATTTTCCACCCCGACGGCCTTAAGCGCTTCATAAGCCAGCAATACTATTTCAACATAAGCTTCGGTTGAATTGGTGCCAATTAGTTCAACACCGGCCTGTTTAAACTGGCGTTCGGGTCTAAGCTGTGTACCTTTAATCCGAAGAACATCCCCGGCATAACTCAATCGAAGCGGTCTTGGGGCATTTCCAAGTCGCGTATGGGAAATGCGGGCTACCTGCCCTGTCATATCCGTACGCAAACCCATCATGCGCTGGGATACTGGATCCAGTAACCTGAACATGTTTCTTGATTGTGCTTTACCGGGTCCAAGCAGCAGGCTTTCTTCGAATTCGACAAGCGGAGGTAGAATAAGATCATAACCATGTGCTGAAAAACTATTAAGAAGCGTTTCAACCACCTTGATTTCATGGTGAGCATCACCCACAAGCGTGTCATGCAATCCTTCTGGCAGGAGGGCTGTTTCGTTTGGTTCAAGCATTTGGTTATGCCGCAATTTTTGTTAGACTCAAGTTCCGCAGTGCTTATATCACCTAAAAGGCGAATTCCCAAAGTGAAAAGGCGAAAAAAATAAAAGGGAGGGCTTAACACCCTCCCTGCTTGTAGAATTCCTTGGATACAGTCATCTACAATTAAAAAGTTAACGCTCTAACCCTGCGAACCTGACCAATCGTACTTATTTTCGCGATTACATCGGCCTGCGCAGGCTGATCAACAGTCACAAGAGCAATTGCACGACCACCTTCATGGTGACGGCCGAGGCTGAATGTCGCTATATTAAGGTCGCTTTCACCTAGAATTGTACCAAGCGCGCCGATAAATCCTGGCTGATCATCATTTGTTGCAAAAATCATATGTCCGGCTAATTCACCTTCGAGCCTGATATCGTCAATCTGCACAATTCGGGGGCGACGATCGGCAAACAAAGTACCCTCAACCGCAAATTCACCTTTTGCTGTAACAACCTTCACAGTCACAAGTGTATGGTAATCACATTCACCCTCATTCTTGCTTTCAACAACGTCGATATCACGTTCTTTAGCAATACTGAGAGCATTGACCATATTCACGTTACCCATAAGCGGGCTCAGCAGTCCCTCAACAACAATTGAAGTCAGTGGACGTACATTAAGTTCTGTAACGTCGCCTTGATATTCGATTTGAATTTCCTTAATTGCATCTTCTGTAAGTTGGCCAATGAAACTGCCAAGTTGACGAACAAGAGTAATATAGGGGCTTAGGCGCTTGCTTTCTTCTGCTGTCAGGCTGGGCATATTAAGTGCGTTCGTTACAGCGCCATCAAGCAGATAATCAGCCATTTGCTCTGCAACCTGAACGGCAACATTGACCTGTGCTTCCGATGTTGATGCGCCGAGATGTGGTGTCGCCACAACATTTTCATGACCAAAGAGAATATTTTCCTCTGCTGGTTCAACTTCAAACACATCAAGTGCGGCACCCGCTACTTTTCCACTATCCAGCGCCTCTTTTAAAGCTGCTTCATCAATAAGTCCGCCACGGGCACAGTTAATGATACGCACGCCATCTTTCATTTTTGAAAATGCTGCAGCACCAAGAATACCCTTTGTGCTGTCGGTCAGCGGTGTATGAAGTGAGATAAAGTCAGCACGGCGAATTAACTCATCCAGTTCTACTTTTTCAACACCAATTTCCTCTGCCCGTTCAGGAGACAAAAACGGATCATATGCAACGACTTTCATTTTAAGGCCTAAAGCCCTGTTTGCCGCTATTGCGCCAATATTGCCACAACCAATAATGCCCAAAGTTTTTGAGGTAAGTTCAACGCCCATAAATTTTGATTTTTCCCATTTACCGGCATGTGTTGATGCACTGGCCTGCGGTATTTGACGGGCAACTGCAAACATCATGGCAATCGCGTGCTCAGCTGTAGTAATGCTGTTACCAAACGGTGTGTTCATAACCACTACGCCGTGGCTGGTTGCTGCTGGGATATCCACATTGTCAACGCCGATACCGGCGCGTCCAACCACTTTCAAATTCTTTGCCGCGGCGAGAATTTTCGCGGTTACTTTCGTCGCAGAGCGGATGGCCAGACCATCATATTCATGGATTTTTTCTTCCAGTTCCTCTTTTGTCATTCCGACAATCTGATCGACTTCTATACCGCGTTTTTCAAAAATTTCTTTTGCAAGCGGACTTAATTTATCAGAAATAAGTACCTTAACCATCAGGTGTACCTTTCATGTAATAATGTAAAAATAATAATGTTAGATATATGAACTGCGAACTTCAGCGTGTGCCCAATCAAGCCATGGCATAAGATCACGAAGATCCTGCTTTTCAATGGTTGAGCCAGCCCAAATTCTAAGTCCGGCCGGAGCGTCACGGTAAGCACCAATATCATAGGCGACATCTCGTTCTTCAAGCAGCTTTGCTAATTTTTTAGCTGCTGCTGCCTTATGATCATCGGACAGGTTTAAAAACCAGTCTGCCGTGATTTTCAGGCATACCGAAGTGTTCGATAGAGTAGCAGGATCACTTGCAAGGAAATCTACCCAATCAGTTTTAGCCACCCATTGCTTCAGAACTGAAAGGTTTTCTTCTGAACGGGTAATCAAGCTCTTTAATCCACCGATCTCAATACCCCAGTTGAGAGTATCTATGTAATCTTCAACACACAGCATGGAGGGGGTGTTTATTGTGGCACCTGTAAATATCTCGCTGATTAATTTACCATTTTTGGTTAATCTGAAAATTTTAGGAAGTGGCCAAGATGGTGTATAGCTTTCAAGACGTTCAACAGCACGAGGAGAAAGAATAAGCACACCATGTGCTCCTTCGCCACCCATCACTTTTTGCCAGGAGAATGTTGTTACATCCAGTTTCTTCCAGGGAAGGTCCATCGCAAATGCTGCCGATGTCGCATCACAAATTGTAAGACCTGCACGGTCATCTGATATCCAATCGCCATTGGGTACTTTAACGCCGGATGTAGTACCGTTCCATGTGAATACTACATCGCGTGCCGGATCAACTTTTGAAAGATCCGCAATTTCGCCGTAGGGTGCTTCTATTTTGCGCACATCATCAAGTTTCAGTTGTTTGGTCACATCAGTAATCCAACCACTGCCAAAACTTTCCCAGGCAAGCATATCAACACCGCGTGCACCAAGCATTGACCAAAGTGCCAATTCAACAGCACCTGTATCCGAACCGGGCACAATACCAACAAGGTAATCTTCCGGCAGCTCAAGCAGAGCATGGGTCTTATCGATTGCTTCTTTTAAACGGGATTTGCCAATTGCGGCGCGATGTGAACGGCCAAGCGGGGCATTTTCTAAAATCTTTATCGTCCAGCCAGGGCGCTTAGCGCAGGGGCCTGACGAAAACAGCGCTGACGCTGGTTTCTTTTCTGGTAACATCTATGTCTCCTATTCCTTCCAGAATAGCTGTCCCTCGTTGGGGAGGGATAGCCCACGGCGGAATATAGGGAATTGTTTTTAAATGTCAATCACAAGAATGCACTGAATATCTTTTTTAATCATTAAAAGGATATTCGCCTGTAGGGCCATCAAAGGAAATCTGATACATCGGGCCTCCTTTATTAAAAGTATGACTTCGTACTTTTCGTTCAAACTTTACATTCACTGTATTACTTTGATCATCAAATAAGTCATGCAGGATTCGATTTGCGATGATTATTGTCTGCTGCCCTTCCTTAAGTGGCGCTTCCTGATACACATAAATATCATCGAGTGTTACTTCAACAGCGATCCATTCAAGAGGTACACGTTCACCATTTGGTGCATAAAGCGCAAATGCCTGAATAATATATTCCTTAAGAAATGTTTCAATCACTTCATCGCTCAGTTCACCATTTGAGCCCTGATACCTAACAAGAAGATCTTCAATATCATGGGTAAAAATCCTGTGTGTCACTTCAATGGTACCTTTAGTTGGTTGAAGTTCCACCTGTGAAAAGGATGCATAATAGCGGTGTGCGGAGCTGCTACTTGCTACACAAATTAAACCGATGACAAATAAGAACTTGTAAAGGCCTGATTTCATTCCTATTGATATTCTCTAAGCAGCTCATTGAGCTTCTGCTCAGATGATCGCTCATTTTCCTGATCTTTCTCGCGCCTCTCACGTTGATATTCTTGCAATGATTTGACGTCTTCGAGATTTTCTTTCATCATATCCCGTCGCTCTGCTGCACGCTGTTTAACAAGATCAAATCGGTTTTCAAGAATACGTCTTGGAAAGAAATTATTGAACATATCAGTATCGGCTGTTTCATATTTTGGATCCAGAACAACTGATGCAATCTCTTTTTCAGTCACAATCATTTTTGTGACTTGTTCATCATTAACTTTCCATGTCTCTGCCGGGAAACGCATTTCCTCTTTACTTCCGTCCGTATATTCAACTTCAAGATAAAGAGGCATAATAAGGCCACCAAGGTTTGAAAAATCCAGCATATAAATATTACTGTCATCATTAAGCATTTCTATCTGCCAGTCATCAAGTTCGGCGATGAGTTTGTTATAGTCGTTGCGTTGTTTGTTTGTGACTGTGAACTCATCATTTTCATTATAAAAATCTTTGATTTCAGGAAATTCGTCGACACGTTTTGGCAAATTATCATTACTGAAATAGCTTGGATGTGTGCGTTTTGCCATTTCCTGACGGCGTTTGAATGCTTCTTCAATTTCCGGGTTCTGCGTATTGATTGTAAAATGACGGACATTATCCAGTGAAATGTCTACATGCTCAGTGGTATAAAACCAGCCACGCCAGAACCAGTCAAGATCAACTCCACTGGCATCCTCCATAGTCCTGAAGAAATCCGCGGGCGTCGGCCGCTTAAATTTCCATCGCTGCGCAAATTCACGGAAAGCAAAATCAAAAAGTTCCGTTCCCATAATACTTTCACGAAGAATGTTGAGCGCCGTTGCTGGTTTTGCGTAAGCATTATTACCTTTTTGAAGAAGCTGTTCCGAGTTGGTCATGATTGGAACCTGATTGGTGCTTGTCATATAACCAACAATATTTCGTGGATCAATCCGGCCAAGCGGATAATCTTCCTTCCATTCCTGATGCGCCAGATTCTGAACAAAGGTGTTTAAACCTTCATCCATCCACGTCCACTGACGCTCATCCGAATTAACAATCATCGGATAATAGTTATGGCCCACTTCATGAATAATCACACCAATAAGACCATGTTTGGTACGGCGACTATACGTCCGGGTTCCGTCGGGATGGATTGTAGGGCGGGCACCATTGAAGCTTATCATCGGATATTCCATACCACCTATAGGACCATTTACTGATACGGCCACGGGATAAGGGTATGTCAGGGAATATTTGTTATAAACCTGTATTGTGTGCATGATTGCCTGTGTCGAAATTTCCGACCAGAGCGGTTCACCTTCCATAGGATAATATGACATTGCCATTACAGTCTCGCCATTTTCCTTCATACGGTATCCCATAGCATCCCAGATAAATTTTCTGCTGGATGCGAAGGCAAAATCACGCACATTTTCCGCTTTATAATGCCATGTTTTTGTTTCCCTTGTGCCTTCCTTTTCATTTTCAATGGCTTCTTGAGGTGTAACAATAAATATAGGTACGGAAGATGTACGAGCTTCGATCAAGCGATCCCGTTGACTTTGGGTCAGCACATCGGCTGCATTTTGAAGTTCGCCTGTCGATGCCACAATATGATCCGCCGGTGCCGTAATGGTCACATCATAGTTACCGAATTCCAGGGTAAACTCACCCCCGCCCTGAAATTCCATGTTATGCCATCCTTCATAATCAGAATAGACAGTCATACGCGGATACCAATGGGCGATTTCATAGATCCAGTTTCCGTCGCGTTCAAAAAATTCCGCGGCCTGACGCGAACTTAATATCCTTGAATCCATAACATTGTATGACCAGTCAATGCTGAATGACGTATTTGAACCGGGCTCTAGCGGGGTAGGAAGGTCAATCCGCATCATGGCACCAACTATTTTATGGGGAAGATCAACACCGCTGCTATCCTGTAATCTGGTTACCTTAAACCCGCCATCAAAGCTGCGCCTTTCATTATGACTGCGAAATGCTTCAAAACTCATTGAATCCATGTCTTTTGATACTGTACTGGTACTTATATCCATTGACGTTTTAGGATCAAACCTGTTCTGATCCATTTGCACCCAAATATATTTAAGGCTATCCGGTGAATTATTATAATAGGTTATCGTCGCCTGGCCGGTTATCCTTTGATTTTCATCATCGAGGGTAACATCAATTTTATAGTCAGCCTGCTGCTGCCAATATTCATGTCCCGGCGCACCGGATGCTGTACGGTAGTTGTTGGCTGTTGGTAAATATTCATCCAATTGACGAAATTTGTCATTAATCTGCTCAATGGTCTGCGCATACAACTGGTTTGTAAATATTACGGTACTTACAATTAAGATAATTGTATTTTTCAAGTTCAGCATTTTTGAAGTCCCTCATATTTGATGTATTTCATCATTTACAAGGGGGATAGTATATAACATTCGGACGTTAGTCCAGCAGACTGTTAATCAACACTCACCAGATGATTAATCGGTCCACAGCCGCTTCCGAAGCCTGGCGCGTTTTCAAGTGCTTTTTGTACAAAATTATGGGCGCGTGTTACAGCATCCACCAGTTCCATACCCTGGGCCAGACCTGCAGCAATACCGGACGCAAGCGTGCAGCCGGTTCCGTGATTATTTTTACCCGGCACCCGAAGTGAAGAAAATATTTTTTCTGAATTTTGCGTAACCAGCAAATCCGTTAGAATATCCCCTTTTAAATGACCCCCTTTTACCAAAACAGCATCCGGACCCATTTTGAGAAGATCATAAGCTGCGCGGCGCATATCATCCATATTTTTTAGTAGTTCTGTGCCTATAAGTTTCGCCGCTTCAGCAAGATTTGGGGTAAGCAGTGACGTTTTTGGCAGAATTTCCCTGATCAGCGCATTAACACTATGGGGTTTAAGCAGCATGTGACCACTTGTAGACATCATCACAGGATCAACCACAAGCGGAATATTTTTGGCATGACCCGCAATGGCTTCTGCCACACTTAAAATAATATCAGGGGACATCAGCATACCGGTTTTAATGGCATCAGCACCAATATCGCCCAGAACAGATAGAATTTGTGCCTTAACAATATGGGCAGGAATGGAAAAAACATCACTGACCATGTTCGTGTCCTGAACGGTTATTGCTGTAACCGCAGACATTGCATATGATCCAAGTGATGAGATGGTTTTTATATCAGCCTGTATTCCCGCACCACCACTTGAATCAGAGCCAGCTATTGTTAATACCTTGCCCTTCATGCACTAATCTCTGGCAGCAGACTGTATTGAAGCAACGATATCTTTAGCAACATTGGAAATTAATTTATCGTCCTGCCCTTCAACCATTACGCGGATCAGTGGCTCAGTGCCTGATTTGCGAATGACTACACGACCGCAGCCATTTAAAATGTTTTCACCTTCGCTGATAGCTTTTTTCACACGTATATCATTTAGAGGGTCACGTCCTTCATTGTAACGCACATTTTTGAGCAGCTGTGGGTAGGGCTCAAAGGATTTGAATAATTTACTAACAGGCCGCCCCTTTTCCGTCAGAACTGCAAGAACCTGAAGCGCCGCCACCAGCCCGTCACCTGTGGTATTAAAATCACTTAATACAATGTGGCCTGATTGCTCCCCACCAACATTGCAACCCAATTCCTGCATGGCTGCAACAACATAGCGATCCCCAACCGCCGTCCTTTCAAGGCGAAGGCCTAAGGATTTCATGTGATCTTCCAGACCAAGATTTGACATTATCGTAGCAACAAGTGCATCACCCTTTAGCTGGCCTTTCTGATGCCAGTTTGTGGCAATGGTAGCCATAACCTGATCACCGTCAATAATCTTGCCTTTTTCATCGCAGATAATAAGTCTGTCAGCATCACCATCAAGCGCGATACCAATATCCGCGCGTGTTTCAATAACCTTTTTGCACATTGTCTGGGGTTTGGTTGAACCACAATCAAGGTTAATATTTGTCCCATTTGGTTCAGTCCCTATTGTGATAACTTCTGTACCAAGTTCCCAAAGTACACTTGGAGCTGTTCTGTAAGCGGCACCATTAGCACAATCAAGTACGATACGAAGGCCATCAAGGCGCAAGTTTTTGGGAAAAGTGTTTTTTGCAAATTCGATATAACGTCCAACAGCGTTATTCAGCCGTTGGGCACGGCCAAGATCTTCACTGGCGACAAGGTGTTCATTATAACAACTGTCCATTTTACGTTCGATTTCCAATTCAATCTCGTCCGAAAGCTTGTTGCCGTCATGATCAAACAATTTAATACCATTGTCGTGATATGGATTATGGGAGGCAGATAACATAACACCCAAATCCGCACGAAGCGAACGGGTCAGCATTGCCACAGCCGGTGTCGGCAGCGGGCCAAGAAGCACAACATCCATTCCCATGGAAATAAATCCTGACGTCAGTGCTGGTTCAAGAAGATATCCCGAAAGACGCGTATCTTTACCGATAACAACCCGGTGCTGATGTTCCCCACGGGTAAAATGCCGGCCTGCCGCCATACCAACACGCATGGCAATTTCCGCTGTCATTTTACCTTCGTTCGCTTTGCCGCGAATACCGTCCGTACCAAAATATTTTCTTGTCATTCTCTACTTTTCTCATTTTGGAGGATTAACCATAACTATGGTAATAGCACCAGTTTGTTAATAGAAGCTGAATATTCACAAAAAAATGACTAAAAAGTGGCAATTTTGCTATGAATTGCCTCTGAAACAGTAATTGCCTGACGCGTTTCAGTCACATCATGGACCCGGATAACCTGAACCCCTTGCTCGATGGCACAAAGTGCCGTGGCCATCGATCCTGGAAATCTTTTTGCTGGGTTACCTTCGCCACTCAGCTCGCCAATGAACCGTTTACGGGAAACACCAATTACAATGGGCACACCTAATGCATGAAAAATAGACAGGTTCGACAGTATTTCCAGATTGTGGTTCAGTGTTTTTCCAAATCCAATTCCCGGATCAACCATTATCATTTGTCTGGAAATTCCGGCCTGTACACACCTATTAATACGGTCTTCCAAATAATCATATATATCCAGTACCACATTTCCATAACGGGGGTTCTGCTGCATTGTTTGTGGCGTGCCTTGCGCATGCATCAATATGACCGGTATTTCAGATTGTTTAACAACTTTTATTGCCAAAGGATCATGTGTCAGCGCACTCACATCATTTATGATATGTGCACCGGCATTAAATGCTTTCCGCATTACATCGGCGTTACGACTGTCAATTGAGATTAGAATATCTTTATTCGATATTTGCTTAATAACAGGAATGACACGTTTCAGTTCCTGATCAATTGATACAGGCAACGCACCCGGTTTTGTTGACTCCCCCCCAACATCAATAATATCAGCACCAGCCTTTATCATATGATCCACATGAGCAATCGCATCATCAAAGTTGTCGAATATCCCCCCATCGGAAAAACTATCTGGCGTAGTATTAAGCACCCCTTGAATTAGAGGTTTGTTCCAATCCAGTAATATTCCATTTTTAAGCATTATTGTGGGTCGCCGCATGGATATATTTTCAATAAGCTTATTGATTTCTTGACGCACCTCTGGGGTAAGCTTTTTTAAATACTTATCAAGCGCTCCTAAGGTTATTATCCTACTGGTGATTTTATCATTGGACCGTGTAATGATCTTTAACGCTGAAAATGTCTTAGAGGTCCCCACAAATGGTAATGTTACTACATCAGAATCAATACAGCCCCTGAGAATACCCTGGGGCTCTAGATAAATTCTGAAATTTTTCTTTGTCGTATTCAACCAGGAACTTAACCTTCCGGAACCGGATCCGTTCCAATATTATCACCTTTATCTTTTGATTTCTTGGTGGATGGCACTGAACCTGTTGGCTTTATGTCCGGTTCATCATCATTAACATTTTTCTGAATTTCCTTGCCGGCCAGAAGATCATTAATTTCTTCACCGCTCAAAGTTTCATATTCAAGAAGACCTTTACCCAGCTTATGAAGATCATCAATATTTTTCTTTAAGATACCTGTGGCACGCTTATAAGCTTCATCAACAATGCGCCGTATTTCCTCGTCAATAATTTTTGCTGTTCCGTCAGATACATTTTTCGTTTGCGAAACTGAATGCCCAAGAAATACTTCCTGCTGGTTTTCACCATATTCTAGTGGTCCGAGTTTGTCGCTCATACCCCATTGAGTTACCATTGCCCGTGCCATTTTCGTCGCATAGGAAATATCGGAAGAAGCACCAGAAGTCACCTTGTCATAACCAAATATAATTTCCTCAGCCACACGACCACCCATAGCCACAGCCAGGTCAGCGTGCATTTTTTCCCGGGACTTGGAAAGCTGATCATGCTCCGGAAGGCGCATAACCATACCAAGCGCCCGACCACGTGGAATAATAGTCGCCTTATGGATAGGATCAGAAGCCGGACAATGAAGGGCTACTAAAGCATGACCTGCTTCATGGTAAGCGGTAAGTTTTCTTTCTTCTTCCTGCATGACCATTGAACGACGTTCGGCACCCATCATGACTTTATCTTTTGATTGCTCAAAATCTTCCATTGTCACTACTCGCTTGCCTTTACGTGCGGCAAGCAGCGCCGCTTCATTCACAAGATTAGCAATATCCGCACCCGAAAATCCCGGTGTCCCGCGGGCGATAACACGCGGCTTAACATCAGCAGCAAGTGGTACTTTTTTCATATGCACCTTAAGAATTTTTTCACGGCCCAGAATATCCGGATTTGAAACCACAACCTGTCGGTCGAAACGACCTGGACGAAGTAGCGCAGGATCAAGTACATCCGGACGGTTGGTTGCCGCCAGAAGAATAATCCCTTCATTAGCTTCAAAGCCGTCCATTTCAACAAGCAGCTGGTTTAAGGTTTGTTCGCGTTCGTCATTACCGCCTCCTAGGCCCGCGCCTCGGTGACGGCCTACGGCATCAATTTCATCAATAAAGATAATACACGGGGCATTATTTTTACCCTGTTCGAACATGTCTCGAACCCGGCTGGCACCAACACCAACAAACATTTCCACAAAATCTGAACCCGAAATTGTAAAGAACGGCACATTAGCTTCGCCGGCAATCGCACGGGCAAGCAATGTTTTACCAGTACCCGGAGGGCCAACAAGCAATGCACCTTTTGGAATGACTGCACCCAAGCGCTGATACTTGCTAGGATCTTTTAAAAATTCTACAATTTCTTCAAGTTCTTCTTTGGCTTCTTCAATTCCGGCAACATCGTCAAATGTCACACGACCCGACATTTCATTTAGAAGCTTAGCCTTGGATTTGCCAAAGCCCATAGCCTTGCCACCACCGCCCTGCATTTGTCGCATAAAGAAAATCCAGATAGCAACCAAAACGATGATAGGTCCGAAACTGAACAAAAATGACATGAAAAGGCTGGTTTCAACAGGTTCAGCAATAATATTGACACCATGTTCATTCAGACGGTCAATCAATGTTGGATCATTGGGCGCATATGTCTTGAATGATTTACCATTCGTATCACGACCCTCAATATTACTTTCCTGAATCTTAACTTCGGTCACACGGCCGTTATCAACACGTGAAAGAAAATCAGAATATGAAATCCCCTCACGTTCTCCCACACCAGCAGGATCATTATTCACTGCACTAAATGTCAGGAATAAAAAGATAAGGATAATTAACCAGAATGCAAAATTACGTTTCATATTGCCACGCGTTGAACCTTTATTAATGTAGCCAGTTTTCGAACTTTAAAAGTCTAATATAATAGATAGGCTTTAATCAGTTAGAAACAAGTCAATTATCGTATTTTTTCACCAAGTCTGCCTTTTTAGCCTCAAAACAGCACCATGTTAGTGTTTATTCCTTAAAATCTGCTGAAAATCCATCTAAATCGTTACGTTTTAAAATTGATAAAAGTTGATCCCAAAGCACAACTTCGTTCCTTTTGGTTATAATACAGGGTAAAGTTGGCAATATTCTGTCTCTTATTTCGGCAGTTTTGCAATAAGTTTTAAAAACGTCCTTGAATTCCGGGATCGCCGTTTCAATATTAGAATACTGATCTGTTGTAAGGCGAACTATTTTTCCTTGAAAATGCCCACTGTTAATCAGAAATCTTCTATCCCACAAATACTGTTTCTGGTTTGTAATATTAATGCTAACAGATATTTTTCGGTCTTCTCTACAGATATTAATTTGCCCGTTACTATTTTTAAAAAGCAAAGTACCATGTAATGTCTGGCCGGTAAAATCATCACTTTTCAAATTTTCAAGAAGATTTTCCAGCTTGTTAATTCTTGGTGCATAATATTCTCCACTTACTTTTTTCAAACAGCGTGACAGCAATCGTAACGCAATTTCTTCGTGTAGCTCGTCTGCAAAACTCTGATTTAGTGTTGCAAAACAAAGCTTGTCAAATGTTACGTATTTTGATTCGGCACTATCTGTCAGTTCATCAAGTAACGATTTAACCCTTCTCATCCTGTCTGCAGTTGCCGCCATCCGATCAGCATTTAATCCTTCAATTTCAGTATCTGATAACAGATTTCGAACTTTTATCCGGGTATATCTATCCTGATAATTGCTTGGATCTTCAATCCATGTATGTCCCTTTTTTTCCAGAAAAGCGATTAACCGTTTTTTGGGCACAGTTAGAAGTGGGCGATGAACCGACACCTGAGTTCCCGCATTTAGCGGTAAAGATGAGCTGACATCCATGGCGCTAAGGCCGTCAATTCCGCTACCCCGGAAAAGACGAATTAAAAATGTTTCTGCCTGATCATCAAGATGATGTGCCACTACCAGATCATTTACCTTATTCTTAACACACCAATTTCCGAGTATACGGTATCTGGCGGACCGTGCTTCATCCTGGATATTTGATTTTGGCTTATCTCCTTCCCAATGGAGAATATGATGTTCAATGTCGCGATCAGCAATCCACTTTCCGACCTGCTCGGCTTCCTGACCGGACGTATCGCGCAGACCATGATTAATGGTTAAAGCAGTTAGTGAAACATTATTCTCGTCGCACCATTTTTTAAGCAGTAATGTAAGTGCCATACTGTCACCGCCACCGGATACGGCCACGGCAATATTCGTTGCGTTCCCAACTGATGCAGAACGCATTAGGATGTTAAATTCTTCTTGATTTAAATGAAGGGCTTCATTGCTTCCTTCTAGCTGCATCCTGCTTTTCTCTCTTCTGCCGGACGCAAGCGTGTATTTTCTGAACTATCGGGATAACGGGAATTTAATTCGCGGTAAACTTCACATGCTTCTGTTTTCTCACCTAACAAATTAAGGGACATTCCCACTTTGAGCAAATAAGCCGGTGCTTTT
This sequence comes from Kordiimonadaceae bacterium, assembly GCA_038106445.1. Lineage (GTDB taxonomy): Bacteria > Pseudomonadota > Alphaproteobacteria > Sphingomonadales > Emcibacteraceae > Pseudemcibacter. Next base: position 355,330 of record JAYODU010000001.1, on the reverse strand, counting down.
GAGCTTTCAGGGTACTTACTCATCCCTTCAAGGAAAGTACGCGTTGCATCGGCATAGTTACCGCGGGCATAGAAGGTTTGACCAAGCCAGTATTGAGCATTACCTGCAAGTTCATCTTCTGGATATTCACTTAGAAAATCACGAAAAATGATTTCTGCCTGATCATATTGTGCGTTGGAAACAAGCCCGTAAGCGTAATCATATTTTTGTTTCGCTGTATTCATTTGAGTAGCCGGTACAATGGGCGGCAGAGCAGTTGCGCCGCCGGCAGCGGTAGTCGTAGCAGGAACCCCGCCACCGATCGGTGTCCCCCTGCCCTCAATTTCATTGAAACGAAATTCGTTATCCTTCTGCATCGCTTCAAGCTGCCCGGTAAGATTTTGTATCTTAAAATTGGCTTCTTCAAGCTGACCGGTCATCTGACGAAGCTGCGTTTCAAGTTCCGAAATACGAATATTAATATCAGCAATAAGTGCGCCCTCCGAACCTGTGGGCACATTCATCGCCGCCGGAGATGTACTATTATTATTATTTTCGCCGGACTGGAAACGGCTGCCGGGCGTGAATAGTTGACGCTGAAGCGCATTTAGTTGTTTTTCAATTGCAGTAAGACGCTGACTTGTAGATTGTGCCAATGCATGATCCACAAATCCTGTAACTGTAACTGCCATTACAGACAATGACACAAATCCAATAAGTGATTTTTTCATCTTAAAAATTTTTTCAAACATTTTATGCTCCGTATTCGCTAACAAGCGGTCTTAAAAAAAATGCCCGCGAGACAGTGTTAGTCGCACGGGCATTCTTCAAACTATTATTCTTTTAGTTTACGCGGGTATATCCGCGACGGTTTGCAGCATCATTTGTGCCAATCGGACGCTCTTTACCGTAACTAACGGTACGAATGCGCGATGCAGGTACACCCATAGCTACAAGGTAATTTTTAACTGCGTTTGCCCGACGATCACCAAGTGCAATATTATATTCACGTGTTCCGCGTTCGTCGCAGTGGCCTTCAATAATAACATTTTTATTGTTTGACTTCAGCCATTCTGCCTGCGCCTGTAGAATACCACGTGCTGTGGCATCAACGTCATAGCGATCATAAGCGAAATATACTGTATCGGCCCCTGTACCACCCATCAATTCACTCAGTATTTCCTGGTCTGTTTTCATCACAGGAGCTGGTGTTGGTGGTGGCGGAGGTGTAGTTTCCACCGGATCAGGCGTCTCCATGACAGCTTCGTCACCTGTGTTCGCACAAGCACTTAAGATCAGCGCGGCCCCGATCATTATTAAATATTTTGCATAAAATTTAGTCTGCATTTAGTGATCCTTCACATAATTATTTTTATATTTTTTCCAAAAATTACTGTCATTCCCCATAAGAATTGACATGCGCATTTATTTATACAATCCATCGACCTATATAATTACCTCGACTATAAACATAGATTATTGAGGAATCAAGCAACAAAACTAGTCTTTTAGCGGGATTCTGTTAACAATTTATATATACTATCCCCTAATTATTATCAATCCATTAACGGCGACCACGCTGGATCCGACCCGTCAAGCGGTGTTAAAATTTGTCTTTCATTATATCCTGTAAGGTCGATGGACCATAATTGTGTGTCTCCACCACCTCCATTATTGTCATATGGATATTTACGGTAGAACATCAAAACACGGCCATTTGGTGACCATGTCGGCCCTTCTTCAAAATAACTTTCGGTCAGAATTCGCTCTCCAGTACCGTCCGGGCGCATCACACCAATGTAAAATTTACCGCCTGTCTGCTTAGTAAAGGCAATCAGGTCACCACGTGGTGACCAGACAGGTGTCGAGTAACGCCCATCACCAAAACTTATACGTTTGACGTTGCTGCCATCCGCATCCATAACATAAAGCTGCTGGGAACCTCCACGATCCGAATTAAATGTTATATACCGCCCAAATGGCGAATAACTGGGGCTTGTATCGATCGCGGAATGTGTGGTTAATCTTTCAACCCGGCGGGTACTTAATTCCATAACAAAAATATCTGAATTGCCTTGCTCTGCCTTTGACATAATTACTTTTTTACCGTCCGGTGAAAAACGCGGCGCGAAAGTCATCCCTTCAAATTCACCCAACATTTCTGATTTACCGGTATCGATATTAAACAGATAAACCCTTGGTGTATCATTATAAAATGAAAGATATGTAATTTCCTGTGATGTCGGTGAAAAACGCGGATTAAGGATCATGTAAGATCCGTCAGTAAGAAATTTATGATTATATCCGTCCTGATCCATAATGGCGAGCCGTTTGATACGCTCCAGATAAGGACCACTTTCGGAAATATAAACAATTCGGGTATCAAAATAACCGTCTTCACCTGTAAGGCGCTTATAAATCGCATCCGAAATCAGATGTGCAATCCGTCTCCAGTTTTGCGGTGCCGTATAATAACGAAGGCCTGTCATCTGTGATCCGGCAAGCACATCCCAAAGGCGAAATTCAACACGAACACGCCCGTCCTCTTCAAGAACTGTGGTGCCCGTAACAAGTGCCTGCGCGCCAACTGCGCGCCAGTTTGCAAACTGTGGACCGGCTGCCACATTACCGGAATTTATAAATGCTCTGGGATCAATTGCATTGAATAAACCTGATCGTTCAAGATCTGCTGTAACCACCTGAGCAATCTGCGCACCGATGTCAGCCACGGACCCGTTTGTTGTCATTTGCTGATCACTGCCTACAAAGGGGGTAATCGCAATCGGCAGGGGTTGAATATTTCCACGCGTAATATCAATTTCGATCACCGCATGGGCACTCAGGGTTGCAGCAATAAATCCGAATAAGGATACAATCAATATTTTAAGCATTCTCACGCCAATTCTCCAATTATCACTCAATCTGTTCTTGTTCAGTTACAATCTTATGAAACCATATCGGAAGGATCAAAATTCATTTTAATCTCTTTCCATTGATCATACATATCTTTTGGTAAATTTATATCATTATAAGGTGCACACATCCGCACCGCCCGAAGGGCACTATCCGCAGCCACTTTTAAAAAACCGTTCATGCGGGCATAATCCTCTGCCACGGGCGGGCGGGCCAGTTCACCTGTTGGTGCAAGAAAGACCTGAACCGTAACTCGTAGGCTTTCAGATGTATCCGCGCCTACAGGAGGGTTCCAGCACTGATCTTCAATTTTTTTACGGATCGCTGCGCTGATCGTCATGGTCTGACGCTGTACATCAAGCGATGTCGCCCTTTGTTCCTGAGGACCAAGTTTATCAGCAATTCTTTCTTCCAGACTTCTTTCCGGCACAAGGTTCCTCAGAGCCGCCAGATCCAGCCTAGATGGAGGTCTTGGCTTGCTTTTTGGCGTAACCCTTGGTGCCTCAGCACGTTGCAGGGGTGGTTTGGGTTTTTCGGCCGGCGCCTCAGCTGTCTGCTTAGGTAGCGGCATTGTCGATGGCATACGTGGTGGTGGTGGTGGCAAATTATCAACACGCTGAGGCTGCCTTTCTGGTGGCTTTGGCTTTTCACGAAGCGGTTCCGGCTCCTTGGCTATTTCGAAGGTTCTCGTCACTTCGGAAATATCAACCATTTCCACGGGAATAATTTCCATTTCCACATTTTCAACCTGGTCAAACCACGGAATATCCATTGCTGCAAAAACCAGCAGCGAGACATGGAAAATTCCGGATATGATAAGTGCCTGTTTCATATGATTTGGTTACTACCTCATTATCGTGGCGGATCTGTGACCATCGCCACACGGGAAAAACCATTGCCGTTAAGAAGGCCTATTACTTCCATAACCCTGCCATAATTTACCGCCTGATCACCGTGAACATAAATTCTGTCTTCCTTCCGGTTTTCAAATATTACTGTTATGCGGGCAACCATTTGTTCCAGATCCACTTCTTCATCCTGAAGATATATTCTGCCTTCTTGATCAATCGTGATGGAAAGTGGTGTATCATTTTCCGGCAAATTGTTAGCTTCACTATTAGGCAGATCAATAGGCACACCCACCGTAAGAAGCGGTGCCGTTACCATGAAAACAACAAGCAAAACCAGCATCACATCCACAAAGGGTGTGACATTTATTTCGCTCATTTGCCTGTGGCGTTTGGCAAATGCCGTCCTGCGACTACCATTTCCTGTGTTATGCATCTGCATGCTTAACGCTCCTCATCCATCTGACGGGACAGAATTGTTCCAAATTCTTCCGCAAATCCTTCAAGCCGGTTGGCATATCTTCCAAGATCATTGGATAAGTAGTTATAAGCCACGACCGCCGGGATCGCTGCAACCAGACCCATTGCCGTCGCCGCAAGCGCTTCGGCAATGCCGGGGGCAACAACCGCAAGCGAAGAGTTATTTGATGATGCGATTGACTGGAAACTATTCATGATACCCCAAACCGTCCCAAACAGGCCAACAAAGGGGGCTGTTGATCCAACGGTTGCAAGCACACTTAAATAATGTTCAAGTCTCTCCATTTCACGACTGACAGTCACCTGCATCACACGGTAAATCCTTTCCTGTGCGCCCATGGCAATGCGGCCCGTGCTTGTCGCAGCGGAGCGCTGCCATTCACGCATGGCAGCCACAAAAAGCATGGCAAGAGGATGATCAGGGTCATGGCGCGTCCGGTCATAAAGATCTTCAAGACTGTTACCTGACCAGAATTCACCTTCAAATTCATCGGCACGTTCGCGGACTTCTTTTAAACGCTTATATTTGTCATATATTATGGCCCAGCACCAAACAGAAGAACCAAGCAGGATAATCATCACGCTTTGTACTATAAAATCCGCCTGCAAAAACATCCCAAAAAAGGAAAAATCCGGCGCAGTGCCGCCTAAATTTACTGCATCTACCACTTCTGTTGGGCTTGCTGCTATTTCTTGTGCCATTCCCGTATCCCTAGATATACTTTAATATATTAATTCAAATTTATGTCTTAAACTTACCGGCAGTTTTTTTGGTTTTCCATCTTTACCAACCGCGGCAACCTTAATTTCGGCAATTACCAGTATGCTTTCGCCTCTTTTAATAATCTGATTGAAAACAACACTGGCACCCCCCATTTTTACAATTCTACTTTCAACAATCAGACTATTACCAAATTCGGCCGATCCGTTAAAATCAACCATTGCATTTTTTACTACATAACCAACATCTTCGGCGTTGTTATAATCTAACATCCGCTTTTGATCAATATCCAGGCATCCAAGCATTTCAGAGCGGGCCCGCTCCATAAATTTCAGATAATTGGCATAATAAACAACACCACCAACATCCGTGTCTTCATAATAAACACGTACCGGAAAATAGTGTATATTTTGTTTAATAATTCCGGAATGTGGCGAAATTTCAGTCATTTTTAATTTTTCGTATCATTTTCAAGCAGTTCAAGCTGCGATGTATCGAAATTTTTGGGTGCCTTTAGCCCGATATGATCAAAAGCCTGCGGGGATAGCATTCGCCCGCGTGGGGTGCGTTGCACCAATCCCATCTGCATCAGGTAAGGTTCAATGATGTCTTCAATGGCATCTCGGGGTTCGCTCAATGCGGCAGCCAATGTTTCAATACCAACCGGGCCACCACCATAATTTTCTCCAATACATTTAAGGTATTTATGATCCATTGCATCAAGCCCTTTGACATCCACCTCAAGCCTTTTAAGGGCACCATCCGCCATTTCCGCATTGATGGCACCACCGCCAGCTACAAGTGCAAAATCCGCAACCCGGCGAAGAAGCCTTCCTGCAATACGGGGCGTACCACGGGCACGGCGGGCAATTTCAAGCGCACCATCCTCTGTCATTTCAACACCAAGTACCCTGGCCGCACGACTTACAATTTTCTTCAGATCATCTGGATCATAAAAATTAAGGCGTGTTGGAATACCAAAACGGTCACGAAGCGGGGTAGTAAGAAGCCCCGAGCGCGTTGTTGCCCCTACAAGTGTAAAGGGCGGCAGGTCAATTCGTACTGAACGGGCTGCCGGCCCTTCTCCAATTATAAGATCAAGATGGAAATCTTCCATCGCCGGATAAAGAATTTCCTCAACAGCCGGATTAAGACGGTGAATTTCATCGATAAACAGAATATCATTTTCTTCAAGATTAGTAAGCAGTGCCGCAAGATCGCCGGACTTGGAAATTACCGGACCGGCAGTCGCTCTGAAATTAACACCAAGTTCACGGGCCATAATTTGTGCCAGTGTCGTTTTTCCAAGGCCGGGCGGGCCAAAAAAAAGTACATGGTCAAGAGCTTTACCACGCGCCTTTGCCGCTTCGATAAACACTTTTAAATTATCGCATGCTTTACGCTGGCCTATAAATTCATCAAGCGTGGATGGGCGAAGGGAAGTATCAAAATCACCCTGTATTACACCACCAGTAATAAGTCTGTCATCTCCGCTTTGATTATTGAAATCACTCATTTACCAAGTTCCTTAAGCCCAAGCCGTATCAGGGTTTGGACATCATCTTCCGCGCCTTCATTTATGGCTTTAGAAACTGCCGTGTAAGCTTCCGCCTGTTTATAACCAAGATTTGTTAGTGCGGAAACAGCATCACCAAGGGATGATGGTCTTTCCTGAGCTCCACCTCCCGTTTTTAAGGGCACAACTGCAAATCTTGCAACTTTATCTTTCAGTTCTGTGATAATCCGCGTTGCCAGTTTTGGCCCTACGCCACTGGCCTGACCAACAACTGTCTTATCCTGTGCTGCGATGGATGTTGAAAGCTGATCTGCGCTTACTGTTGAAAGGATCGTAAGCGCTACCTTAGCCCCCACACCCTGCACGGTTTGCAAAAGCCGAAACCAGTCCCGTTCAAGTTCGGTCGCAAAACCAAACAAATGAAAATGATCTTCGCGGATATGAGTTTCAATATGTAAAGTCACATCATCACCGGCTTTGCCCAGTTTATCCAGCGTTTTTGATGAACAAAATACATGGTAACCAACGCCCCCAACATCGATAATACACCAGTCTTCACCAACACTATCCAAAAGTCCCCTCAGCTTGGCAATCACCTTCCGGTTCCTTTCATGATTATCTGTGCACCACTTGTAAACCCTGATCTGGCTATTGCATCAGAAAGTCGTCCATGGGCACCACCACTATGAGCATGACATATGGCCACAGCCAGTGCATCGCCCGCATCTTCGCCATTTATTTTTACACCAGGAAGCAAAATACCCAACATGGCTGTTACCTGCTCTTTTCCAGCGTGACCCGATCCTACAACCGATTTTTTAATATGATTTGGCGAATATTCAGATACAGATAAGCCCGCCATTGCCGGCACTAGCAGTGAAATTCCCCTTGCCTGCCCAAGTTTTAGTGTTGAATTCGGATTTTTATTTACAAATGTTTCCTCGACTGCTGCTGAGTTAGGTTCCCAATCGGTGATTACCTGACCAAGACCATCAAATAGCTGCACCAACCGGTCGGCCAGTGAAAGATTATTATCTGTTCGGATAATACCATTGGCAACATGACTTAAGCGTGATCCTTCAACATCAATAATGCCCCAACCGGTTTTTCGAAGACCCGGGTCAAACCCCACCAATCGTTGCCGTTTTATGGTCACGCGTCGAGCTTCTCCATAACCTCATCTGAAATTTCATAATTGCCGTATACATTCTGAACATCATCCAAATCTTCCAGAGCATCGATCATTTTCATCAGTTTAGTCGCATTATCAAGATCAAGATCAATCGTATTTTGCGCCTTCCAGACAAGCTTGCTTGATTTGGGTTCCTCGCCTGTTGAACTTTCAAGCGCTGTCGCCACAGCATTCAGATCTTCCATCGCACAGGTGATTTCATGAATATTGTCATCTGTTTCAACATTATCAGCACCAGCCTCAAGCGCTTTTTCAAACATATCATCAGCGGATATTTTACTATCTTCAAAAATAATCTCGCCAACCCGCTCAAACTGATAAGCAACACTACCACTTTCACCCAAGTTTCCGCCATTTTTTGCAAATGCCGTACGGATGTCAGTTGCGGCGCGGTTTTTATTATCCGTCAGACTTTCAACAATTATCGCTGTACCGCCAGGGCCAAATCCCTCGTAGCGGATTTCATCATAATTATCGCTGTCACCACCTTGCGATTTGTTGATTGCCCGCTGAATATTGTCTTTAGGCATGCTATTGGTACGGGCATTCTGCACTGCAAGTCGTAATCTCGGATTTGAATCCATATCCGGCACTCCCATTTTTGCAGCTACAGTGATTTCTTTTGAAAGCTTACTGAATAATGAAGAACGCTTTTTATCCTGTGCGCCCTTTCGGTACATAATATTCTTAAATTTGGAATGACCTGCCATTTTCCTCTCGCTTTTAGCCCTAAAAAGGGCTGATTTCCTCTAAATATAGTCTGATATCCCCTTGATAAAGCAAGGGCGTGCATTTGTGAATCGTTTTTTTAAATATCAGGAAAAGTTTCAATCAGTCTTGGCCCCATACGAATTGGGTCTATTCTGGTTGCCAAGCCTGTTTTATCGTCACTTTCAATATATACACCGCAAAGGGTTCCATCACCAAGCGCAGGCGAATACCGGTCGCCACGTAGTTTTTTGGTAAAGCGATTAATGGGTTCAGCCTTATCCATGCCGATAACACTGTTATAGTCCCCGCACATCCCTGCATCGGTCTGATAAGCTGTTCCGCCATCAAAAATCTGTGCATCGGCCGTTGGAATATGACTATGCGTTCCGATTACAACTGATACACGACCATCAAGATACTGTCCCATAGCCATTTTTTCAGATGTCGCTTCGGCATGAATATCAACGAGGGCAAAATTTACCGTCGCACCCAAACGATGTTTTTTGAGTTCCTGATCCACCACTTTGAAAGGGTCATCAAGCGGATCCATAAACACCCGGCCCATAACATTGATAATAAGTGCGCGGCGACCGCGCTTGTCTTCAATAATAATAGACCCCTTGCCCGGTGTACCTTCCGGATAATTGATAGGACGGATCACACGCGGTTCAGTGTTAATATAGCTTTTAATATCTTTCTGATCCCAAACGTGATTACCCGTGGAAATGACATCCACGCCAAGGTTAAATAATTCAGTAGCAATTTTTTCTGTAATTCCAAACCCAGCAGCCGCATTTTCACCATTTACAATGATTGCATCCGGCTTTAAGCGTTCTTTAATTTCAGGTAGCTTGTCAGCAACAATATTTCGGCCGCTTCGCCCAACCAAATCCCCTAAATATACTATTTTCAATTATTTAAACCTGTATGTTGTTTTTTCGGTGACAACCATGTCCAATGGCTGATCATAGCTTTCATGGGGAATTGCATCAAGTTTTTGATTCTCAAATGCCAAACCTATCACGCAAAGTTCGGGATTATTTTCCCTTAATTGTTTAATTGTCTGGTCATAATAACCACCACCATATCCCAATCTTGTGCCATCTTTATCAAACGCTAGAAGTGGTGCCAATATTACTTCGGGTATTTCCATATCACCATTTGTTTCACGGGTACCAAATGGACCATTCACCAGATCACTGCTCATGTCCCATGATCGGAATTCAAGCGGCAGGTCATTGCCGATTATTTTGGGGAGTAATAATTTAAATCTTGCCGCATGCAATGCTTTCATAACTGTCCGTGCATCAAGCTCGTCCCTTATTTTATAATAGCCAGCAATATGTTTGTATTTATTCAGTTCGGGCAGCATGATAACTTGCGCAGCAACAAGTCTGGCCGCCATACCGTCATCTTTCTTATGTGCTTCCTTTCTTAGTGCGGCTGCTTTAATTCTCAGATTTTCTTTACTAGACATTTATATTCTTTTCGACGGTTAAGTGCGGGACCGTCGTGCCGTGAATTTTTTGTTATCCTCCAGAACCTAATACGTATAGGTGGGCGCCACAATAATAAGGCCACGACCCTAACAGAGGCAGCTCCCAATGGAGAATTATCGCCCCGGAGATAATCTAAGACACCAACAAAACAGTACCCGCAATCCCTTATGTAAGGCTTCTTGATATTTAACTCAACGTCAACTTTATAAATTCTTGAATTTAATGCCTATTATTTAAGTGATTTTTAAGCACCCTGCCATTAATGTTTCTATCATGACAAACAAGAAACCCCATATCATCCATATTTTCCCATCTTTCGGTCGTGGTGGCGTACCGATAAAAATATGTCATTCTATCAATTATTTTGGATTGAAAGCGCGCCACACCATCATTTCAACGAACAATGATTATGGCAGCGAGGAACTTGTGGATGATGGACTTGGTGTAGCGATAGACAAATCCCACCATGATGTTCGGGGATCCCTTTTTTCACGACTAAAGCGGTATCGCGCTTTTTTAAAACACGCAAATGCGGATTTATTGATTACTTATAACTGGGGCGCAGTTGAATGGGCATTGGCGAACAGTTTTGGCCCAATTATACGTCATATCCATGTTGAAAGCGGTTTTGGACCCGAAGAAGTGGACAGCACTATGAAAAGAAGGGATATTTTCCGCCGCCTTGCCCTTCGAAACATTGATTATTTATCAGTGCCGTCAAACACCCTTATCACCATTGCAAAGGAACAATGGAAATTTTCAGAAAAAAAATCAAATATATTCCAAACGGGGTTGATCTCGATAAATTCTCGGGCGCAAGGGAACGCGCACACCTAGAGGGATTTAATAATCCCGAAAATAAAATTATTGTTGGCATAATCGCCCCGCTCAGGCCTGAAAAAATTCTGTCCCGGCTGATCAGATGCTTCAATAACACAAGAGAAGATCATACATGTCTTATAATCGTAGGAGAAGGTGTAGAACGTCCCAAACTGGAAAAGCTCGTAGAAGAATTGAAAATTCAACATAAAGTTTTCTTCGCTGGGCATACATCAGCCCCGGAAAATGTGATCGGCCTATTCGATATTTTTGCCATTTCATCAGATACCGAACAAATGCCAAATTCAGTTAACGAGGCCATGGCTGCGGGCTTGCCAATCGTCGGTACGGATGTGGGTGATGTGAAACATATCGTCTGCGACAAAAACAAAAAATATATCGTACCTGCCGATGATGAAGCCGCATACTCAATGGCAATGAAAAACCTAATCAATGATCATCTTAGTCGGGAGGCAATAAGCAAGGCCAACCTGATCCATGTACAAAAGCACTATGACCGGGTAGACATGTACAAAAAATATGCTGAACTTTGGGGGATTGCTTAAGCTTCAATAGCTCTGGCAAGTTCTTCAATTCTAAGAACAGCCTTACCCAGTGCCACGTCCATACGATTCACTTCAGCTTGTGCTACTGCATTTGAAGGAAGCTCGCCATCATTTAATTCATGAAGTTCATCTGCAATCATGATTGCTGTCATGAGTATAAGACGAAGATCCCCTAAAGGCCCCATTCGTTCCACAAGCGTCGCTGCCCTCTGATCAATGTAATCCGCAAGCATTTTGAGACGCTCTTCTCCGCCATCCCGACAAGCCAGATGATGTTCCTGATTATTAAAGGTGACCGATACCTGTCCCATGGTTTACCCTGCCTCTTTCTGATCTGAAATCAGCATATCCAGCTGACGTACCATCATTCCGATATCTTTTTCTGCCATAGCACCCGCTTTTTCAAGTTTCTCAAGCCGCTCTTCAAGTTTCTCAACATTGTCTCGCGCAACTTCAAGTTCCCGTGATAGTGCACGATTTTCCTTTTCAAGCTGATTAATAAAATCTGCCTGTTCACTTGAACCTGTTTTAAATTTTGCCTGCTTCGCCAGAATTGCCCTTTCCAGCCTTGCGAGAACTTCTTCAAGTGCCTTTATTGTACTTTCAGCAGATAATCTGTCTTCTTTGCCAACCATTTTTACTCCCAACTTAGCTTGTTCCATTTTTAGCAAGGACACCACACTAACAACAATCAATATCAAAAATCCACCAAAAACCTGTTGAAATTAAATTAAAGTGAAAAAAAATAAAAACAGTGCAAAAAATACATATATTTTTACATAAGTTTGTTGACCCCAAGCCCTAGAAAGTCCATTGTGCGCTTGAATTTTTATGGGTGGAAATTGAAGGATAAATACTCTATTTAATGGTAGGGAAATTTTAATTAATATTACAAGGTTACGTTTAAAATAAAATGACTGCGTCAAATAAGGAAATGTCAAACGCTATCCGCGCGCTCAGCATGGATGCAGTACAGGCAGCAAAATCAGGGCATCCGGGTATGCCAATGGGAATGGCCGATGTGGCCACTGTGCTTTTCACAAAATACCTGAAATATGATCCAAAATGGCCAGAATGGCCTGATCGCGACAGGTTTATCCTGTCTGCCGGCCATGGATCAATGCTCATATATTCTTTACTGTACCTTACCGGATATGAAAAACCGACGATAGATGATATTAAAAATTTCCGTCAGCTTCATTACCCTTGTGCAGGACATCCTGAATTTGGTGAAGCTCCGGGCATTGAAATGACAACAGGCCCGCTTGGTCAAGGACTTGCCACATCGGTTGGTTTTGCCATTGCTGAAAAATTAAGTGCCGCAAGAATGGGCAAACTTATTGATCACTATACATATGTCATTGCCGGTGATGGCTGTCTTATGGAAGGCATTTCACACGAGGCTATTTCCATGGCTGGTCATTTAAAACTGGGAAAATTGATCGTACTATGGGATGACAACAGCATCTGTATTGATGGTACCACTGATATGACCGTATCTGATAATCAGCGTGCACGGTTTGAAGCATCAAACTGGCATACGCTTGCTGTTGACGGCCATGACATGGATGCGGTTGCCGCTGCCGTTGAGACCGCGCAAAATGATGACCGACCATCACTTATCGCCTGTAAAACAACAATTGGTTATGGTGCTCCAAATAAGGGCGGCACTTCAGCCACTCATGGTGCACCACTTGGTGAAGACGAAATTGCCGCTGCACGTGAATTTTTAGGATGGCCTTATGATCCGTTTGTGATCCCGGACAATATCCTTAATGCCTGGCGTGATGCCGGTGCGCGAAACGCAAGTGCCTCTGCCGCATGGAAAGATGCTTTTAACGCACTGGATGATGATATCAAGACAGACTTTAACCGCCGTTTGAATAAAGACCTTCCGGAAAATTTAATTTCAGCCATAAATGATTATAAAAAGAACCTTGCTGAGAACCCGGTTGGACCCGCTACACGGATCGCTTCACAAATGGCCCTTGATGTTATCAACCCTATCATGCAGGAAACCATCGGCGGATCTGCCGATCTTACGGGTTCTAACATGACATTGACCAAGGACCTTACACCGATAACAGCAAATGATTTTACTGGCCGTTATATGTACTACGGGGTGCGTGAATTTGGCATGGCGGCCGCTATGAACGGCATGGCACTCCACGGTGAATATATGCCCTACGGCGGAACATTCCTTGTATTTACCGATTATTGTCGTCCGGCCATTCGCCTTAGTGCGATTATGAAACAGCGGGTTGTCTATGTTATGTCACATGACAGTATTGGTCTTGGCGAAGACGGGCCCACCCACCAGCCTATTGAACACCTGGCTTCCCTCAGGGCAATGCCGAACGTAAATGTATTTCGCCCCTGTGATGCGGTTGAAACCGCTGAATGCTGGCTTGCTGCACTTCAGGATAAAGAAACGCCATCGATCCTGGTGCTAACACGGCAAGGCCTTAAACAGGCAAGACTAAAGCATACTGACGAAAATCTTTCCGCAAAAGGCGGATATGTTATATCCGAAGCCAGTAGAGATGCCACCGTTGTAATTATCGCGACCGGTTCCGAAGTCGAAATCGCAATCGAAGCGCAAGCTGAACTGGAAGCTCAAGGAACATCCACTCGTGTCGTATCCATGGTGTGCTGCGAAAAATTTGATGAACAGGACAAAGCTTACAAGGATAGTGTTCTTGGAATTGCCTCTGTTTATGCATCAATTGAAGCGGGTGCAACCCACGGATGGGATAAATATGTAGGACGTAATGGAATAAAAATAGGAATTGATAGCTTTGGTGCTTCGGCACCGGCAAAAGACCTTTATCAATATTTTGGTGTGACGAAGGAAAAGCTCGTCACATCCGTAAAAGAAAAATTATAAATATTTTATAATGGAGAAAAATATTATGGCAATTCGTGTCGCAATTAACGGTTTTGGTCGCATTGGCCGTCTCGCCCTTCGCGGAATATACGAAAGTGGTCGTGACGACATCAAAGTAGTGGCCATTAATGATCTTGGTGATGTTGAAATGAATGCTTATCTTCTTAAGCGTGACAGCGTCCATGGTCCATTCCCTTTTGATGTTAGTGTCGACGGCAATAACATTGTGATCGGTAATGATAAGATTGCCGTATCAGCGGAACGTAATCCGGCGGATCTTCCATGGGGTGATCTGGATGTGGATGTCGTTTACGAATGCACCGGTATTTTTGTAGATAAGGATAAAGCATCAGCACATCTTGATGCTGGGGCAAAGAAAGTACTGATTTCTGCACCGGCATCAGGTGTCAGCAAAACAATCGTTTATGGTGTAAATCATGATAAACTGGAAGCTGGGGATAATATTATTTCAAATGCTTCCTGTACGACAAACTGCCTTGCACCCGTTGCACAAGTCCTTAATGAAGCTGTTGGCATTGAAAAAGGCATAATGACAACTGTTCATGCCTATACAGGTGACCAACGGATTCTAGACACACTTCATAAAGACCCGCGCCGTGCCCGTGCATGTGCCTTAAGCATGATCCCGACATCAACCGGGGCCGCACGCGCTGTTGGTCTTGTGCTTCCTGAACTGGCCGGAAAACTGGATGGTACGTCCGTACGTGTACCAACACCTAATGTGTCTATGGTCGATCTTACATTCATCGCAAAACGCAATACAACGGAAGATGAAATTAACGCCGCAATCAAGAAAGCCGCCAATGGACGCTTGAAGGGTATTCTTGCCTATATCGATGAACCTGTGGTGTCGATTGATCTTAACCACGATGCCCATAGTTCAAGCTTCGATTCAACCCAAACAGCGGTAATGGACGGTAATCTTGTCCGTATTCTGACCTGGTATGATAATGAATGGGGTTTTGCAAACCGTATGTCAGATACCGCTAAAGTCCTGCATGAAGTCGGCTAATGACAAAGTTCAGAAACATTGAAAGCCTGGGCGCGCTTGAAGGCAAGCGCGTCCTTCTTCGCGCTGACTTAAATGTACCCATGAAAGTCGAAGAAGACGGTACAAGGGTCGTGACAGATAATACACGGATAAAATCGGTTACCCCAACCATTAAAACCCTTTCAGAACGTGGCGCACGGGTAATCGTTATATCGCATTTTGGACGCCCACAAGGTGAACGAAATTCTGAAATGTCGCTGGAGCCGCTAGGTCAGCCACTTGCGAACGAAACGAAACTTCCTGTTTCCTTTATTGATGACTGCATTGGCGACGACGTGGTTGATGTTATTGATGCTATGGAAGATGGTGCTGTTCTGCTACTTGAAAATGTTCGTTTTTACAAACAGGAAACTAAAAACGATCCTGAATTCTCTGCTGAACTTGCAAGAAATGCTGATTATTTTGTAAATGATGCCTTTTCCTGTTGTCACCGCGCACATTCCTCGACTGTTGGTGTTGCAGAAATTCTGCCAAGTGCTGCCGGACTTGCCCTAGAAAAAGAGCTTATTGCTCTAGAAGCGGCGCTCGGTTCACCGGAACGTCCGGTTGCCGCGCTCGTTGGTGGTGCGAAAGTGTCAACAAAACTGGATGTGCTCACCCACCTCGTTGAAAAAGTTGACCATTTAATTATCGGTGGGGGTATGGCAAATACGTTTCTGTCTGCACAGGGAATAGACGTGGGGGCATCGTTATGTGAACATGATCTTGCGGAAACCACAAAGGCCATTCTCACCAATGCTTCTGCGAATGACTGTAAAATCCATCTTCCGACTGATGTAGTTGTTGCAAAAGAATTCGCTGCTAATGCGAAAAACCGCACGACAGGAACAGATGATGTTCAAGCCGATGAAATGATCCTTGATGTGGGGCCTATTTCAACAACAATGCTTGCCGCTGAACTGGAAAATTGCAAGACATTGATTTGGAACGGCCCAATGGGTGCTTTTGAAATTGAACCGTTTGATGCCGCAACTATAGCTCTTGCGGTCAAGGCGGCTGAGCTAACTGAAAGCGGATCGCTGGTTTCTGTTGCAGGGGGCGGCGATACTGTTGCTGCGGTTAATCATGCCGGGGTCGCGGATAAATTTTCACATATTTCAACAGCAGGTGGTGCTTTTCTTGAATGGATGGAGGGAAAAAAACTGCCCGGCGTTGAAGTCTTGCTCGCAGAATAAGTATTACGTGTCCGGCAGTCTAAAAAAGGCACTTAAATAAGTGCCTTAAATAAACTATACGAAATCTTCAATTTTATCTGCTAGTTTTAAACATATAGTCTATAAAAATAGGCAGATATTTCTGAATCTAAGAAGGCGACATCATTGGCTTACAAACTGCTAAGCAGTAAATAATAAGCCGGGTCAAACTGAACCCGGCTCATCATGTTTTAGAATAATGGCAAGTTACTTCATCATGGCTGTTGCCTGGTCAAGCTGATCACAATAAGCGTTCAATACTTCTGCAAGCTTTGCCATTTGTTCCTGCGTTTCTTCCCATTTATATTCTTCGATGCCTTCGCGTACTCCCGGCAGTGTTTTAACACCATAGCCTGTGTAATATCCCGGCGCATAAATGTGATGCCGGTACCACGGCCGCCGCGGAAGCCCTTCAGGACGAATAAGTTTGGATTCGATTTGATACATAAGTTTATCAAGTGCATCCACATCATTCTTTGAAAGAGGATAGCCCGCCTCTGTCATCGCCATGTATGCAGCGTCAAACGCAGCAGCGGATGATTTCAGACGGTCTACAGAATTCTGCATGGGTGAAAGGTTGATATAAGGCACCTCTTCTCGCACAGTCGGCTCCTGAAATGGCTCACGGATATTCGCTGCAGCCTTATAATGTCCTTCCCGGACGAGCATGTTATGGCGTACAACATCGGCGCGTGTTTTTTCCATGGCAGCAACCATTTCATCCGCATATTCCGAAACTGTTCGGGCAAAATTACCAAATTGAAACGGCAGCACATCTGCGTTTGCAAGCCTCGTAGCCACACGCCCCGTTACTGAACCTAAGGCTTTGGTATAGTGAAGGCCAGGATCGCGAAACTTGGTATAATAATGATAACTGTCATAATTGGTGTGGTATGATCCACCACCATATTCACCACCGTAACCAATATTCATGGATGCAACACCCAAATGCTGGAAAAATCCTGAATAATCGGAACCTGAACCCAGAGCACTCAAATAATAGTGGCTTGATTTTTCAGCACGGCCACGCGTTACGGGATTACCAGACATGAGGTTTTGGGAACGCACACGATCCGCAGAGGACATCCCTTGAATTGGATCGGTTACAGCATGCGCTATCTGATCAAAAAATGTTTCAAGCGTATGTGATCCGCCAGCGCCAAGAAAACCAGCACCATTACCATCGGTATTAATATAGGCAACTGCTTTTTTTCTAAGTTCGTCAGCATTATCTTCAACCCATTCAACCGAGCCAATCAGCCCCTGTTCTTCAGAACCCCATGCTGCAAACACGATCGTTCTTTTGGGACGCCAGCCTGTCTCGGCCGCATATTCCGCTAGAATTCGTGCTTCTTCCATTTCCACAACCATGCCGGAAATAGGGTCAGCAGCTCCGTGGACCCAGGCATCATGATGATTGCCGCGAATAACCCATTGATCAGGAAATTCTGAACCCTCCATTTTTGCAATCACATTGTAAGTTGGTACAACATCCCAGCTAAACTCAAGTTTCAGATGTAGTTTCGCGGGCCCAGGGCCCATGTGGTAAGTAATAGGAAGTGCTCCCCACCAGCGCTCAGGTGCCACAGGCCCCTCAAGCGCTTCAAGTATAGGTTGCGCATCAGAATATGAAATCGGAAGTGTGGGAATGCCAACAAAAATTTCAACATCATCCAGGTCTATTCTTTGTGCATCTTCGGTTGCACCAACATACGGTGTTAAGGGATCACCAGGCCGCGTAGGCAGATCCATTATTGAACCACGCTGCGCACCCGTTGGGTGTTTCCAGGCCCCTTTGGGATAAATATCACCCTGGCTATAACCATCTTCTTCCGGATCAGAATAAATAAGTGCCCCAATAGCCCCTTTTTCTTCTGCCATTTTTGGCTTGATCCCACGCCATGAACCACCATATTTGGCGAGAATGATTTTTCCTTCTACACTGATGCCACGGCGTTCCAGATCTTCATAATCCTCGCGAAGTCCCTGATTTACAAACACGACCTCAGCGGTCACTTCACCATCGGGAGAAAAAGCATGATATACTGGCAGACGGTCATCCTGATCGGACGTCGGGTCATCTGCTACGGCGACTTCTTCTAAAGATGCTGACCATCTATGGGGCTCCACAAGTTCTACAACCCGCACCTTTGGCGTCGGCATTAATACATTATATGTTTTGATTTCCGTATCATACCCCCATTCCGTGAATTTTCCGGCAATAAATTCCGCAACTTCTTTATCAAATGGCTGTCCGGTCGCATGCGGTCTGGATGTCATATATTTCATCCAGTCGTCCATATTCTGAAGGTTAATCCGATTATCAAGTTCTGCTTCAAGTGCATATTGCTTATCACTATTTTCGGGTGTAAAGCCGCGAATAACTTCAGCAGCATTTAATGCCGGAATAGTCATAGAAAACAGTAACGTCGTCTTCAAAATTGTTGATAGTCCCATATGGGTTTCTCCCGTTTTATATTTTATATGGATTGTAGAATCTTCACATAAAAGCCTATGCAAATTTGCGGATCAATGCAAGCATCACCCACAAATAAAAAAGGCCCGGATCATCGCCGGGCCTTTCTTGAAAGTTATTCAGGATAGTTTTCAGTCGTCATCATCCAACCGAACAGGAATATGGCTATATTGCCCGCGGCGATAAATAGACAGAAGCACAACTGAACGACCTGCTTTTCGCTGGTCTTCAATGCGTTCTCTTACTTCTTCAATTGAAGATACTTCCTGCTGTGTTACCTCAACAATAACATCACCACGTCTTAGATCGCGAATGCCTTCACGACCTGAGCCGTAATCAACACCTGTAATCAATACACCATTAATATCTTCATCAATTTCAAGCTCTTCCCGTGCTTCATCGTCAAGCTCAGTAAGCGATAGATCAAGAATGGTTTCCGGTTCAGGATCACTTCTGTCATCGTTGTCCATATCATCATTATCAGCACTTTCATCAAGCTCATCGATTGTGATGGAAAGCGTTATACGTTCCCCACGCCGAAGAACAACCATATCAACTGTACTGCCGATTTGTGTATTGGCTACTATCGTTGTCAGATCTCGAACCTCTTCAATTTCCGTGCCGTCAAATTCAATAATAATATCGCCAAATTCCACACCTGCCGCACTTGCCGGGCTGTCTTCTTCAACACTATTGACCATGGCACCGATTGCTTCGTCCATACCAAGACTTTCTGCAATGTCATCTGAAACGCCGGTAATACGAACACCAATGCGTCCGCGTTTTGTGCGGCCAAATTCACGGAGCTGCTCAATAATAATTTTCGCCTGCGTAGATGGCACAGCAAACCCGATGCCTATATTTCCACCTGTTTGCGAAAAAATTGCAGTATTAATACCGATTACTTCGCCATTCATATTAAACATCGGGCCACCACTGTTACCGCGGTTAATAGAAGCATCCGTTTGAATATAATTATCATAAGGACCAGAGTTAATGTTGCGGTTGCGTGCGGAAATAATTCCCGCTGTAACGGTACCACCCAAACCAAATGGATTACCAATGGCGAGCACCCAGTCCCCAACACGTGATTTGTTATCATCACCAAATGTCACAAAGGGTAAATCTTCGCCAGCGTCAACTTTCAGAACAGCAATATCAACCTTGTCATCCCTGCCAACAAGTTCTGCGTCAAGTTCCGTACCATCCTGCAGACGGATTGAAATTTCATCCGCATCATCAATAACGTGATTATTGGTAATCACAATGCCCCTGGCATCAATAATAAATCCTGACCCCAGTGATCTTCTTTGTCTTGTCCGTGGACGGTCACGATCACGGTCATCATTGTCGTTATCAGCCCCCGGCGGAAGATTACGTCTGAAAAATTCTTCAAAAGGATTGTTGCCACCACTGCGGTTCCGGTCAACACGAATATTTTGCGTTGTATAAACATTCACAACTGCCGGAAGCAATTTTTCAGAAAGATCTGCAAAACTTTCCGGTGCACCCTGACCCTGACTTAATGATGGGGCACTGATCATACAAACTAGTATAATGAATGCACCGGATAATCGTTTACCAATATTTATCATTTCAATTCCTGATTAATCTGTTTTATGAATAATATATACCTTAGATTTCATATTATTATCAATTATGACAATATTACGGTAATATTATATGTAACAAAGTAATTATACGTAACAAAAACGTGAAACCCTTCATTTTACCAAATATATGATCACAACCCCTATAATTGCGGCCCCAAGGCCGACTTTCCTGATATTATTTTCGTGCTGATCAATTGCAAATTTCATCATATTCTTCATTGCAATAGGAAAAAGGGCGTAGCAAACACCCTCAATCACAAACACCAGGCCCAATGCGACGATCAATTCGTGCATCTATTGATCAGTTTCCTCCCATATTTTCAAAATATTTGAAAAATTCGCTATCGGGTGAAAGTACCATGGACGTATCACCATTTTTCATGGAATTTTTATAAACTTCCATTGAACGATAGAAGGCGTAAAATTCCGGGTCCTTACTATAGGCATCCGCATAAATTTTTGCCGCTATCGCATCCCCTTCACCGCGAAGTTTTTCAGAATCCCTTCTGGCCTCAGCAAGGATAACTGTCCGATCACGTTCCGCTTTGGATGTGATACGTAATGCTTCTTCCTGCCCGCGGGCACGGGTTTCCCTTGCAACCTGATTACGGTCGGCAATCATGCTTTGAAAAATTGGCGCACTGTTTTCCGGTGGCAAATCCGTCCGCCTGATACGAAGATCCACAATCTGGATACCAAGGCCACTAGCCTCATTTGATACCACTTCACGGATACTGTTAATGATTTCAACCCGCTCACCGCTAAGGGCCGCCTTTAAAACCTGGAGTGCGAAAACTTCACGAATACTCGAAGCCGCAATGGTCCTTAACCTGTTTTCCGCCCGGAGTTCTGTCTGCAGAGCCTGATACAGCCTTAATGGATCATCAATTTTATATTCAACAAATGCATCAACGTTCATACGTTTCTGGTCTGCCGTAAAAATTGTATATTCTTCCATATCCAGAAGAATGGTACGCTTATCAAAAATCACAACATTTTCCATTACCGGCACTTTAAAATGAAGGCCGGATGTTTTAACGGTCCTTTGGTATTCCCCGAACTTTAACACTATGGCTTGTTCGGTTTCCTTAATCTGATAAGTTGCCGTACTAAACACCAGAAGCGCCGCACCAATAAAAATCAATACAAATATTATTTTCTTATTCATCAGCTGCTCCTTTATTGACCACTGTTTGGTTGGCTAGCGGGAGCCTGAAGTGATCTTCTGTTCAGCTCATTTAGAGGAAGGTATGGAACCACACCACCACCATTACCATCAATGACGATTTTATCAGTACCTGACAAAATTTGCTGCATCGTGTCCAGATAAAGCCTGCTGCGTGTAACATCCTTCGCCTTACTATATTCAGCCAATATGGCTTCAAAACGTGATGCTTCACCTTCGGCTTCCGCTATTACACTCTCTTTATAGGCTTCAGCCTCCTGAAGCATTTTGGCTGCTTGTCCGCGTGCCTCTGGCACAATCCGGTTCTGTTCAAGCATGGCAAGACTGATTGTTCTGTCTCTGTCCGCTTCGGCTTTCTGCACATCATTAAATGCATCGGAAATTTCTTCGGGTGGGCGCACCTCATCAAGGTTTACACGTATTACCTCTATTCCGGCCTGATATTCATCCAGAATACGCTGGGAAATTTGCCTTACTTCTTCTTCAATACCAGCTTTATCACTGGTAATAACCCGCTCAACTTCAGTTTTTGCAACCACTTCACGCATGGCACTTTCAGCAATTGATTTCACGCTTTCGGCCTGGTCTTTCAGATTAAACTGATACGCATATACATCGTTGACCTGCCAGAATACGGTAAACTGCGCATCGACGATATTTTCATCACCGGTAAGCATTTGCCTTTCTTCTTCATTGACAAATCCCACCTGGGTTTCACGCTCTTCTTCCGTATTGATGATTTCAACACTTTCGATCGGGCGGAAATGAAAATGGATGCCCGGCTGAGATGTTTTTACAAATTTGCCAAAACGCAATACAACCGCTTCTTCACCGGCATTTACGGTATAAAAACATGTGAACAACCAAAACAGAAGTAGCCCACCAAAGAGCATACCCATATTACGGCCGCCACCAAAGGAACCGGAGCTACCGCCTCCACCGCCGCCGCCAAAAGCACTTCTAAATTTATCCTGGCCCTTCCGGATAAGTTCATCTATATCCGGTGGCTGGCCGCCACCGCTTTTTTTTGGGCCCTGCCCCCATGGCCCACGATCGCCACCACCATTATTTTGCCACGACATTGATTGCTCCTTACAAAAGTAACAGGAATTACCGCCTTATAGACATAATTCCCTTTAAAAAATTCTACCCATATCTTATATGCTAACTACTGTTTCACTGCAATGAGTGAACAATAATAATTCTTTTATAGGTAATAACGAAATGTCAGACGTCAAGCGTGAAGCGCTGCTTGAAGCACTAAAAACCATCATTCACCCGAAATCAGGTAAAAACATTGTCGAACTTGGCATTGTGCAGGGCTTAGTGGTCAAAGACGGTGTTGTTGGTTTCGCGCTGAATATTGAACCGGATGATGTGAATGATATGGAAAAAGTGCGCCGTTCCTGTGATGATTTATTGCTTCAAATATATGGCGTCAAAAAAGTTACATCAGTGCTTACCGCTGAAAGAATCGGGGAACAACATGCCCCCAAGCCCGGTTTTGGGGAAAAACGTACCTTTGGCAGTCACGGCTCCCCGCCGCTGCAGGGACCCGGGGGCATTCCGGGTGTAAAGCATATTATCGCCGTTGCAAGCGGCAAGGGCGGCGTTGGCAAATCGACAACATCGATAAACCTTGCACTTGCTTTCAGTAAACTTGGTTTAAAGGCCGGCATTTTTGATCTGGATATTTATGGGCCGAGTGTCCCGCGGCTCATGGGGCTTCCGGATGCGCGACCACAAAGCCTTGAGGGCGGGAAAATCACACCGCTGCAAAATCATAATATTGTCAGCATGTCTATCGGCTATCTGATGGAAAAGGATGCCGCAACCATTTGGCGTGGCCCCATGGTGATGGGCGCCATCCAGCAAATGCTTAATGATGTTAAATGGGACCTTTTCGGACCCGTTGATATTCTGGTGCTTGACCTGCCGCCGGGAACGGGGGATGCGCAGCTTACCATGGTTCAGAATATAAAATTGGATGGCGCCGTTATTGTATCGACACCACAGGATCTTGCGCTGATTGATGCGCGCAAGGCTATTACAATGTTTGATAAAACCAAAACCAGAGTGCTCGGCATAATTGAAAATATGAGCTATTTTATCTGCCCCCACTGCGGCGAACGCAGCAATATTTTCAGCCATGGCGGCGCGCATTTAACCGCTGATGAAAAAGGTATGGATTTCCTTGGTGCCATTCCACTTGATATGGATATCCGGCAAACTGCCGATGACGGGAACCCCATTGTCGTCAGTCAGGAAAATAACCCGCTCACCAAAGCCTACATCGAAATTGCAGATAAAATCCTGGAAAAACTATAAAACGCCCAACAGTTTTCTATTCAAAGCGGCCATTCAATTGTAATTTGAATACTGCAAAAAGTTATCTAAAAAATCTATATTTTTAACAACATATTCTATAAATAAATATCTGATTAGAATTTCAGTTATTTCTAGTAGCTAAGACCCTTTATGAAATAACTACTTGATATAACTATTTTTATTTGTTAATGGTCAATTAGTCCTACAAGGTTACTGTGTCACTTAACCAATTAGAATGTATACCACTCAGAGTAGGACGAGTTAGTTATTAGTAAATTTAAGGGGGGATACCATGCGTCAAACTAAAACAGTCTTATACCTATCCATCTCATCTATCGCATTATTTTCAGCTACAGCTTGCAAGAAAGACAAAGATTTACTTTGCACAATAACCGGTCCCGGTATTGGTCAGATTGAAACGCACAGAGTTAGTTCAGAATCCGAATGCGATGATTTATTAGAAGCAGCAAAAGCAAGGGCATTAAACCCATGATGATTAATTATAAACAATGCATGTTAGCCGGTGCCACTCTCGCAATGTGCTTCACATTGGCTAATTGTAATAAAGATGAGTCAGCGTCAAATGGTTCAGAAAACAATTATTTGTGAGTTATTACATCTAATCAATATTTAGCGCCTTCGTCATTGGCTACAGAAGTTTATAGAGGTTTTGTTGAAAGTAAAGCTGCCTGTGATCAAATATTAGCCGAATTTCAATCTGGCGCACGTCCTTAAAATTCAAATTTCTCTTATAGCATTTGATGGATCAATACTTAACGCTTTTTTAGCAGGAAAGTAACTAGCTAAAAAAGCCGTTACCATCAAAACTAAAAAGGAAATAACAACAGATGTAAAATTAATTATTATATTCGTCGTATCTAGTTGGCCGGAAAGTTTCACCAAGGGAGTAATTACGGAAGTTGTCCGTCGTCAAAACATTCAAAGCCTTCAGTGCTGCCTTACCAAGCTCAATTCTTTTGGGGGCATCAACAATTTGATACATATCAAGATTAAGCGCGAAGGCATAAATATGATCCCCGCGTTTTACCCAACCAACCCACCAGCCAATGCCTGGGTCAGTTGCCGTCTGCCATCCGGTTTTAGCGTGTAACGACCAACCGTCCCCATTTTCCAGTTCAAGAATTTCAGCAACCGCCTTTTGATGTTTGATCGGAAAGTCCAGTTTCTGCTGCGCCAGTTCGGAAACGAATTTTGTCTGTTCAACCGCACTGATTTCAAGCGGGCCTTCAAGCCAGAATTGATCAACCTCCTGGCCGATATCCATATTGCCATAGTTTAGCTTGCGCATATTTTCCCGCATTTTTTCAAGTCCGATCCGGCGAGCAAGTTCCTGATAAATCGGCACATTGGAAATAACAATGGCATCACGAAGCGACATATCATGTTCCCACGTATCCATGAAATATTCACCGCCGCCGTAAGGCAGAATTTCATCCACATCCTTAACCGCCCCGGTGGTTAGCCCGATAAGGCTATTGGCGATTTTATAGGTTGATGCGGGAATATAACGTGTATTTGCACGCTGTTGATCAAAGCCCGTATATTCATCCCTGCTGACATCATAAAGAACGAAAGTACCGGTGACACCGGCATCTTTAAAAATTTGTGCGACTTCTTTATTCTCGTTCCATTCTGCGGCTGTTGCGGCATTGAAAAATAAAAGTATGGAAAAAGGCAGAATGCGAAAAATTGTTTTAATGGTCAAAATATATGGCTCCCATAATTACTTATACCATGCTTTTTATTTTCACAGTATGGCTAATTTAGGGGAACTACAAACTTTCTTCAAGAATACCCAGAATTTTTGATGCGGCTTCGGGTATATTTGTGCCCGGGCCAAAAATGGCCGATACCCCTGCCTTAAAAAGATCATCATAATCCTGTGTCGGGATAACGCCACCTGCAACAACCAGAATATCATCCGCACCTTCGCTTTTTAAGGCATCGATCAGGTTCGGGATCAGTGTTTTATGCCCGGCCGCCTGTGATGATACGCCGATGATATGAACATCATTTTCAATGGCTTCACGGGCGGTTTCAGCCGGGATTTGAAAAAGCGGTCCGATATCTACATCAAAACCAATATCGGCAAAGGCCGTAGCAATAATTTTTGCGCCGCGGTCATGGCCATCCTGTCCCATTTTTGCAACCAGTATGCGCGGACGACGACCCACTTTTTCAGCAAAGCTTTTAACCTGTTTTTGAATATCCACGTAATTTTGATCCCCTTGATATGAACCGCCATAAACACCGGAAATTGACCTTATTTCCGCACGGTGGCGGCCAAAAACGCTTTCCATTGCATCCGATATTTCGCCAAGTGTAGCACGTACCCGCGCGGCTTCAATCGCTTTTTCAAGCAGATTGTCTGATCCCGCAGCTGCATTCGTGAGCGCGCCTAATGCCGCATCACATTTTTCCTGGTCACGGCTTTTCTTTAGTTTTTTTAGCTTTTTAATCTGTTCTTTACGGACAGCAACGTTATCAATTTTAAGAATGTTGATTTCTTCTTCTTGCCTCAGCCGGTATTTATTAACGCCAACCACCACTTCTTCACCCTTATCGATACGGGCCTGTTTAAGGGCTGCCGCTTTTTCGATATTCAGCTTCGGCAGGCCCTTTTCAACCGCTTTGGTCATGCCGCCCATTTCTTCGATTTCGGAAATGATTTTCCATGCTTCCTGCACCAGATCGTTGGTAAGGCTTTCCACATAATAAGAACCGCCGAGCGGGTCTACCACATTGGTCATGCCCGTTTCTTCCTGTAATATGATCTGAGTATTTCTGGCAATGCGTGCTGATGTATCCGTGGGAAGGGCCATTGCTTCATCAAATGAATTGGTATGGAGCGACTGTGTACCGCCCAACATTGACGCCATGGCTTCGATCGTGGTGCGGATCACATTATTATAGGGGTCTTTTTCCGTAAGTGATGCGCCCGATGTCTGACAATGGGTTCTGAGCATCATGCTTTTCGGTTTTTTCGCGCCAAAATTTTCCATGATTTGTGCCCATATTGTGCGCGCGGCGCGAAGCTTTGCGACTTCCATAAAGAAATTCATTCCAATGGCAAAAAAGAAACTTAAGCGCGGGGCAAAATCATCAATATCAAGGCCTTTTTTCATCGCCGCACGAACATATTCCATACCATTTGCCAGCGTATAAGCCAGTTCCTGAAGCTGGGTTGAACCCGCTTCCTGCATATGATAGCCGGAAATAGAGATGCTGTTATATTTCGGCATTTCCCGGGATGTATACTCGATAATGTCGCTGACAATGCGCATGCTTGGTTCCGGGGGATATATATATGTATTTCGGACCATAAACTCTTTTAGAATATCATTTTGTATGGTGCCGCTAAGTTGATCACGGGAAACGCCCTGCTCTTCTGCGGCCACAATATAAAATGCAAGACACGGTATAACCGCCCCGTTCATAGTCATTGACACCGACATTTTATCAAGCGGTATACCATCAAAAAGGATTTTCATATCCTCAACGCTATCTATGGCAACGCCCGCTTTTCCAACATCCCCTTCCACGCGTTCATGGTCACTGTCATACCCCCGGTGGGTTGCAAGATCAAAAGCAACAGAAAGCCCCATTTGCCCCGCTTCCAAATTACGGTGATAAAAAGCATTGCTTTCCCTGGCGGTTGAAAAACCGGCATATTGGCGGATGGTCCAGGCACGCCCGGCATACATGCTGCCACGGACACCCCGGGTATAAGGAAAAAATCCCGGCAGATTTTCTTTATGCGGAATGTCGGCAAGATCATCAGCCGTATATAGTGGCTTAACCGGGATACCTTCGGGTGTTTCCCATATCAGATCTTCGATCTTACGCTGCCGCAGTTCGCCGGATACAAGCTTACGCCAATCTTCCAGTGTTTCCGGCTTCTTCATGCTCATGACATTATCCACATCTATAAAATGTTACCCATGAGTAGCATTTTATAGAATAATAGGATCAAGCACAAGATTTATTAACGCCCCCGGTCATATCCCAGATTAGGCGCAAGCCACCTTTCAACCAGGTTAATGTCCATTTCGCGCCGCCTTGCATAGTCCTTAACCTGGTCTTTTGATATTTTCCCGATACCAAAATACTGACTATCCGGATGGGCAAGATAATATCCGCTTACTGATGATGCAGGAAGCATCGCCATGCTATCGGTAAGTTCAATCCCGGCATTCTGACGGGCATTCAGCAATGAAAATAAAGCAGGCTTTTCTGTGTGATCCGGGCAGGCCGGATACCCCGGTGCGGGACGGATACCACGGTATTTTTCCTTAATAAGCGCTTCATTATCAAAATCTTCGTCTGGCGCATAGGCCCAGAATTCCTTCCGGACACGCTGATGCATCCGTTCGGCAAATGATTCCGCGAGCCTGTCAGCAAGAGCCTTCAGCAGGATATCATTATAATCGTCATGGGACCCTTTGAAGAATTCAAGTTTTTCTTCAATGCCAATTCCGGCCGTAACGGCAAAACCACCCATATAATCCTGAATGCCGGTATCTTTAGGCGCGATAAAATCCGCAATGCACATGTTGGCCTTTCCACTGCGTTTTTTCATTTGCTGGCGAATGAAATGGATCGTTTCCAAGGTTTGCGACCTGTTTTCATCAGTATAAAGCTCAATATCATCATCGGATGAGTTTGCCGGCCAGAAACCGATTACCGCTTTGGCACGGAGCCACTTTTCATCAACAATTTTTTGTAACATTGCTTCGGCGTCTTTGAAAAGTTCTGTGGCACTTTCGCCAACGACTTTATCCGTTAAAATTTTCGGATATGTTCCCGCAAGTTCCCATGTCCTGAAAAACGGTGTCCAGTCAACGGTATTTACCAGATCACCCAAATCATAATCTTCGAACGTTTTTAAACCTGTAAAAGTGGGTTTTTCTGGCGTGTAACCCGCCCAATCGATTTTGAACTTGTTCGCACGGGCTTCCTCAATGGTAACCTGATTATCTGATTTATCGCGCCCTTCATATTTAATACGCATTTCCAGATATTCTTTTGCAACTTCTTTTTGAAAGCTGTCACGTGTTGTTTCGCTGAGCAAATTACCCGCAACGCCCACAGCGCGCGATGCATCAAGCACATAAACAAGTGGCCCCTGATAATTCGGGGCGATTTTCACAGCCGTATGCACTTTCGATGTGGTTGCACCACCAATAAGCAGCGGAATATCCATTTTAAGGCGTTGCATTTCAGCAGCAACCGTACACATTTCCTCTAATGATGGGGTAATTAGGCCGGATAGCCCGATAATATCGACATTTTCTTCCCTGGCTTTTTGCAGAATATCCTCACAAGGAACCATCACGCCCATGTCAATCACTTCATAATTATTACATTGAAGTACCACACCAACGATGTTTTTTCCGATATCGTGAACATCACCTTTTACCGTTGCCATCAGGATTTTACCGTTTGAAGATGTTCCCTCGCCATCCATCTTTTCCGCCTCGATAAATGGAAGAAGGTAGGCCACAGCCTGTTTCATCACACGGGCAGATTTCACCACCTGCGGCAAAAACATCTGACCGGAACCAAAAAGATCTCCGACCACATTCATTCCGTCCATGAGCGGGCCTTCAATCACAGCAAGCGGACGATCCGCTTTTTTGCGCGCTTCTTCGGTATCTTCTTCTATATAGGCAGTAATCCCTTTTACCAGCGCATGGGTAAGACGCTCTGCAACGGAACCATTGCGCCATTCAAGGTCTTCTTTTTTAACCTCACCCTTTACACCCTTATATTTATCGGCAATTTCAAGAAGGCGGTCGGTTGCATCATCACGGCGATTTAAAATTACATCCTCAACACGTTCACGAAGTTCATCCGGAATTTCAGAATAAACAGTCATCATGCCCGCATTAACGATCCCCATATCCATACCTGCCTGGATGGCATGGTATAAAAACACACTATGCATGGCTTCACGAACCGGGTTATTGCCGCGAAAGGAAAAGGATACGTTACTTACCCCGCCGGAAATATGGCAGTAGGGTAGATTTTCTGTTATTTTTCGTGTCGCTTCGATGAAATCGACACCATAATTATTATGTTCTTCGATCCCCGTTGCCACTGCAAAAATATTGGGATCAAAAATGATATCTTCGGGTGGAAAACCCACTTTTTCGGTCAGAATTTTATATGACCGTTCGCAAATTTCATATTTCCGGTCAAGCGTATCTGCCTGTCCTTCTTCATCAAAGGCCATTACAACAGTCGCTGCACCATATCTTTTGATCAGCTTTGCCTGTTTTATGAACAGTTCTTCGCCCTCTTTCAGTGAAATACTGTTCACTATCGCCTTACCCTGAATGCATTTAAGACCTGCTTCGATAACCGACCATTTGGAACTGTCAACCATGATCGGCACACGGGATATATCAGGTTCTGATGCAATCAAATTCAAAAACCTGACCATCGCCGCTTCTGAGTCCAGCATGGCTTCATCCATGTTGACATCTATAATTTGCGCACCTGCTTCCACCTGCTGTCTGGCGACATCAAGTGCCTCATCAAATTCATCATTCAGGATAAGCTGCTTAAATTTAGCTGAACCGGTTACATTGGTTCTTTCGCCAATATTTATAAAAACGCCTTGTCTTTTTGTCATGTCAGATCACCTTAAAAGGTTCAAGGCCGCTCAGGCGCATATGTGGGTCAAAGGATGGAATTTTCCGCGGAGCAACACCATTAACAGCTTTTGCCATTGCCGCTATATGGGCAGGTGTTGTGCCACAGCATCCACCAACAATATTAAGTAAGCTGTTCCTGGCCCATTCACGGATATGATCTGTCATTTCTTCCGGTGACTGATCATATTCCCCCATTTCATTGGGTAGTCCTGCATTGGGATGTGCGGAAACGGCTACATCTGCAATCTTTGATAAGGATACAACATGTTGTCTTAATTCCTTTGCCCCCAGTGCGCAATTAAACCCGACGCTAATCGGATTAGCATGACGAACACTGTACCAGAATGCTTCAGGGGTCTGCCCTGACAATGTTCGGCCGGATGCATCCGTAATCGTTCCGGATATCATTATCGGCAGTCTGATATTCTTTTCATCAAAAACCAGTTCAACCGCAAAAATTGCAGCTTTGGCGTTCAACGTATCGAAAATGGTCTCAATCAGGATTAAATCCGCTCCACCATCAATCAATCCACGTGTCGCTTCCGCATACGTATCAACAAGCTCATCAAAGGTTACATTGCGAAATGCGGGATCCTTCACGTCAGGTGAAAGTGACGCCGTCCGGCTTGTCGGACCCAGCACACCGGCAACAAAACGCGGTTTTTCTGGTGTAAGCGCCGTATATTCATCCGCCGCTTTACGCGCGACTTTGGCGCAGGCCAGATTAAGCTCATAAACAACATCTTCCATCTGGTAGTCAGCCTGTGAAACACTTGTCGCGTTGAAACTGTTTGTTTCAATAATGTCCGACCCCGCAGCAAGATATTCTTTATGAATATCACATATGGCATCAGGCTGCGTAATTGCCAGAATATCATTATTGCCCTTAATTTCATTATTCAGGTTCTTGAATTGTTCCCCACGAAAGTCTGCTTCTGTGAACCTGCGCGACTGAATCATTGTTCCCATCGCACCGTCAAGCAATAGTATACGGTTTTCAAGTGCTTCTTTTAACTGGTCTGCCCTGTTGGTCATGACTGTCTCCTTTGTGGACGGATACCAAGTATATGACAAATCGTATACG
Source organism: Kordiimonadaceae bacterium (assembly GCA_038106445.1). GTDB lineage: Bacteria > Pseudomonadota > Alphaproteobacteria > Sphingomonadales > Emcibacteraceae > Pseudemcibacter. Next base: position 323,567 of record JAYODU010000001.1, on the reverse strand, counting down.
TAAGTTCTGCGCGGTTAAGAGTATAAAAATGGTAATTTTTTACTCCACCATTATAAAGCCGCAAACATTGCTCAGCTGTTAACATTGACGCGACATGGCGTCGCAGATCAGGATTTTCATCCAGACCTTCAAACAGATTTTCCAACCATGTTGGTATTGAAGTCCCACACCGTTCTGAAAAACTTTTGGCCATTTTAAAATTGGTGACCGGCATAATACCGGGCACAATCGGAACTTCGATCCCCGCCGCAAGCACCTTATCCATAAACCGGAAATAGATATCCACATCAAAGAAATATTGTGTAATCGCGCGGTTCGCACCTGCATCAATTTTTCGCTTCAAGTTATCAATATCTGCTTCCACGCTTGGGCTATCTGGATGTTTTTCAGGATAAGCTGCAACTGAAATATCAAAATCACCTATTTTCTTTAAACCTTGGACAAGCTCCGCCGCATTACTATAGCCGTTATGGTGAGGTCGGTAAGCCTGACCAATAGTTGGCATGTCACCACGCAAGGCAACAATATGTCTTACACCCTCATCCCAGTAGGCGCGCGCAACTTCATCAACTTCTTCCCTTGTTGCGGCAACACATGTTAAATGTGCTGCTGGTGTCATGTCAGTACGTTTTAAGATACGCGACACTGTCTTATGGGTTCTTTCGCGGGTTCCACCGCCAGCCCCATATGTTACCGATACCATTTCCGGTTTCAAAACTTCCAGTTTTCGTATGGATTGCCATAGCGTTTCTTCCATTTTCTCCGTTTTGGGCGGGAAAAATTCAAAAGAGACTTTTATATCTTTTGCATGTTCTGCAAAAAGACTGGGTTTTAATAAATCCTGAGTAATTTTATTATTCATACTATTTCTTCTAATGTTATTCTTTTGACGCGGTCCATATGGCAATGTCGAGTTCGCTACCACGCATTATTTCACTTGAAATAATTTTTAGCCCTGTTGTTGCACACCAGTCATTTACTTCATCTATGGAAAAACCAAGTCTCCTGTGGGCATATTCTTCTCTTAATTTCTCCACCTGATGTGGCAAAAAATCGACTATCAATACACGACCCATCCTTCGTAATATCCTTGCCGTTTCCCTTATCGCCGCAAGCGGATCATCCGCAAAATGAAGTACCTGATGGAAAATCACCAAATCCATACTTTCATCTTTTAAAGCAAGATCATACATATCCCCTTGGCGGACCTGCATATGGGAAATATTCAGTTTTTCAAGATGTGACCTTGCAACTGCTAGCATTTCCCTGCTTAAATCAATTCCTATACCATGAGTGGCACGGGTGCTAAATAATTCAAGCATTCGTCCCGTACCTGTACCGACATCAAGTAGCTCATTGATTTTAATATCTTTTGTTATATCCAACAAATAATTTTCAACCTGCTTTTCCGGCACATATAGCGATCTGATTTTATCCCAGTTGGCGGCGTTATCCTGAAAGTATTTGGCCGCTTTTTTCTCTCTTTCTTTTCGAACTTCAAGAAGCCTTTCCTGATCATGCTGGAGCATTTGATCCGCGTAAGGGATATATTCCATAATTGATTTTACAAGTTTTGCCTTATTTCCTTTTTCGGTTAGGCGGTAAAATATCCAGGTACCTTCACGGTGACGCTCAAGAAGACCGGCTTCACATAATAAACGTAAATGTCTTGAAATACGTGGCTGGCTTTGTCTTAAAACTGTTACCAGTTCTGTCACTGTTAACTCCCCACTTTTAAACAGGGCCAGTATTCGCAGCCTGGTTTCTTCACCTGCCGCCTTAAGAGCCAACAAAATACCGTCCAATGTAATATCCATATACCTAATTTCCAAAAATCAATTCTTATAAAGAAATATATAAAGATATACTTATATAATGTAAATAACATTAATGTGATCAAGTTAGCCTCCATTGTGAATTGACTATTGAGGCTGCCTCCACCATTTATAAAGGTATAGAACGGAATATGCATGGACTATTCCTGAAGGCAAGGATTAATCAATCTTCGATCAGGACTTAAATATGAGGATTATTAAAATGAGATACTTTGAAAAGTATAAAATGACAAAAGTTTTAGCAATAGGCGCTGCTATGATTGCGGGATCAGGCACTTTTGCACATGCACAAAATGCAGTTGATCCGTGGACAGGTTCTGTACCCGGTTCAAATATTCAGATGCCCGGTGATACATCACTACAAACTATACGCCGTCTGCTCAATGAAGGAGAAATAGACCGTGCTGTTAACCAGGCAAAACGAAATGTTGCATCGATTGAGCGTGAAAGTCGTTCAGGTAAAACATCTTCATTAAGATACGATGCTTATAATGCTTTATGTATTGCCCTATCTGCGCAGCAAAATCATGAGGAAGCTATCGAAGCTTGTGATGAAGCAATTGAAGATAGCCCAAAAAGATGGATGGCTTATAACAGCCGCGGGACAGCCAACCTTAGGATGGGTAACTATTCTGCCGCATTAAATGATTATGGTATGGCGCTTGATAATGCGCCAGGATCTTCCAATATCAAGTCCGTATTAGAACACAATATGGAAGTTGCAAGAAATAAATCATCTAACTAACAAGCTTGATAATTAAATGAGCAGTATTTACCGTTAAAGTTTTCTGATGAAGTATACTGCTCATTTAAAAATACCTGATAATAAGGTCATAGTTAATCAAATGAACGAAAATAATAAAATAAGCACATTACTTATTGCCGTGCTCTGTGTTTTAACGTTACCCAATATGGGTTATGCGCAGGAATATGAGCCTTGGACCGGTGCGGTACCAGGAGAAAACATTCTTCTGGATAGTGGTGATGAACTCATTAGAGTGCGAAAATTAATCAACGAAGGCAAGACATCCGATGCGGTCCGGCTCGCTAAACGATATGTTGAATCATTTAGAATAAATGAACGGTCGGGCCGCACTTCAAGTTATTTATATGACGGGTATAATGCACTATGCATAAGTTTAACTGCAGACAAACAGTTCTCGGAAGCAATGGAAGCCTGCAACACTGCAATCGAGCATTCCCCAAATCGTTGGCAGACAATCAATAGCCGCGGTTCTCTTAACTATATTTCAGAAAATTTTGAGGCAGCGTTAAGAGATTATAAAAAAGCGTATGAGATGTCCCCGAACGTTGATCGAATTAAAAAAATCCTGGAACATAATATAAAAATCTCGCAGGCCCGCGTGGATGAGAATTAATTTTTCTGACTACTGTATATTTGCGCTGAATATAGGCTTCATAACAAAATAATTTTCATGAACATCCAATATAGATGTAATTTTGACTGTTAACTCTCGTGCAGATAGCATTGAAATTAAAACCAAACTTAAATAATATGAATTTTGTGGAAATTGTTCTATTTATTCATCTTATATTCACACTATGTTGTTAAAAGTGGCGCTGGAAACAAGTGTTAATTTTTGGACCGCAGGCCTTATAAATATATGATATATAAAATTTCAAAATTCTGCCTGATATGTATAGCAGCTTCTTTTATATCAGCCTGTGCTAAGAAACCTCCACAGTCCGATATTGAAGCACGCCTTCATTATGAGGAGGCTAATGATCCGCTTGAGCCCATGAACAGACAGATATTTGCCGTAAATATGTTTCTTGATGATGTGATTGTTGAACCTACTGCCCGTTTATATCGTATGTGGGGCCCCCCAGATATCAGGGACGGGATTTCAAATTTTGTAACGAACTGGAGAGAGCCCGTAACATTCGTAAATGATGCTTTACAGGCGCAACCCAAACGTGCCGGTATTTCAGTTTCGCGCTTTCTGATTAATTCCACATTTGGTCTATTAGGATTATTTGATACCGCAGATAGATGGGGAATAGAAGGACATAGCGAAGACTTTGGTGAAACATTTGCAGTTTGGGGCATCCCTGAAGGACCTTTTTTTATGTTACCCTTACTGGGACCTTCCAATGTCAGAGATTTCTCAGGCTTTGTCGTTGACTTCTTCTATGACCCCGTAAGTCTCTGGTTAAGCCACAAAAACTGGACCTATGTCAGATACGGAAGACTGGCGCTAAGAGGGTTGATTTATAGAGAAGAGAATCTAGAGACACTGGATGATTTAAGCAAATCTTCCACCGACCTGTATGCGACTATGAGAAGCAGTTACAGACAACTGCGACTATACCAGATCAATAATGGTGATCTTGATACCAGTGAAGAAGACGACCTTTTCGATGAAGAATTTGATGATTTCGAATTTTAATTCTTATCGTCGTTCGTTCGAAAATTAATTAGCGGGTAAGCTTCTTATACTGCATCTTGGTTGGGCGGTCAGCGGCATCCCCTAGGCGTCTACGGCGGTCAGTTTCATAATCTTCATAATTACCTTCGAACCACTCTACATGGGAATTACCTTCAAACGCCAGAATATGGGTAGCAATCCTGTTTAAAAACCATCTGTCATGCGAAATAATAACGGCGCAACCTGCGAAATCTTCAAGTGCTGCTTCAAGTGCGCTTAATGTTTCCACATCCAGGTCATTTGTCGGTTCGTCAAGAAGAAGGACATTAGCAGGTGTTCTTAACATCTTTGCAAGGTGAACACGATTACGTTCACCACCGGAAAGCTGGCCTAATTTTTTTTGTTGGTCGGTTCCTTTGAAATTAAAATTCCCTACATAGGCACGTGTAGGAACTTTACGGCCATTAAAGTCAAATACATCAAGTCCGTCAGAAATTTCTTCCCACACGGACTTATTATTATCAAGCCCGTCTCGGCTTTGATCAACATACCCAAGGAGTACGGTTTCACCAACTTTGATAGTTCCTTCGTCAGGTTTTTCACTACCGATAATCATTTTAAAAAGTGTTGATTTACCGGCACCATTCGCACCAATTACCCCGACTATTCCACCAGGAGGCAATCTAAAATTCAGATCTTCGATCAGTAGACGGTCACCAAACCCTTTGCTTAGTTTTTCCGCCTCGATAACATTGCCACCTAGGCGGGGTCCAACCGGTATCTGAATTTGCGCTTCACCAATGCGGCCTTCCTGTGCAGCCTCAAGCAGATCATCATATGCCTTGATACGGGCTTTGCTTTTTGCCTGTCGTGCTTTTGGTGATTGCTGTATCCACTGCAGCTCACGCTTCATCGTACGCTTGCGGCCGGCTTCCATCCGTTCTTCTTGAAGCAATCGTTTTTCTTTCTGCTCAAGCCACGATGAATAATGCCCTTCGTAAGGAATGGCGCGGCCCCGGTCAAGTTCAAGAACCCAGTTCACTACATTATCAAGGAAATAACGATCATGGGTTACGAGGATAACTGTACCTGTATATTCCTTTAGATGGTTTTCAAGCCACGCAACTGATTCAGCGTCCAAATGGTTTGTCGGCTCGTCAAGCAACAGAATTTCAGGTTTTGCCAAAAGCAGTCTGCAAAGTGCAACCCGGCGACGTTCACCGCCGGAAAGAACAGTAACATCAGCATCACTTGGAGGGCAGCGGAGTGCTTCCATTGCAAGTTCTACGCGACTGTCCAGATCCCAGGCATCTGCTGCATCAATTTTATCCTGAAGCTCACCCTGCCTCGCGATCAGATCATTCATTTCATCATCCGACAACGGCTCAGCGAATTTTGCACTTATTTCATTAAATTCATCAACGATACGCTTTATTTCGCCCATACCATCCATGACATTTTCAAAAACATCCTTATTAGGATCCAGATGTGGCTCCTGTTCAAGATAGCCAACACGCACGCCTTCTGCAGCCCATGCCTCACCGACGAAATCCTTGTCTATGCCCGCAATGATTTTCATCAATGTTGATTTACCGGCACCGTTAACACCAATGATAGCTATTTTAGCATCAGGCAGAAAAGATAATGTAATATCGCTAAATGTTGGTTTAGCTCCAGGATAGGTTTTCCCTAATCCTTTCATAACATAGCTATATTGATAGGATGCCATTTTTTCCTCACGTCGATTTAAATAAAACTGGCACTATATAGCGCAGCCACATAAAAATAAGCAATGATAAAAAGTCCCCCGTCATATAACAGGGGACTTTCCCATAATAATTTTGGTCAATTTATTTTGGATTTCTGAATTTCAAAATAAAGCGACTTGTTTTTCCGCGAACACTCTCATCAAATTATCGTGATTGAAATCAGAACCAGCGACGAACCCTGCTTTTATAATCACGGTAAGCTTCGCCAAACTTTCCTTCGAGATAACGTTCCTCTTTTTCAATCGCAAATTTTGTAATGATATAAGTCATCGGTACCAGCATCAGAAGCATCCAGACATTATCAAAATAAAACGCGGCAAATGCGATAAACATATGGGCCGAGAGATAAATCGGATTTCTCGTTTTTCCGTATATTCCGTCAGTTATAATTTTTGGCTGGGACGCATGAACACTCGGGCTTTGTTTATTTTTAATAAACATTCTTCCTGACAGAATGAATATCAACATCCCAATGCCCAATACGACAAACGCAGCATATTTCGTTATCGTCGGATTTTCAAATGATAAAGGGATAAAGTAATCAATCAAAATCGCAAGTAAGGCTGCGGTAATATAAAAAAAGGGCGGGTGAGCAATTATCCCGGCATTATCCTGATCATTATTCATATAAACCTCCGATCTTATTTTTCAAATACGGTTTCAAGTATTTTTTCCAGCCAAAACTGATCAATCTTATCAAATGTAGACAGTTTAGTGCTGTCAACGTCAAAAACGGCTATAAGCTCTTTCTTCTTATTATATACAGGCACAACAATTTCAGAATTCGTCTGACTGTCGCAGGCTATATGACCGGGAAAGTCATGCACATTTTCGACAATTTGGGTTTTGCCGGATTTAGCCGCGGCACCACATACACCGCGATCAAAGGAAATTCGCAGGCATCCTAAAGTACCCTGATAGGGACCAACGACAAGTTCTCGTTCCTTATCTTTATCAACAATATAAAAACCAACCCAGAAGAAATCCTCAAATGCCAAGTTTAGCAAACAACTGACTGATGCCATATTTGCGATGATATTATCTTCGCCTTCCGTAACATTGTAAATTTCTGCTTCAACCTGCTTATAAATTGATTCTTTTTGCATCTGTAACACACCTGGTTCACTTCTATTGGTCATCAGTATAACACCTGAATGCTTTATCGTGGTAACTAATAATATTATACAACTAATTGAACTTTTTACAGTAATCGTTATGTCCATTCTTAGAATTGCAAATGGTGTAGATGTTTGGGGATTATTTATTTCAAACATTAATGTACCGTTGCTGATAGTACTAAATATTGTACCACCAATTATAATGCTGCTTTGGCTGTCTCCTATAATCGCATGGTTTATGTTAGTATCCAGTTTTTCAACACGTCCTCCTTTTCTGGTGGCATTTGCTGTGCCTGCCCTTATTATCGCTACGGAGGAACTATTCTTCAACGGTTCATTGTTGGTCGAGGCTATCATAAGTTTTTTTGAAAACTGGGCAGAAAATATTGTTGAAGGTACATACTTTGCGACCACGAGTTTCGCGGACCCTGCATTTTGGATTGGATTGGTTATTACAGCTGCACTTATCAGCGGCACCATATATTTCAGGAAAAGACATGCTCTTGCCTAATTGATTTACTTTAGGACAGGAAATTCATCCTGTCCGATATCTTCCCTCTCAACCCGGCTTTATGCCGGGGTCTTTTTTAAAGAAAACTCTCGCCGATAGCCTTAATTCTTTCAACCATTGCAAACAGACCGTTGGTTCGCATGGGTGAAAGATGCTGTGATAAACCAAGTTCCTGTAAAATTTTCTTTGCATCTATATTAATAATATCACTAGGTGTTTTTCCGGAAAAGATCATGAGGATTATTGCGACAAGCCCCTTGACGATGTGTGCGTCACTATCGCCTCTGAAATGAATATTATCCCCATCACGACTATAGACTAACCAAACCTTACTGGTACATCCCTGAACGCGGTTTTGTTCGGTCTGATCACTTTTATCAAACTCCGGCAATTTACGCCCAAGATCAATGATGAAGCGGTACCGATCTTCCCAATCGTCCATAAATTCAAATGTTTCTTTAACTTCTTCAATATTCATTTTTCTCCCCAATCGTCAGCATTTTCTAATGATATATAGGATTTGACCGTCAGATTCATCCACATCTTCAATTAAATGGCCCGCTTCCCGACAATAATTTGGCACATCAATGAGCGTCATGGGGTCGGTCGCCTTTAAAGCAACAGTCGTTCCAATAACAGACTTTTCAAGCGCCCGCCTCAATCTGAGCACAGGAATAGGGCATTTGTGACCGCTCACATCCAATATGTAATCTGCAACAGCAACCAAATTCATTTAATCCTTTAATTAGCCCGTAAATTCAAGTTTACTAGTGCTGATTTAGCAGCTAGATTCGCCGCACGCAAAGCATAAAAGACAAATATGACAGAAAACCCAGGAATTTTTATTCAATCGCTTTATTTGATTTTTTCATTCGACGCCGATTTGATGGAAATAATTGGTCTGTCACTATATGTCAGTTTAACTGCACTTATTTTAGCTACTTTAATAGGGTTTCCGCTTGGATCACTGCTCGCTGTTCGGGATTTTCCAGGCGCGAAAGTACTCACCATTATTATAAATGCTTTTATGGGGTTGCCGCCCGTTGTGGCAGGGTTAATTGTATATATCCTGTTATCCCGAACAGGACCGCTAGGTTTACTGGGCCTACTTTATACGCCGGAAGCAATGATCATCGCACAATGCCTGCTTATATTTCCCATTATTACGGCGTTATGCCGACAGGCTATAGAAGATATGAATATGGAATATGATGAATTTTTTCGTTCACTCAGACTATCATTTTCAAAACGCATAAAAACACTTCTCTGGGAAAGCCGTATAGGCCTGCTTACTGTTTTATTAGCTGGCTTTGGTCGTGCGATTGCTGAGGTAGGGGCTGTGATGATTGTCGGCGGAAATATAGAACATAGTACGCGTACCATGACGACATCAATTCAAATGGAAATAAGCAAAGGAAATCTGGAACTTGCAATGGCGTTGGGAATAATCCTTCTTCTTCTTTCGTTAGGCACTACCACCTTAATGTATTTTGTCAGAATTTATTACAGCACCATGCAAGGAAATTACAGAAATGAGTAACCCCGTTGCACTCAGCCTGCATGATGTTAGTTACAGTCATGAAAAAGGAAAAGCTCTGGAGCAAACAACTCTCGAAATTTCAAAGAATAAAACAACCGTTATTCTTGGCCCTAACGGTGCCGGCAAAAGTATCCTTCTGAAAATTTGTCATGGGCTACTTGAGCCTACAAGTGGCACCATCAAATTGAATGAAAACATGTCCAAAAGTGCCATGGTTTTTCCAAAACCCGTTTTGCTAAGAAGAACGGTTTTGCAGAATATGACCTTTATACTGGAATTGACTGGCGTCGATAAATCTGAACAAGATGATATTGCCAAGACTGCTTTAGCCAATTTTTCCATGCAATCGCTTATCGACAGACCCGCAAGGTCACTTTCAAGTGGAGAAAAACAGCGCCTTTCACTTGTCCGTGCACTTCTACTGAAACCTGATATTTTATTTCTTGATGAACCTACTGCAAATCTGGATCCTAAGGCCACAGCCATTTTGGAAGATATGATCGGATTAACACGGCAAAATGAAATGACTATCGTGATGGCAAGTCATGATCTCATGCAAGCACGAAGGATAGCCGAAGAAGTTATTTACATCCAGGACGGAACCGTTATCGAAAAATCATTCGCAACGGAATTCTTTCATAGCCCAAAAACAGAACAGGCAAAAAAATTCATTGAAGGAAGGCTTTAGCGATGCGCATTCTTTCAATCGCAATATTTATCTGTACTATTATTATATTCTATATTTTTCTGACGTCCGGTGAACGTCCACTGATATTTATGGCGACCACAACTACCCGTGATCCAGGGTTACTTAGCGTGTTGCTTCCGGAACTGGAAAAAGACACAGGTCTGAAAATAAAGAGCATCGCATTTGGCACAGGAAAAGTATTACGGTCCGCCGAAGACGGTAATGCCGATGTAATTTTGGTCCATGATCCAATCGCAGAAGAACAATTTATGAAAGAAGGATATGGATCAGAGAGACTGGCAATTATGAGAAATAATTTTGTGTTGGTTGGACCGTCCTCTGACCCGGCGGATATAAGAAGCAGTTCAAATGCAAGGGAAGCTTTTCAAAAAATAGCTGAAAGTAATTCCATCTTTATATCCAGAGCTGATCAAAGTGGTACTCATAATGCTGAAATGATGGTTTGGAAATTAACCGGGTATGATCCAAATGATTTTTCCAACGAACGGTATATTCAAACGGGAACAGGCATGGGCCGAACATTAAATGTAGCGATTGAAAAGAATGCTTATGTTTTGACCGATAATGCAACCTGGATTACTTATGAAAATAAGGGAGATCATAACGCTCTATTTAGCAATGATGAATTGCTTAGCAATACATACCATCTTATTACTGTGAGTAATGAAAAACATCCTCATATATCTGCCCAGAACCAGAAGCTGGTTGTAGACTGGTTTAAGTCAGAAAAGGCCCGTTCTGTTATTGAAAATTTCAAACCTTCCGGCCAGCAATTATATTTTCCAATTCCCAGACCCTGAAATATCTCCAAATTATTGCAAATTAACGCAAAATTAAACTTGCCTTATTAAAGTTCCTGGATGTGATGTAATTAATTTGGGAAACAATGAACTCCTGCTTCATTACCAGCCACAATTTGACGCGAGCAGTAATAAAATTGTTGGGGCGGAAGCCCTGATCCGTTGGAACCATAGCGAAAAAGGGATGATCCCGCCTAACCAGTTTATCCCGGTCGCAGAACTTTGTGGCCTGATGATCCCCATCGGCCAATGGGTCTTAAATACTGCCTGTAAAGCTGCAAAAAAATGGCAGAACCAGGGACTTAAAAAAATCCGCATCAGTGTCAATATTTCTGCCCGACAGTTTCATGCTGAAAATTTCGTTCAAACCATCAAAGGTGCGATAAGTACTTCTGGTCTGGATCCTGAATGGCTGGAACTTGAAATCACAGAGGGGATGGTTATCAAGAATACGGATAACGTTGTGACAAAACTGGAACAGCTTAAAGCGCTCGGTGTATATTTATCAATTGATGACTTCGGCACTGGTTATTCATCGCTTGCTTACCTGAAAAAATTCCCTGTAGACCGATTAAAAATTGACCAGTCATTTATTCGCAATATTCATTAGGACAACGATGACGCCGCCATAACCGACGCCGTTATCCGCCTGGGTCACAGTTTGGGTTTGATTGTTGTTGGCGAAGGTGTGGAAACAGAAGAACATGTCAGAATTTTAAATGAGAAAGGCTGCGATGTTTTTCAGGGTTACCATTTCTGCCGTCCAATTGACGAAGAAGCTTTTATCGATTTTCAGAAAAATTTGCTGGAAAAAAACAAACCTTAGTCATTTTCGTCTATTTCATCTGGATATAAATCCTGATTAAGGTTTTTAACATACACCCATTCATATAGGGTTTCCCACTCCGCATTTTTATTATCTGAAATATTCCGACGCTTATGCGTGTTCAGTAAACTACCGTCTTCCTGTTTCTGCCAGATAAGCATATATTCGTATCCTGCCACTGGCTTTTCGCTTTGTAATACGAATTGACCTCGCTCTGGCCCACCCTTCAAGATTTGAACCCCTGCCTGATTATCAACCCAGAACTGAACCCATTCCGTGCCGTTAAATGCGGTCAGACTTTTACCGTTCATTCTGAAAGGCACATATTTTGATGAAAAATAATCATCTAGTGATATCCAGCTCTGCTGGATAGCACACCCTCTTAATGTTCTACCTATTCTATCATAACCGGCTATCTTACCAGTTGATTTGTGAAAAACCTGCCATTCACCAACAGTAAAATCCAACTCCCGGTAAAACGGTATGGCGCATGGTATAACAATATCACCTTTTTCCTGAGCATAAACATATGGATTGGAAATTGATGTTAGTGCAAAACAAACCAGGGTCGTTAAAATTTTATTCATTTTGTCCTTGCCTGAGCCTACAAATATTATGATTTTGATAATGTATTTTGTCCCGTGCCTTAAATGATAACTTAGTTTACTATGTTCTCCAAATCAATGAATGATAAAATGACTAATAAACCCTGGTTTAAAATACCACCCGCTTTAAACGAAAAATCCAGCATCGTTATAATAGGTGCAGGAATAGCCGGAATATGCTGTTATATTCACCTCAAGAAAGCAGGGTTTAAGGTAACTATAATTGATAAAAATGATTTTCCTTTATCACAGGCATCCGGTAATCCTGTTGCAATTCTTGAACCCTCTGTTAGCGCAGGAGAAAGCGTTGAAGGTTCATATTTTCTCGACGCTTATCAATATGCTCTAAGATTTTATGCGTCGTTGGGTGAAAATATTTTTCATCCAAGTATTCTATTTAAAAGTGCTAAAAACAGTGAAGAATTGGACAGATTTTCAAGAATTACCCACTACTATCAAGAAAATATACTCTATAAGCAGGAAAACAGGCTTATATTTCCTTCTGGCGGATATGTTATCCCTTCTGCCCTTAGAAAATTAATTGATAGTGATTTTATCGGGGGGCAGACAGTAACGGAAATTATCAAAAATTCAGCCAATGAATGGATGTTGTTGAACCATTGCGGCAATAAAATTTTAGAAGCTGATGCGATAATTTTTACAAATGCAGCAGATATTAGCAATTTTAAGCAGACACAAACCTTTTCTTTAAAACAGTTATATGGCCAGATAACATATGTTGCACCGGCATTTACGGAAAATCATATACTTGTTTCTGACGGGTATGTATCGCCTGTGATTAACACCGAATTTGGTAGTGCGCATATTTGCGGGGCGACTTTCGAAAAAGGCTTTAACCCGACCATAACCGCAAAAGCACATGCCGAAAATATAAGTAACTCACCATATCAGTTTAAAAATCCAAAAATTATGGGTGGCAGAAAAGCCGGTCGCGCCATGTCATCCGATCATTTGCCCCTTTGCGGCCCGGTACCGGATTATGACCTTTACATGAGTGATTATGAAGCACTCCGGCACGGATCCAGGTATAAAAAATATAATGATGCACCATATCACAACAATTTATTTATGAATGTCGGCTATGGCTCAAGGGGTTTTGTTCATGCACCCATTCTGGGTAAATATTTAGCAAATATATTGAACGGAGATAACCCTCCTTTCAATAACGTAATATGCAACGCCTTACATCCAGCAAGATTTATTATTCGTATGCTTTCAAAAAAATAGACATTTCAAAGTCGACTTATTAACATCCAACAGAACACATCAAAGAATAAGGACCAATATGTCGGAAGAAATAATACATCCTGTCTCTGCTGCTGTATCAGCACATGTGTTAATTGACAATGAAGGTTATCTTGATCTTTATGGTCGTTCTTTATCGGATCCGGAAGGTTTCTGGTCTGATATGGGTGCGCGTCTTGACTGGATACGGCCTTATACACAGGTCAGGGATGTTTCCTATGCGAAAGATGATCTTCATATAAGATGGTATCATGATGGAACCCTTAATGCCTGTGTGAACTGTGTTGACCGTCATCTTGAAACACGTGGTGATCAGACGGCGATCATCTTTGAGGGGGATGATCCGACGGTTTCCCGTCATATCAGCTACCGGGAGCTTTACGGGGAAGTGTGCCGCTTTGCCAATGTGCTAAAGATGCGTGGTGCAAAGAAAGGGGACCGTATCACTCTTTACATGCCGATGATCCCGGAAGCGGTTTATGCCATGCTGGCCTGCGCCCGGATTGGTGCGGTTCATTCAATTGTCTTTGGCGGCTTTTCACCAGATGCGCTTGCAGGACGTATTATAGACTGCGACAGCCATATGGTGATCACGGCTGATGAAGGTGTTCGTGGCGCAAAACCCATCCCGCTTAAACGCAATGTGGACAAGGCACTGGAAAACCCGGACACCAATGTTTCCACGGTTATTGTTATCAGGGCAACAGGTGGCAATATCGACTTTAAGGAAGGACGTGATGTCTGGTACCGGGAAGCGGCACAGGACGTTCCCGCTGACTGCCCGGCAGAAGAAATGAATGCGGAAGACCCGCTGTTTATCCTTTATACGTCCGGCTCTACCGGAAAACCCAAGGGAGTACTCCATACAACAGGGGGTTATCTGGTTTATGCCAGCCTGACCCATGAATATGTCTTTGACTATCATGACGGTGATATCTACTGGTGCACGGCTGATGTGGGCTGGGTGACGGGACACAGCTATATTGTCTATGGTCCCCTGGCCAACGGGGCCACGACACTTGTGTTTGAAGGGGTTCCCAATTATCCCGATGCGTCACGCTTCTGGCAGGTCTGCGAGAAGCACAAGGTCAATATATTCTACACCGCCCCGACGGCGATCCGTGCCCTGATGGGGGCGGGGGACGAGTTTGTGAAGAAATGTGACAGGAGTTCCCTTCGCATTCTGGGCAGTGTCGGGGAGCCGATCAACCCTGAAGCATGGGAATGGTATTATCATATTGTTGGTGATGGACGCTGTCCGATTGTTGATACCTGGTGGCAGACGGAAACGGGGGGCATTCTGATTACACCCCTTCCCGGTGCTACTGCACTTAAGCCGGGTTCTGCCACGCGGCCGTTCTTTGGCATCAGACCAGTACTGGTGGATGGGGACGGGAAAATACTTGAGGGGGCTGCTTCCGGTAATTTATGCATTGCGGATAGCTGGCCGGGACAGATGAGAACTGTTTACGGGGATCATGAGCGCTTCATCCAGACCTATTTCTCCACCTATGAGGGCAAGTATTTTACCGGTGATGGCTGTCGCCGTGATAAGGATGGTTATTACTGGATTACCGGACGTGTTGATGATGTGATTAATGTTTCCGGTCACCGCATGGGTACAGCGGAGGTTGAAAGTGCGCTAGTGGCCCATGATGATGTGGCGGAGGCTGCGGTTGTGGGCTTTCCCCATAATATCAAGGGACAGGGCATATATGCCTATGTGACACTGATGGCGGGACATGAGCCGGGGGAAGAGCTCAGGAAGGAACTGGTGCAGTGGGTACGAAAGGAAATTGGCCCCATTGCAACACCGGATCATATTCAGTTTACACCGGGTCTTCCCAAAACACGGTCCGGGAAAATCATGAGACGGATCTTAAGAAAAATAGCCGAAGACGACTACAAAAACCTCGGGGATACTTCAACACTCGCTGACCCTTCCGTCGTAAATGATCTCATCAATAACAGAATGAAATAAATTAAAATGTATCGGTACTGACTGTTTGGGCTTTCCGCAAAGCCCTACTCGCTGCAGACGTTTGTCCAAGTTCATTAAGAATGTCGCTTTTGACCTTATAGAAAAGTGAAATATTTTCATTTTTGCCAATCGCTTTATTTATATTGTTAAGGGCGTTTTTATAATTACCTTCCTTGATTGCATCCTTGGCTTCGTAATAAAAATAATATGGATTATCTTCGTGGTATTTTTTAACCAGGTCGCTGAAATAATCGGCCCGTTCATGATCCCCTGCCTGACGGTATAAATGTGCAAGATTGCTAAGCGCCGCATTATCATCTTCATTAAAATCAAGTGCTATATAATATGCCCTTTCTGCCAGCTCGTCATAACCTGCACGGCGGTAAAGAACACCAAGATTAGTCCAATGCGCTGAATTATTATAATCAAGTCTTATTGCCTTAACAAAATATCGGAATGCTTCCTGAATATTATCTTCCATAAGAAATTCTGCGCCTTTATTACCATAATAAAGCGAGACAGCATATTCTTCATCAAGGATCGTATAATCAATTTGCCGGTCAGGTGAGACTGCATCAATATCAACTACCAGATCCCTATCCCCAGCAGCATTTACCCTAACATTCACATGTTTGCTATCAACAAACAGCTCCTCTTCACTTAAATCCCACTGCGGCAAAATATGAACTTCCTGAAATTGCACTCTTAAGCCAATTTCTTTTGCAAGCGAGTAATAAAGAAAACTGAAAGAAAGACAATTACCCATATAATTCTCAAATGCACCACGGGCGGAATATGTGGCTAGCGGATCATATACGAGACCCAGTTTATTTTTGTCGAAAATTGAACGTGACAGTTCACTAACCTTGACAAAATAATTGCTGGTATCTCCCAGATTCTCACGGACAAATAATGCCATTTCAGGTGAAATTGGCATCTGCTTACAGGAAATAAGCAAAAAAAACAAAAAAAGTGGTAATATTTTTCAAAAGTTTGGTCAAATTATTCACCTGTTATGCGCACACAAATAGTCGGTTACTTAATAATAAAAAATTATCATTTTTGCCCGTTCACATGCAACACACGTTATCGTGAAAGAATTTTCGCAGCATTTTCTTTTAAAACAAGCTGCTTTTGGCTATCCATCAGGGTTGTATTTTTTATTGAATTTAGTCCTGTATCAGCAGAAAAAATTGGTGTGTCTGTCCCGACCAGAAGACGGTCAGCTCCATAGATTTCTGCTGCAAGTTCTATCGCCCTTGGCCCAAGGGAAGACGTATCAACATAAAGATTTTCTTTCCTTGAAGGTGGCATTTTTGCGTCAGGAAAGCGCGCTTCCACTGTATGATGCATACGTTCAACGACCATCGGAAATGTCCCGCCAAGGTTAGCCACATGTACCGTCAGATCAGGATATTGATCAAGAAAGTTGGTATATAAAAATGTTATCATTGCATGCGCAACATCATGCTGTACCCCAAGCGCCCCACGGGCAATTAATAATTCATCGGGATCCTTTGGCCGACGGTCTGTCACTGGATACTCATCATGGCGCCAGCCCGGATGGACAAAGAAATGAAGCCTGTTTCTATTTCCATATTCAAATAACGATTTTAATTCGTTGGCATAATCAAGTGTTAAAAATGAATTATTCGGCAGTATCGCGCCAATCATATCCATATCTTCGACCGCTCTTTTTAATTCTGCCAGCGTGGCATCCTTATCGGCAAGCGGCAAAGCCGCAAGTGCGTATATGCGTCCCTTATATTTAATCGCCTGCTTTGCGAGAAAGTCATTGGAAATCCTGATCATGGATAATGATTGATCCAGCGGCAAATAATCAATTCCAAGAAGCCCTGGCAGGGATAGTACCTGCGCATCTATACCGACTTCATCAAGATATTCTATGCGCTTTTCCATATCATAATACGCATCCGAGTAAGGTAAAGTACTGATCGGCATATGATATAGCATGTTGCCATCCTGTACATGACTTATGCGCGGATTGTCATGTCGTTCCAGAAGCATCTGCATGAGCCCGGGTGCGATAAAATGAGCGTGAAAATCAATCGCCATTTTATGACTTCTGAGCCTGGGTCTTTAATTGTTTATTTTTTTTGTTGGCTGCTTTTTTGACATAGGGATAAAAGAACATCCAAAGCCCGGTGACCCAGAGAATAAACAGAACAATACCTGTTGGAAGTGTAATATAATATTTCACGAAATCACCAAAATAGGAGCCATCATGAAGTTTTTCCAGAAAATCGGATTGTCGTAACGCAACAGAAAGAACAGAACCATTAGTGGTATCTACCTGAACCTCCCAGCCTTCAAAAGTAATAAATTTCACCGTGCCCCGATCAGCTTTATAGTCGATGCGTTCAAATTCGGACCATTTAAGTCCGGCTGTCTCCGGCACGCTCGTTGCTGCTCTTAACAGGTCATCATGTGAAACTGTTGGTGTGTCCGCACTTTCCCCGCGAACGCTCGGTGGTTGTATCCAGTCAACATCCTTTTTTAACTGCAAGAATAACCCCGATATAATGAGCAACAAAACCGGCAAGGCAATAAAAATTGATAGCCAATTGTGGATTGTGCGGTTTAATTTATTGTAATTCATAATCTACTCTTTGAAATCTATATTTTGATATTTCCTTATCATTCCGATTTTTACTGTATCAATTCCGAAAAAAACTTCAATAAACAAGGAAAAGAATAAAGAAAAAGCCTCCTGAATGTGGCTCTTTTTCTTGTTCGTTATTTGATCTATTCCTAAAAGTGGATGAACATGATATTGGTGTAAGAACGTATAATAATGGCATACTGCTGTGTTGATTAGAACAGCAAATCTGCTATAGAATAAATAAAGAGAAATATGATGTATAAAGTCGACCATTTTATTAACGGTAAAACAATAACTGCAAGCGGCAACCGCACAGCACCCATTTTTAACCCCGCGACAGGTGAGCAGCAGGGTGAAGTAGGTCTTGCTAGCACAGCAGATGTTGATGCTGCAGTTGAAGCGGCCACAAGAGCCTTTTTAAGCTGGTCTGATACTGCATTAATGAAACGCGTCGCTATTCTGTTTAAATTCCGTGACCTTCTTGAAGCAAATAGGGAAGAATTATGCGCCGCCATTGTCAGGGAACATGGCAAAGTCTGGGATGACGCCATGGGTGAACTTACCCGTGGATTTGAAATTGTTGAAAATGCTTGTGGTATGCCGGAAATGCTCAAAGGCGAATTTTCCGAACAGGTCGGACCCGGCATTGACTGCTATAACACACGGCAACCGCTTGGTGTTGTGTGTTCCATTACGCCGTTTAATTTCCCCGCAATGGTTCCTTTATGGACAATTCCACTTGCGATCGCGTGTGGCAATACATTTATCCTTAAACCTTCCGAACGTGATCCCTCGGCCGCAAATATTCTTGCCCGTTTATTCAAGGAAGCCGGCCTTCCGGACGGTGTATTTAACGTGGTGCATGGTGACAAGGTTGCCGTTGATCATCTTCTTAAACATGAAGAT
The DNA here is from genome assembly GCA_038106445.1 of Kordiimonadaceae bacterium. Taxonomy (GTDB): domain Bacteria; phylum Pseudomonadota; class Alphaproteobacteria; order Sphingomonadales; family Emcibacteraceae; genus Pseudemcibacter. The sequence goes on along the minus strand of JAYODU010000001.1, from coordinate 304,688 downwards.
ATTGCAGCCGTCAGTTTTGTTGGCTCAACACAGGTTGCAGAATATATTTACCACACTGGAACATCCCATAACAAACGCGTTCAGGCATTGGGCGGCGCGAAGAACCATGCGATCATAATGCCTGATGCAGATCTTGATCAGGCGGTCGATGCGATGATCGGTGCAGCATATGGTTCCGCAGGTGAACGCTGTATGGCGCTATCGGTTGCTGTTGCTGTTGGTGATGATGTCGCTGATAAACTGGTTTCATCCATTACCGAACGGGCCGGGCAGATTAAGGTCGGTAATGGTATGGATAAAGAAAATGAAATGGGGCCGCTTATTACAAAAGAGCATAACGCACGTGTCCAGGGGTTGATTTCCGAAGGCGAAGCCCAGGGTGCAAAAGTTGTTATGGACGGGCGTGATTTTCAAGCGCCTCAAGGATTTGAAAACGGGTATTTTTGTGGTCCCACACTACTTGATTATGTAACAAAGGAAATGTCGGTTTATAAACAGGAAATTTTTGGTCCCGTTTTGGTTGTTGTACGGGCAAAAAATTACGAGGAAGCCGTTAATCTGGTTCAAAATCATGAATATGGGAATGGAACCTGCATCTTTACGCGTGATGGCGATATCGCCAGAAATTTTGCCAAAAAAATCAAGATCGGCATGGTTGGTGTCAATGTTCCGTTGCCTGTTCCCCTTGCCCATCATAGCTTTGGTGGATGGAAAAGGTCCATTTTCGGCGATCATCATATGTATGGCCCTGAAGGCGTCCGTTTCTGGACAAAAATCAAAACAGTAACCATGAGATGGCCAACAAGTATTATGGCCGGTGCAAATTTGAGTTTTCCGATAGGAGAGTAACGTTGAGCCAGTTTAGAAAAAGAGTAATTGAAACAGGAAATGACAATTTAAGAATTGACGGCAGTAAAAAAGGCTGGTCACTACCCCAATCCTATTACAAAGATCCGGAAATTTTTGAGCTGGAAAAAAAAGCAATCATTTTTAACACCTGGATATTTGCCGGGCATGCCAGCCAAATTCCCAATCCTGGAGATTATTTCCTTTTCAACCTTCTTGAAGAAAGCGCGATCATCATTCGCAGCGATGATGGCTCCATCAACGCCTTTTATAATGTCTGCTTGCACAGGGGCTCACATATATGCAAGGAACAATCCGGAAATACCAAAAAGCTTGTCTGCCCTTATCACGCATGGGGCTATGATCTGGATGGAAAGCTGATTGCGGCACGCGGCATGCCGGATAATTTTAATAAGAATGATATTCAGCTGCACAGTTGCAATCTGGATCTGATAGGTGGCATGATTTTTATCAATTTCAGTGAAAACCCGACATCACTTTCAAACGCCAAAAGTGATCTTGCAGACGTTATGGAAATGTATGATTTTGAAAATATGAAAATCGCCGCGCATAAAACATATCCTATCGCAGCGAACTGGAAAGTCACACTTGAAAATTATCAGGAATGCTATCACTGTGCTCCCTCACATCCAGAATATTCCTTAAGCCATACGTTAAAGGTTGTCCCAGAAAAATTTGATGAACTGCAAAAACCAATGGAATCACGCATGGAAGCGTGCGGCGTTAAAAATATTGTGTGTGACCAGCAATATGGAAAACAGGAAGAAGGTCAGGAGCAATTTACGTATGGCCGCTATGCGCTTTATGAAAAATATAAAACGGGAAGCAAGGACGGCGAGCCCGTTGCCCCGCTTCTTGGAAACCTGAAAGGGTATGATCACGGCGGATCTGACATGAATATCGGGTTCCTCACGCATTTCCTTATTTATAATGATCACGCGCTTGTTTATGTCTTTAGGCCAACAGGTCACCAATCATCTGTCTGTGATCAATATTGGCTTGTTCGTGGTGATGCCGAAGAAGGCACAGATTATGATTTGGAAAAACTGACCTGGCTTTGGAACGTAACAACGCTGGCGGATGAAAGAATCATTGTTGATAATCAAAAAGGTATTAACAGCAAAAAATATGCCCCCGGCCCGCTTTCGGATATGGAATATCTACTGGATAAACTTTATGACTGGTATTTGGCACAGTTGGAAAAGGTAAAATCGAACTAAGCCTGTCTGATTTTTGGTGCCCAGAAGAGGACTCGAACCTCCACGTCCATAAGAACACTAGCACCTGAAGCTAGCGCGTCTACCAATTCCGCCACCTGGGCCAACCATGGTGCCCCCAGTCGGACTCGAACCGACACATCCAAAGGATACCGGATTTTGAATCCGGCGCGTCTACCAATTCCGCCACAGGGGCACTGAGATGGAATTAACATGCGTAAGTGCATGGTAACGGCGCATCATAACGCTAACTTTGCCGCCGTCAAGCATATGAATCATCTGATTTTCAATAAATTACTTTTTTTTAATGCCTTTTGTTGTAGAACTAGGCTGACAAGCAATCAGGGCAGGGTATAAATGCTTAAAAAAATGTATGATCAGGTAATGGATCTGGCGGATCATCCGAAGGCGTTCTGGATACTCGCCATTATGGCATTTACCGAGAGTTCCTTTTTTCCCATTCCCCCTGATGTGCTGCTTGTTCCGATGGTGCTGGCTGCCCCCACTAGGGCATGGAAAATTGCATTTATCTGTTCCGTAAGTTCCCTTTTTGGTGGTCTTTTTGGTTATGCCATTGGTGCATATTTCTTTGACCTTATCGGTCAGCCGATTGTTGATTTCTATAGCCTTCAGACACAGTTTGAACGTTTTCAGGCGCTCTATAATGAATGGGGTGCTATTATCGTTGGTGTTGCCGGTTTTTCACCAATCCCGTACAAGGTCTTTACCATCGCAAGCGGTGTTACAGGACTTGATATTGTGACATTTACCATTACAAGTGCCATTTCAAGAAGTGCGCGTTTTTTCCTGGTCGCGTGGCTCTTATGGAAATACGGTGCCCCTATCCGTGATTTTATTGAAAAACGCTTAGGGATTATTACCATTTTATTTTGTGTTTTTTTGGTTGGCGCGTTTGTCCTTCTCAAGTATGTATAGGACATGCTTAAAAACATAAAATCAATTTATAATTATGCGTTTTTGAATATCGTTGAACTGGCGGTTCTTGCATCCGTTTTTATGTTAAGCGGGGCCTATGGTTTTGAATATATCGGTGGCCTTTTTCCCTGTGATTTATGCTGGCCGCAACGATATGCCCACATGGCCGCAATCGTGTTTGGCTGCTTCGCGCTTTATATGCGAAAAAATTCACCCGCCAAATATTTGCGTTTTGAACTCTTAACCCTGTTTGCATATGGCGGCAGTGTCGGATATTCCGGCTATCACGCCGGCGTTGAGCAAAAATGGTGGGAAGGACCGGATAGCTGTACGTTACAGCTTGATGGTGATGATCTTTCAATGGAACAAATCATGGATAGCCTGAACAGTGCAGCGTTTGTACGCTGTGATGATATTCCGTGGGATTTGTTTGGTATTTCCATGGCCGGATATAACTTCCTCTTTTCGCTTATCATCTTTATAATGCTGCTTATAAGCGTGAAACAGGATATCAAAAAATGACCAATCTGAAAAATAAGCGCGTACCAAACCGCCCGGGCAAGGCAGATCAGCTAGACCGTATAATCCGCGTTGATCATGCGGGAGAATATGGGGCTGTCCGGATTTATGAAGGGCAGCTGGCCGTGTTTGGCGACAATCACCCCATGTCAGATACAATCAAACATATGAAAGAACAGGAAGACGTTCATTTGGAACGCTTTAATAAACTGATCCGTGAATATAACGCACGGCCAACACTGATCACGCCCCTGTGGCATGTGGCCGGGTTTGCACTTGGTGCGGGTACCGCCCTATTGGGACCAAAAGCGGCAATGACATTTACAGAAGCGGTTGAAGAAGTAATTGATAAACACTACGCCGAACAAATTGAAAGCCTGGATGATGATGAAGGTGCACTTGCTGAAACCCTGGAAAAATTCCGCCAGGAAGAAATAGAGCATAAACAAATTGCCATCGAAAATGGCGCGCAGGAAACCCCCGGACATGGCATACTTTATGGCGCGATCAAACTGGGGGTAAAAGCCGTTATCAAGGTTGCGGAACGGATTTAAAGTTTTACAAGAAATTCTATAGCTTTATGAAGCCCGTCCGGCCCGATAGAATGCATCACGGCTGGCGAGACATGATTGTCCACATTAACCCCAATTTCCTGAAGCGCAATGAAGGCCTGATGCATAAGTTCTATCGGAACAACATCATCCCGTTCGCCATGGATCAACATAATAGGCGGTTTCGATGTCACTTTATCCTTCCAGTTTTCCGGTAACGTCATCGCCCCGGAAAAACCCACCACCCCGGCAATGTCATGCTTGCGACGCAGGGCCACATGAAGGCACATCATGGTTCCTTGCGAAAAGCCGATCAGAACCACGTCTTTATCTTCCAGTCCGTATCTTTTAAGTTCCTGATCAATAAAATTCTGTAACGTGGGTGCCGCTGCAATGGTTCCTGTCAGTCTTTCTTCCCGGCTTAAATTTGTAAGCGGGAACCACTGATACCCATTGGGAAGTCCCATAACCCGTTCCGGTGCATTCGGTGATACAAACACCGCATTTTTCATATAAGGTTTAATATGGGGTACAAGTCCGATCAGATCGTCCCCGTTTGAGCCATAACCATGACAAAGAATAACCAGTTTTTCCACATTACCGTCTTCAGGTTCAATACGTGGGCCGTCAAGTATCGGTAATTCTGACATGGGTGCTTCGCTTTCCGCTTAAAACTTGTTATAGAAAATGTTCAAATATTTTTACAGAAACGATGTTAATGACGCAATCCGATAAAATAATAACCCGATTTGCCCCAAGTCCAAGCGGTTATCTGCATCTTGGTCATGCATATAGTGCAAAATTAAATTATGATTTTGCGCTTCAAAATAATGGCGAATTTATCATCCGTATTGAAGACATTGACCATATGCGCTGTAAATCCGAATATGAAGATGCAATTTTCGAAGACCTGGGGTGGCTTGGTCTTAACTGGCAGACACCCGTAAGGCGACAATCCGAACATTTTGAAGATTACGCAAGTGCTCTATCAAAGCTTGATGATATAGGGCTTTTATATCCATGTTTTTGTACAAGACGCGACATCATTAACGAAATTGAAGAAAGCACAAGAGCCCCGCATTTGGGTCCCAAAATGGGGCCGGAGGGTATTATCTATCCCGGTATCTGTAAGCATCTAACAAACAAAGAACGCGAACAGAAAATTGCAGACGGCGTTCCCCATGCCATGCGACTTGATCTAACGAAAGCACTGACAATGGTCAAAGAAGCGCTTTACTGGACCGACCTTAAAACAGGAAAACAGATAGCTGATCCGAAACTCCTAGGCGATGTGGTTCTGGCCAGAAAAGATTTTCCGACCAGTTATCATTTATCCGTTGTTGTTGATGATCATATACAGGGTGTTACAAATATCATCCGCGGTGAGGATTTATACTATGCCAGTCATTTTCATCGTTTATTGCAATTTTTACTTGGCCTGGATACGCCAACTTATGATCATCATCCACTGCTAACCACTAAAGATGGCAACAGGCTCGCCAAACGGGACCAATCAATCACCTTAAAATCAATCCGGGAAAGCGGCACCCCCCCGGATCAGATTGATAAGCTTATTAACAGTTACCTTTAATTTTCACCTCGTTTTTCACGTTCAGTATTGATAATGCCCCCTACTTCGCCGGCCACTTCATTATAAACAAGGAAGCTAAGCACATAATGGGCAACTTTCCATGTGCCGTCTATTTTTTCCAGCACCCCGGAGCCGCGAAAACGCCCACCATTGCGGTTTGATATACTTGTTTCATCAAACCATGCAACCATGCCGTCGTTTGAAAAATTTATATTTTTCTTTTCCGAATGATAGGACCAGCCACCATTTGCAAACCGCATTCCCACATAATCCGTAAAATCCGGATGAAGCGGCCAGCGCTCCCATTCGTCCGTTCCAAGAAACACACCATCCTCCGTGAAATGACCCAAATAACGGTCCTTATCGGCTTTTGCCGCCGCATCGTGAAAATCATTCAGTACCGCGATGATTGCCTTCTCATCTTCTGGAAAGTTTTGCGCAAAACCGGGTGCAATCATCAATCCAAAGCTTAAAAGCGCAATAGTAATCTTATTCATTCTAATTCCTTATTCATCAAAGACTATATTTACCCGTCTGTTTCTTTTTCCTTTATTTTCAATTTTGGACACCCTGAGCCTGCCAATCTCGGACGTATTTTTTACATGGGTCCCGCCACACGGTTGCAGATCAACCGCGTCACCCACCTTCATAAGCCTAACACGTCCGCCTTTTCGGGGTGGTTTTACCGACATGGTCCTGACCAGTTCCGGGTTTTCATCCATTTCAGCATCTGTTATCCAGCCGGATGTAACATCATGATTTCCGGCCATAAAACTGTTGAGCTTTTCAGTAATTTCGTCCTTATCCAGTGTCATGTCGCCGATATCAAAATCAAGCCGACTTTTTTCCGAACCGATCTGACCACCCGTCACGCCACATGGCACGGCCGCACATAATAAATGAAGTCCTGTATGCATACGCATATGCAAATACCTTCTGTCCCAATCGATTTCCAGTGACACATCATCACCCACATTCGGTAATTGCTGCCCCTCTTTCGGTACATGGACAAGCTCACCGGTTTCACTGTCGTTCACAGTCGTGACAATTTCTATCCGATTATCACCAAAGGTTATGATACCGCTGTCACCCGGCTGCCCGCCTCCGTTGGGATAAAACACCGTACGGTCCAGTATGATACCACCAAGATCATTGATTTTAATAACCTTTGCATCACATGATTTTAAATAAGCATCTTCGCGGAATAATTCATCCGTCATTTTTTAGTATCTCCAGCTCGTAAGGTCCGCCCCTTCGGGAGCGGATTCTTCAATACGTTTTAAAATTTTATCAACATACATGAAATTATAGTTTAGCCTGGAAATGCCGTTACCATTTTTATGATCCCCATTCCAGCAATGTTCCGCCCGGTCACCGTAGTCAAACTCACCACCATAAAATGGATTGGTGGTATTTTTCAGAAACTCTTCTGTAAGATAGACGGCATTGTTCAGGTAATAATTATCCATATCGCCGACATATATATGAATTTTCCCTTCCAGTTTCGGGCCAAGCGTTTGCCAATCGCGTTCCATAATGTACCTAAGATCATAATTTTCCCGCCAATATTCAGCAACTTCAGGGTTGATTTCTCCTGTAATTTTATCCCAAAGACGTACCGGATAACCATCATCCCCCATTGGCGAATATGTTGCTTCCCAGATGTCATACTGCCTGCCACTTCGTGATTTGCTGCCTATCACCGCTTCAAGATGATTATCATCAGCAATGCTGTAATTCACATTGCCAAGATAATCCCGTTGTCCGGGACGAGGCACTTTCTTATAATCGGCATTATAATAATATGCGTTTTTATCATCATAAATATTAAGGGCTGTGTAGGCGCGAAAATCAATCGGGTCCGGACATGCCGCAAACGTGCCGTTATATTCATCCGGATAGAATACCTGCACGGCGAGTGCTTCCCATCCACCGGTTGATCCCCCATATGTAAAGCGGGACCAGCCTTCGCCAATGCCGCGGAACTGTTCCTCTATATAAGGAATTAATTCATATGTAAGGGCATCGCCATAGGGCCCCTGACTTTCCGAATTAACCGCATAGCTGTCATCATAATACGGGGTCGCGTGCTGAATTTCGATAATGATGAATCGTGGAAAATCATCGCTTGTCCATAACTTGTAAAAATCATATGCGGCCTGTGCCTGCAAAATATTATATCCATCAATATCAAACCTTGCGCTATATGTCGGTTCCATATCCGGATCAGGCGGTGTTTCACTGAACCCGCCAAAATCAGCGGGGAAATGCCCGTGGAAAATCATAAGCGGATATTTTGCTTCGGGATGTTCGTCAAACCCATGCGGAAGTAACACATGTGCACCAAGCTCAACATCCTCACCCCAAAATTTGCTGAGCATTTCGCTCTTCATTTTAATGTGTTTGATATATTTAGTATCCGCTGGCGGTGTTATAGGCGGTATTTCCTGATCCATGGTTATGTTGATTGTCTGAGCATTACCCTCACCAATTGTTACTTTCACAGGTTCACTATAAAAATTACCCGGTTTTCTGTTCCATTGCTGTCCCTCACCCATTTCCGGCGGTAAGGAAACTGTTTTGCCATTGGATAGATTAAAATCCTTATAGCGGTTGATTATCGCCTGTACATAATAATCCCCGGGTGGGATATCATTGACATTCACAAATGGATAGCCCCGATGATTATGATCAATGATTTCGGGTGTGTCAGGTTGCCAATCGGTTACATCCTTGCCAAAAATAAGTTGGCCCGTTGGCCCGGGATTGATTTGAAAACGCGGCTCATAGCGATCATTATTGGAAAGCATGACCATAAGACGACCATCCTGCTCTCCACCCATCGAAGATGGAAAATCAATACTGAACGAAATGTCGGTTTCATTTTTCTGCTCTGCCTGTCCGCATGCAGCAAGCGCCAAAACAGTAAACAATATGTATATTAATTTTTTCATTGATCTCCCCTTTATTTAGTCATCAAAATAATATTGCAGACTTTATGATAAAAGACCATATCAAACGGCAGCAATTATAGTAATATAGACCAGTTCTGAAAATTAAGGACGGAGAAATATTGTGAAACCATGGCTAAATCTGATTTTTGTCGCTATCGCAGCTGCTGGTGGATATTTGGCGGCTGTCAATAACCTGAAACCCGAGCAACCAAATTTCCCAGACCTTATTCAAAATGCAACGTTAATTGAACTCAGCCATAGACTTGAAGAAGGAATGCCAAGTGGTCCGTCCGGAAACAATCCGCCAACCATAACGACCTTTAATGCCCATGCGGACGGAACAGCAGGCATCCACAGATATAATTTCCCGGGTCAATAGGGGACCCATGTTGACCCGCCCGCTCATTTTGTGCAGGGACTGCGAACACTCGAAGATATACCGCTGAGTGAAATGATACTGCCATTGATCGTACTTGATGTTCACAGTAAGGTTGAAGAAAATCCCGATTATCAGATAACAATGAAAGACATTAAGGAATGGGAAGAAATTCATGGGCAAATTCCATCAACCAGCTTCGTTGCATTGCGCACGGACTGGTCTAAACGCTGGCCGGCAACCGACCGTATGCGTAACCGGGATTTTGAACAGGTAAGCCACTCACCCGGCTGGAGCAGAGAAGTCATTGATTATCTGGTACTGGAAACGTAATATGACGGCGATCGGACATGAAACGCTCGATACGGATCCGGGTATAAATGCCGGTGCAGGTGATTGGCCGCTTCAAAGGTATTATATGGGACTTGATAAATACCAGATTGAGAATATGAAAAACCTGGATCAGATGCCGGCAACCGGTGCAACTATCATTGCAACCTGGCCATTGGTTGAAGACGGGTCTGGATTTCCGGCCAGAGTGTTTGCTATAGTCCCCAATACTGAAAATTGAATAATGTGTAGCTATTTTGATAAAATATTCTATATAGTTTACATGTAAAATAAATAGGAATAATTATGCAATCCATACTTTTAACCCTCGCAATTATAAGTGTTGTAATCACCATGGGCATTATGCTTGCCGGTGCCGCAACAATGACAAAAAGGGAACCCGACAGTCGGAAAAGCAATAAAATGATGCGGGCACGGGTCATTTCACAATTTATAACCGTCATTCTTATCGTACTATACGTACTTGCACGCAATGCCGGGTGATTGATGGTTAAGCTTGATAAAATATACACGCGTGGCGGGGATAAAGGTGAAACGTCCCTAACCGACGGGACAAGAGCCAAAAAATATAATCCCCGTATCAATGCTTATGGCAGCATTGATGAAAGCAATGCGGCGATCGGGATTGCACGCCTTAGCACCCATGGTGATGAAGATGAAATGCTTTACCGTATTCAAAATGATCTTTTCGATCTTGGTGCGGATGTTTCGCTACCCATGGGCGGCAAATATGAAAGTACGGCCCTGCGTATCACGCAGGAACAGGTTGACAGGCTTGAAGAAGAAATTGATTTAATGAATGAAAATATTAATCCATTAAAATCATTTGTACTGCCCGGCGGTTCCGATGCGGCCGCGCACCTTCATCTTGCCCGAACAATCGTAAGACGTGCCGAACGACTACTTGTTGAAGTTGCTGAAACAGAGAAAATATCGCCAATCGCCATTAAATATTTAAACCGCCTGTCGGATCATTTGTTTGTCCTTAGCCGCAAAGCAAATAACGACGGTAAGGATGACGTCCTTTGGGTTCCGGGTAAAAACAGAGAAAGCTAAAAAAATGAATGCAACCATATGGAAATCTGCCCCATGGGAAGATATTTTGCTTCTTGAAAATTCGCTTAACGAAGAAGAACGGATGATCCGTGATCAGGCAAAAGCCTTTTGCCAATCGGAACTGATGCCAGGGATATTGGAAGCAAACCGTCATGAAAAGTTTGACCGCAATTTGATGACTAAAATGGGTGAGATGGGTTTTCTCGGCCCGACAATTGATGGTTATGACTGCGCGGGCGTTGGGTATGTATCATACGGCCTTATCGCCCGTGAAGTAGAAGCGGTTGACAGTGGATATCGCAGTGCAATGTCGGTTCAAAGCTCGCTTGTGATGTATCCAATTTATGCTTATGGTTCCGAAGCCCAGCGGGAAAAATATCTGCCCAAACTTGCAACGGCGGAACTCATCGGTTGTTTCGGCCTTACTGAACCCAACTCAGGGTCCGATCCTGCCAGCATGCAAACACGGGCCAGATCCGTAGATGGCGGTTATGTACTTAATGGTACAAAAATGTGGATTACCAATAGCCCAATAGCCGATATTTTTGTGGTTTGGGGCAAAAATGATGAGGGGGTAGTGCGCGGTTTTATCCTTGAAAAAGGGATGGACGGATTAAGCGCCCCAAAAATTGAAGGAAAATTTTCCCTGCGCGCATCGGATACAGGTGAAATTGTTATGGAAGATGTATTTGTACCCGAAGAAAACATGCTCCCAAATGTCGAAGGAATGAAAGGCCCACTTGGTTGTCTGTCCAATGCACGATACGGTATTGCTTGGGGCGCGCTTGGGGCTGCTGAATATTGCTGGCATGCTGCGCGGCAATATACACTTGACCGGAAACAGTTCGGAAAACCGCTGGCGGCAAATCAGCTCATTCAGAAAAAACTTGCTGATATGCAGACAGAAATCACGCTTGGCCTTCATGGCTGTCTGCAGGCAGGGCGGCTTATGGATCAAAAATTGCTCTCACCAGATGCAATTTCGCTTCTGAAAAGAAACAATTGCGGCAAGGCACTTGAAATTGCCCGTACCGCCCGTGATATGCACGGCGGAAACGGTATTGCTGACGAGTTTCATATCATCCGCCATGTTATGAATTTGGAAGCGGTCAACACTTACGAAGGAACACATGACGTCCATGCACTGATCCTTGGCCGGCTCCAAACAGGCATAAATGCTTTCTGAAAATGCCCGGACCATTATCACATATAAAGGTTCTTGATTTAAGTCGGGTGCTTGCCGGTCCCTGGTCAACACAAATACTCGGGGATATGGGTGCAGACGTCATAAAAATAGAAAAACCCGGTAGCGGTGATGACACCCGTGGATGGGGGCCGCCATTCTCTAAGAATGCAGATGGCAGTCCTGGAGATGCAGCCTATTTTCACTGCACTAATCGTAATAAATCATCCATGTTCATCGATATAACAACAAAAGACGGACAGGAAACAATCAGGGATCTCGCCAAAGAATGTGACATACTGATCGAAAATTATAAGGTTGGCGGCCTTAAAAAATATGCTCTGGATTATCAAAGCCTGTCCAAAGTTAATCCCGGCCTGATTTACTGTTCCATAACCGGTTTTGGACAGTCCGGACCTTATGCAAACCGTGCAGGTTATGATTTTATGATCCAGGCCATGGGCGGTATGATGAGCATTACCGGTGAGAAGGACGGAAAGCCGCAGAAAGTAGGGGTTGCCATAGCGGACATTATGACAGGCATGTACGCAACGGTTGGTATTTTAGGGGCCCTTGTACATCGGGACAGAACAGGTGAAGGACAGTATATTGATTTGGCGCTTCTTGATTGTCAGATTGCCTTGCTTGCTAATCATACGTCCAATTATCTTATTGGAGGAGAAGTCCCAAAAAGACATGGTAACGAACATGTCAGTATTGTTCCCTATCAGGCTTTTAAGACAAATGATGGTGATATGGTGCTTGCCATTGGAAATGATGCGCAGTTTGCATGTTTTTCAAAAATAGTGGGCGCAAATTGGCATACCGATGAAAAATTTAAAACAAATGCCGCACGCGTCATAAACAGAACCATACTAATTCCTGCAATAGACACTATATTGAAATCCAGAAATACTGATGAATGGATTGGCCTGCTTGAAAAGAATAATATACCATGTGGCCCGGTAAATAATCTTGCACAGATACTATCCGACCCACACATTATAGAACGCGGCTTGGCAGGCAAAATTATATCCGAAGATAGGGAACAGGTTCCCATCATCAAAAACCCGATTAATTATTCCAAAACACCTATGCAATACAGAAAAGCACCGCCAAAATTGAAGCGTTAGAAAGTTCCCTGCAGGAATATTGACCATTCACGTACATACCGCCAGTCCCGATCTTCAAAACGGTTCAGATCATTATAACGAATATGATTGTTATAAAATCTCATAAATGTTGTGAATTTCCGATCTGTAATATGTTCAAACATGAAGATCAGCTTCATATCATTCCAGATCCTTTTTTCAACAAACGCTTCATAAAGATCACCATTATCCGTGCTTGCCACCTGATCAATTTCATGACGGTAGCTATCACCCTTGATGGTTCCTTTAAAGCCATAAGATAATCCCCAGTCCGTTAAATCATGACGGAAATTAAACGTGAATTCATGTTCGGATTTCCATTTAAAAGGTCTGTGTACGTCACTAAACTGATCAATCACGTCCATGTCATCCCATATATAATCAATACTAAACACGGCATCTGGCAGGCCCACAAAACCAAGCCGTACACTGCCCGTGGTCTTTATGCCAAATGACCGTGCGGAAGGAATATTTCCCGACTTGGAAATCGGATCAATATCCATTTGCGCAATAGGATTTCCACCCGCATCAAAAAATTCGGTAAAATCAACAAGTTCAATATAATCTGACAGATCACGGTAGAAAAATTCAACCTGTAACGCTCCTGCATCATCCGGAAGGCGATGTTCATAGGCAATGCTATAATTCCATGATTTTTCAGGTACGATCCCAGTATTGCCAAGTCGTAAAATGTCATTTGTCGCATCATATGTCGCCACGAAATTCTGAAAATCAAGTTGGCTTACTTTCTTTTCAACTGTCGCACGAAGCTGGTTACGGTCATTAAAATCATATCTGAAATCCGCACGTGGTTTTAGGAAGCTGAATTTTTTGCTGCGTTCAATATTTTCACCAACCAAAGGAACCGTCAGTGAACTTATTTTTGAAAATTCGCCAATCAGTGAGCTTTGCAAAACCATCTTTGATGATACATTATAAGTATGGTTTGCAAATATTTCGTATCTATTTTCCTTCACTTCCACATCGTCATTCACACTGATAACATAAGCATCGGTGACAAAATCCTCGTTGGTAAATATTTTATCAAAGTTGTTAATGGCAGCTTCGCCACCAACTTCGATTACCTGATTAGAAAACACCCCCGCAGTTAAGGACGTCCGGATAATTTTTTCCTTTTTAACTCTATATTCCGTATTTCTAAAAATCGGCACATCACCAGTACCAAGGATATTTTCAAAAACAGATGTTTTATCGATACGGTCCCGGTTGGCAATAAATAGCGTTTTCCAGTTACCCAGACCATCAATATTTTTTGTATAATCGCCACCAATTTCCCATTTATTGGAGGTCTGATCCTCGTCCCAGTTCTGATTTTCCCTTGCAGCCCCAATATCCTGCGTAAACCGTGGTTCACGCTTTCGGTATTTGCCCGGTTCATATTGTGCGTTTAGCCGTAATTCATCACCATTTTCAGCATTATAGGTAATGTTGCCATTAAACCTGAGATATTTGTTAACATTGTCTGTGTTTCGACCAGCATCCCCTGTTTTTACGAGTGCCGGTGTAAAAATTTCATCAAGCCGGTGTTCAATATGTTGGCCCTGTTTCGCTTCAAGACCAAAAATATAATCCAGATTACCGCTGGAACCATTATGTGATACAAGTATATCGGGTGAAAACAAATACCCCTCAGATAATCGGCCCCCAACTTTCCAGAATGTGCTGGAGGTTGACGTTCCCTCATCCATCACGACATTCACAACAAGTCCCTGACTTTGCACATCCATATCGCTTGATGCGCCGCGGATGATTTCCACACGCTGAACCGTTGATGCAGAAATCCGCTGAAGCGTACTGTTAATATTATTAGCCTTACCGGAAAGACGTTTGTTGTTAATGAGAATCTGATCACCCCCTGAACCAAACCCGCGTTCCTGTTGTCCACCACGATTGGTACCACCACCGCCAGCCCCCCCTTGGCGATTGTTTGCATCAAGGATTGCCTGCACACCCGGCACACGTTGAAGCATGTCCAATAATGTTACCGGATCATATTTAATGAAATACTCTTTATCATAGGTAACAACGGACTGATCATCAGAGGAAGTTTGCCCATAAACATTTAGCGGCGCAAAAGATATTGAGCACAAAAGTGCACCCGTTATTAAAGACTTGAACATAATATATTCATCCGGAAATTAATGTGATGTTATTATATATCAAGTCATAGTTAAGAATGCTAATCATTTTCGACTAGACTTCGTCCTTATCATAATAAAGCCTAACCACATGTTCCGCTTCGGCAAAAAAGAGCCATCGTTCCGCCATCATGCCCGCAAGACATATAACAACAATTATCGGTGAAAGCGGAAAACCCACATATAAAAGCGCCGCAGGCATGATAAAACCACCTCCAAGGGCCAGCCACCGCATGACTGTGCGACAAACGGATCCAAGCTCATATCCCATTTCACGCTGCAGATAATTTTTCTGGCTATGGGCTGGCTCAAAAGGCTTTGCTTTTCCAAAATCGCTAAGACCAAGTGCTGATTCACGCTTATATTGACCACGGTTTCTGTCGATATATATCCAGGTCATAATCTTGACGATCAGCGCAACAATCATCAGATACATAACGATCTGATAATGCTGCCATCCTGCGATCATGATATAAGCAACACCCCCACTTGAAAGAGCATAAACCTGAAATCCCGTGATGACCCATTTATTATGCCATGCGGGGATGGCTTTGAGTGAAGCATATATCATGCTGGTCGTATATAGGGTCAAAACGGCCCCTAACATGCCAAGCAAGGCCGCAGGCATCATAAGAAAGCCCAAGCCCAGGGTCAGATATGTTTCACCACCTATGAAGATGATAGGGCCAAATGTCAGTATTGACATAATCCCTTCACGACTAAGCCAAGATGTACGCCACTGGCTGAACGCACGCCAGGCACGTTCCGGATGCCCCAAATGGGCTGTTGATGATAAAAGACCGATTGTCACCAGAATAAAGGACATGGAAGTGCCAAAGATAATTTCTTCTCTGAATGGCGGTGTTCCAATAATAATATTGGCGCACATCCAGATAAAAAGCCCATAGCCCATACCTGAAAAAGTTGTGAAGACAATGACTGAAAGCGCTGGATGCATGGCTCTATCCCGTAAAATCCAATTTGGCCCACCGCAGCAGGGCATCTTTAACATTTGATACTTTATGATTAAGCGATTTTTCCTTATGTATCTGTCTTTTTCTTGGTGGCAAATATTGATTTATAGGCTTTGTTTCCATTTCAGGAAACAGATCACGGGCATCGTTCGCAGCTGCCAGTTTTGAAACTTTTGATTCAGGGTCTGCAAAATCACCAAAATGCCTTGCCCCCGCCGGACAGGTTGATACGCAAGATGGTACGCGTCTTTCTTCGGGGATAGTTTCATCATAAATTTTATCCACACAAAGAGTACATTTTTGCATTACCCCGCCAGATGTATCATATTCGCGGGCACCATAAGGACAAGCCCATGAACAAAGCTTACATCCAATGCAAACATCCGGGTTAACAAGTACGATGCCATCTTCGGATCGTTTTAGTGATGCGCCTGTCGGGCAAACGGTAACACATGGTGCATCTTCGCAGTGAAGGCAGGATTTTGGGAAATAAACGGTCCGGTCTGCTTCACCGGGTTTCTTAAATTCATAACTATGAATTCTGTTATACCAGACACCAGAAGGGTCATCGCCGTATGGCTTGATATCTTCCATTGGCCCTGTAATGCCACTGGTGTTCCATTCCTTGCAATTAACAGCACAGGCATGGCATCCGACACATATATCCAGATCAATCAACAGACCCAGTTTTTTTTCTGTTTTATCAGGAAGGCAGGTCATGATCCTGTCTCCTTAGTCGTTCCCAGTGATCTTTCATACTCATCAAAGCTTTGGTCTTTTTTAAACCCATATTGCAAAATATCCGGGCGTTTATGTTTGCTATAAAATTTAACCGGTTCAATAAGCGGCGATGTAATATCGTCAGACTGATTTTCAGCGCGTTCAACCTTGACACGGGTATCAAACCACGCACCCTGACCGGTAACCGGATCAGAATTGGAACGCACAGATCCATCATCCGCCGTTAAATTTTCCGATATCACATGATTAAGCAAAAAGGCTTTCTGAAATTCCGGTGATTTTTCATCAAGTGCCCATGAACCGCGGCGTTTGCCGATCGCATTCCATGTCCACACAGTCCCTTCATTAAGACCGTCCATATATTTCGCCTGTACCTTTACTTTGCCATGAGGGCTTTCTACCCAAACCCAATCAAGATCATCAATATTTTTGTCTTTTGCAGTCTTCGGGTGAATATAAAGATAATTTTGTGATGTTAACTGCCGTAACCATGCATTCTGACTGCCCCAGGAATGATACATGTGAGCGGGACGCTGGGTAAGCGCAGAAAGCGGGAATTCATCACTATTTTTATCCACATGTTCCTGAACCGGATACCATGTTGGTACGGGATTAAAATAGGTCTTGATGCGTTCCCGCGCATGTACCGGTGGCACATGTTCACCGTGACCTTCAGCTGCAAGATGGAATTTTTGCAGCATTTCATTATAAACATTAAGCACGATAGGTTCAGGGGACCCCATCCAGCCCATCTTCGTCGCTGTTTCCAAATATGCCTGATTGGCAAACCGGTTATACTGTTCTGCTTCTTCAAGCTCATATTCCCAGTAACAGCCATTTTCAATGTATTTTTGCATCTGGTTTTTGTTAGGTGCACCTTTTCCGTGACTTTCGCCATTTTCACCGCGCCAGCCGGAAAGCGGCCCCACACCCGGTGCCCGTTCATGATTTGCCAGATAGTCACTATAGCCGCCGGAATAAAGCGGCGCGCCGTTATCATCCACCATACCCGGCAACCCTAATCGGGCACCAAGATCAAGCACAACATCCTGAAATGGACGGACATCACGGTCAGGCTCCAACACTGGTTGACGGATAGAATCTGCTGCTGCTTCGGCAGTTCCAATCGGGCGGTCCAGCATGGAGATCGCATCCCAACGTTCCAAATATGTTGTATCCGGTAAAATCAGATCGGCATAGGGGACTGTTTCCGAATAAAATGCGTCCGAATAAATAATATAAGGGATTTTATATTCGCCCGTATCAGGATCTTTATCCGTCATATATTTAATGGCATTTTTAACATTCATGGATGAATTCCACGCCATGTTGGCCATATACATCATAAAGACGTCAACTTTGTAAGGATCACCTGCCCAAGCATTATGAAGTGACATGTGCATCATGCCATGAATAGCGAGCGGATATTCCCATGAAAATGCTTTATCCAAGCGTGTTGGTTCGCCATTTTCATCAACGGCCAGGTCCTCGGGACCCGCAGGAAAGCCAAGTGGCTCTGCTTCTGCGACCTCACCGGGTGCAGCGGATTTTTTGGCATTTTTTTTATGTGGTGGTGTCGGACGGGGGAACGGTGGCTTATAACGGAATGATCCCGGTCCATCAATCGCCCCCAATAACATTTGCAATAAATGGATCATGCGACATGTTTCAAACCCATTTTTATGGGCAGCTATACCGCGCATGGCATGGAATGACACCGGGCGGCCGATAATTTTATCATGATTGTTGCCGTAGCTATCCGTCCATGAAAGATCGAGCGTTATTTGCTCACTGAATGCGACATCAGCAATTTCTGCGGCAATGCGTTTAATATCGGCTACTTTTATCCCTGTTTCTTTTTCAACATAGGAAAGTTCATATTTATCACTTAAAAATTCCATTATGATATGCTGAAACGCCGGAACCGATTTTGTGCCATCAGCAAGTTCAAATTCACCGACCATAGCCGGTTTGGATTTTCCGACTTTCATTTTGGTAACAGCGTTAAGGCTCACATCAAAACAAAGCGGGTTACCTTCTTCATCACGGGCTAATAATCCGTTGTTGGCTCCTCCCGGATTATCAATGACCAGCCAGGGACTGTTGGTATACCTGATCATAAAATCAAAATCGATTTTTTCCGCTTTTATAAGTTCCGCAATTAAGGCGCCGACAAAAAGCCCGTCTGTACCAGGCCGGATTCCCAGCCATTCGTCAGCTATAGCGGCATAACCGGATTGCACAGGATTAATGGATACATATTTTGTGCCAGCGCGTTTTTTAATTGTACCAATGCCTTTTTTAATCGGGTTTGAATCATGATCCTCAGCAACACCAAACATCATGAAATATTTTGTTTGGTGCCAGTCAGGTTCCCCAAATTCCCAGAAAGACCCGCCAATAGAATAAAGGCCCGCTGCGGCCATATTAACCGAGCAGAAACCCCCATGCGCCGCATAATTATGGGTCCCAAATTTTGCCGAAAACCAGCCGGTCAATGCCTGACTTTGATCCCTGCCTGTAAAAAACGCCAGACGTTTGGGGTCTTTATTTCTTACCGCGCGGAGTTTTTCCGTGGCGATATCCATCGCTTCGTCCCATGAAATTTCTTCAAATTCACCGCTACCTCGCGGCCCTACCCTTTTAAGTGGTGATGTTAGCCGCGCCGGCGAGTAGTGCTGCATGATCCCTGCCGATCCCTTCGCACATAATACACCTTTGTTCACCGGATGATCCGGGTTCCCTTCGATATATCTGATACGTCCATCTTTAAGGTGAACATTTATCCCGCATCTGCAGGCGCACATATAACAGGTGGTGGTTTTAATTTCCGTTTTGTTTTTCTGCATAAAATTCTTTACTGAAATGCCTATTAACCGATGAAAGGAGTATCCCTTTAATTGAAGATAATAAGAGAATGCGGCAGCAGTTTCCACGACTTTTTTGAAAGCTAATACGTGAACGATAGAATAGATTCTAATATTTAGATGCTTTCTTATATCGTTTAGGATAATATTATAATATTTTTTAATTATTGGTATTGTGTAATATTAAATAGTAATATATTAGTATAAAATTGTTTACATAATACATCCGTTATAATCTCTATCTAATTTTGAATTAAATCACCTTTACACTGATAAATTGTTATAGTATAACGTTCCAAAAAATCTATTGACTTTAATTTACGAAGTAAGTATCCACTGCTTACATAAAGATTTACTTATATAGTTTTAATTATTAGCTGCAAGGAGACCGCGGGTGGTTCTTTCAAAAAAAATAATAGCCGGCATGACAATTGCCGCACTTATGTCCAGTACTGCTTTTGCTCAGGAAAGTACTTCAGAGGGAAATTCATCAACAGTAACCTATAAGGAAGACTACTTCGTTCCTTTTCAGCCTGTTACACTTCATGATATGCTTCGCAGTGTACCGGGCACGGCTGCACTGATTGCCCGTGCGGACGAAGAGCTGACCGGCCGCCGCGTACGTGGTTTTGGCTCAGCAGGAGACCAGATCCTAATTGATGGAAAGCGTATTGCCGGTAAAACCAATTCGCTCGGTCTTCAGCTTAAGCGTATTCAGGCAACAAGCGTTAGTGCCATCGAACTCATCCGGGGCACAAAAGCCGGCCTTGATGTGCAATCAGAAGGTCTGATTATTAACGTTATTATGAAAGAAACTGCTTCAACATCAGTCACAACCTGGACTGTGGGCGGTGAATATGTCGATGGCGGAAAAGTCAACCCACTTGCAAAAGTCAACCATCGCGGTGAGATTGATAATCTGGCATATACCTTTGGTGTTGATTTTGCGCTTCAAGAAACACGCCGTAACTTCAATGACAAATTTTTTAATGCCGCTGGAGTTCAATATCAGGAAAACAATCTGACAAGTGTTCAAGATCGTGAGAAAATATTCCTCAATGGTGGTGTCGAATATAATGGTTCTGCTGGCGATATTCTGCGCCTTAATGGTCAGGTTGAATTTGATGATCAGGACACATTAGAGCTAGACACGCAAAGTGACCTGATCACAACCACAATCACGCACCTTGCAGGCAATCCAAATGATGATGAAGACTTCATAGCAGGAAATGTAACTACAATTGAACGTGATGTTGCACACAGGCCATTCCACTGGGAATTTGGCGGTGATTATGAACGTCGTTTTGATAGCATTGGCCTTTGGAAATCGCTTTTTGTGATCAACCACGGTAAACATGATTTTACACGGCTATTTAGTTCAGGATTAAATGGCGCGACACCAGTCCTTTTCGCAGATAACTTTGCAACCCGTACCCATGGTGAGAAAATTATCCGTTCATCACTTACAAATACTTTTGCAACTGTCCACACTATTGAGGCAGGCGGTGAAGTTGCCATTAATGATGTTGGTACATCAAACCGTGTTGCAAATGGTGCAGGTGTTATAAACCCGAATTCGTTAAGTGATATTGATGTACAGGAAGTCCGTTTTGAAGCATTTGCAAGCCATAACTGGTCAATTGCTTCAAATATTTCACTACAAAGTTCAGTGGACGCAGAATGGTCCGAAATTACACAGACAGATAATCTGAATGACGTTCCTGATTTTAGCCGGAATTTTTTCTATCTGAAACCACGATGGAACCTCCGTTACGATGTTGATTCACAAAATCAGATCCGCGCTACAATTGAACGTAAAATAAGTCAGCTGGATTTCGGTGCATTCGGCAGCAACTTTGACGTCGAAGACGGTCAAACAGACGGTGGTAATGCACTTCTCCGTCCTGAAGACCGCTGGGAATTCTCAGTAGCGTTTGAGAACCGCTTTGCGGAAGATCAGGGCTCATTGTCTGTAGAAGGTTTTTATAATGTAATTCGTGACCATATCGCGAAGATACCTGGAAAAGATATAAACGGTGACTTTAATGATGACCCAAAACTAGCTGTTACGTCTATTCCGGGAAATATTGGTAATGCCAAAGAATATGGTGTTGAGATTAATGGAAACTGGCGCTTGAAAGCACTGAACCTTCCAAATGCGATCATTACAGGTAAGTATATCCTTCGTGAAACAGACGTTACCGATCCATTCTTAATGGTATCACGTCCGATTGAATACGTTCAGAAGCATGAATGGCTTATAAACTTCCAACATGACCTTACAGAAAGTGGTACTTCATATGGCTTTAGTATCACTAACAAAGGTCCAGTTGGAATGACAGGCGCTACAATCGGCTTCAGAACCGATGTCATTGAACAATGGGAAAGAACCATTGAACCTAAGGCATCGGCCTATATAGAACAAATAGTATTTGGTGATATGAAACTTCGCCTTGACCTTCAGAATATACTCAAAGCAAAAACAGGACATGATAAACTGCTTTATGCCTCAAACATTTCAAATGGTGTGATAGACATCAATGAGATAAGAGCCGCATCAGAGCAACGTTCTGTGAAACTTACACTACAAGGTTCATTCTAATATCTAAAATAACTCACTAAAACCTTACCGGCCGCTCAATATCTTGAGCGGCCTTTTTTCTATATATTCAAATAGAAATAAATGATGATTATCGGTATGTGGCTGTAAAGATTGACCCGGACAAGTAGGTTACATTAAAGTAAGCACATAACTTACATTAAGGGGAGTAGTAAAATGCGGATTTTAATCACAATGGCACTAATTTTTCTGCCATTTACAGTATCTATTGCACAAGATAGCGACCGAATAACAGCACTTAAAGCGGAAGTTACCGAAAAAGTCGAAAACAACAAAAAAATGGTACAGGAAATCGTTGATAGCCTGTTTAGTTTTTCAGAGTTGGGTTTTCAGGAATATGAAACGCAGCGTTATATTGGCGAAATACTGGAAAATAACGGTTTTGAATTTCAGCGCGATGTTGCCGGGCTGCCATCAGGATGGTGGGCAACATGGGGCTCCGGACATCCTGTTATTGCCCTGGGAACCGATGTTGACGGAATTCCCAAAGCTTCACAAAAACCGGGCGTAGCCTATAAAGACCCACTGATTGAAGGAGCACCTGGACACGGGGAAGGTCACAATTCTGGCATGGCTGTCATTATAACGGCTGCACTTGCCCTTCAGGAAGTAATGCAGCGTGATAATATTCCCGGTACTATTGTAATCTGGCCCGGAATAGCAGAAGAACTTCTAGCAGGTAAAGCCTTTTTTACCCGTGAAGGTCTGTTTGATGGGGTTGATGCTGTACTCTTCACCCATGTGGACAGCTCACTCGCTGTGAGCTGGGGACAAGCCCGCGGAACAGGACTGATTTCAGTTGAATATACCTTTACCGGTGAAAGTTCACATAGTGCAGGTGCTCCATGGATGGGCAAAAGCGCACTTGACGCGGTAGAGCTAATGAATGCCGGATGGAACGCACGGCGTGAACATCTTCATCCGCTACAGCGATCTCACTACATCATTTCTGATGGCGGTGATCAGCCAAACGTCGTACCACAAACAGCTTCTGTCTGGTATTATATTCGTGAAATGACTGCGGAAAATATCCTCGAAAATTATGACAAGCTGAATAAAACAGCTGAAGGCGCGGCATTAATGACAGATACAACATTTACCCATCGCGTTGTCGGCGGCGCATGGCCACGGCATTTCAACAAGCCTATCGCAGAAGCCGTTCAGCAAAACATAGAGGCTGTCGGCATGCCACAGTGGGAAGAAAAAGATCATATATTTGCAAAGGCCGTACAGACCCTTGCGGATGCAGATCAGGTTGGGTTGGACACTGAAGTAAGTGAAATTCGTGCACCTTCTGAATATCCGGTCAGTGGCGGATCTGATGATATTGGTGATATTTCATGGCTGGTACCGACCATTAATCTTAATTATCCTGCGAATATCGGCAGTCTGGGCGGCCATAATTGGCGCAATACCATCGCCATGGCAACGCCGGTTGCCCATAAAGGCTCAGTTGTTGGTGCAAAAGTTATTGCCCAAACAATGGTAGATTTGTTTATGAAACCGGAACTCCTTGAAGACGCACATAAATATTTTAATGATGTTCAACTTGCCGAAACAACATATATTCCATTCATAAGTGCGACTGAAAAACCGGCTATAGAGAAAAATGTCGATATCATGGCCAAATTCAAGCCGCAATTGAAAGAACTGTATTATGATCCGGATAAATACGACACATATCTGGAACAACTTGGTATAACTTATCCCACCCTTCCAGAATAATTGCTATTGAAGGCGGCTTAATCAGCCGCCTTTTTCAAATACGCGTTAAGGAAATATAGGCCAGTCCCTACAACAACAAAACCGGCAAGATATTGCCAGTTTATAATCTGTGAATTTGTCATGGCGTAACAACAAACAAGAACCCCAATAACAGGCATTATATAACCACCCGGTATTTTCATAGCACGCGCCAAAGCCTCTTCGTTTGCTTTACTTCTTACTTTTGGAAGCGCTAGTATACAAATCGCATAAGCAATCATCCGCGCAAGCGTCCCTGCAAGGGCCAGATAAACAAATGTGCCGGTTACAGCCAGTATCAAAACAAAAACAGCCTGAAAAATTATCGAATTTACCGGCGTGGCATATTTTTCGTGTACTTGTGCAAACCATGGCGGAAGCACTCCAAAATTTGCCATGCCAAATGTCGACCGTGATGCAAATATAGCGATGCCTGAAATATTTCCCAGAATTGAAAAAATCGCCGTCAGAATAACAATTGTTCCACCGACCGGCCCCATCAAACTCTCCCCAAGCCCGATTAACGGTGCCTGATTATTAATGGGAGGAGCGACCGTTACATATACCAGCTGCAGCAAAAAATAAATAATCATCACAAGGGCAAAAACGCTTATGAGCGCCTTTGGAATTGTGCGCCTCGGATTTTTTGTTTCCCCTGCCGAAGCAAGAACAGATTCAAAACCGGTAAAAGCAAAGAAGATAAGCAGTATAACGGCACCTGCATCATCAAATTGTGGCATATCGGGTGGCACCAAATGATCAGGTGTCAGGTATTGAACACCAAGCAAAATAAGCAGAAATATCGGTACAAGCTTTAAAAACGTCAGGATGTTGATCGCCTGCACGGCCTTTTTAATCCCCAGGATATTAATGATTGCAAGAATGCCTATAATCACGAAAATTAACACGTTACGCACCATTCCCGGTGATGCCGCAGCCCAGATAAAGGCAGCATAATCAAAAAGAAGATTTATATTTGCTGCAAAAGCAGCAACCCTGCCCACATAAAAAAGCCATCCCGTCTGAAACCCCATGAACGGACCGTACGCCGTTGTAACATACACAACAGGGCCGCCTGTAGATCTAAAATAACTAGCGAGAGCAGCAAATGACCAGACGACCGTAATGATAAGAAAACCAAAAATAACAAAAAGCCAGGGGCTAAAATCACCTGCAACTTCAGCAAGTCTGCCCGGCAGTCCAAATATCCCTGCACCAATAATCCCGTTCAGCACCAGAAAACCTGCTGCCCAAAAACCAATTTCCCGTTTTAGTTTTTCATCACCGCTGCTGTTACTCATTACGCCCCCCTGTGCGGCGGGGCTGCAGATAATAAAGTGCACTACCAATAAAAACGAAAATGAACATATAGATCCATGATTGCAACGTTGACTGGCTTATTGCAAAAAGGCAAACAACAAATGCTATGCCGGGAATAATATAACCACCAGGCATCTTTGTAGCATCAGCACGGGTTTCGGGATCAGCCTTTTTGCGAATGTTGTGAATAGACACCATACATATGGCGTATGCAACCATGCGGGCCAGTGTACTTGCTATCGCAAGATATACAAATGTTCCGGAAATCGCCAAAAGAAAAGCCAAAACACCAAGAAATGTAATTGAATTTGCTGGTGTCGCATATTGGTCATGTACCTCACCGAACCATTTGGGAATAGTGCCTTCCTCCGCCATTGCAAAAGTCATACGGGGCGCAGCAACCACAATCGCCATGGCGTTTCCTAGAATGGAAAAGATAGCCGTAATAATTATTATGACCCCACCGGCAGGTCCAATCAGAACTTCTGCCATTTCAACCAGCGGCGTATTACCACCACCATCCCTTATGACATTTGCATATGTGAATGATACCGTAAAATAGATAGCTGTAATGACCAAAATTCCTGAAATTAAAGCCTGTGGAATGGTTTTTTTTGGATTTTTGGTTTCACCTGCTGTTACGAGTGCTCCTTCAAACCCTACAAAAGCATAGAGAATTAAAAGCACCAAACCACTAGAATCATCGAAACTTGGCAAATCCCCCGGTAATACTCCATCAGGCGTCAAATGCGGTATTGCCAACAGTATGAGCAGTAAAATAGGTATTAATTTAAAAAGTGTTATGACATTTAGAACCTGCATCGCTTTTTTTATGCCCATGACATTCACGACTGTTATACCGCCAATAATTATGAAGAACATTATACCGCGGGTAATTTCACCCGAAGCACCTTCCCATAAATAGGCAGCATAATTAAATAACACATTGATGTTAGCAGCGATCGCCGATACGCGGCCTATATAAAGCAGCCAGCCTGTCTGGAAGCCTACCAAAGGACCAAAAGCCCTGTTGGCATACGCAACGGGCCCACCGGTTGTGTCGAAATAACTTGCAATTGAGGCAAACGTCCAGGCAACGGTTATAATAAAAGCACCAAAAATGACAATAAGCCATGGCCCCCACATACCTGCCTGTTCCACCAGTCGACCTGGAAGGCCGAATATGCCTGCACCAATTACTCCATTTAAAACAAGAAAACCCGCTGCCAGCACCCCAATATCACGCCTTAATTTAGCATCATTGCCCTTAACTCTTACATCATCACTCATATTTTTCCCTAAATTTGCCTTAGTTTTATTGATTATTATGACCATAGTAAAAAACGGGGATATTTGTAACAAAAAATATTTTAACTTTAACTTTAGATATTTTTACATAATATATGTTTCAAAATTTACCTTGAGCAGCGGAAGCGAAAATGTCACTTGGATTGGTACAGCGGAAAGAACGTCAAAAACGCCGAAATCAAAGAATTTGGGGGTTATCCAAATTCGTTCTTGCAATTGGTATATTTAGTGGTGTCGGTTATTATGCTTATGATATGGGACTTTCAGTTGCCCAACAGGAAGCCACCCGCTGGAAAACATTGCACGATAATAAGGTGGCCGAGAATGAACAGCTTAAAATAGAACTCGGTCAGGATAAGGCCACTGTAGACCAGCTTTCCCAATTGCTGCCAAACCAGGAAATAAGAAAACTGCTCGCAACCGTTACAAAAAGAGCCAACGAAGGGGTTGACATCAATCGAATGGAAACCATCATCGGCGGTATTTCAAAAGATGCATCTTGCTCAAGTGAAACAGATACAAGACGGTTTATGATCATCACGTCGGTTTCCAATGATGAAAATTCAACTGCAAGCTTTTACCGCGGACTGATAACATTAGCAGGTACCGGAAGCCCAACCCTTAATGAGAATGGTGCACCGGAAGCCTGGTTTGATGTCTCCAAAGAAATAACTGTTAGCTTTATGCTTCCCGGTGGTGATACGCAGGAAGTTTCAGGAACTCTTCCGATTTACCATAGCGTTATAACCGGTGGAAATGAATATCGTTTTAGCATCACTGCAGGCAGAACCAGTTTTGTAGATGCAAGCGTCCAATTATGTCAGCTATAATTACCGATCAACAGGTACAGCAGGATCGTTAGGATCAGCATCATCCATCCAGTCTGTCACATCTGAATGATTTGCGATTTTGTCACAATAATCTCTTAACTTTGACGGCAATTCCACCTGATAACTTTTAAATCTGAATACGACCGGTGCGTAGATCATATCCGCGATGGAATAAGCACCGAATAAGAATGGACCTCCATACTTACCCAGACAGTCTGACCATATCTCAATTATACGGTCTACATCCTCTTTTAATGGGCCTGAGATATCAGGACAGTCAAAAGTGCTATGAATGGCCATTGGCATGGCGTTTCTAAGAGCTGCGAACCCCGAATGCATCTCGGCAGAAACTGATCTTGCATGTGCTCTGATTTCTATATCTTTTGGCCAAAAGTTCTTTTCAGGATAAAGATCGGCAAAATATTCGCAGATAGCCAAACTGTCCCATATATAATTATCATTATGCTTAACGGTGGGCACTTTTCCGGCTGGCGTAAGTTCATCAAGCTTTTTACGGTCTAATCTGGGTCGAAGTGCAACCAATATTTCATCAAATTCTACGCCCGCATGTTTAAGCGCAAGGAACCCCCTTAGCGACCAGCTTGAATTATTCTTATTACCTAAAATTAAAGTGAATTTGGACATTATATTATCCTAACATTTTTTATTTTATCATACTATTATGAGCACGATAAACGCTTATGGAGGGAATTCAAGTGTTCAGTTATAAAGCTATAAAAACAATAACCTCAATCACAGATAAAAAGGAAAATAAATCCGTACCAATCACTTTGGTTAGAGCTGACGAATTTGAAAATTGGAAGTCAGGACAATCCCCAACAGACCAGACATGGGTAGAAAGTAATAATTTTAAGGCCTTGAAAGGTAGTACTCTTATTTTTTCTTCCGACTCAGGAAACAGGAAGAGTGTGATTGCCAGTGCCGGGGATGGAAATATGACCCCGTGGGATTTTGCAAAAATTGCATCATCCCTGCCGGATGGCCACTATCATTTTGAAACAAAAATGAAACGGGAAACTGCAAATACGGCAGCATTCGGTTGGGCAATGGCTCATTATAATTTTGATTATTATCTAAAAGACAAAAAAAATAAGAATGCTGTTCTATTTGTAGCTGATGAGTGTGATTTTTCGCTAGTAATGACGATCATTAAAGGTACTTTCCTGACACGTGATCTCGTTAATACGCCCACCTGTGACATGGGTCCTTCCGAACTAGCAACCGTTTGTGAAGAAATTGCAAAAACACATAAAGCACACATCCAAATTAAGGTCGGTGAGCAATTATTAGAAGCCGGCTACAGAACAATTCACGCAGTGGGCCGAGCAGCTGAAAAAGCACCTCGTCTGATCGATATGACCTGGGGAAATGAAAGCGCCCCAAAAGTAACTTTGGTAGGAAAAGGTGTATGTTTCGATACAGGGGGACTTGATATTAAATCAGCAGATTCGATGCTTATTATGAAAAAGGATATGGGTGGTGCTGCTCACGTTCTGGGATTAGGACTGATGATCATGGAACTTGGTCTTGATGTACGGCTCCGTATTCTTATACCTGCAGTAGAAAATAACATATCCGGCAATGCATTTAGACCGGGTGATATTATCAAGAGCTATCAGGGCACTACTATCGAAATTGGCAACACGGATGCCGAAGGACGTCTTGTCCTTTGTGATGCTTTAGCACTCGCGTGTGAAGAAAAACCGGACATTATTCTTGATTTTGCAACGCTGACCGGTGCAGCACGTGTTGCAATGGGGCCCGATTTACCGCCATTCTTCACCAATGACGACAATTTTGCTGATGATATAATGAACCATTCAGGTGCAACCATTGATCCTCTTTGGCAATTGCCTTTGTATCCACCATATAAAAAATTATTAGCCAGTAATGTTGCGGATATTAACAATGTAACAACAACAAGTTACGGCGGTGCAATAACGGCAGCGTTATTTTTGAAGCATTTCATAAGTGACGGAATATCTTGGGTACATTTTGATGTATATGCCTGGAATTCAAGCTCAAGTCCCGGTCGCCCAAAAGGTGGAGAAGCGATGGGGCTGCGCGCTGTTTTTAGCTATTTGATTGAAAAATTTGGTTCCTGATAATCGTTACGGTTCATTAATAAGTTGCCAAATTAACCTATAATTGGCAATATTCTATGAAGCTTAGGATGGACATGTAATAAATGGAATTTGAATTAAGCGGTCATGCAGGGCTCCGTCTTTGGAAGCAGACCCTTTCCAATATTGTTAAAGATAAAGGTCCGGATTTAACAACCAGACAGCTTTGTGTTCTGTTGACCGTCTATCTTGAAACAAAGCAGCATACTGTCAGGGGCCTTGCAACTTCTATTGATGTATCAAAACCGGTAATTACGCGTTGTGTTGACACGCTAACTATACTGGGCCTTGTAAAAAGGGTAAGAGATGAAAACGACCGCAGGAATGTTTTCATTCAGCGTACGGTAAAAGGGGCCGTCTTTCTCACGGATTTTGCACAAATGATCGAGCGGTCAAATGAAGAAGCTAACAAATAAAATTAATCGTATTTCAAAAGGTGGGGGATATGACACAAATACAGTTGGATAAGCGTATAAACGCGTACCGGCCTGATATTGCGGACAAAAATCTTATGAATAAGGTGAAAGCTGCCAAATATGTATCAGGCGAAAAATATCAGGTCGCCCGTGGTTTAGCACCACTATATCGAGATCCTGATACCAGTTCGATAATGACAAGCCAACTGCAATATGGCGAATATTTTACCGTTTTTGAAATAGATAATGAATGGGCATGGGTTCAGGCGCAAAATGACAATTACGTAGGCTATTGCCATATTGGAAACTTGTCACCGGACTTACTGCCATCTACGCATCATGTAAGTGCACTTAGTTCGCATATTTATCCTGAGCCAAATTTGAAATCTCCGCCTGTTGATCTCGTTCATATGATGGCCAACGTATCTGTCACTGAGGAAGTTCAAACAAATGGTTTTCTGCCTCTGGCTGATGGTAATTGGATATATGCAACACATCTTTCAAAGGACTTTGGCACGGATCCTGTATCCGAAGCGTTAAAATTTCTCTATACACCTTATTTGTGGGGAGGAAAAAGCAACGCAGGCATCGATTGCAGCGGACTGGTGCAAATTGCCTTTGCTTCTATAGGCATTAAAGTTCCACGTGATTCCGATTTACAGGAAGATGCACTAGGAAAAGCACTGGACGATGAAGATGTCCCGCAGCATGGGGATCTGGCTTTTTTTCCGGGCCATGTTGGTATAATGCTTGATGATATGCATCTCCTACATGCAAACGCACATCATATGCGTGTCAGTATCGATCCGCTTAAAAATGTAATTGATATCGTAAGCTTTCAGACGGATAAACCGCCCCTCAGCTGTATCAAACGGATTTCACTTGATTTGTAGCCAATAAAAAAGCCGCTACTTTAGCGGCTTTCTTTTTAATATCCTGCTTATCAGAATTACATAGTTTCTGGTGCCTCTTCTACTGTTTCTTCGACAGCCGCGACTGTTGGTAACTCAAGAGGTGAACTAGAAAATGAACGTAAATACATAATCACATCCGCACGGTCGCTATCCTTTTTAAGTCCGACAAAAACCATTTTGTTGCCAGGAATGGCATCCTTTGGCCGTGTCAGATAGCGGTTTAAAAGCTCATAATTCCAGTTGCCCTCTTGTGCAAGCATTGCATCCGAGTAACTAAAATCTCCTGTTGTAGCTACGTCCTTACCAACTATGTTCCATAAATTTGGTCCAATTTTGTTTCCGCCGCCATTCTCTGTAGTATGGCAAGCTGCACATTTTTTAAATACAGTTGCGCCACTTTCGGCATCAGCAGTTTGCATAAGTTCTGCTATTGATGGGCCACTTTCTTCTACAATTTCTTCTATACTTGCAGAAGCAATCATTGATGTATCAATTGGATAGGCATTCGCAGCAAGAGGTTCCTGATGGAAAACTTGCTCCGCAAGTAAATTAAATCCTATTGCGCCTAAAAGCGCGACCAAGAAACCCATTGCAAACTTGTTTAAATCATGTGAATTCACGGTAATATCCCCGTAGTCATTAACAGTTAAATTAATTAAGGAATAGCAGACGCTCATAAATTACAGAACTCGCTATTCTTTACTAGGCCCCTTATGTACAGATTTTTTTATTAAGAGACAAGGTCATTTAAGCACAAAATCATTAAAATTGGTTAATAATAATCCCTATAAGTAATTATATGGTATGTCATTGACAGTAACTAACTAAAAATGAATACTGTCGACAAAAATGGAGGTTCGTAACAATGAGTGACAACAGCAGCGAAAATCTGGTCTCTTTCCAGGGTGATCTCGGGGCATATTCAAATCTTGCTGCAAAGCAGCTATTTCCAAATATGGACGTTTTACCTAGCCGGACTTTCGAAGATGCCCTTGCCGCGGTTGATGAAGGCAAGGTCAAATATGCCGTCATTCCTATTGAAAACAGTGTTGCAGGACGGGTCGCTGATATCCATTATCTTATCCCGCATTCTAACCTTCACATCATTGGTGAACATTTTCTGCGTATAAACCATCATTTGCTTGTAATTCCAGGAACCAGAATTGAAGATTTAAAAATAGTAAGAAGTCATGAACAGGCCCTTGGTCAATGCCGTCGTACCATGGATGCGCTTGGTATAAAACGTGAAGTTTTTGCGGATACAGCTGCCGCAGCCAAACATGTTTCAGAGCTTGGAGATCCTAGTATTGGTGCGGTTGCTTCCTCATTGGCAGGTGAAATTTACGGCCTTGAAAGCATCCGTAAGGATATCGAGGACGCCAGTCATAACACAACGCGTTTTGTTGTTTTTTCACGGGAACCACTTAAAAACCTGCCGCAGGATGAACCAACAATGACATCCTTTATTTTCCAGGTGCGCAACACACCGGCAGCTCTTTATAAAGTAATGGGCGGGTTTGCGACCAACGGGATCAATATGACAAAACTGGAAAGTTACCAGTTGGACGGTGCCATTAGCGCCACACAGTTTTACGCTGATATAGAAGGACATCCGGATGATATCGGGGTTAAGCACGCGTTTGATGAACTGGCCTTTTTTACCCATGAATATCGCATTCTCGGAAGTTATCCTCAGTCACAATACCGGATCGACAAACGCCGATAGTAATCACTTTAATTTTTGAAAATTAATTTCAAAACCAGCACCATCTTCGTCACTTACATGAACCTGAACTGTTGTTGGTGATCTGAAAAAATATGAAATTTTTTTGGGAAAATCATGCTGAGAATTTTCAAATTCAAACCTGTTTTCCTCGCAGCGCATAAGTTTAAAAGATATCGGCATTGCATTTTCAGCCACTTTGGCAATATAAAAAACTTCATCGGCCATTTCGACAATTCGCAGGCTTTCTGAATTAGTCATATTACCGGATTTAGCAAAAATAGAGCCCTTACCTTCTATAGTGTTTGAAGAAACTCTGTCCCAAACTTCAAGTGTCGTTATATCTTCATTTATTTCCTGCCAACTTCCAACAAATATTTCAAGATTATCCAAATGACCACATGTCTGCGCATCGGCATTTTGGCTGGCAAAAATGAAAGCCGCAAAAGATATCTTCCAAAAACCGTATTTTCTAATCATCGATCCATCGTAACATTAGATAATATTCAAGCAAATGCCTTGCAATCGCCAATTTTTGTGGAACACGAAACTCATCGTCTCCGCCATTTCGAAGAACTGTTTTGATTTCTTCTTTACTAAACCATTTTGCATCTTCAAGTTCATCGTTATTAATGTTTATCTGTCCATCAAGTGCTTTTGCGATAACACCAATCATCAACGATGATGGAAATGGCCAGGGCTGTGATTTAATATACTCTACATCGCCAACCCTAATTCCGGCCTCTTCATAAACTTCGCGCCTTACGGCTTCTTCTATCGTTTCACCAGGCTCCATAAATCCTGCAAGAGCAGAATACATACCCGGTAAAAACCCCGCACTTCTTCCAAGCAAACATTTGTTTTTATATATAACCATCATAATAACTACCGCATCAACACGCGGGAAATGTTCGGTATCACATTGTTTGCAATGTCTTACATACCCCCCTTTGATAATATTGCTTAACGCCCCGCATTTTGAACAGTACCTGTGACGATTATGCCAATCCAAAAGCATTTTTCCGCGAGCCAACAACGACGGTATTTGCGAAAATCCTTTATTAGCAGCATTTCTAGCAATCGTTCTTAAATCAATAAACTCACCCATAATGTCTGGTGTGCTATCTCCTGAAACAGCAAAATATGCATGTTGTTGATCTTTGCCCAGAAAAATTTCTTCACCGTTCAGATATATTTTAGCTTGGTTACCGTTCAAATATACGGGTTCATCATTATCATCACGCTTCATAAAGGCTTCCCCGTCCTTAAAAAACAGAAACCGGGTAGATGTTTCTGTTTTCAATTTGGCAAGCGTAGCAATATCCCCTCTAAGTACATCGCAAGGATCCAGCGGAAATTCGGCAAATATACATGACTGTTGATAAAACATAATTCTTCCTTTGTGGGATGTTTGACATATATCCCGATTAAATTCCAGCTTCTAAAGATTTATCTTGAAATAGAGGGCGAAAAAGACCATATAAAGCGCGAGAGATTGGCGGACAGTTTACCCGCCAATCCGGTCAGGCCCGGAAGGGAGCAGCCGTAACGGGATCGCTGGGTCGTTCAATCTCTCACTCATTTCACAATTAATTCAAATTATTTTCACCTTCACTATAGCAATCATGGGACACTGAATTTATAGTCGTTTCAAGACCGATTCATTTGAACGCAGGAACTTCGACTTTAATGTCTAAAAGTAACGATCAGGATAATCATTATCGCGTATTGGCCCGTAAATATCGGCCTGTTGATTTCGCTGAACTCATTGGTCAGGACGCCATGGTGCGCACCCTTTCAAATGCCATTGAAACAGGTCGTCTTGCTCATGCCTTCATACTGACAGGCGTACGGGGCATTGGTAAAACAACCACAGCCCGTATCATTGCCAAAGCTCTGAACTGTATTGGAAAAGACGGACAAGGGTCCGCCACAATAGAACCTTGCGGTGAATGCGAAAATTGTATTGCTATTAGTGAATCCCGTCATGTTGATGTGATGGAAATGGATGCTGCCAGCCGAACAGGTATTGATGATATCCGTGAGATAATTGACGGGGTTAAATACGCATCGGTGTCAGCCCACTTCAAGATTTATATAATCGACGAAGTCCATATGCTTTCGAGAAATGCCTTTAACGCACTATTAAAAACACTTGAAGAACCACCTGAACATGTGAAATTCATTTTTGCCACCACGGAAATCAGAAAAGTACCCGTGACAGTGCTAAGCCGATGTCAGCGGTTTGACTTAAGGCGCGTATCTATAGAAGAGCTGATAAACCATTATTCAAATATTGCAAAAATGGAAAATTGTGAAATTGAGCAATCAGCACTTGGGTTAATTGCCCGTGCCGCAGAAGGTTCAGTTCGTGATGGATTATCGCTATTGGATCAGGCGTTTGCTCATGGTGCCGGTAAAGTAAGTGAGGAACAAGTACGTGACATGCTTGGCCTTGCGGACAGGGCACAGATATTTGATCTGTACAAAGACATATTGGCTGGTAAAACCGCTGATGCTTTAGCGCAGCTTCGTCATCAATTCCATCATGGGGCTGACCCTGCTGTTATCATTCAGGACATGTTGGAATTAACCCATTGGCTTACACGGCTAAAGGTCGTACCTGATGCTGGCGACGATCTTGTAACATCAGAATCAGAAAGAAAACAGGGACTGGATATGGCGCAGAAGCTTTCTGTCCCCACGCTTACCCGTAACTGGCAAATGCTCCTTAAAGGTACAGAAGAAGTGCGCATCTCTCCTAACCCTATTTCAGCGGCAGAAATGGTCATCGTACGTCTTACATATAGTGCTAATCTGCCAACGCCGGAAGAGCTTGTAAAACAGATCAGTAAAAATTCCAACTCTTCTACCCAATCGCCTACACCACATTCGGCAAATGGTGGGGGTAATATTAAAGCAGAAGCAACTCAGACCATATCGAATAACCACCCGCCGGGAAATAGCCCCCAAGCCTTCAGTGTAATACAGGGTAGCGGTCAAACAGCTGTCAGCATTGCAGATCCGATGACGGTGCCGGAACAGGCATATATTCGTGCTCCTGAAACTTTTGAAGAACTCGTCAGGCTTTTCGAACAACAGGGGGACCCTGAAATTGCATTTCAATTAAATGACAATGTACACCTGGTAAGTTACGATGTCGGCAGAATTGACATTCGTCCAAACGACAGAGTACCCAAAAATATTGCCGGCCGCATGTCGGCAGAACTGAAAAAATGGACTGGTAAAAACTGGGTTATTTCGCTTTCCAAACAGATCGGAGAAGACACCTTATATGAAAAAGACATTGCCGAACAGGAAGCGCTTCACAGTGCAATCCTTGAAAATAACCTAGTCAAATCAGTATTGAAGACTTTTCAGGGTGCTATGATTTCAGACATTCAGAAACTTGGAAATGAATTTGAGAAACGCGAGCAGCAGTTTGATGCTGAATTTCCGATCAGTGAAGATGAATTTGGGCTTGATAGTGATCGCTAGTATAATATAACTGGTGAATTATTTTCATGATAAATAGTAAGGATATGCCATGAAAAACCTTGGTAAAATGATGAAGCAAGCTCAAGAAATGCAGAGCAAAATGGCCAAAATGCAGGAAGAACTTCAAAATTCTGAACATACTGGCACATCCGGTGGTGGGCTCGTCCATGTAAAACTTAACGGAAAGTTTGACATGCGTAAGCTAACGATTGATCCCACAATATTTTCCGGCGATGATGCCGAAGTGGTTGCCGATCTGATTGTTGCCGCATTCAACGATGCAAAGCGTAAAGTCGACGAATTTAACAAGCGTGAAATGGCAAAACTAACTGGTGGATTAGATTTACCGGAAGGGATAAAGCTACCCTTCTGATGCATCGGCTAACATATGTATAAATCACCCTCAAACAACAACGAACTTGACCATCTGATCAGCTTGCTTGGTAAAATTCCCGGCCTTGGTCCCAGATCAGCCCGGCGTGCGGCACTAGGACTGATTAAGAAAAAAGATAGTCTGATGCGACCATTGGCAAAAGCCTTATCAGATGTTGCTGAGAATGTTCATCCCTGTGGTGTATGTGGAAATCTCGATGTTAATAACCCCTGTCATATTTGTACAAACCCTAAGCGTGATGTGTCACTCATATGTGTCATTGAGGATGTTTCTGATCTTTGGGCACTGGAACGGTCCGGTTCTTACCGGGGGCTTTATCATATCTTAGGAGGAACGCTTTCGGCACTGGATGGTGTTGGGCCGGATGATCTTAATATTAAAAATCTGATTGAACGCGCTTCCAATTCCGTGATTAGTGAAATTATTATCGCTACGAATGCGACAGTTGATGGGCAGACAACCGCCCATTATTTAACAGAACAATTAAAGCAGTTTGATATTACAATATCGCGTCTAGCTCATGGGGTGCCTATCGGCGGTGAACTAGATTATCTTGATGATGGAACTCTTACGACAGCATTAAATTCTAGGAGGCCTTTTTAATTATGACAATACACAAGGGATCATGTCACTGTGGTGCTGTCAGTTTCGAAGTAACCGCACCAGAAATCATAATGGCCAGTCAATGCAATTGTAGCATATGTAAATCCTGTGGTTTCCTGCATCTTATTGTCGAAAAAGATAAATTTAAGCTGCTGAGCGGTGAGGATATGATCACCACATATACCTTTAACACAAAAACGGCAAAACATACTTTCTGTTCGAAGTGCGGTATTAAATCCTTCTATACGCCACGTACTCACCCTGATGGGGTTAGTGTTAATGTAAATTGTCTTGATTTATCAACTGTAAAAGAGATTAAAATTGAGCAGTTTGATGGCGGAAACTGGGAACAGGCTGCTTCTAAATTAACTTAAAAGATGCAATAAACCTTTATTCACTAAAATTTGTATATTTGGTACTGGAACTTTCTTTCAGAATTTTATATTCTAGGTTTAAGTTTAATACTCTGAAGCCTTTTTTCCTAAATCGTAAGACTGACATGGAAAACAGGCCGTGGAAATAATTCCACCGGGTTATGATGGAAACATTATAGCCTCCCGAAATTGGAAAAGAGAAATATATGTTAGTTGATAACTTCAATCGAAGCTTCCCCTACTTACGGCTTTCCATAACTGAAGTCTGTAATTTCAGTTGTCAGTATTGCTTGCCTGATGGATATCAGAAAACGGGAAATGAACATTTCCTCCGTCAGGATGAAATACACCGTCTGGTAAAAGCTTTTATCGAACTTGGTGTATGGAAAATAAGAATTACGGGTGGCGAGCCTACGATACGCAAAGACTTTTCTGAAATTGCTAAAATGATCGGTGATATGGATGGGGTCAAAACTCTGGCTTTCACCACAAACGGGTACAAATTAAGAGAACGTGCCCAAGAATGGCGCGATGCAGGACTTAATGCAATAAACGTCAGCATCGATAGCATGAATGCAAAAAAATTTCATCAAATTACCGGCCATGACCGTATGCGTGAGGTTCGTGAAGGAATTGAAAAAGCTGTAGAAGTTGGTTTTGAAAGCGTCAAAATCAATGTCGTACTGCTTAAAGGTATCAATGATGATGAGTTGGATGATTATCTTGCCTACGTTAAGGATATGCCGGTGAGCGTGCGTTACATTGAACTAATGCAAACGGGTGATAACCTCACTTATTTCAAAAAATTCCACAGGTCAGCCGGCTATATAAAAGACCAACTTATTGAAAGAGGCTGGGTTGAAAATATTCGCGCGAGCGGCGCAGGCCCTGCTGTAAATTTCACACATTCTGACTATAAAGGTGCAATAGGATTAATAGCACCTTACTCAAAAGATTTCTGTACAAACTGTAACAGGCTTCGTGTTACATCAACAGGTGATCTGCGACTTTGTTTGTTTGGAAATATAGGTATTCCACTTCGCCATATGCTTCAGGATGATAGCCAGAGGGAAGAACTTAAAACGGCTATCGCCAGACAACTTGATTATAAGGCATCTTCACATTTTCTGGCAGACGGTAATACGGGCATCATGACAAATCTGTCCTCCACTGGCGGGTAATATGAAACTTCGTCTTGAGCCAAACAAGACCTGCTTACGCCTAAGTAAGTCAGAATTTGAACAGTTCCTTAGCGTTGGTCAACTTGGATGCTGCACCACATTTCCAAACGGTGAAACATTGTCAATTAACGTCACATTAGGTTCAGAAGAAGGATTGACCTATAACAACAATCATCTTGATATTGAACTTCCTAGCGTTCAAATAACTGAACACAAGCCAAACAAGACTGGATTATCATTTTATTTTCGATTGGATAATGACACCAACCATCAATTAATTTTTGAAGTTGATATTAAAAAACCGCGCTTAAGGTCTTCTCATTCGCAGGATGCGCTATAAAGGAAAATTTATCCTTTTATTTTAATCCAAAATCGCTATTTTACAGAACTTATTTTAACAATAAGTAAGCTAAGTTATTCTTGAGAGTATAAATAAAGAGAATTTGCAAATTAATTTTTAATGTTATATGATAATGTAACATTATTGACATGAGAGTGATCTTATAGCTATCTCAGTTTTCCTTTTTGAAGTGAGAAAATATTGAAATAGCTTATATACTTAAAAGCAGTAAGGGAATATAATGGCGAAGATAACCAATAACGAAACTCGCGATCCGACTTCAAACGGCATTACAAAAAGATCTTTTTTACAGTCTGTAGGAATGATTGGTGGAACCGCCGCTGTCATGACAGCAATGAAGGGGTGGGATATTGGTTTTGCCTCCGAAGTGGATCGGCCTCCACAATTGTCAACGGACGGAAATGGAAAGAAGATAATTATTCTTGGCGCCGGCCTTGCTGGAATGGTGTTGGCTTTTGAAATGGGTAAAAAAGGCTATAATTGCAAAATCATAGAAGCCCTTGATTATGCAGGTGGTCGTTGCGTATCAGCACGTAAAGGCCATGTTATTCAGGAAATCGGAGCAGATAGACAGGAATGTAACTTCCAGGATGGTAATTATATAAACTACGGCCCATGGCGCATACCGGCTGAACACAAATCCACGATTTACTATTGCCAGACACTTGGTGTTCCACTTGAAGTAATGGTCAACAAATCCGGAAAGGCTTATTATTATTATGAAAACAGGGAAGGTCCATTTAAGGGCCAGACTGTTCGACAGGAACATGCCGACATAGATTTTAAGGGATATTCTACGGAACTGCTCGCTAAGGTTGCTGATCAGGGTGCTCTCGATCAAATAATGAGTCAGGAAGATAAAGAACAATTACTGGAGCATTTAAAAGGTTCCGGTCTTATTGATTCCAAAGAACTTGATTACCGGGCAAATCGTGCACGTGGTCATAGTGTATACCCGGGTGCCGGATCAAATTTTGGGGAGCTTTCTGACCCCTATGCGATGGCTGATATTTTTTCTATAAGCGAGGCGAGCCGTAACGAAACAGCTGATCATCCGGCTGTTATGTTTCAGGCTGTCGGCGGAATGGACCAAATTGCACAGGGGCTTAAGCGCGCTGTGGGTGATGGCGTGATCACATATAATTCTGAAGTTACAGATATAATACAAAATGATAACAGTGTCGAAATAACGTACAAAAATACACAATCCGGTAATGTTACGACTGAAAGCTGTGATTATGTAATTTCAACTGCACCTTTAGGGGTTATGGCTAAGATTAATACAAATATAAGCGATGACTTCAAAAACGTATTATCGGCTACTCGTGGAAGTCCTGCTTGTAAAATTGGTGTTGAAATGAACCGCCGTTTTTGGGAACAGGACGACATGATTTACGGCGGTTCTACAAGTACAGATATACCTGGCCAACGACTTATCAGCTATCCTTCCGGAAACCTGTTCGGCCACGCTCACGGCGATACCGGTGTTATTCTGGGTTATTATCCAATTGGCGGAGCATCTGTTCCAGTAAGTAATATGAGCATAGCTGAACGGGTTAAATTTGCCCTTGCTGCCGGCGAAAAAATCCACCCAGGCAATTACCGCAAACATTTTACGGGTGAAGCTATGTCAGTTGCCTGGCATAAAATGCAATATGCACTTGCGGGGTGGGAAAACTGGTCACGTCGCGGACGAACAAGGTCGTTTCCTGTTATACAAAAAGGCGACAAACGCATATTTATTTCAGGTAACATAGCATCACCGGCGTTAGGCGGCTGGATGGCTGGTGCTATTGAAGGTGCATGGTCAACGATGGAAGTAATTGACAAACGGGTTGCGCAACAAGCGTAACTGGGACAATATTCAGGACATAATATCATCATAAATTTTTATAATAATGAAACATTAAGTGTGGTTTAAAATGAAAAATATATATTTAATTCTTATCTCGGTTATGGGACTTTCTGCTTTGTTATCAGCGGCACACGCACAGGATTATTCCGAAGAAGGTACACAAATATATACAGATTACTGTGAAGCCTGCCACCAACCCGGCGGTGAGGGTTTTGAAGATGTTTATCCGGCACTAAAAGGAAACGAATTTGTTCTTGGTGATCAGGAAGAACTTATATATCTGTTGCTTGAAGGACGCGCAGGTATGCCAACCTTTATTGCGGATTTGGAAGTTGAACAACTTACCACAATTATAAATTACATACGTAACAGCTGGGGAAACGCCGGCGGTGAAGTACCGCATGAGCAAGTAACAGAAGCCTATGAATTCATTGCCGAAGAAGATGACGGCTTTGGCCCAGGCAACTAACTGGAAAACTGGATTATAATTTTATGATATTCACAACGGTTTCAACCGGAAATCGTTGCGAAAATAAAAGAATCCTCTAATCTAAGTCCAAGCGCCGTCAAAAGGCGCTCAAAAAAGAACCACAAGGGAGATATTCATGTCAAAGCTCATTAAATGTGTTGCTGCATTTATTATTACAGGTGCTGTAGCTTTCACAGCCAACGCACAAATGATCGAAAGAACAAGTCAGGGTTTTCTTGATCCGGGAATTGTAATTCCTGCGGGAGCTGAAGTATTTTATATGAGTGGCAAAGGAAATCATGCCTGGGGCGAAGGCTGCATGACTAGAGAAGAACGAGAAGCTAAAGGTGATGCTTGCCAACCTGGTGATATGTATGAGCAAGGCAAAGCGATTTTTGAATCTTTCAAAACACAACTGGAAGAAGCTGGCTGGTCACTTAGCGATGTCGTGATGCTTCGTATTTATGGCGTGCCGGGTGAAGACGGTAGTGTCGATTCTGCTGGTTTTAATAGAGCCTACCGCGAATATTTTGGGGAAGAATCAACAAGCGGTAATACAAATTTACCTTCCCGTACTTTCGTTGGCATCCACTCACTTGTTGTACCGGGGTGGCTGGTTGAAGTGGAAGCTCGTGCTATTCGCATGCCTAAATAAATAAAGTTAAATGGAGACAAAAATGTCAAAAATTTTTAAAATCACAATTACGGCCTTCGCTGCAATGACTATCGCTGCTAATGCACAAAGTGTTATCAAGCGTAACGACGAAGGAACTAACTTCTATTCAACAATTGAAGTGCCAGCGCATGCTGATCAACTTTTCGTATCGGGTAAAGGCCCAAGTGCCGTAAACCCAGATGCACCACGTGCTGAACGTACTTATGGAGACACTGCGACACAAGCACGCAGTACATTTAACAGTATTAAAGATGCCGTTGAAAAAGCAGGTTGGAGCATGAGCGACATAGTTATGGTTCGTGTATATCTGGTAGCTGATCCTGCAATGGGTAAAATGGACTTCTCGGGTTTCAATTCTGCCTATCAAGAATTCTTCGGCACTGAAGAAAACCCAAATAAACCAGTTCGTGCCGTTGTTGAAATTTCAGGTCTAGCTGTTCCCGGCTGGTTAGTTGAAATTGACGTACGCGCTGCAAGAATGCCTGCTTCTAATTAATTTCAGATTTTAATATTTGTTTGCCAAGAAAGGTGCTGACTTTGTCAGCACCTTTTTTTATTACTGGTTAATCCACTCAAAAAATTCAACCGTATAACCACCGGGATCACGGATAAGAAATGCCCTTATCGGTGCTGTTTGGTTATCATAAATTTCTTTTTCAATTTTTATGTTTTTCGCATTTAATATGGCTCCGTACCAATCATCCACCGCTTTTGAAACAATGCTTACCATAACCGCACTGTCCTTATTGGGTTTATGAAACCCGCCATCGCTGTCCTTCACCACACCGATAAAGGCACCTTCATTGAGTTTATATATTTTAACCCAGTCATCATCATATGTTGTTTCAAGCTGAAGGTCACTCCCATAAAAATATACAGCTTTATCCCAGTCACCGGCGCTATAATAAAGCATCGTGATCTGTTCATCTATATGCGGTAAATCCATCGTTCCTTTTAGGCTCCTGTCTGTTTGTCCTTTATCCATTTGCACTGGTAGCGGTGTACAATCAAGCCCGCCTGTATTTTCACCACCTGTATTAAAATCAAGAAATGACGTCGATGCATAGGTGGCAATGGTCGGCACGTTCCCCACGTAATTAGTATCCATCACCGCGTGCTCAACGGATACCTGATACACTTCACCCGGACGAAATAAATCCTTGGAAATAGTGACGTTATCATCGGCGTAAGTTAAATGAGCACCACCCCCAAACGGCACACCGCTATGGGATATTTTTTCACCTTTACAATTTCCGACCACAGCGAATATCAAATCATCAACAAAGCCATTTTCATCTGCCCCGCCTTCGAAAAACCGTGTCCATGAGATAATAAGGTCCTGATCCGGGTCAATCATACCATCGGTGATATCAATACCATTTTGATGTAAGCTGATCACCGGTGCCGCCGGGATACGAGTATTTCCGTTTTCTTTTTTGCTAATCACGACAGGAATATTCAACGTATTTTCTCCTGTTTCCGTATAGGTAAACATATATTCACCATCCGGATAAAGCGCATCCAGATCCGCTTCCGTGCTATAACGCCCGCCATGGGTTTCCAGAACGGATGGATGATCGGCAAAAACCATTTGATCAATACCCGGGTTATTCAATGTACCGTTCGTCACATGCCCATTTTCATTTACAAAAATTTCAGCAAAAAAATGATAATTGATCATTTCCGATGTTTTTCCCGGATGCTGACGGAAGTTTGCCGTTTTGCCCACCACAAGAAATTGTGTGTCACTGCTGTTTACATCTTCTGCCTCGGCGCAGGCGATAAGCCCCATAAACGGTAATATCAAAAGACCTGCAGTCCAGTTTTTTATCATCCTCTATTCCCAAATATTTATTTTAGTTATATGGTCAGAACCATATCTTAAATTGAAGGGTAAGTGAAAGCGAAATGACAAAATCAACAAAGGAACTGGTTGCGGACGCGAGCAAGGAGATCGAAACCGTCTCCGTCGAGAGGGCGCGGCTTATGATCGATGATCCGAAAAATACATTTGTTGATATTCGCGATATAAGGGAACTTGAGGTAGAAGGCACAATCCCCGGTGCGTATCACATGCCGCGCGGCATGACCGAATTCTGGGTTGACCCGGAAAGTCCTTACTTCAAAAAAATATTTTCGTCGGATAATAAATTCGTCTTTTACTGCAAGTCCGGCTGGCGCAGCGCGCTTGCCACCAAGGCCGCGCAGGAAGTCGGTCTTAAAAATGTCTGCCATATCGATGGCGGCTATACCGCCTGGGTGGAAGCCGGCGGGCCGACGGCGGCAAAATCGCCCGGAAAATCCCCCGCAGAAAAAGAGGGGATTTATGATC
This sequence comes from Kordiimonadaceae bacterium, assembly GCA_038106445.1. GTDB lineage: Bacteria > Pseudomonadota > Alphaproteobacteria > Sphingomonadales > Emcibacteraceae > Pseudemcibacter. The sequence goes on along the minus strand of JAYODU010000001.1, from coordinate 260,434 downwards.
TTCTGCCCTTTGTAGTAAACCCGGTTAACATTTCACGCTTTGAAAATGGCAAGGTGCTGATCGGCAACCGCAGCAAATACCCGTTCGAGCAAAGCTTCGTTACCTGCAACACGGTCGATGAGGTCGCGCAGGCGATCAAGAACATGGTGACCCAGGGTGCCGGCCCGTGGATGGCGGCGGCAAATGCACTGCGGCTTGTATCTGGTAATGGCCCGGCGGCCCTTAAAGCCTCAAGAGACACCCTTGTCGCCACCCGCCCCACCAACACCGCCATGAAACTGCGGCTGGATGATATCCTTGAATGCGCAATGCTGGCGGAAGTTGGGGGCACAAATGTTGGTCAGGCGATCGAAAACAGGATCGAAGCGATCAAAAACACCCTTTATGATAATTACGCCCTGCGCGGGCGCGCCGTGGCGGATCTGATTGATGACGGTGACGGGGTGCTGACCATGTGTTTTGCGGAAGCCGGGTTTTTAACCGCCCTGGCGCTTGCAAAACGGGACGGCAAAAACATCACCGCCTACGTCCCCGAAACAAGGCCATACCTTCAGGGCGCGAAGCTCACCGCCCCGTCGATACAGGAGCTGGGGATTGAAGCCAACCTGATCACCGACAACATGCCCGCCCACATCATGCGCGAAGGCAATATCCAGAAATATATAACCGCCGCCGACCTGATCACTATCGACGGCCATGTGTGCAATAAAATCGGCACATACCAGAACGCCATCACCGCCCACGCGCACGATATCCCCTATTTCGCGTTTGCCTGGGGCCGGGACGAAGCAAAAAAAACCCGCAGCGATGTGGAAATCGAGGAACGCGACCCCGCCGAAATCCGCCATGTGCTTGGCCACCCCACAACCCGGGATGACATCGGCGCGCGCTACCCCACATTTGACATCACCCCGCCCAAATATGTATCGGGCGTCGCCACCGTCCACGGGGTCGTTAGCCCCTACACACTTAAAAATTATAAGGCCTGGTAGGTCGGGAGAAGGTAAATATGACAGTAGCAATATTAGGCGGCACAGGCATCTATAACCTGCCCGGGATTGAGGTCACGGAAAAACGTGTAAGCAACGCCTATGGCGACGCCGTCCTTTACGAAGGCAAAGGCGATTACGCCGATGTCGTCTTCCTGACCCGTCACGGCGTGGATCACACCACCCCGCCGCACAAGGTCAATTACCGCGCCAACATCCGCGCGCTGAAAGACGCGGGCGTCACCCGCATCATGGCAACCTATGCCGTCGGCGCAATCACAAACGGTTACCCGGTGTTGGAGCTTGTGGTCTTACGGGATTTTCTGGATTTCACATCCGGGCGAGAATTCACATTTTTTGAAAAAATCGAACGCGGCATCGGCCATGTGGAAATGAGCAAGCCATTCTGCCCGATCATGAGCGCCAAGGCGCTGGAACTTGGCCCCAAACATAATATAGGCATCCATGACGGTGCAACATATGTGGCAACCAACGGTCCCCGTTTTGAAAGCCCGGCGGAAATTAAAATGTATCAAATGCTTGGCGGGGATGTGGTCGGCATGACCGCCTGCCCGGAAATATACCTTGCCGCCGAACTGGGCATGAGCTTCGCCGCCGTGGCGCTGCCCATCAACCTTGCGGCGGGACTTGAAGAAAATATCACCATCGCCACCGGAAATATTGACGAGGTACGCGAAAAAATGGTCCGTTTAATGCTTGATGTGCTGCGCAATACCCGCGACGAAGACTGCACACCACCGGTTTTGTTATAAGGGGGAGGATATGAGAGAAATTTACGAAAAGGTATCACCGCTTTCCGCATTCGCCGAAGTTTGCGAATGGCTAGCGTTCAAGGGATGGTCCGAAGCCGAAGGCGGCAATCTTTCCTTGCGGATTGATGAAGACGAACTGCCCGACGAACTGACCGCGTCCGTCGCGGAGGATGTGGCCCTGCCGCTTGCTGTTCCCGAACTGGGTGGACGGTACCTGCTGATTACCGGGTCGGGCACCCGTTCGCGGGATATCGCGACCGATGCCGCCACCGACATCGGCCTTTACCGGATCGCCAATGATGGCAAATCATACCAGTGGATCATCGGAAACAATAACCCCACAAGCGAAATGCCGTCCCACTGCGCGATACAATGTGAATTCATGCGTTCACGCCCCGATTACACGGCGGTCATCCATACCCATCCGCCTCGACTGATATCATTGACCCATGTCTCGGAATTTAAAGACCCGAAAATATTAAGCAACACCCTGCTCGGTCTTCAGAGTGAGGCCCGCATCATCGTCCCCGAAGGGATCGGGCATCTGCCCTTCTGTGTGCCGGGAAGTCTTGAACTTGGACTCTTAAGCGCGAAAGAAATTAAATACCGCAACATCATCCTCTGGCATATGCACGGCGCGCTTGCGGTTGGCACAAGCCTCAATCATGCGCTTGATCAGCTTGAAGTGGTGGAAAAAGCGGCAGAGATATACTGGACCCTGAAAGCCGCAGGCGTCCCCACCGACGGGATGAGCGAAGATGATCTGATGAAATCAATGGAATATTTCGGCCGCGAGGCCCGGTACAAAAACGCCTTTAAGGATAAGGAAAAGTGAGTAGGAAAAAATGAGTGACAAAAATAAAGTAAAACCCGAACACGGCATGGGCACCATCGTTAATCACGTCGGTGAATTCGGTCATGATAAACACGCCCATCTGATGCCGATTTATCAGACATCCACATTCGGCTTTGATGATGTGGAAGAAGGGGCGGACATCTTCGCCGGGCGGAAAAAGGGCTACGCCTACACCCGCACCCATAACCCTAACTTTGACCATCTGGCGAATAAAATCGCCTATATGGAAGGGATCGACCTTATCCGCGCAAACACGGATAAAACCCCGTCCGAAATTGTTATGGGTAAAATCACATCATCCGGCATGGCCGCCATCGCCGCTGCGGTGATCGCGCGGATCGGCGCAGGCGATAAAGCCATCGTGCAAAAAAGCCTTTATGGCAATACCCATAAATTCTGGTTTGAACTGGCCCCGCGGCTCGGGATCACCGTGATCTGGGTTACCGATATTTCAAAATCCGGCTTTGAGCAGGCGATCAATGAAAACCCCGATGCCAAACTGGTATATGTGGAAACACCGTCAAACCCGCGCATGGAAATTATTGACCTTCCCCATCTGTCAAATGCCGCGCACTCTGTTAAATCTTCTGTCAATGACATGTGGGTGATGGTTGATAACACGTTTGCGACACCGTTTCATCAACGGCCCCTGACCCTTGGCTGTGATGTGGTGGTCCACAGCACCACCAAATATATCTGCGGCCACGGCACAACCATCGGCGGCGCAATTGTCAGCACGCATTTAGAATACATGGCCCCGGGGGGTTCCGGTGTGGGGCTTACATATAAAATGCTTGGTGTTGCGCCAAGCCCGCAGGACGCATGGCAGATTAATATCGGCCTTAAAACATTTGAGCTTAGGATGCAGCGCCACAGCAAAAACGCCATGGCGGTCGCAACGCATCTGCAATCCCACCCGAAGGTCGAAGAAGTCTGCTACCCCGGGCTGGGGAATGATCCCTATCATCAGCTTGCGAAGGAACAAATGATCAATGGCTACGGCGGCATGGTGTCGTTCAAGGTGCGCGGCGGGTATAAGGGCGGTGTGGCCTTTACCAATGCGGTGAGGATCCCGACGCTGGCGGTGTCACTTGGCAATGTGGATACATTAATCCAGCACCCCGCAAGCATGACCCATAGCGCCATCCCCGCCGCAGAACGCGAAAAAGCAGGCATCACCGATAACATCATCCGAATATCCGTCGGCGTAGAAAATATCGAAGACCTGCTCGCCGACATTGATCAGGCATTTGAAGCGGTTGATTGAGGAATATGTGAAAAGGCAAGAAAACAATAACAAGGAAAACAATTTGCCGAAAATTGAACTTAGAAACCTGACCAAAAGCTATGACGGGGTGGTGGATGTCTTGAAAGCCATCAACCTGACCATGGAAGACGGGGAATTTACCGTGCTAGTCGGGCCGTCGGGATGCGGGAAATCAACCACGCTGCGCCTGCTTGCGGGGCTGGAGGATGCGACGGCGGGTGAAATACTGGTTGACGGGACAGACATCACCGCCCGCGCGCCCAAGAACCGCAGCATGGCGATGGTGTTTCAGAATTATGCCCTATATCCCCATATGTCGGTCGCGGAAAATATCGGCTTTTCGCTAAAAATCGCGGGTGCATCAAAAGCGGACATTGAAACGCGGGTGAAAGCGGTCGCCAACATGCTTGAAATCGGCGATTTGTTAGGGCGACGGCCCAAGGATCTGTCCGGTGGGCAACGCCAACGGGTCGCCATCGGCCGTGCCGTGGTCAAGGACAGTGACATATTCCTGTTTGATGAACCGCTTTCAAACCTTGATGCCGCGCTTCGGGGCGGCATGCGGGTGGAACTTTCATTGCTGCATCAACGGCTTAAAAAAAATATGGTCTATGTGACCCATGACCAGGTGGAAGCCATGACCCTGGGCGACCGGATCATCATCATGCATGACGGCATCATTCAGCAGGCTGGCACACCGGAAGAAATATTTGAACGTCCCGCCAATAAATTTGTTGCCGGTTTTATCGGCAGCCCGAGGATGAATTTCCTCCCCGCGACAATCATTGAAGAAAACGGGGCGATATACGCCAGCGGCACCAATTTCATGATCGCGCTTGATCACACCGTTGAAACAGGGTGCAAAATTGATCTCGGGATAAGACCGGAAGACATCATGTTCGATGACACAGGCGATCTTAATGTCAAAATATTGGTCAGTGAATATATCGGCAACCAGAAAAACATCATCGCCGAACTGGGTGGCGCGAAAATCACCATCGTCACCGACCCCGACCACCCCATTGATGTGGGCGGCACATACCGGATCAAGGTCAACGCCTCAAAACTCCATCTCTTTGATGGGGAGAGCGGGGATGTGGTTTAGCTACAACTTTCTTTAAATATATGATGCCTTTTACCGACATAATAAAACAACCAAAGCCTGAACCATATCGAAACTTGGGAAAAAATATATTGCGCCTGGAAGGGTTAGAAAAGTTAGAAAACCAAATAATACTGCTGTAATCCAATAAATCGAAAGTGAACGAGAAATTTCCTGATTTTTAGAGACCAACGTCGAAATTTTGCGTTTCTTTCTCATAATATCCACCCCAATTAGTTTATTTCTGTTCGCACTGCGCGCGTAATTTTACCAGCATGTCACGGTCCGGTTTGCAGGACTGCATGATTTCATCGTCGGTAAGGCCCTTAAGCTCATGCGGAAAAACAAGCCAGTCTTCGGTTTTATGGACATAATAATTGGGGATGCGGTCGGTCAGGTTCTTGCTCGGTTTATAATAAACCGTGCCCACACGCACATCAGACGCCATGTTGCGGCGCATTTGAACTTCAAGCTCATGGATGATGGCCTTGACGCTGCGACCGCTGTCAAACACATCATCGAGGATCAGCAGACTGTTATCACAGTTCATATTTTCAATCAGGTAATGAAGCCCGTAAACCTTCACCTGGCTTTCCTGCTGGGCGATGCCGGTATAGCTTGACGTGCGGATGGCAATATGATCGGTTTTGATATGGCAGAAATCCAGAAGTTCCTGCACCGCGATCCCCACCGGTGTGCCGCCCCGCCATACACCAACGATAAAATCGGGCCTAAAGCCGTCCCGAATGATCATTTCCCCCAATTTAAACGATGCGGAAAGCAGTTCTTCCGCCGAAATATATACTTTATCCATCATGCAACCATTATTTCGTGTCTGAATGGAAAGTATAACGCCAAATATAAAAAAAGGAATTTCAATTTGGATTTCCCCCGCTAATATAAATAAAAGGGATTTCAAATTATGATCAGGGCCGCCTTCAGTTTTGTCATTGTTGTGCTGGGTTTTGTTGCCTGGCAGGCGTTCTTTGATGATAAGGACCGGGACCCGAATAATCTTCTGATTGTTGAGGTTAATACATCCGCGGACAGAACGGGCCTGCTAAGGGCGCAGCTTGACCGGTTTGAAGCGGATAACCCCGGGCTTAAGGTTGATGTCATATCGCTTTCATGGGGGCAGGCATTTGAAAAGCTCAGCATGATGGTTGCAGGCGGGCAAATCCCCGATGTTATTGAAATGCCGGATTTCTGGCTCGCAAGGTACGTAAGTGCGGGACAGATTGCCGATATGTCCGACTTTGTCGCAAACACCGGGTTTGATGATGATATTGAACCGGATACATTCAAATACGGCAGCATTGGCGATAAAATTTATACTATCCCCTATGGTTATTATCTTCGTGCGCTTCTTTATAATAAAAAACTGTTTGCCCGCGCCGGGATTGAAAAACCGCCCCTTACCATGGATGAATTATACCAGACCGCCGCCAAAATTTCTGAACTCCCTGGTGTTTCCGGTTATTGCCATCATGGCGGGCGTGGCGGCGCCGTTTTTTATTACTGGATCATGACCACCATGAACGGATCAAACGCATTTTTTGACGCGGAAGGCAACAGCACCTTTTATAACCAGGGGGCGATTGACGGGCTTACGCTGATACGGGATATTTATAAAAACGGCTATGCGCCGCAAGACAGCCTGAACTGGGGCTTTAATGAAACCGTTTCAGGATTTTATTCAGAAACCTGCGCCATGCTCCACCAAACGCCCGATGCCCTTAATGGGCTTCGCCAACGCATGGATGAAGGCGATATAGCGTCCATTCCTATGCCGCTGGGCCCAAGCGGAAAATCATTTCCACATCTGGGCTATATCGGCTGGTCGGTATTTGAACAATCCCCCAAAAAGGAAGCAGCCTTCAAATTGGTTGAACACTTACTGAAACGTGAAAATCATCAGGAATGGGCAACAAGGGCGGGTCTGGTGCCTATATACAGTGAACTGGCCAGTGAAATATTCGATCAGGGTGAAATTGGTGCTGGCTGGCTTCAAAGCACACAGGATGACCGGTGGGATTATATGATTAATCCCAACCATTTATCGGACATTGCCGAATTTGACAGTATTCAGGTTGTCCAAAGCGGACAGGCCATGATGCTTGGTGAAAAAACCCCGGAAGAAACCGCAAAAATGTGGGCGGATTTTCTGACGGCTTCACAAAAAAGGTGGCTTAATAACCATGATTAAATCGTTTGAACCATGGCTATATCTTGCACCAATGCTTCTTTTTATTCTGTTGCTGGTGCTTGTTCCGCTGGTCACGGGCATATCTTATGCCTTTTATAATTTTGACCTGATTTCCGGAACCCGTGACTTTGTCGGCTTTGATCAATTCCTCCGTATTTTAAGCGAAGACGAGATATTTCTAACAAGCCTTGTTAATACATTATTCTGGACCAGCGCGTCACTTTTTTTCCAATTTACACTGGGTCTTGCGCTCGCGCTTTTGCTTCATAACGGATTTCGCGGTATAAAATTTATTCAACCGGTTCTTTTTGTGCCATGGGCGGTACCTTCATTTCTGATCGGGCTGATGTGGGTCTGGATGTTTAATCCGGTTACCGGGCCGCTTCCTTACCTGTTTGAATGGCTTGGTTTTATGGATATACCTGAAAATATTCTCAGTGATCCTGATCACGCCATGTGGGGGCCTATTACCGCCAATGTGTGGTTTGGCATTCCCTTTTTTACGATTATGCTGCTTGCCGCCCTGCGGTCCATTCCCAAAGAAATATTTGAAGCCGCCAGCATGGATGGTATCAGCGGGCTTAAGGCGTTTCGCCATATCACGGTGCCGCTTATCGCGCCGACAATTATAATCACGCTTATGATGCGGGCGATCTGGATTGCGAATTTTGCAGAAATTATCATAGTGATGACAAATGGCGGCCCGGCAAATTCGACACAGATTGTCGCCACATATATATATGATACCGCGTATCAGAAAATGGATTTCGGCTATGCATCCGTTCTTTCAATTGCGCTGCTGTTCATGCTGATGATTTACGGGTTTACCCTTGGTCATATTCGCCGGAAAATGAAGGTATATATCTGATGAAAATTTTGAAATATCCCTTTATCATCGGCTTCCTCACCTTTACCCTGTTTCCCGTTTTCTGGATGTTTAAAATATCCATCACGCCGGACCGGTTGCTTTATTCGGAAGGGATTGTGGCTTGGCCCAGCAATATTACCTGGGATCATTATTATGCCGTGCTGGTTGAAGGCAGTTTTCCCGATTATTTTTTAAACAGTTTTATTGTTTCCATCACCACTGCCGCATTGGTGACGATATTTGCCGTACTCGGTGGATATGCCCTTTCCAGGTTTCACTTTCAGGGGAAAGTAACCCTGCTGATTATTTTACTGCTTACGCAAATGTTCCCGATAGTTATGGTTATTGCCCCTATTTATAATGTGCTTACCTATATAAATCTGGTCGATAGTATCAGCGGACTGATACTCGTTTATACGGCATTTAATCTGCCCTTTGCCTGTTTTCTGATGCAATCCTTTTACGATGGCACACCAATGGAGCTTGAAGAAGCGGCGATGATTGACGGATGCACGCGGCTGCAGGCGCTCGAAAAAGTAACATTGCCACTTTGCCTGCCCGGGATCGGGGCAACGTTGGGGTTTGTCTTTACCGCCGCATGGTCTGAGCTTTTATTTGCACTTATGTTTATCAGCCGTCAATCGCAAATGACATTTCCGGCGGGCATTATGAACTTTGTCACCAAATTTTCTGTGGACTGGGGGCAGATGGCGGCGGCGATGATCCTTGCTTTAATTCCTGTCTGCCTATTTTTTGCCTATATACAGAAATTTATTGTGCAAGGCCTGACCGCAGGTGCACTTAAAGGTTAGTTTGCATACTCTTTTTCAAAATCAATGAAGCGACTATTCAGATCATTGATTAGTACCTGTTTGGTCGCATTTGATGCAAAGCTGGTCGTGATGCTGTTATAACTTAGGGCGCGAAGTTCATTATAGCTGACATCCGTGGTGCTGACCGCGGCGATGCATTCTTTTGATCTGTTGGTATCAAATATTCCGTCATTATCCGTTGAAAGACTGACAGGAATTCCAAGCCGCAGGAATTTCAGAAACGGGTGTGGTGCTTTATTTTTATCATGGACGGACAGCTGGTGATTACTGTTGATATTCATTTCAATACCAATGTTATGGCGGCGTACATATTCGATCGCAATGGGGTCTTGATCAAGCAGTACACCATGCCCCAAACGGGATACACCCATAATAAGAGCATCCCGCACATTGCGCGGATCGCCCATTTCCCCGGAATGCATTGTCATATCAAGCGGATGATTTTCATGTTCATTATTATACCCAACAAGGTACCCATAGGAATGCTGCGCTTTTTCAAGCGCCGGATTGCCCCGTTCAATGGCATACATATCTATCCCGACAATGGCATCTGTCGGATTTTCGGCCAGAAGCGCATTCCACGATTTAAAATAGTCGGCGATGACCTCACCGGGCAAGAAACGCACCATTCCTAAATTCCAACGTACCACAACACCCGTTTCCTCCAGAAATTTGGCGGACCAACTTGTCAGGAGTTCAATGCTTGCCGGACTTGCCGGATAACCATTTGTAAATTCGATATAGCTTATACCGTGATCAGCCGCACGGTGCAGGAAGTCAAGATAGAGCCGTTCCATTTTTTCGTTCAGAAAATCATCTTCCACCATCCAGATCACAAAGGCAAAGATGGCGTCAAATCGGGTGAAATCATGGGAAACCGGATCCGTCGGCAGAAAGAAAAAGTCTATAAACAGGCTTTGTTCAGCGGGCGTCAAATCAAGAAAAGCTGAAGACCCGGGTAATGATCTAAGAGCAACAATTTCATGATCATATAGCACCTGATTTTGATTTTTGACCGTCGTTATAAAATATTCCTGCTCAATAACCGGGTTATATTCTGTCAGAATTTCAGTGACAATTTCACGTGTGAAAAGGCCATATGGATGGACATGAAGCATGCCACCTTTCGGGATCTGATAACAAAAATCTGCCAGCGCAGGAATATCATCGCGTAGCAGATTCAGGTCAATCACCGAATTTTCTTCGGCAATTGTTTTGCTCTGCAAAATTATGCTGGTCTGACGTTCCTGTAACTGCTCGAAATCCGTTTCTGAAAACGGTCCATCGGGGTTTGATATAAAAAGTGCTTCCCATTCTTCCCGTGTAATCGGATTAGTGGAAAGATAATTTCGTTCTATCATCAATGCCCTGGCGGTTTCATACTCTCCCATTTTTGCCACAATTTTTGCTTCCAAAGGGTCCTGCTGCGAACACGCGGAAGCCGCTATCATTACCGGGAGAGATAAAAGTGAAATTATAGCTTTTGTTTTTAAATTCATCTGTTTCATCCTTAGTCCACAGGGAGATATTTTTCAAATCTTGCCAGTGTTTCAGAACCCAGACTTTTTATAAGCGGTGCTAGTTCCTTTTCCACAGGCTTCCATTGACCGATACCCTTTGTATAAATTGGTTGACGCACCTGTTCACTGCTTGCTGTTTTTACAGCACGTTTATTCTCAAAGAAACGAAGGCAGCTTTCTTCAAATTCCACACCGATATGATCCAGAATTTTTCTGACCATTTCTTCTGTTTTATGGACAACATCTTCGTATTGTACACAAAGCACTTTTCCCGGCAGCACTTTATCCCAATGATCCATAATTAAAAGGTAATCATTGTAATAATCTCCAATATTTTCGAGTTTATAGCTATATTCATGACCGGCGGCAAAATGTTGCTTAAAAGCACTATAGCCACAATCCATAGGATGGCGCCGGGCATCAATAATGATTGCTTGCGGCATAATCTTGTGGATTAACCCTACTTTTTCAAAGTTTGGTGGCAGTTTATCAATAAAATAGGATTTTCCGGTTCTGTATATGTTAGTTCTTTCAATATAAGAATCCCCAAAGTTAGATAGTTCATCTACCGAAAAATACTGCAAACTTTCAGGGTAGTGTTTTTGGAACTTTTTACCGCCAAATATTTTTATTAATCGCTCAAGTTTAGGCAAGGTGGGCAGTTCCATAGTCCCTTCGATCTGACTGTGACTAGACAGTATTTGTTCTATCAACGTTGATCCCGCCCGAGGCATGCCAAGAATAAAAATCGGGATTGGTGCCTTATGTGAAAGGTTGGCTATTGTTTTAAACATTTTATGGTTAAAAACTGAACGCAGTTTCTCGCCAAAATCTTTATTTTTTTTCGGATCAAACTCTATATCAGGTCGTAAATCATTTGCCCTTTTGTACCATTCAAACGCTTTTTTGCTTTGTTTATCATTCTCATAGGCTTTGGCAAGTGCGAATGCAGCCTGACATCTTTGGGCCATCTCAGCACTTTCATTATCAGCCAATTTTTCCATTACATCTTTATCGTCATCAGAAAATTTATAATTTTTCAAATCAGCAAGCCCCCACCAACCAGCGCCATTGTTCGGAGTATTCTTAATACAGGATTGATAAGCTTTTTCACTTTCTTCCCTCCTGCCCAGTATCTTAAGCGCGTGGCCACGTAGAAGATCTACCTTGCCCCTTTCTTCATCGTTATCGCTGACCAATTCACTTGCTTTTTCCGCCGTTTTAAGTGCGCCTTCATGATCAGCAAGATGGCCGTAAACACGGCTTAAAACCCAGTAATTAATGTAACTTTTTTCAGTAGTGACCAATGTTTCTGCTTCTTGAAGGGCTTGTTTGTACTCTCCTAATTCCTCTAGAGATTTAATGAGTTCTTTTCTTAAAATCTGATTAGCGGGATGATAAGCCAGACAATGGCTTAATATTTCGGCGCGTTGTTCATGTGCCTCAACTGTGCTGGCAATATATGCGAGCATAAATCCTGCTCTTGGGTGTCCCGGTTGTTTCTGTAGCATAGAACGGGCTATTTGTTCGGCCTTTGCAATATTACCTTCACTCATGGACTGCTGCATTTTACGGTAGTCGCCATCATAAGGATCATTTTTTTCCGCTTCTTCTAGGGCCTTTAAAGCTTGAGGATATTGCTTGTTATCAAAGTATAATTTTTCCAAAAATGCCCAAGCCGGATAGAGATTTTTATTTAAATCGGCCGCTTTCTCAAATGAAGAAATTGCCTGTTTATCGTTCTTTAGCTTCATAGACAAAAAACCCAAATCTGCATGCGCCGCAAAAGAATTCGGATGTTTTTTCGTTGCCATTTTACTGATTTCAATTGCTTTATCACCGTCGCCATTTCGCATATACGCACTACTTAACAATGATAATGCGGTTTCATCATCCGGCGCATCATCCAGAAATTCAGAAAGTTCTTTTATTGCATGTTTTACTTGGTTGTTTTGGATTAAATTGGTAACAGATTGGTAAAAATTATGATTATTGTTCATTATTAGCCACTTTTAGATAATCCAGAATGTTTATTAGCCTACACAGACAGAAACGAAGTTATAAATTTTGATGTCTGCTTTTATTTAAACGTTATCCCCCGCAATAAGCAAGTATGTTTCCATTGATACACCAACAGGTCGAGACTATACAAACATCAAATCACTTTGATATGTTATATCATATTTTACATAAATTGACCGATTTTTTTTACCTGATAAAAGTTAAGGCTAATGCAGTTCAATAGTGGAACAATTTTTTGAGCTGTAAGCAGTTTCTTTAAAATTCGTATTAAGCGTCTTTTAAAGTGGTACTAAGTCTGTTTAAGTGGTATTAATAAGGTTAGGGTTCGCTTTTTGAAAGTTTCGTTTGCTAGGAAAAATTCAATACATTTTCAGGCGTACTTCATTTAAGGAGTGATCCCTTAAAAATCATATTTCTATGGAGGAAATAAAATGAAACTCAATTGTTTGAGCAGATCGCTCAAAACATCTTTGATGTATGGTGTTGCATTTTCCGGCCTGTCGGTAAGTAGTGCGGTTGCACAGGATGCCGGGCAGGATCAGGCAGATGATAACACTGACGTCATTTACGTTACATCGCGTAAACGACCTGAATTGTTGGTCGAAGTGCCAATGAACATCGCCGTTGTCGGTGCTGAGGAAATCGCCCACCGTAACCTGATTGATAAGGAAGATGCCTACAGAACTTTCGCCGGAGCCGCTAACCCACGCGGTCAGCTAATTCTGCGCGGCCTTTCAGGAGGTAATGACAGTACACCAGATACAACTTCTACATGGACAGACGGTGTCGAATTTGACTTCGGTAACCTTTATGATGTTGAACGTATCGAAGTACTACGTGGTCCACAAGGTACACTTTGGGGATCAAATGCTATTGGTGGTACTGTTCAGGTTATTACGAATAAACCTAACCTGAATGAATATCAGGCAAGTGGTTCAGTACTGTTTTCATCTGAGCAAAACAGAGACGGTATTGGAACAAGAGCATCTGCAATGGTTAACGTTCCAATTGTGGAAGATAAAATCGGTCTGCGTATTACCGGATCATCCGGACGTGAAACCGGCAAAGTATACAATGCCTATACAAATACAGCCGGTAGCCACAACGACCATTATATCCGTACACAGTTAATGTGGGAACCAGGTGAAGAATCACGCTTAAACTTCTCATGGATTAATTTCCATGATAACGATAGCACACGTGACTGGTCTGATCTTTCAGTACCAGGTTATTATTATGAGGCTATTCTGTCTGCGAACCCTAACGCACCGTATGGCTATGATGTCACGGGCTTTGATTTCCCAAGCTGTAATCCTGCTGATGCATCACGTGTAGAATGTTACAATGATCGCTTTGGTACACAGCTTAATGGCCATAATCCAAAGTTTGCAGATTGGGAACTGATGGATCCATATACCAATGACAAGACAAATCTATTTGCGCTTACTTTCGATCAGGAAAACATTATTGAAGGTGTTGACCTGAGCTATGTTGGTTCATATCGCGATTTACAAAATCGGGGTCGTCAATCCGCATGGACACGTTATGATGCCAACGACATGTTCCGCACATGGATCATTGATGAAGGAGATAGCCAACGCTGGACTCACGAGCTGAGACTTCAATCCAACGATTATGAAAGCCCGTTCCAATGGACTGTTGGTACGTTCTATGACAAATACTGGCTAGACCCAACTACAGACGGACAATGGCAGTATCATGCTTCCGACAACAGAAGCCGCGCAATTGCAGCTTACCTGTGGGGTGACTATTGGGGCCTAGCTGACCCAACAGCGCTTGGTCAAACACTGTATGGTGATCCTACCAAGAACTATAACTATACAGTTCATAAATGGGTGCAAGAAGAATTCGCTGCTTTCGGTGAAGCAAGTTATACTGCAGAAATTAGCAATGGGGGCCGTATCGAATTTACCGGTGGTCTTCGTTACTATAACCTTAAAGATGATCTGCATGATGAAACCAGCGGTATCTGGGTTGACCCTAGCGATCTGGGAACAATTGATACAGTAACTAAAGATGGTGAAAATGGTACACGTAAGAAATTCAGTGTGAACTATATGCCTTCTGATGAGTTCTCTATCTTTGCATTATATTCTGAAGGTTACCGCCGCGGTGGTAACAATGGTCCAACCCCTCCTCAGGATTGTACATCACCAGACATTGATAACTACACTGACCGTTACGGTTCAGACCAGATTAAAAACTATGAAATTGGTTTTAAAGGATTTGCATTTGACCGTAGGGTTAGTTTCTCGGCTGCTGTATATCAGATCGACTGGACGGGCGTACAGGTTAGCGTATATATGCCTTCTTGCGGGTTCAGCTATTCAGCAAACGCCGGTGAAGCCCGTTCAAAAGGTATCGAGTTTGAAAGTACAACAAACTTATCCGATACGACTAAATTGGTCATGAACGCTTCTTATACCAAGTCGACAATTCTATCCAATGTTGAATCCATCGAAGCAACGGCTGGAGATGACATGACCATGGTTCCAAAATATAACTACTATATCGCCTTGGACCAAGGCTTTACTATTGGTGAAAATGAAGGGTACGTTCGTATTGATGCATCTGGTTATGGTAAAACAAAATCCCATTTCCGTGCTTTAGAAACGGATATTTCACCAGCTTATACCGTATTTAATGCGGCACTTGGATTTAATCTAAGTGAGACTGCTACAGTTGCTCTTCACGTGAAGAATCTGTTTAATCAGGAAATCATTGAGTATAAGAGACAACGTTACGGTAGTGACTGGTCACTTGGCCCACGGCATTATTACTATGGTCGTGAGCGTACATTCGAGCTTCGCCTTGATATGGAATATTAATTCCTGAGACATAAAAAACAGACGGCGGGTCATTTTATTGATCCGCCGTTTTTATTTCTGCTCTTGTTGTGTTTAAATCTATTCTTCTTCCATGGCGAAAAGTTCCGTGTTTCCGCCTGTCGCCACAGTATTAATGGTAAGCGTTTTCTCGGTCGCAAAACGGTACAAGTATCTTGGCCCGCCCGCTTTGGGGCCGGTTCCTGATAGTCCCTGTCCGCCGAATGGCTGAACACCAACCACAGCACCCACAATATTACGGTTTACATAGGTATTGCCCACATCAAGGTTGCGGAATATATAGTCAGCACTTTCCTCAATACGGCTATGAACACCAAGCGTCAGGCCAAACCCTGTATTCTGAATCTGCTTAAGTATCAGATCCAGATTTTTAGATTTATACCTGATTACATGAAGGATCGGCCCGAACACTTCCTTTTTAAGCTCATCAAGGGACGATATTTCATAAAGTCTTGGACCAAAGAATGTACCCTCATCATATTCTGATGGCACTTCAAGCCGGTGAAGCAATGTTGCTTCCTTATCCATACGGTTTGCATGGTCGATCAACAGCTGTCTAGCGTCAATATCGATCACTGGTCCTACATCAGTTGAAAGCTTTGTTGGATTTCCAAGTGTCAGACAATCCATCGCCCCCTTAAGCATCGGTATAATGGTATCTGCCACGTCATCCTGAATATAGAGCACACGAAGCGCAGAGCAACGCTGCCCCGCAGACTGAAACGCAGATGATATAGCATCATCGACAACCTGTTCGGGAAGCGCTGTACTATCAACAATCATGACATTCTGTCCGCCCGTTTCGGCAATGAGCGGCACAATCGCACCATCACGATTTGCAAGGCTTCGGTTTATGATTTTTGCGGTTTCAGTGGAACCGGTAAAGCAGACGCCATCAATACGTTCATCCGCAACAAGTTTCGCGCCCACCGTTGCCCCGTCACCTGTGATAAGATGAAGTATATCAACCGGCACACCGGATTCATGCATTATTTTCACGGCTTCGGCGGCTACGATGGGCGTTTGTTCTGCCGGTTTTGCGATAACCGCATTCCCCGCTGCAAGTGCGGCCGAAACCTGACCAAGAAAAATGGCCAGCGGGAAATTCCACGGACTGATACATAAAAAAGTGCCGCGCCCCTGTAAGTAAAGCTCATTTCGTTCCCCTGTCGGGCCGGGCAGCGATATTCCACCTTCAAATTTTTCAACGGCATGCCCTGCATAATAGCGCAGAAAATCAACCGCTTCACGGACTTCCGATAGACCATCCGCGAGTGTTCTACCCGCTTCGTGCGCAATTAATCCCATAAAATAATGGCAGCGTTTCTCAAGCTCATCAGCCGCTTTGTTCAGTATTGTCGCCCGTGTCGCACCGCCGAGTGCATTCCATGATTTTTGTGCGCTTTGTGATGCAATCAAGGCCGCTTCCATATCTTCATCTGTTGCAATCCCAACCCGACCTACAACTTTCCCGGTTGTGGGGCTAACAACATCTTCCATATTTTCCAGTATCATTTTGCCGCTAACTATCGGTCCCGCGTCCCAGATATGCTTTTTTGCTAGCTCTTCATTTAGTTTTTCAATTTCGAGCGGGTCGGATAGTTCAAATCCTTCCGCATTTTTGCGCGGTAATGCTTCACGGCCTGACTGGCTTAATATATCTTTTGGAAGCGGGATCATGCTATGCCGACGCGGGGATTTTTCCTCTACCAGCTTAATTGTATCCTGCATCAGTTCATTAACCGGTACGTCCCCATCCATAAACCGGTTGACGAAGGAGCTGTTTGCACCGTTTTCAAGCAGTCTGCGCACCAGATAAGGGAGTAGATCCTTATGGGCACCAACAGGCGCATAAACCCTTATTGCAAAGGGTTCATCAACATACCTTCTTACCACGTCATAAAGAAGGTGTCCCATGCCATGCAAACGCTGAAATTCGAATTCTTCTGCCCCTATATTCCATTTTCTGACCAATTCAAGAATAAGCGCAATGGAATAGGCATTATGAGTGGCAAATTGCGGGTAAAAAACATCGCGCGCGTTCATCAGGCGTTCTGCACAAACCTGATAGGAAAGATCTGTTGACGGTTTTCGGGTATATACTGGATAATCGGCAAGGCCCATTTCCTGCGCATGTTTGATTTCACTATCCCAGTAAGCCCCTTTTACAAGACGCACCATAAATTTACGACCCAGTTCTTTTCCAAGTGCTTTTAACCAGTCAATCACGTAAGGTGCGCGCTTCTGATAAGCCTGTACCACTATCCCCAGACCATCCCAATCCTGAAGATCCCTGGACCTTGCCAGCGTTTCAAATATATCGAGGGATATGTCAAGGCGGTCTGCTTCTTCGGCATCAATGGTAAAACCAAGATTTCTTTCCTTCGCCATTATTGCAAGTTCAATAATACGTGGAACCATAGCATCCATTACAATGTGATGATGGGACATCTCATAGCGCGGATGAAGTGCTGAAAATTTTACCGATATTCCGTTAGCAACGTATGGGTTATTTTCTTTATTCTGATTACCAATTTCTACTATCGCTTTTTTATAAGCTGCAAAGTAACGATCCGCATCATCAAGGGTTCGTGCGCCTTCACCAAGCATATCAAATGAAAAACGTGTTTCGGCGGTGTTTTCCTTAAGGCCACGACTAATGGCTTCCCCGATCGTGCGGCCCAGTACATATTGGCCGCCCATAATGCGCATTGCCTGCATAATAGCAGTTCGCACAACCGGTTCGCCGGTTTTTTTGATGAGGTTTTTAAACCAGTTGTCTGTATTCTCCTTTACTTCCGCGCCAAGTTCAACAAATTCACCTGTAAGCATCAATCCCCACGTGGACGCATTGACAAAAGTACTTTTTGAGTGTCCCTTATGGTCAGACCATTTTCCGGCGCTTATTTTTTCGCTGATCAATTTATCTGCTGTCGCAGCATCCGGCACCCGCAGTAAGCTTTCTGCAAGGCACATTAGGGCAACCCCTTCTCTATTGGAAAGGTCAAATTCCTGCAGAAAATAATCCATGGTGCCCTGGCTGTCGCTTTCTGCCCTTGATTTACTAACAAACCCCCTGGCACGGTCAACAAGTCTGTTGCGTTCACCGGTTGTAAGCTCTGTTGCCTGTAACAGATTTTCAACACATTTTTCTTCATCCGCGTAAATCATTTCACGCAAACTTTGCCTGATTTCAGAAAGGGGAAGCGTTGCTATATTTTTGACATCATTTAAAGCATACATTTTGGACACCTCAAAAAAATAATTATATTAGAGAATAGGTTGAATTCTCACATATTTATAGCAAAATATCCTACTTTATTAGCATTATTACCGATATATTATCTAAATATTAATCAATTATCCAGCATAATATGCTATTAACACTCAACTACATTTACAGCAAGTCCACCCTTGGAGGTTTCTTTATATTTTTCCTGCATATCCTTGCCCGTCTGACGCATCGTTTCAATAACTTTATCAAGAGATACATGATGTTTGCCGTCTCCACGAAGTGCAAGGCGAGAAGCATCGATGGCTTTAACCGCTCCCATTGCATTTCTTTCAATGCAGGGGATTTGTACCAATCCGCCTATAGGATCACATGTTAGGCCCAGATTATGTTCCATCCCGATTTCAGCCGCATTTTCAACCTGAAAAATAGTACCGCCTTTTACGGCAGTAAGGCCAGCCGCCGCCATGGAACACGCAACACCCACTTCACCCTGACAGCCAACTTCGGCACCGGAAATTGATGCGTTCTTTTTATAAAGCGACCCGATCGCTGCAGCCGTGAGCAAGAAATCATAAACGGGTTGCTTATTATTTCCACGATTATAAAACCGGTCATAATATCTAAGAACTGCCGGAATGATACCTGCTGCGCCATTGGTCGGTGCTGTAACGACACGGCCACCAGCGGCATTTTCCTCGTTCACCGACAGAGCCCATAAATTAATCCAGTCAAGGATCACAGAGGGGTCACTTAATTGTTTTTCCTGCGCCTCACGTAAAGAAGCAAGAACCCGCGAAGCACGCCTATCCACTTTTAAGGCACCTGGAAGCTTACCGGTTGCAGAACACCCACGATCGATGGAAAATTCCATTGCCTTGTAGATATCGTCCAAATCAGCCTTGATTTCATCCTTTGACTTGAATGCCTTTTCATTTTCCCACATTAATTCTGCAATGGAAAAGTCATGAAGTTCACATAATTTGAGTAGATCAGCCGCTGTATCAAAGGGATAAGGAACCGGTGTTTCTTCCGGTGGTGGTGTGTTACGGCCAAAATCTGCTTCACTTAAAACTGCACCACCGCCAATGGAATAATAATTTTCCGAGGCAATCTTATCACCCTTCGCGTTAAAGGCCGTAAAACAAAGCCCATTTGAATGATGCGGCAGAAGTTTTTCCATGTGAAAAAGCATATGTTCCGACACATTAAAATAGATACCCTTCTGCCCTAAAAGTTTCAATTTTTTTGTTTGTCTGATCTCATCGCAGCGACTATCAATTATAGATGGATCCACCGTCGCAGGTTCATATCCTTCAAGCCCCAATAATAAAGCCTTATCAGTCGCATGGCCAAGCCCGGTCAATGCTAATGACCCATATACATCAATAATGACGGATGCGACATCATCAATAGTATTGATGGCACAAAGGAAAGCTTTTGCCGCAACCATAGGTCCGACAGTATGCGAACTCGATGGCCCGACACCAATTTTAAAAAGGTTGAAAACGCTGTAATACATGCCTCCACCCTTATGATTTTAAAATTTAGGGAGATATTTGAAAAAGATACTTCAGCGCAGCTTATGCGCTTTGAGCATTCTTATCAAGCGATTTGATATGCTCCAATACCCTTAACCATTTATTCGCTTCACATATTTCAATTGCTTGACTGCGACCCATACGGCGGATCAGTTTTTTGGCAAGCTCTTCAATAGTTTGTTCGCTCATGGTATTCCTGTTCTTTGGCACTATTACTTTACTTAAGTTATAGTATGTACACTAAATTATGGCTTTTTAATGCCCTAAAAAACACACCATCTACGCCCCTAAACTCCTGAAGTCAACCAAAGAATTTAAATTCATTTCTGAATTTTTAGCGACCTACTTTCAGACTATATTTAAATCTATCCATTTGCAAGTTTATAGAATAAAATGCTGATAAAACAGAGTTATAAATTTAATTCCACTGTTTAAATAAACGCATAAAGAGATATCAGCCATGATAAATTCAACGGACAGGTCACCGGGTAAGAACGGTTTTCGCAAACTCGACAGGATTGACAGAAAAATATTAAGATTACTGCAACAAGATGGCCGCATTTCGAATGTAAAACTCGCTGAAACAATCAATCTAAGTCCTACGCCTTGCCTGGAAAGGGTAAAACGGCTCGAAAAAGAAGGGTTCATAATGAATTATGTCGCCATTCTGGATCCAAAGATGCTGGACGCGGCATTGGTTTCTTTTATTGAGGTTTCACTTGACCGGACAACCACCCGCGCGTTAGACAATTTTCGTGAAGAAGTTATGCGCATGGACGAAGTTCAGGAATGTCATATGGTCGCAGGCGGATTTGATTATCTTATAAAAGTAAGAACACGTGATATGGAACATTACAGACGATTTCTGGGTGAACAGCTTTCCTCCATCAAGGATATCAGCAGCACCCATACATATGTCGTTATGGAAGAAATAAAAGCCAGCAGTGCGATAAAAGTGAGTGATGATTAAAGAATGCCAAAAGTTACGTATATCACACCTGATCAGGATTCCTGTACTGTGGACGCTGAAATTGGTTTCACGCTGATGGAAATAGCCGTGGAAAATAATGTCAAAGGTATTGATGCCGATTGCGGTGGTTCATGCGCCTGCGCCACTTGTCATATTATTATCCCACAAGAGTTTCAGTCGATCGTAGGTAGTGCCCATGAAGACGAAAGTGCACTGCTTGATTTCCTGGATAATCGCAGAAAAGGCAGTCGGCTAAGCTGTCAAATTGAAATGACGGAGGAACTGGGCGGCATAACCGTAATCGTTCCTCCGCCGGTATAAATCTTATTCTGTCGCGCCGATTTCTTCTGCTGCATCATCCTTATTAGTGCGTAAGGCACTAATTTTTTCGGCAATGGTATCTTTAATATCATACAAACATGGCACCAAGATCAGAGTGATCATTGTCGCAAAAAGCACGCCAAATGTTAACGATACAACCATTGGAATAATAAAGATCGCCTGATAACTGGTTTCAAGCATAATAGGAATTAGACCAACAAATGTTGTGATCGATGTCAGGATAATCGCACGGAATCGCATGCGGCCACCCTCGGCAATTGCTTCGGTGAATTTCATTCCTTCTTTCTTGAGGTTTTTGATGCAGTCAACAAGCACAAGATTATCATTGATAACAACACCCGAAGCGGCAAACAGTCCAAGGAATGAATATAAGCTCACAGGCATGTCAACGATCAGGTGGCCTATCAATGCACCAACGAAACCAAACGGTACGGCCGTAAGAATAATCAGCGGCTCAATATAAGACCGAAGGCCTATCGCCAACAATGCATAAATCGCAAGGAGCACCAGTGAAAGATAGAATGTGGTCTCGGCAAAGAAAATAACCTGCTCTTCTATCTCGCCATCTGGAAAGACAGCGAAGCCTGAATACTCATTCTTCAGGGTTTCGAAAATACCATCATCAAGATGTTTATACGCCTCATATGGTGAAACAACATTCTTGTTCATGCGTGCTTGCACTTTAATGATATTCTGGCCGTTAACACGTTCAGGTGAATTAAGTGTCGGGACATAATCCATTTTGGCAACCATGCTAAATGGTATTTCACCACCATCTGGTGTACGGATATACATTTCGCGTAGTGCATTAAGGTTTTGACGCGCTTCAAGAGGATAGCGGACATGAACATCAATTGTATCACCGTCCCTTGGTATCCTTTGTACGATACGGCCATAAAATCCGAGACGAACCTGATCACTTAAGCTATTTAGCGTAAGGCCATAATGCTCAGCTTCCGGCTTCAACGATAGCCTTAATTCCTGTTGCTGGCGGTCACGGTTATCATAAATCTGGGTCAGACCCTGAATATCACGCATTTCAAGTTTGATACGTTCAACGGCTTCCTCAAGATCAGCATCCCGACTGGCAGAAACATAGAAACTAAGATCACCGCCACGACGATCGGTGTTTCGAGAATTACGTAAAGTAACCTCAACGGCTTCCGGTACTTCCCCTACACGTTCCTGCCAGGCAGTCATGATTTCTTCAGGATCAAGTATTGCCATAGCTTCCGAAGACATTTCAAGCGACATGCGGATGTTATTTCCAAAAACAAAACTGTCGTAATTGGGAAACAGTATATTGCGTGCCATACCTGTTTTGGCTTCATATTCCTCTTCTATTCCACCTGGACCACCAATTGCTTCAACCATTTTATCGTGAAGGCTTCTGCTTACTTCGTCCGATGCAGTTTCGGAAAGTTCAACGCTGTAACGTAAAATATTACTTGGAATTTCCGGGTTGAAACTTGAACGGACAAAACCCAGAACATAAGCCGTTGTGAATAATATCAGTACGGAGAAAAATATGGTTGCAGTCATATATTTAACCGTCAGACATTTTTCAATAAATGGTTTATATTTATTGCGCGCAAAATCAATAAGCCACTGGGCTACTTTCTTCTGGAATACGCGAAACTTCTTATACCAGGCAAAATTCGGTTCGAAAGGTTTTGTGCCTGATAAATGGCAAGGAAGAATGAGCAAACATTCCACAAGTGAGAATAAAAGCGCCCCTGACACAACAACGGCAATATCACGTGCCTGCTGCCCGGTTTCTGACTGAAAAAGCAACAGCGGGATTACCGCTAGTACCGTGGTAAATACGGATAACGTAATTGGAAGGGACAATGACGTGGCCCCCTGTATTGCCCCTTTTAATCCCTTGGACTTCGTTCGCTGGGTTGAATGGATTCCCTCACCGACAACAATGGCATCATCGACAACAATCCCCAAAATAAGTAGAAAACCAAAAAGTGATATCTGATTGACTGAAAAATCAAACAGCTTCATCACCATGAAGGCACCGCTAAAGGCGATTACAATACCGAAGGTCACCCAAAGCGCCAGATCCAAACGAAGAAACATCACCAAGAGCACAAATACAAGCACAAGCCCTGTCAGACTGTTTTCTATCAGCATTTCAAGTCGTTGATAAAATTCAACACTGTCATCACGCCATGTGGTTACCGTAATGCCTTGTGGAAATGTCGGCGCAGCAGTTTCAAGATATTCTTTTACAGCAGAAGTAAGTTTCAACACATCCTGGCCCGGGCTGAGCTGTGTTTCCATAATGATAGAAGGTTTACCTTTTGATCTGAAAATAAAGGGTCTTTCGCTGACACCGTCCTGGATCGTTGCAATATCTCCAAGCTTGATACGTGTACCGTTCGGCTGTTGAAGCAGGGTGATTTCAGCAAATTCCTTTTCATAATAGGCACGGCCCTCTGCCCTGATCTGCAAAGCGCCAAATCCATTACGAATGGAACCAACCGAAATATCAACCGAACTGTTACTGATCGCATTTGCGACTGTTGCCATGGAAATCCCAAGTCGCCGCAAATCAAATTCGGATACTTCAATACTGATTGTAGTAGGCGGCATGCCCCTTATTTCAATAAGGTTCACATCCGGCAGAGCAAGAAGGTCCTGCTGCACACGCCGTGCAACACCGGCCAGTGTTTTCTGGTCTGTATTTCCAGACACAATAATATCAATAATGTCATCATTTTGAATGTCGTGTCGAACGCGTGGCGGTTCAATATCACGGGGAAATGACCTGATACCGTCAATGCGGGACTGAACTTCATCCATAACGATTTGGATATTGGCACCCCGATCAAGTTGCAAACTAACCTGAGAACTGCCACGTCGTGACCGGGATATCATTTTCTTGATATTTGCAACCCCTTTAAGTGCATCTTCAATGGGGATGGTAATATTCTGTTCCACTTCATTTGGCCCAGCACCAAGATAACTGACAGTAACGGAAATCTCATTAGGTGTGTTAAATGGAAAAACTTCTGTCCTTAAGAGCGGTAGACTGACTGCGCCACCAATAATGATAAGTATCATCAGCAGGTTCGCCGCAACGTGATTATCCGCAAACCAGGCAATTAAATTTCTCATTGACCTTCTCCCTGTTGTGATCTTCCACCCTGAGCCGCAGCACGGCGTGCCTGCATTGCGGCGCGTTGCTCAGGTGTCATATTAGCAATTGCAGCCTGGCGTTCTTCAGGCGACATATTTGCAAATGGTCTATTTCCTTCCGGCCTACCCGTAGCTTCCGTACCCGCTTGCGCAGCAGCAGTTGTCGTACCGCCACCACCTTCCGGTCGACCACCACCGCCCGGCCGACCACCGCGTGGGCCACCAACAGGCACACCATCTAGATTGACAACCACTGATTTCATACCTGGAACATATGAAAATGGTGGAGATGTCGTATAGGTTTCACCTTCCTCAATCCCCGACGCAATAGTGAAAAATTCCTGATCACGGTCAAGCGCCACAACCGGCTTTGTGATGAGTTTCTCATTTTCATAAATATAAATATTATTATCATCGCGCATGGCACTTGCGGGGATATGAAATACGTTTTCAATTTTTGGTCCCAGAACTTCCAAATCAACAAACACACCAGGCAACAATGGCGGGGTTTCCTTATTTTGTTCGAGGTTCATCGGGTCATAAATTGTTGCAATGGCGTAATAAACACGGCTTTTTCGGTCAATGGAACTTTCCAGCCTTAATATCTTGGCATCCCAAACAATATCATCACCACGGGTAAGATCACGTACCTTAACATCCAGCACATCATCTTCATCAAGAATTCCGACACTCTGAACATTAAGAAGATCAAGCTGTTTTTGACTAAGCGGCAGCCTTATCTCTGCTTCTTCCGTACCAAATACACTCGCAAGATCCTGGTTTACACCAACGATTTGTCCCAAATCCACCTGCTTCTGATCTATCATTAACGGAAACGGTGCCTTTACTTCTGTTCGTTCCAGTCTGATGCGTTGCGTTTCATAGTTAGCCTGTGCACCTTTTAGAGCTGCTTCAGCTTCACGGAGCTGGGGTATGCGTAAGACGAGCTCTGTTGCTTGACCTTCACCGTATTTTTCCCAATCCTGCCGCGCAAGTTCAGCCTGTTCACTTTCAACACTAAGTGTTTGCTGGGCGCGAGCAACATTCACTTCTGCCTGGACAAGCGCAAGTTCATAATCGCTTGGATCAACACGCAGGATAACTTCATCGGTATCAAAAAAACCTCCCGTAAGGAATTTTGGTGATGTATAGACAATTTGCCCTGATACTTGCGATTTGAGATTAATATTTAATCGGCTTTCGACAACCGCCTGGGTTCTGACAGTCGGAAAAACATCCTGCCTTTTGGCCGTGGTAACTTCCAACCGCTCTACTGGATCTTCGAGACGTTCAACGGGGGCTACCGGGCGCATTATATACATGCCTGTAAAAACAACGGCTGTTATGGCTACAATTGCTCCAACAATCATCAGTTGTGAATATTTGTTTTTCATTATAAATTTTCCTGATTACTGGTGGTCTGCACAGCGTCCGCCATCTGATTAATGTAATTTTCGATATTTTCTCCGCCAAGGGCAAGATGCAGATCCGCCCGGTTCAACAGACGTCTATGTTGCACACGTAACAGGCTTTGCTGGGACGATATTCTGTTTCTTTGCACATTAACAAGCGAGAGAATATCCACAAGTCCTTTGCTATACTGGTCCAATGCTTTCTCTTCACTGGCTATAGCACGTTCTACCGCTATTGCCAGATGTTCTTCCTGTTCCGCAAGGGTTACCTCTGCTGTCAGGGCGTTCTCTGCTTCTTCATATGCTGTGAGTATCGTTCTGACATAATTGGCAATGCCACTATCCAGTGCTACTTCATTAATCACCACCTGTTGCCTGCGACGACTTCCATCTAATATCGGCTGCACGATATTGCCCACGACGCTCCAGACAAGGGTATCAATGTCAACAATATCACCAATTTCATCGCCGCTGGTGCTTGTACTTCCTGAAACGCTTAACGATGGATAAAGAGCCTTTTTTGCCGCATTAAGATCATAATTTGCCGCCAGCACCTGATTACGGGCAGATAGAATATCCGGCCGTTTTTCCAACAGGTTTGTCGGAATTCCCATTCTTATAAGATTGTCAAGGACTGGCAATGAAACCACCTGCGGAACCTTTCCCGTCGGATAAGACCCGATAAGCGTTTCCAGTATACGCATCCGTTCAGTAACTGTCTGGCGCTGATTTGCCAGACCTGATCGTGCTGTTGCAACGTTCGTTTCAATTTGCAGCACATCCAGAACATCCACAAGGCCGCGTGCATAGCGGCTGTCAACCAGATCCTGTGCCTGAAGAAGTTTTCCAAGGTTTTGTTCCAGAAGATCATTCTGAAGTATGGATTCCGACACATCAAACCAGCGCTGAGCCGTTCTTGTTGCAAGTGACATACGGGCATATTCAAGGTCATTTTTAAGTGAAAGGACATTCTGCTCAGCCGCAGCACTATCACTGGCAAGGCGGCCCCAGATATCCGCTTCCCACGCTAACCCGCCACGCAGTGAAAAACTTTGATTATCTGCCGTACCACTTTCAAAATCACCGCTGCGAGATGCACTGACCCTTATATCACCTGTGACACTGCGTGCACCATCAATGATAGATTGTTGTGCAAGTGCGGTCCTAAGTCTGTTTGCAGAAATTCTCAGATCTGGATTATTTTCAAGCGCGCGAAGCACAATTGCCGATAAATCCTGGGCTTCATCAGCATCAAGCCATTTTAACTCAGAACGGGCTGCTTCAATATCCGGACTTTGCCATGCAGCCGGAATTGCCACTAAATCAAGCTGTTCATCAACATTAATCTGAGGTGCACAGCCTGTAACAAACAAAGTACTGCATGATAAAATAATAAGCAGCCCAAATTTTGATCCATTAAATACTAGACGGGCCATTGTCTCTCCAGTTTAATTATCAATCTACCCATTTTCTTATACGCAGCCGCAGATTAAACCCTTCATATTTTTATCTATTTTCATTGATTGTTAGTATATAAAATTCTTAATCTTAAGCAACTTAGGGACTATTACAGGAAAAACAGTTTATATCATATCATATTTCTTTTTCGCCATATAAAACATCGTCATGACACTTAAATACTATAACCCGCCACAAGAGCCATATCTGGATATCATCTTTCACGACAATGATATTTTGGTGCTGAACAAACAATCCGGTTTGTTAACAGTGCCCGGTAAAGGGGAACACCTTGCTGACTGTCTTGAAAAAAGGGCAAAAGATACTTTTCCAACTGCGCTAACAGTACACCGTCTTGATATGGACACATCAGGACTTATTATTATGGGGTTGAATAAATACTCCCATCGACATTTAAGTCTTCAGTTTCAAAATAGAAATGTTGCAAAAGAATATACAGCACTCGTATTTGGAAATATGGAAAGGAGTTCAGGTGAAGTTGATCTGCCCCTCATTTGTGACTGGCCGAACAGACCAAAACAGAAAGTAGATCATGCCATAGGAAAACCATCCAGGACGAAATGGCATGTTATTGAAAGATATGAGGATAAAACCCTGTTATCTTTAATCCCGCTCACAGGAAGATCACATCAGCTTCGCGTTCATATGGATGAAATTGGACATTCAATACTGGGGGACCGGTTTTACGCATCACAAAAAATAGCGAATATGAGTAATCGGCTATGTCTGCATTCAACAAAACTAACAATTATGCACCCGGTTCAGAAAAAAATGATGACTTTTAAACACAGTATCACTTTTTAAAGAACCAGATCCCCTTCAACCGGCATTTCAAAATGAGCAAGAACCATTTCATTGGAAACTTCCGCCGAGCTACCCGGAACCCACTTTGGGTTATGATCTTTATCAATGAGTACCGCCCTTACACCTTCGTAAAAATCACTGTCATAGGAGGAAATGGTACTGACTATCCTGTATTCCATAATCATACAGTCATCAAATTTAAGTTTTGCGCCCCTTTGTATTTGTTCAAGTATGACCTTAAGACTGATCGGGGACATCTTTGATAAAACGGCATGGGTTTCCCTTGCCCAATTATGATCGATTATACTCAGATGCTCAAAAATATCCTCAATGGTATTTTCACCAAATGCCGCATCTATTAAATCTCTGAATTCATCAAGAGATGCCGACCCAGGATCATCGGCAAACTCAGCCAATATAGCATCTACATCATCATGACTTTTTATTTCACCATCGGCCAGGGCAATAACAAAATCGTTTAATTTATCAGAACGCATATATGCCGTACCAATGCCGGCATAAAGTATATCTGCCCCCTTAAGTCGAACACCCGTAAGCCCAAGATAACTACCAAGCGCTCCCGGCATTCTTGGAAGAAAATAGCTACCCCCAACGTCTGGTATCAGGCCAATAGCCGATTCCGGCATGGCAAATAACGTATTTTCAGTGATAATCCGGTGTGATCCATGAATTGAAACACCAACGCCACCTCCCATCACGATGCCATCCAAAAGTGCAATGAATGGTTTCTCAAAATGAAAGATCCTGGCATTCATTCTGTATTCTGTGGCGAAGAACTCTTTAGCGATGCTGTTATTTTCTGATCCTTGTTCGACAATTGCCCTTACATCACCACCTGCGCAAAAGGCTTTGTTACCTGCGCCTTTAATTATTACAGCCTTAATAGAACTGTTATCCTGCCAGATTTTAAGTTTCTCATCTAACAAGTGGCACATTTCACAGGAAAGTGCATTTAATACATCCGGCCTTGTAAGTGTAATAATACCAAGACCTGATTTTTCTTCGAAATTAATTTCTTTACTCATATGCGCCCTGTTTCAAATAATAAGTTTATTATTTGAGTATAAAATATCTTTACTTAAAGTGATGTGATGGATTCTGTTGCATTTAATAACCACTCTTTATCCTTGCCTGACAGCATGGGTGAAATTTTTTCCCTGACCTTGGCATGATATATATTAAGCCAGGTTATTTCAGCAGCAGACATCATATGTGCATTCACTAATCTTGTATCAATTGGCACCAGAGTGATTGTTTCAAATGTCAGCATCGGCCTTTCTTCTTCTTCATATTCGCTATTTCTGACAATAATCAGATTTTCAATCCGAATGCCATATTCGCCGGTTTTATAATATCCCGGTTCGTTGGAAAGGATCATGCCTGGCTTAAGTGGCGTTGAATACCCCAACGGGGAAATAGATTGCGGCCCTTCATGAACACCTAAATAGCTTCCAACACCATGTCCGGTACCATGCTCATAATCAAGCCCCACGTCCCAAAGGGATTTCCTGGCAAGAGTATCCAGATGGGCGCCGGTTCGGCCTTTGGGAAAACGCGCCTGCGCAAGCGCAATGTGTCCTTTTAAAACGCGCGTAAAGTGATCTTTTTGTTCTTCCGTAGGCGTTCCGATCGTAACAGTACGTGTTATATCCGTCGTTCCGTCAAGGTACTGTCCTCCGGAATCGCAAAGATAAATCATGCCTTTATTGAGTTTACGCGAAGACTTTTCCGTTACCCGATAATGAACGATGGCCCCATTGGGGCCTGCCCCACTTATAGTATCAAAACTGGTATCCTGAAACAGCGGTACTTCTTTACGCAGATCAAGCAATTTTTGAACTGCATCTAGCTCATCATATTTCCCAGTCGGCCCATTCTCATCAACCCAGCGAAGGAATCTGCACACAGCAACAGCATCACGAATATGTGCACTACGTGCACCATCAAGCTCAACTTCATTTTTACAAGCTTTGTCAAGTTGGCAGGGATCATTTAATTCTATTATTTCACTTTTTCCGGCTGAAAGCATATCGAAAACAGCTGCTGGTGCTTTTTTTGGATCTGCGATAATTTTAAGACCATCTCCGGAAAGTTTTTTAACATCTTTAATGAAATTTTCTTTGGGCTTGAACTCAACCTGTTTTCCAAGATGTGTTTTAACTTCCTTGTCCAGCTTATCCGGATCAATAAAAAGGACTGCATTGGCATTATCAAATAATATTGCAAAACTAAGTACCAAAGGTGTGTGTTCAACATCACTGCCCCGTATATTAAAGAGCCACGCAATACTATCCAGCGACGTTATTACCAATGCCTTTGCACCACGAGATTTTAATTCTGCCGCAATACGTTTTCTTTTATCGGGTGACTTTTCACCCGAATACCTGTCTTTATGGACTATAGCTTTTGCCTTTGAAGGCGCCGGTCTGTCTTTCCATACTTCATCAATGAAGTTGGTTTGATATGCTTTTAATTCAATATTTTTTTTTGCCAGTTTGCTGGCAACAGATTCTATCCACGGTTTTGTATGTAACCATGGGTCATAAGCAACAACATCACCCCTTTTCAACTGATCAAAAAGCCAGTCTTCGGGCTTATCATCCGGAATATTCAGACGCGTATAAGCCTTGCCATCAACCTGGTTTTTTGCCTGCAGTGTATAACGGCCATCCACAAATAGCGCGGCCCTAGAAAGCGTAATACAGGCAAAGCCGGCCGATCCGTCAAAGCCCGATATCCAACTGAGCCTTTCGGCATATTTGGGTGTATATTCGCTTTGATGTTCATCAGCATGCGGCACAAGGAATGCTGCAACTTTATTTTCTCTCATTACCTGACGTAATGCTCTTAATCTTTCTACCATATATTCCTCAATTGATGACTTACTGTGTATATTTACAGGAATGTCGGTAATTGCAAGTCTTATTAAGTAGGCATTTTTTGATTAATTGATGATTAACATCACTGCAATTTATACCCATCAACAACGTTCCTGTTAAAAATCCTTATAAAAGTTAGTATTTAAATGCTGGCACGGTCTTTGCATTTGTATTTATTCAAGGAGACATATGAATGAAGTCAGAAATTTGTTTAACTATAAATAACGCCGGTTTATGTCCGTTTAAGGGCTTGAACAGAGAAATCACTATTATCATAACACAGATGGAACTAATGGGCATAAGTCCCGTCCCGTTTTTAAAAATAGCCGCACAAGACTTGCTCAATCAATATGGCCGTAACGCGCTTGGATACGCATATGAAATCATTAAGTCATCCCGGACACAAGGCAATCAACAGGCCGCTCAAATCTGGACAAACATTGCACAACATTTAAACGTAAGCAGGGATAAAGAAGGATCAATCACCCATTAGAGGAGGGTTATGCAACTTTTCTTGCAACAAACCCGCTGAACAGACCGGCTGTAATAGCAATGATGACAGCTAATATGCCGTAAAAAGGCGGAAACTCATGAGCGAGGTTATAGATCAGCCTTTCTATTCCGATTTTATCAACAAGCAAATCCGTGCTGTGGTTGATGATAATATTCCCGTCCCGCACAAGATAGACATCTGCTTTATATTTTCCAACAGGCATGTTTGATGGAAAATCAAGGTTTGCGCGAAACAGAATTTCATCCTTAACAATAACGTTACCGCTGTCTTCCTGATAAAGACGTCTGCTAACCATATTGCGGATCAGTGCTTCTTTATATTCATCAACTTCGATATCATCGTCATTGGTAACTTTGATATTCTTTAAGCCCAAACCCAAGGTTCTCTGGTCCAGCGGAGATAGAAACTCGTCAAGGGGACGGGTGGAATCAATTACATAATAGCCTGGAACGCCCCGGACAATTTCATTTTGATTATTAATCCATATACCCGCAACGTTTTCTTTTTTGCGGATTACCAGATCCCTTGGCTCACTTTGAACAACAACGATAATATCATAATCAAGCCCCTGAACCGATATTTCATCCGTTTGAATGCTTTCCGCTGCGTGACGTTCCAATGCACCGAATAGTAAAAGCTGACTTCCGGCGAACTGTGATGTGATCTGTATTTCATTTTGTGAAAGGTCGGTGACCAGTGTTTCAGCATATACGGCTGTATTCATAAAAATTGAAATTGATAATGAGGCAAGTACTTTTTTAAACATCAGTGCGTTGTCTCCGCACCTATTGCAGAAACGGTAAAGAGTTCCTCTGGTTCCACCACAAGGTCAAAAGCCATTTTGGCACAGACCAATAGCACCATGCCGGCCAATAATATACGAAGCTGCTCACCCTTTAATTTTGCGCCATATACAGCGCCAATCTGCGCGCCGATAACCGCGGCCGTCAACAGAATAACGGCAAGAACCACATCGACTGTTTGGGTATTAATTGAATGCAGATATGTTGCAGCTGCAGTTACAAATGTGATCTGAAAAAGTGACGTACCGATAACCACATTTGTCGGCATATGAAGCAAATAAATCATAGCTGGCACCATGATGAAACCACCACCAACCCCCATTATGGCAGCAAGAACACCAACAAGCGCACCTATTGCAAGGGGCAAAATGACACTAACGTACATTTTTGATTTTCTGAACCGCATCTTCAAGGGAAGCGCATCCACCCACGTACGCTGACGTCTTACGACCTTTTGCACCTCACCCCGTCGCGCACGGATAATACTGCGTACACTTTCAACAAACATAAGGCTACCGATACTTCCAAGGAAAACAACATAGGCCATAGAAATCATTAAATCCACCTGGCCTATCGAACGCAGATAGGTAAAAATCAGCGCGCCTATATATGTGCCAACAACACCACCCGCTATCAACACCATCCCCATTTTAAAGTCAACACCACCGCGTCGCCAGTGAGCAACAGCTCCAGACACAGAAGCTGCCGTGATCTGATTAGCTTCGGTCGCAACCGCTATAGCAGGAGGAACACCGGAAAAAATAAGCAGCGGAGTGATTAGAAATCCGCCGCCAACACCAAACATTCCGGATAAAAAGCCCACACCACCCCCCATGGCAAACAGAACTAAGATGTTCATAGAAAGTTCAGCGATGGGCAGGTAGATCTGCATTATATATACTATTTAAATTGGTGTTTATGAACCTTTGCCACTTCAATACGCAGCACTATCAGGCAAAGCGCGAACAGAGAATCAATCCTTGGCCTTATATAGACCTAAAAACGATTACCCGCAAGGCACAATCATATCACGAAATAGTCATATTTTATATTTATAAGAAAGCAAGTAAGGTGAAACTAATTACTACTCTTAAAATGAAAGCGCACTGTATTATCAGTGTTTAAGTTGGGTAAAAATCCTTCGTGACTATTGATATATTGATGGTAGTATTTACTTGTATGTTTTGAGAGATCAATTTTTTCAATTGACACATCCGAACAATCAAAAAATAAGGAATTTCGATGCCTAAATATGACGCACCGGTAAACGATTATAAATTCCTGATGCATGATGTTTTCGATATGCAGCAATTTTCTAAGCTTGAAGCCTTTAAGGAAGCAACACCGGACCTGATAGATGCAATTCTGGAAGAAGCGGCAAAATTAACCGAAAATGTTTTCCAGCCCATAAATCAGAGTGGCGGTGAAGAAGGCTGTATACTGGAAAATGGTGTGGTGAGAACACCTAAAGGATTTAAGGAAGCGTATGACCAATTCAGGGACGGTGGATGGCAAAGCCTTACCGGCGATCCTGAATATGGTGGCCAGGGACTTCCCATGTCAATCAGCATTGCTCTGAATGAAATGATGGTCTCATCAAACTGGGGGCTGGCAATGTATCCCGGTCTTACCAAGGGCGCATCAGAAACTATCCATACATGGGGGACAGATGAACAAAAGCAAAAATACCTGCCCAAAATGATATCCGGTGAATGGTCGGGCACGATGAACCTGACGGAACCCCACTGTGGTACGGACCTTGGCTTGTTGCGCACAAAGGCCACCCCCAATGATGATGGCTCATACAGCATTACCGGCACCAAAATTTTTATATCCGCTGGCGATCATGATCTGACCGAAAATATTATCCATCTTGTTCTGGCCCGTATCGCAGGAGCGCCGGAGGGAACCGAAGGTATAAGTCTGTTTATAGTGCCGAAAATCAATATCAATGATGATGGTAGCCTTGCCGACAGAAATGGTGTGAGTTGTGGTTCACTGGAAGAAAAAATGGGGATTCATTCAAACGCCACATGTCTTCTTAATTATGATGGCGCCAGAGGTTATTTGCTCGGTCCTGAAAATAAAGGTATGCGTGCCATGTTCACAATGATGAATGAAGCAAGGATCGGTGTTGCCGTTCAGGGCCTTGCGATTGCAGAAGTGGCGCATCAGAATGCTGCCGATTATGCAAGGGAAAGAATGCAGGGAAGGTCACTTACTGGTGCAAAATACCCGGATAAATCAGCTGATCCGATTATTGTTCACCCGGATGTACGCCGTATGCTTATGACCAATAAGGCTTTCATCGGCGGGGCACGGGCAATGATCCTCTGGGCAGCGCTACAGATCGATATATCCAATAGCGATCCGGGCGAAAAAAAACGGGAAAATGCAAAAGATATGCTCGCCTTACTGACCCCGGTGTTAAAATCCTATATGACAGATCAGGGTGTTGAAGCAGCCAGCCGGGCCATGCAGTGTCTTGGAGGTCACGGATATATTACCGAATGGGGAATGGAGCAGTTCCTTCGGGACGCACGTATTGCACCTATATATGAAGGCACCAACGGTATACAGGCAATGGACCTGATCGGCCGCAAGCTGCCGCGGCGCAACGGTGAAGTAATCCGGAAATTCTTTACACTTATCCAATCATTTATCGATGACAACAAAGATAACGAAAGTATGACCCGCTATACCAGTCAGCTTGAAAAAGCATTACAGCGCCAACAGGCCGCAACAATGTGGCTTATGCAAAATGCGATGAAAAATCCGGATCACGCTGGCGCAACAGCACATTATTATCTTAATTTAATGGCGCTGGTTTCAATGGGGTTTGCCTGGGGCACCATCGTGTTAAAAGCGCAGGAAATGATCGCAGGTGGTAAGGGGGACAAAACATTTCTGGAAGATAAAATAAAAACCGCAAACTTTTTCTTCAGCCATATATTGCCTGAAACCGCATCGCTTCGCTATAAAGTAGAAGCCGGCGCGGATGATGTAATGGCTATGGATGCCAAAAGCTTTTAGGAACCAAATATGACAGATGCACTTATATATGACCATGTACGAAGCCCACGGGGACGCGGCAAGCCGGATGGCAGCCTTCATACAATAACGCCTATTAATTTATTATCACAGGTTCTGACAGCGGTACGCGAACAAAATGATTTTAATGTGGCAGATATAGACGATGTTGTCACCGGATGTGTTACTGCCGTGGGTGAACAGGGCGGAAATATTGGCCGCTTTGCCGCTATCATGGCTGGATATACGGACGATGTTCCCGGTCTTCATGTAAATCGTTTCTGTGCGTCCGGTCTGGTTGCTGCAAATTATGCGGCGGCACGGATCATGGCCGGCCAAGCCGATATGATGATAGGATGCGGTGTTGAAAGCATGTCGCGTGTTCAAATGGGATTTGACGGTGGTGCGTGGCTGTTTGATCCGCAGGTAACAAATAAAATCGGTACGGTCCTTCAAGGCATCAGCGCCGATATGATCGCCACCAAATATGGCTTTAGTCGTGAAGATTGTGATGAATATTCTGTTCTTAGCCAGAAACGTGCAAAAGCAGCATGGGACGCAGGATATTTTAAGGGTTCCATTCTTCCCATAAAAGACAGCATCGGCCGTGTTATGCTTGATCATGACGAGCATATGCGCCCGGATACAACAACTGCCGATCTTGCGGCATTAAAAAGCTCGTTTAATGATATGGGTGAACTTGGGTTTGATAGCGTAATTATGCAAAAATACCCGGAAATTGAAAACGTAAACCATGTGCACCACGCAGGAAATTCAAGCGGTATTGTTGATGGTGCATCCGCAGTATTACTCGGAACAAAAGAAGCCGGGAAGAAATATAGTCTTAAAGCCCGCGCACGGATAGTTTCTTTTGCGGATATAGGTACTGACCCGAGTATCATGCTCACCGGACCGGGCAAGGCTGCAAAAAAAGCACTGGAAAGGGCCGGACTTACGAAAAATGATATTGATGTCTGGGAAGTCAACGAGGCATTTGCTTCAGTCGTTCTTCGCTTTTGTCAGGAAATGGAACTTGGAACAGATCAGGTCAATGTCAATGGCGGTGCAATCGCCATGGGTCACCCCCTGGGAGCAACAGGCAACATGCTGCTTGGAACTGCATTGGATGAGCTGGAACGAACAAACAAAAAATATGCGCTGATAACATTATGTGTCGCTGGCGGTATGGCAACTGCAACTATTATTGAGCGGATATAGGGAGAAGTGCTATGACAAATAAGGCAATCAAATTTGATCTTGATAAAAACGGTATTGCACTCCTGACAATAGATGTTGATGGTCAATCCATGAATGTAATCAATAAGGAGTTCATGTCGGAACTTGATAGCCATATTGATACCATTATAGCCAATGATAGGATTAAAGGCGCTGTCATAACGTCTGGTCGGGATAATGCCTTTCTTGCTGGTGCTGATCTAAACATGGTGCTTGGTGATCTTGCAAATAAAGATAATGCAACACCTGAAGAAATATTTGAAAGTTCGTTTTCATTAAATAAGCTTTTTCGCAAACTGGAAACATGTGGAAAACCCATTGCTGTTGCCATCAATGGGCTTACTCTTGGGGGCGGACTTGAACTCTCACTCGCCTGCCATTACAGGATCGCTGCCGACAATGATAAAATAAAACTGGGCCTTCCTGAAGTTCAGATCGGACTTATTCCCGGCGCCGGCGGCACACAGCGGCTTCCACGCCTGATGGGTATTCAACTTGCGCTACCTTATCTGCTGCAGGGTAAAAACATGACTTCAAAGCAGGCATTGTCAAATAATGTCGTGCATGAAATCGCACCTGCTGATGAAATTGTAGAAAAGGCCAAAAAATGGATACTTGATGGTGGTAAGGCCGAACAGCCTTGGGACCAGAAAAGGTTTAAAATACCCGGTGGTCAGGGAGTTTATGATCCAAACATCGTGCAGACCTTTATGGGTGCACCGGCCATGACGCAGAAGGAAACAAAAAATAATTATCCTGCCACTGTTGCTATACTGTCAGCCGTATTCGAAGGACACCAGCTTCCTATGGATCAGGCCATTGATGTTGAAAGCCGCTATTTTACGCAGCAGCTCATGGGCGATATCGCACCAAATATGATCCGGACATTGTTCGTCAATAAAAACAAAGCAGACAAACTCATCCGCAGACCAAAAGATCAGCCTGAGGCCAAAACGAAAAAACTTGGGATGCTTGGGGCGGGTCTTATGGGCGCGGGTATTGCATATGTATCGGCACGGGCCGGTATTGAAGTTGTGCCCCTTGATCGGGAAATGGAATATGCCGAAAAGGGTAAGGACTATTCAAAAGGTTTAGTCGAAAAGGATTTAAGCCGGAAAAAAATTACTCAGGAAAAAGCGGATCAACTTCTAAGCCTGATAAAACCAACAACAGATTATGCTGATCTTGAAGGTTGCGATCTGATTATTGAAGCCGTTCTGGAAAATCCGAAGGTAAAGGCAGACGTTACAAAAAAGGCCGAAGCCGTAATACCGGACGGATGTATTTACGGATCAAACACTTCCACTTTGCCAATCACCATGCTCGCCAAATCATATAGCCACGAAGACAAATTTATTGGCATTCATTTCTTTTCCCCGGTTGATAAAATGCCGCTTGTTGAAATTATTCTTGGCAAAAATACCGGCGATGAAGCCTTGGCAAAAGCACTTGATTATGTTCGCCAGATCAGAAAAACACCAATCGTCGTCAATGACAGCCGCGGGTTTTATACCAGCCGCTGTTTTATGACATATCCGCTTGAGGCATCAAATATGCTTGCGGAGGGGATTTCCCCGGCTCTTATTGAAAATAGTGGTGTTTACGCCGGAATGGCCGTTGGTCCTTTTGCCGTCAATGACGAGGTCGGTATTGATCTAAGCCATCATATCGGGGAAGCAACCAAAGCCGCGCTCGGCGATAAATATCAAAAAGAAGCAAGTCACGAAGTTATCGAAACGTTATTTAACCTTGGACGAAAAGGTAAGAAAAACCGAAAAGGGTTTTATGAATATCCGGAAGACGGCAAAAAATTTCTCTGGCCCGGCCTTGCTGACCATTATCCGGTTTCGGCTGAACAGCCATCTCAGGAGGAAGTCACAAAGAGGCTACTTTACCGACAGGCGTTGGAGGTTGTGCGCTGCATGGATGAAAATGTCGTAACGGCAGCCGAAGATGCTGATATTGGTGCTATTTTCGGTTGGGGATTTGCACCATGGACAGGCGGACCAATCAGCATGATTGATACAATTGGTATTTCAAAATTCGTCAATGAATGTGATGAACTTTGCGATAAATATGGTCCTGCCTTTAATGTGCCTGATTCACTGCGTAAAATGCAACGTAATGGAACCTCTTTTTATCCGCTATAGCAATGATAAAAACTTGCAACTGATAAGGCCATGTGAGATATACTCTACACACTTAAATTAAAGAAATTTACAAACGGGGTGTCAAAATGATTAAAACCAAACTAATCAGGGCTGTTTTAGCATTGGTGTCAATCACCATGCTTTTTGTCAGTCAGGCGTTTGCTGAATGGACGCTTGATGCAGCAAATTCCAACATTTCATATGGAACGATAAAAAATTCCATGATCGGTGAAAGCAACACATTTAAAACGATCTCCGGAACGATTGACGACAACGGACATATTAATATTGAAATTGCACTTGCATCCGTTGATACGCAGCTTGAACTTCGTGACCAGCGTATGCGCGATATCGTTTTTAAAGTTGCTGAAAACGTATCTGCAAAACTTACCGGCGATATGAATTTACAGGCCCATCAGGATCAGGAAATTGGCACCAGCCGTGTTATTGAAGCCACCATCGGACTTGAACTCGTGGGTGAAAAACTTGAGCATGATGTAATGCTTGTTATCACGCGTCTTGCTGAAAACAAGGTTATGGTAACACCGCACGGCGTCATGTTTATTGATGCGGATGAATATGAACTTCTGGATGCAATAGAAGAGCTTCGCAATCTGGCAGGCCTTGATAGCATCGCATCCGTCGTACCCATGTCGTTTTATCTAACATTTACAAAATAGGACCTGAATAAGAAAATGACCAGAAGACTAGCTCAAGTAGCTCTGGGTACTGGACTGCTTTGCCTGCCCCTCCTTCCAAATACCCTGCATGCGGAGGTAACACCCGAACAGTTTAACCTGCTCATGGTAGCTGCAGAAAAAGATGGCGGCAAGGATTTCGCAACGCTTGTTGAATTGCTGATCGCTGCAAATCCTGATGACGAAGCGGAAATCAGGAACGTGGCAATGCAGATCATGCCTGAACCGGCACCTGAACCAGAGCCAGCTCCACCGCCACCGCTTGTTTCTGATGATAGCATTTTTTCTGATAGCACAGCCGAAAGAGTATCCAACTCATTTCTTCCGGGATGGGAAAAGGAAATTGAACTGACAGGCGTCTTTACAACGGGTAATACGGATCAGAAATCATTCGGGGCAGCCACAAAATTCTTCCGCGATGCCGAACCTTTCCAGCAAACCATCACGACATATTTCGATTTTAACACCAGTGATGGTGTGACAAACAAAAGACGGTACGGGGTTGCATTTAAAAATGATTACAGCGTAAGTGAAATTTCCTATGTATCCGGCTTTGCCAGCTTTGAAGGTGATAGCTTTGGTGCATTTAACAAACGGTTCACGCTCAATGCCGGTTATGGTGTTCATGTGTTCGACAATGACAGCTATAAATGGAACCTTGAGGCCGGCCCTGCCGTGCTGATCACAAGGCCGACCGCAGTATCAGATTATGAAACAGACATCACAGCTTATGCATCAAGTCTGTTTTCATGGAACATTAATGAACGAAGTGACTTTGAAAACGAAACAAAGGTTTATGTCGGGAATAAGGTCGTTATAGAAAATAAATCGGATTATACATTGCAGATAAGCGGTGCACTAAGCAGCAAACTATCATTTGATGTGATTTACAACCGCGATGCGCCCATTGACCGTAAGAAAACAGACACAATTACGCGTATCGGAATTCTTTACGACTTTTAAGATCGGGCTGGGCTAAGATTGAGCTAGGCCCCGTTGTTGGCGGGGCCTAAGTCAGATATTCCTTTAGCGAAGCGATCATCTGATCCACATCTTTATTAGTTGTGAACATATGATTGGAAATACGTATCGCATTATACTGCGGCAGGCGCTTAATCGTGATGCCTTTATCACGCATTCCGCTGAACACTTCGCCGTTAGACACATCGTCATCAAGACTGAAGCTGATAATTGCAGATGAAAGTTCCGGATTATCCGGACTTATAATGTCAACCTTGTCCAGTTTTGAAAGTTCGGCGCGACAATAATCGGCAAGTGCCATGCATCTTGCCTCCGTACGCCGTGTCCCTATTGCCATATGCCATTCGAGAACGTCCCCAAAACCAATGATATTAGGTGCGTTTCTCGTACCCGATGAATGTGAATAAACACCGTAGCCACCTGTAATAAAAACGTTATTGACCAGATGCTGAATATCTTTCTTAAGATAAAGTATACCGGTTTCCTTCGGTCCCATAATCCATTTATGACCACTACAGGCATAAACGTCGCATCCCAAATCATGTAGATCAATATGAAGCATACCCGGTGCCTGGGCACCATCAACGATGAAAAGTATATTTCGCCCTTCGATTAATTTAGCCACGTCTTTAATCGGCCAGCGCAGACCCGTGACGGTTTCAACATGACTAAGAAGCAGAATTCTGGTTTTATCCGTTATATTGGCGGAAATCAGATCAAGAAGTTCCTGTTTGTTATTTGCAGGATAGGGCATGGTTATTTTATTAATCACCGCCCCTTTGGTATCACGTAAAAAATCAAGTCCGGTTTCCGCACCGCCATGTTCGTGATTTGTCGTCAGGATTTCATCACCTGCCTGCCATTCTATACCGGAACAAACCGTACTGATCCCTTCGGTCGTATTGCGGGTAAGGATAATTTCATCCTCATCCACACCCATAAATGATGCCACCTTGCCCCGGGTAAGTTCCATTTGTTGCCCCATTGGCCCAAAATTTTCGATTGCCGGATTTCCTTCGAGGCGGGTCATTAGAGCCGCTATTTTATCATTCACAAGCCTTGGTGCAGGGCCAAGTGTACCCGTGTTAAGGTACACAATGCCTTTTTTCAGCATCAGCTGATTTCTGACTTCGGCAAATAACTGATCATCGGTAAGGTTCTTGCTATCCGCAAAATTAATACCCTGCGCAAGCACTTTTGAACCGGCCAAACCTGTAGCAATAATCGAGCTTAAGCCTATTTTTTTAAGAAGACCACGACGTGTGTCAATGAGCTTATTTTCAGATATAAATTTATCCATTTTGTTTCCTGCTGTTTTTTGCAGTATAGACGGGATAAAAATCATATGTACAGTATTTATTCACCCATTATATGAAGTGAAACAGTCCTTTTATGGGCATGGGCCCGGTGCTCAAAAATATAAATACCCTGCCATGTACCGAGCACCATATCGCCGTCCACTATCGGGATGCTAAGTTGCGTATTTGTAAGTGCCGATTTTATATGAGCCGGCATGTCATCGGGACCTTCTGCATTATGCCGGTATAGGCGCGGATC
Organism: Kordiimonadaceae bacterium; assembly: GCA_038106445.1. Lineage (GTDB taxonomy): Bacteria > Pseudomonadota > Alphaproteobacteria > Sphingomonadales > Emcibacteraceae > Pseudemcibacter. Next base: position 218,332 of record JAYODU010000001.1, on the reverse strand, counting down.
ATCGGGCACCAGCTTTCTAAAAAAATTATTGAGATCAAAAAGCACATCCGGATCGGCATTTTCCTGTATTGTCAGGGACGCCGACGTATGGCGGATGAATATGGTCAGCAACCCTTCGGTTAAACCCTGCTCACGCACCCACATACATACCGGGCCTGTTATATCAAGCAGACTAGATCCCGTTGTCTGAAACGTAATGCTATGCGAAGATTGTTTCATACTGTTTGTTTTTTTAAGCGTATTTTCCGTTTGTTCCAATTCAAATAAACCCGGTACCCTAACAAACCTGTCAGGATCATAGCATGAATAACGGGTATAAGTACATCGGCTTTGACCATCATATAATTATGTATAACGGCGCAAATGGTGATTACATAAATTAACCTATGAAGCTTTTGCCAGTTTTTACCAAGTTTCTTCATCATAAATTGGAAGGATGTCACCGCAAGCGGAATAAGAATTGTAAACGCCACCATACCAAAGCTAATCGCCGGTCTTTTGAATATGTCCTCGAGTATTAGTGGCCAGTCAAAGTAATAATCAAGCACCATATAATTAAGAAAATGAAGAAGCCCATATAGAAAAGCATAAAGCCCGACCGCCCGACGATATTTTAAAACACGCAATTTAGTGAGTTTGGCGATGGGTGTAATTGAAAGTGTGACCAGCAAAAACCGGATTGTCCAGTCACCTGTGAAATCAGTGTTAAATTCTATTGGGTTAGCTGTCAGTTCATGGGGTAGAAAATTAAGCCATAACCAGATCTGATAACCAAGCCAGATAGCCGGTGCCGCACATAACAAATGCAGAATGGGCCTTACGGGATCTTTAATCATCAATAATACTTCCGAAGATCCATCCCGGTATAAAGATGGGCCACTTCTTCGCCATATCCATTAAACATTAAAGTGGCCCGCCTGCTGAAATCACCAATTCTGCGTTCCTTGGACTGCGACCAGCGGGGGTGGGGTACATCGGGATTAACGTTTGCATAAAACCCGTATTCATGGGGTGCCAGACGCATCCAGCTTGAATTGGGTTCATTTTCCACGATGGATATTTTTACGATCGATTTCACACCTTTAAAACCATATTTCCAGGGTACAACAAGCCGCATTGGTGCACCATTCTGGTTAGCCAACGTTTCACCATAAAGACCAACGGCCATGATCGTCAGCGGGTGCATGGCTTCATCCATCCTTAACCCTTCGCGGTATGGCCATTTGATGATACCACGCCGCTGACCCGGCATCTGATCTTCATCAACAAGGGTTTCAAAATAAACATATTTAGCGTTTGAAGTGGGAGAGAGTTTATCAATTATACTGGACAGGGGCACACCGACCCATGGGATCACCATGGACCACGCTTCAACGCAGCGCATACGATAAATACGTTCCTCAAGATTATTAAAATCGATAAGGTCTTCAACCGTATAGGTCCCCTTATTTTCACAATGACCATCAACAGCCACGGTCCATGGTTTTGGTTTTAATGTATGGGCATTCCTTGCCGGGTCGTCCTTGTTCATCCCGAATTCGTAAAAGTTATTATAACGTCGAACCGCTTCTATTGCTGTTTGCTCATCGCGAAGATCACCACCGTCATATTCGTTTGCTTTTGATTTTAACGCCGTTTCAGCCAGTGAAAACCCCGGCACCATCATATTTGCAATGCCACCAACTGTTATGATCCCAGCTGTTTTTAGAAGATCACGCCTTGATAAATAGGCGCTTTGCGAAGTTACATCATTTTCTGTTAGTTCCCATGAATTTTTGATCTTAATCAACATTATGTTACCTTACTGGTTAAAGTTATTCTAATTCCCGCAACTTATATATAGGTTCTATACCCTTATGTTTCTATTAACAGAAGATCACAATTATGTTATTTCCAGTATCTTTTATGCAAGAGAAATAATTAAATGGCTCCTCCGTTGCTTACACTCACAGAAATGACCCTTCGCTTTGGTGCTAATCCACTGTTTAAAGGTGTTGATCTGGCAATTGGTTCCACCGACCGCATCTCACTGGTCGGGCGGAACGGGGCCGGGAAATCAACATTAATGAAAATTATTCATGGCACCGTTGAACCGGACAGTGGTGAACGATTTATCCAGCCGGGATGTCATGTCACATATCTTGAACAGGACCCGGATTTAAGCTGGTATAAAACTACCCATGACTATGTCGCCTCCGGACTGGTCAGCAGTTCTGAACATGATAAGTTTCAGGTGGATATTATGCTTGCCGAAATCGGTCTTGATGCTGAAATGGCCACAGACACAATGTCAGGTGGTGAAAAACGGCGTGCTGCCATCGCACGGGCATTAGTGAGCGAAACAGATATCCTGCTACTTGATGAACCCACAAACCATCTTGATATCGCAACCATAGAATGGCTTGAAGAAAAACTAAAAGCATGGCGCGGCGCTTTGGTGCTTATCAGCCATGACCGTGCTTTTCTGAATAACCTGACCAACACGACATTCTGGCTTGACCGTGGCATTGTCCGAGGGCTTGATAAAGGATTTTCACATTTTGAAAACTGGTCGGAAACTATTCTGGAGCAGGAAGCAACCGAACGCGCAAAGCTTGACAAGCTTATTGAAAAGGAAACGGACTGGTCCCATAAAGGTATAACCGCAAGACGCAAACGCAACATGGGACGTATGCGAAACCTTTGGGAGCTTCGTGAAAAACGCGCTTCGCAAATTGCTGTAACAGGAAGCGTAAGGATTGCCACAGACAGCGGCAAAACGTCCGGTAAAAAGGTGATAGAGGCACACAAAATAAGTGCTGCATATGGAGACAATATTATACTTAAGGATTTTTCAGTAAAAATCCTTCGAGGTGACAGGGTTGGCATTATCGGCCCGAATGGTGCCGGAAAAACAACCCTGCTCAAATTATTAACCGGTCAGAAAAACCCGGATCAGGGCAGTGTCAAGCTTGGTACAAATCTTGAAGCAACCTTTCTAGATCAAAACAGAAGCCTGATTAAAGATACCGCCACTGTTTGGGAAACCCTTAGTGACGGAAGTGACCACATCATGGTGCGGGGACATCCTCAACATATTATTTCTTATTTGAAGGACTTTTTATTTGATGCCAGTCAGGCTTATAGCCCGGTTGGATCGCTTTCCGGCGGGGAAAAAAACCGCCTATTGCTTGCCAAAATACTGGCGCAACCGACAAATTTACTGATACTTGATGAACCCACAAATGATCTTGATATGGATACACTTGACCTGCTGCAAGATGTGCTCAGTGACTATGATGGTACCCTTCTGCTGGTAAGTCATGACCGTGATTTTCTGGATCGGCTGGTCACATCCACCATTGCCATGGAAGGAAACGGTGATGTCCGGGAATATCCCGGCGGTTATAGTGATTATGCACGGCAGAGAAAAAACCGCATTGATGCGCCAAAACATAAAAATAACCCTAAGCCTGCAAAATCAAAACAGGATAAGGCCGAAAAATACCAAAAAACTAAAAAGCTAAGTTATAAATATCAATATGCGCTGGAAAACCTTCCGAAGGAAATCGAGCAACTCACCCTGACTATTGCCGACCTTGAAATCAAACTTGCAAGTCCCGACCTATATTCAAAGGATCCTGCGCGTTTTACCCAATACACAAAAGAGCTTGAAAAACTTTCCCTTGATCTAGAAGCTAAGGAAGAAGAATGGCTAGAGCTTGAAATTTTAAAAGAAGAACTCAATTAGTTGCACATGTGACTTCTTATAATTATAGTTATGCAAATTCTTTAAATCATACAGGGATAACCATGGCAGAAACTGACCCCAAATACGCATCCTCAATACCGCTTGATAATCATTATGTTGAACTGCCCATTCCCGACCGCTGGGATATAAGTGATGGTGAAATGATAAAAAGGTCACAAGCCTTTTACGAACTGATGAAAAAACGTCATACCGTAAGGCAATATTCTGACCGGCCTGTACCGCGCGAGGTAATTGAAAATTGTATCAAAGCAGCCGGGCTTGCCCCCAGCGGTGCCAATCATCAGCCGTGGCATTTTGCCGTGATTGAAAACCCGGAACATAAACAAAAAATCCGTGATGCTGCCGAAGAAGAAGAACGCACATTTTATGCCGGTCGCGCAAGTGACGAATGGTTGGGGGCGCTTGAACCCATTGGAACCAATGACCATAAACCGCATCTTACAACGGCACCGTGGCTTATTGTTATATTTGCCCAGCGCACCAGTACTGACCGTAAAGGCAGAAAATTCAAAAATTATTATGTGAACGAATCTGTCGGTATTGCCACCGGGTTCCTCATAACAGCGATTCATCAGGCGGGGCTTACTACACTGACGCATACGCCAAACCCGATGAAGTTTTTAAATGAACTATGCGAGCGCCCAGCAAGTGAAAAACCCGAAATGATCCTTGTGGTGGGTCATCCCGCAGAAGATGCGACAGTACCGAAGCATGCCAAATGGAAAAAACCGCTTGACGAAATCATGACCGTTTTTTAACGGATGCCATGCATGCCTTTTTTCAGAAGGGGGGTCAGTACTATAATAAATAAACCGACACCCACACTTACCATCCCAATTGTGGTATAAACATCCATGGTCGCGGTCATATCCAGTTCCGCGCTAACCCCGTGACCATCAACCCCCATCAGGGAACTGATCCAGCCCGCCATATAATTGCCAACTGCCATAAACAGGAACCATGTCCCCATCATCATGCCGACAATGCGGGCAACGCTTATTTTTGTAATCATACTAAGCCCGACAGGTATAATAAATAGTTCCGCCCAGGAAAGGGAAAAATAAATAAAGACAAGCCATAAGAAATTTTTGCCGTTTTGATTTTCAATCGCCAGCCCTTTGGCAAAAATTATGTATCCCGCCCCAATAATCAGCATCGCCATGGCAAATTTCAGCGGTATTGACGGTTCAAGGTTTCTTTTACCCAGTGCAAGCCATATCCATGCCATTACCGGTGCCAGCAAACATACAAATAATGTATTCATGGTCTGAACCTGAGAGGCTTTTACTTCCCACCCGAATATGGTTCTGTCAAATTGCTGATCAGCAAGGAGGGTGAGGCTCGCGGCCTGCTGTTCAAACAAGGCATAAAAAACCGATTGAAACACAATCAGTATCAGCGCGACAATCAGGCGGTCCCGCTCAATACGGGTACATTTCATAAACCCATACGCGACAATAATTGCAACCATGACGGCGCCGGACGTTCCCAGAAGAAATCCCACCGCTTCCTGATACTGCATTAAAATCCAGCTGGCGATGACCATGCCGATCCCGCACAGGTAAATGGCCGTTTCTTTTGAAATGCCAAATAGGGCTTTTTCTTTTAATATCTCAGGATTATTTGGTTCCGCATGCCCGACAAGCAGCTTTTGTCCCCATAAAAACACCAGAAGGCCAAAAAGCATACCGATCCCCGCAATGGAAAAACCGTAATTCCAGCCATAGGTTTCCCCCACATACCCTACTAGCAGCATGGAAACCAGCGCTCCCAGATTTAGCCCAAGATAAAATATGGTAAAACCACTGTCCCGGCGTGGGTCCTTTGGTCCGTAAAGCGCCCCTACAACGGTCGTGATATTCGCTTTTAAAAAGCCGACACCGGTAATGATTAACGCAAGCGCCAGAAAGAAAATATTGATCGCTTCATCATCACGGACTACGGTATCACCATCCATGTAGGCGGCTGATCCGTGATAGGCCATCAGTGAATGACCGGCAACCAGCAGGATCGCACCGTAAGTTACCGATTTTCGGCTTCCAAGATAGCGATCAGACAAATATCCGCCAATTATGGGAAGCATGTAAACAAGACCGACAAAGGCCCCGTATATCATGCTGGCCTTTTCACCGGAAAAAAGATGGTATTTGGTCAGGTAAAGGATCAGTAAGGCCCTCATACCGTAATAGGAAAAACGTTCCCACATTTCGGTTAAGAAACAAATATAAATACCAACGGGATGCCCCAGGAAGGTACGCTTTTGCGACCCTTCATATAGATCGGTTTCTGTATCAGACATTTCGTGTAAACCTACCTAATGAACCCCGTGCATCCATTTTTTAAGAAGCGGGGTTAACACAAATATGAAAATGCCCACACCCGCACTGACATATCCAATAATATAATAAAGTTCCATTGTCGCGTTCATATCAAGGGTGCCCGCGGCAACACCATGCTGATCACTTCCCATAAGCGAACTGATCCATCCGGCAACGTTATTGCCCAGCGCGGTGAACAAAAACCATGTGCCCATCATCATGCCAACAATTTTTGGCACGCTTAATTTGGTTACCATGGAAAGCCCGACCGGGCTTAGGAAAAGTTCTGCAAGCGTAAGCATGAAATAAATGAAAATAAGCCAGAAGAAACTTTTATTCGTGCTGTCATCAAGCCCCATACCCCAGGCAAAAATGATATAACCCGCGCCGATAATAAGAAGTGAGTAGCCAAACTTACCGGGCGTTGATGGTTCGATTTTTGATTTAGCCATCACAACCCAAATCCATGCTATCACAGGGGCAAACATAATGATAAACAATGCATTCATTGTCTGTACCTGAGACGCAAGAATATTCATCCCCAAAAAGTTTAGGTCAAACTGCTGATCCGCAAGCAGGGTAAGGCTCGCGGCCTGCTGTTCAAAAAGCGCCCAGAAAACGGACTGTATCGCGATCAGAAAAAGTGCGACCCAAAGTCTTTCACGGTCAACCTTTTCGCACTTCGTAACCGAATAATAAAGCACCAGCCCGATCATAATCAGACCTGAAATACCAACAAGCTGAATAACCATCTGATCATATTGCATCATCACCCAGCTAAGGCCAACAAGACACAGTCCGAACAGATAAATTGTATTTTCCTTATTCATTCCAATCGGTGACTTTTCTTTAAGTACTTCGGGTTCCGGCGGTTCGGCCCGCCCATCAAGGAATTTCTGACCCCAGAGAAACACCAGAAGGCCAAAAAGCATACCAATCCCCGCGATGGAAAACCCATAGTTCCAGCCATAGGTTTCACCAACATATCCGACGATAATCATTGAAAAAAATGACCCCAGATTGATCCCCATATAAAAAATGGAAAAACCACCATCACGGCGGGGATCGTTTGGTCCGTATAATGCGCCGACAACCGTTGAAATATTGGCTTTTAAGAAACCAACCCCGCCGATAATGAGAGAAAGTGCAAGAAAAAATATATTAATTGCCGTTTCATCACGCATCACCGTATCGCCTGCCATATAGGCGGCCGAACCATGAAATGCCATCAACCCATGACCGAGCACAAGTAGTATGGCACCGTACGTTACCGCCTTGCGACTTCCCAGATAACGGTCTGCCATATAGCCGCCGATAATCGGCATCATGTAAACCATGCCGGCATAGGCACCATAAATCATGCTGGCTTTATCAACACCAAACAGATGATATTTGGTCAGGTAAAGGATCAGGATTGTCCGCATACCATAATAGGAAAAACGTTCCCACATTTCAGTTAAAAAACAAATTGATAACCCGATCGGGTGACCCATGAAATTGCGTTCCTGTGACCCCTTGAACATTTCGTCGGTCGCGTCAGACATACTTCTTCCCTATTTTTGTTATAACTTTCGATCACTTTGCCAGAAGAAAACTGAAAAGTCACGTTTACGTTTATTCGAAAGACACGTATAAAAGAAGCCGGAGCGAATAAAGAGAGTTTATCATGAAAATCAGCAGCAATTTTGATAGTGGAAATATTAATGTTATCGATGCATCCGCACCGGGTAATATCAGGCTATCTATCAATAAAGATAACAATTCACATTTTTATCAATGGTTTCATTTTCGCCTCACTGGCGCCAAAGGACAGCTTTGCGCCCTTAATATCGAAGAATGTGACGGTGCCGCCTATCCCGCCGGATGGGAAAATTACCAGGCTTGCGCCTCATATGATCATGAAACCTGGTTTCGGGTAAGCACGGTTTATAAAGACGGCACACTCACCATCCAGCATGTACCTGAAACGGATAGCGTTTATTATGCCTATTTCGCACCATACAGTTATGACCGTCATCAGGAGCTTGTCTCCACGGCAGCGACACATGAACGGGTAAGGCTTGAAGTTATCGGTGAAAGCTGTGATGGCCGTGATCTTGATATGCTTACCATCGGCGAAGAAGGGGAAGGCAAAAAGAAAATATGGATTTTCGCCCGCCAGCATCCCGGCGAAAGCATGGCTGAATGGATGGTCGAAGGCATTATCTCACGCCTTCTTGATGATGAGGACGCCCTAAGCCGCAAACTGCTTGAAGAATGTGTGTTTTATATCGTACCCAATGTAAATCCCGATGGCAGCGTTCGCGGACATTTGCGCTGTAATGCAAAAGGGCAGAATTTAAACCGGGACTGGGACGATCCGGACCCAGATTTAAGCCCGGAAGTTTATCATCTCCGCAATAAAATGGATGAAAAGGGGTTAGACTTTTCGCTTGACTGCCACGGCGATGAAGCCCTTCCCTATAATTTTATTGCCTGCTTTGAAGGGGTGCCGAACCTTAACCAATATAATCTTGATACCGCCTATATGTTCGGGCGTGAACTCGAACGGGTTAATCCGGATTTTCAAAATGAAAAAGGATATGCGAAAAATGCCCCCGGTGAAGGCAACCTTGGTATGAGCACCAATCAGATCGCCCACCGTTTTGATGCGGTCGCCATGACGCTTGAAATGCCTTTCAAGGATACGGCGGATACCCCCAATCCGGAGACCGGCTGGTCTGCGGAACGCAGCATAAAACTTGGGTATAGCTGCCTGGATGCGTTATCAACAGTTATTGAACGTCTTTAAAAAGGCACGACTTTCTGATCGATGCGGCCAAAGATTGTGTTGCCATCATGATCAAACATGTCAATTTCAACACGGTCACCGAAACTCAGGAATGGTGTGGACGGTTTTCCATCTGCGATGGTTTCCAGACAGCGTACTTCCGCAAGGCAGCATGATCCATCCTTTGATCCCTTGTTTGACACGGTACCCGAGCCGACAACCGTTCCGGGCGTAAGATCACGGGATTTTGCCGCATGTTCGATAAGCCTGCAAAAATCAAATGTCATATCGATACCGGCATTGGGGGAGCCCAGTTTTTCACCATTCACATATGCATGAAGCGGTAAATGAAGTTTGCAACCATCCCAGGCATCACCAAGTTCATCCGGCGTTACAAATACGGGCGCAAAGGAGGTCCAGGGCTTTGACTGGTAAAAACCAAACTGTTTTGCAAGCTCCGCAGGGATCAGATTACGAAGTGATACATCATTTAAAATAGAAATAAGCTTGATATGGTTTTTTGCTGCAGCCGCTTTTGTGCCGGCGGGCACATCATCCGTTATCACCGCGACTTCGGCTTCAAGATCGATACCCCATTCTTTGGACCCTGCGCGAATATCATCATGTGGGCCGATGAAAGCATCGGACGCGCCCATATAAACCAGTGGATCTTCCCAGAAGCTTGGCGGCAGTTCAGCACCACGCGCCTTTCGGACAAGTTCAACATGGGTGACATAGGCACTGCCATCAACCCAATGATAGGAACGCGGAAGGGGTGCTGCACATTCAGTGGGGTCAAAATTATGACCGGAAATTTTCCCGCTTTGCAGATCATCATAAATATGTTTCAAACCGGCTTCGCAGTCTGCCCAATTATCAAGTGCCTGTTGCATTGTGGCTGCCACATTGGTTGCGAGCACATATTTTGACAGATCTTTTGAGACAACAACAAGTTTGCCGTCACGGCCATGTTTTAATGATGCGAGTTTCATGTCCTTGCGCTTTCCTGTTTATTATTTACTATAGACGAATAGATATCATATTAATATAATAGTTACAAATGAAACTAATTGCAAGTTTTTTTAAATAGTGGGCGGAAATAGCAAAATGAGTAAATATGAACTGTATCTTGAAGAGTTCCTACCTTATCAATTGTCTTATCTTACCAATCTTGTAAGTCAGGATCTTGCCAGCCTTTATACGGAACAATTTGGTATTGCCCATACGGAATGGCGGGTTATGGCTGTGCTTGGTGTCACGAGCGGGGTATCAGCCGCATATGTCGCCGAAAAAACGGCAATGGATAAAGTTGCGGTAAGCCGTGCCATTAACGGCATGATCAAACGGGGGCTTATTGACCGTGAATTTTCAAATGATGATAAACGCAGGTCTGAACTGGCCTTATCGGAAACGGGCCTAAAAAAATACCAGAAGATCGTGCCGCTTGTTCAGGAATATGAAAAAAATCTTCTGAAACAGCTGGATGAAAAAGAAAAGCAGGCCTTAAACGCGATCCTGTTAAAACTAACAGAATTTATCCGCCGGCAATAATTTATTTAAATGCCTTAAAGGTCATGATTGTAAAGGTATCTTTAATCCCCGCAATTGGCTGCACCTTTTCATTTACAAAACGGCCAATATCAACATCATCAACAAGATGAAACTTCACCATCAGATCAAAGGCGCCTGAAATGGAGTATACATCTTCCGCTTCTTCAACATTATCGACGACGGCCTCTGCGACATCATAGACTTTTCCAAGTTCACATTTTATCTGAACAAAAATATTCTGCATGCTCTGATTTCCATTATGGTTGATTGTTGCTCACATCATAAAAAACAAACAACCATTATTCAACAAGCATTGTCTTAAAACTTATCAGATTAACATAGGCGCAAGTGCGGGGCTTGCCCTTTGCACAGACACATTGACAAGTGCTGATGAGTTGGTTGAACTCGCTGATAAGGCCTTATAAACAGCCAAGGAAAATGGCAAAGGACAGGTCTATAGAACCATTTCCGCCTGATAATGAAACATTATTCTTTCCTGACTTAACCTTTTATCCCTTCCCTAATTGCATCATCCAGAATTGATAAACCAAGCTCGATTTCATCATCCGATATGGTCATCGGTGGCGCAATACGGAGTACGCCGCCCATGCCCGGGAATTTGACGATATTTAAATTTAACCCAAGCTCCATGGCTTTACTTGTTATTTTTTCACCAAGTACCGAAGACGGTTTTTTTGACAGTTTATCTTCAACTATTTCAACACCAAGAAGAAGCCCGCGGCCGCGAACATCCCCAATACAGTCATACTTTTTCTGTAACTCAGCAAGCCCCTTTTTAAGCTTGCTTCCGGCGATGGATGCATGGTCGGCGAGCTTATCTCTTAAAAGTACTTCGATAACCGTCAAACCAACAGCAGCAGGTAACGGGTCGGACGTATGCGTCGTATAAAAAAGAAAGCCCCTTTCATGGCATTTCTGTTCTATTTCCGCTGATGTCAGTACCGCAGACAGAGGAAGCCCGGCCCCCAATGTTTTTGATAAAGTCAGAAAATCAGGCACGATATCGTCTCTTGAAAAAGCAAACATTTCGCCGGTCCGGCCAAGGCCTGTTTGTGCTTCGTCAATCACAAGCATCATTCCCCTTCTTTTACAATGATCCTTCAGCGCGGCAAGATATCCTTGTGGCAATTCCAGAATACCACCCGAACTTAAAATCGGTTCGGCAATGAAGGCCGCCAGATTACCGGTTGATTGGCGATCAAGCAGATCAAAACCATAATCAAGTTCCTCTTTCCAGTTAAAATTCTGATCATTTCCAAAAGTTGGCCGGTATACGTTTGGCGCCATGATCGCCATGCTGCCTACATTCATCGGGCCATATCCTTTTCTGCCGGCACTATATGTTGCCGAGGCAGCAGACCCAGTCATTCCATGCCATGACTGTGCAAATCCGACAACTTCATAACCGCCGGTATAAAGACGGGCCATTTTAAGCGCAGCTTCATTTGATTCTGCCCCTGTGCTTAATAGAAGAACCCGGTCAAGTGGCGCAGGAGCCAGTGCCGTCAATGCTTCAGCAAGATCCAAAACGGGGGCAGATAACATACCGCTGAATAAATGATCCAGTTTTCCAATAGCATCTCTTACCGTGACAACTATTTCCGGGTGGCTGTGGCCCAGAATGGAACTCATTTGTCCGGATGTAAAATCAAGTATGCGGCGACCATCCTTATCATATACGAATGACCCTTGGGCATGATCCGCAAGAAATGATGAAAACTCCCCGCCATAGCGGATAAGCGTAGATGCGGCACGGTTTAAAAATTCATCCTGTTTCAAATGATTTCTCCTTTATGAAAATCATAAAGTAACAATATTTATCTATGGAATGGAAGTCCGATTTTTATGATTTTAACATCGTTTCGATTAGTGATCTTAGTACAGGTCTGAGTTTATCTGCTTTATCTTTGCGAAACCTATTGTCAGGCGCCTCATCCATATAGGTGATCTGTGAAATTTCAAGCTGAACGGCATCGATATTGTTATCAGGATCGCCATAGTGGCGGGTGATATAACCCCCTTTAAAACGGCCATTAAGGGCTGATGTGTAGCCGGAATTCCCTACAAGTTGGTTTAATTTTTCAACCAACGAAAATTTTGCCGATATACCGTCCCCTGTCCCCAGATTTAAATCCGGCAATTGGCCATCAAAGAGTGCCGGAACATGGCTCTTGATCGAATGGGCATCCCACAGGCGGGCAAATCCGTGAATTTGCTTTATCCGGTCAAGTTCGGCACGGATTTTATCATGATAGGGCCGCCAGTATTTCTCAATTCGCTTTTTTTCATCTGGCTTCACACCACCCTTATATAAGGGAACATCACCGAACGTTGTGGTCGGGCATATTTCTGTTACCTTCTGCCCCGGATAAAGGCTTACGCCATCCGCGCCACGATTAAGATCAACAACATATCTGCTGTAATCCGCCGCGATGATTGATACATCCATGTTGTGCAGAAATTTATACAGACGCTCAATATACCAATCCGTATCTTCAAGGGATAGGGCTGCATCTGTCATATCAGCCTTTATTTCCTCCGGGATTTTTAGCCCCACATGGGGTATACTTACAAGAAGCGGGCCATTACCTTTATGAAAATGAAAGTCGCTCATCACTTAAATCCTGATGGCAGAATATCAAACACATCACCCGCGAACTGCCCGGCAATGACCAGCTTTGTTGCCCGGTCAATATCCGGCGCGAAATAATGATCAACCGTATAGTGCGGGACATTTTCCCGGATTAAATCATGATACCTTTGCAGCTTTGTGGACGTTTTAAGTGGCGCCCTGAAATCAATGCCCTGCGCCGCGGCAAGCAGTTCTATAGCCACCACCGCCGCACTATTTTCACACATATCCATAAGCCGTCTTGCACCATAAGTCGCCATGCTGACATGATCTTCCTGATTTGCAGATGTAGGAATACTGTCCACACTTGATGGATGGGCCATAGTTTTATTTTCAGAAACCAGTGCCGCGGCCGAAACCTGCGCAATCATAAAGCCGGAATTAACCCCGCTTTTTTTAACAAGGAAGGGCGGCAGGTCGGTCATTTTAGGATCAATAAGCACCGAAAGACGCCGTTCAGAAATACTCGCAATTTCGGAAATTGCCATCGCCAGAATATCCGCCGCAAATGCGACGGGTTCAGCATGGAAATTCCCGCCCGATATCACATCACCATTATCAGTGAAAATAAGCGGATTATCCGTAACGGCATTGGCTTCGATCAATAACACCCCCGCCGCATTATGAATAAGATCAAGTATAGCACCCATAACTTGTGGCTGGCATCTGAAGGAATATGGATCCTGTACTTTACCGCAGTCATGATGGGAAAGGTTGATTTCGCTTCCCGTCATAAGATCTTTATATTTGGATGCAACGGTGATTTGACCGACCTGCCCCCGGGCTTTGTGAATACGGGCATCAAATGGCGCAACACTGCCCATAAGCGCATCAACGCTCATGGAACCACCAATGACCGCGGCGGCAAATATATCTTCCACCTGAAATAATCCTTTCAGCGCAAGGGCAGTTGAAACCTGTGTACCATTCAGGAAAGCCAAACCTTCCTTTGACCCAAGTGTGTGGGGAATAAGCCCTGCTTGCACAAGGGCATCAGCCGCAGGCATGCGTATGCCCCCAAGACGGACAAAACCTACGCCCATCAGGGCCGCTGTCATATGTGCAAGCGGGGCAAGATCACCGGACGCACCAACGGAGCCTTTTTCCGGGATTTCGGCAATAATCCCTGCATTGATGAAGTCAAGGAACGCGTCCATCGTTTCCACGCGGATACCCGAATTACCCTGCGCAAGACTTGAAACCTTTAGCGCATAAATGAGCCTTACAACATTGTCGGCAAGCGGTTTTCCGATACCCGTGCTGTGTGATAGAACAAGATTGCTTTGAAGAAGTTCAAGTTCATCCGCCGATATGGATGTCTGCGCCAGAAGGCCAAAGCCAGTATTAATACCATAAACCGTACGCCCCGCTTTCGTAATGTCATCCACGACCTTGCGTGACGCGCGAATAACGTCCCGGCTTTCATCCGTTATTGAGAGATTTTTTGCGTCACGATAAAGAGCGCGAAGCTCATTTAAGGTCAGTTTACCGGGTTTAATTTCATAGTTCATTTAAACCTCCACCATCGGCAGATTAAGGCCTTTTTCACGGGCGCATTCCCTGGCAATATCATAACCGGCATCCGCATGACGCATCACACCGGTTGCCGGATCGTTCCAGAGCACACGACCGACACGTTCGGCAGCTTCATCGGTTCCATCACATAGTATCACTACACCACTATGCTGTGAAAAACCCATGCCCACACCACCACCATGATGAAGCGATACCCACGTTGCACCGCTTGCGGTGTTAAGAAGCGCATTTAAAAGCGGCCAGTCAGATACAGCATCCGATCCATCCAGCATGCTTTCTGTTTCCCGGTTCGGGCTTGCGACAGAACCACTATCAAGATGATCCCGCCCAATTACAACCGGCGCACTTAATTCGCCATTTTTAACCATTTCATTAAAGGCGAGCCCCAAACGATGACGATCGCCAAGCCCCACCCAACAGATACGGGCCGGTAATCCCTGAAACTGGATACGTTCCCGGGCCATATCAAGCCAGTTGTGCAGATGCGGGTTATCAGGGATAAGTTCTTTTACTTTTTGATCGGTTTTATAGATATCTTCCGGATCACCACTAAGTGCTGCCCAGCGGAACGGCCCAATACCGCGACAGAAAAGCGGCCGAACATAGGCCGGAACAAAACCCGGGAAGTCAAACGCATTTTTAACACCTTCGTCGTAAGCAACCTGACGAATGTTATTGCCATAATCAAATGTAGGAATACCCATATTGTGATATTCAAGCATTGCCGTTACATGTTCTGCCATGGCTTTTTTGGCTGCCAGTTCCACCTCTTTCGGATTACTTTCTATTTTTTGTTCCCATTCTTCGACGGTCCAACCTACAGGAAGATAGCCATTGACCGGATCGTGGGCCGATGTCTGGTCCGTGACCGCATTAGGTCTGATGCCACGTCTGATCATTTCCGGTATAATTTCCGCTGCATTTCCAAGCAGACCAACCGATATAGCCTTTCTGGCCGCGGTCGCATCATTGATCATGTTCATTGCCTGATCCAGGGTTTCTGCACGCTTGTCCAGATAACGGGTGCGAAGACGAAAATCGATCCGGTCACTACGGCATTCAATCGCAAGCATGCTTGCACCGGCCATTGTCGCCGCAAGGGGTTGCGCACCGCCCATACCGCCAAGGCCAGCGGTCAGTAGCCATTTACCTGAAAGGTCACCACCAAAATGCTGACGGCCCATTTCGACAAATGTTTCATAAGTCCCCTGTACGATGCCCTGACTGCCAATATAAATCCAGCTACCGGCCGTCATCTGGCCGTACATCATCAACCCTTTTTTATCAAGTTCATTAAAATGGTCCCAATTGGCCCAATGGGGCACAAGATTTGAATTGGCAATCAGTACCCGGGGCGCATTTTCATGTGTTCTGAACACTCCAACGGGTTTACCAGACTGGATAAGCAGCGTTTCATCACGTTCCAGATTTTTTAGACATTCAACAATTTTATCAAAACATTGCCAGTTCCGTGCAGCACGACCAATGCCCCCATAAACCACCAGATCTTCAGGGCGTTCTGCAACATCCGGATCAAGATTATTCATCAGCATACGAAGCGGTGCTTCCGCTGCCCAGCTTTTCGCGTTCAAGTCCGACCCTGTCGGTGCACGGATAACTCTTATATTTGATTTATTTTCTGACATAATTTATCCTGTATATACAACTTAAAAAGTGGGAATAGCCCCTTAGTAAATTTTAGTAACTTTGTTCTTATTCGGGTTTAAATAATCCCGTAAGTTCGTATCTTGAACCCGGGTGATATAGTTTGGCAGTTGATGCAACACGGCCTTTTGTCCATGTGCGGCGCTCAACCAGCAGACAGGCTTCTTTGTCGCTCATATCCAGTAATGCTTTAATTCCCGGCGGTGCCAAAACGGCCTTAACCACATGTTCCACTTTTTGCAAAGGCGCCATTTTAATAAGATATTCATACGGGGTATGGGTTCTAAAATCCTGCGCCCCATAACCTGGGACAATATCTTCATTTACAAGCCGGTCTTCCAATTGGATGGGTATGCCCTGTTCCTTATGAATGATTTGCGAATGGATCAGCTCATGGCCGATTTCAACATTCATGAAGGATGCTATTTTTTCATTGGCTTTAACAGGTTCACAGCTAAGTACCTCTGCGCTATAGGCATGGTGTCTTGCACGAATTTCGTCTGCGATATTATGAATTTCAAGCGGATTGCTTTTGGCTTTAAGTTCTGCCACGAACGTCCCTACACCGGCAACCCGGATCAGATAACCTTCGTCAGTCAGTTCCCGTAACGCACGGTTCGTAGTCATGCGGGAAACGGAAAATTCCTGAACCAGTTCATTTTCCGATGGCACACGCATGCTGGCCATCCATTCACCGCTATCAATCCGCGCGAGAATGTGATTCTTGATTTTTTTATATAAAGGTTCGGATTTTACATCCAGTGTCATAGCTTATCCTTATATGTTACAGCTTAACTATGATCCTGTATATACAGGTTAGTCAAGATATTTCTGTAACCGCATTACAGTTTTTGCAAAATTTTCTTTAATTTCCACTTCGAAGCAATGTTCATAGTCAGAAACCATTTTATTTCCGGCAACATACACATCCTTAACCGGACTGACATTTCCACTGAATATTAGCCGGTCAATGATATTTTCCTTGGGTGTCCCGACAAGCAATGGCGATGTTTGATCAAGCACAATTATATCTGCTCTTTTTCCGACCTCAATCGATCCGTTATCAAACCCGCTTGCACGTGCACCGCCACTTAAACATTTATTATAAAGGTTTGTTCCTGTATGAATTTCATGGGCAGATGTTGCAATATTGCGTTTTTGATAATGAAGTCGCTGCCCATATTCCAATAAACGCAGCTCTTCATTTACACTAACAGATATATGGCTATCGGATCCTATGGCGATTGCGCCTCCCGCTTCAAGATACTGTTTTAACGGAAACAGACCATCACCAAGGTTCGCTTCTGTTGTCGGACATAATCCCGCAACCGCACCACTATCGGCAAGCCGCATTATTTCCTGATCATTCAAGTGTGTGGCATGGACGAGGCACCAGTTTTCATTGACGTCAAAATTATCCAAAAGGCATTCAACCGGGCGTTTCCCATAATGAGCGATGCAATCCCTAACTTCCTGATTTTGTTCAGCAATATGAATATGTATTGGATTTTCCTTGATGTTTTGAAGAGACTCTTTAAGTGCCTGCTCCGGGACAGCACGCAGACTGTGAAATGCCATTCCCAGTCTTTGGTTTGGATGCTCACGCATTTCAGTTTTTATTTGCTGGAGCAAATTTTGAAAGTCATCTACAGAATGCTCAAATCTTTTTTGCTCTGCACCAAGAGGGCTACCCCCGAAACCGGAAGTCATATAGAGAACAGGCAAATGACAAAGGGCAATGCCAGCCTTTTCTGCCGCCTGCAGAATAGAACGTGACATATTCATATTATCTTCATCATCATGATGAAGATAATGAAATTCGCAAACACTGATATAGCCCGCCTTCAACATTTCCATATATAGCTGCGATGCGATTGAAAGAAGATCACCCGCCGTAACCTTTTCGGCAAAACGATACATAACATCACGCCATGTCCAGAAACTGTCGGTTGGAGACGTAGAATATTCCGCAAGGCCGGCCATTGCCCGCTGAAAGGCATGGCTGTGAATATTATTCATTCCTGGAAGCGCATAGCCTAATTGCAGGTTATCCGGCGACTTAACATTTTGCTCGATCCCGGTGATAATCCCATTTTCATCCATGTCCACCCTGACATTGTTGGCCCAGCCAGTTGCTAAAAGTGCCGATTTAAATATAATGCTTTTCATCGTTGTGTAATCTGGATATAGTTGTATATACAAGCAACAATATTCTTTTTAAAAAATTTGTCAAACTGAATTCGATCGGGGCTTTTATGGCAGAAAAAATCTTGAGCGATGTTAATCTTCTTACCATGCAGGAAAGAGATACCCCCAACGGGCTGATAAGGGATGCCGCAATTGTTATTCAGAGCGACTATATTTCCTGGATGGGCCCGAAGGACGAAATCCCAAACTATTATGATTATGAAATTGAATATTGTAATGGCGCCTATGTGACACCGGGTTTAATTGATCCGCATACTCACCTTATTTATGGTGGCAATCGGATTGATGAATTTGAAAAAAGATTAAATGGCAAAAGTTATGAACAAATTGCAAAAGAAGGCGGCGGTATCCTTTCGACCGTAAATGCCACACGCGCTGCAACCGAAGGTGAACTAATCGAAACTGCACGCAAACGGTTAAAACAGCTTTGTGCAGAAGGGGTAACAACCGTCGAGATAAAATCCGGTTATGGGCTTGATACCAAAAATGAATTAAAAATGCTTTCGGTTGCACAAAAATTAAATCTGTCACCCAAAGTAGATGTTATCTCGACCTTTCTGGGTGCCCATGCAATACCCCCGGAATATGCAGACAATAGATCCGGATACGTTGATCTGATCATTAACGACATGCTTCCCAAAATTAAGGAACTGCAACTCGCAACGGCGATAGACGGTTTTTGTGAAAAAATCGGATTTTCTTACGCTGAAATGGAAAAGATTTTCAAAGCAGCCAAGGAACATGGCCTTGCCATCAAACTGCATGCGGAACAGCTTTCTGATCAAAAGGGTGCTGCACTTGCGGCAAAATACGGTGCACTTTCAGCCGATCACTTGGAATACTTATCTGAAGAAAGCATATTGGCAATGAAGGCTGCCGGCACTGTGGCCGTTCTTCTTCCCGGTGCGTTTTACACCCTTGGTGAAACAAAGCTTCCACCGATTGATCTTCTTCGTAAACATAACGTTTCAATGGCGATTGGATCAGACAGCAACCCCGGTTCATCACCGATGTTATCATTAAAGCTTATGATCAATATGGCATCCACACTATTTAAGCTTACCCCCGAAGAGGCACTTGCTGGCGTTACCCGCAACGCGGCAAAGGCACTTGGCCTTAAGGACCGTGGAATACTGGAAACCGGAAAACAGGCCGATATGGTGATCTGGGATATTGAACACCCAGCCGAGCTTGCCTATCACGCCGGGGGCAATCAGGTGCTGCGTATTATCAAAAACGGTGAAACCATTTATAAATAAAAAGGCGGCCAATGAAATGCCGCCTTTATCACATAAAAAATCGGGATTTAACTACCACCCATCTGACCCGTAAAGAAAGCATAGATCAGATAGCCAACTACGACAGGCACAACAAATCTTATGATCACGCGCCAGAATTTAAACAAAACACTATCACCAAGGCCAAGTTCTTCAAGTGCTTCCTTGCGGTGAAGTATCCAGCCAAGAAATATCCCCGCAAAAAGAGAATTAATAAGCATCATGGCATTTGCAGACATATATTCCAGCAATCCCATGATATTAAGCCCTGCCAACGTATCATTAAAAGTAAGTAACCTGACGTCGGATAATATATTCATTGAAAGTGCAGAAAGAGAGGCCAGGCACCAAAGACCAAATCCGACAATCAATGATGCTTTTTTACGGGTAAAAATGCCGCGTTCCTCAAGGTTTGATACTGCCGGCTCAAAGAGTGAAATTGTTGACGTTATGGCCGCAAATGCCAATAGTAGGAAAAAGAGAATGCCAAAAATCTGCCCCAAAGGCATTTGGTCAAAAATGACCGGCAAGGTTACGAACACCAAACTTGGGCCACTGTCAAGTTCAAGCCCGTTGGTAAAGATGATCGGGAAGATTGCAAAACCGGCAATCAGCGCAACAAAGGTATCGGCAAACGCCACTCCACATGCAAGCTTGGGTATCGATTCCGTTTTTGGCAGATATGATCCGTAAACAAGCATCGTCGCACTACCCAGCGAAAGCGAGAAAAATGCCTGTCCCGTGGCTTCAAGCACTGTACGGCCGGTAATTTTATCAAAATCTGGCGTGAACATAAATTCAAATGTTTCCGCGGTCCCGCCGTTAAAGAAAGAATAAATAACGAGTAGCACCAATATCAGAAACAACATTGGCATAAGTATATTTACTGCTTTTTCAAGGCCCGCTTTAATGCCCCGGGAAATTATATAGGCCGTAATAACAAGGCTCAATGTCATCCAGAAAATAAGCGTTGCCGGGCTTTGCTGCATTTCCGTAAAAACCCGAAGTGTCTGTCCTTCAACCAGGTTATTTAGCTGACCTGTTATGATTGAATAAACATAATTCAGGGTCCAGCCGGCAATCACAAAATAAAATCCAAGAATACCCAAAGGTGTCAGAATACTGGAAAATCCAACAAATTTCCAAAAAGGCTGGCTTTTTTTACCTGCACTCAGTTCCGTAAATGCGGAAATTGGCGGTAACTGCTGCCGTCTGCCGATGGTCAGTTCCGTCATTACCAGCGGGATGCCAAAAAATATAACAATTCCCAGATATAGAAGAACAAAAGCCCCTCCGCCATTTTCGCCGACCACATACGGAAAGCGGTATATATTGCCAAGGCCAACCGCACTGCCAATTGCCGCAAGCAAGAATGCTGTACCTGATGACCATTGCTCCTGTTTTACATGTACCACTTGGAAACTCCCTATTTATATTTATAGGATTTAGAGTAATGCTTTGATTTTATTCCGTCCATAAAATAATGCTGCCTTATTTGCGTCACATTCTATACCTAACGTTCCCAAAGCCATGCTCTTGGCTACATGAGGTTGTCATCTGACAATATTCCTCATATATATCTTGCCTGAGGGGGGCATAGAATGATCAAACTGTCTATTAACGGAAAATCATATTCGTATGAAGGTGACGCCATTGAAAGTCTGACCGGTGAAGAAATAAGCGGCATTCCAATAAAGGGACTTGTCTAACGTTTGGCCGCATTGGCAATACGGAGACAGGCCCGGGCACAGATGGCTTCAACAGGCATACCCGTTGTTTTGCAATCCTGTTCTGCTTCAGATGTTATGGCCATCGCGCTGGCAAGGCGGGCTGTGGTCCATTTATTAATATCCGCTTTAAAGCGCTGCGCTTCCATTGCAAATACTTTCGGAATTAATTTTCCCATTGCCTGATCAGCAGAAAAACCCTGATCCATATAGCCGCGTGCAAGATGCATGCGTTGAATTTTACGAAGGAGTGAACGGAGAACAGTAATGGCGTTCTCTCCACTGTTAAACGCTTTAAAAAGGGTATCATCAAGTGCTCTCAAATCGCCGCCAAGTGTCGCATTTGTTATATTATCAATGCTAAGCGCGCCACTATCACCGACACATGCCGCTGCATCTGCCAATGTAACCATATCACTTTCGCGTTTCCCTTGAGGGCCCATATAGATAGTAAGCTTATTCAGTTCACTGCGCGACACAAGCCGGTCACTACCCAAATTCATCTGTAAAAAAGAAACAGCATCCGGTTCGATGCTTAAGCCATTTTCACGCATGATATCATGGATAAGATCTGTGAGTGTTGCCTGATTATCTTCATAACAGGGGATCGCTGCTGCATTCTTTGCTTTTTCAAAAAGTTTTCTTAGCCCGGATGATGGCTTAAGATTTCCTGCCGTCACAATTATCAGACCATCCCCAATCGGATTTTCGAGAAATTGTTCTGCGGCCTTTTTAACATTTTCAGCGGCGCCTTCCACACGGATAACACGTCTTCCACCCATCATTGAAATGGCGGCTACTTCGTCTGCCAGTAATCCCGGCTCTGTTTTAAGTTTGTCAGGATCCAGATTGGCGACCAGGAAAGGATCCTGAAGATCTTCAACGATTTGTTTTGCAATCAGAATGGATCTTTCACGTACCAATCCTTCATCGGGCCCAAAAACGAGCACAGCCTGATAATGTGGTGAAAGCTTCTTTACCTGTGCGGGAATGTCACGGTAAGATAACTTCATCAATTCCCCGCTGCCAGTTCAGGGTTATTACTTATAAAAGTTCCTACACGTGTGATGATCTGATTGGCCACTTCTTCAGAAAGTCTGGCAAGCGATGTTTCACGGGCGATTTTATTGGAAAAATCAGATTGCACCAGATCATAGGTAACAATTGCCCGTGCTGTGCCATCCATTATTGCTTCATCACTGTTGATATCGACCAGTGCATAGCCAACAGAAAGGCGCAGGTTTTGAAGCGTGACAGATTCATCTTCACGTATGCCGTATCCCCTCTCTTCAACATCATAGTTTGCTTTCAAAATATATCTTGTTGATCCATTTGCACCCAGGGGTGAAATACGGTCCCGCAAATTATTTTCAATAAGCTGTGAAAGTCTTTCCTGACGACCGGCAGCATTTCTGATCTGGCCAATTTCAATATTGGCCATTATTTGCGCGAGATCTGTTCCGGAGGCGGAATTCTGTCCGTACATTGGTTTAAAACCACATGCATTCAGGCATAAAAGGACCAACACCCCAGCCATCAATCGTGTTGCATTAAAAGGTCTTTTCATTTCCTGCCTAATCTGAATTGGTATTATATGACGATATTAACAATTTTATTGGGTACGACAATAATCTTTCTGATGTCTTTATCCCCAATAAAGTTTTGTATCTTATCCGATGCAAGGGCCAATTCTTCAAGTTTTTCTTTATCCGTATCTTTTGCAACATCCAGCGTATCACGCAGCTTACCCTGTACCTGCAGCGCAATTGTAACAGATGACTGCTGCATCAAATCTTCATGTGCTTCGGGCCAGGCAGCATCTGACACCAATCCTTGACCGCCTATCATTGTCCACATTTCTTCCGCCAGATGCGGCATCATTGGCGATGTAAGCAGAATGATTGATTTTACCGCTTCATAAAGAGCGTAGCGATCACCATCGCTGCCATCAGATTTAAACGCGGCAATGGCATTGGCAAATTTATAGATTTGAGCAACAGATGCATTAAAATGGAAATTTTCAATATCCTTACCAATAGATGCGATGGAACTGTGGGTAAGATGCCTGAGTTCCTTTGCCTGACCAGAAAAATTATCCGGTTCAGCAATTTTTGCAACATTCTTATCAATCATGGTTGTTACAGTACGCCATAACCGCTGGGTGAAACGCCACGCACCCTCCACGCCTTCTTCTGTCCACTCAAGATCACGTTCAGGTGGGCTGTCAGAAAGCATGAACCAACGGGCTGTATCTGCGCCATACGTATCGATTATGGCTGTTGGATCCACAACGTTTTTCTTGGATTTTGACATTTTTACGGACCTGCCGGGTTTTATGCGCTCCCCAGTAATCCGGGAAATATAACTGCCGTCTTCTTTCTTTTCGACATTTTCCGGCAGTACCCATTCGCCTTTTTCATCTTCATAGGTTTCATGGCAGACCATACCTTGTGTAAAAAGTCCGTCAAATGGCTCTTTATCATCACAAAGGCCAATTTGTTTCATGGCACGGGTAAAAAACCGTGAATAAAGAAGATGAAGAATTGCATGTTCTATGCCACCAACATATTGATCCACTGGCATCCAGTAATCTGTCAGCTCCTTATCAAGTGGTGTATCAGCATGCGGGCAGGCAAAACGGGCAAAATACCATGAGCTGTCAATAAATGTATCAAAAGTATCCGTTTCACGAACTGCCGGTTTTGTGCAAGTTGGACACTTCACATGTTTCCATGTTGGATGATGATCAAGCGGATTACCCGGTTTATCAAACGTAATATCATCAGGTAGCGTGACCGGCAGATCGATTTTTGGTACCGGCACAACACCACAATCGTCGCAGTAAATCATGGGAATGGGGGCACCCCAATAACGCTGCCGACTTACGCCCCAGTCACGAAGGCGATAATTGATAGTCGCTTCACCAAAACCGCCTGCTTCAGCCAGTTCGACAATTTTTGCTTTCGCCTTTTCAACGCTCATACCATCAAGAAAATCTGAATTTCCAAGTGTTCCGGGATCAGTGTTGGCTATTTTTCCGACTTTAAATGTTTTTGGATCCTCACCCTTTGGGATAACAACAGGTATTACGTTAAGATCATATTTGCGGGCAAAATCAAGATCCCGCTGATCATGTGCCGGGCAGCCGAAAACCGCACCGGTGCCATATTCCATCAGCACAAAATTAGCCACATATACCGGAAGCTTACAATCACTCCTAAAAGGGTGCTGCACATGAAGATCAAGCTTGAAACCCTTTTTTTCAGCTTTTTCAAGAGCCTCTTCGCTTGTACCCAGCTTTCTGCAATCTTCAATAAACGCCATTAAATCTTTATTATGTTCAGCATATTCGGTTGAGATCGGATGATCAGCCGCAATAGCGATGAATGAAGCACCAAAAATGGTATCATGTCTTGTGGTATAAACGCGTATTTGTGTGTCATTTTCAATAGCGTCAAAAGTAATGTGCATACCTTTGGATTTTCCAATCCAGTTTTTTTGCATAACACGGACTTTATCTGGCCAGCGCGGTAAGTTATCCAATTCCTTATCAAGGTCTTCTGCTACATCGGTTATTTTCAGAAACCATTGATTTAATTTTTTACGCTCGACCTGGGCGCCGCTTCGCCAACCTTTGCCATCAATCACCTGTTCATTGGCAAGAACAGTATTATCCACCGGATCCCAGTTAACCCATGATTCCTTACGGTAAACAAGGCCCGCTTCCATGAAATCTATAAACATGGCCTGTTCTTTACCGTAATATTCGGGATCACATGTCGCAATTTCACGGGACCAGTCAAATGAAAATCCGATGGATTTTAGCTGGTTTTTCATATGGTTTATATTTTCGTAAGTCCATTTCGCAGGATGGACTTTATTTTCCATGGCGGCATTTTCAGCAGGCATGCCAAAAGCATCCCAGCCCATAGGATGCAGAACATTAAAGCCTCTTGCGCGTTTGTATCTGGCAACAACGTCCCCCTGCGTATAATTACGCACATGCCCCATATGGATGCGGCCGGACGGATATGGAAACATTTCCAGGACATAATATTTGGGCTTAGAACGGTCTTCACTAACCTCAAATGTTTTGTTTTCTGCCCATATTTTCTGCCATTTAGCCTCAGTAGCACCGGCATTATAGCGTGTCATTATTTTATTCCTGGTAATTACTGGTTTGGTTTCAAGAATTTATTTTACTAATTCCTAAGTGGTGCATTGTCGCGGCGCAGAAGTCTGGCCTGAGCGAGAATAGCTGTCGCAACCTGATTTTCTGCTTCAGCCCTGGGTGCTATAGCTACCCAGCTCCCGTCTTGAAGAGATTCGCGGTGTACAGTAATTTTAATCGAATTTGCCTGTAGCTCACTTCCGACAATAAATGCATCCACCTTG
Organism: Kordiimonadaceae bacterium; assembly: GCA_038106445.1. GTDB lineage: Bacteria > Pseudomonadota > Alphaproteobacteria > Sphingomonadales > Emcibacteraceae > Pseudemcibacter. The sequence continues at coordinate 192,481 of JAYODU010000001.1, read as the reverse complement.
GTACGTTCCGTTGCATCATTGGGATTTACTTTCCAGTCAGTCAGGATCGTGCCGCTTTGATGTTCTGCTGTGGAAATTGGCATAAAAGCAAGTGTATCCAAAGTGGCACGCCAAAGATAAGCATTCACGCCAATGGAATATATTTCCTCAGCTGCTTCTATATTCTGGCGAGGTTCGCCGATTTCGCTACGTGAACTACAACCTGCGAGGATCAATGCACATAACGCCACCATGAGCGTCAAAATATTTTTCGTTGACATTTTAATATCGATTTTCATTTATTATCCATTCCATGTGGCACCAGGCCCAATTATTCAAAACCGCTTTGCAGGCATAAATTTAAAGCATCATAACGACTGCATAAAGCTAGATAAAGTTGTTTATCTGAGAATCTTGTCAATAATAAGTATTTATTGAAAAAAATACGCATTTTCGTCGTCAATTTATTGAACTTTAATTTTATTTCTGTATACTTAGGCTGACGAAAAATTGAAAGATTTTTCGTAATAATAAATATTGCGATATAGACAACAAGAAAAATGAATGCTAACTCATTGGTTTTATTGTTGTTAATGGATCAGGTAGTTGGATAGTAAAGTGGCTAATTTGGTTGGTAATTATTGTAAAGCAGCCGTCATTATGGGCATATTGGGCGCGAGTTCGATGATTTCGTGTGCAATGGCTCAGGAACGGATTCGTCTAAATCATGCCTACAAGGCTCCAACTGCTGAAGAATTATCAACGATAAATAATGACCTGTTTGCTGAAGATTTCAATCAGTTCCTGAATGCGCAGCCGGAAACTGAACAATTTGTGCAGTTGAAGGAACCTGAAAATAGAGACACATCCTACACGTTACTTGATTCAGACAGCCAGAAAAGTGCCCCATTACTGCAATTAGAACATCAATATCAGTCTACTCAATCATTATTATTCGGTATTTCGCCAAATGTAATTTCTAATGGTATGGGCCAAGGTCTGTTTTCATCAGGTGCTGCAGGTTCACAGCTTATTCTGTCACTAAATCCTTCACAGCAGGAAACGACCGCATTTAATCAACCCAGAAAACTGGATTTGAGCATTGGTTCCAGTTTTGTTAACAGGCCACTCGATGGCAACGACCCATTAATATACAACGGGTTAAGTTCGCAAAGGGCTTATAATCTTTCGTTCGGGTTAAATTATTCCGGATTTAATATCGGGGCATCAATTAGCCGTGATACAACGCTTTATATGCCACAATTAAGAGGCTTTGATCTTGGTTTTGGTTACAGCGGTGAAAGCTGGTCTGCCAATTTCAGGGTCGGTGAGTATAGCCGTAATACTGAACAGTTGCTTATTGGTAGCGGTTTCAATTTATTTGAAAATGTGTCGGCCTATGAACTTGGTGCTGCTTACAAGCTTTTCTCAAACGTCAATCTTACCGGACGTTTTACTTATTATTCTTACGGTCTTGGCAGTGACATTGCGCCGCTTGATGATGTGCAATCGCTAATATTTGGAACAAATCTAAGCTTCTAGGAAAATCCCCTTATCGCTGCAATACCCGTCACACCTGTGTGCTTCAGGTCGGTTGCTGTTTCAGCATTTATACCTCCTAACGCATAAACAGGTATTTTACATCCTGCGCAGATCTGTTTTAGCCCTTCAATGCCCAATGTAAGGTTCGTATCTTTAAAAGTATTCATATGGCTTTTTGTTGCAAATACTGGCGCTGCCAAAATAAGATCTGCTCCATTCTGCTCTGCAAGATTAACGGCCTTAATATCGTGGCAGGAAACACTTACTATAATATCCGGATGTTCCCTTTTTATCATGGCCAGTTCCCCAATCATAAACTGAGGAAGATGAATACCATCAGCTTTCAATTTCAAGGTAAGCAATAAATCCCCTGCCACAAAAAATTTTATACCTTTTTGTTTGCATATATGTGCGAGTGCTTCTGCAAGTTCCTCACGGTTTTTATGATCATAGTCCCTTAAAATGACCATAGCGCCTTTTGGTAATTTATCAATGATCTGCTCCGGATATGGCTGTGCCTTCTGATCCGTTATAAATATCAGGCTTGGCATATTTTCATAGCCACTTTGCTGATTGAGCTCGTTTACAATCTCTGGTAGGGTCTTTTTCATATTCGGAATTTTAACTTAAGGCGCTTTCGATGACCAGTAATCTTATGAAAATAAAAGAAAAAATATCTAATGCAGCAAAAGCTGCCAACAGGGCAGAAAATGATATAAACCTGGTCGCAGTCTCAAAAATACATGGAGAAGAAACAATCCGTCCTGTTCTTGAAGCCGGTCATACATTATTTGGGGAAAACCGCGTTCAGGAAGCGGCGCAAAAATGGCCCGCACTGAAAGAAGAATTTCCGGGTATAGAGCTGCATCTGATCGGCCCACTGCAAACCAATAAAGTCAGACAGGCAATTGGACTGTTCGATGTTATTGAAACTGTTGACCGACCCAAACTTGCACGAGCGATTGCCCGCATATGTGATGAAGAAAATATAAATTGCCCGATATATATTCAGGTCAATACCGGGCTGGAAGATCAAAAAGCCGGCATCTCACCAGATCAGGTGGATGAATTGATCCGTCTTTGTCGTGATGAATTACATTTAACCGTCTCAGGTGTAATGTGCATTCCCCCTTTTGATGAAGACCCGACAGAACATTTCAAATTGCTCAAATCCATCGCGGATCGCAATAATATCGAGCATATTTCCATGGGGATGAGTGGCGATTTTGAAAAAGCCATAGCACATGGTGCTACCCATGTGCGGGTTGGCACAGCCATTTTTGGAACACGGCCCGGCTACTAGTTAAGGATCATGCAGGTGGCCGACCCCGCGGCATAAAGTTTTCCATCTTCATCGATAATTTTCCCGTCTGCGATACCTAGCCGACGGGATCTGTTTATGAGCTTTCCTTCTGCTATCAGCTCCTTACCAATGGGAATTGGCCTTAACATTTTTACGTTAAGATCAATTGTGGTAAAGGAAACACCGGCTTCCATAACCGTACAAACCGCGCAGCCGGTGATGGTATCAATAACAGTCGCACTGAACCCGCCATGAACACCACCCATCAGGTTGGTATGACGCTGTTCTGCTTTTACCAGAAAGCGGACGAAGCCCTCTTTTGCCTCATCAAGTTTCATGGGTATGGTATCTGCCATATTCTGAGCACTACAATCACCGCTCATAATCGCTTTAAGTAATTCAAGCCCTGTCAAATCCCCATTAGGCATCATTTTCTTCCAGTGTTTTATTCCCGAAAATCAACATCCACTGCTGCCGCCATATAAGCAAACATGGCATAAATGGCCGCGTTATGTGTGATTGCTGGCATATCCACTTTGTCCAGTGTGTCATTAGCTGTATGGTGAAAATCAAAATAATTAGTCGGTTCCATGCCCAGATTAACAGCCGGCATCCCCGCATTGCCAAGTGCCGACATATCGGACTGCCCCCTGGCGCTATTTGTCGGAAGCGTCGCTACGCCATATGGTTCCAGTACTGCGCCGATTTGACGCAATACATTCAGTGATGTCGGGCCAACACCGGGCTCAAAATCAACAATACGTCCGGTCCCGCTGTCCCATTCTGCACCCAGAATGGCATTTTCAAAATCATTATGGTCTTCCTGATGGGCACGAACATATTCATGGGCGCCGAGCAGGCCTTCTTCTTCAGCCGCAAATAAAATTACCCGAACTGATCTTTTGGGACGCTCTCCACCAGATGCAATATGCGCTGCTGCCGACATAACGATTGCAACACCCGCCCCGTCATCAAGAGCGCCGGTAGCAAGATCCCAGCTATCAAGATGTGCACCAATCATCACGGCTTTTTCAGGGTCGTCTGTGCCTGTTATTTCACCAATAAAATTATAGGTGGTAACTTCATTATGAGTATGCGCACTCATTTCCAGATGAAGTGTTACGGGTTCACCGTATTTAAGCGCGTTATCAAGCAAATCTGCATCGGGGTTGGAAATTGCCGCCGCAGGAATTTTTGTAACACCGTCCTGATACGTCATGCTGCCGGTATGTGGTGTGCGGTTATCATCGGTTCCGATTGACCGGATGATAAGGGCCGATGCTCCCGCTTTTGCAGCGGCAACGGAACCATTGCGTCTTGCCTGACCCGCATAGCCATAACCTCTGAGACCAGTTTCTTCCATCCGAAATGAAATATAGGCAATTTTGCCATCAAGGCTGTTTGGTGCCGCGTCAACAAGATCCTTATATTCATCAAATTGCACGACTTCAGCAGTGATACCGCCTTCCGGCGTTGCCACGCTTGTTCCGAGTGCTGTCAGTGCCATATTATGCTGAAAAGGTTCTGTCATTTGGAGAGACGCACTGCCGCGGTGCCACAATGTAAAGGGCACGGGTTCTTCCCATACCCGATCAAATCCCAGTTCAAGCATTTTGGCTTTTGCCCAGTCGCGGCCCTTCTGATCATTGGCTGTACCCGCAAGACGGTGCCCCACCTCTGTGGTCAGTGATGTTACAAGATCTTCCGTCAGGCTTGAATTATAGGCCATTTCACCAAGTGATCTGGCGTGATCAATCATATCCTGGGTAAGCGGGCTTTCCTGTGCTGTGACCCCATTTGTGATAAAGCCACCAGCTAAAAAAATCATCGTCAGTTTTATAATGTGTTTTTTCATTTTAACTCCCCAAACAAGTGTTTATATTGTTTTGAGCGATCAACATTAAGCCAATCATCCGGAAAGTACAATGACCAAACAAACACCCGATCTTAATCCCCTTAAGCGCAGTGTTCTTTATGTGCCGGCATCAAATAGCCGCGCACTATCAAAAATTACAGCGCTGGATGCAGATTGTTATATCATTGATCTTGAAGATGCTGTTGCACCGGATGCAAAAGAAGCAGCGCGGCAAAGTGCCTGCGATTTTTTAAGAACGGATCAGGGTCGTAAAGATAATATCATTATAAGAACAAATGCCATTGACACTGACTGGGGTAAAAAAGACCTGGTTTCGCTGGCCAAAGCGGGGGTTAAAACCATACTGCTTCCCAAAGTGGATCACGCCAGCGATATCAAGCGCTATGCTGACATTATTGTTGACATCAATATATGGGTCATGATTGAAACACCACTTGGTGTTCTGAATGCTTATGAAATCGCGAGCAGTAGTGAAAGGATAAAATGTCTGGTTATGGGCACGTCCGATCTGGTCAAGGACCTGCGCGCTAAACATGTGCCGGGCCGCCTGCCGGTTCTATTTAGTTTAAGTCATTCGCTTCACGCAGCCCGCGCTGCAGGGGTTGATATTATCGATAGCGTTTATCTGGACCTGCATGACAATGATGGCTTTGCCGCCACATGTAAACAGGCCATGGAAATGGGCTTTGATGGCAAATCCGTCATCCATCCCAAACAGATTGATGTTGCAAATGATTTTTTTTGCCCGGGTACTGATGAAATTGACATGGCACACAAAATGATCAAAGCCCATGAACGCGCCCTAAGTAAAGGCGAAGGGGTCGCCGTGCTTGAAGGAAAGCTTGTCGAAAATCTTCATGTTGAGGATGCAAAGCGCATCCTCAACATTGCTAAATTAATCACTCGCTAATGCTAAGAAGATCAAAAAAGAAAGCATATTCAAGTGCCGTTTGCTTAAAACGCTTGAAACGTCCGGACGCGCCACCATGACCCGCTTCCATATCCGTTTCAAAAATAAGCAGATTGTCATCGGTTTTATAATCACGGAGTTTCGCAACCCATTTCATGGGTTCGAAATACTGAACCTGGCTGTCCCATAGTCCGGTTGTAACCAGAATATTGGGGTAGTCCTTGTGTTCAACCTGATCATAGGGCGAATAGGAGAGCATATAATCATAATAGTCTTTCTGTCTGGGGTCGCCCCACTCATCCCATTCTCCGGTCGTCAGCGGGATTGATGTATCAAGCATAGTTGTCACCACATCGACAAATGGCACATGCGCCCCGACACCAAGATAAAGTTCCGGTGCCATATTAAGCACACCACCCATCAGCAAACCACCGGCACTGCCCCCCATGGCATAAACTTTATCCGGATGTGCATATTTTAGTGCGGTAAGCCCCTTCGTCACATCGATAAAGTCATAAAAGCTGTTCTTTTTATGAAAGAGCTTGCCATCCTCGTACCAGGGGCGTCCGAGCATCTGACTACCACGAATATGGGCAATGGCATAAACAACACCACGGTCAAGCAGACTTAAACGCGCCCCGCTGAAGGACGGATCAATCGTTGCCCCATAAGACCCATATGCATATTGAAAGAGCGGGTTGCTGCCGTCTTTTCGGAACATATCCTTGCGGTACACAATGGAAACCGGAACTTTTTTGCCATCACGTGCATCAATGAAGATACGTTCGGACTGATAATTAGCCGGGGAAAAATCACCAATTATTTCATCCTGTTTCAGAAGCTCACGTTTCCCGGTTGCAAGACTAAATTCATATACGCTATTGGGTGTTGTAAGCGAACTATAACTGATCCGCACCACATCATTGGCAGTTTCGGGGTTTCCTGACATATTTGCGCTAAAGACCGGATCATTAAAGGCAAGGTTCATATCCTGACCGCTTTCAAATGACAGGACCCGCATACGGGTTTCGCCATTTTCCTTTTCCTTAATGACCAGGGCACCCTTAAAGGTGGTAAAGTCCTGGATATAAACAGCATCCCGGTGCGGCACAACGTCAACCCATGTCGATTTATCGTCCGTCGTGTCTTCTGATACTTTCATAATACGGAAATTCGTCGCGTCCCAGTTGGTGTGTATAAAATAATCATTCCCAAGCTTTTCAACAGCATATTCATGGTTTTCTTCAATCGGCAGGAAGGGTTTAAAACGTCCCGTCGGATCATTTGCATCCAGTATGGAAACGCCGGATTTAGTGGTACTTGTATGATGAATAAAAATGACAGAACCATCGCGGGATTTTGATATCCCGGTATAAAAAGTTTCATCATCCTCACGGTACATCAACACATCATCGTTTTGATCCGTGCCAAGCTTATGACGGTATACTTCCTGCCCAAGAAGGGTTTGTAGATTTTTTTTAACATAAAAGACATGTTCATTATCATTGGCCCAGACAATAGAAGGATCGGCATTGATTAGTTTATCCGGCAGAAATTCACCGCTGGAAAGGTCCTTGAATTCAATTGTATAAAGACGGCGGCTTACTAAATCCGTGCTAAAGGCTGCAATCATATTATTGTCTGAAATAGAATATGTACCCAGATCAAAATATCCCTGTCCTTCGGCCATGGCATTTTCATCAAAAAGAATTTCCTGTTCTTCATTGCCATCGGCCCAACGGACGTGCACGGGATACTCACCTTCACCATCATACCGGGCCTGATACCAATAGCCGCCCCTTTTAAGCGGGACACTGCTGTCGTCCTTTTTGATGCGTCCGACAATTTCATTATAGAGTTTTTCCTGAAACGCTTCCGTATGAGCCATTTTGACCTTGAGATATTCATTTTCTGCTTCAAGATGGGCAAGGATTTCTGGATTTTTGCGTTCATCATCCCGCATCCAGTAATAATCATCTATTCTTTTGTGTCCGTGTATTTCCATTTCATACGGTACTTTTTTGGCAACCGGTGCCAATGGTTCATTTGTCATTTCCCGGGAAGTCTCATTTGTTGAATTGTCGCTACAGCCCGCCATCATCAGGCAAAGACCAATTAATATCGTTGTATTTTTCATCTTAAATCCCCACGTGATTTTTAACGAATAATAAGCCAAATTTAAAAAAATGTAAGCTTATGTATAAATAAAGCTTCTATTGCCTTGCTCTATCCATCCATTATGCTAAAAACAAATCAGAGTGGGAGAGAAAATCTCTTCCATAATTATTGATATCAGAGGGAGTATCAAATGTCAGAAATCAAGCGGCCAACCTCGCCGCATCTGCAGGTATATTCTTGGAGCCTTGAGATGGCCCTTTCCATCCTGCACAGGGCGACGGGCGCTGCACTTGGTGGTGGCGCTCTTCTTGTAACCTGGTGGATTATTGCTATCGCAAGCGGACCGGACAGCTACGAATATTTTCGCACTGTTATGAGCAGCATAGCTGGAAAGGTATTTCTGTTTGCATTTACCTTTTCCCTGATGCTGCACCTTTGCAATGGTATTCGTCACCTGTTCTGGGATATGGGCATGGGCTTTGAGCTTAAAGACACACACCGTTCAAGTAAACTGGTTCTTTTTTCATCAATTGTGCTGACCATTCTTTCATGGGCCGTAGGTTATGGCATGATATTAGGAGGCCAGATATGAGCTTACGTTCCCCACTTGGTAAAGTCCGCGGTCTTGGTTCCGCGAAAAATGGTACCCATCACTGGTGGATGCAAAAGGTAACGGCTGTTGCGCTTATTCCGCTGACCATCTGGTTTGTTTCAAGCGTTGTTCACATGACACAGGAAGATTATGTAGTCGTCGTCAACTGGATGAATTCACCGGTAGTTGCCATTCTGATGCTTTTATTTGTTGTCACCGGTATGTATCATCTTAAACTTGGCCTTCAGGTAATCGTTGAAGATTATATCCACAATGATTTTTGGAAAATGACCTTCCAGATGATGATAACATTTGGCTGTATCGCTGTTGGAACAACCGCCGTATTTTCAATTTTAAAAATTGCGCTTTAAGGACTGGATATAATGACAAAAGAATATGAACTTGAAGATCATGTCTATGATGCCATCGTCGTTGGTGCCGGTGGTGCGGGGCTTCGCGCGGCAATGGGGATTGCAGAAGCGGGACTTAAAACAGCCTGTATTTCAAAAGTTTTCCCCACACGGTCACATACCGTTGCGGCACAAGGCGGCATTGCCGCGTCACTTGGCAATATGGGCCCGGATAAATGGCAGTGGCATATGTATGATACCGTTAAGGGTTCAGACTGGCTGGGTGATCAGGACGCTATCGAATACATGGTTCGTCAGGCACCACAAGCCGTTTATGAACTTGAGCATTTTGGCGTCCCTTTCAGCCGTACCGAAGAAGGCCGGATTTACCAGCGCCCGTTTGGTGGTATGACAACTGAATTTGGCGAAGGACCTGCCGCACAGCGCACATGCGCCGCCGCTGACCGCACCGGTCATGCGATGCTTCATTCGCTTTATCAACAGTCCTTAAAATATGACACGGATTTTTATGTTGAATATTTTGCCATTGATCTGATCATGGAAGGTGGGGAATGTCGCGGGGTGATCGCGCTTGATATGAATACAGGCAAGCTTCACCGCTTCCGTGCTCATTCAACCACACTGGCCACGGGCGGATATGGCCGTGCTTACTTTTCGGCCACATCGGCGCATACCTGCACCGGTGATGGCGGCGGTATGGTGCAACGCGCCGGACTGCCGCTTCAGGACCTTGAATTTGTGCAGTTCCACCCGACCGGAATTTATGGGGCGGGTGTGCTGATTACCGAAGGAGCCCGCGGCGAAGGTGGTTATCTGGTTAATTCAGAGGGTGAGCGTTTCATGGAACGCTACGCACCAAGTGCAAAGGACCTTGCCAGCCGCGATGTTGTATCCCGCTCCATGTCATATGAAATACGCGAAGGACGCGGTGTTGGCGAACATAATGATCATATTTTCCTTCATCTTGATCATCTGGACGCCAAAACACTGGCAAGCCGCCTTCCCGGCATTTCTGAATCAGCAAAAATTTTTGCCGGTGTTGATGTAAACAAGGAACCGATACCGGTTCTGCCAACCGTGCATTATAATATGGGCGGTATCCCAACCAATTACCATGGTGAAGTGCTTAACCCGTCTGCCGATGATCCGGACCGGATTATACCCGGACTTATGGCAATTGGTGAAGCAGCCTGTGTATCGGTGCACGGTGCCAACAGGCTTGGATCAAATTCACTCATAGACCTGGTGGTATTTGGCCGTGCGGCGGCCATGCGGGTTGCCGATGTTGTAACAGCTAGCGCACCACATGCGAAACTTAGCGATGATCATGCTGATCTGGCGCTATCCCGCCTTGACCGGCTTCGTTATGCGGATGGCGCACTATCCACAGCGGAAATCAGGGATAAAATGCAACGTACCATGCAATCAAACTGTGCCGTATTCAGAACCGAAGAAGTTCTTGAAGAAGGCAAGACGGAAATTGATAAAATTGCCGGTATGCTTTCTGATATTAAAACATTCGACCGTTCGCTTGTCTGGAACAGTGACCTGATCGAAGCCATGGAGCTTGAAAATCTGATGGGGCAGGCCCAGGTCACCATGCACTGTGCTGCAAATCGGAAGGAAAGCCGCGGCGCCCATATGCATGAGGACTTCCCGGACCGTGATGATGATAACTGGATGAAACATACCATTGCCCATCTGAATAATGGCAAGGTGGATATCAGTTATCGCCCTGTTCATGACTACACGCTTAGTGATGAAGTCGAATATATCAAACCAAAACCACGTGTGTACTAAGGGAAGGGAGAAAGAAAATGGCTGAATTTAGACTTCCCAAAAATTCCATTTATAAAAAGGGAAAAACATGGCCCGCACCGGAAGGTGCGACCAATATCAGGCGGTTCAACATTTATCGCTGGAACGAGGATGACGGTGAAAACCCGCGCATAGATACCTACGAATTGGATCTGGATAAATGCGGTCCTATGGTGCTTGACGCGCTGATCAAGATTAAAAATGAAATTGACCCGACACTTACTTTCCGCCGCAGCTGCCGCGAAGGGGTATGTGGTTCATGCGCTATGAATATTGGCGGTAAAAATACCCTCGCCTGTACCATTGATATTGCGTCCTATAAGGGCGATGTGAATATTTTCCCGCTACCCCATATGAATGTGGTCAAGGATCTGGTACCCGACCTGACCAATTTCTATGCGCAGTATGCATCGATTAAACCCTGGATGCAGACACAGACGCCGACACCATCCGGTACAGAACGCTTGCAAAGCCAGGAAGACCGTGAAAAGCTTGATGGCCTATATGAATGTGTGCTGTGTGCCTGCTGTTCAACATCATGTCCAAGCTACTGGTGGAACAGTGATAAATATCTTGGCCCGGCCGTGCTGCTGCAGGCATACCGGTGGTTGGTGGACAGCCGCGATGAAAATACCGGTGAGCGGCTTGATAATCTTGAGGATCCTTTCCGGCTTTATCGCTGCCATACCATCATGAACTGCACCAATACCTGCCCCAAAGGCCTTAACCCGGCCAAGGCAATTGGAGAGATTAAGAAAATGATGATCGAACGACAGGGATAAATTTGTAAAAATTCAAAAAGAAAAGGCCAGCTAAAGAGCTGGCCTTTTTTTGTTTCGAATTAGGTTGTTTAACCCTTCTTCAGATAATCCCGGCAAAGAACCTCTGCGATCTGAACCGCATTAAGCGCGGCACCCTTTAGCAGATTATCCGATACACACCACAGGTTAAGCCCGTGTTTTACGGTTTCATCCTTGCGAATGCGGCTGACATAGGTTGCAAATTCACCGGCGGCATCAATCGGTGTGATGTAGCCGCCATCTTCGCGTTTATCCACCACCATAATACCGGGTGCTTCACGCAGGATTTCACGGGCGCGTTTAACTGTCATTTCACGTTTAAATTCAAGATTGATACTTTCAGAATGCGCAAGAAACACCGGAACCCGCACGCATGTGGCTGTCACCGCGATGTCAGGATCAAGGATTTTGCCAGTTTCAACCACCATTTTCCATTCTTCCTTGGTTTCACCGCTTTCCATGAAGACATCAATATGCGGGATCACATTAAAGGCGATCTGTTTTGGATAAACATTCATTTCTACCGGATCATTGACGAAAATCGCCCTTGTCTGGCTCCAAAGTTCTTCCATTGCCTCTTTACCGGAACCGGAAACTGACTGATATGTGGATACAACGCAGCGTTTGATCCCCGCTGCATCATGAAGCGGCTTTAATGCCACAACCATCTGCGCAGTTGAACAGTTCGGATTTGCGATAATATTTTTCTTTGTATATCCCTTGATCGCATGGGCATTTACTTCCGGCACAATCAGCGGCACATCCGGATCCATCCGGAAATGGGAACTGTTATCGATCACAACGCAGCCGGTTTTACCGATTTTTTCGCCATATGCCTTGGAAACAGAACCGCCTGCAGACATAAGGGCAATGTCCGTACCCGTGAAATCATAGTCTTCAAGCGACTTACACTTAATCGCCTTGTCACCAAACGTCACTTCAGAACCAATAGAACGACGGGACGCAAGCGCGACCACCTCTGAAACAGGGAATTTACGCTCATGCAGCATATTCAGCATTTCGCGACCAACGTTGCCGGTCGCTCCCACGACGGCGACTTTATAGGACATTTTAATCTCCAGTATATTAATTTATGTATAGGTTAGTTTGGTTGTTAATTACTTAATTTTTGCATGGCTGCCACAATGTGATCACCCATTTCACCGGTAGACGCCAGCGTCATACCAGGTTGGTAGATATCCGCCGTTCGAATATCATTTGCAAGAACCTCATTCACCGCATTTTCGATCAAGTCAGCGGCATCACTTTCGTTATAGGTATAACGAAGCGCCATGGCAAAACTCAGGATTGTTGCTATCGGGTTTGCCTTGCCCTGTCCCGCAATATCCGGTGCACTGCCATGAACAGGTTCATAAAGGGCACCCTTGCCTACTTCACCCAATGAAGCAGACGGCAGCATACCAAGGGAACCTGTCAGCATCGCTGCAACGTCACTGAGCATATCCCCAAACAGATTATCGGTCACGATCACATCAAACTGTTTCGGGGCGCGTACCAGCTGCATTCCGCAGTTATCAGCAAGCATATTTTCATACTCAACATCAGGATAATCCTTGGCGATCAGTTCCATTTCCTCGCGCCAGAGAAGGCCACTTTCCATAACATTGGCTTTTTCGGATGATGTGACTTTTTTATTTCTTTTACGCGCCAGATCAAATGCCACATGGCCAATACGGTGAATTTCGTAGGTTTCATAAACCTGGGTGTTAACGCCGCGGCGCTGACCGTTTGATAACTTTTCTATTCCGCGTGGTTCACCAAAATAAACACCGCCAGTCAGTTCACGGACAATCATGATGTCCAGCCCACTAACAAGTTCCGGTTTTAGACTTGATGCATCAACCAGTGGTTCAAAACAAAGCGCAGGGCGAAGATTTGCAAATAAATTCAGTTCCTTACGCAGTTTAAGAAGGCCCGCTTCCGGACGTTTATCATAATCCACCCCGTCCCATTTAGGGCCTCCAACCGCACCAAACATCACCGCATCAACCTGTTTTGCTTTTTCAAGTGTATGATCCGCAAGTGATGTACCATATTCATCATAAGCGCGGCCGCCCACGTGATCTTCGGAAATATCAAACCGGATATTTTTATGTTCACCAAGCCAGACAACGATCTTCTTGACTTCGACCATTGCTTCCGGGCCGATACCGTCACCCGGTAAAATTAACATGCTGTGTGTTTTGCTCATTTTTATTCTCTTAATTATACAGCCAAGGCTGCTGGGCTTTTTGTTTTGCTTCAAATTCGCTTATTTTTTCGTCTTTTTCCATGGTAAGACCAATTTCATCCAGTCCGTTGACAAGACAGTGCTGACGAAAGGTATCAATTTCAAATTTCACCACTTCACCGTCCGGACGGGTGATTTCAAAATTTTCCAGATCAATGGTAAAAACGGCGTTGGCGCCATTTTGCGCGTCTTTCATCAGATCATCGATGATTTCCTGAGGCAGCATGATCGGCAGCAGACCGTTTTTAAAACAGTTGCCATGGAAAATATCCGCAAAGCTTGGCGCAATCACACAGCGGATACCAAAATCCATCAACGCCCACGGCGCATGCTCACGGCTTGAACCGCAGCCGAAATTTTCCCCGGCAATCAGTATCTGCGCATTACGGTACGCCGGCCTGTTCAGCACAAAATCTTCACGTTCGGTACCATCATCATGATAGCGGATATTATGAAACGCATGTTTGCCAAGCCCGGTTCTTTCAATGGTCCGCAGGAAGTTTTGCGGAATAATCATATCCGTATCCACATTAATGATCGGAAGCGGTGCCGCAACGGCACGTATTTTGGTAAATTTATCCATTTTAAAGCTCCCTTATATCGGTCAGATGCCCCGTAATCGCGGCGGCGGCTGCCATCGCCGGACTGACAAGGTGTGTACGGCTTTTGGGCCCCTGACGACCTTCAAAATTACGGTTTGATGTGGACGCGCAGCGTTCACCCGGCTCTAATTTGTCGGCATTCATCGCCAGACACATGGAACATCCCGGTTCACGCCAGTCAAAACCCGCTTCAATGAAAATTTTATCAAGACCTTCTTCTTCTGCCTGACGTTTTACCAGCCCGCTACCCGGTACGATCAGTGCTTCCTTCACGGATACTTTTCGTCCTTTTGCAACTTCCGCCACGGCACGCATATCTTCAATACGGCTGTTTGTGCATGACCCGATAAAAACCTTATCGACTTTTATATCTGTTAACTTGGTACCCGCCTCAAGTCCCATATAATTCAGCGCACGTTCGATAGCTGCTTTATGATCAGCATTCTCGGCATCAGCGGGACTTGGAACATTTCCTGTAATGGGAAGTACGTCTTCCGGGCTGGTGCCCCATGTGACCTGCGGAACGATATCCGCCGCATCGATAAAGACTTCCTTATCATATTTTGCGCCCGGATCAGTTTTTAAGCTGTTCCAGTAATTTACAGCCATTTCAAACTGGCCGCCCTTGGGCGCTTTTGGTTTTCCTTTTACATATTCGTATGTTTTTTCATCAGGCGCGACAAGGCCCGCACGGGCCCCGCCTTCAATTGCCATGTTGCAAACGGTCATGCGCCCTTCCATGGACATATTTTCAAATGTGGAACCGGTAAATTCAATGACATGGCCGGTACCGCCAGCTGTTCCGATTTTTCCGATAATGGCAAGCGCAACATCCTTGGGCGTTACACCGATACCAAGTTTGCCGCTGACATCAATTCGCAAATTTTTTGCGCGCTTTAAAATAAGGGTCTGTGTCGCCATGGCATGTTCAACTTCGGATGTACCAATACCAAAAGCCAGTGCGCCAAAAGCACCATGTGTGGAAGTGTGACTGTCACCACATACAACTGTTGTTCCGGGTAATGTAAAACCCTGTTCCGGCCCGACGATGTGAACAATCCCCTGACGTACATCAAGCATCGGAATATATTCCACATCAAATTCTTTTACATTACGTTCAAGCGCATCAAGTTGATTTTTTGATTCAATACTGTCAATCCGTGTCGCCCGATCAGGGGTCGTCGGTACATTATGGTCCGGCACCGCAATAATGGTATCTTTTCTGCGCAGCGACCGTCCAGCCATCCTCAGTCCTTCAAACGCCTGCGGGCTTGTTACCTCATGAATGATATGGCGATCGATATAGATAAGGCTGTTACCGCTTTGTTGTTCTTCAACAACATGGCTGTCCCAGATTTTATCGTATAATGTGCGCGGACTTGTCATTATGTTTTCCTTATATTTTACACGCCGAAACAAAAAAATGAGGCCCCGTTTCCCGAGCCTCATTTTGCCAGAGGCCCTTGATATGAAGCCTCAAAATTATATAGACGGTCAGGTCTTAATTCTCAGACTTCTTGTGCCAATCCGTTTTTTCAGCAATACGGGCTTTTTTACCACGCAGGCCACGAAGATAGTAGAGTTTCGCGCGACGCACTTTACCACGGCGAATCACTTCAATGCTGTCCACATTCGGGGAATATAGCGGAAATACACGTTCCACTCCTTCACCATAGGAAATTTTGCGTACTGTGAATGAACTGTTCAGAGCACGATTCGTACGCGCAATACATACGCCTTCGTAAGCCTGGATACGCTCGCGAGCGCCTTCAACAACCTTCACATTGACCTTTACGGTATCACCTGGGGCAAATTCAGGAATAGATTTGCCTTCTGTGAGTTGAGCCATTTGCTCATTTTCAAATTTTTCAATTATGTTCATAACTTTTTTCCTTATACGGCGGCCCTTTTATACAAGTTTGAGCCATATTTCAATATCAATTGTCACTTTTATTGCGACTATATTCTTTCCAAAGGTCCGGACGTCTTTCTTTAGTCAGTTTTTCAGAACGCTCCTGACGCCATTCTCTGATTTTTCCGTGATGGCCTGAGGTCAGAACATCCGGTATTTCTTCACCTTCCCACACTTGTGGTCTGGTATATTGCGGATACTCTAAAAGCCCGCTTGTAAAACTTTCTTCCAACAATGTATCCGGTTCACCAATCACACCCGGTATTAGCCGCACGACAGCATCCATCAGCATCATTGCCGCTATTTCGCCACCGGAAAGTATAAAATCTCCCAGAGAAACTTCCTCTATTTTACGTTTTTCCAGCACTCGCTCATCAAGGCCCTCAAATCTGCCACAAATAAGCGTTATTCCACCTTTCCTTGCAAATTCCTGAACCATTTTCTGATCGAGTCTTCTGCCTCGCGGTGATAAATAAACTAGCGGCCAGTCTTCACCGCTTGAATTTTCCTCTCTCTTTGCTATTGCCGCATCAATAGCACGCCCCATGACATCCGCCCGCATCACCATTCCCGGACCGCCACCTGCTGGCGTATCATCCACACTTCGATGCTTATCCAACGCATGGTCGCGAATTTGCATCACATCCATGCTCCATAATCTATTTTCCAGCGCCTTCCCCGCGAGGGATAGACCCAAAGGGCCAGGAAACATTTCCGGAAAAAGGGTCAGGATTTGCGCATGCCACATATTTCTTAGCCCTTTTTATCTTTTTTATCCTTCTGGAAGTCCTGCTCAGTTTCCTCAAAAGCGTCACGATTTATCACAAGATATCCAGCTTCTAAATTCACCTCGGGAACCACCTTATTTGAAAAAGGATACATGCGTTTTCCTTTCTCAAATTCCAGCATCACTTCAATAATATCGCCCGCACCAAAATTAAACACACCATCGACAGTACCAAAAAAATTACCTTCTCGATCCCTGGCCTCTAGTCCGATCAGATCCTCAAAGTAGAAACCACCTTCTTCTTCAATCTCCGGCAATTCTGATCTTTCAATATAAAGTTCGGACCCTTTAAGAGCGTCAGCCATGTTGCGGTCATTAACGCCCTTAAGCTTTGCAGCAACGCCACCTTTCACATTATGAAGAACTTCAACATCAAATCGTTTTCCATCCGGAAATTCCGGTCCAACTATGATCACCGGGCCATAATTGGTTATTGATTTGATATCCTGTGCAAAAACTTTCACCCGTACTGCCCCTTTTATACCAGCAGAGCCAAATATCGCACCAAGACAAATCAGATGCTTCTGTTCTGCACTGCTATGTTTCGGGGCAGCCGCCTTCATGGATTAGGCTTCTTTTTTCTCTTCTTCGGTTGCTTCTTCAGCTGCGGCATCTTCAACAGGCACTTCTTCCGCAGGGGCTTCTTCAACAGGAGCCTCTTCAGCTGTAGCTTCTTCAGTCGGTGCTTCTACTACTTCTTCAGTTTCAGCATTTGCGGCTTCTTCAGCTTCTGCAGCTGCGGCTGCAGCAGCTTCTGCTTTTTCCTTTTGCTCTTCAATACGCTCCAATGCTTTTGCACCGGGCTTTCCTTTAATTGGATTATTACGTACTTCGCGCTTTAACACACCGGCAGCATCCAGAAAACGGGCAACACGGTCAGTTGGCTGCGCACCTTGACCTAGCCAGTATTCGATGCGTTCCAAATCAAGCTTAATACGGTCAGCGTGATCTTTTGGAAGCAGTGGATTATGTGTACCCACTTTTTCAATATACTTACCGTCGCGTTTAGCGCGTGAGTCCGCAACAACAACACGGTAGTAAGGACGTTTTTTTGCACCACCACGTGCAAGTCTTATTTTAACAGCCATTTAATTTTCCTTTTAGCTTACTTAAATCGGTTAATTTACGTAGATGATTTGCTTATTTTTTGGGAAGCAAACCTTCCATTCCTGGTGGCAATTGTCCAGGGAGCGGCATACGCCCCCCTTTTTTGCCTAATTTCTTCATCATGGTTGCCATCTGTTTCTGCATTTTCATCAGCTTATTGACTTCCTGAACGGAAACACCGGCACCTGCTGCAATTCGCTTCTTGCGTGATGCATTCATCAGACGCGGGTTTGTTCTTTCCTTTGGTGTCATGCTGTTGATAATTGCTTCCTGACGCCCAAGAATACTGTCATCAATATTGGCAGCAGCCATTTGTTTTTGCATTTTGCCAAGGCCCGGCAGCATACCGAGTATGCTACCCATACCACCAATTTTTTTCATTTGTCGAAGCTGGGACCGAAGATCGTCAAAATCAAACATCCCCTTCTTCATTCTTTTCATCATGCGTTCGGCTTCTTCAGCCTCTATTGTCTCCGCTGCTTTTTCAACAAGGGAAACCACATCGCCCATACCCAGGATACGACTTGCAACACGTTCCGGATGAAATTCTTCCAGATCATCAATTTTTTCACCGACACCAACAAGCTTGATCGGCTTACCTGTTACCGCACGCATACTTAAGGCAGCACCACCACGTCCGTCACCGTCCATACGGGTTAGAACCACACCAGTCACACCAATCTGATCCCCAAATTTTTCTGCAACATTTACGGCGTCCTGGCCAGTAAGTGCGTCCACCACTAAAAGTGTCTCGTGCGGATTAACCGCATTACGAACAGCAGCTACTTCTGCCATAAGAGCCTGATCAACATGCAGACGACCAGCGGTATCAAGCATTACAACATCAAAGCCCTGAAGTCTGGCGGCTGTAAGTGCGCGCTTGGCAATATCAACAGGCATTTGCCCTGGGATGATCGGCAGCGTAGGTACGTCTATTTGTCTGCCAAGAATTTCAAGTTGTTCCATCGCAGCAGGACGTTGAACGTCAAGGGATGCCATCAGAACTTTTTTCTTTTCTTTTTCTTTAAGTCGTTTGGCGATCTTGGCCGTTGTTGTGGTTTTACCGGAACCCTGAAGACCAACCATCAACATGGGAACAGGGGCCGGAGCCGCCAGATCAATTGTCTTGGCATCCCCACCCAGCATTTCAACCAGCTGGTCATTTACAATCTTCACGACCATCTGACCAGGTGTTACCGATTTGACAACTTGCTGACCAACGGCTGCTTCTTTTACTTTTTTGATAAAGTCCTTTACAACAGGTAGGGCGACGTCAGCCTCTAGCAATGCCAGACGTACTTCACGCATCGCTTCATCCACATGAGATTCGCTTAGCGCACCACGTCTTTTCAGCTTGTCAAATATTCCGCCAAGTTTATCACTTAAACTATCGAACATATCGCTCTCTTAATTCCTTGTTGCCACTCATCAGACCACAATTTAGCCACATGAATTTTTCATAACACAAATACACCAGTGGGCGAACCTTCGCTGACTGGTGGGTATCCTTGGACACATGTTATACACATCCATGGTGAATGGCCGGAAAATATGGATAAACTAAACAAGAGTCAAGTTCTTGTTTACGGCCAGTTCAAAAAATGTAATATGTGTGCATTAATTTTGAAGTATAAAAATAAGTGGATTATGACCTAATGACAATAAACCGGCTTAAAAAATCAATCCGCATAATATTAGTAATTATATGTTGTGCAAGCTATTCAAGCGCATTTGCGGGTGAAGACGGTAGCCCCTTTGAAGGACTTTATGTTGGGATTGCAGCCACAAAGGCTACTTTTGATTCAACCGCCCTTTACAGGGATGCGATGATAGAAGACAGCCTCAGTAATTTTAATGAAATTACCGGGTCAAGTTCTAAAAACAGTTGGGGTGGTGGAATTCTTGCCGGATACGGGCTTAATTATGGCCCAGTCTATGTTGGCGCAGAGGCCGTATTTATAATTGATAAAGGCAGTACAACATTTACAGATGGTACAACAGACATCAGAATTTGGAAAAATAACACTTTCGACATAAATCTGCGTAGCGGCATTACAGTTTCAGATAAAGCTTTAGTATATGGCTTGATAGGATATTCAGGTGCTGCAATTAAATCATTGGGGACAAACGGGGTTAAGGATGATTCTAACATTGACTATATTACGCGTGTGACTGGGCTACAGTATGGTGGTGGTGTTGAATTAGCAATAATGGAAAATATCGCCGCAAGGATAGAATATACCCGTGCAAAATTTAATGATGCTGTGTATCTGGATGGTACGGATGAATTTACTTTCAAGCCGAAGACATCACGCATAATGCTAAGCTTCGTACTACATATGTATTAATATTTTTACTTTTATAATAAGGGTATAGGGGAGGTGAAAAAAATCGGGCTAAAAACCGCTAATATGCTAATTGGCATGATGCTTTTCACGATCATGATTTTTCTTCCTACGCCGGAGGGTATGGAGCAGGCAGCATGGCATGTCGCTGCTGTAACCGTGCTTCTCGCTTACTGGTGGTCTTCCGAGGCGTTACCTGTCCCCGTTACATCCCTGCTTCCCATTGTTTTATTTCCGACATTTGGTATTGCTACAATTGCCGAAGCAACCTCACCTTATGCTGCCCCAACAATTCTTTTGCTTCTAGGCGGCTTCATCATGGCAACCGGTCTGGCTAAATGGAAACTTCATCGCCGCATAGCACTGAATGTGCTTGTACGTGTTGGAAACAATCCAATCGCCCTGATAGGGGGATTTATGGCGGTCACAGCAATGATTTCAATGTGGATAAGCAACACGGCTAGCACATTAATGATGGTACCGATTGCTATTTCGCTTGCAAGTGAAATTGTCCCTGAAAGAGGTCCAAAAACGATCGGGTTTGTGTTATGTCTTATTCTTGGTATCGCCTATGGTGCCAATATTGGCGGCTTCGGAACGCCGATTGGAACGCCTCCAAATCTGCTTGTCATCGCTTTTATGAAGGAAAATTATGGTATTGAGGTAAGTTTTCTGTCCTGGATGATGTTTGGCGTTCCAGCAACGCTTATCATGCTGCCGATTGCCTGTTTTGTGTTAACGAAGCTTGCCCATCCATTTGATCTTTCTGAAAATTCGGTCGCCCATGATATACTGCAGCAGAAACTGGATAATATGGGTCCAATCAGTGTGCCGGAAAAACGCATGGCAATGGCTTTTGCTTTTGTCGCGTTTATGTGGGTATTCAGAACCCCTATTCAAAACAACCTTGGCATGCTGCCGTGGCTTAGTGATGCCCTCATCGCCATTGGCGGGGCGATATTAATGTTCATGATCCCTTCCGGGGCGGCAGACCCGAAAAATTCAAAACTGCTTGACTGGGAAACGGCAAATACACTGCCATGGGGTGTACTGCTGCTTTTTGGTGGCGGACTGAGCCTTGCTGCCGCCGTTAAGGCAACAGGTCTTGCCGTCTGGATCGGCAGTGAAATGGGGGCCATTGGAACATTGGATCTGATTTTCATAGTCTTTATCCTGACCACACTTGTCGTGTTTCTGACTGAACTGACAAGCAATACGGCAACAGTGGCCACGTTGCTGCCCATTCTTGGGGCCCTTGCGGTTGCTACAGGCATTGATCCGATGATGTTGTTTGTACCGGTTGCCATATCCGCGAGCTGCGCATTTATGTTGCCTGTTGCGACCGGTCCAAATGCCGTGGTTTTTTCAAGTGGGGAAGTTACAATTCCCCAAATGGCGACAGCCGGATTTCAATTAAATCTATTTGCAATCTTTGCCGTAACAGCCGTCAGCTATTCGCTGGTACCTATTATTTTCGGATAAATGTTGGCAATTCACCAGAATCAGCGCATATAGAGGCCTATGACAGACAGTAATGCTAAAATCGTGACATTTGGTTGCCGCCTCAATACTTATGAATCAGAGGTGATAAAGAATCATGCCATGAACGCAGGACTTGAAAACACTTTTATTTTCAATACCTGTGCTGTGACAGCGGAAGCAACAAGACAGGCTAAACAATCCATCCGACGGACGCGCCGGAAAAATCCTGACGCTAATATCATCGTAACGGGATGTGCTGCACAAATTAACCCGAAACAGTTTTCAGATATGGAAGAAGTTGATCACATTCTGGGAAATCAGGAAAAGCTGAACGCTGACAGTTACCGTGATTTTGGCATTTCAAAATCAGAACGTGTAGCCGTCAATGATATTATGTCGGTTAAAGAAACGGCACCACAGCTGATTGACGGATATGAAGAAAGGTCCCGTGCCTTCGTGCAGATACAAAATGGCTGTGACCATCGCTGCACTTTTTGCATTATCCCTTTCGG
Source organism: Kordiimonadaceae bacterium (assembly GCA_038106445.1). Lineage (GTDB taxonomy): Bacteria > Pseudomonadota > Alphaproteobacteria > Sphingomonadales > Emcibacteraceae > Pseudemcibacter. Next base: position 170,174 of record JAYODU010000001.1, on the reverse strand, counting down.
CCGTGGCAACAGCCGTTCTGTTCCTGCCGGTGAAGTCGTCAGTCAAATCAGGAGGCTTGTGGGTAATGGTTATCAGGAAGTCATTATCACCGGTGTCGATATAACATCATACGGACCCGACCTTCCCGGGAACCCAACCCTTGGTTCGCTTTGTCAGAAAATTCTTAAAAACGTACCGGATTTAAAAAGGCTGCGCCTTAGTTCGATTGATTCAATTGAAACCGATGACGCACTTTTTGATATTATTACGGGTGATAAAAGGATGATGCCGCATTTACATTTATCACTGCAAGCGGGCGACAATATGATTTTAAAGCGCATGAAACGCCGACATACACGTGAAGATTCAATTGAATTTTGTAACCGTGTGCTTGAGGCCCGTCCCGATGTGGTTTTTGGTGCCGATGTAATCACAGGCTTTCCCACAGAAACAGAAGAAATGTTTCAAAATTCACTGGCCCTTGTTGATGATTGTCATCTTACATATCTGCATGTATTTCCATATTCCGAACGTGAGGGCACACCTGCCGCACGCATGCCACAGCTTGATAAGAGTATACGTAAGGAAAGAGCCGGACGATTGCGGGCTCTGGGTGAACAAAAAGTTGATCAGCTTTTCAAATCAATGCTGGAAAAACAGGTCAGCATCCTTGTCGAAAAAGAAATGAAAAATGAAAAGGCCGTAATCGGTCACAGCGAACATTTTGCACCCGTAAAAATGATGGGTAATGCTGAAGTTGGGCATATTGCAAATGCTACTGTCAAAGGCTATCAAGATGGTATCCTGATTGCGGAACATATTGATGACTGATAATGAAAAAAAACTAGGCTGGTTTGGCCGCCTTAAGCAAGGCCTTAAAAAAAGCTCTTCTGCCCTTACAGAAGGTATTACCAGTATTTTCACCAAAAAGCGCCTTGATGCTTCTACGCTTGAAGAACTGGAAGACCTGCTGATTATGGCCGATCTTGGTGTTGCAGTTAGCAGCCGGGTATGTGAAAGACTTTCAAAAAACAGGTTCGATAAATCAATTTCCGCTGAAGAAGTGCAACAGGCACTTGCCGAAGAAATCGGCGAGATCATGCAGGATGTTGCTGTACCGCTATCGGTTTCAGGTGATAATAAACCACACGTCATTTTGATGGTTGGTGTAAACGGCGCCGGCAAAACCACAACCATAGGAAAGCTTGCCAAACAATTCACAAATCAGGGCAAGAGCGTGATGCTCGCCGCCGGTGATACTTTCCGCGCAGCAGCTATCGAGCAGCTTCAAATATGGGGCGAACGAAACGGTGTTCCGGTTATAAGCGGCGTGGAAGGATGCGATGCAGCCGGTCTTGCTTATGACGCGATACAAAAAGCAAAAGAAACAGGCACTGATATTCTTATGATTGATACCGCCGGGCGATTACAGAATAAAAGTCATTTGATGGATGAGCTTAAGAAAATAATCCGCGTTATCAAAAAGTTTGATGAAACAGCACCCCATGATACGGTGCTCATTCTGGACGCAACAACAGGCCAGAACGCTATTCTTCAAACAGAAGTTTTTCAGGAAATGGCCGGAATTTCGGGTATTATCATGACAAAGCTGGATGGTACAGCACGTGGCGGTGTTTTGGTCGCGTGCGCGGAAAAATTCAAAATCCCCATCCATGCCATCGGGGTTGGGGAAACAATTGACGATTTACAGCCATTTGATCCTAACGACTTTTCAAAAATGCTGGTTGGTATTGACATAAAGTAAAGGGTAAAGAATGAATCAAATTATAAAACTTCTTATTGAACTTGGACCTTTGGTTGTATTCTTCTATGCCAATAGTCACTTTTCTGATGAAAATGGTGTTGGCGGTCTTATTCCGGCAACGCAGGTTTTTATGGTTGCCATGGCTATATCAATGGTTGCTTCGAAAATTCTGCTTAAAAAAGTTGCGCTTATGTTATGGATTTCCGCAGGCCTTGTAGCCATTTTCGGAGGCCTTTCCATATATTTTGAGAGCGAAATTTTCATCAAAATCAAGCCGACAATTCTTTATAGCCTGTTTGCCATTACACTTTTAGGCGGTTGTTTTTTTGGCAAACCATTTTTAAAGAACCTTATGGAAGCGGGCATGCCCCCGATCGAGGAAATTGCCTGGATGAAAATGAGCCGGAATTGGGGGTTGTTCTTTATTGGCTGTGCGATACTCAATGAAATCTTATGGCGCAATCTTTCCAATGCTGACTGGATTTCTGCAAAAATATGGGTGTTTATGCCGCTGAGTTTCATATTTGCTTTTGCGCAGATGCCAATAGTGCTGAAACACCAAATCGAAGAAGACGCCGAAGATTAAATCTTGATATCAACGATCTGACCCAATTTTTTAAAGGCCGGTTGATTTGGCACAAAAGATGAAGGCTGGAAGCTCTCACGGAAATTCAAATTGCGTGACTGCGTCTGTTCCTGCTCGATATCTTCATTTTCCTGAAGTTTACGCAGATTTTTAAGGCGTAAGTCATCCTGAATTTTTCGAAGTGCATCACGATTTTGCTGTATTAATTCTTCACGCTGGCTATTTCGCGTGGCAACACGGGCATTGCGTTCTTCATCAATTTTCTTTTCCTGAAGCTGATCACGCTGCGTTTGTTGCTGCTGCCTTGAAGCATCAAGCAGGGACGTTAAAGAGACTAAAGTCTGTGATTGTGAACCAATTTTCATAATATTGACAAATAGTTAAATACCACACCATCACAAATGGAAATGGAAATGGATTTCAGACTTTCTGCCTGATTGGAAAATGTCTCTATTCTGCGACGTGATTCGCATTTTAAGGCATATTGGTTAATTTTTCTACTTCTTTTTGCAGCATGTCTTTTTGATCCACAGGCGCGTTATCAACGGCTGCCTGCATTGCGGCAATAGCATTTTCCCGCTGCCCAAGTACCAGATAGGATCTGGATAATTGTATCCATCCCTGTATGTTGGTCGGGTTTTCTTCCTGTTTTGCGGCCAGCTGCGCTACCATTTGCAGGATAAGTTCCTGTTGTTCGCCTTCAGACATATTCCGGATAATTTCGGCCTGTTCAGGGTTGATGGAAGGGGCTCGTCCTTCGGGAAGATTTACGGCAATATCAAGCTGATTGGCCGCCCGGCCGAGCCATACATCAATGAGTGGTAATAATGGGTCCTGATCAGGAAGATCAGCCCGCACACCCATCCAGGTTTCGTATGCAACCTCGATCTCACCTGCCTGATAATCAGCAAGGCCAAGAAAATATCTGATGCCCGGATGATCGGGACTCATAACTGCCGCTTTATTCAGAATAACCTGTGCGGCAGGGGTCACCCGCTCGTCCGCCGCCATGATCAGACTTTCAGCATACAAAAGCTGATATTCAAATTCATCCGGCTTTAAAATATGTGCCCGGTAGAGGGCTTGTGCCGCCGACTGGAAATTTCCCAAATTCATTTCCAGATTGGCAAAATATGCCCATCCTTCCGCTTCTTCCGGAAACTCATCCAATCTTGCAATTACGCGCCCTTTCATAGTTTTAAACTGTTCTATTTGCTCGGCTTGCGCACCTTCAAGCTGCGCAAATTGATCAAGACTTTTTGGAAAATCCGGCATTGCCGGTGTCCCAATCAAATAATAGAAATACCCGGAAAAAAGAATGATAAGACCTAGTAACACCGTAATAAAATGAGCGGATTTTTCAATGCTAACTTTCTTTTGTTGCTCGCCGGCTGCTTTAAGCAAACGCCTTTCAATTTCTATACGGCTTCTTTTTGCTTCCGTTTCATCAATAAGGCCTTTTTCGATATCACTATCCAGCTCCCGAAGCTGGGCTTTATAAACCGCAATATCAGGGGGGATAATTTCCACTTCCTGACGACCCTTTAAATAAGGAAATAAAATTATGCCCAAAGCAATTAAAACAAGGATGATAAGAGCGGCAAGATACATCAGCGATCATCCCCATCAGCGAGTAATTTTTTCAAACGGGTCTGTTCATCCGCACTAAGTGGTTCCGCAGTCGCAACAATTTTCTGCCTTTTCAGATTGTGGTAAATCACATAAAACCCAATCAGTAATAAAATTAATGGTGAAAACCAGAGGACAATGGTCGCTCCTTCAAAAGGCGGTTTTAAAAGCACCCAATCCCCGTAACGGCTTGTCATAAAATCAAGAACCTGTTCGTCACTTTCGCCCAGCGTAATACGTTCACGGACAATCATGCGCAAATCTTTTGCCAGTGCCGCATTACTATCAACAATAGATTCGTTCTGACAGACAAGGCACCTTAGCTGTTTCATAAGACCTTGCGCACGTGCTTCCTGTGCCGGGTCCGCAAGTCGTCCTTCATCAACGCCCACGGCCAGTGCCGCGGAACTCATCGCAAAAAAACATATGACAGTCGCAATAATCCTCATCGGCGCGCGCTTTCAAGAATTGGAATAAATTCATCCTCAAACTGCATTTCAAGGATCGGCCCGATATGCTTATATTTAATGATGCCGTTCTTGATAATATAGGTTTCCGGCATACCATAAACACCAAATTCGATACCGACACGGCCATTTTCATCCGCGCCCACATGGTCATAAGGGTTTCCTTGTTCTTCAAGAAATCTGGTTATATTCCGGGCTCTGTCCTTATAGGCAACACCGTAAATTTTATATCCCCGGTTTTTAAGTTCCATTAAAAACGGATGTTCCACATAACAGGGGGCGCACCATGATGCAAAAAAATTCATAATGATGACATCTTCTTCGGTGGCAATGGTTTCTGATGAAAAAGAAGCTATATCGCTGCCTACTTCTGATAGTGCAAATTCAGGAACAGGATCATTGATCAGTTCCGATGGAATATTTGACGGGTTCAAACTTAATCCCACATAAAGCGCCGATGAAATCGCACAAAAAATAGCGAAAGGAATAAATTTATTCATTTATACCCCCTTGTCGGTGCACCCATACGAAAGCGCCGGTCGCTTAATGATATAAGACCCCCCAGAACCATGATGGCAACACCAGCCCATAGCCATATTTGAAGCGGTTTATAATAAAGACGCACGGCCCATTCGGTATGTTCCTTATTATTGGCTTCGCCGATTACAACAAAAAGATCAGCGGATAATGTGCTTAATATGGCGGCTTCGGTCGTAGGCATCGGCGGTGTCATATAAACCCGCGCTTCCGGTTCAAGCGTTGTAACGGCCTTTCCGTCACGGCTTATATCAAATATTGCTTTTACGGCGGTATAATTCGGCCCGACAATGCCGTCCGTATCGCGAAACGTAACCTCATATCCACCAATGCTGGCACTATCGCCGTAGCGCATGATATCCTGATGTTCAATATTCCAGTATGATGTTCCGGAAATTCCAATCACGGCAATTGCGAGGCCCAAATGGCCAAAGCTCATACCCATTGATGCCCGTGGCTGACGAAAAATACGCGCTATAGAACCCGGCTTGAAAAGTTTCACCCGTTCTGCCCATTCAAAGAGCGTGGATAACAACAACCAAAGCCCCAGACCAAGCCAAACAGCCGCCATGATTTCACCACCATCCGCGATATAAAATATGACAATGGTTGCAAATAGGGCCGCCAGCATGATGAATTTTAATCTTCCCAGTAAACCGACCAGATCAGCCCGTTTCCAGTTGGTTGACGGGCCAAGTCCCATAACAAGCAGAAGAGGTATCATCAAAAAACCAAATGCCATGTTAAAAAATGGGGGCCCAACGGTAATTTTATCCCCGGTGAGCGCGTCCCTGAGCAATGGATACAGGGTTCCAAACAAAACGACCAATGCCGCAACCGACAGAAGCAGATTATTGATCACCAGCATACTTTCACGGCTCACGGGTGCAAATAATCCTCCGGCTTGTAATCTATCAGCACGCATCGCAAACAGAAGCAGGCTGCCACCAATAACCAAAAACAAGAAGGCCAGAATAAAAACCCCACGTTCCGGATCAGTGGCAAACGCATGTACAGATGTTAATACCCCACTCCTGACAATGAACGTACCAAGCAGGCTGAATGAGAAAGCAATAATCGCCAGAAGGATTGTCCACGCTTTAAGCGTATCTCGTTTTTCAACAACGATTGCGGAATGAAGCAGTCCGGTCGCCACCAGCCACGGCATAAAGGCGGCGTTTTCAACCGGGTCCCAAAACCACCAACCACCCCAGCCAAGTTCGTAATAGGCCCACCACGAACCAAGCGAAAGACCGGCTGTAAGGAAACACCAGGCAAGCAATGTCCAGGGGCGAACCCACCGTGCCCATGCCGCATCAACACGCCCTTCAATCAATGCGCCTACTGCGAATGAAAATGTCACAGAAAGCCCCACATACCCCATATATAAAAGCGGCGGGTGAAACGCCAGACCCGGATCCTGCAGTAAAGGGTTAAGGCCGTTTCCTTCCATCGGGAAGGGAAAAACACGTTCAAACGGATTGGACGTCAGAAGCAGAAACAAATAAAACCCAAAACCGACCATCGCCTGCACGGCAAGCACCGTTACATGGAATGATTTTGGCAGACGCCTGCCAAAGTATGCAACCATCGCACCGTAAAGAGCAAGCACAAAAGCCCAGAATAAAATCGATCCTTCATGACTGCCCCATGTCGCGGAGATTTTATAAAGCAGCGGCTTTAACGTATGAGAATTCCTTGCAACATTAACAACAGAAAAATCCGACACAATAAAAGCATACATCAGCGCAAAAAATGAAATGGCAACGAAGAAAAACTGTCCGTATGCCGCAGGTGCGGAGAGTGACATCAAACGTCCACGGTTTTTAAGCGCACCATAAAGGGGAAACGTTCCCTGAATAAACGAAAGCAGGCACGCAAGAATGAGTGCAAAATGCCCAAGTTCGACGATCATATATCTTCTTCCGGATCTATGAACACGCCGCGCTCTTTTAGGCTGTCCATCACTTCTTTTGGCACATAATTTTCATCATGCTTGGCAAGTACTCTTGTTGCAACAAACGGACCAGCGCTACGGACTTCACCCTCAACAACAACACCCTGACCTTCACGAAAAAGATCCGGAAGGGGTTCTTTAGTCATAACACTTACTGTTTCTTCGCCATCCGTAATATCAAAGTGATACGTAAGACCGTCTTCATCCTTGATAAAGCTGTCAATGGCCACAAGCCCGCCGAGCCGCACATGTTCGCCTTCTGGAAGGTTGCGGGCTTTAAGCTCCGTTGGGTCTAAAAACAGACTTATACTGTCCTGAAGGGCTCTTAGAACCAGCCAGATTACAACCGCGAGAATAGTCATAGAGGTCAAGACAAGATATAAGCGTTTCTTTTTTCTTTTAGCAGCACTGTTAATGTTCATATTAATTATTCCTGGCTATCCAGTTGATCAATCCTGTGTTTAAGGTCATCAAGTTTTCTTGTCGCCTTCCTTTTGGCTATCCAGCTTGAATATCCAAGACCTGCAAGAAGTACCACAACCGCAATGTAGCATGGCCAGATAAAAATTGCATATTCACCCATTGTTCTGTCCTTCTTCCGCAAGCCTGAACTGAAGGCCTCTGATTTGTCTTCTGATTATATGATTTTCAATCCGCCAAAGAACCACTGTTATAAAATAAAGATTAAACGCAACGATTGAAATGAGAAGCGGCCATAACATTTCAGGATGGATACTGGCGCCTCCACTTTTCATGATACTGGCGGGTTGGTGAAGTGTATTCCACCATTCAACGGAAAACTTTATTATGGGCAGGTTTATGGCCCCCACCAGTGCGACTATGGCGGCGACTCGCGCGGCCTTCACTGTGTCTTCAATTGCTTCCCAAACGCCAAGATAACCGAAATATAAAAACAGTAGAACCAGTTCAGATGTCAGACGCGCATCCCAAATCCAGTATGTGCCCCACATTGGCTTTCCCCAAAGGCTTCCCGTAAAAAGTGCCAGTGCCGTAAAGACGGCGCCGATCGGTGCCGCTGCCCTTGCTGATTGATCTGCAAGCGGGTGTTTCCAGATTATGCCAACCGCACTAGCAACCGCCATAAAACCATAGACAAACATAGACATATAAGAAGAAGGAACATGAACAAATATTATACGGTAAGCACTTCCCATCTGGTAATCTTCTGGTGCGATAAAGAGGCCCCAATAAAGCCCGACAGCCATCGATATTACCGTTAGAACAGAACACCACGGCGTTATGATTTTACTGATCCTCAAGAATCGGGCTGGGTTGGCAAATCTATGCATAGGATTGATCTATCCTTCTTGGACGTACTTTTCAAGAATTAGTGAAAAAAAACGACACAATGCCCAAATTAGGCCTTCTTATTTTCTTAATAGTATTTATATATGATACCCGAAAAGGTGACTTCGGATTGCTAAGCGTCATGAACTGGAAATTTATTAAAAGACCTCTGAAACTCATACTCGGCTGGATAATGCTAATTGGTGGTATTATCACCGCGCCACTTCCTTTGCCTATTGGTCAGTTTATCGCCCTTATAGGGTTAAGCTTACTGATATCCGAAAGTATTTGGGTCAAAATAAAAATGCAGAAAATGCGCCGCAGGATGCCAATCATTGGTCGCCAGCTAACACGCATGCACCCATACCTGCCTAAATTTCTTAAAAAAGTTGTGGATGATACCGACCCTGCCCATCTTGCGGAATAATTTAAAAAAAATCAATTAATCCAGTGCAAGTCGTATCGCAGCAGCCGCGGCCCATGGCGTTATAGCCAGGCTAAAAAGCGTAATGGCCCATAATATAAGAAGTGGTACATTGCCACCCGTGCCCATCACCGATGCATCAACCGCCATAACACCAAAAATCAATATGGGTACATATAAGGGAAAAATAAGCAGGGATAAAAGCACGCCACCACGCTTTAATGAAACGGTGAGCGACGCACCAATTGTCCCTATAAGCGAAAGTGCCGGCGATCCGGCAAGCATGGCATAAATAAGTGGTAAAAAAGCCCGATCATCCATATTCATCAAAATACCAAGTAGTGGCGAGATCAGAATAAGTGGCAGACTGGTTGTAACCCAATGGGCCAGTGCCTTGGAAATCACAACCAGTTCTAGTGAAAGCGGGCCCAAAGCGTACTGATCCAGCGTACCGTCTTCAAAATCAGCCTGAAAAATCCGGTCCAGCGACAATAGACAGGAAAGCAGTGCAGCCACCCAGATCACACCCACCGAAATTCGGCTTAGCATATTTTGTTCGGGTCCAACACCAAGCGGGAACAACGTCACAACAATGATAAAAAATGCCACCACCATGCTGCTTGTACTGCCACCATGCCAGCCGATTTTAATATCACGTTTCGTAAGCAGCCCGAATAAACGCATCATAACCACTGCTCCTCAAGCGCAGAGAGCGGTACTGAAAAATCAGCCATATTCAAAATCTGCGTCAGATGATCCGGAACGTCAATCGGTACATGCGTCGCGCAAATGATCATGCCCCCTGCTTGAAGGTGTCTTTGCATAGTTTTTGAAAGAAGTTCTAACCCCTGATCATCAAGGCCGACTGTTGGTTCATCAAAAAGCCATATGGTCGCCCTATGGCATATTGTACGTGCAATGGCTGCTCTGCGCATTTGCCCAGATGATAAATAACGTACAGGTGTATCTTTAAGATAGGCAATGCCCATATCCTCAAGAGACTGACCCACCTTATCGGGGCGCCCCCAAAGCTGCGCCCAGAAGTCAATATTTTCCAGAACCGAAAATTCACGCTTAAGAGCATTTTTATGACCCAGATAGGCAATACATTCTGAAATATGGCCTTCGTCAGCCAGGGACCTGCCATCAATAATAATATTGCCTTCCCTGAAATGAATAAGCCCGGCAAGCGTTTTTAGCAGTGTCGATTTTCCGGAACCATTTGGCCCGACAAGCTTGAGAAGCTGTCCCGCTGACAAGGTATATTCCAGGTCTTTAAATACTGGCCGTCCCCCGCGATTGACCGCCAGACTTCTTGCTGAAAATTCCCTGATACTGCTCACTTTTTATCCTGTATTCTTCAAGCCACGTTATGGGTTTATTAAAGCTATAGCAGCATATTGGGTTAGTGAGAAGACCTTTGGCTTAAGCGTAAGGCTTTTTCGAGAGATCTCTGGCCCAGATCAACAGACCTGCAGCGATTGTAAATAATCCTGCGCCTGTCAGAATTGAAAAAAGTTCTTCGCCTTCATTAATGCCCGTTGTGCCTGATGCAAAAACCATAAAAGTAGCAACCATCAGACCGATCAGGAAATTCTTGGCATTTATAAAACTTAAAAATAATTCAGCTTTTGTTTTTCTTTGTAAAATCATAATTCGCACTCATCTCTATGTAGTTATTTCATTGAAAGCCAATATGACAGGTGCTTTTGTTTATTCTTTGACCCGAATAGGGTGATTTTCTGACGAATAAAGGCATCACTGCCATATTTTAACTGATAATTAACCATGGATACCCCTGATAAGAATGTTTTTTCTTGAAAGATCGGGCGTTTTCAGTCACAACATGCCTGTAAATAATTCAGACAAAAATCTAAGGAGTTTTCCATTGGCAACAGTCGGTCAAGATACCCTGAACACGCGCCGCACGCTTAATGTCGGCAATAAAGAATATGATTATTATTCACTTCCAGAAGCAGCAAGTAAACTGGGTGACATTTCACGTCTTCCATATTCGATGAAAGTGTTGCTTGAAAATCTTCTGCGTTATGAAGACGGTATTACCGTAACGACGGAAGACGTACAGGCTATCGTTGACTGGCAAAAAGAAAAACGCATGAACCGCGAAATTCAATATCGCCCTGCCCGTGTGCTTATGCAGGATTTTACAGGTGTCCCTGCTGTTGTTGACCTTGCAGCAATGCGAAATGCGGTTGTCGATCTTGGTGGTGATCCTGATCAGATTAACCCGCTAAGCCCGGTTGATCTTGTTATTGACCATAGTGTGATGGTTGATAAATTCGGCACACCAAATGCTTTCAAGGAAAATGTTGATCTTGAAATGGAACGTAACAACGAACGTTACCAATTTTTGCGCTGGGGCCAAAACAGCTTTGATAACTTTAGTGCTGTACCCCCCGGAACCGGCATATGTCACCAGGTAAATCTGGAATATATCGCAAAAACCGTCTGGACCGCCGATATTGACGGAAAAACGGTCGCGTTTCCCGATACATGTGTTGGTACAGACAGTCACACCACCATGATCAACGGCCTTGCGGTTCTTGGCTGGGGTGTTGGTGGTATCGAAGCGGAGGCAGCAATGCTTGGCCAACCCGTATCAATGCTTATTCCCGAAGTTGTCGGTTTCAAACTTACAGGAAAAGCCCGTGAAGGCATTACAGCGACAGATATTGTACTTACCGTTGTTGAAATGCTCCGTAAACATGGCGTGGTTGGAAAATTCGTTGAATTTTATGGCAACGGCCTTGATGAAATGACACTCGCAGATCAGGCAACAATCGCCAATATGGCCCCTGAGTATGGTGCAACATGCGGTTTCTTCCCGGTTTCAAAAGCAACGCTTGCTTATCTTGAATTTACAGGTCGGGATGATAATACGATTGCATTGGTCGAAGCTTATGCAAAAAAACAGGGCATGTGGCGTGATGCTTCAACGCCTGATCCTGAATATACATCCGGCCTTGAACTGGATCTATCAACTGTTGAACCAAGCCTTGCCGGCCCAAGTCGCCCGCAAGACCGTGTGGGGCTGAGCAATGCTGCTAAAGCGTTTGATGAAGTACTTCAAGCGCGCGGTAAAGCCAGCGAAAAAGACACCAAATATGATGTAGAGGGTGAAAACTACAAATTAGGTCACGGTGACGTATTAATCGCCGCTATCACGTCCTGTACCAATACGTCAAACCCAAGCGTGCTTGTAGCAGCCGGCCTTGTCGCCAAAAAAGCGAACGAACTTGGCCTGAGGTCAAAACCGTGGGTGAAAACATCTCTTGCTCCCGGATCACAGGTAGTCACAGACTATCTGGATAAAGCAGGTCTCACCGAACATCTGAATGTACTTGGATTTGATCTTGTCGGTTATGGCTGTACGACCTGTATTGGTAACTCCGGCCCGCTTGCAGAGAACCTGCGCACAACAATAAATAACAATGAACTTTTGTGTGCCTCTGTGTTATCCGGAAACCGCAACTTCGAAGGCCGTGTCAGCCAGGATCTGAAAGCATCCTATCTGGCGTCGCCACCACTGGTTGTTGCTTATGCTATTGCCGGTAGCCTTCAGATCGATATTACAAAAGACGCAATAGGCAAGGATAAAAACGGTAACGATGTCTTCCTAAAAGATATCTGGCCGTCAAATCACGAAATTGAAGCAATCATTCGCCAGTCCCTGACACGTGAAATGTTCGTTGAACGTTACGCAAATGTTTTTGATGGGACGCCGGAATGGCAAGCCATAAAATTTGCCAAGGGCCAGACATACGCCTGGGATGACAACAGTACCTATATTCAGCATCCGCCCTATTTCCAAGGCATGAGCATGGAAACAGGCAATCTTTCTGATATTAAAGGTGCAAATCTGCTTGCACTTCTTGGTGACAGTATCACCACAGACCATATTTCGCCCGCAGGTTCAATCAAAGCCGATAGTCCAGCCGGGGAATATCTGAAAGCCAATGGTGTTGAACGCAAGGATTTCAATTCCTATGGTTCGCGTCGCGGTAATCATCAGGTGATGATGCGCGGCACATTTGCCAATGTGCGTCTGCGCAACCTTATGGCACCGGGCACAGAAGGCGGCGTTACCACCTATATCCCAACTGGTGAGCAAATGAGCATTTATGATGCTTCCATGAAGTATCAGGCAGCCGGCACACCGCTTGTTGTTGTAGGTGGCAAGGAATATGGTACCGGATCATCCCGCGACTGGGCTGCGAAGGGAACAAATCTTCTTGGCGTCAAAGCTGTGATTGTGGAAAGTTTTGAACGTATCCATCGTTCCAACCTTGTGGGTATGGGTGTTCTTCCTTTACAGTTTAAAGGCAGTGATAACCGTGAAAGTCTTGGTCTTACTGGTTCTGAAGTTTTTGACATTACAGGGATTACTGACGGTATCAAACCGCAGCAGGATGTAAATGTCAGAATCACTTACGCCGATGGTTCAACCAAAGACATTGTGGTGCTAAGCCGCATCGATACAGCCAATGAAGTGGAATATTACAAGAACGGTGGGATTCTTCACTATGTGCTTCGCAATCTTGCATCACAATAAAAACTAATCGATTTAAAATTTAAAGCCGGATCTTTTCAGGTCCGGCTTTTTTTATTCTGCACTGGGTACTTTGCGAATACCAACCATAACTTTAAAGACTTCACCGTTTACGGCCACCACAATTGCCAGCATCATAAGGGTAAGGAAGCCCGTTGGAATATTGACAAACAGGCTAGACCAGAAATAATCCATACCCATTTTTTTCGAAATTGTTTCAAACGCCCATGTAATGAAATATGTATATAATGTTATCGGTAAAAATGCCCTTAAAATAAGCACCCACAACACCCATGTACTACCAGAGGTTTTTTTCCAGACGTCCCGAAGACTCATTTTTCTTCGGCCCAGCGCCACACCCACGGTATAGAGGGATAACCTGACAAGAATAGGAGAGAAAAGAAGAATAACCAACGTCGTACTTTTAAAAGCGGCATCCTGTATCGCTGCCTCGTCCATCAGGACGCCCTGGGAATACTGATAAAACATAAAACTGATGGAAAGCATCAATGTCGGTACAAATAATATGATCGTGGTAATGACAATTCGTGCCACTGATCTAAGCAGGCTATAAAGATTAAACACACCGGGACTTACCACATTGTCAAACAACTGATCATAAGTGGCATATTTTTCACCCATTAAAAACTGCCGGTACCATACAAGCGCAAAAGACGCAGATACAATCGCGCGTGGCACCATCGAATCATAAATAAGGCCATGTTCATTGAGCGCATAATCACACGCCAGTTCCACCAGCACCCATATAATAAGAGGAACCCACCCAAGACGAACAAAATGATTAAAGTGGCTCATAAAGAACAGGTAACTACCTGTAATAGCACCACTTATTGAAATCTCACTCTCTGCTTCGGCTTCTTCAATTTCTTCAGTATCAGACAAAAATATCTCCGTACTCATTTTCACTTTTAACGGCTAACTCGCAACCGGCAATTTTTATCCTGCACAGAATAAACACATAAAGCTGAATAAGGTGTTACTTATTAGAGATAATTTTTCATTAATATAAAAAGCCACGGGTTTTCCGTGGCTTTTAAAATATATTATTAGAAACTGTTCGTCATAAAAGTCGAAAGTCGTGCCGCAAATGCGACCGGATCATCCGGAAGATCCCCTTCCATAATCCTTGCCTGATCCAGGAGGATTTGCGAAGCATCCTTAAGTGCATCCACTGAACCGTCCCGGGTAGCCTGCTCCCCAAGGGCCTTGATCAACTGATTATCTGCGTTGATTTCCATGACCCGCGCACTAGTTGTACCATCAAGCTTATTATGCATTTTAAGAATGCGTTCCAGATGGATATCCATATCATTATCATCTGCAACAAGGCATACAGCACTATCCGTCAGGCGGTTTGATACACGCACATCTTTAACGGCTTCCCCAAGGTTGGTTTTCAAGACACCAATCAAGGCATCTATTTCGGGGGTCTGTTTTTTCTTCTTCTTGTCTGCCTTTTTATCATCAAGATCAGCCGATCCACGTGTGACTGACGCAAACTTTTTACCCTCATATTCCGGCATCATCTGAAGCCAGAATTCATCCACCGGATCGGTAAAATAAAGAACCTCGATTTTTTTTGCTTTAAAGCCCTCAAGTTGCGGGGACCTCTTTGCAGCTTTCAAACTGTCTGCTGTGATATAATAAATCGTATCCTGTCCTTTTTTCATACGCGATACATAGTCATCAAGCGTTGAAAGGCCTTTATCCGCTGTGGTTTCAAAGCGTGACATTTTCAGGATCTGATCACGGCGCTCAAAATCTTCATAAATTCCTTCCTTAAGCACTGGACCGAATGATTTCCAGAATTCATTAAAGCCGTCGGGGTCTTTTTCCGCTTTTTTCTCAAGTTCACTTAAAATGCGTTTGGTCACTGCATTTTTGATGCTTCTCATCACCGGATTATTTTGCAGCATTTCACGACTTATATTAAGAGGCAGATCTTCACTATCCACTACGCCGCGCATGAAACGCAGATAACTTGGCAACAAATCTTCACAATCATCCGTGATAAAGACGCGTTTTACATATAATTTTACTTTGGTCTTACGGGCCGGATCAAAAAGATCCATCGGTTGCTGGCTTGGAATAAAAAGCAGAACCGTATATTCAATTTTGCCTTCTGCACGGTAATGAATTGTAGTCGCCGGATCATCAAAGGCATGAGCAAGATGATGATAAAATTCTTTATATTGATCATCAGTAATTTCCGATTTGGAGCGGGCCCAAAGTGCGTTACCGTCATTTATCTTTTCAGATGTTTCCTCTTCTTCCGCCTTTTCATCCTCATTTTTACTGATCAGTGTGATTGGCAAAGTGATATGATCACTATATGTTTTGATGATATTTTTTAAGCAGTAAACATCAATAAATTCTTTCGCATCATCCTTGATGTGCAACATGATTGATGTCCCGTTTCCGGCTTTTTCCGCTGGTGAAATTGTATATTCACCAATACCGTCGGAAGCCCAAAGCCACGCTGCATCTTCACCGGCCTTGCGGCTTAATACCTCAACCTTGTCTGCAACCATAAAAACAGAATAAAACCCGACACCAAACTGACCGATCAGATTGACATCCTTCTTTTCATTGCCGGAAATATTTTCCATAAAAGCAGACGTTCCGCTTCGTGCAATGGTTCCAAGATGGGAAATCAGATCTTCCTTATTCATCCCGATCCCGTTATCTGAAATGGTCAGCGTATTTGTCTGCTTGTCCAGACGAATATCAATTGAAAATTCCCCTGCGCTCTTCAGAAGGTCCGCATTGGTAAGTCCTTCATAGCGAAGCTTATCGCAGGCATCCGACGCATTGGAAATAAGTTCTCTTAAAAAGATTTCGCGTTCACTGTAAACCGAGTGAACCAACATATGAAGAAGGCGGGAGACTTCCGCCTCAAAACCGTGCTTTTCAGTTGTCATATTCAACATATCCTCTAATATTTTTACCGATGTCTGGAATATGGCAAATTGATTCTGAAATTCAAGAGCAGGCAGACAAAAACCGCCGTTATTCTATCTTTTTAAGCTTTGCGCCAATGCCGTTACAGGTTTTATCCATTCTTACTATCCATGCGGTTAGTGGATCATCATCTTCAAACAGTTTTTTATCGCTCGTGGCACGTGCCCAAAGAAACATGGCATAAAGCGCATAATCCTGATAGCTTGGACCGGCACCCCCGATATACTGTTCACGTTTAAAAAATTGACTATAGGGAGCAAGGTTCGCCTTGAAGGTGGAAAATGATTGCTCATAATCCTTTGCTGCTTCTTCGAGAGTACATCCTATTCTTGCTTCGCGGCTGGTTCTGAAATAATCCTTATCCATATCATGGATCACAGAATATATATCGGAAACAATTGTCCGAAAGAGCGGCGCCAGCAATGGCATCCCCATCTGGAAATTAAAAAGTTTCGCCGCATGATGGTCACTAAAAATACTGGGGTGGTTTGGGTAGGTTTCTTCCAGATAGCAGATGATTTCCCAACTATCTGAAATAACATTGTTGCCATCTACAAGCACCGGAACAGTGCTGGAACTCGCAAATGACAAGATGTCTTTGATTTCTGTAAAACGAAGCGGAACAGTTTCATAAGTAAGCCCCTTATGCGCCAGTGCCAGTTTTACACGCCATACAAAGGGACTAAATCCAATATTTTTATCACGCCCGACTAGTTCGTATAATTTCAAAAAATTCCTCCCATCATTTTGGCCAATCATTTTGGCCAATCATTTTGGAAGGCAGAATAGCATGGCCTAAATAAAATTGCAGCCAGTAGAAAAAATATTGCTGGGTGAAGGGGAGGGAAAAGGGTTTCGCAATATTTAATCTCTGGCTGCAGGGACTAACAATATCAGGCATAGATGCTAATTAAGGCGTAGTTAGGACCCGATTAAGGTCATTTTGTGGCATTTTTTTTGTTGCAATAATTAATCGCTTTTCGCAAACTAAAAAACAATGGCTGATCAATCAACAATAGTACCGTTCCGATACTCGAATAATGGTAATTCGGCACCACCGTCAATCTTCTTTGACCGGAGGGAATTTGAAGCAATAATAAATATTTACGGCAAAATGGTCGCGTCCGGCTATTGGAAGGATTATGCAATTTCCGCGGCCAAGGATGTCGCCACTTTCGCAGTATTTCAAAAAGCAAGTGAACGGCCCCTATTTCGAATTACAAAAACACCTTCGCTTATGCATAAACAGGGCGCATATGCCATCCTTTCAAGCCAAGGTCAGATTCTGAAACGCGGGCAGGAACTTTCACAGGTTCTCAGGTATTTTGAAAAGAAGTTAATCAAGCTTGTTAATTAATTACCGGCTACTTGGTCGTCTTGGGGGCTTCAGTATCGTATTTCGGCCGTCCATATCCGGGTCCCGATCAGGAAAATCAAGGGTATGATGTAGGCCGCGGCTTTCCGTCCGCAGAAGCGCCGAACGAACGATCAAATCGGAAACTGTAACCAGATTACGAAGTTCCAGAAGATCCGGGGTTACCCTAAAGGAACTATAATATTCCCGTATTTCCCCCGCCAGCATATCAATACGGCGGGCCGCCCGTTCAAGCCGGCGGGTTGAACGTACAATACCCACATAGTCCCACATAAAGTGACGAAGTTCGTTCCAGTTATGGGATACAACAACTTCTTCATCCGAATCTGTTACCCTGCTTTCGTCCCAGGGTTTTATGTCACTATCCAGTTTTTCGTTACGGATGACTTTCAAAATATCGCCTGCCGCCGATTTGGCAAATACCAGACATTCCAGCAATGAATTGCTCGCCATGCGGTTCGCACCATGAAGACCGGTATGCGCAACTTCACCCACAGCATAAAGATTTTTAACATCTGTGCGCGCATTAAGATCCGTCATCACCCCGCCGCATGTATAATGTGCTGCAGGAACGGTCGGGATGGGTTCCTTGGTCAGATCATAACCAAGCTTAAGACAGCGCTTATATATCGTTGGAAAATGTTCCTTTATAAAATCATCATCCTTATGGGAAATATCAAGATAAAGACAGTCAACCCCAAGCCTTTTCATTTCATGGTCAATGGCATGGGCCACGATATCCCGTGGTGCAAGTTCCGCACGTTCGTCAAACCGGTCCATAAACCGTTTTCCATTTGGTAGCTTTAAGACCGCACCTTCACCACGCAGGGCTTCTGTTAAAAGAAATGTTTTTTCTTCCGGGTGATAAAGACAGGTTGGATGAAACTGGTTAAATTCCATATTGGCGACCCGACACCCAAGTCGCCAGGCCATTGCAATACCATCACCGGTCGATCCGTCAGGGTTTGATGTATAAAGATATGCGCGGCTAGCGCCGCCTGTCGCAAGTGCTGTTGCCCTGGCTCTGAACAGATCAACTTTTCCGTTCTTTGTATCAAGAATATAGGCACCTGCGCATTTCTGCGCTTTAAAGTTTTTCTTATCACTGCTGATCAGATCGATGGCCATATGATGTTCAAACAAGGTAATATTGGGATGTTTTTTTACCTGTTTCTCCAGTGATATCTGCACTTCCTTGCCTGTTGCATCAGCACTATGGATAACACGGCGGAAGGAATGCCCGCCTTCTTTGGTCAGGTGATAGTCCCCTTTGACAACAGACCCATTTTCAGGATCATCTTCCTTGGTAAAGTCTGCACCATTTTCAATAAGCCAGTCTATGGCTTCCCTTCCCTGACTGACAACAAATTTCACGGCATCATAATCACAAAGACCCGCCCCGGCATTCAATGTGTCCTCAATATGGGATTCCTGGCTATCGCGATCATCAAGAACTGCTGCAATCCCGCCTTGTGCCCACGATGTACTGCCGCTTGAAAGTTTGTTTTTGGAAAAAACCGCAACCCTGGCATGATCCGCAATCATTAATGCGAGACTAAGGCCCGCAGCACCACTGCCAATCACCAGAACATCAAAATCGTGACTTTCTGACATCTTTTAAGCCTCTTTGCTTTTGGTAAGCTGAAGGAAAATATCTTCAAGATCGCTTTCTTCTGTTTTAAGGTCCGCTATTTCAATATCCGTTTCAGAGATTTTATCAAGGATCTGACCGACAGATAGACTGCTGGGGCTAAAATGAATGACAATGGCCCCTTCTTCGTTTAACTTTCCACCAAGATCCCTGATTGTATCAGGTATTTTTTCAATCGGGCTGGCCGGATCAATCACGACCATTTTTTCATCAACCTGCCGCAGAAGTGCCGGAGTTTTTTCGCATATCACCAGTTCACCGTGGTTGATGATCGCTATTTCATCACAAAGTTCTTCCGCTTCTTCAAGATAGTGGGTCGTCAGAACAATTGTCACACCCTGTCTGTTAAGCTCTTTCACATATTGCCAGATGTGCTGCCGAAGTTCCACATCAACCCCTGCTGTGGGCTCATCAAGAACAAGGATGGGCGGGTTATGAACCATGGCCTTACCAACCAGCAGTCGCCTTTTCATTCCTCCTGACAGAAACCGTGTGTAGGCATCGCGCTGTTCTTCAAGACGCATGGCTTGCAAAATTTCAGTGGAACGACGTTCCGCCTTTGGGATACCGTAAAACCCGGCGTAAAGTTCTAATATTTCAAATGGGGTAAAATAGGCATCAATATGAACTTCCTGCGGGACAATACCGATATTGGCTTTAGCGTTGCGCATGTCCTTGTCAATATCAAAACCCCAGACTTCGACTGATCCTTCCGTTTTATCAACGATACCGGCGATAATATTGATTGTTGTGGATTTACCCGCACCATTGGGACCAAGAAGTCCGAAAATTGAGCCCTTCGGAATGGATAAATCCACTCCTTTAAGGGCTTCTTTGGCTTTTGTCGCCCCTTCTGCACGATATGTTTTTTTTAGGCCGCGAATTTTTATGGCGAGTTCTTGATCTGACATTTTTTATGGTCCAATTTAAACTTGTTTATTCGGTATCATCCGCTAGTCTATGGGTCAATGAATATTCTTGTTTAAAAATCAAAAATTTATGGATAAGTCAGGGTATGGCGAACGGTAAGCATCTATATTTAATCGACGGTTCAAGTTTTATATTTCGGGCCTATCACGCAATTCGCATGCTAACAAGGCCGGACGGCACACCGGTTAACGCGGTCTCCGGTTTTTGTAATATGCTCTTTAAACTTCTTCGTGATCTGGATGACAGCGAACGGCCAAGCCATCTTGCTGTTATTTTTGATGCCGGAAAGAAAACGTTTCGAAATGATCTGTATCCTGAATATAAAGCACACAGGCCTCCTGCCCCGGATGATCTAATTCCGCAATTTGCCATTATCCATGAAGCGGTTGAAGCTTTTAACCTGCCATCCATTCAGCTTGATGGATATGAAGCAGACGACATCATCGCAACATACGCAAAACAGGCAGAAAAAGAAGGAAGCAAAGTAACAATTGTATCAACCGACAAGGACCTCATGCAATTGGTCAGCGATAGTGTGACAATGTTTGATACCATGAAGAACAAGCATATTGGTATTGCTGAGGTGGTTGAAAAATTTGGACTTGGCCCCGAAAAGGTAACCGAAATTCAGGCTCTTGCCGGTGACAGTGCAGACAATATTCCGGGGGTCCCCGGAATCGGTGTAAAGACAGCCGCCCTCCTGCTGGAGGAGTACGGTGATCTGGAAACCCTGCTTGAGCGCGCGGAAGAAATCACACAAACCAAAAGGCGAGAAAGTTTAATTGAAAATGCCGCCATGGCCCGCTTGAGCCTTGAACTAGTTACCCTTTCAACCAATGTCCCGGGCCTTCCCAGCGTGGATGATTTTAAACTGAATGACATTGATCCTGAAAAGGTCATGCCGTTTCTTGAAGAGCAGAATTTCAGGAGCCTTCAAAAAAGAGTTCTTACCCATCTTGGCCCTGATATATCTGCGGATTTTATGCCACAAGAAGATGAAGCGCCAAAAGAAGTCCGCTATGAAACAGTAACAACCACGAAAGAACTGGAAAAATGGATACGCATTGCTGAAAAAGCACGGCAGGTTAACATTGATACAGAAACAACATCGGTCAATGCTATGGCCGCAAAACTTGTGGGAATATCAATGTCCGTCGTTAGCGGTGAAGCTTGCTATATTCCGCTTCAGCATGTCAGTTATAGTGATGAACCTGTTGATCTTCTTTCCGACAAAGTGGAAGCCCCGTTGCCGGATCAAATCCCGCTTGAAGAAGCTTTAAAATTGCTGCGGCCATTGTTTGCAAACCCTGCCGTGCTCAAGATCGGTCAGAACATCAAGTATGACAAGCTCATCCTGAAAAAATATGATGTGGATATTACCCCGATTGATGACACAATGCTGATATCTTACGTGCTGGATGCCGGTGTTAACAAGCACGGCATGGATGAACTGTCACAGGTTCATCTGGGTATTGAACCAATCCCGTTTAAGGAGGTCGCCGGCACAGGGAAAAAACAGCTTACCTTTGACCAGATTGCCATTGATAAGGCCACCGCATATGCGGCTGAAGATGCGGACATAACAGGAAGGCTGCACCGTATTCTGAAACCACGGTTAGTACAGGAAAAGATGCTTACCGTTTATGAAACACTGGAACGGCCCCTGGTTCCCGTGTTGGTGAATATGGAATATAACGGTATCAAGGTGGACAGGGATATTCTGGAGCGCCTTTCCAATGAATTTGCCGTGCGGCTTGCAGAGCTGGAAACAGAAATACATAATCTGGCGGGTCATCCATTCAACATTGCGTCCCCAAAGCAGCTTGGGGACGTATTGTTTGACGAAATGGCCATTCCCGGCGGCAAAAAAAGCAAAACCGGCGCATACAGTACTGGCGCCGATATTCTTGAACAACTGGCCGCTGAGGGGCACGAACTTCCGGAAAAAGTGCTTGAATGGCGTGCGCTGGCCAAACTGAAAAGCACCTATACCGATTCACTTCAAAATGAAATTAATAAGGATACTGGACGGATACATACATCTTATTCCCTCGCATCCACAACAACAGGGCGGCTTTCATCCAATGACCCGAACCTTCAGAACATTCCGATCAGGAGCGATGAAGGCCGTAAAATCAGAAATGCTTTCATCGCCGAAGACGGTCATAAGCTGATCGCTGCGGACTACAGTCAGATTGAACTGCGCCTGCTTGCGCATATTGCCGATCTGGCGAGCCTGAAACAGGCATTCAAAGACGGGATCGATATTCATGCGATGACTGCATCAGAAGTATTCGGTGTTCCTATTGAAGGGATGGATCCGATTGTTCGCCGTCAGGCCAAAGCGATTAATTTCGGTATTATTTACGGGATAAGTTCATTTGGTCTTGCACGGCAACTGGGTATGGACCGCAGCGAGGCCAAAATATTTATCGACAAATATTTTGAGCGTTTCCCCGGTATCCGACACTATATGGAAGACACCAAACAATATTGCCGTGACAAGGGTTATGTGGAAACCATATTTGGTCGCAAAATCCATATCGGAAGCATTAATGATAAAAACGGAATGCACCGGGCATTTGGCGAACGGGCGGCCATTAACGCGCCTATCCAGGGTTCAGCGGCCGATGTCATCCGCCGCGCGATGATCAAGATGCCGGATGCTCTGAATAATGCCGGACTAAGGGCCAAAATGTTATTGCAGGTTCATGATGAGCTGGTGTTTGAAGTACCTGACAACGAAGTGGAAAAAACCATTCCGGTGGTCAAAAAGGTTATGGAAACTGCTGCACTTCCTGCACTTGAAATTTCAGTGCCGCTTACCGTTGATTGCGGTATTGGCAGCAACTGGAATGAGGCTCATTAAGTTAGCGTCTGAAAACCGCAATATCGCCAATAAGAACTCTGGCTTTATCATGCCTGAGCAAACGATCCGTAATTTTTTGAAGTGACCGCCCAAGGATATTGGCATTAACGGGGCGGCTTATTTCAAAAAAATTGGCGGCTAACTGCGCCGTTTCCTGTGTGTAAGCACTTGTAAGACGGGGCATTATTTTTTTTGCCTCTTCACGTTGATCATCGTTTTCTATGTGAAGCTGCATTTGGATCGTCATTGTGCCCGCGGGTCGCTTGCGTTTATTATACATAGCAACACTGATCGGCGGTATAATTACAAATTCACTTTCTTCTTCAACCGGATCATCACTTTTACTAACCGATGGCGACGAATGGGCAGTACCCACAAATAGAAATAATGCAGATAAAATTGTGATAAATACTGTTCTAAAAAACACTGCTTTTTCCTTTTAAATAAATGTGCCGCCGGTGACGGCAAGAACCCGCCTCAAACCATCCTGATAACGCTCCAGTTGTGCTTGCAGATGGGCTGGCGGTGGACCGTAATTTTTCTTCGCGTCTTCAAGAATTTGTGCCCTTACCGGATCAAACGTAAGTGAGCGATGAGCGCTTTCGATAACCTTCAATGCGTTTTCCAGCTGGGTAAAGATATACTCGGCCTCACGCCGTGTACTAAAAGAGAAGGCATTGTTCAGGTTCAGAGCAAAAACACCCCCAAGCTTTTCCGGGTCGGTTCCCTGGTCTTCACCAAGCGCAAACAATTTCTCTGATGCAAGTATACTGCGCTCCTCAAACCCCAGTTTTGAAAGTGCATCACGTCCTGCAGTGCCAGAAATCAGATCAATCTGTGCGCCATTAATCGCTTCAAGTTTAAGGGCGGGGCCGTCATCCCCATAAGTGACACTGGCTTTCAGATTTCTTGTCGATAATGCATTTATTCTGGTCACCAAGCGGTCAAAGGTATCGCCTTCCCTGAAATCAATTCTGATATTACGGCCTTAATTTATAGAAACGTAGAAATGATCCCCTGCACGAAGTGACCTTTGTGTTTCAATATCCCGGGTTTCGGCTTTATCAATCGTACCGGATGGAAGGCCCAGCTTATCAAGAACGGATGACCCACTTGCATCCACGGCAATTCCCAGGGCACAATTATAACCACCAATTTCACCGCTCAACTGCTCGTGCCATTCAAGGGTCCCGGTTGCACCATCAATTTTGGCGGTAAAACCATCGCTGACACCTATTTTGTTTTCTCCGCTGAACGTACCAAACGTGGTTCCCGAAACATAAACTTCACCGTTACTGACCGCAATACCAGACAAACTGTCCGTTGCGGAAGTTCCAAGATATGATGTCCAGTCCGCTGAAAAACTACCCCCACCATCGTTCAGTTTGGTTACAAAGCCGTCTTTTGCGCCATTATAAGCGTTTGAAACAGCCCCACCGCTTAATGAACCGCTTAAAGTGGATCCGGCGACATAAATATCGGAACCATCAACAGCGATACCGGAAATGCCGCCACCACCCAAATCACCAAGGGTGTATGTTGCAAGAACATTATCCAGATTGGCCGCATCAAGCTTTCTAAGAACCGCGCTGCCATCTTCTTCACCAATAACCAGCAGGTTCCCATCACTTGCAATTGCAATCTGCCTGCCATAATCATTTGCTGATGATCCATACTGTGTGGTTTCCAGCAAAATACCACTGCTGCCGCCAAGCTTGACAACAATTGCATCTGTACCGCCATAATTTGTAGTTGATGGGTTTAATTGTCCCTGCACATTGCCGGTAAAATAAATATCGCCCTTGCCGTCCACCGCAAGACCATTTGCCTGATCGGTTGAAATTGTATCAAGTTGCTGTGTCCATAATTCTTCGCCATCGGACGCAAATTTGCTGACAAAGCTGTCTGTCCCGGCGAACACATCAGCAGCAATCAATTCCTCATTGGTTTTACCAGCAATGATAACATTATCATCGGCATCGATGGCAATCGCGAATGATTCCGCTTCGTCGCTTGCCCCGAGCAAGCGCACCTGTACCAAAGCTGCTTGTCCCTATTCCATTTGATGCATTAAACTGGCTTCCCAGCAGGGTAACATCAAGGCTGATAATGTTAAAGTCGACCACTTTTTTCTACTCTGATTTCTTCAGATATAAACGTTCATATAACAGATTAGTAAGGATTAGTTAACAAATTCTCTATTTTTGAGCTAATTCACGCTAATTCCTGCAGTTTTTACCAAGTAACTATTGAAAGATTCCTATGAGCCAACTAAATCTACTAAGGTACAAAAATTAAACATACGCACCCGATAGGAAGATAATGGATATTTTGGCAGAATTAATTTTAAAATTAGCAGGAATAATAAGGTTCCTACTGATTATATATATTATTTTCAGTATTTTAATTTCATTTAATGTGATTAATGCCTACAACCAATTTGTGACCATCGTATATGGCTCCCTTTATAAACTGTTTGAACCGATGCTCAGACCTATAAGAAATTTTCTCCCCGATCTAGGTGGTATTGATTTTTCCCCTATAGTGCTACTGCTGGCTATTGAGTTCGGCGCAAAATTTATTGTGCGCGGTTTACTATCAATATAATGAGGAAAAACAAAGAGTTATAATATGACCGCATCAATAATCGATGGCAAAGCCTTCGCCGCAAATTTAAAAGAGGATGTCGCCAGAAAAGTCGCTTTCCTTAAAGCAAATCATAATCTTACCCCTGGGCTTGCAGTCGTGCTGGTCGGCGAAGATCCTGCCAGTCAGGTTTACGTGCGCAATAAAAACAAATCCACCATTGAAGCTGGAATGAACAGTTTTGAGCACCTTATGAACGACAATGTCAGCGAAGCTGATTTGATTGCAAAGGTACAAGAACTAAATAATGACCCTGCCGTTCATGGTATACTTGTTCAGCTTCCACTTCCAAAACACATCAACGAAGCGGCTGTTATTGAAACCATCGCGCCGGAAAAAGATGTCGATGGCTTTCATGTGATCAATTCCGGTCTTCTGGCCACGGGCGGACAAGGCATGGTTCCCTGTACGCCGCTAGGCTGCATTTTGATGCTTAAGGATCAACTTGGCAGTCTAAGTGGACTTGATGCCGTGGTGGTCGGACGTTCAAATATAGTCGGAAAACCGATGGCGCAATTACTGCTAAATGAAAGCTGCACTGTAACCATTGCCCATAGCCGAACTAGAAATCTGGCGGACGTTGTTGGCAGGTCGGATATTGTTGTTGCCGCTGTCGGGGTACCTGAGCTGGTCAAAGGCGATTGGATCAAGAAAGGTGCTACCGTTATTGATGTTGGCATTAACCGCATCGAAAAAGCAGACGGAAAAACCAGACTTGTCGGCGACGTGGAGTTTGACAGTGCCGTCTTGCGGGCCGGTGCCATTACGCCTGTACCCGGCGGCGTCGGGCCAATGACGATTGCCGTTCTTTTAAAAAATACCGTAACTGCAGCATGTCGTCAGGCCGGTATTGAGGAACCTGTTTAAAGATTTCACCAAAATATTATTTGCTTAATTAGTGAATTGATGTACCTCTGTACGCAGCATGATAAGAGGGCCGCATGAGCACGCATGAAAAACATTATGATAGATGGGATATGGAAAGGGTAAAAAGACAGTTTTCCCAACTGGTTATCCTTTCTATTCCCATCATTTTACAGCGGCTTGGTATCATGATGCTGGGTATCGTGGATACTATAATGGTGGCCCGTTACTCTGTGGTGGAAGTAGGTCATCAGGGAATCGCCAACCAGGCTATTGCATCTACCCTGATCATTGCCGCCATTGGACTTCTGATGGGGACAATGGTGCTCACGTCGAAGGCATATGGTGCTAAAAATTACAGGGAATGCGGCGCCATTTGGCACCGGTCTATACCTTATAGTTTGGCATTAGGTCTCATTGGCTTTGTGATTTGCTTTTTTGGTGAACCGATTCTGACATTCCTGGATCAACCCGAGGATATTGCGCATGGTGGTGGCGAGATCGCAAAGGTACTCTCATTTGGTATAACAATGACATGCCTTATGCTGGCGGCACAATTTTTCCTAGAAGGAATTAACAGACCAATACCCGGCATGGTTTTCATGTTTATTGCCAATATTATCAATATATTCCTGAATTGGGTTTTAGTATGGGGACATTTGGGGTTCGAACCAATGGGTGCTGTTGGATCAGCATGGGCAACAAGCATCGTCAGAACTTTTCTGGCCGTCAGTATGCTCCTTTATATTTTTTATAAAGTTGACCGGGAAAAGTTCGGGATTCTTGAAAAAACAAATATGAAATGGTCTATTTGGAAGAGACAAAGGCACATCGGTTATGCTGCCGGGTTAACCAACCTGATCGAACATGCCGGTTTTGCAACATTGATTCTCTTTGCCGGTTATCTTGGAGGTATGAGTGCAAGTGCATGGGCTGTAGCATTTAATGTCTTCGGCATACCGTTCATGGTGTGCTATGGGGTGGCTGGCGCAACATCTGTTCGGGTTGGTATCGCCCTAGGTCGCCGCGACCACAGCGATATGACCCTGGCCGGTGTGTGTGGTCTTGCTTTTAACGGCCTTATTTGTGTGCCAATGATGGCAATACTTTATTTTTATCCTGTCACCATCGCAGAAATGTATAATAAAGACTTAGCATTTGTTGCGGCGACAGCACCACTGATTGCATTATCTGTTTGGATGTTATTTTTGGATACAGGGCAAACTGTAATGGGGAACGCGCTTCGTGGTGCACAAGATATCTGGATGCCAGCGGTATTTTATATAATATGTTATACTATCCTTATGATCCCCCTGGCAGCATATATGGCATTTTCATTCCAACTTGAAGAAATTAAAATAAGTTCATTTGAGTTTGATCTGGGCACAACCATACAGTTTGGAATTGGTCATGGCACTATAGGCTTGCTAGAAAGTATAATTTATGCAAGTTTTCTGTCTTTAATACTTTTAAGCACACGGTTCTTTTATTTAACGCTGATAAAAAAACAGTTTAATGATGAGTGATAAAAAAAAACAAAAACTGACAGTATCCATTGCTATCCGTTCTGTTCTTTTTAATTGCCTGTTCTATGCAGCCGTGACTTTCGCCATTGTGTTTCTTTTAGCGCCACTTTCACTTCTCAGATCGCCTGAACCAATGAGGAATGCAATCCTTGGAACGATTAATTTCCTTATTTGGTCTTTCGATAAAATAGCTGGTGTCAGGATTATTGAAAAAGGAATAGAAAATGTTCCAAAGGACAAGGGTTTTATATATTGTAGCAAACATATGAGTAATATGGATGCACTGGTTCTTTACAGGCGGTCACCAAATCTTTCAGCACTGGCAAAAAAAGAACTTTTCAGGGTTCCGCTCCTTAATCTTGTCTTCAGAAAAATGGGTGTTATGGCAATTAACCGCGGTGCCGGCGAAGCGCAAAAGCAAACACCCGGCATCGCCAAAGAACTTATAAGCCGCAAAATTCCCATGATTATTTTTGCAGAAGGAACACGTACAGTCGTTGGTGAAAGACGGCCACTCAAATCCGGTGTTTACTTTTATCAGAAAATAGAAAAACTTGATGTGATCGTCGTAGCGCATAATTCCGGCGTGGCTTGGCCAAAAGGATCATGGATTAAATGGCCTGGTACAATGACATTTGAATATTTCCCGGCTATGCCAAAAGGATTATCCAAAGAAGCTTTCATGAATGAAATAGAAAAACGCGTGTTAGACCGTAGTGAAGCATTATTCAAATTGTAATTGACACTTTTGTGCAGTATATTGAACAAAACAGGATAATAATTTGAAATGAACCAGCCAGCACCACCTTATATTGCGACGACAATTAAAGAACTAAGATCTGCGCGGTCACTTACGCTGGATCAGCTAGCAGCAGCCAGTGGTATTTCAAAATCGATGCTTTCACAAATCGAACGCAATAAAACCAACCCAACGGTTGGGACGCTCTGGAACCTTACCCAGGCACTTGGTATTGATATTGCCGAACTACTTGGGACCGGATCCAAAGTAAGAACTTCTAAAAGCATGATTCTAACAATGAAAGCACATCAGACCCCCGAAATACAAAGCGCGGATGGCAAGTGTACCTTAAAGATACTGGGCCCTCATAATCTGGTATCTCATATGGAATGGTATGAAGTGATGTTGGATAAAGGCGGAATATTGGATTCCGATCCTCATACAGAGAATACTATTGAACATATTACCGTTCTGGACGGTTCCGTGACCATTTCAACCGGTGATGATACAGATATTTTACAAAAAGGCGATACAGCAAGATACGCGGCAGATGTGCATCATTATATTAAAAATCACACAAACGCTCGCGCCAGAGCAATTTTGATTGTCTATACACCAGATTAGTGGTGTTTATTATATTGGACATATTGTTCTTTATTTTGTCATGGTTATTACTGCAATTGCCGATAATCTGCTGCAACAGCATGTCGTTAGCAAAAAATTCTCTTTAAATCAACCTGTTGCTCGGGCTCCTAAACTGGCCTAGCTACAGGCAATTGTAATGCCTTTTTTCTCCAGATATTTCTGGTGATATTCTTCGGCAGACCAGAATTTAGAAGCTGCCGTAACTTCTGTTACGATCGGATTGGCGAATTTTCCTGACCTGTTTGTTTCATTAATTGATTTTTCCGCTGCAGCTTTCTGCTTGTCATTAAGGTAAAATATCACCGAACGATATTGTGTGCCTACATCAGGGCCTTGACGGTTTAGTGTTGTGGGATCATGAAAATCCCACAGCTTTTCAAGAAGCTGTTCGTAAGAAACTACGCTTGGATCAAAAACGATTTCAATGGCTTCAGCATGGCCGGTTGTCTTACCGCATACTTGCTGATATGTCGGATCTGCTACATCACCCCCTGTATAGCCAACACGTGTTTCAAGTACGCCTTCCACTTTTGAAAAGTTAAGCTCAACACCCCAAAAACAGCCCGCCGCAAATATCGCCTTTTCCATCTTTTTTCCTTTACCTGAACTAATATGTGTTATGATAGATCAAATAGATATTCAATAATTTGGAAATGTCAACCATATGAAAAAAACCGACGAAGAATGGAAAGAACAACTTGATGCTGAAAGCTATAAGGTGGCAAGGTGTGGTGGCACTGAACACCCCTTTAGCGGGCGGTATTATAAACACAAGGAAGTTGGCACCTATACATGTATTTGCTGTGGAGTACCGCTTTTTAGTTCAGAAACCAAATATGACAGCGGAAGCGGATGGCCCAGCTACTATGCACCCGTCAACATGGATGCTGTTTCCTGTCATCGCGATACCAGTCACGGCATGATCCGTGAAGAAGTAAAATGTCGCAATTGTGATGCACATCTTGGACATGTATTTCCGGATGGTCCACCCCCTACCGGGCAACGTTATTGCATCAATAGTCTGTCTCTTGATTTCAAACCGAAAGAATAAAGCTCGATTTAATCGAAGGCCTCTTCCCATTTCCCCTGGGTTGATGCTCTTGAATATTCAGTCGCGCGGTTTTCAAAAAAGTTTGTATGCTCAATACCATTTAGAATTTCATCCATCCATGGAAGTGGATTATTGCCAACAAAATATACCGGGTTAAGGGCAAGCTGTGTCAAGCGGCGATCCGCTATATAACGTATATAATCCTTTACTTCCTTGGACGTCAGTCCCTCGATATCACCCATTTCAAATGCAAGATCGATAAAGGCGTCTTCATGTTCGACGATGGTTTTACATGCATCGGTAATATCATTCTGAAGTTCATCGGTCCAGACTTCCGGATTTTCATGAACAAATGTGTGAAACAGTTTTATGATTGATGTCATATGCAGTGTCTCATCACGAACGGACCAGGTGACGATCTGTCCCATTCCCTTCATTTTATTAAAACGGGGGAAGTTCATCAAAATGGCAAAAGATGCAAAAAGCTGCAATCCTTCTGTGAAGGCCCCAAAAACAGCAAGCGTTTTTGCAATGTCTTCTTTTGTATCAACGCCCCATTTTTGCATATAATCATATTTATCTTTCATCTCCTGATATTTCAGGAATGCTTCATATTCCGCCTCGGGAATACCAAGTGTATCAAGCAAGTGACTATAGGCAGCAACATGAACGGTCTCCATATTGGAAAAGGCCGCAAGCATCATTTGTACTTCTGTGGGTTTGAAGACACGTCCGTATTTCTGCATATAGCAGTTATTCACTTCCACATCGGCCTGGGTAAAGAAACGGAAAATCTGCATAAGCAAATTACGTTCGGCTTTGGATATTTTTAAATTCCAGTCCTTGATATCATCGGCCATCGGCACTTCTTCCGGAAGCCAATGAACACGCTGCTGCGTCAACCAGGCATCATATGCCCAAGGATATTGAAAAGGTTTATAGTAGATACGTTCCTTTAGTAAAGCCATGAATTTTACCTAATATTTCAGTGAATTATATATTATTGACAAGACAGGCACTCTTCATAATCGGAAGATTCCTGCGCTTTCGCCATCGCCTTCAGCATATCTTCTTTCGCTTTTTCTGAAGCTTCCGAACTTTCGGCACGCTGAATAGAAAGCGAACGACAATAATAAAGGCTCTTAAGGCCTTTTTTCCACGCCTGAAAATGAATTTGGTGAAGGTCACGTTTATGCACATCCGCTGGAAGGAATATGTTTACAGACTGCGCCTGGTCAACCATAGGGGCGCGGTCTGCTGAATGTTCAACCACCCAGCGCTGATCAAGTTCAAATGCTGTCTTGAATACATCCTTTTCATGATCATCAAGGAAATCAAGATGCTGAACAGATCCACCATTTACTGTAATATTTGACCAGATTTCCTCAGTATTTTTGCCTTTTTCTTCCAGTAATCTTTTTAGTGCGCGATTGCGGACATTAAAGGATCCGGAAAGTGTTTTTTGTGTAAAGCTGTTCGCGGCAATCGGCTCAATGCCGGGGCTTGCACCTCCACAGATAATTGAAATAGAGGCTGTAGGGGCAATTGCCGTTTTATTTGAAAAACGTTCCATAATGCCATAATCCGCCGCATCAGGGCAGGCTCCTTTTTCATGCGCTAATGTGACTGACGCCTGATCAACACCCTCTTTGATGTGTTTAAATATTTTTTTATTCCATACCTGCGCCATTACTGATTCAAACGGAATCATCCGATCCTGAAGAAACGAATGGAAGCCCATCACACCCAGACCTACGCTGCGTTCACGCATTGCAGCATATTTTGCACGAGACATGGAATCAGGAGCACGTTCAATGAAATCTTGCAGAACATTATCAAGAAAACGCATCAGATCTTCGAGAAAATACTTGTTGTCCTTCCAATCATCATATTTCTCAAGATTGATGGAAGACAAACAGCACACCGCCGTCCGTTCCGCACCTAAATGATCAATACCTGTCGGGAGTGTTATTTCACAACAAAGATTTGAAGTTTTAACATTAAGACCCGCAAGTTTATGGTGTTCCGGCGTTGCGTCATTTACGTGATCAATATAAAGAATATACGGTTCCCCGGTCTCAATCCTGGCTGTCAGAATTCTGATCCAGAGCTCACGCGCAGAAATGGTTCTTTGAACGGTTCCGTCATGAGGACTGGTGAGCGCCCATCGCTCATCTTTTTCAACAGCACGCATGAATGCGTTTGATACAGCAACACCGTGATGAAGATTGAGCGCTTTGCGGTTAGGGTCTCCACCTGTCGGGCGACGAATTTCAACAAATTCTTCTATTTCGGGATGGCTTATCGGCAAATAAACCGCAGCGCTACCCCGACGAAGTGATCCCTGTGATATCGCCAGTGTTTGGCTGTCCATCACCCGAATAAAAGGGATAATGCCGGATGTTTTACCGTTTGTGCTGACATTCTCACCGATTGAACGCAGATTTCCCCAGAAACTGCCAATGCCGCCGCCCTTTGAAGCGAGCCAGACATTTTCGTTCCATAATTCAACAATACCGCTAAGACTGTCACTGGCTTCATTCAGGAAGCAGGAAATTGGAAGGCCGCGTTTTGTACCGCCGTTACTGAGAACCGGTGTTGCCGGCATAAACCAAAGTTTACTAATATAATCATAAAGACGCTGTGAATGCGCTTCATCATCACCATAATAGCTGGCAACCCGGGCAAACATATCCTGAAAACCTTCATCAGGCATAAGATACCGGTCAGTGAGCGTTGCCTTACCGAAATCGGTTAGCAAGTCGTCTCTGGTTTCATCGATGGTTACGCGCGAATGATCTTTAACCTGAATAGTTTCACTAAGCACTGACGCAGACAATTTTCCACTCCCTTAAATCCAATCCGAACATTCTTTCGGATTAAAAGCATTTCTTAAAAACGAATCCAAAACAGCCCAAAATTATACTCTAGATTTCATAAAAAATGAACCTAATGGCGGTTTATTGGGTACGTTTATTGTATTTTTTTGAGCGACTAAATTTTGTCTTATAAAAAACAAATCACCCTAGTTATTATTATAAATTTAGCTAGAGTATTGTAGTATAATCATTTTCTTGATCGCTACCCTTAAAAAATTCAAATAACACAAGATATGGTATTTACCTCTCATAATAATGTCAACTACTAGTATGTCGCTATTTTGTAAATTTTCATAAAATTCAATATTTCTGCGGCCTTCAGGCTGAAAAAAAATATTTGACCTTTTTATTTCGTTCTACGGGTAGGCAGTGCCTTGAGCGGGTCATCCGGCCAGGGGTGTTTCGGATAGCGCCCTTTCATTTCTTTCTTGATTTCTGGATAGGAATTTTGCCAGAAACCGGCAAGGTCTGTTGTAATCTGCAAAAGTCTTTGTGCAGGAGATAACAGATGGATTGTCAGTTTTTGTGCCCCATCAAGAATAGTCGGTGTATCTGTAGTCCCGAACATTTCCTGCAGCTTGACCGCAAGAACCGGAAAGTCACCGCTATAATCTATTGCAATATTAGATCCGCTTGGCACCTTAAAATGAGTTGGCACCATTTTATCAAGTGTCCGGGTTTGATCGTAGCTGAGCATTGATTTCAGGATTTCATAAATATTAAGGTCAGCCAACGCGGAAATGCTATTACGCCCTTCAAGAAATGGGCCCAGCCATTGATCAATTGTACCAAGAAGCGTTTCATCTGACATATCAGGCAGATCTTCGCAAACAAGTAAAATTCTTTTTCGCAGGGTTATTGCTTTATCGGTCCAGGGAAGAATTTCAAGGCCATTTTTTTTGATGCCGTCTATTAAAGCGGTTTTTACACGCTCAGGATCGGGATTTTTGATTGTCGCAATCCCCAGCGGCAATTTCATAAACATTCTTCTATTTTCTGATACTACCTTTTTTGTTCTTTCGTCAAAAGCAATTAACGTTTGCTCAGAAATCTGATCTTTGTAAAGTTCCTCAATATCAGATTTGAAAATAGACGCCGCAAGGAAAATATGGGCATCACGCTCCCCTTTATCCAGAGTTCCTATAGCAATATATCTTTCTCTGCCTAGTGGATCATCATCTTTTAACCGCCCCCCACGGCCCCCGGAAAGAAGATAGCTTCCAGTAAAAGCTTCACGACGGACGCCAATTCGGTCCGGAAAAGCTATTGCCAGACAACAACCCACCTTTTCTTCATGATAGGACCGAACAATATTAAATTGTTTTTCCCAGATTTTTACCTGTTGAAGTATTCTTCTCGCGATCTCAAGTTTGACGCCTAACTCTTTAGCTTTTGATATTTCTTTTGCATCCACATATTTTATTGCTTCAAGACGCTGTTTGATATCTGCTGTAATCTGATCGGTATTTACCCTGAGCACATCCCTTTCTTCAAGTAACGCAGCAATCAAAAGAGCCGTCCAGCCATACCCGTGGTTTTTTGATTTTATAACCATATGTGAAAGCCGGGGATGCAAAGGAAAAACTGACATTTCAGCGCCGTGTTTTGTTATTCTGTCGTTTTTATCAATTGCTCCCAATGAATATAAAAGCTCTTTTGCAGCATTTATGGTCGCAGTATCCGGTTGATCAAGCCAAATAAGATGCGCCGGATCTTTTATCCCCCAAACAGCAAGATCCAAAGCTAACGGCACTAAATCTGATCGTTTAATTTCCGGTTCATTAAAAAGCTTTAGGGCCCTATGGCTTGCTTCGCTCCACAAACGATAACATATACCCGCTTCAAGTCGGCCCGCTCTGCCGGCCCTTTGATCGGCGGACGCCTTTGATACAGTGACAGTCTCCAGGCTTGCCATCCCAGAACGTGGATCAAACGCTGACTGCCGCTGTAGGCCGCTATCAATTACAATTCTAATTCCTTCAATCGTAAGACTGGTTTCCGCAATTGCTGTTGCAAGAACAATTTTTCGCTGTCCGTGCGGTGCTGGCAGGATAGCACGGTCCTGTTCTTCAAAGGAAAGCATGCCATAGAGCGCGCATACCATTATTGACTTATCCAGAGGTATTTTTTCCAGCCTGGTCTTTATTCGCTCTATCTCACCCGCGCCAGGCAGAAATACGAGTATACTGCCCATCTCTTCTTTTATGGCACGAAGTATCGTTGATACGGTAAAATCCTCAAGTCTTTCATGTTTGGCTGGGGGCATATAATGATGTTCTACAGGAAAACTTCTACCCTTACTGGTGATTATGGGGCCCTCACCTAAAAGTGCTGCAATACGTTCGCCGTCCAATGTCGCAGACATAACCAGAATTTTTAAATCATCTCTAAGTCCCTGCTGTATGTCTAGTACCAGCGCTAGCCCAAGATCCGAATCAATCGACCTTTCATGAAATTCATCAAAAATAACCAATCCTATTTCTTTTAATTCAGGATCATTTTGAATACGCCGTATTAAAATACGTTCCGTGATGACTTCTATTTTTGTCGCTGGTCCAACTTTACTTTCCATCTTTACACTGTAACCAACTGTTTCACCGATCTTTTGATCAAGCAAATTCGCCATACGAAAAGCGGCTGCACGGGCAGCAAGACGCCTGGGTTCCAGCATCAGAATTTTTTTCTGTCCGATGAATTTTTCTTCCAAAAGTTCCAGAGGGACAATCGTCGTTTTACCCGCACCCGGAGGAGCCTGTAGAACTACATTGTTATTCGTGGCTAAAACATTTTTTAACGCAGGAATAATTTCATAAACTGGCAGGTTGTTGGTCATGATTACTTGTTTAATCGTTGCCTGTTATGATGTAAATATTCTAATTAATCCGCTGAATTATAATTATTTTCTAAAATATTCTTTTAATTATATTACATGTAAAAGAATATTCTTCGTTAAAGGCTATTTTTAATCTTGCATTTTTAAAAACATGCGTTAAATATAGCTTCGGATACAGTTAAAAACTGCGATACATGCGGGTTAAACCCTGTTTAACAAAACCGTTCTACGCAGTTGTCTACAAAAATGCCGGGTAAGGACCTTAAACATTTTCCAGATTGGAAACGTGGTTCGTTGCGCTCGGTCTAAAGTGCGTTTTATATACTGAATGCTGGTATATAAGGCGCCAATAGTGTGATAAACTTATAAGTTATAAGGAATTATTAAATGACCCATCAGGTGCCATTAAATAGTCGTGGACTGCCCAAAGCACAGGGCCTGTATGATCCTGCAAATGAACATGATGCCTGCGGAATTGGTTTTCTTGCCAATATTAAGGGGAAGAAAAGCCACAAAATAGTGCAGCAGGGTTTACAAATCCTTGAAAACCTTGCTCACCGCGGTGCTGTCGGTGCTGATCTTGTCCTGCTGGCGATGGGCTTTACAAACCCGGTAAAAGAAGGGCTTTTGACACAGCTTGGTGTTAATCTTGATGATCGCGGAAACGTGAAGGCAAATGTCAGTAACTATAAAACCAGCCTTCCTAAAATATTCGCAGCAGGTGATATGAGACGCGGACAGTCCCTTGTGGTCTGGGCCATTCGTGAAGGTCGTCAGGCCGCACAATCAGTCGACGAATTTCTGATGGGATATTCAAATTTACCGCGATGAAGGTTGTTACAGCTTTCTGAATTGGCACCGAACTCCTTTCGGTGCCTTTTTCTTAGTATTTGTGTGGCTTAAAATCATTCATCATGTTATACGACCTCACGAAGAATAGTTGTGAGGCCCAAAGTGGATGACAGACTAACCGAGCTTGAAGTTAAAATGACCCATCAGGAACGGCAAATCGCTGATTTAAGCGAAATGGTTTCTGAACAGTGGAAGCTTATTCAGAAGCTGGGCACGCTGCTATCAAAGGCGGACGCACGTATCGAAAGCCTTGAAAATAATAGTTCGACCGGCAATCAATTTGATGAAAAACCACCACATTATTAAGGATATAGCATGAAACTATGTTTTATAGGATTGGGGGTTATGGGTTATCCCATGGCAGGACATTTAAAGAAAGCAGGACATGATGTCTGTGTCTATAACCGCACCCTGACCAAAGCACAAAAATGGACTGAGATATATGGTGGCACATATAATCAAACGCCAAAAGGTGCTGCAGACGGGGCGGATATTGTTTTTGTCTGTGTCGGCAACGATGATGATGTGAGATCAGTTATCTATGGTGGTGATGGCGCACTAGAAGGAATGTCGCCCGGAACAATTCTTGTTGACCACACAACGACTTCAGCAAACCTGGCCCGTGAATTGGGCAGTGCTTGCAACGAACGCAGCATTTCTTTTCTGGATGCGCCGGTTTCCGGCGGACAGACCGGCGCTGAAAACGGGGCACTGACAATCATGATCGGCGGGGAGCAAGATACATATGATAATGTTGTAAGCGTACTTGATATCTATGCGAAGAAAACAAAATTGCTGGGTCCGACAGGCAGTGGGCAATTGGCGAAGATGGTCAATCAGATTTGCATCGCCGGTCTCGTGCAGGCGCTTTCAGAAGGGATAAATTTTGCGATGAAATCAGGCCTTAATGCTGATGACGTTATCGAAGTTATATCAAAGGGTGCCGCGCAAAGCTGGCAGATGGAAAACCGAGCCTCAACCATGATAAGAAATGAATTTGATTTCGGCTTTGCGCTTGACTGGATGAGAAAAGACCTTGGTTTTGCCATTGAGGAAGCAGAAAAAAATAATATACCGCTGCCGATCACAAAAATAGTGGATGAATTTTACGGGAAAGTACAAAAAAATGGGGGTGGTCGCTGGGACACATCAGCCCTCATAACACTCCTTAACAAATAATCAGGTAAACAAAATGATAGCAGTAAATAATTCAGATCACTCAAGAGACGGTTATACCGTCGCAACATCAGTCACTCGTGGACTAAGACGCACATGCCCGCACTGTGGGGCCAAACATATATTTAAAGGCTATTTGAAAGTAGCAGATAATTGTAATGAATGTGCCGCCCCTGTCGGTGAGATCAGGGCTGATGACCTTCCCCCATATCTAACTATTTTTTTGGTAGGCCATATTGTGGTACCTTTACTTCTTCTTGTTGAAGCCATGTACCATCCGCCTCTATGGTTACAAATGGCCGTTTGGCCAAGTGTTACTTTAATTCTCACTCTTCTTTTTCTGCCCTTCATTAAAGGGGCTGCCATCGGACTTATGTGGCATTTAAAAACCAAAGGTGACGAACAGCATTAGTGGTCGGAAACTTCAAATTCACGAAGAAAGCCGGTTTTATAATCAATCCCG
The DNA here is from genome assembly GCA_038106445.1 of Kordiimonadaceae bacterium. Classification (GTDB taxonomy): domain Bacteria; phylum Pseudomonadota; class Alphaproteobacteria; order Sphingomonadales; family Emcibacteraceae; genus Pseudemcibacter. Next base: position 131,470 of record JAYODU010000001.1, on the reverse strand, counting down.
GCTTTGGTAAGGATTAGGCGGTATGGGTATTCCGATTTTGCCAGTCCTTTGCGTTCCAAAGCAAGCCATACTTTTTCATTGGTAAATCCACTGGCATCCTGAGCAGAAACCACAAAATTTCCAATATGGACGTGGTCTCCGTGTGGTGTAGGGATAAACATGACAGAAACATCATCCGTTCCCTCAATTGCAGAAGATGTTTCAGGGCTTCTTGCCAGTTCCTGAAACAATGCCAGTGTTTTGTTCTGTAACGCATTTAATTTTAGTTTCTTCATAGACATTAATTTTATGCTTTCTGCTCAATATACTGATAACCGTATTTTTATATAAAATATCATTTCCTGCACCAATAAACTTGATTTTTTTTGAAAATAACAGTACTTGACTTAGGTCAATGATATAATTGAAAATAACACTTACAAATACTCAGGAAAGAAAAGGAAAATCATGGCTAATACAATCAATTTTATTGCATGCGGAATCGTTACATTGTTCCTATTGGTTTCAATTGCATTGGCAGGGCCGCATCTGTTATTACCTGCAGTCGCGATGATCTTTACCGTTCTGGTTGGTTGCCTTTGCGTATATGTTGCAAACGGCATGATCCAGTCCCGCAACAAAATCGAAAAGGAATGGGAAGCGGAAAATCCGGAATAGCCTTTATGGAAATACCCTGAGTACTTATTACCTGATAAGTACTAACACTAGGCGCCTTGTTTTATACAGGGCGCCTTTTTTATGGAAGAGATGTCTTTAGGGAAAGGATGTCGGGGGATCATTAAAAAACAAAAAGAATATTCCGAGCACCCGTTAATTCTGGAGATCACACTTTTTGATATCATGTCGGATTTAACAGCTTATTTTCACGCCCAGGAAAAACTGGACAGGCTTGGCTGTAAAATTTGCATTTGCAAAATGGATATACAGTCGCTTTATGTGCTAAATCGCGAACTTATGAATGTTGATTTCCTTAAAATACGGTGGAATAAAAATTATTTGAGAGCCATTAATGAGGCAGAGAAACAAAAAATTGCGGATGCCGTAAAAGCACAGGGAAAAATGCGTGTAGTGCTTTCTGATTGTGACACATCTGTAGCAATTAAATTTGGTTCTGAATTAGGTATTGTGATGTTCCAGGGATTTGAAGTTGATAAGCTTCAAAATATTTCCTGATGAGACTTTAATACTCTGCGCCTGCTTCTTCTAAAATTCTAATCATTGATCTTAAACGTCTGTTTTCTTTTGCAATGTCCAGTGGCGTTCTGCCCGTATTGTCAGCAATAGACCAGTCTGCATTGGCGTCTAACAATGCTTGAGCCATTTGTCTGTCGTTATTTTTTACGGCCTTATATAGTGCGGTTTCACCAGTACGATCACTAATATCGACATCGGCTTTTTGTAAAATCAATAAATCAACAAACTCTTTTGCCCTTAATCTTACAGCAACCATCAGCGGTGTTTCACCTGTGGAGATTTTTGGGATATCCGTGCTTGCATTTTCATTAAGAAGAAAAGTTGCAGTAATTGAATCTTTAAGAGTAGCAGCAATATAAAGAGGCGTTTCCCCATCGGCAAATTCCCTGGTATTTACATTGGCACCCTTTTGCAATTGTGTGCGTACTTTGCCGTAATCTTTATCCTTAACAGCTTTCAGAAGCAGATATTCGTCTGACATACTGTTTTCTTGCGCAAATGCGGTAATTTGGCTAACTGACAGAATACATCCAAGTATGAACATACAAATAAAAGCAACTTTTTTTAACGCCATTTGTGGACTCCGGTCTTTATAATTCAGATTTTGGGCATTATAACATAAACATATAACGAGTCTATTCTTAACCTAAAATGAAGCTATACTGAAATTATGAATACTGCATCAAATTCCAAAGCTATCCTGATCAGAATTATTATCTCTCTGTTATTGCTGGTTGTAGCAATCATTGTCTGGAGCATATATCTAAACAGCGACAAAACGCCAAGCGCTTCAGAAAATAGCCGCTCGCTTATTGGCGGGGAATTTGAACTTGTTAACCACAGAAATGAACCAGTTACCGATAAAGATTTCCTGGGTAAATATATGATTGTTTATTTTGGTTACACATATTGCCCTGATGTTTGTCCGATGGATTTGCAGATAATGGCTGATGCCCTTCGGGAGCTTGATGCTGATGATCTGGAGAAACTAAATCCTGTATTTGTAACCGTTGATCCGGAGCGGGATACAACAGATGTCATGGCAGAATATATAAAGTTTTTCCATAATGACCTGATTGGTCTTACCGGTACGCCTGAACAAATAGATACGATCAAAAAAGCCTATCGGGTTTATGCTGCAAAAGCGGATGATAGCGCAGATTATCTAGTAGACCACACAGCATATACCTATTTAATGGATAGGGACGGTAAACTTCTCAAGCACTTTAATCATGGTGAGGATGCTAAGGTCATGGCTTCTATAATGGCTGATCTGATCGAGTAATGGCCGCACTTGAACCATTCTGGAAAGAAAAAAAATTAAAGGACATGACGCGTACAGAATGGGAATCCCTGTGCGATGGCTGTGGTCTTTGTTGCCTGCATAAACTTGAAGATGAAGATACAGGCTTGGTATCATATACGAACGTTGCTTGCCGATTGCTCGATTTGCAAACTTGCCGGTGCAAAAATTATTCAAATCGAAAAAAACTGGTGCCCGACTGCGTTATACTGAAAGCTGAGCACGTCCAAACCTTTAAATGGCTGCCCCCTACATGCGCTTACAGATTAATTTCGGAAAATAAAGATCTTTATGACTGGCATCCTTTAATAAGTGGCAGTGCCACTTCTGTACACGAAGCCGGATTTTCGGTGAAAGGCAAGGTAATTTCAGAGAGAAATGCGGGCGACCTTGAAGATCATATTGTGTCATTGGAGTCACTTCATGATGGATGACGTGGGTGGAATTCCTCTGATTTATAAATCACATAAGCGCGCAAAAAAGATGAAGTTAAAATTTGATGCTCTTTCTGGATGTGGCGTCGTTACTGTACCAACCTTTTGCAGTAAGCTTGAAGCCTTCCGGTTTGCCGGTAGACATCGAGACTGGCTGGAAGCGCAAAAAAAATCCTCTCCCCAAAAGGTGCTTCTGATGCCCGGCAATGTCATACCTTTTCTGGGGGATGAGAAAATTATACACCATAAAAAAGATAACAGTTCTGGCGTAGAAATAACCCAGGAACATATTATCGTAGGTGGCCCCATAGAAGGTTTTCCTGTCAGATTGGAAAATTATTTAAAAAAAACAGCCGGAAAATATATTGAACCGATAGCCGCACAGTTTGCTGAAACAGCCGGCGTTAGGTATAAAAAAATCCAGATTCGCGACACAAAAAGCCGCTGGGGCAGCTCTTCAACAACTGGTACATTGTCATTTTCATGGCGACTGATAATGACACCACCCGATATTCTAAAGTATGTTGTTGCCCATGAAATTGCGCATATCAGGGAAATGAACCATAGTGCTGCGTTCTGGTCGCAGGTTGATCAGCTTGTCGAAAATGCAAAACCCGCAAGACGATGGTTAAGAAGTGAGGGTCAGGCTCTTATGTATATTTGTCGTCATTGATCAAGGACTTCAGGTTTTGATCTTGGCAAAACATTCGGCGTATCAAGTGTGGCGTCGTTTCGGCCAAGCGATACCCTGTACATAAAATTCTTCCATATGTGTGCTGGTACGCCACCCCCGGTCACACCCTGCATAGGCGTACTGTCATCCTTTCCTACCCAAACGCCGTTGATCATGTTTTCGGCATAGCCCACAAAAACAGCATCTCTATAATCCTGGGTTGTGCCTGTTTTACCTGCAACAGGAAAATCCATGAGAGCCGCGCGCGCCGTTCCCGTTGCAACAACATTTTGCATCATCGAATGCATGGTATAGGAAATTTCCTGATCAAGCAGCCTGACTTCCGGTCCAGGCATATGACGGTACAAAATTTTTCCTGAACTGTTCTGAATTTCAACTATTCCATATGGATGGGTTTCAATGCCACAACGGGCAACCACGCTGTAGGCCGATGTCAACTCAAGCAGGTTGACTTCCGATGTACCCAATGCAAGGCTTGGTTGTTCTGTTAAAGGAGATATAATGCCAAGGCGTTTTGCCATATTGATTACTGAAGTTCGGTTTATACGTTCAGAAAGCTTTACCGCAACCGTATTGATAGATTTGGCGAAGGCCTCTTCCAGTGTCACATCGCCCAAAAATTCACCACTATAATTTTTGGGACTCCAATCATTCAATATTATCGGACTGTCACGCATAACGGTCTCTGGACCGTATCCTGCCTCAAGCGCAGCGAGGTATACAAATAGCTTAAAAGCACTACCCGGTTGGCGTTGGGCCTGTACTGCCCTGTTAAACTGACTTTCTGAATAATCCCTGCCACCGATAAGAGCCCTTACTGCACCATCATAGTCCATAGACACCATTGCCGCCTGCATGTCTTCAAAGCCTTCCTGACGGTTAAGGATCTGACGTACTGCATTCGCTGCCATTTGCTGCATTTCAGGAACAAGGGTTGTATGTATAATTATTGGCTCATTAATATTATCAATCAGGTCCGGAACCTGTTCAACGATCCAGTCTGTGAAATACCGTACATCACCGCCCGTAACAGAACTTTGAATGTTTACTTTTCTGGTTTTTGCTATATCCGCCGTTGACTGGTCAATAAACCCAACAGCAACCATATTATCCAGTACTACAGTTGTTCGTTCATAAGCCCTTTCAACATCACGAAGTGGGGAATATAATGCTGGTCCCTTTAATATTCCGGCGAGCATTGCCGCTTCGGTTAAAGTAAGTTCCTTGGCGCTGTGGCCAAAAATGGTGCGTGACGCAGCATCTATACCGTATGCGCCAGAACCGAAATACACACGGTTCAGGTAAATTGTCAGAATTTCCTGCTTGTCCAGTTTCATTTCCAGCATAAAACTAAGTAACAGTTCCTGTATTTTTCGTTTGAATTTTTTGTTGGAATTCAAATAAAGATTTTTGGCAAGTTGCTGGGAAATGGTGCTGCCCCCTTCCACCATTTCACCTGCTATAATGTTATTAAACGCAGCCCGGCCAAGACCCCGGTAATCGACGCCCTGATGTTCAAAGAAGCGTCTGTCTTCTGTAGCGATAACAGCTTCTATATGGGATGGGGGCATATCCTCATAGTCAAGCCATTCACCAAATACATTACCATAGGTGGCAATGACGTTCCCACCCCTGTCAACGACCATCATAGTTGACTTGGTATATGCTTTGTCAATATTGGAAATGTCCGGAAGATCATAGGCATAATATATTACCAACGGGATCAACAGTATTATTCCCCAGACAAGTGTTACAAAAAAAGCATAGATAAACCTTGCCAGTCCTGATCTGGGTGGCTTGGTTTTACTGACCTTTGCGATCTCTTCTTTCCGGGATTGCTTTTTCTTATTTTTCCACATTGCCTTATCCGTAGCCGCTTTCCGCCTAAAAACAATAAGAGAACGGCAAAATTATGACAAGTTGTGTGACATTATTTAATATACTTGACAATAGTTTCATTTGTAACTATTTTTAAATTGTTTTATTTAAATATTTGGAGCCTCAAGATGATAGAAAAAATACACCATGTTGCCTATCGCTGCATGGATGCAAATCGTACCGTTGATTTTTATAAAAAATATCTTGATATGGATTTGGTTCTGGCTATATCGGAAGATAAGGTTCCATCAACCGGAGAACCTGACCCTTATATCCATATTTTTCTTGATGCCGGAAACGAAAATGTGCTCGCTTTCTTTGAAGTTCCGAATTCACCACAAATGGGGTGGGATAAGAACACACCTGACTGGGTACAGCATATTGCTTTCACAGTTGCCGATGAAGACGCACTGATGAAAGCCAAAACCCGCCTTGAAAAGGATGGGATTGAAGTAATCGGCCCCACCAATCATCATATTTTTCAGTCAATCTATTTCCGTGATCCCGATGGTCACAGGCTGGAACTTGCCTATAACACGGCTACTGCTGAAGATTTGAAAAAACTTCATGATGTGGCACCTGAAATGATGGTTGAATGGGCAAAAAGCAAAAAAACCCTTAAACACACATCATGGCTTCATGACGAGCAGTTTAGCCAATAAGAAACATCAAACACGGGACAGATTTTAGATTTTTATCTGTTAAACATCCAGATTGGCAACACTGAGTGCGTTGTCCTGAATAAATTCCCGTCGTGGCTCTACAACATCGCCCATAAGTTTTGAGAATATCTCATCAGCTGTATCACCGTGGCTTACTTTTACTTTAAGCAGGCTTCTGGCATTTGGATCAAGGGTTGTTTCCCACAGCTGGTTCGGGTTCATTTCCCCAAGCCCCTTGTAGCGCTGGATGGACAGACCTTTACGGCCATAGCGGATGATACATTCCAGAAGCTGACTTGGCAGATGAATATCAAGACTGTCTTCTTTACGGGTAATTGTTGACGGCATTTTGAAAATATCGGCCCGTTCAGACGCTGCTTCGTTAAGTTTTCTTGCCTCTGCTGAACCAATAAACACCGCATCTACGCGGTAAACGTCTTTAATACCACGAATTTCCTGAGTAAAGATCACCCCATTTCCATCTGCGTCCTTTTTTGCGGACCACGTGTCTTCACCAATGCTTGCACGTTCATTCATACGTTTGACAACTTTGGCAAGTACTTCATCCACCCCGTTTCCATGGATAAGTACATCTTCTGTAAGTGCGCCCAGTACAGCCAGTTCTTCGATAATTTCCTTGTTATAACGATTTGAAACATGTGCAAGCACTCTGTTAACCCGACGGGTATTTTCAACAAGGTCCACCAGATCATTTCCCGCGATCTGTGTGCCGTTACCAAGCGTAAGCAACATTTCTTCAAGAGTTTGTGCAATTAAATAATCTTCAAGTGCCGGATCATCCTTAAGATATACTTCTGATTTTCCCCTGCTGACTTTATAAAGCGGGGGCTGTGCAATATATAAGTAGCCGTTCTCAATCAGCTTCGGCATTTGACGGTAGAAGAATGTCAGCAACAATGTTCTGATATGCGCACCATCCACATCCGCATCGGTCATAATGATAACCTTGTGATAGCGAAGTTTTTCAATATCAAAATCATCACGACCTATTCCTGTTCCGAGTGCTGTGATGAGCGTTCCGATTTCCTGAGAACCAAGCATACGGTCAAAACGCGCTCGTTCAACATTAAGAATTTTACCCTTAAGGGGCAGAATGGCCTGATTTTTGCGGTGACGGCCCTGTTTCGCACTACCGCCGGCGCTATCACCCTCTACGATAAAAATTTCCGCTTTTTCCGGATCTTTTTCCTGACAATCAGCAAGTTTGCCGGGTAGTGATGAAATATCAAGAACTCCTTTTCGGCGGGTGAGCTCCCGTGCTTTACGCGCTGCTTCACGGGCAGCTGCGGCTTCACAAATTTTACCAATGATAATCTTGGCTTCGGCCGGATGTTCTTCAAACCACTGTCCAAGTTTTTCATTCATAAGACCTTCAACAACAGGACGAATTTCAGATGAAACCAGTTTGTCTTTGGTTTGAGATGAGAATTTCGGGTCCGGCACCTTTACACTCAACACACAGGTAAGCCCTTCCCTGCTGTCATCCCCGGAAATAGATACTTTTTCTCTTTTGGCAATCCCCAGCTCTGTTGCGTAGTTGTTTATTGTACGTGTTAAAGCAGCTCTGAAACCTGCAAGATGGGTCCCGCCGTCACGCTGTGGTATATTATTGGTAAAACAAAGCACATTTTCATGATAACTGTCATTCCATTGCAGGGAACACTCGAATATCACATCATCCTTTTCCCCGATTATTGAAATTGGCACACCAATCAATGATGTTTTACTGCGATCAAGATATTCTACATAAGCCTGGATGCCACCTTCATAATAAAGGTCTATTTCCTCATGATCACTTGTACGGTGATCCTGAACAATAATCCGCACGCCTTTGTTTAGGAATGCAAGCTCACGAAATCTGTGCTTCAGTGATTCGTAGCTAAATTCTATGTTACTGAATGTTGAAGTTGACGGTTTGAATGTCACTTGCGTCCCTGTTCTCCCGGGCGCGTCACCCACCACTTCAAGATCTTTGAGCGCTTCACCTTTTTCAAAGCGCATATAATGTTCTTTACCGTTGCGCCAAATCCGAAGATCAAGATAATCAGATAGCGCATTAACAACCGAAACACCCACACCATGCAACCCACCTGAAACCTTATAGCTGTTACTGTCAAATTTACCCCCCGCGTGTAGCTGGGTCATGATGACCTGGGCTGCCGAAACACCTTCTTCTTCATGGATATCTACCGGTACACCGCGTCCATTATCAGTTACAGATACCGAACCGTCAGGATTCATTGTGACAATTACCTTATCGCAATATCCTGCAAGGCTTTCATCAATCGCATTGTCTGATACTTCAAAAACCATATGGTGAAGACCGGTGCCATCATCTGTATCGCCAATATACATGCCCGGACGTTTACGCACAGCATCCAGTCCTTTCAGAACCTTGATACTGCCCGCTCCATATTCGCCGGCACCTTGCGAGGCATCCTTAAATTCAGTTTCTTCAGACATATAGTCTCGTCCTTCTTATCATCAAAATTTCAGTACTGTTACTATAACATAAATCTTTTATTCTGCTTGTATTTTTCCGTCTTTTACATGGAAAAAAGTAGCCCTGTTTTTCATCCGTTCAAACAGGGAAACGTCCGTACCGGTAAGCCATACCTGCGAGCCGATTTCATCCAGTTCATGAAACAGTGAATCACGCCTGTTTTCATCAAGATGGGCGGCAACCTCATCCAGCAAAAGGATCGGTGGTGCCCCAAACTGGCTTGCCGTCAATCTGGCACTGGCGAGCGTAATACCGATCAGCAATGCTTTCTGTTCCCCTGTTGAACAAAGCTCCGCGTCCATGTCTTTTTCAACATGGGATGCCCTCAGATCGGTTTTGTGTGGGCCAACGGATGTCCGACCGGTTTTTGCATCTATTTTTCGACATTGTGAAAGCCGGGTGATGAATTCCTCTTCAACCTTAATGGCAGGTTTCGTCATCAGGCCACTTTCCAAATCCCCTTCCAATGACAGTGCCGCGCGCGGAAAAGCTGATCTGCTTTCCATTATCGCCTGGCTCAGTTTCTGAATGGCATCAAGGCGTGCTGCCACGACCGCCACACCATGTTCTGCCATACGATGTTCCAGTGCTGCGACCCAGGATATATCGGCATGTCCTTCACTAAGCAGTCTGTTTCTTTCGCGCATCACTTTTTCATATGCATTCAGTTCGCGTGAGTGACTAGGGTGGTATGCGGTAACCAGACGATCAAGAAACCGCCTTCTGCCTGATGGCCCCTCAATAAAAAGTCTGTCCATTTGTGGTGTCAGCCACGCCACCTGCAACACATCTGCAAAAGCTGCAGGGCTGGATAATGTTTCCCCGTCAAGCCGCCCTATCCGGCGGTCAGGGGACGTTATCGACGCAAGATGATTTCTGGACACCAGTCCGCTTCCCAACTGCCGCTCACCATCCGGTGTCTGCAGCCGTCCGGATACCGCCCATTGATTACCGCTTCCCAATCGCGTCACTTCCGATAATTTGGCCCCTCTTAACCCTCGCCCCGGGGCAAGAAAAGAAAGCGCTTCAAGAAGATTTGTTTTTCCGGCACCATTTGAGCCTGTCAGAACAACAGAACTTGCCCCAACGTCAAGCGACAGTGAACCGTAGGAACGAAAATTTTGCAGCATTATCCGTTCCATATAAAGTATGAGTGCTTTGCCAGGCGGCAAAGCACTCTTAAGTTTATTATCATTTTCTGAATGTGCTAAAATGCTCACTCGCTATTCCTGTTACACTCTCATTGGCATGAGAACATATAACGCACCTTCATCTGTAAGATCTTTTAAAATTGTTGGCGCAGCCGCATCAGCAAAGGCTATCTGAACCACATCACCTTCTATCTGCGCAAGAATATCCAGCAGGTATCTTGAATTAAACCCGATTTCCATATCATCGGATTCGTAACTGACAGAAAGTTCCTCGGTTGCTGTGCCATGCTCGGGACTGTTAACGGTCAATGTCAATTGTCCGGCTCCCATACCCAATTTTACCGAGCGGGTTTTATCCGTGGAAATTGTGGATACCCTGTCAACCGCTTCTGCAAGAACCTTGTTATCCACTTCCATATGTTTGTCATTACCTTCCGGAATGACCCGTGAATAATCCGGGAATGTGCCGTCAATCAATTTGGACGTAAGCACAATATCTGCAAACGCAAATCTGATCTTGGTGTCTGAAAGACTGACTTCAACATCACCTTCATATTCATCAATCAATTTGCGAAGTTCGCCTACGGCTTTACGCGGTACAATGATACCCGGCATATTGGCAGCGCCAGCCGGCTGGTCGATATCAAATCGTGCCAGTCTGTGTCCGTCCGTCGCCACACCGCGAAGAACAGCTTCACCATTGTCATCACTCGCCGCATGAAGATAAATACCGTTGAGGTAATACCGCGTTTCTTCAGTAGAAACAGCAAAGCGGGTTTTATCAATAAGTCTTTTTAAATTAACACCGGTAACATTAAAGGTCACCGGAAGTTCTCCTTCTGACATCACAGGAAAATCTTCACGCGGAAGGCAGGAAAGTGTAAACCGTGATCTGCCCGCACTAATGGACAAACGACCACTGTCAACATCATAATATAATTCTACCTGCGAACCTTCTGGCAGCTTCCTGACAATATCATACAACGTATGAGCAGGAGCGGTAATGCCACCTGCTTCTTCCGTTTCAACCCCCAGCCCTTCACCGATTGCAATATCAAGATCGGTCGCCGCCAGATTTAACCGGCCATCTTCACCTTCGAGTAAAACATTTGATAATATGGGAATTGTATTACGACGCTCAACAACACTTTGGATATGGCCCAGCGATTTTAGTAAGGCGCCTCGTTCAACATTCAATTTCATCTGATAATATCACGCTTCTTAGTAACTAGATTTTTCACCCAGGACGTATAAATGTCCAATTCAGTTTTATTAATTAAACTTGGAAAACAGACTATCATAATCCGCCATTAGGTCAATGAATTTTTCATTGTTTTCTGCCGAGTCGCAATATATTTCGACCTGTTATCCAATGCACATGAAAGAACCATTGAATTCAGGTGCTGAACATCCTCTCAAGATGAATGATATCCTCATCAAGGACGCTGTCCGTCTGCCTTAGTTCATCAATACGTTTGACCGCATGCATGACCGTTGTATGATCCCTTCCCCCAAATTTCCGTCCAATGGATGGAAGAGATTTAGAGGTCAAATGCTTGCACAGATACATAGCAACCTGGCGCGGTCTGGCAACCTGACGTGATCGCCTTGAAGAAAGCAAATCGGCAAGCTTGATATTAAAATAATCTGCGACCTGCCTTTGAATTTCATCTGCGGTTACCCTGCGATCATTCGCACGTAGCAAGTCCTGAAGCACTTCCTGGGTCATTTCCAGTGTTATAGGTCGCCCAATCAACGTTGAATGCGCCACCATTCTGTTAAAGGCACCTTCAAGTTCCCTTACATTGGATGTTATACGGCGCGCTAAAAATTCCAAAACCTCGCTCTGTATCTCAACTTCGGGAACGCTGTTGGCTTTTTGCTGCAAAATACCAAGCCGCAGCTCATAGTCTGTCGGATGAATGTCTGCGACAAGCCCCCAGCCAAGGCGTGACCGAATACGTTCTTCAACGCCTTCCAGATTGGATGGTGAACTATCCGCAGACAGAATAACCTGACGATGATGATCAATAAGAGCATTAAATGTGTGGAAAAATTCTTCCTGTGTTGAGTTTTTGTTGGCGATAAACTGCAAATCATCAATCATCAGCAAGTCAACATTGCGAAACTTTTGTTTAAAAGCCATCGTGTCTTTATAGCGAATGGATGAAATAAACTGATACATGAATTGTTCAGCCGAAAGATAGACTACTTTGCGTTCCGGGAAATGCTCCCTGTTTGCCCAGGCAATCGCATGCATCAAGTGTGTCTTACCCAATCCCACACCACCATGCAGAAATAACGGGTTAAAGTTTACATCCTTGTTCTCGGCCACTCTGCGTGCTGCAGCATAAGCAAGCTCGTTTGACTTGCCGACGACAAAACTATCAAATGTAAAGCGCGGATCAAGCGGAGCACCAAATTCCTCCTCGCCGATAATGTTAACCGTTTTTGATAATGTGCTTTTAGCTTTCGAGTTTACTTTTTTCGGGTGGGCACTTCTTTCCTGTGCTGGCGCTACATCCACCTCTTTAAATCCTGCTATCACGATAATTTCGATATCTTTAATGCCTAAATTTACGCGTGACCAGGCATCCTTAAGCCGATCTGCAAAATTGGACATTAGCCAGTTTCTCATAAACCTTGTCGGCGCAGCCATAACAGCTTTGTCCCCATCAAGATTGACGAGTGCCAATGGTTTTATCCAGCTTTTATATGTTTTTTCATCAAAACCGGCTCTCAGATGGTCAAGAACCTTAATCCATTGCAAATCGATCGCCCCATCAATGATCAATTCATCCGCACTATTTTGACCCGCTTTAGTCGACATTTGGTTTTATATCACTCCAAAAATAATTCCGGCTAATGTTTCCATGGCAAATTGCGCCCCTGCCATCCCGATGTTCTTCCACGATGGCCATGATCATCCTTGGCCCCTTCAAATCCTTCAAGTATATTATAACTGTTTACAAAGCCGGCTTCTGTTGCGGCAATAGCTGCGCCAATTGAACGAACACCGGTTCTGCACAAAAAGAAAATTGAAATATCCTTGTCTTCCACAACATCAATAAGTTCTTTTATAAAGTTTGGATTTGGGGCTCCTTCCGGAAAATTAACCCATTCTATGTAAATATTATCTTTCGAAATGGGGGATAAATCCGGCACTCCAACATAATTCCATTCTGCATTCGTGCGAACATCTACAAGAATCGTGTCATCTTGCGTTGATAGCAGCTTCCACGCTTCTTCAGGTGTAATATCACCCTTATACTGTCCCGTCATTTGCAGCATTTCCTTAAAAAATATTCTATTTCTTAAATCATCTTTTTGGATATTTTTGAGCAAAAAGCACTCTGACTGCAAAGCAACATTCGCAGGGTGTATCATCCAATGATGTCGATAATTTATTATGTAATCAGCCTACCCGTCCTCCCCCATTCTTGCAATATAAATATTGATCAAAAATAAAAATAAAATACCACCCTATGTCTTGACAGGCACTTGACATACTAGATGTAGTAGGTCGAAATTTTTCAAAAAACATCAACTTTTTTCAAAAAAAGAACAATAGGGGAATCTGTCTTTCTATTACTGCATAAAAAAAGCTGAACCATATTTTGCTCAGCTTTTTTGGGTAATTTTTATCTATTATACGGTTCGTTTAAAGCGAATCGTTAGGATGCCTGATGCGACTCGAAATCCGGGTGTTAGCCCATCGCCTTTACGCGTTTGGCAAGTCGGGAAACTTTACGCGATGCTGTCTTCTTATGAAGAACACCTTTGGTCACACCCCTCATTAATTCGGGCTGTGCTGCTTTAAGTGCGCTTTTTGCTTCGTCGGCATTTCCCGCTTCAACAGCCAGTTCTACCTTTTTTACAAAAGTGCGGATACGGCTGCGTCTCGCTTTGTTAATCCCTTCACGGTTTGCATTTCTGCGCACTCTTTTCTTAGCCTGTAATGTATTAGCCATTCTATAACCTTATTCTTTTCTGGAGGACTATCTCAATACTGCACATTATTTACACACAGGAGGATCAATGCCCTCTTAAATTTATATATTTATATTCAGTTTGTGGCTTATAAACATACGACTTCAATTGGTCAACAAGCTTTTAAAGAATTTGGCCTAAAAGTCGCTGAAAATTGATGTTTTTATAAATTCAGACATTTCTTAGTCTTTAAATTCGGGCTGCCTTTTTTCAATAAAGGCTGACATTCCCTCTTTTTGATCACGCGTTCCAAACAATGAGTGAAAAACCCGTCTTTCGAATCGCACTCCTGAATCCAATGTTGATTCGTAGGCTTCATTGACACATTCCTTGGCAAGTTTAACTGATGCCTGTGAAAGTTTTGCTATTTTTCGTGCATCTTTTATTGCTTCGGTTAAAAGATCTGCTGCGGGAACAATTCTGCTAACAAGTCCGCATCTTTCAGCTTCATCTGCGTTCATCATTCGCCCTGTCAAGATCATATCCATTGCTTTTGATTTGCCGACGAAACGTGTTAAGCGCTGCGTACCGCCAGCGCCCGGAATAACACCAATTGTTAATTCCGGCTGACCAAATTTGGCATTATCCGCCGCAATAATATAATCGCACATCATTGCAAGCTCACAGCCACCGCCAAGCGCATATCCGGCAACAGCGGCAATAACCGTTTTTTTGCAGCGGGCCGCCATTTCCCATCTTTCCTCTATAAAATCCCTATTATAAAGATCAAAATGTTCCTTATACGCTATTTCCTTAATATCTGCACCAGCGGCAAAGGCTTTATCACTTCCAGTAAGAATAATGACTTTTACGGTGTCATCGCGTTCAAATTCTTCCAGTGCTTCTTTTACTTCACCCATCATTTGATTGTTAAGGGCGTTTAGTGCTTCCGGACGGTTAAGTTTCAAGCACACCACCTCGCCATGCTTTTCGATGATGATTGAAGATTGTGGCATTCTTTATTTCCTCTGGTATTACTTAATTGGGTGAAAGTGAGTAGGTCAGCACCGAATTTTGCCCCTCACTTAATATATTCAGCACCAGTGATTCTTCATCACGTACGGCCATAAAACAATATTCAGCTCCATCCTCACATATCAGCCCTTTGGTGTTATCATCTTCAATCACCCAGCCAAGCGACGGCAACACCACACGATAATAATCAAAAGCCGCCTTTGGACTAACCGTTCCGCTTGCCTGTGCCGCGATGATGCTGCCATCCGGGCTATCAAATAAAAATGCTTCATCCTGATTTTCTGTTAGTCCATCCATAAGGGGGATTGCCATATCCTGAAGCATATCGATCGGTGCTGACTGTGCAAAACCATAGGTCATTCCAATATAAAGAACGATAAATGGAAGCAGAATATATCTAATAATTTTCATAATCCAAGCTTACTTATTTCTGGCACTCAGGGCAATAGAATGTCGACCTTCCGCCCTGATTAATACGTGTTATTATCCCGCCACATTCTTTATTCACGCATTTCTCACCTTCGCGGCCATAGGTGACAAACTGATGCTGAAAATATCCCAAATCACCATTGGCACCTGCAAAATCCTTAAGGCTTGAACCACCTGCTTCAATTGCATCAAGCAATATACTACGAATGATCGGCACCAGAATTTCCACTTCATCAGCACTGATATCACAGGCTTTTCTAAGTGGGGAAATCCGTGCTTTACTCAGAGCTTCACACACATAGATATTGCCAAGCCCGACTACTACTTTCTGATCAAGCAACGCTGCTTTGATCGATACTTTTTTTGCTTTGATTTTTTCCCTTAAATATACGCCGCTAAATTCATTACCCAGAGGTTCTGCGGCCATATCGCTAAATAATTTATGGTGATCCAGTTCATCAACCGTGCAGATCGTCATAAGACCAAAGCGTCTCGGATCATTATATATGATCTGTTTTTTATCATCCGTTTCAAAAATAATGTGATCATGCTTGGCGAAGGGAACCTCATTTTTATCGCTTACAATAAATTTACCGGACATACCAAGATGGCATATGATCACATCGTCAGTGTCCAGATAAAACCTCAAATATTTGGCCCGCCGTTCCAGACGGATAACTTTCCGGCCTTCCAGTCTTCTTACAAAATCTTCCGGCACCGGGATCCTGATTTTATCCCTGCGTATTATCACCTTCACAAGTTTTCTGTTTTTAAGGGCTGGTGTCAGACCCCGCATGGTTGTTTCCACCTCTGGCAATTCTGGCATATAAATAATAACTCTGTTAAATCAATTGGTTTTCTTCTGGAACAGCATGCAACACTGCGCTATGTTCCGCAATATGACAAGTAAAGAAAAAACAGATAAAGACACCACCACCCATTTTGGTTTTCAACAGGTAAATGAAAATGAAAAGCAATCAATGGTGCGTGGGGTGTTTGACAGCGTCGCCGATAAATATGACATCATGAATGATGTTATGAGTGGCGGGCTTCACCGTCTTTGGAAAAATGAATTTATCAGCATGCTTCGCCCCGTAGCGGGTATGCACCTTCTGGATGTCGCGGGCGGAACAGGTGATATTGCCTTTCGGTTTTTAAAAGCAGCCGCCAAACGAACCGGGCCGGATGATATCCCGGCAAGTGTTACGATTTGTGATATAAATCACAACATGCTGGCTGCCGGGAGAGCCCGTGCCCTTGATGAAGGTATATTTGATCCCATAGATTGGGTCGTCGGAAACGCCGAACAACTTCCGCTGGAATCAAATTCTGTTGATGCCTATACCATCGCATTTGGCATTCGTAATGTTACGCATATTGATATCGCACTTAAGGAAGCGTATCGCGTGCTTAAGCCTGGTGGGAGGTTTATGTGTCTTGAATTCAGCGATGTTGATCTGCCAATTTTAAAACAGATCTATGATGCCTATTCCTTTAATGTAATACCGCATTTCGGCGAAATGATCACCGGAGATAAAGACAGCTATCAATATCTTGTGGAAAGCATCCGCAGATTTCCAAATCAGGAAAAGTTTAAAACCATGATCGAAGTTGCAGGATTTAAAAAAGCAAGCTACCGAAATCTTTCCGGCGGTATCGTGGCAATTCATTCCGGGTGGCGCATTTAAAATGTTTAAATGGATTTTTCATACTGGGCGCATCATCAAGGTTGCCTATACGCTTTCAAAACATGATGCGCTTATGGATCTTCTTAAGCTGTTTGGTGAACAGCCAAAGGCAATAGAAAAACTGCGTAATTTAAAAATTCGTTATGATCTGGATACAAAACCGGAAACACGCCTTGTAAACGCGCTTCAGGATCTTGGTCCGAGTTTTATTAAATTTGGTCAGGCGCTTGCAACAAGACCTGATATTATTGGCCCCGAGATTGCGTTTGATTTGATGCGGCTTCAGGACGATGTTCCGCCATTCCCGGTCGAAGATGCCGTCAGGATCATTGAAGATGATCTTGGTGGTACATTAAATGAGCTGTTTTCCGAGTTTGACGAAACGCCCATTGCCGCTGCGTCTATCGCGCAGGTTCATACTGCCAAAACAACTCAGGGCCAGAAAATTGCTGTTAAAGTACTAAGACCCGGCATTGCCAAAGCCTTTAGTCGTGACCTGGAAGCTTTTCAGTGGCTTGCAAAAATAATTGAATCCTTTTCAAGTGAGGCACGAAGGCTGCGGCCCAGTACAGTGATTGAAACCATTGCGGATGTAATCGCCCTTGAAATGGATCTTCGTATTGAAGCCGCAGCAGCAGCGGAACTTAAACAAAACATCAAAGGTAACCCACATTATGATGTGCCGGAGGTCGACTGGAACCTTACAAGCCGGAGGGTACTTACCACCCATTGGGTTGATGGCATCCCGTTTAAAAAACTTGATGATATTAAAAAAGCAGGCCTTGACCCTGAAAAACTTGCCGAAAATTTGGTGCAAAGCTTTCTCAGTCAGGCCCTAAATGATGGATATTTCCATGCGGACCTGCATCAGGGCAACCTTTTTGCCTGTAAAGATAATAAAGTGACCGCAATTGACTTTGGCATTATGGGCCGGATTGACCTTAAAACCCGGCGCGCCCTTGCGGATATTTTATACGGATTTGCAAATCAGGATTATGACCGGATCGCCAAGGCCCATTTTGATATGGGGTATGTACCCAATGATCAGGATTATATTGCTTTCAAGCAAGCCATCCGTGCCATTGGCGAACCCGTGGTGGGAAAACCTTTAAATGAAATTTCCGCAGGAAAACTCCTTGGTCAGCTTTTTGAAACAACCGGCCGATTTAACATGCGCACACAACCCCAATTGGTACTTCTTCAAAAAACCATGGTTACAGCAGAGGGCGTCGCCCTTAATTTAAATCCGGACATTAATATGTGGGAAGTATCCCGACCTGTGATCGAAAAATGGGTTGCGGAAAATTTAAGCCCGATCGCCATCATTAAAGAAACCGTAAAAATAACACTGGATACCCTGTCACGCTTGCCGCAGATACTCGAAGATGTGGAAGAAATAGTCCATAATATGAAAAAGATGCCGGACACTAAAGCCCATAGAAGGAGTTCTTTTAAACTGTTTCTTTATGGTATCATTGGTGGCATTTTTGGGAGCGTACTGTGCTATGGATTTTATATGCTGTTGATAAACTGAGTTTCAGTGATTATCTTTAGCATATTGGTATAAGTTGAAAGGTCAGCTGTGGCAGATATCCTTGAAAATAAAAAATTGCTTTTGGTCATCGGCGGTGGCATCGCAGCCTATAAATGTCTTGATCTTATTCGCCGTCTTAAGGAACGTGGCGTGGAAATCCAGGCTATCCTTACCAAAGGAGGTGAACAATTTGTAACCCCCCTTGCCATTAGCAGCCTGACTGAAAATAAAGTCTATCAGGATCTCTTCTCCCTTACCGACGAAGCGGAAATGGGGCATATCAGACTGTCCCGGGAAAATGACCTGATCCTGGTTGCCCCGGCCACGGCCGACCTGATGGCAAAAATGGCCGTTGGCATTGCCGACAATCTGGCCACGGCAACACTTCTGGCATCAAATAAACCGATCATGATTGCCCCAACCATGAACAGCCAGATGTGGGGAAATCCGTCAACACAACATAATCTTGGTGTGCTCAAAAGCCGCGGTATTATTGAAATCCCCCCGGCGGACGGCGAACTAGCCTGCGGCGAAGAAGGTACCGGCCGCCTTGCCGAAGTCCCGGATATTGTTACACATATTGAAGCTTTTTTTTTAAGCAGTGAAAATTTCCCGCTAAAAGAAAAGCATATCGTGGTTACCGCCGGCCCAACACATGAAACTATTGACCCTGTCCGCTATATTGCCAACAGATCTTCCGGCAAACAGGGATATGAAATTGCCCGGGCGCTATATCTTAAGGGTGCTGCTGTTACTTTGATATCCGGTCCAACAAATCTTGAAGCACCCATTGGCGTTAAGCGCATAAGTGTAATTTCGGCGCGGGACATGATGAATGCCTGCGAAAATGCGCTACCTGCTGATGCCGCAATATGTGTGGCCGCTGTTGCCGACTGGCATGTTAAAAACCCTGCAGATCAAAAAATCAAAAAACAAAATAATGAAATGCCCGCATTGGACTTTGAAGAAAATCCCGATATTCTGCAAACACTTTCAAATAATAAAAAAAACCGACCTACACTAATGGTCGGGTTTGCGGCTGAAAGTCAAAATGTAAAAGAATACGCCAGAAACAAGCTTGATAAAAAAGGCTGCGATTGGATTATCGCCAACGACATATCCGGTGATATCATGGGTGGTGACCATAACCAGGTTCATATCATAACCAGAAATGGTGACGACGACTGGCCACGTATGAGCAAATCAGCCGTCGCAGAAAAAATCGCGGAAAAAATAGAAAAATATTTTAAGGATACTCAATGACTGTCGTAGCAATTCAACTTCTTCCTCACGGCGAAGGATTAAAATTACCCGAATATGAAACAAAGAACAGCGCGGGTATGGATCTGATGGCCGCGATTCCCGATGGGGAAGAACTGGTGCTTCCGGTGGGGGGCAGATTATTGGTACCAACCGGATTTGCCATGGCCCTTGCGGATGGTTATGAGGCACAGGTAAGACCAAGATCAGGCATTGCCTGGAAAAATGGCGTTACTGTTTTAAACACACCCGGTACAATTGACGCGGATTATCGTGGTGAAGTGAAAGTAATTCTTATAAATCTTGGAAATGAAGGTTTCACAATCACACGCGGCATGCGTATTGCGCAAATGGTTATTGCGCCGGTTACACAAATAAAATGGAATAAACAGGCCACCCTTGATGAAACGGCGAGAGGTGCTGGCGGGTTTGGATCAACCGGAACACGTTCATGACAGGCACCATCAAGCTCATTATTGCCGGCGGTGAAAGCACCCTGCCCACAGAAGAACTTTCCATAGAACGCATCATTGCCGAAGCTCATTCCATGGGTTATCAGGAATTCAGTGTTTTTTGTAATGACAAAGAGGTAAAAAGTCCTGATGATTTCAGGATCATTCCGGGTGCAACCTATATCATTGCTTCCCCAGACGATGCGCTTAATCCTGATGATATGATAATAGAAGAAGAAAATGGCCCTGAATGACAGCCAACTAGAGCGGTATGCCCGCCATATTATTTTAAAAGAGGTCGGTGGGCCGGGTCAGCAGAAATTAATGTCTGCCAGGGTATTGGTAATCGGTGCAGGCGGACTTGGCAGCCCGCTGCTGATGTACCTGGCCGCTGCAGGTGTGGGCACGCTTGGTATCATTGATGACGACGAAGTCACATTAAGCAATCTTCAAAGACAGATTATTCATCAAACATCAGCCATTGGAAAATTAAAAACCCATAGCGCGGAAGAAACCCTTAAAACGATTAACCCTGAGATTAATATCATATCAAATCCACTGCGGCTTGATGCGGGTAACGCCGAAGACATTATTAAACACTATGATATTGTCGCCGATGGCTGCGATAATTTCACCACCCGTTTTCTGGTTAATAATATCTGTCTTAAATTAAAGAAGCCGCTTATTTCAGGCGCACTGAGCCAATTTGACGGCCAACTTGCAACTTTTAAAGGATATGAAGCCGATCTTCCCTGTTATCGGTGTCTGGTGCCTGATCACCCAAACGGCATTCTCAGCTGTGCGGAAGCGGGGATTCTGGGTGCAGTTGCTGGTGTTATTGGCACTATGCAAGCCATTGAAGTCATTAAGGAAATTCTTGAGTTAGGAGATGGGCTTGGGGGTAAATTACTTATCTATGATGCTCTGACGGCCACAAGCCGTAAAATCAGCCTTCCGAAAGATCCGGCTTGCAAATATTGCAACGGCTAAAAACCATATAAAACGCGGTCACGCGGGCTATGGCCGTCGACCAATGTTTTTATATTAATAAGAACTTTTTCACCCATCGCATGACGCGCTTCCTGCGTTGCTGATCCCATATGCGGTATGGCCACAACATTTTCAAGTGCGATCAAACGCTTATCCACATTGGGCTCGTTTTCATAAACATCAAGCCCTGCCCCGGCAATGGCTCCTGTTTCCAGTGCTTCAATAAGGGCATTTTCATCAACCACATCGCCACGTGCCGTATTAACAAGATAAGCATGTTTTTGCATCAATCCAATCCGTCGCCGTGACATGATTTTATGTGTATCTGGTGTTGATGGACAATTAAGCGAAATCACATCCATTTGCGTAATCATCTGATCAAGGCTTTGCCAATATGTTGCATTGTGGTTTTGCTCAGTCTGCGCATCAAGTTGACTGCGATTGTGATAATGGATTTCAAGGCCGAATGATTTTGCACGCTCTGCTACGGCCTGCCCAATACGACCCATTCCGATAATCCCCAGTTTTTTACCACGCAGTCTTGTGCCCAACATTCCTGTAGGCGACCATTTTTTCCAGTTTCCTGCCCTTAAAATCCGCTCACCTTCATTGGTACGGCGCATAATTGAAAGCATTAAAGTAATGGCTATATCGGCTGTATCTTCTGTTAAAACACCAGGTGTATTGGTTACGGTTATTCTTTTTTCCTGTGCTGCCTTAAGATCTATATGATCAACCCCGACACCAAAATTGGCCAGCATGCGAAAATTATTACCCGCTTCGCTTATCACATCTGCATCAATCTTATCAGTAACGGCGGGTACCATAATATCAGCCCGCCGGATAGCAGCAATAAGTTCTTCGCGACTAAAAAGATGATCATCAATATTAAGTTCAACACGGAATAACTTTTTCATCTGGTCTTCAATGGCTTCAGGAAGTTTCCGGGTGACGATTACAAGCGGCTTCATTGACATATCCAATTTGTTTCGCCTCAAGTATATTTTGCCTAAACCATAGTGACAACGAAAAACCATTCTTGACGAAAGAATGATAAAATTACATAACTGAGGGGGGAATTTTGAAGACTAACTTGCAATATGAATACTATGATCCGAGCATTAATACTTTTACTTTCTGCCCAGTTACTGATCTCAGGTGTGTCCGCACAAATGACCGCACCTGAGCAGGTTATGGGTGCATCCGGCTATCCTCTTCCCAGATTCATGTCGCTGGATGATGATGTCACAAATATGCGCACAGGGCCAGGTCTGGAATACCCTATAGACTGGATATATATGAAAGAGGATTATCCGCTTAAGGTCATTGCCGAGTATGGCAACTGGTTTAAAGTTATGGATATTGATGGTTCAACCGGCTGGATTTTAAGGCATCTGCTTTCATTAAGCAGGAGCGCAATCATTGTTAACGGCTCCCAGGAATTATACAAATCCCCCAATGATAAAACGGCCGTTTCCGTCATAGCAGAACAGGATGTTCTTGGATCACTTCTGCAATGTGACAAT
The DNA here is from genome assembly GCA_038106445.1 of Kordiimonadaceae bacterium. Classification (GTDB taxonomy): domain Bacteria; phylum Pseudomonadota; class Alphaproteobacteria; order Sphingomonadales; family Emcibacteraceae; genus Pseudemcibacter. The sequence continues at coordinate 108,786 of JAYODU010000001.1, read as the reverse complement.
AACTGGTGCGAAATGGACGTTGGTGGGCTCACCGGCTGGATAGAAAGCAGTAATTTATGGGGAAGCTTAGAGCAGGAAACATTTGACTAGGTTTAGCCTAGGTGTTTGCATCTTCCATATGAACAACAACACTTACACCGCTAATTTTTTTACCTGCCGGTGCACCCGGTAACGCAGAAATCACCAGTTCATCCGCAGAGACATCTTTGAGCTTTTCTTCATCCTTAAAAAAGATGTGATGATGATCGCTCATATTGGTATCAAAATATTTACGGTTTGGATCGACAATTACTTCTTTTAAAATACCTGCTTCGGTAAACTGATGCAGCGTGTTGTACACAGTCGCAAGTGACACCTTCGCACCTGTTTCAGCCACTTCGTGGTGTAATGCTTCTGCCGTCACGTGTCTGTTGTCACCATCAAAAAGCAATTTAGCAAGCACGAGTCTTTGTCTGGTCGGTCTTAACCCGACATCCTGCAAACATCTTAATGCGTTTGAATAAGGCCTTGTCATTTCTTCTCTCTTCTTAACCTGCACAACGTTACATTTTACACGTTAATAAATCCTTTATCAAGAACAGCGGATACTAATCACCCGTTCCTATTCTTTCCATCAGCTCTTTCACTGTCGGAATAAAACCATTGCTATAAAAGGGATCTTTGGCAAAGTTAAATGCGGAATGTCCTGCAAACATTAAATTATCATCCAAAGATGCACCATGCGCGATATCCATAAGCGATTTCTGAATGCAAAAACTACGCGGATCCGCCCCACGACCAGTGGAATAATTTGTATCAGGATTTTGTGACCAATTGGAGAATTTGCATTGGCTTAGACATCCCATACAATTTTTCTGGTCAGTGCGTATTTCATCGGCTTCATCCGCATCTACAAATATGATCGTTTCATCAGGTGTCCGCATGGATGTATCATAACCCTGCTCAACCCATGAAAGAACCTTTGCCTTATCTTCTTCTTTTACAAAATATTTTTTATTACCTATTTGAACTTCGGTGTTAAAATTTTCATCCACGCCTGCCTTGCGGCGAAATGCAACCTGACGTTCCGATCTGCCTTCAAGCTCCCGAAGTAAATTGTTTCGAACAGCGGAGGAATAAAACCCGGTGGGGCTGAAGCGATGCAGAAGAACATCCCCTTCTTTAATGGTCATCAACCTTTCTTTCCAGGCTTGCGGAATAGGGCTTTCCTTCGTAAGAAGCGGCCTTGTACCAAATTGGAAAGCAATTTTCCCGATTTCAGAGTTATCAAACCAATGGGCCCAATCACGCAAATACCACACACCACCTGCCATTAAAATAGGAACATTTTCAAGTCCGAATTTATTCATCATTTTACGCAGTTCTGCTACGCGTGGATAAGGATCCTGCGGTTCACGCGGATCTTCCGCATTGGAAAGACCATTATGTCCACCAGCCAGCCACGGGTCTTCATACACAACACCGCCGAGCCATTCACCAAAATTTTTATAGGCGCGTTTCCAGAGTATGCCGAATGCGCGGGCCGAAGAAATGATCGGATGGAAAAAAACTTTATGATTTGCTGCTATTTCCGCCAGTTTATAAGGCATTCCCGCACCACAGGTAATACCATGAACCAACCCTTTGGTGCGGTTCAAGACACCTTCCAACACGGGTTCTGCACCACCCATTTCCCAAAGGACATTAATATGAATTCGTCCCCGGCCAGCCGCAATATCATGGGCATCCTGAACTTGCCGTATACCGCCATCTATACCATACTGGATCAGTTCAGCGTGACGTTCAATGCGCGTTTTTCCATGGTATATTTGTGGAATAACATCACCATTTTCGTCATAATTATCAGCGTTAACACAGGAAACTGTCCCTACACCCCCTGCAGCAGCCCAAGCGCCAGCGCTGGCACCGTTAGTGGCGGATATCCCCTTGCCTCCCTCGACAAGGGGAAGAACATCACTGCCTGAAATGTTTAATGACTCTAACGCTTTCATCTTATCCTTTCGGCGTAAATCTTCATTTACGCTCCGGATACACAGTAATGTACATCCGGGCATTTCTGTCAGTTAGACGATCCTTAGTCATCGTCGCAGGAAGCGTCGTCGTTCTCTTTGGCTTCGTCATTTAAAACCGCTTTCATGCTCAAACGCACCTTACCGCGATCATCTATCCCCAAAACCTTTACTTTAACGGTTTCACCTTCTTTTACAACATCCGTTACCTGTTTGACACGTTCATTAGCCATTTCACTAATATGCACAAGACCGTCTCTGCTGCCAAGGAAGTTTACAAATGCACCGAAATCAACAGTTTTTACAACTTTGCCTTCATACGTTTTGCCAACTTCAGGTTCAGCCACAATACCGTTAATCCAGTCAAGTGCCGCTTTAATGGCTGCACCATCAGGTGATGATATATTCACAACACCGTCATCATCAATATCAACTTTTGCGCCGGTTACTTCGCAGATTTCACGAATAACCTTACCACCGGTGCCAATAATTTCACGGATTTTGTCTTTCTTGACATGCAGAGTTTCAATGCGCGGTGCATGCTGACTCATTTCCTTACGAGCACCGTCCAGCGCCTTATTCATGCTTTCAAGAATGGTTGCACGACCGCCTTTTGCCTGCTCAAGAGCCACTTTCATAATATCTTCAGTGATTCCTGTGATTTTGATATCCATCTGAAGGGATGTAATCCCTTCTGTTGTACCGGCTACCTTGAAATCCATATCACCAAGATGATCTTCATCACCAAGAATGTCTGATAGAACTACGTAATCATTGCCTTCTTTGATTAGTCCCATGGCAATGCCCGAAACCGGACGTGAGATTGGAACACCCGCATCCATCAGAGAAAGGGATGCACCGCAAACTGTCGCCATAGAAGATGAACCATTTGATTCCGTAATTTCAGATACTACACGAATTGTATATGGGAATTCCTCTTTTGAAGGTAGCACCGCATGAATTGCGCGCCAGGCCAGCTTGCCATGACCAATTTCACGGCGACCTGTAAAGCCCATGCGCCCGACTTCTCCAACAGAATAGGGTGGGAAGTTATAATGAAGCATGAAGCTGCGCTTTGTAGTACCGGTCAGGGCATCAACAAATTGCTCATCGTCAGCAGTGCCCAGCGTCGTGACACAAATTGACTGTGTTTCACCGCGCGTAAAGAGCGCAGAACCATGAGTTCTTGGCAATATATTTACTTCGCCAATTACCTGACGAACAGTATCAAGGTTTCGACCATCAATACGTTTGCCGGTTTTTATAATGTCACCGCGAACGATATCTTTTTCAAGGTTCTTTAAGATACCGGCTACAAGAATTTCCTGTTCATCATTTCCCTCTTCGACAAACTTTTCCTTTACGGCATCTTTTACTTCGGAAATCTTTCCTACACGTTCCTGCTTATCTGTTTTACCATAAGCGTCACGAAGGCCTTTTTCAGCCATCTTGGCGATTTTCGCAATCAGTTCACTGTGGTCTTCCTCTTCCGGCAGCTCCCAGGGATCGTTGGCAGCATCTTCAGCAAGCTCTATGATCGCATCAATCACCACCTGCATTTCAGCATGTCCAAACATCACTGCGCCAAGCATAATCTCTTCAGATAGCTCGTTAGCCTGTGATTCAACCATAAGTACTGCATCACGGGTACCGGCTACAACAAGATCAAGTTCTGATCTTTCAAGCTGCTCTTCTGTTGGATTAAGGATGTATTCACCATCTATATAACCTACGCGTGCCCCTGCAATCGGTCCCATAAATGGAAGTCCGGAAAGGGTCAGCGCTGCACTGGAGCCAACGATTGAAACAATGTCAGGATTATTTTCCAGGTCATGGCTCATTACTGTTGCTGCCACCAAAGTTTCGTTTTTGAATGAAGGAACAAAAAGCGGGCGTATCGGGCGATCAATAAGACGACAGATTAAAGTTTCCTCTTCCGTAGGGCGTCCCTCGCGTTTAAAAAAACCGCCTGGTATTTTACCGGCGGAATACGCTTTTTCCTGATAATTAACTGTGAGCGGGAAGAAATCGACACCAGCTTTTGCTTTTTTGGCAGCTGTTACAGCTGTAAATACTGATGTTTCTCCGTAACTTACCATGACGGCCCCTGCCGCCTGGCGGGCAATATGCCCTGTTTCAATTACCAATTGACGTCCGCCCCAGGTAATTTCTTTTTTATGTATATCAAACATTTATATTTCTCTATTTTCAACGGCTATAATTTTTGTTCGGTGGGTCCAAGGCCCATCCCCGGACCCACTGATCAAAAAGCCTTTACACAACCCCTATGGCCATGCATTCATATATATTCTTTTCTTACTTACGCAGACCAAGACTGCCGATCAATGCCTGATAGCGGCCGTCGTCTTTTTTCTTTAGATAATCAAGAAGTTTGCGGCGCTTATTTACAAGCATTAGAAGACCGCGACGTGAATGATTATCTTTGTTGTGTGTTTTAAAGTGTTCTGTTAGAAGAGCAATTCTATGTGTCAGAATTGCGACTTGAACTTCAGGGGAACCTGTATCACCGTCTTTAACGGCATACTGTTTAATCAGTTCCTGCTTTTTTTCTGCAGTAATCGACATCGATAACTCCTTTAATAATTTAAAGTTATAAATTAAAAACGCGCACCGGTTTCAAATATGTGTTGCTGATTTCACAAAGGGCAATTAGTTTGTCACCTTCTATGGCCCTCAGCGTTTGACCTGATGTGCTTGAAAGCGGTAAGCAACTTTCCAAATCTGCTAGCGAAATAAACCCGCCATTTTTAAGAAAGTCTGCCTGCTCTTTCGTTACGGCCAATGCCAAGATGTCGTCTAGCACGGTCATAACATTAAGAATCCACTCTTCAAGCGGCGCACTATGTACTAATTCTTCCAGCTTTACCAGTGAAATCGTACCTGATAAATCAAATGGCCCGACTTTAGTACGCCTAAGGTGCACTATATGGCCAAATGTTCCTAATTTTAACGCCAGATCACGTCCCATTGACCTTACATAGGTACCTTTTGAACATGTCATTTCAAAGGTTGCCTCATCAACTGTATTTTCTAAAAGTTTCAGATCAAAAATTTCTACCTCGCGTACTTTAATGTCCACGGTTTCACCCGCACGGGCAAGGGAATATGCCCGTTTTCCGTCTATTTTGATAGCGCTGTAAGCGGGAGGCACCTGTTTAATCTGACCCATAAATACCGGTAGTGCTTTTATTATATCGTCTGTAAGCGGCCTGACATCACTTATCTGTGTTATTTCCCCTTCCAAATCGTCCGTCGCACGGGCTTCGCCCCATTTAACCGTAAATTGATAGGTTTTTCGAGCATCCATAATATAGGGGATTGTTTTGGTTGCTTCCCCAAAAGCAATCGGTAATACTCCTGTTGCCAGGGGATCCAATGTACCCGCATGCCCGGCCTTTTTCGCATTAGTCAGATAGCGACACTTACTTACAACCTTTGTGGACCCCATCCCTAGGGGTTTGTCAATGACAACCCAACCATCTATTTTTTTGCCCTTATGTTTTCTGGCCATAAATGTTTATTCAGCTTCCTTTTTCTGAAGATCCTGCGCCACATGCGCACTATTTAAAAGTGCTTCAATATGGTCGGCCTCATCGAAGCTATGATCAGAACTAAATTTTAGGTTGGGCAGATATTTCATTCTAACCAATTTGGAAAGTTGACCCCGGATATATTTACTATTTGCATTTAATGCACCAACGATCGCAGCTTCATTTATGCCGCCAAGGGGCATAACAAATGCAGTAGCATTTCTTAAATCTGGACTACATCTAACTTCTGTTACCGTAATTGATACATTATTAAGTGTTTCGTCCCTGATTTCTCCGCGTGACAGAATCTCGGCCAGAGCATGACGAATATTTTCACCAACCCTTAGCACGCGGTGACTAGGCCCAGCATCGTTTGAAAATCTTGATTTTGCCATTATCATATCCCCAAGATTAAAAGGCTTCCCGAAGAAAACGGGAAGCCGATATTAATCCAGTTTCCGTCACTCGTTCTAGAGGTTACGTTCTATTTCCTCTACTTCATAACATTCAATAACATCACCAATCTTCATATCATTATAACTGGTGAAATTCATTCCGCATTCAACACCGCTTTCAACTTCTTTTACTGCATCTTTGAAACGACGAAGCGAACCAAGATCCCCTTCATAGACCACTGTATCATCACGAAGTAGTCTTGCTTTAGCACCCTGGCGCACAACGCCGCTGGTTACCAAACAACCTGCAGCCTTGCCCTTGCCGGCATTAAAGATATCAAGGATTTCTGCGGTACCAATAATTGTTTCTTTAATTTCTGGCGCAAGCATTCCAGACATCACGGCTTTTATATCATCAATCAGGTCATAAATGATCGAATAATAACGAATTTCCACACCTTCTTTTTGAGCAAGATCCGCAGCATTCCGACTTGCGCGAACATTAAAACCAATCACAGGCGCGCCTGTCGCAATTGCAAGGCCAACATCCGTTTCGCTAATACCACCAACGCCACTATGAACTATTTTACATTTTACTTCATCGGTATTGAGTTGCTCTAGCGATGATATAATTGCACCTACTGAGCCCTGTACATCCGCTTTTAGGAGAATTGGAACCGTTGAAATTTCAGCTTCCTTGAGCTTATCAAACATATTCTCAAGACTTGCCGCAGGTGTTTTGTTTTGTTCATTCTTAAGTCTGTTAAGCCTGAAATCAACAATGCTACGTGCCTTTGCCTCATCATCAACAACAACAAAATCATCACCTGCACCAGGTGCTGGATCGAGGCCGAGTATTTCTACGGGGGTTGAAGGCCTCGCTTCTTTAACTTGCAAACCCCGATCATCAACAAGCGCACGAATTTTGCCCCATGATGTGCCCGCAACCAAAACGTCGCCAACTTTCAGTGTTCCGCGTTGAACGATAACTGTTGATACTGCACCACGACCCTTATCGAGTTTCGCTTCGACGACTACGCCCTCTGCTGTCCGATTTGGGTTGGCTTTAAGGTCATTGAGTTCCGCCTGAAGAAGAATTGCTTCCTCCAATTTATCAAGGCCCGTGCCCTGCTTCGCGGATACTTCTATATCCAGAACCTCTCCACCCATACTTTCAACAAAAACGTCATGCTGTAGAAGATCCTGACGAACTTTCATCGCGTTTGCGCCTGGCGCGTCCATTTTGTTAATTGCAACAACAATTGGCACTTCCGCGGATTTTGCATGGCTGATAGCTTCAATCGTTTGTGGCATAATACCATCATCTGCCGCTACAACCAAAATCACAATATCCGTCACTTGGGCACCACGGGCACGCATGGCTGTAAAAGCAGCATGTCCAGGTGTATCCAGAAATGTAATTTTATCCCCATTCGCCATTTTAACCTGATACGCACCAATATGCTGGGTGATACCACCAGCTTCACCTTCCGTCACACTAGTTTTTCTAAGGGCATCCAAAATCGATGTTTTACCATGATCAACATGCCCCATTACAGTCACAACGGGCGCACGTGGCAGCAGATCATCTTCTGTGTCTTCAGGACCGGAAAGATCAAGTTCTACATCTGATGCGCTAATGCGTTTAAGCTTATGACCAAATTCTTCAACAATTAGTTCTGCGACGTCGTGATCAACTTCATCACCTGCTGCTGACATTACGCCCATTTTCATAAGAGAGCGAATAACATCGTTGGTTTTTTCAGTCATACGATTGGCCAGTTCCGCAACCGTAATATGATCCGGAACCACAACCTCGCGGTAGATTTTTTTAGCCGGCTCAACCAATCCGCTTTGTCGTTTTTCCTTGGCACGTTTTCGTTTTAATGATGCGAGGCTACGTTGGCGCTCCATGTTATCGGATAGGGCCTGCATAACAGTGAGACGCCCACTTCGGCGGCGCGTTTCATCAGCGCGGCTTTTCCTGACTTCCGATTTTTTTAATTGCTCAATATCTTTTTTGGGAACATCCTTTATTTTAACTGGTGTTCCGGCAGCGAGTTTCGCTGCGGCTGCTTCCGCCTCTACAATCTTGGCTGCATCTTCTTCTGCTTTTCTTTTTACTTCAAGATCCGCAAGACGCTTTGCCTGTTCAGCATCAGTTTCTTTTTCAGGCTTTTGCACAGTTTGAGGTTTATTTTTATTTTCTGCCTCTTCCTTTGCACGGCGTTCAGAAAGTGCGGCTTCTTCTACTGCCTTTCTTTTTGCCTGTTCTGCCGCCCGCTTTGCCCTCTCTTCAGTTTCTTTTTGGGCTTTTTCAAGAACCTTAGCTCTTTTGTCACGTTCACTTTCGGAAAGACCGCCCGCGGATTTATCTTCTACGGGTGCTGAAGAAGGTGCTTTCTTACCAGCATTAAAGGCAGGCTTAATTATGGACTTTGGCACAACAGTCTTGGTTTCTGCAACAGGGGCCTGACCCGGCATTATAAGTTTCTTTTTGCGGTGTACAACAACACCACCTGCGCTGCTGCCGGCTCCAAGCGCGCCAGATGGCTTCATCTGAAGTGTTTTACGTCCAGATGTCGTCAGGGGTGCTTTTTTATTTTTATCTTCGCTCATTCTTATATCGCCTTAAAAACCAATTTTACCTTTTAACATAAAATAACAATTATTGGTTCTAGTTTATAACCTTTTTTCTCGACAGTTCATAACGGGCCATTTCCCTTAATAAACTTTTTCTTAGGCCACCTGGAAGCACTGCAATATTTACAGAATTTTCCCGGCCTGTAGCCTTACTTAAATCATCCCGGCAAAACATATCGAAAACTTTTAAATTATCAAGTCCCTGGCATATTTTATTGCGCCCGTTATCCGCGCCGTCCTTTGCCACAATGAGAACATCTGTTTTACCACTCATCAGGGCTGCTCTTACTTTTTCAAACCCTATGATCAGCAATCCGGCTCTGTTGGCAAGGCTCAAATATTCCAGGCACCTTCTTTTTAGCAGATTTTCGATCTGTTCCAGTAAGTCATCCGGTACAGAAGCCTTTACTACATTATTGACTGCCGGCACATCTAAGCCTTTTTGTAACTTGTCCGAAAATGCCAAATTACCAAAACGCATTAAAAGTTTTTTTTCAATCGCCTTTTGCAACGCTTCTCGATCTGCATGAACCCAACATCCTCTTCCTGGCAGTTTTGCGGCAACATCAGGCGTAATTTGTCCCGATGGGGCACATACAAATCTTATTAATTCAGGTGATGAATAAACGCCTCCTGTGACCAGACATTTTCGCATTCTTACTTCCTTGGCCACTAAACATCACCTTAATCTGCAGTTTCAGAAACAGTTTCTTCTGCTTCTGCTTCATTTTCGTCTTCAAACCAGTGCGCCCGCGCCGCCATAACCATTTCATTGGCCTGCTCAAGGGTCAGGTCATAATCACGTAAAATGCCGTCTTCCGGACTCGTAAGTTCATCACCTGCCAGATCACCAAAGTCATCAAGCGTTTTAATGCCGGCTTCGCCAAGCGTTACAAGCATGGGAGCCGTAAGGCCCTCTATTGTTGCAAGCTCATCACTAACACCAAGTTCAACACGTTTGATTTCTGCCGCCTCTGCTATAGAACCAAGCGCTTCCCGTGCGCGAGACTGCAACTCTTCAACAAGAGCCATATCAAACCCTTCAATTCCAGCAAATTCTTCAGGGGCCACATAGGCAACTTCTTCAAGGTTTCTGAACCCTTCTCCCACCAGAAGGAGCGCGAGGGTTTCATCAACATCAAGATTTTCCATAAAGAGTTCACTGCGCTCCTTATATTCAGCCTGGCGGCGCTCACTTTCATCCGCCTCTGTCATGATGTCTACCTGCCAGCCCGTTAACTGCGACGCAAGACGAACATTCTGACCGCGGCGGCCTATGGCCAAACTCAGCTGATCTTCACCAACGACAACGTCCATTCGCCCAGCATCCTCATCAATCACAACTTTTGAAACATTGGCAGGTGCCAGTGCACGAATGATATAAGTCGCGGGATCTGGCGACCATTGAATGATGTCTATTTTTTCACCCTGTAATTCTTCCACAACCGCCTGTACACGGCTTCCTCGCATACCAACACACGCCCCAACAGGATCAATGCTCGGATCGTTGCTCATTACTGCGATTTTCGCTCTGCTACCCGGGTCACGGCTAACACCAACAATAGCGATAACACCATCGTAGATTTCCGGTACTTCACCTGCAAAAAGTTTTGCCATAAAATCGGGATGGCTTCTTGACAGGAATATCTGCGGACCACGTTGTTCTTCACGAACATCAAGGATAATTGCCCTGACGCGTTCTCCGTTTCGAATATGTTCACGTGGTATGAGCTGATCACGGCGGATAATCGCTTCTGCAGATCCCAAATCTACAATAACATTTCCATATTCAACGCGCTTGACCACACCGTTGATAAGATCACCAATCTTGTCTTTATATTCGTCATACTGGCGCGCACGCTCTGCTTCACGGACTTTTTGCACAATAACCTGTTTAGCTGTTTGTGCAGCAACACGACCAAAATCAATTGCGGGAAGTTCATCGGCAAGTATGTCACCGATAGCTGCATTTTCCTTGAACTGGCCCGCATCCTTGACCGTAATTTCCGTGGAATGGTTTTCTACATTTTCCACGACTTCAAGAACACGATAAAGTTTTATATCGCCTGTTTTGCGGTCTATATGCGCTTTAATTTCATTTTCCATACCATACCGGGATCTTGCAGCTTTTTGAATAGCTTCTTCCATCGCCCCAAGAACAATTTCCTTATCGATACTTTTCTCACGTGCTACCGCATCGGAAATTTGTAGTAATTCAAGTCTGTTTGCACTTACTGCTGTCATACTTTTTGCTCCAGTATTAAAAAGTGGATCCCTATGGACCACTATCATCCTTTTCTTACGGTAATTTTACATTATGATGGCTTGCGTGATGCCATTGCTATCAATTCATCTGTCATTACCAATTTTGCTTTCAGAACGTCTTGGAAATTAAGTTTGACTTGCTCTCCATCAACATCCATTAAAATCATATTCTCTTCCGTCCCGCGTAATATGCCGCTGTATCGTTTCCTGTTACTCACCGCCTGCTTCATTTCAACTTTGGTTTCATATCCCGCATAATTGGAAAAATCCTTTAACCGCGTTAATGGCCTATCCAAACCGGGAGAACTGACCTCAAGTACATATTCACTGTCAATCGGGTCTTCTACATCTAATATCAATGAAATTTCACGACTTACTTTTGCACAACCATCAACTGTCATTGTGCCATCTTCTGCTTCCACCATTATCTGCAACGTAGATGCTTCTCCGCGTGGAGAACTAAAAATCTGCACACGAACAAGTTCGTAACCCAACGCTTCTATTGTCGGTTCTATCATCTTCGCAATTTTATTCGTCAGATCAGATGACATTGTCATTATCCAGTATTCTTATAGGTACAAACAAAAAAGCAGGCCAGTGAAACACTTGCCCGCACCAAAAATTTTAAATTTACAGTGATTCGGATATTTATACATATAAGAGTAATTTTAGAGAACTTCAAGCTCTTTATTATATTCTGCTTCCCAGTATTAAGCTAATTAGTCCGGTTTCAGGAAAGTTTCCGTACGAAGGTTAAATAAGCGCTTTTTCGACCTTCTTTTAACGCTTTCAATTCGTAACGGGTTGCCGGCCAGTCCGCAGGCCTAATATGCCAGTCTGACGGCCGCTCAGATATCCATTCAAAATGTTCATTTTCCAGCATCCGTGCCAAAATCCACCGGCAATAATCATGGTGGTCTGTGCCGATCCTGAGCTCGGAGCCCGGTTTTAATAAATTGGAAAGCACATCTACATTACCCGGGCTGACAACCCTTCTTTTATAATGTCTTTTTTTTCTCCAGGGATCAGGGAACAGTATAAAGGCACGTGATATTGAATTTACAGGCAATGCATCCATAAGTAACCGCGCATCATCCATAAAAATGCGGATATTATGAACATCTTCTTTTACCAACTGATCAATAAGGCCCGATACGCCATTAACAAATGGTTCGCATCCAATAAACCCTATATCCGGATTTTGCTTTGCCTGTGCAATTAGATGCTCCCCTTTACCAAAGCCAATCTCCAGCCAGACACTTTTTGGATCATGATCAAATAACACAGTGGGATCTAAAAGACCCTTTTCGTCAACCTCAATAGAATATCTGGGAAAATATGTTTCAAATCGCTCGGCACTCGCCTTTTTTAAAGACTTGCCATGACGGCGGCCATAGATGCGGCTTCCCTGAATATTTTCAAGTGTTTTCATTAATACAGTTTATTATTTACCATCTTCTGGTCAATATCAAAACTCGGCTTTTAAGGCATCAACCAGATCTGTTCTTTCCCATGAAAACCCGCCGTCTGCTTCGGGGTTTCTGCCGAAATGACCATAAGCAGCGGTACGTTCATAAATAGGTTTATTAAGCCCAAGATGCTGACGAATTCCACGGGGGCTAAGATCCATGATTTCAGCAAGCACTTTTTCAAGTTTTGCCGTATCAACATTACCAGTCTGGTGAAAATCCACATAAAGCGAAAGTGGTTTTGAAACACCAATTGCATAAGCAAGCTGAATTGTGCATCTGTCTGCAAGCCCGGCCGCAACAACATTCTTAGCAAGATATCTTGTGAAGTAAGCAGCAGAACGGTCAACCTTCGTTGGATCTTTTCCTGAAAAAGCGCCGCCCCCATGCTGCGCTGCGCCACCATATGTATCGACAATTATTTTGCGTCCTGTAAGACCGGCATCACCATCGGGGCCACCAATAATGAACTGGCCTGTTGGATTAATATAAAGATCTTCTATTTCAGAAACCCAGCCATCCGGCAGTATTTTTTCGATATGGGGAATAACGATTTCACGGACACGTTCCTGACTTACATCTGCTGCGTGTTGCGTTGAAACAACAACGGATGTTGCACGTACCGGTTTGCCGTTTTCATATCTTAGGGTAACCTGACTTTTTGAATCCGGACCAAGTTCTTTATTTTTATTGGCGTGGCGTTCTTCCGCCATTGATTTAAGGATGCGGTGAGAATAATCAAGCGTAGCAGGCATAAGGCTTTCTGTTTCATTTGTTGCATAACCAAACATTATGCCCTGGTCCCCTGCACCTTCATCTTTGTTTCCTGAGGCATCAACGCCCATCGCTATATCCGATGATTGCTCATGAACATGAACAGTGACTTCCATATTTTTCCAGTGGAACCCTTCCTGCTCGTAGCCAATATCGCGCACGGCGTCTCTGGCGGCTTGTTCCATAACATCTTTTGTAATGCTTTTCGGACCGCGCACTTCACCAGCTAGCACCACTCTGTTCGTTGTGGTTAGGGTTTCAACTGCCACCCTTGCTTCAGGTTCCGCTGCAAGAAATATATCCACGATGGAATCAGAAATTCTGTCGGATACCTTATCCGGATGTCCTTCTGATACTGATTCGCTAGTAAAGAGGTAATTTTTTCTGCTCAATGTCCTGCTCCTGCATCGTCATTTTTTGTTAAATTTATTATATAAAGAAACCTTTATATTTAGTTAATTGACACTCTTATATCGCTATAGAACTAAAATCAACTCATATTTCGAGGAAACATTCATGAAATGTTTTAATGAGTTCTATACACTCCTCAAGATTCTCCACATATGATCGTCCGGACTTAATCCGTGGTTTCAGATCATGATTGCCGTCACATATCCACTTGATATTTATTGCTTTGGAAAGGTTATATTTTTCAACTCCTTCTCTTGAACCCATCGGATCACGTTCCCCCTGTAACACGAGGCAGTGGGTCTTAAGATCTACCAAATGTTCAATACGTGGTTTATCCGCTTTGCCCGGTGCATAAAAGGGATAGCCCAAAAGAACAAGACCCGTAACCTTGCATTCATCCGCTATCATAGACGCCATTCTTCCGCCCATGGATTTACCACCGATGATGATATTACCCTTATGATAGTTGCGGGCTTCATTAATAACTTTTCGCCAGCTATCAAGTAATATTTTTTGCCTGTCTGGAGGTCGGCGTCCATGACCTTCGCGCCGCAGCGCCATGTATGGAAATTCAAACCGGAGGATACGTAAATTAGTGCCCGCCAGATTTTTTGCGAAATAATTCATGAAATCGGTATCCATTGGTGCTCCGGCACCGTGAGCCAGAATAAGAAGATTTTCGGCTTCTTTGTTGCCATCAAATATGGTTGGCAATCTGTGATTTTCAGGCAACTATGATTTTTCCTTGGTCAATCTTAATTTCAACGGCTTGAAGATAATCACCATTACAGGGTCCTGCAACACACAGCCCGTCTTCAAGCTGAAAAAGGGCACCGTGAGTATGACACATAAGGTATTTCCCTGTTCTTTCCATGAACACTCCTTCTTCCATGTTAAGAGGTGTTCCCGCGTGAGGGCACATATTCATATAGGCAAAAGCATTATCCCCTTTACGCTGTATAAATATATCGTAAAAGTCACTGCCGGAACGATATGAAAATTCCCGGGCCGAACCGTCCTCAATGATTTCAAGGGAACATAATTCATCACCCGGGTTCAATGCGATGCCCAATGTTCCAAGTTTAATAATATTAGTCACCTGAAGGCAGCCACGGCCCGACAGTTCCCATCCAGCGGCGAACAGTTACCTTATCAAAAAGTCCTGCTTTATTATAAGGATCATTTTTAGCGAATTCTTCCGCCTGTTCCCGGCTGTCTACTTCTACAATGAGCATGCTGCCTTTTGGCTTAGGGTCATCCCCTTCAGTAAGAAGTGGGCCACCAAGAACCGTAATTCCAATTCCGCTGGCATACGCCAGATGGTCTGGCCTGACACTCATTCTAAGATCCAAGCTATTTGGCTTATCAAATGCAGTTATAATATAATGCATTTCTTTTCCTTTTTATATTTCCGAAACAAATGGTCTATTTAACAAGTCCGTGATAACCGTATCAACATCCCTGCCTTTATGTAAAATATCATTTACCGCCATAACAAGCGGTAGATCCAAATCCTCTTCCCGACATATACGGGCCAGTACGGACGATGTGTGATATCCTTCCGCAACCGTTTTTCTATCGGTCATAAGCTCTTCAACCGATTTTCCTTTTCCGATCGCAATACCGAGGGACATATTGCGTGACTGTGGGGAAGAACAGGTCAGAATAAGATCCCCAAGTCCGCAAAGCCCCATCATCGTTGAACGTTCGGCGCCGAATTTTTCACCAAAACGCACCATTTCGGAAAGACTTCTGGTGATCAAGGCCGCCCTTGCATTATCACCCATATTCCGGCCCGTAATAATCCCGCAGGCAATGGCGAAAACATTTTTAAGCGCGCCACCAATTTCTGCACCAATAACATCGCGTGACGCATATGGTCTAAAGGTTGGCTGTCCTATTGCTTCTGACAGTCTTTCGGTTACCCGCTGATATTTAGACGCTATTGTAACTGCGGACGGCAGACCTTCTGCCACTTCGCGCGCAAAGGTTGGTCCAGAAAGCACCACCAGGGGAGATTTGGGCAGTATTTCGGATACAACTTCTGACATCAGTTTTCCGGTCGACTGCTCTATTCCTTTTGCACAAAGAACAACACCTGTTTTTTCAGAGATATGGTTTTTTAACGTAACAAGAACAGATCTTACAAACTGGGCGGGAACAACCATAAAAATAAAATCCATCCCTGCCATGTCAGCTAGTTCCGTTGAAGCAATTATCGAACTGTTCAGTTTTATTCCGGAAAGAAACATTTCATTCTCATTTCGTTCATTCACGGAATCGGCAACATCCTGTTCCCGCGCCCACAAACGAACAGGGCAGCCCGCTCTGGCCGAAAGATGAGCAAGCGCCGTACCCCACGCACCAGCCCCAACTACACCTATTTTTGGTTTATTTAGATTATTTTCTTCTGACAAATTCATTTCCAACTACGTCTTAAGTTACTAGGCTTTTATGCCTGCGCCCGCTGCCATCGGTGCATCCGGATCCAATGGCCAGCGCGCAACCGCTCCAATATCTAGTGAAGAAAAATCTCGTCCATGCCATTTTTCCACACCTGCCCAGGCAATCATTGCTGCGTTATCTGTACATAAAGCCCTTGGCGGGGCTTTAAGTTCAAATCCTTTCTTTTCACACAATATTGACAGCCGTGTTTTAATCTCTTCATTCGCCGCAACCCCTCCGGCAACAACCAGGATATGATGCTTAGGTTTATAATGTTCAAGATAATAATCAATAGCATTTTTTACTCTGTCAATAGTAGCATCCGTTAATGCCTGCTGAAAACTGGCTGAGAGATCATAAATATCCTGTTTTGTGAGCTTTCCGCCCCGCGCATCCAATAGCTCATCCCGTGCCCTGAGGACGGCTGACTTTAACCCTGAAAATGAAAAATTGCTTCCTGGCTTGCCTTTGAGCGGTCTTGGGAATTTGAACCTTTTGGGATTCCCTTTTTTTGCTGCTTTTTCAACAGCCGGGCCCCCTGGATAACCCAGGTTCAGCACCTTCGCCATTTTATCAAACGCTTCACCCGCAGCGTCATCAATCGTTGTTCCCAGGCGCTGATAATCACCAACCCCTTTAACAACAAGCAGTTGGCAATGCCCCCCTGAAACCAAAAGCAAAAGATAAGGAAAAGATACATCTTCCGTGAGTCTGACTGAAAGAGCATGCCCTTCAAGATGATTTACACTTATGAGCGGTATGTTTCTGGCATATGCGATTGATTTGGCAGTCATAAGTCCAACCATCACCCCGCCTATCAAACCGGGCCCTGAGGTGACTGCGACCGCAGACAAATCATCAAAATCAAGCTTCGCGTCATCAAGGGACTTTTTAACCAGTCTGCTTATATGATCAATATGTGACCGCGCCGCAATTTCAGGCACAACACCCCCATAAGGGCTATGTGCGTCAAACTGGGAATAGATAATATTGGACAATATTTCTTTATTTTCAGAAACAATTGCAACCGCAGTTTCATCACAACTGCTTTCGATGCCCATTATCCGTATTTCAGACATTTTCATATTTTTGTCTGGCATTTATTTTTTTTCTTTCTTTGCTGGTAACAACACCAGAATTCCATTAAGTCTTATAGCACAAAAGAAACATATTGAAATACGCTCTAACATCTGGACAGGTACTGTGCAAGACCAAGCGAAAAATCGCCCCCATAATCATTTGATCATCGGCACCCGCGGAAGCAATCTTGCGCTCGCGCAGGCTTATGAAGTGCGGGATTTATTAGTTGCCCATCATACCTATTTAAACAAAAGCAATATTGAAATTCGTGTTATGTCAACACGTGGTGACCGGGTTCAGGACAGAAATTTAAGCGAAATCGGGGGTAAAGGTTTATTTACAGAGGAAATCGAAGACGCCTTATATAAGGGTGATATTGATATCGCCGTCCATTCGCTTAAAGACATGCCTACAAAATTGCCTGACGGCCTGGAGCTCGCCTGTTATCTTGAACGGGAAGATGTCAGGGACGCATTCTTGTCTGATAAGGCAGGATGCCTGTCAGACCTTCCAAGAGGTGCTGTTTTGGGCACCTCAAGTCTAAGGCGCAAAGCACAGGCCCTGGCATTAAGACCTGATCTCAAAGTCGTAAATTTCAGGGGAAATGTTCAGACACGCCTAAAAAAACTTGATGATGGTTTTGCAGACGCCACATTTCTGGCAATAGCTGGTCTAAACCGTCTTGATATTAATGATTACAGAATTAATCCTGTCGATGTTAAAGAAATTCTTCCCGCTGTCGCACAAGGCGCAATAACAATCGAAATCGCATCCGAAAACACAAATATAAAAGAACTACTTTATCCGCTAAATCACCGCGACACCGAATTACGCGTAAGAGCAGAAAGAAGTATGCTTGATATTCTGGATGGCTCATGCCGGACCCCTATCGCCGGACTTGCCACAATAGAAGGTGATATTCTTACTTTAATAGGGCGCGTACTTGATGAAGATGGCCGAAATGATTTTTCAGACACATTTAGTGGCAACAAAAATGATCCAGAAGCAATTGGACGTGAACTTGGGCAACGATTAAAATGCGCATCCTCCTGACCCGCCCACTTGATCAATCAGAGCAGCTGGCCCTGATACTTCGAAGTAATGGTCTGGATGTGGAAATATGCCCGATGATGACCGTTCATAAATATAGCGAAGGACCATCGCCGGACGCCCCGTTTCAGGCGATCATTCTGACAAGTGCCAATAGTCTTCGGTATTCCGACCTTTCCGCGTATAAAAAGGACACCCTAGTCCTGACTGTGGGTGATAAAACAGCGAAAGAAGCACAACATATTGGTTTTAAGAATGTAATCAGTGCATGCGGAAATCTTGAAAAGTTGTCTGATACAATAAAAGAGTTATTAAAGCCACAAAATGGGCCTCTTCTATATATTCGAGGCAAACATATCGCAGGTCCCCTTTGTGAAGATTTAAATTCTGCCGGTTTCGAAGTCATTGAACAGGTCGTTTATGAAATGAGGCCCGTGCGGGTTCTTGACAAAAAAATTGCGAAACTGATTTTAAACGGCGATATTGATTTTATTCCCTTTTATTCCCAGCGTAGCGCATTTATATTTAAAGAATTGATAGAGAGAGCAAAATTGGAAAAATCTTTAAAATTAATCACCGCACTTGCAATCAGCCCAAATGTTTCGCATACGATTGTGGGAATGCCCTGGAAGAACATATTAATATCGGATCATCCAACGCAATCTGATCTTTTCAAGCTGATTGCTATTGATCTTTAAGGAACGGCCCCATGAACGATAAAGAAAAACCGGCGGCAACCAAAAACACTAATGATAATGCGGAAATAAAAGATTCTGTAACTGCAAAAAAAACCATAACCACGCCCGCAACTGCAAATGAGAAAAAAGCAAATAAGACAACTTTATCATCGCGTATATTGCTGATTTTATTGGTTTTTATTGCCGGGATGGCTTTATCTGTATATCTGATGCCCACTCTGAAAGAACGACTTCCTTTTGTGGCAAACTGGATCGGGACCGACAGTATGGATGAAGTTTCTGTGCTTGGCCAAAGACTTGATGCCCAACAAACCGAAATCAATGCGTTACGGGGACGCATTAATGAGCTTGAACGTGATCCTGTATTATCTTCTGCCAATAATGACGTGATAATTCCATCTGATCTGGAAGAACGCATTGCTGTGTTGGAAGCTCTGGCATCTGAGGTGCAATCTGCCCAGGAAGATACTGTAGCCGCTGCTCCAATTGATACGTCCCAGTCCGGCCGCATAGATATGCTGCTTAGTCGCATGAGCCAACTTGAAGCTTCCTTCGTTCCGTTAAGTCAAAATATGCTTGATGCGGGCCAGGCACGTGAAGAAAGGCGCCAACTCGCCAATGAAAATGTGTCATTAAGTGATAAGTTGGCTAATCTGGAAAGTCGTCTCGGCAGCGTGGAACAAATTGCCACCAAGGATAACAGTGGTATCTTGCTCAATCTTAAAATTGCGGATTTGAAACGATCTTTTGAAAGGGGCACCGCTTATACAGCAGACATAGCCACCATAAGCCGGATCATAAATAGCAGTCCACTAGCAGAAAATGTCAATGTCACAAATGCGATTACGACCCTAAATCAGAAAAGTACATCAGGTATAATAACAATTGAACAGTCAACAAGGGTCTTCAATTCACTGATACCGCAAATACTCAAGCAAGAAGATAAGGATCCGGATGCATCATGGGTTCAAAACACATTAAGTGCTTTAAAAAATATGATCACCGTGCGCCAGACAGATATGACATCACCAGATGCTAGCAATCTGGATAATATGATTTCACAAATTGAACTTAATCTATTAGGGCGTAATCCTGACGAGGCCGCAAAGGTTGCTGATGACCTTCCGGCAGCAATAAAAAATATACTTACCCCCTGGCGGTCAGATTTGCAGTCTTTAATTGACGGTAGAGAAGCAATCATACTTCTTGAAAAATATGCAACAGAAAACTACCTGATTAATAATAATGCCAATTCGGAAATAACCGGGACTGCTTCATGATCAGGCTGACTTTTTATATACTGCTCGCAATTATGATTGCGGTGGGGGCCGCCTGGATTTCATCCAATCCCGGTGATGTCCTTATTAGCTGGCAGGGTTGGGAAATCCGCTTCTCTGTAGCGGTGCTTGTATTTCTGTCATTTTTATATACCGCTTTTATTTTTGCTATTATTCGCCTTCTTAAATGGTTGAATTTTTCCCGTTATTTTTCCAGCCCCGAACGTTTGGCTGCAAAAAGAACGAAAGCCGGACAGGATCTTGATCAGGCATGGTCATCCTATGCCCTTGGGGATTATGCGGATGCCATAAAATTCGGACTTCGCGCCAAAGCAAAACTTGGCGAAGACCATAATGTTTTGCGCCTGCTTGCCAGTGCAACACGCATGTTGGGCGAGGATAAGAATCCTTATCTTGATGCCTTAAAAAAATCCGATCTCAGCACGACGTGGGTTGATAAACAGGAACTTGATGATCTGATCAGTCTAAAATCATGGAACCGCGCTAAACCGCTGATCGCACGCATGCTTCAGCATCATCCCAAGAACGGACAGCTTCTATTGCTTGATTTTATCTGCAATACGCATTTGAACCGGTGGAAAGAAGCAAAATCCGCGCTTGAAACCCTCTCAAAGAATAAAGGCAGCATTGATCCAATACGCTTAAAAAGGTACAGCGCCGTGATTGATTACTGTCTTGCTCTCGAAGCGAAAGCCGCCGGGCTAAAGTCTGAAAGCCACAGTTTATTAAAAGCAGCCCTAAAAAGTGATCCTACTTATTCTGCCGCTGCTCTGGCTTATGCAAGAGGATTTATCGAGCAGGATGACAAAAAATCTGCTGAAAAAGTTGTCTTCCAGGCGTGGAAATATGGTCCGACAGATGAACTTGGCGAGTTATTCACTGAACTTTATCCGCTTGAAAGTAATTCAGAAACTTACAGAAGGGTCAAAAGGCTGGTTGAAGAAAATCCGTCAGAACCTGAAAGTCGTCATTTGCTTGCTGGAAGTGCAATAAATGCGCAGAAATGGCCCGACGCACGACAAGCCCTGAATGATTTGATCAACAGCAAACGGGCAAGTAAAAAAACTTATCATTTGCTCGCGCTTCTGGAAAGGCGGCAAAAAAATGATCTGAAGGCCTCTGAAGAATTTAGTGCAAAAGCAGAAAAAGCCGTAATGGACCCCACATGGGGCTGTACAACCTGCAACGCAATTCCGGCCCATTATAACCCGCATTGTTGCAATTGTGGGGATTTTGACAGCATTCGATGGTCAAATTCATAGAGATTGCGAGATATTATTTCCGGCTACATTTCATAATGATAGTTTTTTAAATCAAGCCTGGTGATTTCAGCCAGAATATTATTGCTGTGACGATAATAACCTTCTATGAGGACATCTAAATAACTATTCCAGGACTTTTCAATAGCCATGTTCATACGATCTGGGGTTATTTTTGCGACTACAGGGCATATTTTATCAAGTACTTTTTGCAAAAACACCCTTCTGTCACCATATCTGTCGGCATTCATATAAAAGCCAACTTTATTTCTTATGTAAAGTTCAACTGGCAAACGTGACAAATTTGCTGGCGGATATATTTTATCTTTAAATTCCTTATTAGAGCCGGAAAATATCAAAACCTTATTCACAAATTCCTTTTGATTGCTTTTTAAAAGCTCAAAAGGAAGAACCAGAACATTTTCCCTGCCGAATAGTTTTTGATATTGTCTCACCAAATAATGATACTGAAACCGGTCCATATTCAGAATTGATGTAAACCCTTGCTTAATCCCTTCTTTTCTTATGAACCTATCAATGGTCTGCGCACCGTTGTTTCTTAAATAATGTTTCCATGCCGACTTGATAATTGCTTTTTGATTCCGGATCACAATTAAAATTTTTGCCCCTGGAAAGGTTTCCTTAAGACGTAGCGAAATTTCTTTTTCTTTATTGTTATTGGCAAACAATTAACCTGATAAAGATTCAGCCGAAATAACAGGCATTAATTTCTGTTTTGGTGCGTCTTCATATTTATCCGTGAAATATTTTAATGTCGCCTCAGCATCATATGTAAATGAATTACTGAGTATAAGGTGCTGAATGACTTCTGCAAAATGATGGTCAAATGCATTATAAAAACCATAAGCAGGTTTAAAAATATTAAATTGTAGGAACGTTGACCCAGTTTTAGCATAACCTATATGTAATAACGGTTTCACACGAACCCCTCATTATTCTTTCGCGACGCATATTCATTTTAGATTTTAGGTATTCCGTCCTAATAATCCGTTAAATGATTTCTTCGAACTTATCCGTATCCCTGTGATATTCACTTAAGGTGCCGGTCTGGATATCAAAATACCATCCATGAAGCCTTAATGTTCCAGCCTTTATTCCTTGTTTAACCCAGGGAAAACTGCACAGGTTATTAATAGAAATTAATATGGCCCGCTGTTCACATACTGTAGCATTATTTTCATTTGCACCAGGTGAGCATTCGTTTGCTTCGCTTACAATATTCATCCAGGGCTTGATAAAACTATACCCGGCTGAATCTTCTGTAATTGAATGATCCATAAGGGCAGCAATACCCCCGCAACCGCTATGCCCCATAACGATAATATGCTTGACCTTTAAATGATTGACGGCAAATTCGATCGCAGCACTTGTGCCATGATATGAACTATCGCCGCTCGCAGCTTCAAATGGGGGGACTATATTTGCTACGTTCCTGACCATAAACAATTCACCCAGCGCCGTCCGCGTTAAAATAGCAGGATGCACCCGACTATCGCTGCAGGCGATCATCATAACTTCTGGTTCCTGCCTTTTGCCGGCAACTTTTAACCACTCCCTATTTTCTTCGCTTAAATAGTTGGCTTTAAATTCCCGATACCCGGATAGCAGTCTTTCATATGATTTCACGATTAATCCTTCTTCATTTCCTATTTTCTATTCTTTAAAGTAAAATTTTGCATTTGAATATTGATTTGTGCAAAAAACACTCCTACAGAGTAATGTGTTTAGTGCCCTTTATGCGCAATCGGAGAAATTAATGCCCGCACCAGAAAACAGTCAGGACTTTCCGCTTAAGGAAGCACGCGGCATAGTGGCGCATTTAATGAAGCCAAAAGCCCACATATACTGGGCGGATCTTATGCTTAATCTTATCCTCGGTTGGGGCGGTTTTTATTTTGTCATCATCACCGAAGCATTTACGGCAGCTAATATTCTGGCGTTTATAATTTCATCTTTTTCCCTTTACCGTGTGGCTATATTCATTCATGAAATTGTCCATATCAAGAAGGGTACATTTAAAGCCTTCATCGCATTTTGGAATATAACGGCCGGGTTTCCGCTCCTTATTCCCTCATTTACATATTATGGGGTTCACAATGATCATCATCGACGCGATACATACGGTACAACTGAGGACGGCGAATATTTACCGTTTGGTGCTGAAGCCGGATGGAAAATTATCGCTTATGTTTTTTTATCCATAATTTTACCGTGGATTTTTTTTCTAAGGTTCCTTGTCCTAACACCACTTTCATGGATCATTCCGCCACTTGGGAGGTACGCATGGGAGCGTGCATCTTCGCTTACCATTGACCTTGGGTATCGTAGGCCACCCCCCACAAAACTGGATGGTAAATACTGGCGTTTACAGGAAATTTGCGCGACCTTTTATGTGTGGACCGCTGTCATATTGATTTTTATGGGCATTTTACCGTTTAAACTATTGATTGTTTGGTATCTGGTGACCATGTTTATTTTTACGATGAACAGCCTAAGAACGCTAGGGGCCCACGCCTACCGTAATCCCGGCGATCAAAAAATGTCAGTTCCGGACCAGTTTCTGGATAGTGTTGATGTAACGGGTGGGATTCTCTCCCCTTTCTGGGCCCCGGTTGGGCTGCGTTATCATGCAACACATCACCTTTTTCCGCAAATGCCCTATCACAATCTTGGGATGGCACATGATCTTCTGGTGAGAGAACTTTCTGATAATTCATTATATCTGGCAGCAACAAGACGCAGCCTTTGGCATGCCCTTTCCACCCTGTGGCAGGATAGCAAGCTTAGCCAGCAAAAAAACACGTTGGTTTAAATCTAAACAGACGCTGTGTTTTTAATTTTTATGCCGGCAACCCTGCTCACCATATATAGGCCAACACCAATCAGCACCATACCGGGAAGAAATATAAAACTATTTTCCGTCAGTCCCGCCGCGATGTAGCAGATCACACAGATAGCGCCATTAAAAAGTTCATAAGGTAGCTGGGTTTTTACATGATCAAACTGGCTGCATCCGGCACCGGATGCTGAAAGAATTGTTGTATCGGATATAGGTGAACAATGATCCCCGAACATGCCGCCGGAAAGTACCGCCCCGATGGCAACATGCATTGGTGCGCCAATACTTTCCGCCGCAGAAATGACAAGCGGCATCATAATGGCATAAGTCCCCCAGGAAGAACCCGTTGCAAAGGACATGACAGCCCCGATCAGAAATGTTGTTGCCGGTAACAAAAACGGCGCGAGATTTTCAGAAGCCATCGAATTAATATATTCAGACGCTCCGAGTTCACGACCAACCGCACTTAAAGACCAGGCCAGAACCAGAATAATAAGCACACTTGTCATTCTGCTTATGCCACCAAGATAGATAGTGATGCTGTCCTTGAAGCTTTTGGCTCCATAAATCATCAATAATGCTATCAATGTCATTGCAGAATAAAAATATGCGGCTGAAAGAGCACCCCTAAAAACAAGCGACGGGGCCGATTTAAGCGGAAAACCGTAAGGAAAAAGCAAGTATAACAATGTACCCAGCATCACAAGGAGCGGCAGCCATACAAAGATGGCTCTTGCATTTGGATCATTAAAGTTGTCTGAAAGCCCTTCGCCAATGTCGTCTTTTTCATCCTTGCCAGCCTGTGCGGCAAGCTCTGCACGCGCCATCGGGCCGAATTCATAGCCAAACCAAGCCACCAGCGGCACCATAATGATAGCAAAAAGCGAATAGAACTGAAAGGGCACCGCCGCCACAAAGGCATCAAAACTGCTTTCGGTGCGGCCTATTAATAAATATTCCCCTTCAATAAGACCCTGGGCATAAACACCCCAACCTATAATAGGGACGAGCACAGCAACAGGTGATGCCGTCGTATCCACAATCCATGCGAGCTTTACACGGGAAATTTTTAACCTGTCGGTAATCGGCCGATAAATAGGGCCGACAATAAGCGGCGTGCCAAGATCCGAAAAGAAAATACCAATACCAGTCAGCCATGTGGCAATCTGTGCCTTGAAACGGTTTGTAATAATTTTTGTCATTTTGGTCGCAAACGCCACCGCCCCGCCGGATTTTTCCATCAAAGCGACAAGCCCACCGATAAAACACATCAGAACCAGAATGCCCGACTGCGCCGGGGAAAGCATTTGCGGCACAAAATAATCGGAAACCATTAAACTGAGTGTTTTAAGAGGATTAAAACCGTTTAGAATAATGACGCCAACAAATACTCCTGTAAACAAACCGATGATGACATTTTGCATCCAGACAGCGATGCCCAATGTCAATATTATGGGAATGATCGAAATAAATCCATAATCAGCCGCTTCCAATACTTCCCTCCTGTGTTTTTTTGATTATAGTAACTGAAATGATTTTTTAAGAAACAATAAAGTTGTCCTTTCGGACACACTGTTTAATGCGGGAGAGCGTTTATGAAAATTTTGTTTAAAATAATAAGTCTTGTTGGGCTGCTTTTTATTGCCGCCTGTTCATCCAACGAACCGGCCATGGAAGAAGGCGGGCCGGACTATAATGTCACATATGATCTTCATATAACGGGCGGCACCATCGTTGATGGATCGGGTGAAGCATCCTTTGCCGGTGATATTTTAGTCAGCGGTGACAAGATCGCTTATGTTGGCTCTGTAGATACATCAAAAGTTAAATCAAATCAAACACTTGATGCTTCTGGAAAAGTTGTCTCGCCTGGTTTTATCGATGCCCATTCTCATGGAAACCCGTTAAATGCAGATAACGATTATCTGCGTAACTTTTTACGCCAGGGTATTACCACTGTGGTTTTGGGGCAGGACGGAACAAGCCCCGGTTACTTCCCCAGTGATGGTGATGAACAGGGCAGTTATGAATACACAAAATGGATCGAAGAGGTTAATACTCACGGCACAGGGCCCAACGTCGCAACACTCATCGGTCACGGATCAATCCGTCACCAGTCCGGCGGCGGTGAAAAAGATCAGGTCAGCCCCGAAGAACAAAAAAGAATGGAAGAAATTCTTGCTGACGCCATGATGGCAGGTGCTTATGGTCTAAATACCGGGCTTGAATATGTGCCGGGTCGCTATGCCAGTCCCGAAGAAATGGCGGGCCTAGCAAAAGTTGTCGGTGCCCATGACGGCCTTATTTCCAGTCATATCAGAAATGAAGATGATGATCAGGTTCATGCGTCCATCGCCGAACTCCTCGAGCAGGGAAAATATGCCCGTGTGAACGCATCCCATATTAAAGTTGTCTACGGCAAAACCCGCGAACAGGGAGATGCCGTGCTTAGACAACTTCGTGAAGCCCGTGCTAATGGGATTGAGGTCACAGCAGACGTTTATCCATACCTCGCCAGTTTCGGCGATATGAGCTATCTTTATCCTGAATGGGCAAAACGCGAATATGAATTTAATGATGCCGTTGAAAACCGCCGCGAAGAATTTCAGGAATTTCTGCGTGCCAAAATCATCCGCCGCAACGGACCAGGTGCAATCCTTGTGTCATCCGGTGAATATTCTGGAAAGACAGTTGCAGAGATTTCAGAAATTACCGGTAAAGCCCCCGAAGACGTGATCATTGATTACGGCCATAGTGGTCCTTCTACCGCCCACTTTATCATGACAAAGGAAACACAGGATGCCTTTATTACCGCACCGGATGTTTCCATTTCAACAGACGGCAGCCCAACCATGCGCCACCCAAGGTCATTCGGGTCCTTCCCGAAAGTGATTGAGGAATATGTGGTGCGTGACGGTGTCCTGTCACTTGAACTTGCCATCAACAAAATGACCCGACAGACGGCAAAGATTTTTGATATTCAAACCCGTGGGTTATTAAAAGAAGGCATGGGGGCTGATATTGTTGTAATGGATCTTGAAAATGTGAAAGCGGGAACCACATGGACCGATATTTTTGCACAGCCCACAGGTTTTGATTATGTCATCGTTAATGGCCATGTGACAGACACTGCGCGAAATTCGTCCGAGCCAACTTATGGACGTGTGCTATTGAAAACTCAAGGGGACTAACGCTATGAAATTATTCAAATTTTTTGGAATATGCCTTCTTGGCGTCATGACGTCAATCACAGTCAGCCAAGCAGATGAAATTGATGATTTAAAAGAAGAATTATCCGCCCTTAAAAGCCAGATAAGTGATCTAAGACATTCTTTTAATAGCGTCAATAAAGGCATTACCGACATCCAGATGCATCAGATCATGGGTGATGTGGCCTATATTGAACGGGTAAGAATGGCCGGACCCCCACTTGGTGAAGATCATGATTTTTCCGGTGACGGCGAACAAAACCCGCTGACGCTAACCAATCCTTTTATATTTACTGCGTATGTTTTCTTTCCAAAGGATCTTGACCCCACGAAGAAATATCCCCTTCTCGTTTTCCCGCATCAGGGGGTACACGCCAATTTCAATGTTGAAAATGGCCAGCTTTACCGGGAACTGATTGCGCAGCAATATATAATTATTGCCCCGGATTACCGCGGTTCAACAGGATACGGTAAACGGTTTTATGAAAGTATTGATTACGGCGGCAAGGAGATTGCTGACGCCAAGGCGGCACGGGATTATATGGTTGAAAATTATGCCATCGTTGACGAAGACCGGGTTGGCATTATGGGCCATAGCCATGGTGGGCTTATTACACTGATGAACCTGTTTGAATATCCGGATGCCTATAAAGTTGGCTTTGCCGATGTACCGGTGAGTGATCTGATCGCGCGAATGGGTTATAAAACCCAAGGATACCGCGAACTTTACGAAGTTGACTACCATATAGGAGAGTCGGCTTTTGAAAACCATGATGAGTATATAAAACGGTCCCCAGCCTGGAATACCCATAAACTGCAAACCCCGCTAATGGTTTATGGCAACACCAATGATGATGATGTTAATATTCTTGAAATTCGTCATCTGGTAAAATCGTTAAAGGCGGATGGCAAGGATTTTATCTATAAGGAATTTAAAGATATTCCCGGCGGGCACAACTTCGCCCGCATGGATCATCAGGTCGCAAGGCAAGCCCGATATGATATTTATAAATTTCTGGAGGAGCACCTGTCACCAGAACGCCCTTTTAATAATATAAAGGAAATGGAGACCGCATCCTACCGGTTCGTTTCAAAGTAAGGATTTATCGGTTCAGGCGCCATTCCTTATAAGCATCCTGTAACTGAAACAGCCAGTATGCCGTTTGGGCCACAATGGGGCCAAACGGCTTTCCGGCATACCATAGCCCGAAAGGTTCAAAAAGTTTATAGCGTTCATCGCCATTTATAATTGCGTCGGCAACAATTTCACCGGCCGCCACAGTTGACGTCATGCCTGAGCCACCAAAACCCTGCGCATACCAGAAACCGGATTCAAGTTCACCAATTTGCGGCATTTTGTGGGCCGGATAACCCATAAATCCTCCCCAGGTAACACGCGCCTTTATGCCCTTAAGCTGCGGGTAAACCACCAGCAGGTCTTTCATCATGATATTTTCAAGCCTCTTTCCGGTCGGGTTGAACATGCTGACGCGCCCACCCCAGAACAGACTTGTATCATCAAGGGTACGATAATAATTGGATGAAACCCGGTTGTCGCTGACACCCCACCGTCCTTCTATGGCATCTTTAAGACGGTCCCCAAGCGGTTCGGTAAGCATTATATAGGTCGCAACAGGAAGGGTTGCATTTGACAGTCTGAAATTCAGATTGCCGATATAGGCGCTACAGCACATAACAATTTGATCCGCAGTAACAGAACCCTGTTCGGTAATGACTTTCCAGCCATTTTCTGTTTTTCGGATATCAAGCGCCGGTGATTTTTCAAATATACGTGCGCCGCCCATTTCAGCCGATTTAGCAGAATGACGCGTGTAATTCAGCGAATGAAGCTGTAGTGCCTGTGGTTTTAAAAAGGCATCATAATAGTGATCAGAATGGTAATAATCGCGGAATTTTTCCCGAGGCCAGAATTCATAATTAACATCAAGCAGATCATTGATAAATTCGACATAATTTTCAACAACACCGGGCTCATTAAACCAGGACACTTCAAAATGTCCGTAATTATTTTCTTTTAGGCCGTCTGCACGGTCCCCCATCCGGCGATTTATAGCATCAAGCGCGGCATTGGTCAGCTTATAAAGTTCTCTGGCATGACTTTCCCCTACCATCTTTACCACGTCGCGGGCCCCTTTGGCATATCCGGAGCTTGCAAACCCGCCATTTCGCCCCGATGCGCCCCAACCGATACGGTTTGCTTCAATAAGTACCGGTTTTTCACCTTTTTCAACCAGACTATGGGCGGTTGCTACCCCGGCCATGCCGCCGCCGATCACACACACAGATGTTTTTATATGTTCATTAAGGGATGCGAATCCTGCATCACCATCAAGTGTGCGGGAATAATAGTTGTCTATATAGTCGCCTTTTTTCCCGGCATGTTTATATGGAATATCCATTTTTCCCTCAAAAGCTGCCAAAAAAGGCACAAATTTGCATAATCCCTGCTATTAATTTTTGAAAAATATATTATATTCGGCTGCGTGTAAAAATAATATTTGCTTAAGAATATCAAAGGGAGAACAAGATGAAATTATTAAAAATTACCGGATTGTTAGGCATTGCCATAGCGACCCTGCTGCTAGGTTCCTGTAGCGAACAAACCGCCGAAAATATGCAATCATCTACAAATACCGCCGATGTGGTTTTTATGGGTGGTGATGTTTACACGGTTGAACAAGACCGTCCGTGGGCAAAAGGTGTTGCAGTTAAAGGAAATGAAATTATCGCCATTTTTGATAATGATGATGAAGCCGCCGCCTATATTGGGGACAGCACACGGGTCATTGATCTTAAAGGCCGGATGTTAATGCCGGGTTTTGTGGATGGGCATTCACATCTTAACGGTGCGGGTGCGCAGCTGAATGACGCGAACCTGCTTAAAGTTTCCGATGACACCGCACTTCGCGCTGAAATTATACGTATTCTGCCCAACATTCCCGAAGGCGAATGGATCACCCGTGGTCTTTGGGGGGCTTATGAAGCATGGGGTGCCGGCGAAGCATCGGTTGCTGATGGAGCCGGGGCAAACTTCAAAGATCGCTGGCGACCAAACCGGGCAACAATTGATGACCTGACACCAAACACACCAGTATTTGTATCAAGTTTTGAACGGCCCGCAGAACTGCATCTTGCCAATACGGCAGCCCTGCGCGCAGCAGGTCTTGAAGATGAAGTGCTTGACGGTATGGTGACAAACGAAGATGGCACACCAACCGGCCTTATAGAAAAAGATTCCCCCGCCATTGAGCGTATCCGTGCCGTGATTACACCAAAATCACGGGAAAGGATTATGAATGAAATAAGAGCAACACTGAAAAGGATGCGGGAAAATGGTATTGTTGATGTTCATGACATCACCCACGGTGAATATCCCGAATATTATGCCGAACTTCAGAATGCCGGTGAATTGACCACCCGTATCTGGATGCGGGCCGATCTTGAACGTGCCAAGGAATTCAATGATAAGGGCATTAAGATGGGCACCCATCCTGTAACTGGCGAAGAAGATCATTATCTGCGCTGGGGTGCCTATAAAGGATATATTGATGGTATTATGGGTAACCACAGTGCGCTCTTTTTTGAACCTTATAATGACCGTCCTGACTATGCAGGTCGTTACCGCCACCACACAAGTGATGATCCTGATTTTGAAACCGAAAATATGGACAAAATGTACGGTTATCTTCTTGAAGCCCATAAAGGCGGTTTTAAGGCTAATGTTCATGCGATCGGTACAAAGGGCGTCGCGCTGATGCTTGATACATATGAACGTCTGCAAAATGATGTGGGCGGATCACTCGAAGGATACCGGGTTATCCATAATCAGGTCGTGCGGCCTCAGGATTTCCCCCGCTTTAATCAGCTTGGTGTGATCGCGGAAATAAACCCTTATCATTTATCCGATGATATGCGCTGGATGGAAGAACGTATTGGTTATGAACGATCAAAAGGGGCATATGCTTTTAATTCGCTTCTCTCGAACGGTTCAACCCTTGTATTCGGGTCCGACTGGCCAGGTACAAATGCCGCGGAATATTACAATCATCCGAAATATCTGATCAATGCGGCAGTGAACAGGACAACTTTACAGGGAACACCCGAAGGCGGATGGTTCCCCGAAGAAAAAATTGATGTTGCCTCCAGTATTGAAGCCTATACTATCAATGGGGCCAATGCCACATTTGAAGGCCACGTAAGGGGTTCTATCAAGGAAGGAAAATATGCCGACCTTGTGATTGTTGACCGTAATCTGTTTAACATTCCACCGGAAGATCTGATCAACATGGAAATTGATCTGACCATGGTGAACGGCAAAGTTGTCTACGAACGGGTAGAAAACTAATAATCAATTGAAATATTTTAGAAACGGGCGGAGACGACTTCGCCCGTTTTTTATGGTGCTTTATAAATTTCACCATCAAGCATGACCATTCTGGGCTCTGCCAGAACATCAAGATCCTCAAGCGGATTTCCCGCTACGGCGATAAGATCGGCCAGATAACCGGGCTTTACCTGCCCGAGCGGTTCTTGCTGGTTCATCAGATCTGCCGCGACAATGGTTGCGGCCTGTATCGTTTTTAGCATTGAAAGACCATATTCATTGAGCAGTTTTAATTCACGAAGATTGGTACCGTGCGTATAAGGGCCTACGTCACTGCCGTTACATATTGTGACCCCCGCTTCGATGGCTGACGTCATGGCGGCATGCTTTCTTGCAACACTCGCGGGCATGGGGTTCACCCCTTTTTTCCAACCCGCATATTCAGCGTTTGCTTCGGTGACGGCCAGTGTGGGACAAAAGACAACATTATGATCCCGCATCATTTCAAATATTTCCGGCGTGCCGAAATCTCCGTGCTCTATGGACTGGACCCCGGCCAAAGTTGCACGGCGCATTCCTTCCGCGGTTGCGGAGTGGACAACAACTTCACGACCGCTGCTGTTTGCGGTTTCAACGATCATTCTTAATTCATCAAGGCTAAAAGTTGGCTGAGCGTCCCCATGCGGTCCCCAACGATAATCGGCATAAACTTTTACGATGTCCGCCCCTTTACCCATTTGATCCCGGGTCACACGGATAAGATCGTTCCCGTCGGCAGGTTCCGCGCCGAGGTTCAGATTATGGGCAAGATCAAACCCTTTGGGGCCATAACTGCCGGTTGCCACAATCGCCGGACCGGCAACAATCAGACGCGGACCGGGAATGATACCTTTTTCCAAAGTCCTCTTTAAACCCACATCGGCATAGCCCGCGCCTTCGCTTCCCAAATCACGAAGGGACGTGAAGCCCGCATCAAGTGTGGCTTTCAGGTGGTTTACCCCTCTGGCCACTCTTTCAGCACGACTTTCAAGAAGCACCTGGTCATTCCAGCTTGTTTCATTATAGGGATGAAGCAATATATGACTATGAGCATCAATCAGACCGGGCATGAGCGTTAACCCGTCAAGATCAATTATTTCAAGTTCCTCCATTGCAATATTATGGCTTTGCCGAAGATCATTTTCCGACCCAATTGCCATGACTTTATTGCCGTTGACGAGGACGGCCTGTCCCGAAATCAATTCACCCTTTTCAACATCAAGTATATGCGCAGGCTTTAAAAGCTTATATTCCGCCGCCAAAGTTGTCTGAGTGTATAAAAGTCCGATCAATATATATTGGATCATTGCTTTCATAT
The DNA here is from genome assembly GCA_038106445.1 of Kordiimonadaceae bacterium. Taxonomy (GTDB): domain Bacteria; phylum Pseudomonadota; class Alphaproteobacteria; order Sphingomonadales; family Emcibacteraceae; genus Pseudemcibacter. The sequence continues at coordinate 75,668 of JAYODU010000001.1, read as the reverse complement.
ATATCCTCCCATAAGAACGCTTGCTTTTATTCACGTTCGTCAGCATACTTCAAAAAAAATAAAATTACGAAAAAAATATAGAGGGCCTTAAATGGGTTGGCTTACCATATTACCGCAAATCGTAGCAATCGGGATAGTCTTATGGCGAAAGGAAGTAATTCTGGCATTAATCGCCGGGATATTCACATCTGAACTTTTATTGCTTGTTAATATGGGGGCGTCAAATACTGTTCTTGCCCCGTTGGAAACCATCGAACGGGTGGTAGGCGTATTCGAAAGCCCGGGAAACACACGGGTTCTGCTGTTTTCCCTGATTATCGGCTGTCTTATTGCCTACCTGCGTCATTCTGGCGGCGTGACGGCACTTGTGGAATTTATGATCAATAAGGGTGTTACAAAAACCAAGAAACAGGCCGGGCTTCTGACCTTCTTTACAGGTATCGTGCTTTTTGTGGAAAGTAATCTTAGCGTTATTACCGCAGGCATCCTTTCAAGAGGGATCTTTGATAAATTCGGTATGAGCCGGGAGCGGCTCGCCTATGTTATTGACAGTACAAGTGCGCCTGTTTGTATTTTGCTCCTGATAAATGGGTGGGGTGCGGTTGTCTTGGCCAACTTGAACCAGGCCGGTCTTGAAAATGCGGAAACCGTTGTTGTCGGGACCATTTTTTATAATTTTTATGCCTGGATCGCCCTTGCGATTGTTCTTTATACAATCCTGTCCGATAAACTGCATGGCCCGATGAAGGAATGTGAAGCCAAAAAGCAGGAAGAAGTGGCAGAACATCCCGCACCGGAATTTCCGGCTTCAAAGGCACGTTTCATGGTCGTACCTCTGCTTTCCCTTATCGGGCTTATTTTTGTATTTATGTACTGGACCGGAGACGGCGTTATCCGCCAGGGTGATGGCTCACAATCAATCCTTTATGCGACAATTCTTTCCTGCCTCGTTGCCTATATCATGATGTTATCAAGCGGCCGGTTCAGTCATATTCAGCTTGTTAGAATAGGTTTTGAAGGAATGAATGAACTGTTACAGCTTGTAACCATCGTACTGCTTTCACTGGCGTTGGGTGCGAGCCTGCGTGACCTTGGAACCGGTGCGTTTGTTGCCGGACTTGCCGGCGAAAACCTGCCGATGATTATGATTGTTCCGATGCTGTTTCTTGCATCGTCCCTGATGGCCTTTACCACCGGAACGTCCTGGGGGACATTTGCCTTGATGATCCCTATTGGTGTCCCGCTTATTCAAATGTTGGGACTACCACCCGCTTTTGTTATTTCAGCGATATTGGGTGGTGGCGTTTTTGGTGATCATTGCTCCCCAATTTCAGATACAACGGTTATTTCATCGGTCGCATCCGGTTGTGACCTTCTTGATCATGTCCGTACACAACTTCCCTATGCCATAGTTGGTGGTGTCATGACATTTGTGGTCTATATCATTGTAGGGTTATTTGTACTTCCCTGATAGAAGAGCCAATTTTAATCATATCAGAAGTTGCCTTTTTTATCATGAATTTGGCTTAATATATTAACCAAAAAAATTAACCATAATGGTCGTTTTTCCGATTCTTTTTAAATTTGTCTGATACACTATATTATTACGTATGTGATTTTTTCTTTAATTATAGCAACTTAGAACAATGGTTGTTTTTATAAATAATCTTTTAATATAGTTAATGTTAAAGTTGTCCCGCACGATTTGATAATAAAGTATTGATCAAATTCAAGCGGTTAAGTGAAACAGGTTAAGTGGTACATTAGAATATGAGCGCAGTAAAAGATTTGGAACAAGAACGTCGCATAACATTTTGTTTGTATGAACATTGGGAAAAACTTGCGAGTGATGGCAACCTGCCAGCGCTGAAAAATATGAAACGTGATCAAATTGCGCCTTTTAAGAATAATCTTACCCTTCTTGATCTTAGAGAAAATGTAGATGAGCCAACTTTTCAGGTGATCGGTGCTGACTTGCTGGAAGATCTGGAAGAGGATTTAACACATAAACCGGTTAGTGAAGTACCACGCCGAACCATGCTTAGCCGGATTATAGATCACTATAAAGAGGTGCTGGCTAATCGCGTGCCGATCGCATTTGAGGCAGAGTTCGTCAATAACGATGGCGAAAACGCACTATATCGGGGAATATTATTACCTTTCAGCGACGACAATGAAAATATCAATTTCATACTTGGTGGTGTGCGCTGGATTCTTGAAAAAGATCTCACCCTTGATGATACAAAGCCAACTATTGAAGAACTGATGAAAAGTATTGCTGCCGGAAAAAATGACAGCCGGCAAATAGAAGATGATATTGCCGCGAGGCAGAGTAATGATCCCGAACAAATGACTGATCCTATACGACAGGAGGAAGAACCGGTATCCGAAGCCGAGCCGGAAGAGTTAGAAGATGAACTGACATTGGCGGCTTTAAAATCCACCCTTAAGCAGGTAATCGGCTATATCAACAAGGAAGATGCATATCACAACAGAAGTCGGGATTCGCTTTATAATAATTTAACAGCTATTTATGAATTTCATGCAACATGTGAAACATCGCCAAATGCCTATGCCGAACTATTAAAGGAACATGATTTAAAATTACAAAGCCGTGCACCATTTACACCAATCTTAAAAATATGCCTTGGTAAGGATTATGATAAGACACGGCTTACGGAATATGCTGCGGCACTTGGTATTGCACGATTTATGAATATCGATATTGATGAATTCCTTGCCTTTATCAAAAATTTCCCCGGTGGCATTAAAGGCTGCGTAAAGGAAATGCGTGTGATCAGAAAGCATGGCGCTTCGGGAAACATCACAGCTCGCAAAACTCGATCGATCGAAGAAGCAAGGGAAATTCTTCGCGAAATGGCCCCTATTGCCAGTTTCAGACTCAAAAAAGTTATTGTCGGAAATAATATTGATGAGTTCTGTTTACTACTGGCAAAACTCGATGGCCATGATATAAGTGTTCTCAAGATACTAGACAATAACTATGCAAAATTAGACCCCGTCTTAAAACGCGCCGCGTTTATCAAGGGTAATCTTAATAATGGCCGCAAATAAACCATTTCTTAAACCCCTTAGACTTATAGTTAACATCAACATAAGATTAATTTCTATTATAATAAGGAATATGCCGTGAGCAGTTGGTCACAAAAAGAAATTCGCATCGACTCCATCATTAATTATGCAAAAGAAAACATGAAATCCTCATTGGGTAATGGTTTTCTGGATTTCGTTGGCGCTTTTTATAAAAATGCCTCTCCCGAAGATTTAAGTTTAAGAATCGATGAATTATATGCCATTGCCCTCAGCAATTGGAAATTCATTTCAGTCTATAACCAGACGGGCTCCAAAATCCGTATATTTAATCCTACGCTGGAAGAGCATGGCTGGACATCGTCACACACGATCATTCAGATACTGACGACGGACATGCCATTCCTAATCGATTCCATCTCGTCGAATCTGCTGGAAGATGGAAATGCACTGCATATGCTTATTCATCCGGTTCTTGATCATCGCCGTGATAAAAACGGCAAAATGGTTGAAAAAGGTGGCATTATTGTCACGGAATCCGTTATGCATATTGAGATTACCACCATGAGTAATCAGGCTGAAATTGATGCATTATCTGCAAAGCTGAAAAAGGTTACCGATTTTGTACACGCATCCGTGGAAGACTGGAAACCAATAATTAAAAAGATTGAGGAAACATCTGAAAATCTGAATCTGGCGCCCAAGTCAGTATCACGAGATGAAGTCAAGGAGGCACAAGCCTTTCTGAAATGGCTAACTCAGAATAATTTTACCATGCTTGGTTACCGCGAATATGATCATAAAAATAAAATACAGCCAACAAGCGGTGAAGGTTTTGGTATTTTAAGGGATCCTGATGTCCAGATACTTCGCGGCCCCGAAGGTCTGGTTGCGATTTCACCTGAAATTGAAGATTTTATGGGCCATGACAGAATCATGAACATCACCAAGGCCAATGTTAAATCACTGGTTCACAGAGTGGTTCATCTTGATTATATCGGGTTTAAAAAATTCGACAAAAAAGGAAAAGTCATCCGCGAATCCCGGTTTGTGGGACTATTTACATCGGACAGTTATAACCAAAGGGCGCAAAATATTCCGTTTCTGGACCGGAAAGTTCGCTCTGTGGTGGAGCGTTCCGGTTTTGATTATAATAGTCATGACGGTAAAGCATTGTTTCATATTCTGGAAACACTACCCCGTGATGAACTGTTCCAGATTGATGAAGATCTGCTCTTTCAAACATCCATCGGCATTTTGCACCTGAATTTGAGACCTCAATGCCGCGCTTTCATCCGAAAAGATAAATTTGAACGCTTTGTATCGGCACTAGTGTTTGTCCCTCGTGATCTTTATAACTCGACCTTGCGTTCAAAGATCGAAAAAATTCTTTGTGAAGAATTTAACGGTGAACTGTCATCCCGTTATGCACAGTTAAGCAATGATCAGATCGCTCGCTGGCACTTTATCATCAGGACAAAACCCGGTCAGGTAAGAAATCCCCTGCCCGATACCATTAATAACCGCATATCCAAAGTCGCACAAAGCTGGACAGATTATTTTCATGAAGTACTGGTTGATCGTCATGGTGAGGAAAAAGCCACGCAACTGTTTCGTAAATACAGTAAATCATTCAATTCCGCCTATCAGGAAAATTTTGATCCGCGTTTTGCAGTTACCGATGTTGATAAAATGGAACAATTACCTGTCTGTAACAACATAGCTTTTAATTTTTACCTTGAACCAGAAGATATGGATAATGTGGTTCGCCTTAAAATATATACAAGCCGTAATGCTATCGCTCTTAGTGATTGCCTGCCTATGCTTGAAAACCTAGGTCTTCGGGTTATTGAGGAATATGCCTTTGATGTTATCACCGAGGAAGCCGGAGAACAGGTAAAACACAGCATTCATGATTTTTATATGGAAGATCCATCAGGAAATCCTTTCGAATTGGGCGCCCTGAAAACCCAAATGGAAGATGCCCTGATTGCTATTTGGGGCAACGAAGTTGACAATGACGGATTTAATAAACTTGTTCTCAAAGCCGGGATGACATACAGGCAGGCTCTGGTTCTTAGAATATACAGTAAATATCTTCGTCAACTTGGCAGTTCATACAGCGAAACCTACATGCAGGATACGCTTACACAATATGTTGAAGTTTCAAAATTATTTTCAGAATTGTTTGAAATTAAATTTAATCTTGATACTACCAAAACAGCCGACAGGCAGAAAAACGCTGAAAATCATATAGCAAAAATCAAAGCGCTCCTTTCCAAGGTTGATAGTCTTGATCAGGACCGCATGCTGCGAAACTACCTTAATGTTATAACCTGTAGCCTGCGCACTAATTTCTACCAGAAAAAAGAAGATGGGCATTCAAAATCCTATATTTCTATCAAAATAAACAGCGCAAAAGTTGACGAGGCTCCAAAGCCAAGACCTTATGCAGAAATTTTTGTCTACTCGCCACGCTTCGAAGGCGTGCATCTACGCTCGGGACCAGTTGCCCGAGGTGGACTAAGATGGTCTGATCGCAAAGAGGATTACAGAACAGAAATTCTTGGTCTTGTAAAAGCACAACAGGTTAAAAATACGGTTATTGTGCCCGTCGGTGCAAAGGGCGGGTTTGTGCCGAAACAAATGCCACAAAACCCGTCACGTGAAGAATTTCTGGAAGAAGGGATTACCTGCTATAAATCATTTATCTCCGGGCTGCTGGATATTACCGATAATCTTAAAGATGGTAATGTAATCCCACCTGAAAATGTCGTGAGACAGGATGGTGACGATCCTTATCTGGTTGTTGCAGCGGATAAGGGAACAGCTACATTTTCCGATATCGCAAATGGCCTCGCACAACAATATGGATTCTGGCTTGATGATGCCTTCGCATCTGGGGGATCTGTCGGCTATGACCATAAAAAAATGGGCATCACCGCACGCGGTGCCTGGGTAAGTGTACAGCGCCATTTCCGCGAACGTGGTATTGATGTGCAGAAAGACACTATTACTATCGCTGGCATCGGCGATATGTCCGGTGATGTTTTTGGTAACGGTCTTCTGTGTTCCGAGGTTGTAAAGCTCGTCGCTGCATTTGACCACAGGGATATTTTTATCGATCCGGATCCGGATCCAAAGAAATCCTACGCAGAACGTAAACGCATGTTCAATTTGCCGCGTTCCAGCTGGAACGATTATGATAAAAAGCTTATTTCAAAGGGTGGCGGCGTCTTCAGCCGCAATCTCAAATCAATTGACCTTACCCCGGAAATGAAGACTTTATTTGGTTTTGATGAGGAAACAAATTCAGCAACACCGAATGAACTCATCCGTGCCATCCTTAAATCACATGTTGACCTTCTCTGGTTTGGGGGTATTGGCACATATGTCAAAGCCGAAAGCGAATCTAGTGTTGAGGTCGGGGACCGCGCTAACGATGCTATCCGCGTCAATGGTAAAGAGCTTAACTGTAAGGTTATTGGCGAAGGTGGAAACCTTGGCTGCACTCAGCGTGGCCGTATTGAATATTGCCTGAATGGTGGAATGATGAACACGGATGCTGTTGATAATTCTGCCGGTGTGGATTGCTCAGACAATGAAGTGAATATCAAGATTTTGCTGAACAGTATTGTTGCTGACGGTAAAATGACAAAAAAACAGCGGGATGCGCTTCTCGAAGAAATGACCGATGACGTGGCAGATCTTGTGCTGCGGGATAATTATCTGCAGACACAGGCCATTAGCCTTGCAAAATCAAGCAGCATTCGTCAATTGGACAGTTTTGAACGCTATCTTGACGAACTTGAAAAATCTGCAAACCTTGATCGGGAACTTGAATTTCTTCCTAATGATGAGGTACTTGAAGAGCGCGCAGAAAAATCGCTTGGGTTAACGCGTTCTGAAAATGCGGTTCTGATTGCTTATGCAAAAATGTCACTGTTTGATAGCTTGATGGCAAGTTCCTTCCTTAAAGACCCCTATTTGGAAAAATTTCTGTTCAAATCATTCCCGCAAAGGCTTAGCACCAAATACAAAGCGGAAATGAGAAATCATCAGCTACGAAGCCAGATTATCGCCAAGGTGCTATGTAATGATATCGTAAACCGTGGCGGCATTCAGGCTATCAAGGAAGAAACCGGTGCAAGCGGTGCTGAGATTGCCCGCGCCGCCATCATCACAAGTGAGGTTTTTGAACTGGACAATCTGTGGGAGAGGATAGAAAAACTGGATTATATTGCGCCAGCGACTATACAAATCCTGATGTTGATGGATGTAGAAGAATTTGCCCGCAAACAAACCATCTGGTTTTTGAATAATACAGATTCAAAGCAGCCTATTCAAAAAATTATCGATAACTATAAGCCGGGTATCACAGAGCTATTCATGATGGATACCGTTGCAAAGGTAGCTTCAGATGAAAGTTACCTGAACAAAAAGAATATGTATACCGAACAAAATGTTGATGAGGCACTCGCAGGTCATATCGCCAGTCTTGATATAAAAACTGCTGCTTGTGATCTTGTTCAGGTGGCCAAGGAACTGAACCTTGATGTTACCCAGGTTGCAGAGGCCTATTTCCTATTCGGTGACGCACTTGGATTTGATTGGCTTAGAGCACAGGCAGAAATGGTGGAAACTTCCGACCATTGGGACAGACTTGCCGTTAACAGTATTTTGGGTGACCTTCAGGATCAGCAAAAAATCCTGACCAGAACTGCTCTTAATGGCTGCAAGGATAAGGACTGTATTAATAGTGCGAATAAATGGATTGAAGATAACAAGTCTTCGACAGGAAGAGTGAAAAAATTACTTGATGACTTCAAGCATGCTGGCAATCTGAACGTAACAAAAATGGGATTTGCCGCACGCCAGATCAGAAATGTGGTGGTCGATTAAGACCACCACTATACATTCTAATGCCGGAAATGACGCATTCCTGTCAGAACCATTGAAAGGCCCGCTTCATCAGCAGCGGCAATAATTTCATCATCACGTATGGACCCGCCCGGCTGAATAACGGCTGTTACGCCCGCTTCCGCGGCACTTAAAAGGCCATCAGCAAATGGGAAAAAAGCATCAGACGCAACAACAGACCCTTCAGTCATCGGCACCTTTAATCCGGCTGCCTCACTGGCGTCTATTGCCTTTCTGGCCGCTGTGCGCGAACTATCAACACGGCTCATCTGCCCGGCACCAATACCCACGGTCGCTCCGTCTTTTACATAAATAATTGCGTTTGATTTAACATGTTTGCAAACTGTAAAAGCAAAAAGAAGATCATTTAACTCCCGTTCAGTAGGTTGGCGTTTTGTCACGACCTTCAAATCATCCAATGTGATTTTACCATTATCCCTGCTTTGAACAAGATACCCGCCTGCGACTGACCTTATTGTCTGCCCGATACTGCGTGGATCAGCAATTCCCCCCGTCACAAGCAATCTAAGATTTTTCTTGGCCGACATTATTTCACGTGCTTTTTCATCAGCATCGGTCGCAATAACCACTTCAGTGAATATTTTTGATATTTCTTCAGCAGTTTCACCGTCAAGTGGGCCATTAAGCGCAATAATGCCTCCAAATGCGCTAGTCTGATCACAAATCAGTGCTTTGTTATAAGCTTCTATGTAGCTTTCACCACGCGCCACGCCACATGGATTGGCATGTTTGATGATTGCGACCGCCGGACCGTCGCTCGGATCAAATTCGCTGACTAGTTCAAATGCAGCATCAGTATCATTTAAGTTATTGTAACTAAGCTCTTTTCCCTGAAGTTGTCTTGCGGTTGCAATTCCTCTTCTTGGGTCCGCACTACGCGTTACATAAAATGCCGCGTCCTGGTGTGGATTTTCACCGTAGCGTAAAGTTTGTCGTTTCGTTGCCGTAATGTTTAAACGTTCGGGATAAGGTTCACCAAGTTCATTTGCAAACCAGGCAGAAATAGCAGCATCATACGCACCTGTCCGGGCGAAAGCCTTTGCAGCAAGCTTACGCCTTAATTCTGCTGACGTGGCTCCATTATTTTCACTGATGGAATCCATTACAACTTGATAATCTTCTGCTTCAACAACCACAGTAACATAGGCATGATTTTTTGATGCGCTGCGGATCATCGCAGGACCGCCAATATCGATATTTTCGATACAGGTCGCAAAGTCCGCTCCCTTTTCCACTGTTTCTTCAAATGGGTAAAGGTTAACCACAAGAAGATCAATTTCACCTATATCATGTTCCTTCATGGAGCGGAAGTGATCATCATTATCGCGAAGGGCAAGAAGCCCACCATGAATTTTCGGATGCAGTGTTTTAACACGGCCGTCCATCATTTCGGGAAAACCTGTATGTTTTGCTACTTCGGTTACAGAAATTCCTGCATCGGACAACATTTTAGCAGATCCTCCCGTCGAAAGAATTTCTATACCCTTTTCACTTAAAAATCTGCCAAAATCCACCAGCCCCGTCTTATCAGAAACCGATAACAATGCCCTTTTTATAGGCGAACCCGCAATATTATTCATTCAATGTCTCTTTAAATATAATCGTAAAAATATTCCAACGGCGTGTTAGTATATTTTATAGCCTTACGCAAGAAATTTATCCCTTTTTAAGGGACCACTTTACCGTCGTTATGTTACTTCCCGTTCTGCCCATAAGTACGATCTGTTTGGAGGGTGAAATTTTACCTGCTTCGCCAAAATAAATACTTTCTTCAATGGCAATGGTTGCCCCGCTTTGGCGGAACTGCCATGTTTCTCCATTTGTCAGACCAAGATAAACCGAATTCCCATCCGTACTTAATGTGACTGATACATTCGGATCCAGGTGAAATCTAACATCAAATGGAAGTCTGTCATTTTTTGTCTGCTGCGCTTTGTTTTCAAGAATATCTTCCCCCCGCACATCATTGCCCGTTGCATCCATATAGATCAGCCGCTTATGAATGATGCCGTAGCGTAGCAAGTAACCATCATGCTCGGATTCAATTAAAATATGACCGTCTTGCTCAAATTTCTGAGTCACAGTATTTGTGACGCCCTCACCTATAAGACCATCAGGCCCAATCTGACTGCTGTTGCGACCATCCAAAACCAATGTCGAATGTGCGGTCGATCCGCGACTATGAACGGCAAGTTCTTCACTGAATTTTCTGGGAACAAAGGATGCATCACCGCAATTCACGATCAGCCTATCGTCACCCCGGCTCATTTCAAACGAATGGGTGCCAGCGTGCCCCATAGTGCTTAATTTATGATCTGCAGGTGGTGCGACATCAGTAATAATAACCGTCTTGCCTTTTTCAATCCTGACAAATCCCGATTGTTCCATATTAATGTCCGGGATTTCATCTTTATCCAGCTTGGAAATAGCATTTTTTATATCTTCATGGTTATATAGAATAACACCATTGAATAAAGCAAGCTTGCCATCACCATGTGACATCTGTTTAAGGTTAGAGGCCATTTTACCGAGCGCTTCTGATAGATTTTCAGGCGGCTTTTTATCTAATTCTATAAAAGACTGGCGCAGCACAACAAGCTTCATAAATATAAATAAGAGTTCCTGGGGATTACGACTTCTTAGTCCGCCGTCCGCCAGGACTTCTTTTGCAAGCCGCTGCGAAAGTCTTCTGCTGCCTTCTTTTAACCAGTCTTCACCCTTGGGTATATAAAGTCCGGCAATTATAAGACCAATAAAGGCCTTTAGACCATCTGGCCCCTCAGGAAGTTCTGAGGCCTGCTTTATAAGATGTCTGGCACTTCTTGCCAAAGAATCAAACACCCGCCCCCTATAAACAACATCCAAGGAATCAAGAACAAGCGGCGTATAGACAAGCCAGTTCAAAAGTCGTTCCCCGACAATATCCGGACGCCAGGAGATTTCGCCCCAATGGGTATTTTGTTCGATCCATCCTTCGACTAGTTCCTGGGCTCTTTTTTTTGCAGCACCCTGATCTACGGCCTGATTAATGTCCGCTAGCCAATTGAAAGAATGTAGATATTCCAGCCAATGCTTATCTAGATTTGTAGTATGCCAAATACTTTCATCCGGCCAGATATCCTGGTCTTCATCATCATTTTCCAGCGGATGTCCGCCGCCAATGATTTTGCCACAAACCATTTGCGTGCCTGAGCGAACCGAACCACGCCAAATATTAGGAGGCGTGCCAAGCAGATTTAAAGGCTTGTCACCTCTTAAAGTCAAATCATGGATCAATTTACTGTGTTTCGCCCTGCCCACTGCTTTAGCCAGCGGGTTAGGTGGTTTTCTACTGGATGGTGTAACTGGATTTCGGCGAAACTGAGCCATTAACAACTTTTCTCCACTATGATCGACTGACTGTCAGGAGCATATCATAGCCCAATTAAAAAAAAACAATAGTAAATGTTAAACGCGTCATCTATTTACCGGGCAGCAAGCGCCGCAATGTTTTCTGCATATCTTTCTGGTCCACCCTCAAAGGTCGCGGTCCCGGCAACCAGCACATCGGCACCGGCAGCAATTATTGATTTGGCAGTTTCCCTGTTGACGCCGCCATCCACTTCCAAATCTATATGTCTTCCCTGTTTTTCAATAAGGCCACGTACCTGCCTGATTTTATCAAGTGAGGCAGGTATAAATTTCTGTCCGCCAAAACCGGGGTTAACACTCATGATAAGCACCAAATCAACAAGATCCATCACGTGCTCTATGGCACTTACCGGTGTTGCCGGATTAAGGGAGATACCTGCTTTTTTACCGAGCGATTTTATAAATTGCAGTGTCCTGTGATAATGGGGCGTCGCTTCCGCATGTATCGTTATAATGTCCGACCCGGCATTGGCAAATGCCTCTACATAGGGATCAACGGGGGAAATCATTAAATGAACATCAAATATTTTATTGCTATGCGGTCTGATCGCCTTCACCACATCCGGACCGATGGTTATGTTTGGCACGAAGTGACCATCCATCACATCCACATGAATATAATCGGCCCCCGCTTTTGATATTGCTTCTACTTCTTCGCCAAGCTTGGCAAAATCCGCCGACAAAATTGATGGGGCTATTTTAACATGTGATGTCATTTACTAACCTTTATCCTTTATAAGACGTGAAATGAAAAATCCGTCCATCCCGTCACTAAAATAATGTGGCAATGTTTGAACATCCCCTGTTTGCAATATTGACTGTTCAAGTCCGGGCAATTCACCAGGGCTGATCACCTTTCGTTTTAATGTGCTGCTGCGCTCCAGTAAAGCATTAATCTGATCCGGCCCCTCTTCCTTTTCCAGTGAACAGGTACAATAAATCAAAATCCCCCCGGGTGCCAGCAATGCTGCTGCTTTATCGAGCATTTTTGCCTGTAAAATTGACAGAGATCCAATTTTATCCTCTCGTTGGCCCCATAATATTTCCGGATGCCTTCGGATCGTTCCCGTTGAACTGCACGGTGCATCAAGCAAAATATATTGCCACTGCCTTTTTGGCTCAAAATTAAGTATGTCCAATTCTACAATTCCAGCCTTAAGCGAAAGTCGTCTTAAATTCTCATGGAGCCTTTCTAGCCTTTTTCTTGAAATATCCAGCGCCGTAACTTTTATGCCTTTTGCGGCAGATTGCAGGGTCTTCCCACCCGGTGCCGCACAAATATCCAATAGTTCATCATCTTTTCTGGCGCCTAAAAGGTGTGCCGGAAGTTGTGCCGCTAAATCCTGCACCCACCATAATCCTTCTTCATATCCGGGTAAGTCTTTGATATTGCCTGCATTTTTAACGCGGATGCCCCCCAAAGGCAGTTTTTCTCCATTAAGTTTCACAGCCCATTCATCGACATCCGCTTGTGATAATAAAGCAAGATCAAGAGGTGGTTCCTGCAGTATTTGCGTGATAATTTCCTTAACGGTTTCCTTTCCATATCTTGAATCCCACCTGTTAAGCATCCATCCGGGAATATTATGTCTTGAATTTCCATATTTCTTGACTAATTCCGCACGGTCGCGATCAACTTTTCTCAAAACCGCATTTACCGTGTTCTTCAGATAACGTAACTTTTTACCAATGGATTGATCCATTAGATTTACGGTTGTATTGACAGCTGCATGAGAAGGAATTTGCGTAAATAATAATTGGCAGATACCAAGTCTTAGCAAATGACGAACCGCCATTTGCGTATTTCCAAGCTTTGTTTTTGTGCTGTGGTCAATAATGCGGTCCAGTTGTCCCAGATGCCTTAGGGTTGTGGTCGTCAGATGACGGATAAACCTTTTATCGACTGAAGACACCCCTCTGGAATGTTTCTCAAATGCATTTTCCAGGGTAGTGCCATTGTCAAGCACCTCTTTTAAAATCAGAAAGGCCTGCTCTCTGCTATCCGCCTGTTGGTTCATGATTAAAATCCAATGTTCATAGGCCAGTAACACAGTAAGTAAAGTTTGCCAAGGTGTTGATTTGCTTTCCCTCTTAATTACTTTATGATTAAAGTGTTTATCATGTAAGAGTTATAATTATGGACAAAAAAAATAAAGATAAGGACAAAACAGAAACCGAAGATGTCCGAAAAGGCCCTCAACCCTTGCCAAAGGAAGTAGGTGGAAGAGATGGGCCGGACCCTGTCCGTTATGGAGACTGGGAAAAAAATGGTATCGCATCGGATTTCTAAATATTTTAAATGATGAATTTTTTGATCGAAAATGAACAACAAGTCCGCCTTGGCGTTTTTTTGAGCCTGTTGTTTATATTGGCAAGCGCAGAATTTGTCGCCCCTCTGGCCAAACGCCAAACGCCACGTCCTGTTCAATGGTTTACCAATATAACAATAGTGATTTTGGATAGTATTGTTATGCGGTTACTGTTTCCGCTACTTGCTGTTGGCGTTGCTCATTACGCTTCCGAAACAAATATAGGATTATTCAATATAATAGTCTTAAATGAAGGGCTTGTATTTTTCATTTCACTTTTATTGCTTGATCTATTGATTTATGGCCAGCATGTGATAATGCATAAAATTCCTTTGCTCTGGCGGCTGCATCGCATGCATCATACGGAACTGGCCCTTGATGTAACATCAGCCGTCCGATTTCACCCTTTTGAAATAATTATATCCATGCTGATCAAGATGGCCTTTGTATTGATTATGGGGATACCTGCAGCAGCTGTTATTGTTTTTGAGATCCTGTTAAATGGTCTCGCGCTCTTTAATCATAGTAATCTGAAGTTGGCTTCAGCCATTGAAAAATTCCTTCGGACTTTCATAATCACTCCCGAAGTTCACTGGATCCACCATTCCGAGATTAGTTCAGAAACAAACAGTAATTATGGCTTTAATCTTTGTATCTGGGATAAAATGTTTGGAACATATGTGGATAAGCCAACTTTAGGATATAGTGAAATGAGACAGGGTTTAAAGGAATTCGGGTTCAAAAAACCGTTAAATATTATTGAATTACTGGTATCCCCCTTTAAAAATTATCCAATAAAGAAAGATGGATGAAAAAGTGAGAGAAAAAGAACTAAGATTGGCACTCGTTTGTTTTGGTGGCGTTTCACTTGCAATATATATCCATGGCGTTAGCAAGGAAATCCTTAAGCTTGCCCGGGCATCAAAAGCAATTCATGTCAGTGCAGACATCGACCACCCTTCCCGTAAAACTTATATGTACCCCAATGAGAATGTCACGGATATCCCGGATACCGAACTGGTATATTTTGATATCCTAAAAACCTTTGCGCCGGAAATGGATATCCGGGTCATTATCGACACTATCGCCGGTGCATCCGCTGGCGGAATGAATAGTGTTTTTCTGGCCCGGGCCATTGCACATGATCTTAATTTTGACCATTTAAGGCATCATTGGCTTATTGAAGCTGATGTTACAAACTTAAAGGGCCAGAAAAAAAAGGCCAGCAAACTGGAAAAGTTACTGACGGTTCCCCTTATTAATATATTAAGCGGGAAGTTTCTGGGTAAGGGTAATTTGACTTCTAATGTGCGTGAAAAGCTTCCCGCCCTTCTGAATATATGGGATTTAAAGCCGCCGTTTGATGGCAAGCACCTGTTAAAACTGGTTTATAACGGGCTAAAGGCAATGGGAAAGGTAAATTATCATTCATTACTGCCACGCGGGCACAAACTGGAACTTTTTGTCACACTTACCGACTTTTATGGTTATAAAAGATCCATATTACTGAATGACCCACCACAAATTTCAGAACTTGAACATCGCCACACCCTTAAATTCAGCTATTTCAAGAAAACTTCTTCGGATATATCTTCTGTGATAAAAAGCGATTTTGATGATAATGATCTGGCATCCCTTAGTTTTGCTGCACGTGCAACATCCTGTTTTCCGGGCGCGTTTCCACCGGCACAACTTCGTGAAGTGGATCATTTCTTTAAGGAAAATGGATCGATATGGGAAAAGAAAGACGACTTTTTAAGCAATAATTTCAAAGAATATAGCCTTGCTGGCGTTAACCCGGAACTTACATCCTTTCTAGATGGCAGTATCCTGAATAATAAACCGTTCGACAAGGCCATTGAAGCAATACATGACCGTCCTGCGTTTCGTGAAGTAAGCCGGCGATTGGTTTATATTGATCCAAATCCGGAAAAAATGCGCAGTAAGGCAGCGGGCGCCCCGCCCGCCATGCTTAATACATTAAAAGGGGCTCTGTCTGATATTCCCATGAACGAACCTATGCATGATGATCTGCAGGAAATTCACAAACATAATGAGAAAGTGAAAACGATCAAATCTGTTGTCGATTCAGTAAAACCCAGTGTTGAGAAACTTGTTTTTGATGTTTCACCCAAAAAATTTCGCAGCAAAACAACCCCGGCACAACTTTCAGAATGGCGAAATCTGGCAAGTGCGCGTGCCGTCACAGAAGCCGGCTATAGCTATGAAGCCTATGCACGCCTGAAAATAAGAAGCACCGTTTCAAGTCTTACGAAAATAATTGCTGATATTTGTGAACTGCCGCCTGGGGGTACAGAACGACGCAGGGTGTTTTCAATGCTACAATGTTGGGTTCTAAAGGATTCAGTTGGGGAAAGTCTTCTTTATGGCGATATTTCCAGTCCAAATAAATCAGGCCTTTTTGCCTGGACCAGTAGCTTCATAAGAACTACTTCAAGTTTGAGTACTTTACCTTACTGGGTCGATTTTATTATTAATTTCGATATAGATTATCAGAAAAGACGTATCCAGTTTCTGATACAGGAACTTAATAACCAGTATGGCAAATATCCCGAGCATGTAGATGAGCTGGATGATTGTAAAATGGCACTTTATGAAATTCTTGAAGAAATTAAAAATGCCAGTGCTGCGGATAAGTTAAAGGAACGCACGAAAGCACATCTTAGAAATATTGTGACACAGTTAATCGACTTTTCATTCACAGATGAATTAACCTGCCCCCGAAATCTTGCTCACCTGGAAAAACATCAGGATGATGTTGCCAGTATTTTAGAAACGCTTTTACCGGTATTCGGGCTTGATCATATTCGCATGGAAACCGACGAGCTTATAGCCACTCAAATTAATAATAGCTGGAACGAAGAGTTTAAAAGTAATTTGATTACCAGCTATCTTGGGTTCGTGTTCTGGGACGTCATTACTTTTTCGATAATGGGAGCAAAATCGCTCGGTGAATTCGACGAAATTCTGGTAAACCGCATTAGCCCGAATGATGATTTGTGCCTGAAATCAGATCCCCTTGAAATGCCGTTAAAGGGCACGGCCATGCGAAGCTTTGGTGCTTTTTTCAGTCGTGAGGACCGCGAAAATGATTATTTATGGGGTCGGCTAAATGGCGCAGAAAGGTTAATTGACCTGCTTTACCGCCAGGCCATGGCAGAAGGAATTACAGAGCGTATGCCCTTGATGGAACTGAAAAAACGGGCTTTCAATGTGATCCTTGATGCCGAAGCAGAGCATTTAAAGGAAGTACCGGCGCTTTTTGAACAGCTACGCCAAAGAATAACACAGCTATAAAACTAAATGAATCCCATTTCCAGACGTGCGGCTTCTGACATCATCGACATATCCCATGGTGGTTCCCAGACCAGAGCGACCTGTACATCACCTACACCCTCAATTTCCCGGACACGATATTCGACTTCGCCAGGCAAGGATTCTGCCACCGGGCAGTGGGGTGATGTCAACGTCATTGTTACGACAATATCCGCATAATCATTTACATCAATATCGTAAATCAGGCCAAGTTCATAAATATTGACCGGAATTTCAGGATCGTAAATCTCTCTGAGTTTGTCCGCGGCAAGATGCTGCAATTTCTGCTTTTCCTCGAATGAAATTTTACCATTTTCACCGTTCGATTTTGTTTCCGCTGGTCTTTGTTTTTCTTCTTCACCAGATTTTTGGTTTAAAAAGCCATCAAGAAAGCTCATGTTATCACCTTTGATTTACGCAAAAATTCTGTTTACTTTATGTAGTCCGTCGATCAGACGGTCCACATCCTGTTTGGTATTATATAGTCCGAATGATGCCCGTGCCGTCGCCGGTATATCCATAAAATCCATCACCGGCTGGGCGCAATGATGCCCGGTCCTTATGGCAATCCCGTCCTGATCCAAAATCGTACCAATATCATGTGGATGTGCCGCTTTCATGGTAAAGGATAATATTCCGGCAAGGTCGTCAGCCTGTCCGCGCAGTTCAATACCTTCTACTTCTTTGATTTTTTCAAGTGCATACTCAAGAAGCGCTGCTTCATGGTCATGGATATTCTGAAATCCTAGCGCATTTATATAATTTATCGCCACGGCTAAGCCTATACCGCCAACAATGTGTGGCGTACCTGCTTCAAATTTATGCGGCAGTTCATTAAAAATTGTTTCTTCGAAAGTCACAGAACGGATCATATCGCCACCACCCTGATACGGTGGCATTTTTTCAAGCAAGTCCCTCTTGCCATATAAAACCCCGACGCCCGTCGGGCCATACATCTTATGGCCGGAAAATACATAAAAATCAGCATCAAGATCCGCAACATCAATTGGCATATGTGGCAATGCCTGACAACCATCAACCAGAACCAACGCCCCAACATCATGTGCAAGACGGATAATTTCCCTGATCGGTGTGATCGTCCCAAGTGCATTTGAAATATGGGTGATCGCTACCAATTTTGTTTTTTTACTCAGTATTTTTTTATATTCATCCAAAAGGAAGTTACCCTTTTGATCAATCGGGCTTACAGTGATTAAAAGGTTCTTTTCACCGCGCAGTATCTGCCAGGGCACAATGTTGGAATGATGTTCCATTTGGCTTAAAATTATTTCATCGCCTTCGCTCAGAAATTTTCTGCCCCAGCTTTGCGCGACCAGATTAATAGCTTCCGTGGCTCCCCGGACAAATATAATTTCCCTGGATGATCGCGCACCGATATGGTCACGAACTGTTACACGTGCCTTTTCATATTTGGCGGTTAATGTTTGTGATAGAAAATAGCCGCCGCGGTGAATATTTGCATATTCATTGGAATAGCAGTCATGAACGGCATCTATGACACATTTTGGTTTTTGTGCACTTGCCGCACTATCAAGAAATGTAAGCGGTTTGCCGTAAATTTCCTGTTCAAAAATCGGAAACTCCCGGCGTATTTCATCGATATTATAATTATTCTGTAGGGCGGTCATTCACCATGCTCCAGCCAGTCCCGTGCAAGGGTCAGATATTTTTGTCTTACCGGTTCAATTTTTATATCATCAAAAACTTCGGAAACGAATGCTTCAACAAGAAGGGCTTTGGCCGCTTTATGATCAAGGCCGCGGGATTTAAGATAGAAAAGTGCTCCCTGATCAAGTTCACCAACGGTTGCCCCATGAGCACATTTTACATCATCGGCATAAATAAGCAATTCAGGCTTGCTGTTTGCCTCTGCACTGCGGTCAAGGATCAGGTTTTTATTGGATTGTTCCGCATTGGTTAGCTGGGCATCCTTCGCGACATATACTCTGCCCTGAAATGCGGATTTGCCGCCCTTGTCCAGAACACCACGATAGACCTGATTGCTTGTTCCTTCCGGTACCATATGTTTCATATGGGTAAACACATCATGGGAGGCGCCATCTCTTCCTAAGAAAGCACCGCGCAGTTCAATATTTGCATGTTTTCCAATTAAAGTTGGCTTTAATTCCGTGCGACTAAGCATGCCCCCTATATTTAATGAAAAATGTTTGAAATCCGCTTCATCTTCGACATCTATATATGTTTCGGCCATATGAAGCATTTCAGCACTTTCATTCTGGAACTGGTAAATTTCCAGGCTGGCATTTTTTGCCACAGTAATATGGGTGTTATTCTGCCGCCATTTGAAATTTTGGTTCAGGGAAACAAAATTTTCAATAATCTGTGCACTGCCACCTTGCTTTATTTCAATAAAGTTCTGTGTTCTCAGCGCATTAGCATTTTCAGCCTGCGTTGCAAAATGAATGATCTGGATTGGCTCAGCCAACTTTATATTTTCGTCTATCAGTAAAACATAACCACCTGTCATTAACGCCAGGTTCAAATTGGAAAGACCACCGACACTTTGTTGATTATTAAACAGAGCCTTTGACCGATCAGGATTATTTTTTACAAAATCATTTAAGCTTGAAAGTATTATTCCTTCATTTTTATCAATGTTGGTATATTTTATACTTAAATAACCGTCGATAAAAACAACTTTTGAGCCTGTTAAATCCGGGATAGTCAATGTGTCTATAAGGGCGGCGTCTATATCAATTTGATTTTCTGAAACATTAAATGATTTATTTTTTAGAAGCCCAAGATTGGTATATTTCCATTCTTCAACACGTGGCCCGGGAATGCCAATTTCCAGAAACCTTTTCATACTATCTTCACGCAAAACTTCCAGCCACCCAATATCCGCACCGGGGAGTTGGGGCTTAATCGCCGCAAAGTGCGATGCCAAATGTTCACCGCTGAAATAATTTTTAGTGTTCATCATTCCGCCTTACGCCGCATTTTCATCAATGCCCAGACCCGCATAACCATCTTTTTCAAGCTGATGGGCAAGCTCCTTATCGCCGGATTTAACGATTTTACCGTTCGAGAGCACATGAACAAAGTCAGGCACCACATAGTCAAGCAACCGTTGATAATGGGTGATTACCAAAATTGCCTTCTCAGGATTTCGCATTCTGTTAATACCATCCGCAACAATACGAAGTGCATCAATATCAAGACCGCTGTCTGTTTCGTCCAGAACAGAAAATACCGGATCGATCATCGCCATTTGAACCATTTCATTGCGTTTCTTTTCACCGCCGGAAAAACCCACATTTACAGCGCGTTTCAGCATTTCAGGATCCATTTCAAGTTCTGCTGCCTTCGCACGAATAAGTTTTAAGAAATCGACAGCCGCCATTTCCTTTTCTCCGCGGTATTTGCGGATTGAATTAATCGCTGCTTTTAAGAAATTCATATTTGATACACCGGGAATTTCGACCGGATATTGAAACCCTAAAAATATACCTTCACCGGCACGTTCATTGGCTTCAAGTTCAAGAATATTTTTTCCCTTAAAGATAATTGACCCTTCAGTAATTTTATATCCTTCCTTACCACATATCGCATAAGAAAGGGTTGATTTACCCGCACCATTCGGGCCCATAATCGCATGCACTTCACCGGCATTTATTTTAAGATTAAGTCCTTTAAGGATTTTTTTGCCGTCTACTTCGACATGTAAATTTTTAATTTCCAACATTTATCACCAGTATCGGTTAACCGACACTTCCCTCTAAACTAATGCCTAATAATTTTTGCGCTTCAACAGCAAATTCCATGGGAAGCTGCTGCATGACTTCCTTGCAGAAACCATTCACAATCAGCGAGACGGATTCCTCAACATCCAGTCCGCGCTGCAAGCAATAAAAAAGCTGTTCTTCACTTATTTTCGATGTGGTTGCTTCATGCTCAACTTGGGCTGTAGGATTTTTGGTTTCAATAAACGGTACCGTATGCGCACCACATTCATCACCAATAAGAAGACTGTCACATTGTGTGAAATTCCGTGTATTTTCCGCATTGGGTAAAATACGAACCAGACCACGATATGTATTTTGTGCTTTTCCGGCTGAAATCCCTTTTGAAATGATCGTGCTTGATGTGTTTTTGCCAATATGAATCATTTTTGTGCCTGTATCAGCCTGCTGATAATTATTGGTGATGGCCACAGAATAAAATTCACCAATTGAGCCATCACCCTGTAAAATACAGCTTGGGTATTTCCAGGTTATGGCCGAACCCGTTTCAACCTGTGTCCAGGAGACTTTGGAATTAGTGCCACGGCATGCGGCACGCTTTGTCACAAAATTATATATTCCGCCCTTGCCGTCTTTATCGCCTGGATACCAGTTTTGCACCGTTGAATATTTTACTTCCGCTTCTTCAAGGACGACTATTTCAACCACCGCTGCATGCAGCTGGTTTTCATCACGCATAGGCGCGGTACATCCTTCCAGATAGGAAACATAGCTTTCATCGTCTGCAATAATCAGTGTTCTTTCAAATTGCCCGGTGTTGGCTTCGTTAATTCTGAAATAAGTACTTAGCTCCATCGGGCAACGCACCCCTTTCGGAATATAAACAAATGTGCCATCGGTAAAAACGGCACTGTTTAGGGCAGCATAAAAATTATCGGCTGCCGGTACTACAGATCCCAGATATTTCCGCATCAGATCAGGATATTCTCTTGCCGCTTCAGAAATGGAGCAGAAAATAACACCCTTTTTCTTCAGTGTTTCGCGGAATGTTGTTGCGACGGAAACACTGTCAAAAACCACATCAACCGCGACACCGGCAAGCACTTCCTGTTCTTGTAATGAAATACCAAGTTTTTCGTATGTACGAAGCAGTTCCGGATCAACTTCATCGAGGCTTTTGGGACGATCATCGGCTGATTTGGGGGCCGCGTAATAATATATATCCTGAAAGTCGGGTTTTTCATACTCCAGCAAAGCCCAGTCAGGTTCTTCCATCGTGATCCATTTACGGTACGCTTTAAGACGCCAGTCAAGCAACCATTCCGGCTCCTGTTTTTTTGCTGAAATAAATCCTATGACATCTTCATTCAGACCTTTTGGGGCCTTGACCATTTCGATGTCAGTAACAAACCCGTATTTATAATCACTTCCGACTTTTTCTACTGTCTGTCTTGTTTCCAGGGTACTAACCATCATTTACCCTCGTTTCTTGTTTTTTATTTGGCAGTTGAAAAAAATCATATGGTTCATGGATCATGTCAGAAAGCGATACACTATCAAGTGCATGATAAACGGCTTCATTTATTTTGTTCCATTTACTTCTTGTTGTACAAACTGTCTCATAACCACATCCGGCATCTTCTTCGCCCAGACAATTTGTAAGCTGAACAGGGCCGTCAACGGCTTCAATAATATCTGCAACTGAAATTTCTTCTTTATTCATACTCATTGAAAAACCGCCACCTATTCCGCGGTGTGAGGCAAGAAATTCAGCTTTTGCCATTTTTCCAAGAATTTTGCTAACCGTCGGAAGTGGTACTTTGGTTTCTGCATTCAGTGTTGCCGCCGTATGAATTTCGTCCGGCCGTGCGGCAATGGTGCTCATCAGCACAACGGCATAATCGGCAAGATTTGAAAGTCTAATCATCACATATCCCGAATTAGGGTCAATTTGCCTATTACATGGTGTTGTTTGAGGGGTTTGTCAATATAAATAGGACTAAATTAGTCCTTTTTACTAAATTATTGATAAATATAGGGATTAGTTAAGAATCGTTATTAAGTCTTGCGCAAATATCATCAAGTTGTTCAAGCGATTTATAATGAATTTTAAGAACACCCGATTCCCCGTTCTGACTTTCCAATTCGACCTTTAAACCGATCGCGATGGACAGTTCATTTTCAAAAGCTTCTGTATCTGCATCTTTGCCTGATGGCTTGTTAATCGTTTTTGAATTCTTAGCTGTATTACCTGATTTCAGCGATTTTGCCATTTGTTCAGTCTGGCGAACACTTAAACCCTCCTTCACAACAAGTTTGGCAAGTGACGCCGGATCATCGGCCGTAATAAGTGCCCTGGCATGACCCATGCTTATTGCACCATCCTGCATCAGCTTCTGCACCACTTCTGGTAATGACAACAGTCTGAGCATATTTGCAATATGACTTCTGCTTTTGCCAACCGCTTTGCCAAGCGCGTTCTGCGTATGTGAAAATTCATCCATAAGCCGTTTGTAGCCAAGCGCCTCTTCGATCGGGTTCAGATCATGACGTTGGATATTTTCAATTATGGCAATTTCAAGCGCTTCTTCATCTGTAAGGTCTTTAATGACCACAGGCACTTGATGCAGTCCCGCCGCTTGCGCCGCGCGCCAACGGCGTTCTCCGGCGACTATTTCATATTTGTCCTTTCCTTTTTGACGCACCAGAAGTGGCTGGATAATACCCTTGGCTTTAACAGACTCTAGAAGTTCCTGTGCTTTTTCTTCATCAAAATAGGTTCTGGGCTGATAGGCATTGGCGACTAAAAATTCAATTGGTATTTCCCTGCCTGCCGGTTTTTGCGCAGGCCTGGCCGTTGATGTAGTTGGTATATCGTCATAGGCTGTTTCCCGCGTACTCATCAGTGACGACAATCCGCGCCCTAATCCCATTTTCGGAGCTGACGTCTTTTTTGTGGCTTTTTTATCGATGTTATTTTGAGCCATATTGCTATAAGTCCTTGATTTTATTAATTTATTTATGCTGCCCTGGCTTTTTTCTGTCGTTTTAGCAACTCTGCTGCCAGTTCCAGGTAGGCCTGACTTCCGGCACATCTGAGATCATAAAGAAGAACGGGCCTGCCGTGTGATGGCGCCTCTGATACACGGACATTGCGGGGTATGACTGTTTTAAAAACCTTATCACCCAGAAAGTTTCTCACATCAGCAGCAACCTGTTCAGATAGATTATTGCGGCTGTCAAACATGGTAAGGATAATACCACCAATTTCAAGACTTGGATTAAAGTTAGCTTTCACCGTTTCAATTGTCTGCAGCAAAAGACTAAGCCCTTCAAGTGCAAAAAATTCACACTGTAAAGGTACCAATACGGAATGAGACGCAGCAAGTGTATTTAGGGTGAGCAAATTAAGAGATGGCGGGCAATCAATTAACACATAATCATAATGTTCAAGAACAGGGTCACGAAAGGCGCGCCGTAAACGGAACGTCCGTTGTTCAGCATCCACAAGTTCCAGCTCCGCACCCGTAAGATCTATGGTTGATGGTACAAGGTCAAGTCCGGGCACAAGCGTTTTAACAATAGCTTCCTCTAATGACACCTCGCCCATAATCACTTCGTAGCTACTATGTTCGCGTTCATTTCGTTCCCGCCCAAGGCCGGTACTGGCATTGCCCTGCGGATCCATATCAATGAGTAATATATTTTTTTTTGTCGCTGCAAGTGCGGTCGCCAGATTTATTGCAGTCGTTGTTTTCCCTACTCCCCCTTTTTGATTGGCGACTGCTATGATTTCCGGTTGCCGCCCTTTAGAGGATAAGTCTGTGGATAACATTGTGGATAAACTCCGTCCCTATATATATTTTACCCGGGTCCCCAACCCTTTATATTACTTAAGGAAAGTACCATACCTGATTCTTCCGATTTGCTTGCCTGTTTTTTTACATTAAATGAATATTTTTTTTGTGCGGTCTGGATTTCTTCCTGCCAACGTTCCCCTTTTAGGAATAAGCACTCTGTTTTTTCCCCCCGAAATGAAGCCGTTAATTGGAGCAAAGTGCCTATATCCGCGCAGGCCCGTGACGTAATCGTATCGACGGGAAATGGTGTCATTTTTTCAATACGTTCATTATGTACAATTGCATTTATGCCTGTTTCCCGGATGACATGGTTCATGAAATAACATTTTTTGCCCACAGCTTCCACAAGATGGACCCGGCTTACACCCAGAATGGAAAGAACCAGTCCCGGAAACCCCGCCCCGCTTCCAAGATCCAAAATCACTGTATTTTCCCTCTCAGGAATAAAATTGATCAACTGAGCGCTATCAAAAAAATGTCTGCGCCACATATCGGACAGGGTATTATTACTAACCAGGTTTATTGATTTTTGCCACTTTTTTAGTAATTCCGAAAAGATTATAAATTTGTCCATTGTTTCACGTGGAACATTAAGGTGGATCTGAAAATCTTCCGCGCTCATCGGAACCATTATGCGGTTGCCTTATTTTCTTTACGCTTTACATAACGCAGGAGCGCCGTTAAAGCAGCGGGTGTTACACCTGAAATCCGCCCCGCAGCACCAAGCGTGGCGGGTTTTGCCATATTCAGTTTTTCCATAACTTCATTTGAAAGACCCCCGATCTGGCCATAATCAAGATCAGATGAAAGCTGCAGATTTTCGTCTTTTCTAAAGGCTAAAATATCTGCTTCCTGCCTTTCCAGATATCCGCTGTAGGTGGAATCAATCACCAGCTGTTCCATAATATCATTCGGCATTTCGTTTAATACCGGCCAGATTTCCGCGATCAACTCAAATGTAATATCCGGATAGGAAAGCAATGTTTTTGCCGTACGACGTACACCATCCATGTTGATTTTAAGACCATGCTTTGCCGCTTCGTTCGGGCTTAAATTTAAGTCATCAAGCATTGAGCCATAATAGGCAAGTTTATTGATCTTGTCTTCAAAGGCTTTTTTACGTTCGTCCCCAACCAGTCCAATATCAATACCCAACCCTGTTAAACGTTGATCCGCATTATCGGCCCGGAGCTTAAGCCGATATTCCGCACGTGAGGTAAACATGCGGTAAGGTTCTTTTGTCCCTTTGGTAACAAGATCATCAATCATCACACCTATATACGCATCCGCGCGATCAAGTAGGAAAATGTCCTTACCCTCTACGGATCTGGCGGCGTTTATACCCGCAACAAGACCCTGTGCCGCGGCTTCTTCATAGCCGGTTGTTCCATTGATCTGACCTGCGAGATAAAGCCCAGAAACCCTTTTGGTTTCAAGGGTTGCGAGGAGCTCCTGAGGGTTAACATAATCATACTCTATGGCATATCCAGGCTGCAAAATTTCAACATTTTCAAGGCCTTTTATGGACTTTATATAGGCTTCCTGTACATCCACAGGCAGGGATGTTGAAATTCCGTTAGGATAAACCGTATCCGTCTCCAGGCCTTCCGGTTCAAGAAATATTTGATGCGATGTTTTATCAGAAAACCTAACAATTTTATCTTCAATTGACGGACAGTAACGGGGGCCGGTCCCTTCGATATTCCCTGAATACATGGCCGAAAGATGAAGGTTGTCCCTGATAATATTATGGGTTTTTTCGTTCGTATGGGTGATATAACAATCAATCTGCCGTACCATAATATTATTATTCATAAAGGAAAAGGGACTTGGGGGATAGTCTCCCGGTTGCACTTCACATTTGGACCAATCAATTGTTTTACCGTTTAGCCGTGCCGGCGTTCCTGTTTTTAACCGGTTCAGTGTAAACCCAAATCTTTCCAATGTTTTTGAAAGACCAATGGCGGGGGGTTCATTTTCGCTTTCCACTGACTTACGTCCGGCCGGTATTCTTTCTTGACCGATATGTATCACGCCGCGCAGAAAAGTACCTGTTGTCAGAATTACTTTACTGCATCGGATTTCTTCACCATTTTCTGTAATAACCCCTGAAACTGCGCCCGCTACATCTTCATTAAACAATAAATCCTCAACAGCAGCGGCTTTTATTGTAAGATTGTTATAATTTTTCAGTAGTTCCTGCATGTTTTTACGGTATAAACTGCGGTCTGCCTGGCATCTCGGCCCTCTGACCGCCGGGCCCTTCCTGCGGTTCAGCATACGGAACTGAATACCTGACGCGTCAGCGACACGCCCCATAACGCCATCTAGAGCATCAATTTCACGTACCAGATGCCCCTTACCCAACCCCCCTATGGCGGGATTACAGGACATTTCGCCTATTGTTTCAACTTTATGGGTGATGAGTAATGTTTTTGCGCCCATTCGCGCAGATGCCGCCGCAGCCTCACAGCCAGCGTGCCCGCCCCCAATCACAATCACATCAAATTGTTCCATCAGAATCTATCCGTGAATCACAGAAAATAAGCGGGACTTTAAGGTCAAGCCATTTAGAAGTCAAAACATGATTGGTAAAATTGCTGATTTATGTTCCACGTGAAACATTATTATCATCATTTACCGATGCAAAACTCCTTAAAGATCTTTTCAAGTATTTCTTCTACATCAACCATCCCGGTAATTTTACCGATATCACGGGCCGCCATACGCAAATCTTCACTCAGCAATTCAAGTTCAGAATGCACTGCATTCAGATATCGTTCAAGATGTGTAAGGGCAGATTTAAGATTTTCTCTATGGCGCGTACGCGTTAGTGATGGAACCTCGGTTAATTCCATACGCTTTCCTACCTCCTGTTCAAAAGCGGTCATAAAGTTTGGCATACCGTCTTCGGAAGATAATGAAACCACCCAATTGCCGATGGCTTCATTAATTTTATGGTGCCCTGCGTGACCAAGATCCTTTTTATTCCATAAAATCATGGTGTTGTTATCTATATGTTGCTTCATTTTTTCATCAATGAGGACTGGCTGTGAGCCATCAATGATCAGTATTTTAAGGTCAGCATTGTGTGCTTTCTGCTGTGCGCGTCGCACGCCCTCTGCTTCTATAACATCACGGCTTTCCCTTATACCTGCGGTATCTGTTACATTTACCGGATATCCTGAGATATCCAAATGTACTTCCAGCAAGTCTCTTGTTGTGCCGGCAATGTCCGATACGATTGCTACATCCCGTTTCGAAAGATAATTAAGGAGCGTGGATTTTCCAGCATTTGGGGCTCCCAAAAGCACAACCTGTAAACCATGTCTCAATCTCTCCCCCCGGAAGGAATCATTTAAATGGTCTGCTATTTCCGTCCTTAACTTTTCAACAATCGGTCTTGTGCCTGCCGTTACATCATCAGGAATTTCTTCATCCGAAAAATCAATATCCGCTTCCAGATAGGCCATGGCCTTCACTATTTCTTCCCGCCAGCCTTTATAAATACCCGCAAGTTCACCATCCATTTGTCTTAAGGCCTGACGACGCTGGGCACTTGTTTCAGCATTAATTAAATCGGCGAGCCCCTCCGCCACCGTCAGATCCATCTTGCCATTATCAAATGCCCGGCGAGTAAATTCACCGGCCTCCGCTGATCTTAACCCGTCAATACTAGAAAGCGCCTCTAAAATTTCGGTAACAACAGCATAGCCACCATGAACATGAAATTCGGCAATATCTTCACCTGTAAAACTGTTTGGACCAGGAAAAAAGATAACCAAACCTCTGTCAATCGGTTCACCATTTAAGGGATCATAAAACCAGTTCAGTGCCGCTTGCCGCGGTGCTGGCAATTTTTTGTTTTTTGTCAAAACTGATATTGCCTTTTTTGTTTCCGAACCGGATACGCGAATAACACTTATGCCCGCCCGGCCCCGTCCACTTGATAAAGCAAAAATTGTCATCAAAAATTACACTGCTTTCTTTAAAAAATAGTTTTGCACATTCTCCTATGATATAACTTACTCGTGAATATAAGACCATCAAAAAAACAGGACACTGTAGATGCAGTTTACGTCACCCAGTAAGGCTATCTTAATCTCCTGGCCGCTGTAGCGTTCTTCTTTTTCCTGTTTTAGCGAAGTTGTCTTTAAGTAAACCCTTGTTATTAAATAACTTTTTAAGTTATCCACAAGCGAAAAGAAGAAATATTTTAAACAGCAATTTTTCTATTTATAGGCGTAACAAGTAAAATGGCACAACTATCAGTTCATAGCCCTGTTGGCGACCTTACCATTAGCGAAGAGGTCGGAAAAATTGTCTCGCTCGATTGGGGATGGTCCCCCTTTCAGGAAGAAACAGAGCTTTTATTAAAGACGAAAAATTTGCTTGATCAGTATTTCGATGGTGATAAACCGACTTTTGATATACCACTTGATCCTCCGGGCACAGATTTTCAGAAAAAGGTATGGAACATCATGCTTGAAATTCCATACGGCAAATTTCTTACCTATGGTGATATTTCAAAACGGCTAGGCTCCCATGCCCGCGCTGTGGGAATGGCATGCGGACAAAATCCGATCCCTATCCTTATCCCCTGTCACCGGGTTTTAGGAAAAGATGGCAAGCTTACAGGATTTTCCGGTGGCGAAGGTGTGCATACGAAGCAATTCCTTCTTGATCTTGAAGAAACTGACGATAATTTAAAATTACCGTTTTAAATTATTCTGCTAAAACTTCTTCTTCATTGATCGGTGCAATTTTAATATTATACATACCGTACAAAATGGAAACGACAGGGCTTATCAGATTAAAGAAGCAATAAGGCAGATAAGTAAATGTTGCAATCCCAAGCGTCCCTGAGAAATAAGCACCACAGGTGTTCCAGGGCACAAGCACCGATGTCACGGTGCCAGTATCTTCAAGTGCACGTGATAAATTTTTTGCTGCAAGTTTACGTCGTTTGAATTCAAGCCTGTACATCCGACCAGGAAGCACAATTGCAATATACTGATCCGCAGCCAATATATTAACACCTATACACGTCATAGCTGTAACGAAAATAAGAGATCCTGTTGTCTGTGCCATATCGATAAGGCCAATTACCAGACGTTTCAGAAGACCCAGCTTTTCCATGATGGAACCAAAGGTAATAGCACACATAACAAGCCAAATGGTATTAAGCATGCTTGCCATACCACCCCCGGTCAGCAGCTGATCCATTGTGCTGTCACCCGTGTTTGCCGTAAACCCGGCAAAGAGCGCCCGCCAGACACCATCCAGTAAAATAATGATTTCTGCTTTATCCGAAGCACCAACAAAGGTGCGGATTGTGTCCTGCTGAAATATCACCGCAAAGACAACTCCAACAAGTGCACCAAGGACGATCGCCGGGAAAGCCGGTTTTTTCTTATAGGCCATATAAAGAACGGCTACGAGCGGCAAAAGCAGATATAACCCTATATCAAAATTATTTTCAATTAATCTAAGCTGCGCTTCCAGATCAACAACTCCCGATTCCCTTTCAGCCGTAAAACCAATAATCAGATAAAGTAATAGTGCAATACCAATGGACGGAAATGTCGTCCATGTCATGTGGCGAATATGGGTAAACAGATCCGTACCTGCGACTGCCGGTGCAAGGTTCGTTGTATCGGATAACGGCGACATTTTATCACCAAAGTAAGCGCCTGATATAATTGCCCCGGCCGTGATCGCCGGATCCAGACCAAGACCGGAAGCTATCCCCATCAAACTAATACCGATAGTTGCTGCAACCGTCCAGCTGCTGCCGATACTGATTGCCGTGACTGCACAAAGCACACAGGCCGTAAAATAAAAAACAGTTGGGTTAAGTATTTGAAGTCCATAATAAATCATCGATGGAACAGTACCAGATAGTATCCAGGATCCTACAAGCATCCCTACCGCCATCAGGATAAGAATTGCACCAAATGTATTGGCAATTCCCTGCGCCACTGCTTTTTCAAAATCCCGCCAGTTATAGCCATTCTTTATGCCGATCAGCAGAGCCACACATCCTGCCATAATAAGTGCAATCTGATTTGCACCGCTGGATGAACCATTCCCATAAAGATACACAGATAAACTTAACATTGATATCAATGCAATGACCGGTATTAAAGCATCTGAAAAACTTGGCTCACGCACTTCTGAATTTGACATATCTGTACTTCCCTAAATTTATTTTTATATTTAAGCAGAGATCAACAAAAACACCAACAAATAAAAAAGCCCGCACGAAGCGGGCTTATAGGATCTGATAGCATTAATTATTCATCGAGTTATAGAATTCTTCATTATCCTTGGTCTCTTTAAGCTTATTAAGAAGAAACTCTATCGCATCGACCGATCCCATCGGCATAAGTATACGCCTGAGAACATACATTTTTGCGAGTGTTCCAGGATCAAGAAGGAGTTCTTCTTTTCTTGTTCCGGATTTTGTAATATCAATTGCCGGGAATATCCTTTTATCACTGACTTTACGGTCAAGCACGATTTCGGAGTTACCCGTTCCTTTAAATTCTTCAAAGATAACTTCATCCATTCGGCTGCCGGTATCAATAAGTGCGGTTGCAATAATCGTTAGTGATCCCCCTTCTTCAATGTTACGGGCGGCCCCAAAGAACCGTTTTGGTCTTTGAAGCGCATTGGCATCAACACCACCGGTAAGTACCTTACCGGAACTTGGGATAACGGTATTGTATGCTCGCGCTAAACGTGTAATACTATCAAGCAAAATCACAACGTCATATTTGTTTTCCACCAGCCTTTTTGCTTTTTCTATTACCATCTCGGCGACCTGAACGTGGCGGCTGGCTGGCTCATCAAAGGTCGAGCTAACCACTTCTCCTTCAACAGAGCGCCGCATATCTGTAACCTCTTCGGGACGCTCATCAATCAAAAGCACAATCAGAAACACATCCGGATGATTTTCCTTTATCGCATGGGCCACATTCTGCATAAGCACCGTTTTACCGGTTCTTGGCGGCGCCACAATTACGCCACGCTGCCCAAAGCCAATTGGTGCAACCAGATCAATTACCCGGGTTGATTTATCCTGTAATGTCGGATCCACGCGGTCCAGTTTGAATTTCCGATCCGGATGAAGCGGTGTAAGGCTATCAAAATGAACTTTATGACGACCTGCATCAGGATCTTTAAGATTTATTGTGGATACCTTCAAAAGTGCAAAATAACGCTCCCCGTCTTTCGGTGCCCTTATTAATCCTTCAACCGTATCACCGGTTCTAAGGGCAAATCTTTTTATCTGGCTTGGGCTGACATAAATATCATCGGGGCCCGGTAGATAATTTGACTCAGGGGATCTCAGGAAACCAAACCCATCCTGCAAAACCTCAACCACACCACCGCCTGATATTTCCTCGTCTCTTGCAGCCAATGCTTTCAGAATAGCAAACATCATATCCTGCTTACGCAGATTGCTGGCATTTTCAACGCCATTTTCTTCAGCCAGTTCAAGAAGCTCACGCGGGGCTTTCTTTTTAAGGTCCAGTAAATTCATATTTTATGTCCAGATGATTTTTCAGTATGAGAATTGTATAATATTAAGATATTCAAGAATTTGATTAAATATAGGAAGAATTCCGCCCAGACGGGCGATCTGATGATGATAATACTCTTTGTTTCCTGCTTTGGCAAAGATTATTTTATGAGAATGGTTTTAATATTACCATAAAAACAATAACCATCATAAGTACAGTCGGAATTTCATTGACCATACGGTAAAATTTTTCAGGTTTTTTATTTTCATCACGCGCAAATACTTTACGCCATTTTGAAAGATAACCGTGAAATCCTGACATCAGCAGAACCGCTGCAAATTTAATGTAAAACCAACCCCCCGCATGCCAGCTATCCTGTCCAAATGAGAGGGCAAGCCCGAATATCCAGGTGGCGGCCATAGCCGGGTTTATAATGATCCTCAGAAGCTTACGTTCCATTTCCTTAAACATTTCCGACGCTTCAGAACCCGTTTCAAGCCGTGTGTGATATACAAATAACCTTGGCATATAAAACATCCCCGCCATCCAGCTGATCACTGAAATAATATGCAGTGAAAGAAGCCAGTAATAATATTCCTGTAGCAAATTGATCAAGCTATCAATCATGTCAAACCCTGTGTTCCAAAACCAAATTTTTAAGGCCCGCAATAAATGTTTCACTGTCCTGTACGGTTGGAATTCGAATATATTCCCTTACGCCCATTTCCCTGTAAATATCTTGGGCAATCGGTGTTCTGCGGCTTGATATTATTTTGGCAATTAGCCAGCGAAACGGATTTGGCACAGTAATAATGGCCGGATCATAAAATAAATTAAACAAAAACGGCTTCACCGCATCCAGACTATCCGGCCCACCCAATTTAAACATGATAACGGCAACTTTTTTGCTCATTTTTATCTTCTGTAATCTAAAATTATGTCTGAAACCAGTTTTACATTTTCCGGTGGTGTTTGCGGGATAATCCCGTGACCCAGATTAAATATATGCGGTCCGTCCTTTAAATGATCCAAAATATGATAAACCGCTTTTTCAAGCTTGGCTCCACCTGATACAAGCAATAAGGGGTCAAGGTTACCCTGCACGGGACAAAGCGGCTGAATAACAATTTTTGCCCATGTTGTAGAAGTTGATGTATCGATACTAACCCCATCAACCCCCGTTTTTTTTACGAAATTTTTCAATTTTGCGCCGGCCCCTTTTGGAAAACCGATAATTGGAACATCAGGGTGCTTCGCGCGGATATTTTCAATAATTTTTTTGACAGGCTCAATACACCATTTAATAAATTCGTCAGCAGGAAGGGTACCGGACCAGCTATCAAAAATCTGTAACGCTTCAGCACCATTGTCCACCTGTTTAATCAGATATTCAGATGTGGAAATAACCAGTAAATCTATAATCTTCTGAAAAGTTTCCCGGTCCTGATAAGCCATTAATCTGGTTTCGGCCTGATCTTTTGATCCTTTGCCATTGACCATATAGGTTGCGACAGTCCAGGGTGCACCGGCAAAACCGATAAGCGCAACATTATCCGGTAATTTTTCTGATAAATTTGATACGGTTTGATAAACCGGGCTTAAATGATCATGAAGCCTATCCATTGAAAGTGCTTCAAGCGTTTTTAATGAATTAACAGGTGTCAGAACAGGACCTTCGCCAGCCTTGAATGCCAAATCCTGTCCCAGCGCGTGAGGAATAACGAGAATATCTGAAAAGAGTATGGCAGCATCCATATTGAACCGTCTGATGGGTTGCAATGTGACTTCGGTTGCAAAATCAGGATTGTAACAGAGATCAAGAAATGAGCCTGCTTCTTTTCTAAGGGCCATATATTCAGGTAAATATCTGCCTGCCTGCCTCATGAACCAAAAAGGAACCCTGCATGTTTTCTTTCCTTTTAAAGTCTGAATAAAGAGTTTGTTACTGGTCATATGTTTTTCGTTATAAAATGTTATGCACTGTTCTTAATACTATTATTATATTTATATATAAATATTGTAGTAGTTGTTTGGCCCTGTGAAGATTGTGGATTAAATCATATCCACAGCTAATACAAGCTTTATTCACAGATTTGAGACGATAGCGCATATTCAGTTTTTAATAGTATGGCTTGGAAGATAAGTAAAAAAATTAAACAAATTGTCGTTTTTCAGATGTTGCTATCAAAAAATAATCCACAATAAGAAAAATTTTGTATTAAAAAAGAAATACATGGATAATAAAATAACAGCTTGCAAAATGAACCTACTTATCCCCATTATTCAGGCAATTCATATAACCAGAAGGCAAAAATGACTAAGGTGCATCTTCATCTCGTATCTGATTCAACCGGTGATACACTCGAGCAGGTTGCCAAGGCATCAATGGTTCAGTTTCCCAATATAGAGCCTATCAAACATTACTGGCCGATGATAAGAACTGCGCGCCATATGGAACGGCTTATTTCAGAAATGAATGAAAACCCGGGCATTGTCATGTTCACACTGGTTGATCATGAAATTGAAAATGTGCTTGTGGAGGCATGCACTAAACATAAATGGCCATATATTTCAGTTCTTCATGGCATAATTCGTGAACTGGGGCGTCATCTTGGGGAAACACCTACTGAGCGGCCCGGTCTTCAGCATCAGATGGATGAGGAATATTTTGAACGGATAGATGCTATTCAATATACGCTCGCTCATGATGATGGTCAGATTTCAGAAAATCTGGAAGATGCGGATATAATCCTTGTCGGCGTTTCCAGAACGTCAAAAACACCGACCTGTATATACCTTGCAAACAGGGGCTACAAAGCGGCGAATATCCCGATCGTACCTGGGCGTCCCATACCGGAAGAGCTTGAAAAATGTAAAGATAAATTCGTGGTGGGGCTCGTAAACAGTGTTGATCGGCTGGTACAAATTCGTCGCAATCGGCTTTTGATGCTTAAGGAAAGTAAAACAACGGATTACATAGACGAAGAACTGGTAAAAGAAGAGGTGAAAGAAGCCCGCAGGCTATTCAGTAAAATGGGATGGCCGACAGTGGATGTTACAAGGCGATCAATCGAAGAAACAACTGTAGCAATTATAAACCTGAAAAATAAATATGATGAAGAACATGGAAAATAAGAATGGGACTTGTTCTGGCATCTGAAAGTGCTTCCCGCTTAAATTTACTTAAATCTGCCGGGCTTGATGTAGCCGCGCAGCCATCCGTGATTAACGAGCAGTCCATTAAAGATAAAATGCTGGCCAAGAATGCAACTACTGCGGAAATTGCCCAATATTTAGCAGAGCAAAAAGCACTTAAGGTAAGCGCGTTAAGAAAACACGATATAATTATTGGTGCAGATCAGATTTTGCAATGTGGTGGACGGCTTTTTGATAAAGCTGAAAATATAAAAGAAGCAGAGACAAATTTGAAAAAACTGAGGGGTAAAGAACATAAATTGGTTACGGCAGTTGTCCTGGCCCGTAACGAAGCCATCATCTGGTCATATGTAGCAGTACCGACCTTAACAATGAGAAAATTTTCTGATCAATTTTTATATAGTTATATTGATAATGCTGGCTCTGCATTAACCCGTTCGGTTGGGGCCTATTATCTGGAAGAAAGGGGAGTGCAGTTATTTTCAAAGATTGATGGCGACTATCATGCTATTCTTGGTCTGCCTTTAGTACCACTGCTGAATAAATTAAGGGAATTGAAGCTGATAGATGACTGAAAAGAAAACATTATTTGCCGGTGTTGTGGGGGACCCGATTACACATAGCCTTTCACCGGCGCTACATGGGTACTGGCTTAAAAAATATAAAATCAATGGTGATTATTCCGCGTTTCATATCCCGGCTGATAAACTGCCGGAATTTATAGCAAATCTGAAAGAAAATAATCTGCGTGGTGTAAATCTTACTGTACCGCATAAAGAAAATGCACTTGATTTGGTAGATAGGGTCGAACCGGAAGCGCAGAAAATAGGGGCTATAAATACAGTTTATTTTGACCGAGAAGGAAAATTAATTGGCACGAACACGGATGGATACGGCTTTTTAAAACATTTAAAACAAACGATACCGGATTGGAGATCACCAAATAAGATTGGTGTGGTTTTGGGGGCCGGTGGCGCAGCACGCGCCGTGATCGTTAGTTTGCTTGAGGATGGAATAAGTGAAATACGCCTTTGCAATCGCACCATTTTAAGAGCAGAAAATTTAGCAGACGATATTGCTGATAAAAGAATTAAGGTGACCAGATGGGAGGACCGTGAAGATGCCCTTTGTGATGCAAACCTTGTAGTAAATGTTACAACTTTGGGTATGACAGGCCAAAGGCCCCTTGATATTGATCTTGAAAAACTGCCAATCGACGCAGTGGTTTATGATATAGTATATAACCCCATCGAAACAGATCTTCTAAAAAATGCCAAATCAAGAGGAAACAGAACCGTTGATGGCCTTGGGATGCTTTTGCATCAGGCAGCACCGGGATTTGAAAAATGGTTTGGCAAAATACCTGAGGTTGATGCTGCACTTGCCCATTATCTGCTTGGAAAATTAAAATGATAACCATTGGATTAACGGGTTCCATTGGTATGGGTAAAACCGAAACTACAAAAATTTTTGCTAACCTTGGCATTCCTGTTTTTGATAGTGACGCAGCGGTTCATAGTCTGCTTGGACCTGGTGGTGCTGCGGTTGATGCGGTTGATGGAGCTTTTCCTGGTGTAAAAAAAGATGATAAAATAGACCGTGAACTTTTGGCAAAAAAAGTATTTGGGGATGATAAAGCGCTTGAAAATCTGGAAAAAATACTGCACCCGCTTGTTAGCGAGAAAAGAAAGGAATTTATCAAAAAGCAGATTGCTGACATCGTTCTTTCTGATATTCCGCTTTTGTTTGAAAAAGGGTATGAGGACGAATTTGACTATATAATTGTGGTTTCCGCGCCCCATGATATCCAGAAGAAAAGAGTGCTTTCCAGGCCAAATATGACAGAAGACAGACTAAATGACATTCTGGCAAGACAGGTGCCGGATAATGTTAAAAGAAAAAAAGCAGATTTTATAATTCAAACGGATCGTGGATTGGATTATGCTCGCCATCAGGTGGAAGATGTTTTGAAACAAATTTGGAAAGAAAACAATGCGTGAAGTCGTATTTGATACTGAAACGACAGGATTTGATCCATATAATGGCGACCGCATAGTTGAAATTGGCTGTGTCGTTGTCGATGACTATATACCGACCGGTGAGGTCTACCACGTTTACATAAACCCTGAGCGGGACATGCCAACCGCCGCTGAACAGGTTCATGGACTGACGGAAGAATTTCTAAGGGACAAACCGATATTTTCTGAAATTGTTGATGATTTCAGGGATTTTTGCGGAGATATGAACCTAGTCGCCCATAATGCAGAATTTGATATGAAATTCATTAACTGGGAAATGGAAAACCTTGGATATTCGCCCTACCCGGCAAGCAGATCAGTTGATACCCTGGCAATCGCAAGAAGAAAATTTGCCGGCGCCAATAATACGCTTGATGCGCTTTGTAAACGGTTTTCGATTGATAATTCAAACAGGATCAAGCATGGTGCGCTTCTTGATGCGGAGCTTCTGGCGGAAGTATATCTTGAATTAATGGGGGGGCGTCAAACAGGATTGGGACTTGATAGTGGCGATAGTGTTTTAAAACCCATTTCCATTAAAATGGACGCTGAAAAAATATTTCGCGAACCTCGAGCTCACGGCCCTAGCGAAGAAGAGATAGCAAGACACATCGAATTCATCAAAGGAATTGAAAATTCGCTTTGGAAATAAAAGGTAGAAACAAAAAAGGCCTCATGGAAGAGGCCTATGTTTCTATAATTTGACAGTATATCAGTTCACTGTAACGTCATCTTTTTTTGCGGCTTTTTTTCTGGCCGCAGCAAGTTGCTGTTGATACAAACCGGCAAAATCAATCGGTTCTAGCATAAGGGGCGGGAAGCCGCCATCACGCGTTACATCGGAAAGTATTCTGCGGGCAAAAGGAAAAGTTTGACGTGGTGCTTCAATCATTAGGAATGGCTGCAGTTGTTCTTCAGGTAGATTTTTAATACCAAATAGTCCTGAATATAAAAGTTCGGCTACGAATGCAGTTTCTTCCTTGCTGACAGCTGTGGCTGTAATTTTTAAATCCACTTCAAAAACTTCTTCCCCAAGCTGCTGCGCATTTAGGCTAACGTTGATATTCATCGTTGGTTTTTCAGTTGCCAGTTTTTGTATAGTCTGAGCTGGTGTCGGATTTTCAAATGATAGATCCTTGATATATTGGCCAAGAATGCTGATCTGAACGTCATTGTTACCTGCGTCATTTTCAACGTCATTTTGTTCTGTAGTATCTGACATTTCGTCTTTTCCTAGTTTAAAGTCACTAAATTATCACGTCTGCTATCATGCTTTTGTGTGTTGTACAAGTCATTACCTGGGAATGAACCTTAAAAAAGCTTATTTTGTGGAATATTATCAGGATTCAGGGTCTTTTTTTATTTCTTCTATCTTTTCTGATGGTTCGTCATCACTTTCTTTATATTCACCGTCGATAATGATTCCCCCTGTATATGTTGATTTGGGGCGGCTGGCATAATTTTTATCCACACCATTCATTAACATGCGACCAAGAAAAGCACGCACAGGTGAAATGGCAAGTAGTACGGCAATTGTGTCTGTAATAAATCCCGGTAGCAGAAAGAAAAATCCGGCGATGGCGAGAAAAAAACCGTGGACAAGATCTGCTACCGGACTTTCACCACGATCAACCGTATTTTTAAGGTTACCAAGGACTTGTATGCCTTCCTGTCGAATGATATAGATGCCAAGAACGGCTGTAAGTATGGTAAGCATCAGTGCAGTCAGACCACCAATTTCGCTTGCAACTTCTGCAAACACAAGAAATTCGAGATAGATGACTGAAATTAATACGGTTAAAAAAATTAAGGGCATTAAAATTCCACATTATTGAAATATAGTTTCAGAATATATACATCTTACTCTATCTAATATAGTATTAATAAACGAGACTCCAAGGGTCTAACATATAAAGGATTTCAGGACGCAAGAATGGATGACAATTTTTTTATAATTGTAATGGCACTTTTTGCAGGATTTATCATTCTGCAACTTCGCAGAACCTTGGGCCGCAAGGACGGTTATGATGGTAAGGACGAAAAAACAGGCGATCATCATTTAAGAGAAAGGGAAACTGATGCGAAGCGTAATAGCGATAATGTCATTTCCATAAAAGGAGGAGACAGCCCGAAAAGCGAATTTCAGGAAAGAATTGAAGACGGTAAAGAGATAGGTATTTCAAAATCCTCACCCCATTATGAAACCCTGGAAAAAATAAGACAGTATGATCGTAATTTTAATCTGCCTGATTTCATTGATGGTGCCGAATATGCTTATGGTATGATCCTAAATGCGTACTGGCAGGGTGATTTGAAAACGTTAAGAAATTATCTTAGCCGTGATGTTCATGGCCAATTTGAAGAAGCAATAGCAGATATGAAAGAAAAAGGTCATTCATTCAATAATAAAATAGAAGATATTGAAAAAATTGAAATTGAAGAAGCCAGCATTCAAGGCTCTATGGCAGAAATAACATTACGTTATACAGGCCATATGACCGTTGCAATCAGGGATAATGATGATAACATCGTCAGCGGTGATGCCGATAACCCGATACCAGTCGTTGATATCTGGACATTCTGCCGTGATGTTCGCAGGGGCGATCCGAACTGGACGCTTGTATCAACCAGTAATGCATAAATGGACGTAAATCGGGGTCTGTCTGAATATGATACGTTTAATAACCGCCGCACTATTTTTAGGGCTTTTTATGATGGCGGTGGTTATTCTAGTTAAACCGGAACCTGAAATTATACCTTTGCCATATCAACAGGTGACATTTTCACAGCTTAAGGGCTGGGATGATGATAATCACGCACAAGCTTTAGAGGCATTTCAGATATCCTGCGAGCGGTTATTGAAATATCCTGACGATAGAGCACAAAATGATTTTGGCATTGCGTCTGACTGGAAGCCCATTTGCAGGGCCTCACTTGAAATTGACCCGGTTGCCGCGAAAAAATTTTTTGAAGAAAATTTTACACCACTTTCTTTTCGCGATCAGGAGCCGGGATTATTTACGGGTTATTATGCGCCGCTCTATAAGGGTTCAAGAACAAGAACGGATGAATACACAGCGCCGCTTTATATGGTTCCAGCTGATCTTCAGGCGATAAATCTTGGTGAATTTGACCAAAGCCTGAGCGGCAGATCCATCGTGGGGGAAATAAAAGACAATAAATTTGTACCGTATAAAGACAGAAAAACAATTGAACAGGGTGCGCTTGAAAACCAGCAATTAGAACTCGTCTGGCTTAAAAAGCCGGAAGAAACTTTTTTTCTGCAAATACAAGGATCCGGGTTTATAGAACTTGAAAATGGTGAAATAGCACATTTTGGATATGCCCAGCGAAATGGCCGGCCTTACCGCGCAATCGGTCAGTTTCTTATTCAAAGTGGGGATATAAACCGGGAAGATATGTCGTTACAGGCAATTCTTGACTGGATGGAAAAAAATCCTGAAAAATCGGATGAGCTTATGTGGAAAAACCCGTCCTATGTCTTTTTCCAAGAACGGGACGAAGACAAACCGGTAGGCAGCCTTGGTGTCGGACTTACGCCGGGGCGTTCGCTTGCGGTTGACCGGTCTTATATCTCTCTTGGTGCACCCTTGTGGCTTGAAACCGCTATTGAAACAAGTACAGAGACAGGAGAAATAAACCTTACCCCGCATCTTAACCGCCTTGTTGTTGCACAGGATACAGGCGGAGCCATAAAAGGGCAGGTTCGCGGTGATGTCTATTGGGGCATAGGAGATCAGGCCGAATTAAAAGCAGGCCCGATGAAAGATGTCGGAACGTATTTTATTCTTGTGCCCAATAGCGTAGTACGACAATTATTTGTGCCGGAAGAACCTGAAATCTGATGGCGGGCCGAAAATTAACAGCTGATGAGAAACGTCTTTGGAAACTTTATACGAGAGACATAAAAAAAACGAATGCAGCGGTTGACGGAAATGATGTGCTTAATGAACCAGCAGAATATAAAATCAGAATTCCGACCAGAAGTAAGTTTAAGCCGGAACAAAGAGCAATATTATCCAACCACGAAAGCCTTGAAAAAAAGGATAGTAACTGGGGCAAGAAACTAGCGCGGGGAAAAGTGGCAATAGACGGAAAAATTGATTTACATGGTATGACGCGTATGCAGGCTCATGAAAAACTCCTGACATATCTTGAACGAGCACAATTTAAGGGCAAGCGGGTATTGCTGGTCATCACGGGAAAGGGCGGCCCTAAATCTGATTATGAAAAATTCGCATACGGTGATTTTGAAGATAATAAAGGTGCGCTTAGACGCGAGGTGCCCATATGGCTTTCCGGTGGTTCCATGCGTCATTTAATCCTGACCTTTCAGGAAGCACGACAAAGTGATGGCGGTACCGGTGCCCTCTATGTTGTATTAAAGAGGAAACCATGACCCCATTTGGTGAAAAAGTACGTGAGCTCAGAAAAGCAAGAGGTATCAGCCAAAAACAAATGGCAAAAAAACTGGCGATTAGCCCCGCGTATCTTTCAGCACTTGAACACGGTCATCGCGGACGCCCGTCATGGGCACTTATTCAACAGATAATAAGTTTTTTCAACATTATCTGGGACGAAGCAGAAGAACTTGAAAATCTAGCAAGACTTTCACATCCGCGCATGGTTGTTGATACGTCGGGGCTTAGTGCGGAAGCAACGGAACTGGTAAATCTGCTTAACCGTGATATTCGCAATATGGACGAGAAAAAAATAAAAAAAATGCTCGATATTGTAAAAAAGAAAAATTAATCAGTTTGCTATAGGTGGTTTTATCTTAATTTGCGTAATCTGGTTTCTTTTTCTTTTCATAACCTCAAGCGTAAACCCGTCAACTTCATAGGACTGCCCAGGAAGCGGGATAACTTCCGCATGATCAATTATATAGCCGGCAATTGTTGTTGCCTCTTCATCACTTAACTTCCAGTTAAACTGACGATTTAAATCCCTGATAGTTGTGGATCCGTCAACAAGAATATCGCCCGAGTTAAGTACATTTATCTCGCTATAATGTGTGTCATGCTCATCTGCAATATCACCGACGATTTCTTCAAGAATATCTTCCAGTGAAATAATACCCATTAATGCACCATACTCATCGACTACGATTGCGAAGTGCGCTTTCTTGTCCAGAAACATTTTAAGCTGTTCGCGCAGGCTTGTAGTTTCCGGAACAAACCAGGGTTCAATAGCAATTTCCCGTAAGGTTTCGTGTGTAAGAATTCCGTCATTCTTTTTGGTTATTCTAAGAATGTCCTTGGCGTGAATGACGCCAATGACGTTATCCTGGTTATTTTCCCACATGGGGAGCCTTGTATAGGGGCTTGAAATTATCTGCTGCAGGATATCTTCTATTTTGTCATCAACATTAATGGTTTCAACATTCTTGCGATGTATCATAACATCTTCGAGGCTGATTTCATCCAGATCCAGAATGCCGGCAAGCATGTCTTTATGTTCTTTAATAATACCCCCTTCATGCGCTTGTAAATCAATGGCGCCGCGAATTTCATCATGAGGGCTTAAAACACGTTGATTTTGCTCAGCCTTTACCCCTATCAAGCGCAGTGTTTTCCAGGCGATAATCCGGATCAGCCGTACCACGGGCGATAAAATTAGAACAAAAATATTTATAATTGGGGCAACCTTTAACGCCACTCTCTCCGGATTAGAAATAGCATAGGTTTTCGGCATCACTTCAGCAAAAATAAGAACAAGTGCGGTCATTGCAAAAGTCGCATACACGACGCCAATCTCACCGAACAGCTCAATAAATATGTAGGTGGCCATTGCGGATGCAAGAATATTTACAAGGTTATTCCCAAGCAGTATGGCACCAATCAAGCTTTCCGGATCACCTAAAAGTTTTTCGACCAAGGATGCCCGTTCGTTCCCTTCTTTGGCCATTTTATGCATATTTGAAGCAGAAGTAGCCGTCAGACCGGTTTCGGAGCCTGAAAAAAAACCCGAAAAAATTATCAGAAAAATTATAATGGCGATTGCCGAAATAAGTTCAGCTTCCATTTGGTTTTTGCTTACCTTCCTATTGCGTCGCCAAGAATGGCTTTAACATCATTCATGTCCACGGCATCTGACAGAAAGGCGTGCCCTATACCGCGCACAAGCACAAATGTAAGCTTGCCATCTGTCATTTTTTTATCCCCCCTCATATTATGTAGAAGATGATCTATATTAAATGAATACTGGGAAATATCCTTGACCATAAAATTTTTGAAATGTGCTTCGACTTTTTCCACGTCCTTTTTCGGACATAAGCCCATTTTATGCGAAAGCTGAAAAGCAAGGACGCAACCCATTGCAACCGCTTCACCGTGATATAGGTTGTCGCGATATCCATTTTCTGCTTCAAGGGCATGTCCAAATGTATGGCCAAGATTAAGAAGCGCACGTACGCCGGCTTCTTTTTCGTCGGCTGAGACAATGGCAGCTTTGGCAGCACAGCTTTTTCGGATTGCCTCAATCCGGGCGCTGTGGTTTCCGGCAATAAGGGCATCACCATTTTGTTCAAGCCAGCCAAAAAAACCCGAATCGTTAATAAGGCCGTATTTGACAATTTCGGCATATCCGGCAATAACATGCCTGCGCTCAAGTGTTTCAAGACTGGTGACATCAATTATGACCAACTGAGGCTGATGAAAGGCACCAATAAGGTTTTTACCATGTCTGCTATTTATACCTGTTTTGCCACCAACGGAACTATCGACCTGGGCCAGAAGGCTGGTTGGTATTTGAATAAAATTAATTCCCCGCAAGTATACGCTCGCTGCAAAACCAACAAGATCACCAATAACGCCGCCGCCGAATGCGATAATAGTATCACTGCGTTCAAGACGCATTTTTATGAGCTGCTCCAGCAGGTTTTGAAACTGCTTAAATGATTTTGTTGTTTCGCCAGCCGGCAGGATGATTGTATCAAAACGGATATCTGACTTTTTTAAGCTTTTTTCAAGTCTGGATAACTGATGTATTGCAACATTTTCATCTGTTATGATCACTGTTTTTTTACGCTTAAGAAAAGGCAGAATATGTTCTGCGGCGCTATCAAGTAAATTTTCACCGATCAGAATTTCGTAACTTCTGCTTCCAAGATCAACTGTTGTTGTCTGCATTTTCCTTTTCGCCTTTTTTTTCGGCGT
Source organism: Kordiimonadaceae bacterium (assembly GCA_038106445.1). Lineage (GTDB taxonomy): Bacteria > Pseudomonadota > Alphaproteobacteria > Sphingomonadales > Emcibacteraceae > Pseudemcibacter. The sequence continues at coordinate 31,154 of JAYODU010000001.1, read as the reverse complement.
TCCTTTTCATCATGGCTTTTTTACGCGCCATGCGCTTTTGATACTTTTTTTTCTCAATAGCAAGATATTTATTCAGTTTCCAAATAATATCAATTACCACCTTATCATGGGGTTCCTGCCCGCTTTCGATAACAATGTGGGCTTCTTTATAAACCGGATAACGTTCTTCTGTTAATTTCTGAAGAATTTTTCTTGGATTTCCTTTTTGCAGAAGTGGTCGTGTATCCCTTTTTGATGTCCGCTCCACGAGCAAGTCAACATCAACTTTAAGCCAGATTACAATTGTATGTCGTTTGAGCCGCCCCCTTGTTTTGGGATCCATAAAGGCCCCACCGCCAGTGCCAAGAACGATTTTACTTTCCTGCGTTATCAGGCGCTTTATGACACGCCGCTCTCCTTTGCGAAAATCCTCTTCACCAAATTTTTCAAATATTTCTGAAACTGTATGGCTGGCTGCTAGCTCGATTTCGTGGTCACTATCCACAAATTTCATATTCAGCCGTCTGGCAAGACGTACGCCGATCGTGGTTTTGCCACTGCCCATTAATCCTACAAGCGAGATACTCTTGCGAAGGGGGTATCTGAGGCGTGGTGCAGGGTTTTTCTTTATTTTTCTTTTCAAATTATTCATTATATCTTCTATTTACATGTCTTTAGCACCTTTAGCCACGAAATAAACATATTTCTTCGCAAGCTTTACGTTGCATCAAAACATAGTTAGTATGATGAGTTATTGAATTGAATTTATATATAATATTACTAAGGTAAATATACCAATGGCAAAATTGTGGCTTATTCTGATTATCGCGATCATCGTTTCCATTATAGGGGCGGGGATTTATTTAATGACCGCTGATATTCCGGCTCCAACCCAACGTATTGAAAAAACGCTGCCTGATGATGCTTTTCCAAATTAATATTTGAAGCAGGGGTGTACAGATGAAAATATCTCGGTGGGAAATTCTTCTAAAACAAGCTAGGGCAATATCTAGAAAGTCAGGGATTTCTGTTCTAATTTTAGCATGCTTTGGCGGTTTTGCGTCTTATGCCCAGGAGCAAATAATTGACCCACAGGCAAGAGACGCTGAAGAGCCACCAAAATCGATATTATTTCCTGCAGGTGTTCCTGCGCCCTATTTTCCCAACGATTCTGAAATAGTGGACAGAGCCGAAGATAGACTTAACAATCTACCCGGATTATCAAATGATCCTCAAAATGCCCAGCCTTTTGAGCAAGAGGTTATATCGCAATCAGAAGAACAGGACGACACTGCTTATGGAACGCTAAGTCAATCTATGGGGGGGATGGCAAAAAATATCTGGCAACCATCTGACATCGCTAAAATACAAATGCTGATGAATGTTCTCAATTTACCAATGCGGTCACCGGCAATGGATGCGATAGCAAGAAAGCTTCTTTTATCCACGGCTACGTCTCCAACAGGAATACCGATCATTGATGGGGATACGGATCCTGATGAACTTGACAATCGCCGCTTTAATCGCAGAAATACGTCATTTGACGAGGATTTGCTTAAACAGTTTATAAATATGAGGCTCCGGGAACTTATAGAAAGAGGAAATCTTGAGGATCTTGTATTATATATTCAAAATCTGCCTGAGCAGATGTTAAACCCGGAACAGCAAAATGCTGAAATCCTTATGTTGGGCGGCGATTTTATCGGTGCCTGTCAAATGTCACAGCAAATACAGTCCAGTTTTACCGATAGCCAAAACAGAAACAACCGGTTCCCTTCGAATTCTATAACGCAGGACAATGAACTTTCCGGGGATGATAAATTCTGGCTTAAAATGCAAGCGTTCTGTCGTGTCCTTCAGGAAGATAATGTAGGCGCACAAATAGCACTTGATATGTTAAATGAACAGGGAAATATCGATTTTGTATTTAATGATCTTCTTGGAAGGCTTATGGAGCCGCCAGAAACACGCGGCACTTTTTTTAGCGGTGGTCTGACTTCCCTTGAGCCAATAAATTATGCCATCTGGACTTTTCTGGATCAGCCAATTGATGCCAATTTAATTGAAGCAAGTGATCCGCTTATCATAAGTGCTCTTGTTATCAATCCTAATATGCCCGCTGAAAACAGATTTCAGGCTGCCGCCAGAAGTTATCTTTTCGGAGGAGTGACAGCTAACGCACTTCGAAATATTTATGATCTGCAGGAATTTTCGATTGCAGAATATAATAGTGCTGTGCGCATGGCGGAATTTGATGACAGACCACTTGCCGACGCACTCCTGTATCAGGCCGCATCCAAGCAAGCTGACGATGTTGAAAAAGCACAAATTCTTGAAGCCATATGGGAACGTGCGCGTGAAAGTACAGATATTCCCCGAAAAGCGGCTCTGAACAGCGAGACTTTAAAATCAATCAGCCCTTCGACACGTTTGATAAATCACGCCCATCATATTTCCCGTGGACTTATTCTGGCCGGTGAAAAGGACAGTGCTATTGGGTGGTATGATTTTGCGCGCCGCGCAGCGGCAGGCGGTGACGCGGAAGCAACAAGAGCGCTGATTAATATCTGGCCTTTAGCGATGCTGGCTTCAGAACCGGGTGACATTCCGTGGTCAGACAGCATTTTGAATCTATGGTGGAATGGTCAGATGGTGCTTTCTCCCGAAAACAAAGATGCCAAAGCGACACTATTTTACGCACTGGCAGAAGCATTTGGCTACGCTGTGGCGGATGATAAATGGGCTGAACTTATTACGGAAAATCATATGGCAGGCATTCAATCAATACCCTTGGCGGTTTGGCGCGAAATGATTAGAGCAGTAGGAGAAAACAAGCCCGGGGAAGCGGTGCTTCTAAGCTTAATTGCGATGGGGCAGGACGGACCGGGCAGTCTTGATGCTTCGGGTTTAAGCGCGGTTGTCCGACTGCTTAGAAGTGTGGGACTAGAACAGGAAGCGCGAAGTGTGGCGATAGAGGCGCTCGTCGCCAATGGATTCTGATGCAGGACCAAGTGCTGATAGACCGGTTTCTGGAAATGATCCTTACAGAACGTGCTGCTTCGATCAATACTATAGAATGTTATCGTCGCGACCTGGAACAATTCATGGCAAGTGTTCCTCAGATTTCAAACAATATCCTTAAAAATGCAACCAAGGATGATTTGCGTAAGTATCTGTCAATGCTTAAGAAAAATGAATTTGCCTCCAGCAGCGCTGCGCGGAAACTTTCTTGTCTTAGACAATTTTATAAATTTCTTTTTGCGGAAGGTGTTCGCAACGATAATCCCTGTGCTGACCTTGAAAGCCCGCGCATCGGAAGGTCGCTTCCTAAACTACTTACTGAACAGCAGGTTTCCATATTGTTGGAAGAGGCGGAAAATAAGGCAAACCAAACCAATGAGTTTGCTGATGTGCGGCTATGGGCACTCTTGGAAGTTCTCTATGCGACGGGGTTACGTGTATCCGAACTGGTCGGGTTGCCAAGAGCGGTGTTCAGGAGTGGTGAAACCTATATTTATGTCAGGGGTAAGGGTGATAAAGAAAGACTTGTCCCCTTAAGTGGGCGCGCCCTAGTCGCGGTGATCAGATATATTGACGTCATGGCATCCGCGAAAGATTCTAACGGAAATTTTAAATACGGTAAAAATAATAAATGGCTATTTCCATCCCGTGGCATAACAGGACATTTGACACGACATCGTTTTTCGCAGCTTTTGAAGGCGCTTGGAACTGCGGTCGGCATATCACCAGCTATGCTTTCCCCGCATGTCATCAGACATGCTTTTGCAACACATTTGCTGGCCAATGGGGCCGACTTAAGAGCTGTTCAGAAAATGCTTGGGCACTCCGATATTAGCACCACCCAAATTTACACGCATGTGCTGGAAGAAAGGCTGAAATCATTAGTACAATCCAAACATCCACTGGTAAAATAGAATTTCTGTTTATTTATTAATGCCTTTTTTAGTCGCCTTTTTCTTCCTCAGGGGGTATAAGGGCTTTTTTGCAAGAATTTATAGCTAGAGAAAATAGTAAAGTTATTTTATATGCAAACATATTTGGATTTTGAAAAATCAATTGCCGAACTTGAAAGCCGGATCAGGGATATACAAAGCTTAGAAAGCGGCGATGAAATTAACATTGCCGAAGAAGTAAACAGACTGGAAAAAAAACTTGACCAGTTACTACGCTCAACATATTCTAAATTGACATCCTGGGAAAAAATCAAGGTGGCCCGCCATCCTGACCGCCCGCATTTATCAGATTATATCAGTAATTTATTTACAGATTTTATGCCACTTTCCGGTGACCGTGCGTATGCGGATGATCATGCTATTATTGGGGGTATTGGCCGATTTAAGGGCCAGACTGTTATGGTGGTTGGTCACGAAAAGGGCAGCGATACAGAGAGTAGAATCAAACATAATTTCGGCATGGCCCGCCCGGAAGGATTTAGAAAAGCTATTCGCTTATTCAAACTAGCGGATCAATTTAATATTCCGATCATAACTTTTGTTGATACGGCTGGTGCATACCCCGGTGTTGGCGCCGAGGAACGCGGCCAGGCGGAAGCGATTGCAAGATCAACACAAGCCTGTCTGGAAGTGAAAGTCCCTCTTATCAGTATCATTGTTGGTGAAGGCGGATCAGGTGGTGCAGTCGCCCTAGCCGTTGGAAACAAGGTCCTGATGATGGAACATGCGGTTTACAGTGTTATTTCGCCAGAAGGGTGCGCATCCATTTTATGGCGCACCAATGAAAAAGCCGAAGATGCTGCTAATGCCCTGAAAATTACAGCACAGGATTTACTTAAATTGCAGGTTGTCGATGAAGTGATACCGGAACCCATAGGTGGCGCACACAGGGATCATGAGAAAACAATGAAGGCTGTTGGCAAAGCGATTGATAATGCACTGCTTGAATTTTCTACCATGAGTGCTGATAAGATCAAAGAAATGCGCCAGCAGAAGTTCTTAAATATGGGCAGCGTGGGCCTTTAAGACAACTTTTTAAGAATAAAGAGGCACTAAATTATATTGTGCCGTGGCAATGTTTATACTTTTTACCACTTCCGCAGGGGCACAGGTCATTTCGTCCAACTTTTGGAATCACTAATCCATGACAATGTTTGTATTTCTTGCCACTTCCGCAGGGGCATTCTGCGTTACGCGGTGTATTTTTCCATTGACGCGGACTTCCGATGGCCTGTGCTGGTGTGTTGCTTCCCGGATGACTTTCTCTCATTGCGCCGCGGTCCAGCTCACGTCGTTCCGGAACATCATCTTCAAATTTTATCTGAACATGGGCAAGAAGAAGCGCGATATTTTCCCGTGTGTGGGCAAGCATATTTTCAAACATTGAAAATGCTTCCGTTTTATATTCATCAAGCGGATTACGTTGACCGTAGGATCTAAGCTGAATGACCTGACGCAAATGATCAAGTTGTGCCAGATGTTCCTTCCAGTGTCCATCAATAGCGCGCAGAAGAAAGTCTCTTTCTACGCGGCGCATAATTCCCGGGCTTATTTCTTCACTTCTGCCTTTCATAAACTGGTTTGCAGCCTCGATGATACGATCCGTAAATGTATCGCTATCAATGCCCTCTTCATCGGCCCATTTTTCCAGCCCGAAATCGCTGGTAAATATTCTTTTCATTTCGATGGAAAGACCGTTTGTATCCCAATCTTCCGGATAGCTTTTTGCAGGAATATGATTTGCAATCAGATCTTCAATTAGATGTTCACGCATATCTGTTATAGTTTCCTCAAGATCTTCTTCAACCATCACCTCTTTGCGTTGCTCGTAAATTGCTTTTCTTTGATCGTTCATCACATTATCAAATTTGAGCAGGTTTTTACGGATATCGTAATTTCGGGTTTCAACTTTTTCCTGTGATTTTTCAACGGCGCGGTTCAGCCAGGGATGGGTAAGTGATTCCCCTTCTTCGAAACCAAGTTTCTGCATCCAGCTGTCCATGCGTTCACCACCAAAGATTCGCATCAGATCATCTTCCATACTTAGATAAAACTTGGAATAACCCGGATCACCCTGACGTCCCGAACGGCCCCGAAGCTGATTATCAATCCGGCGGCTTTCATGACGTTCTGTTCCCAAAACGAAAAGACCACCAAGTTCAATAACTTTTCTTTTTTCTTCTTTTACTTCTGCCTTGATTTTTTCGATGAGCTTTTCACGTTTATTCTCATCCTGTTCGGTAATTTCACGTTCAACGCGCATATCCACATTACCACCCAGCTGAATGTCCGTTCCACGACCGGCCATATTGGTTGCAATGGTGACGGCCCCTTCCCGACCGGCCTGACTGACGATATAGGCTTCTTCTTCATGGAATTTTGCGTTCAGTACATTATGTTTGATTTTGCGTTTTTTTAGCATGTCCGATAGATATTCGGACTTTTCTATACTTACTGTACCCACCAGAATTGGCTGCTTTGTTTTGTAACACTCTTCAATCCGGTCAACAATCGCAGTGTATTTTTCCGCAGCCGTGCGGTAAATTTCGTCATGATCATCGATCCTGACGACGGGGACATGGGTTGGGATTTCAACAACTCCAAGACCGTAAATATCACCGAATTCTGCCGCTTCTGTTGCTGCGGTACCGGTCATGCCGGCAAGTTTTTCATAAAGACGGAAGTAATTCTGGAAAGTCACTGATGCCAGCGTTTGGTTTTCTGTGCGGATATCTACGCCTTCTTTTGCTTCAATCGCCTGATGAAGACCATCTGAAAGCCGTCTGCCATCCATCATCCGGCCGGTAAATTCATCAATAAGAATAATATTACCGCCTTTAACAATATATTCTTTTTCTGCGTGGAATAATTTATGCGCTTTAAGAGCCTGATTAACATGATGGACCACTGCCACATTACCGTAATCATAAAGATTGTCCGTTTCGATCAACCCGGCCTCTTTTAAAACTTCCTCAAGATGTTCCATACCTTCTTCTGTCAGGGAAATATTACGGCTTTTTTCATCTACTTCATAATCTTCATCATTTAGTTCGGGGATGATTTTGTTAATAGCTACATAAAGATCCGACTTATCTTCGGTAGGACCGGAAATAATGAGCGGCGTACGGGCTTCGTCAATCAGGATGCTATCTACTTCGTCGACGATTGCAAAATGCTGGCCGCGCTGCGCCATTGCATCAGGGTGAAATTTCATATTATCCCGCAGATAATCAAAGCCCAATTCGTTATTGGTTGCATATGTGACATCACAGGCGTAGGCGTCTTTTCTTCTTTCGTCGGGAAGGTTAGGAATAATGCAACCAACGGACATGCCAAGGAACCTGTATATCTGCCCCATCCATTCTGAATCGCGTGTTGCAAGATAATCATTGACGGTTACAATATGGACGCCGTTTCCCGGCAGGGCGTTTAAATATCCGGCAAGTGTTGAAACCAGCGTTTTACCTTCGCCCGTTTTCATTTCGGATATTTGCCCTTCATGAAGAACGATCCCACCGATAAGCTGAACATCATAATGACGTTGACCAAGGGTACGCACGGCGGCTTCGCGAACCACGGCAAAAGCCTCGACAAGCAAACCGTCAAGTGTTTCGCCTTCTTTCAGGCGCGCTCTGAATTCTTCGGTTTTGGCTTTAAGGTCAGCATCGGACAGGGCTGAAATTTCCGGCTCAAGCGCATTGATCGCATTAATACGTGGTTCAAGCCCTTTTATATAACGATCATTTGCCGTTCCAAAAATTTTCTTGGCAATTTTGTCCAATCCCAACATAATATTCTTCCTAAAAGGACGACGGGTTTCCCGGGTCTCGTAAATCAGAAATTCGGGTGCGTACCCCGTCAGTCTGAAAATTTAAATCCTATAACATATAGTCGAGTAGCACAAATAAGAGTGGCAGCGCTCTCTGTCAATGATTGATCCTCATATTAGTGATATTTTTAAGAGAAAATATAGACATTCTTTATTTTCGCAGATTATAAGGGAAATAAATTAGCATTATCAAACAAATAAGAACCTATTTAATGATCAAAATATCACCATTAGCACCGAAAGAATTTGCAGAATTGCCACCGATAAAAGGTGTACTGATGTCAACGGCGAACACGGGCATAAAATATAAGCAAAGAGATGATCTTTTACTTGTTTCATTTCCGGGTGGTGCCCAGGCTGCAGGTGTTTTTACAAAATCGAAATGTTCATCGGCCCCGGTCGACTGGTGCCGCGCGCAGCTTAAAACGGGAAAGCCGGCCAGAGGACTTCTGGTAAATGCTGGTAATGCCAATGCCTTTACCGGGAAGGCCGGTGACAGGGCCATGGCGTCAACGATAGCTGCGGTGGCGGGTTCGCTTTGCTGTGATCAGGATCAGATTTATGTAGCGTCAACAGGTGTAATTGGTGTTGTTCTTCCCGCAGATAAAATAAATGCACATATAAAAAATATTTCAGGGACATTGGGGTCTGATAAATGGCAATTAGCCGCAGATGCGATACGCACGACGGATACTTTTCCAAAAGTTTCGACGCGAACCGCAAAGATAGCGGGTGAAAATGTAATCATCAATGGCATTACCAAAGGGTCAGGTATGATCGCCCCTGACATGGCAACTATGCTTGGATTTATATTCACGGATGCGGCAATCGGACAACAGGCTCTCCTGGAAATTATTGCAAAAGCGACCGAGGATTCGTTTAATGCCATTACGGTTGATAGTGATACGTCAACGTCGGATACATTGATGATTTTTGCAACGGGCATAGAAAACATGATCAATGATGCTACTGATCCGGCACTTGATGATTTTAAATCGAAACTGTTTGAAGTTTGTCATGATCTTGCGCTTCAGATCGTCAGAGACGGTGAAGGTGCCCGAAAATTAATTCGTATAAATGTCAGCGGTGCTGAAAATGGTGTAGCAGCCAGACGTATCGCCATGAGCATTGCAAATTCACCACTTGTTAAAACGGCCATTGCCGGCGAGGATGCCAACTGGGGCCGCATTGTTATGGCCGTCGGCAAAGCGGGTGAAAAAGCCAGCCGCGATGATCTTAAAATCCTGATTGGGGGACAAAAAGTAACCGAACACGGTATGGGGGTTGATGGTTACGATGAACAAATATGTACCGCACATTTAAAAGGCCAGGAAATTGACATAGAAGTTGATGTTGGGATTGCGCAAGGAACTTCTACAGTATGGACGTGTGATCTTACACACGAATATATAAGCATCAATGCGGACTACCGAAGTTAATATGGACAGAAACCTTATCATCGACGGGAAGCGAATTTATTTAAGACCTTATTCGGGGCAGGATATTGAAGACCATGTTGCTATTTTAAGTGATTGGAATGTGACAAAATGGCTCTCAAACACTGTACCTTACCCTTACACTAAAGCGGATGGTGAAAAATTCCTTGAGCGTGACAAGATCGATTTTGAAGAAGGCAACACAATCCACTTTGCGATTATGGAAAAAGAAACAGACCGTCACATGGGGGGAATAAAAATATTTTCGCTTAAAAACAGTGAAACCGAAGTTGGCTATTGGATGGGACAAGATTTTTGGGGCAAGGGATACGGCACAGAAGTCCTGGATATAACAATAGAATGGATCAAGTTGGCCGGAAATATGAATATGGTTTTTGCAATAACCGCCAATGATAATAAGGGCTCAAGACGCATATTGGAAAAAGTTGGCTTTGTACATAAAGGATCGCCCCCTGCGGAACATGCAAAATGCGGACATGGTGTTGCATGTAGCGAATATTATGTTTTGCCCTTGATAAAGAGAGAAAATAATGAGTGATTTTTGTCCTGAACCACCAGGCAAAAGACCCGATGGACCCGTCAATATGATAACCGTATCTGCGGTGGTGATGGTGGATATTGATGGGCGAATTCTAATCGCCCAGCGGCCAAGGGGAAAATCCATGGAAGGTTTGTGGGAATTTCCCGGTGGTAAAGTTGAGGAAGGCGAAACCCCCGAACGCGCCCTGATCAGAGAATTGAAAGAAGAGCTCGGTATCGATACAACGGAATCCTGTCTGGCAGCCTTTACATTCGCATCACACAGTTATGATGATTTTCATTTGTTGATGCCGGTATATTTGTGTCGTAAGTGGGACGGATTTGTTCAGGCGAAGGAAGGACAGAATCTGAAATGGGTCAAAATTAACGAATTGCTGCATTATCCGATGCCCCCTGCGGATGAACCGCTTATTGCCATGATTCGTGATTTCTTATGATTTTGGCGGTTTCGTGCCAAGTGCATCCTTAAGTGACATTTTGGCGCTTCCGGGTTTTAAAGGTTTTTGCTGGTTTTCATGGGGTGCCCAGCCCTGCAGGTATAATATTTCAAACGTCGCATTTATTCGGCCTTCGTCATTTGCGTAATCCTGTTGGTAAATCTCTGCTGCTCTCATCATTAGTTCTGGACGGGTGAGCCCCTTGAAACGTTTGATCAGGCTGTTCTGTTCGCCCATCGCTTTTAAATCTTTCATCAGTGATAATGCATCCTGATAGGTCACTGTTATTTTTTCCGTGCTGACAACGGGTAGCGCAAAACCGGCCCTTTGCAATAGCGCCCCTGCATCTCGCACATCTGGGAAAGGGGAAATATGGGGGCTGATGCCTCCGCGTATTTCCATTTCGGCTCGTATCATGGCCTGTCTTAATTCTTTCAGGGTTTCGCCGCCGAATAGCGCGCCAAGAAATAAACCGTCCGGCATAAGACTGCGCAAAAATTGAATGAACACACCGGGCAAATCATTTGCCCAATGAAGGCTAAGACAACTTATTATCAGATCAAGACATTGATTCTTAAGAGGAAAAAATTCTTCTTCTGCATTTATAAGCATGCCGGTTTTATGTTTCAGCATTTTTGCGGATAAGTCCTGATGGATAACAAAAGAATTTTTAAAATGAGTATTAATAGTATCCGGATCAGCATGAACTGATAAAATATGCTGAAAATCTTTTCTTATATCCTGAAGATTATCAATCAGTCGCGCGGTAATTTCTTTAACAAGGAAATCATGATTGTCGAATTTTGCTGCCGCACGATTACGGTTTCTTCTGACAGCACTCCTGTTAAAAACTGCATTATCAGTGTTACCGGAAACGAACTTGGACTTTTTTTCAGTATTTTTTTGGGTCATAATGACTATATGGCATTTTTGAAAGCTGGCGGAAAGAAACAAATTATTGACAGGGGGATTTTTAATATGATTAGCCTGCTTAAAACGTTTGCCCGTGTGTCACTGGATATATTGCTGCCTCCCAAGTGCCTGAAATTTACCAATCGGGTTGAAAGTGCACATGCTTTATGCCCGGACTGTTGGAAAGCTATCCAATTTATATCAGATCCGAAATGCGCAATCCGCGGATATCCTTTTGGTATTGAAGTGAGTTCAGAAGTTGGCATGACCGGTAAAAATGAATGTGCCAGGGCATTAAAACGGGCCGGTGCCGAAAAAATATTTGTTGTCACCGTTTTTCGCACTGTTTCGCCACAGGAATTAAAATAATTAGTTGAAAAATTTTTACAGAAAACTATATGTCATTGATATCAAAAACAAGCGGATACCAAGTATGGCTGAAGTAATTATTTATACCCGTCCCGGATGTGGATACTGCACAAGAGCAAAACAGCTATTAAGCAGCAAAGATATTGATTTCATAGAATATAATATTTGGGAAAAGGATGAATATCAGAATGCAATGATAAAATTATCTGGCGGCGCCAGAACCGTTCCTCAGATATTTATCAATGGGGAACATATCGGCGGTAGTGATGACCTATACAGCCTTGATCGTGCAGGCAATCTTGATGTACTTTTAAATCAGATGCTGACCTGATGACGCGCGGGACATTCTGTGTTAATTTTAAGCAATGATTGAATCGTTATCCAAATTCAAAGTTGGACTTGTGCAGATGACGTCAGGGACAAGTGTTTCTGATAATGTAAGGGATGCAGAAGCGCTTATCCGGGAGGCCGCGGCCGCAGGGGCCGTATTTATCCTGACGCCGGAAATGACAACCCTTCTGGAATTTAATAGCGGAAAAGCAAAACATAAAATCCAGACCGAAGATGAGGACACATCATGGCCTTACTTCGCGGCACTCGCGGCAGAGCTTGATATCTGGCTTATGATTGGTTCAATCGCCATAAGGATAGGTGAAAAGGCTGCGAACAGATGTTATCTTTTTTCACCGGAAGGAAAAAAAGTTGTCTCTTATGATAAAATCCACATGTTTGATGTGGATATTCCAGGGGACAAAAAATATCAGGAATCTAATTCTTACCGCGCTGGAAACACGGCCGTGGTTGTGCCGACACCTTATGGTAAAATTGGCTTGTCAATTTGTTATGATGTGCGGTTTCCCTATCTGTATAGGGCGCTTGCACATGCCGGCGCAGAAATTTTAACTGTGCCGGCTGCCTTTACATATGTTACGGGGAAGGCACACTGGCACACCCTTCTCAGGGCAAGGGCGATTGAAAATGGGGCCTATGTATTCGCGCCGGCACAGGTTGGGGATCATGCTGACGGACGAAAAACTTTTGGTCATTCACTTGTTGTGGATCCCTGGGGAAATATCGTGGCGGATGGCAAGAATAAGCCGGGTGTTATCATGGCAGATATAGATATGTCCCTTGTGGCCAAGGCAAGAAATCAAATTGCGTCTTTGACCCACGACAAAAATATTGCTATACAGTCACTTAAATAGATAGTTGTCCGGGTATTAAAAGTTGTCCTTTATGGTTAACGAATTACTAAATAGTTAGAATATATTATGATTTTATTTGATATTAAATGTAGTGGCGGTCATGTATTTGAAGCATGGTTTCAAAATAATGATGCCTTTGAAAAACAGGTCGCCAGCGATTTAGTGGAATGTCCGCTTTGCGGATGCACAAAGACATCCAAATCATTAATGGCGCCAAACATTTCTGCCAAAGGCAATCGCGATCACGCAATGCCTGATATTTCAATGGAAGATCATCCAAATCATCAGGTAATGGTCAGTGCACACAGCAGTTCTGATCATGAAGTCAGTTCCGAGGATGTAAAGCGCGCACTGGATCATATGCATAACACCATGGCCAAGTTCAGACGCCAGATTGAAAAATCGTGCGAATATGTCGGTAAAAATTTTGCAGAAGAAGCACGAAAAATTCATTATGGCGAGGTTGAAAAACGCGGCATTTATGGTGAAACGACCATTCGTGAAACGGAAGAACTGATCGAAGAAGGAATTGATATTCTGCCAGTGCCGGGATCTGATAAGCTCGACAGTTAGCGCTCCGTGTCCGGTCAAGCTGATAAATCTGAAAATATTCTTGGTGTAATAATTGCGGGCGGCAAGTCTGTTCGTATGCAAGGTTATAACAAGCTTCTGTTACCGTTTGGCAGGACAACCATTCTTGAACATGTCATTGACAGATTATCACCCCAGGTACATGAATTATATTTAAACTGCAATGATGCAGTCTTTAAAGATAATGTTTCAATTAAAGTTGTGCCGGATGCGAAAGAACATCGTGAAATAGGTCCAATAGGGGGTCTTATCACGGCGCTTACATTAGCAAAATCTCTTGGATATCAAAAGCTTGTCACGGTTGCTGGTGATACACCGTTTCTTCCGGACGACTTTGTATCAAAACTATGCAAAAATGAAGGTGATGTTGTGGTTGCCTGTTCAAGGGGACGTCTTCATCCTGTTTGCGCATTATGGGATATCGGGATATTGAATACTCTGGAAGAACACGTAAGTGACGGGAAGCGTAAGTTGATGCCCCTTTTGGATGAGTTGGGTGCCATAGAGGTTTCCTGGGCGACGGATCCGGATCCTTTTTTTAATATTAATACACCCGCGGATCATGAACGGGCGAAAGGTATGGTGCAATAATTTAAAGGATGCGACCTTCCGGGTCGGTCACGATATTCATCCCGTCTTTCCGGGCAAATGTAACGATACTGATGCCAGCCTGATCTGCCAGATCAACGGCAAGTTCTGTAGTTGCGGAAACTGCGACAATGATGGGAATGCCGGCAATTGCACATTTTTGAACCATTTCAAAGCTACAGCGGCTTGTAATAAGCGCAAACCCTGTGGCCGGCTTTATGTCTTCCCGCATCAGATAGCCAATAAGTTTATCAAGCGCATTGTGGCGCCCCACGTCTTCCCGTAAGGCAATGATCTGCCCTTCATTACTAACGAAGGCGGCGGCGTGGAGTGCACCGGTTTCCTTATTCATGCGTTGGTGATTTTTTATATCTAGAACTGATTTATGTATTTGATTTGCTTCAACCTTTAAATCCGAGACAACTTTTTCAAGCGGAAAAATGGCCTGTTCAAGCTTGTCAACACCGCATAGGCCACACCCGGTTCGCCCCACCATCGCACGATTATATTTTTCAAGACGATGAAAGGCATAGGCATTAACTTCGATGGCGGCAATTTGTCCTTTGGGACCCTCTTTTATTTGCGTGTAAATAATTTCGCTTGTACTTTCTATTATGCGTTCCGTCAGGCTGAACCCGTAGGCAAAATCGATAAGATCAGCGTCAGTTGCCATCATCACGGCGAAGGTGACGCAGTTATATTCAAATACAACCGGGACTTCATTGGTAAGCGGTCTGGACTCCCACGTTTCCCCATCAGGCGTCCATATCCGCATTTTATGATTTTTAGCCGGGCTATCCATTGGTGTTTTTCACAGCCAGCGCAAGGTAATTGACCGAGAAATCATGCGGATCAAGTGACCAGTTGGTCGTAATCGGATTATATACCATCCCGTTAATGGTTTTAAGTGTGAAGCCAGAATTCAGTGCGTAATCGGCCAGTTCGGAAGGTTTTAAAAACTTATCCCAGTTATGGGTCCCTATCGGGAGCCAGCGAAGTATATATTCTGCACCGGCAATGGCCATTGCCCACGATTTGATGTTCCGGTTAATAGTCGACAAGGTCATGCAGCCATCATCCTTAAGAAGCTGGTGGCAAGCCGTTAAAAAGGATGAAACATCAGCCACGTGCTCTATGACTTCCATATTAAGGATGACGTCAAATTTCTCGCCCGCCGCGGCAAGCTCTTCCGCCGTAATATGACGATAATCTATTTTTAGGTTCATTTTTTCTGCATGAATACGGGCTGTCTTGATGTTTTTTTCAGCGGCGTCTGCGCCAACCATATCAGCACCAAGCCGGGCAATCGGTTCTGAAAGTAATCCGCCACCACAGCCGATATCCAGAATGCGCAGACCTTTTAGCGGCGCCTCCCCATGCGGGTCACGGAAAAAATGATTGCATATCTGGTCACGTACAAATTTGATTCGTGTTGGGTTTAGCCGGTGTAATGGTTTAAAAGGCCCATTTGGGTCCCACCATGTTTCCGCCATTGCTGAAAAATGCTCTATTTCGTCAGGATTAACGGATTTGGCCTGTGCTGTGGTTTTTTCGCTGTCCATAATGCTTAATTGCCATATTAAATTGAATTATTTCCCTAATATATACAAGTCCGCACTTGCTTCAAGCAACTATAAGCAATATGTATTGCGCGAACTATTTTGGTATTAATCGTGTATTTGTAAAATAAGAGAAAATTTTATGTCGCGAATAGTTATGAAGTTTGGCGGTACGTCAGTTGCGGATCTGGATCGCATTAGAAATGTTGCCCAACTCGTAAAAAAGGAATTTGATAAGGGAAATCAGGTTGCAGTACTTGTTTCCGCAATGGCCGGAACCACGAATCAGCTTTCAAAATGGGTTGAGGAACTGTCCCCGATGCATGATGCACGTGAATATGCTACGGTGGTTTCATCCGGCGAACAAATTACTGCGGGCCTGCTCGCAATTGCGCTACAGGATATAGGCATTCCGGCCCGCTCATGGCTGGGCTGGCAGATCCCTTTTAAAACAAATCAGCTTCATAGTGCTGCACGTATTGAAGAGATAGGTACAGAGGAAATATTAAAACGTCTGGAAACAGGAACGGTGTGCGTTGTTGCCGGATTTCAGGGAATATCGAAAGACAATCGTATTACCACACTGGGCCGCGGGGGTTCTGATACATCAGCGGTTGCTCTTGCAGCGGCGCTTAAAGCGGATCAATGCGATATATATACCGATGTGGAAGGCATATACACAACGGATCCGCGCATTGTGCCCCGTGCACAAAAACTGGATAAAATTACATATGAAGAAATGCTCGAAATGGCATCCCTTGGTGCCAAAGTGCTTCAAACAAGGTCGGTTGCGCTGGCGATGAATCACAGGGTACGTGTGCAGGTACTCTCGAGCTTTACTGATAAACCCGGAACATTGGTTGTTGATGAGGATGAAATCGTGGAAAAACAAGTTGTAAGTGGCATAGCCTATGCCAAGGATGAAGCACAGGTTACATTGGTTGGTGTTAATAACAAACCGGGGATCGCTAGTGAGCTATTTACCCTGCTGGCCAATGAAAATATCAATGTGGATATGATCATTCAGAATGAAACTGAAGATGGTAAAAAAACGGACGTGACCTTTACGGTCACAGAAAATGATCTTGAAAAAGCCAGAAATATTTTAAAAACAAGCAGCAGTGTTGAATATAAAAATCTGTTGACAGATCGCAATGTGGTAAAAATCTCCGTTATCGGTGTGGGCATGCGTTCACATGCCGGTGTTGCGGCAACAATGTTTAAAACCCTTGCGGCAAAGGGAATTAACATCAAAGTTATTTCGACGTCCGAAATTAAAATTAGTGTTTTGATTGATGTAGAATATACTGAACTTGCGGTAAGGGCACTTCATACGGCATATGGCCTTGACGGCGACTATTAAAAGTGAGCGTTAGCATGAATAAAGAGGGCTTAAAAAAACTCAATCAGCTTTGGAAGAAGGGTACGGACTTCCTGGGCACTGAATATGCTATACTTGGCGGGGCAATGAGCTGGCTTTCTGAAAGTAATCTGGTCAGTGCACTTTCAAATGCGGGCGGTTTCGGTGTTATAGCCTGTGGCAGTATGAATCCGGAACAGCTTTCAAAAGTGATTGAAGAAACGCATGCAAAAACCAAAAAACCGTTTGGCGTTAATCTGATCACGATGCATCCTCAAATTGATGAACTTATTGATGTGACATTGGAACAAAACGTCAAGTTTATTGTTCTCGCCGGGGGTATACCAACGGGCGACTCGATTAAACGTATTAAAAACGGTGGCGCAAAGGTTATTTGTTTTTCACCTGCACTAATTCTTGCAAAGAAACTTATTCGTAGTGGGGCAGATGCTCTGGTTGTTGAAGGTTCGGAAGCGGGCGGACATATCGGACCGGTATCGACATCGGTTCTGGCACAGGAAATACTCCCCCATATTAAGGATGTCCCGGTTTTTGTTGCCGGTGGGATCGGGCGCGGCGAAGTAATGGCATCCTATCTTCAGATGGGGGCATCGGGCTGTCAGCTTGGAACCATGTTTGTGTGTGCGGAAGAATCCATTGCACATGAAAATTTCAAAAATATGTTTATTCGAAGCAATGCCCGGGATGCTATTACATCTGTTCAGATTGATAAACGCTTTCCGGTTATACCGGTGCGCGCTCTAAAAAATGCTGCATCATTGGAATTTATTGATGTTCAGCGTGAGGTCATAAATAAATACCAGGCGGGTGAGCTTGAAATGGAAGCGGCCCAACTTGAAATTGAGCATTACTGGGCTGGTGCCCTAAGACGGGCGGTGATTGAAGGAGATGTGGAAAACGGGTCTGTCATGGCAGGCCAAAGCGTCGGTATGGTAAAAAAGATTGAACCCGTTTCCGTAATTATAGCGAATCTGATAGAACAAGCAGCAGAACAATTGGCTTAGTCCCCTAAAAAGGAAACAAGCGTATCAGGGAGGGTAGTTTGACCCCCATTAAAAATGCTCCTCGTCAAATGATGAGGCAGCTACATGAAATTATGGCCAGCGCAGACGAAGCGGAAATTCGTCTGAATAAAGTTGTACACCTTGTCGCCACAAATATGGTTGCCGAAGTTTGCTCTGCTTATTTTATACGCGGTGGGGATACGCTTGAGCTGTTTGCGACTGAAGGATTAAAAGCTGAAGCTGTTCACCAAACACGCCTTAGAGTAGGTGAAGGGCTAGTTGGGCTGGTCGCTGCTACCGGTTCATCACTTAACCTGAGCAATGCACAGGATCATCCGAAATTTGTTTACCGCCCCGAAACAGGTGAGGAAATATATAAATCCATGATGGCGGTACCGATCCTGCGTATCGGTAAAGTTGTTGGCGTTCTGGTGGTACAAAACGAAGTCAGTCGTCACTATTCGGAAGAAGAAGAAGAAGCTCTGCAAACCATAGCAATGGTGTTGGCTGAACTTGTGGTAGGGGGCGACCTTATCAAGGCACAGGATAAAAAAGATGGTCTGGAAGATAGAGCTACAGTAACCCGTTATCAGGGTTCGGTTTTTGCCGAGGGTTTCGCCGAGGGGGTAGTCGTCATGCACGAACCCAAACTCGAAATTACACAGCATTTGTCAGAAGACTATGATCTGCAGATTGAAAAACTTGATAAAGGTTTTAAAAGCCTGCTTGTACAGCTGGATGAAATTATGTCCGCTGAAGATATACTTCATCACGGAGAGCACCGTGAAATACTTGATGTTTATAAACTGTTTGCGATGGACAGAGGCTGGCGTCGTAAAATTGAAGATGCTATCGAAAGCGGTCTTACGGCTGAAGCTGCGGTTGAGAAAATCCAGGTTGAAAATCGCTCTAAAATGATGAAAACCGAGGATCCGTACCTTCGGGACCGTCTTAGTGATCTTGATGATCTTGCCAACAGGCTCATAAGACATTTGATGGGTAAAGCTGGAACGGCAGCTGATAAAGCGTTACCCAAAAATGCGGTAGTCATTGCAAACAGCATGGGTCCGGCAGAACTTCTGGATTATGACCGGGACAAACTGAAAGCGGTTATTTTGAAAGAAGGATCGCATACATCACATGTCGCGATCGTCGCACGTGCCCTTGGTATTCCAATGATCGGTCAGGTTGATGAAAATATCCTTGATCTTGAAGACGGTGAACAAATTATTGTCCATGGGCTGGACGGTGAAATATATATTGATCCCCCTCCTGAAATACTGGAAAGCTACCGCGGCACTATTGCTGCGCGTGCAAAACTTCTTGCCCGCTATGACGGTATGCGTGATAAGCCGACAATAACCAAAGATGGTGTTCATATTGAATTGGTGGTTAACGGTGGGCTCTCAATGGATATCGACGGCATGCACAGGACAGGGGCCGCAGGTGTTGGCCTTTTCAGAACTGAATTTCAGTTTATGATCAGTAAAACACTGCCAAGAATTAAACCCCAGGCGGAATTTTACAAATCAATCATTGATGCGGCTCACGGAAAACCAATTACTTTTAGAACCCTTGATATCGGCGGTGACAAGGAAGTTTCGTTTTTAAAACGCGATAATGAGGAAAACCCCGCTCTGGGGTGGCGGGCTATTCGAATAGCACTCGACCGTCCGGCGTTGCTTCGTTATCAGCTGCGCGCCCTTATTACGGCTGCGGCGGGAACGACACTTCGGGTAATGTTTCCGATGATAACCACGGTAGCAGAATTCAAGCTTGCAAAATCAATTCTTGAAAAAGAACTAACCCGCCATCGTAAAAATAACAGGCCAATGCCTGAAGATATTAAAGTCGGCACCATGCTGGAAGTTCCCAGTCTGGTCTGGCAGCTTGATGATCTGCTGCCGCTTGTGGATTTTCTTTCAATTGGCAGTAATGATCTTATGCAATTTTTCTATGCCAGTGACCGTGAAAACCCAAAATTAAGCAACCGGTATGATCCTCTTTCACCGCCTTCTCTCAGAATGCTGAAGCATATTATTGACAAATGTAATGCTTACAATAAATCGCTAACACTTTGTGGTGAAATTGGCGGGAAAACAGTTAGTGCGCTTGCGCTGATAGCCATAGGTTTTAGAAGATTATCACTTGCCCCAGCAGCAATCGGTCCGGTAAAAATGATGGTCAGAAGCCTTAATTTAAGCCAAGCTGAGGAATTCATTGACCAATTACTGAGTCGCTCCGACCCTAATATCAGGGCGGAATTGCGTGCATTTGCCAAGGAAAAAAAGGTCAAAATATAGCGATTCTAGGGCAAATTCTCCTATAATTACCGTAAGTTCCCGTTTTTTATTGACTCTTTGCATTAAATTATTGTTGGCTCTGACTCCCTAAGGGAAATTATTAATTTTGTCTACTTAGTACTGTTTAGAATAAAAAGTTATTTTCGTTTACGATTTTATAATCTTATTGGGCAAAAATATTGGTTTAATGAAGTATTAGTTAACCATATTTATTAACGATAACTGATTATTAATAAATGAATATAGTAGGCAAGCACCTAAAAATAAAAATAAAAAGTTAGGTGTTATGGAACTAGGATTAAAATAGTGAACTCGATTTGTACCGATATAAAATCAGAAGCGATTGAAACAAACGTTGGAAAGATTTTAAAAGAAGCAAGGCAAAAACATAAAGTACGGGATTTAAATGCTATTGCTGTAGATTTATGTATTAAACCATATTTGCTGGAAGCTTTAGAGCAGGGAAATTTTGCCTCCTTCCCATCGTCGTGTTATGCGACAGGCTTTTTAAAGAATTATGCATCATACCTTGGCTTAAACACACGGGACGTGGTCTTGCGTTATGAGGCTGAATATGCAGGGTCCAAGGAATGTGTTGTTCTTACATTTCCGGAAGCAAAAAAATATAATAAGCTTCCTGTAAAAGAGATTGCCGGAATTGCCACCCTTTGCATTGCTATTGTTGTGGGGTTATGGGCAAGTTTTGGAAGGCTGAATACCGAAGAAGTGGAAGCGCCAACAAACCTGCATTCGGAAATAACCTTGCCGGCCGAAGAGCCTGTACTAGTAGAAGAAAAAGCAGAGATTATTACAGTTGCTGCTGATGAAATACATTTTACCGCCACACAGGACGTATGGGTGCGTTTGTCAGAAACCGATGGATCGGTTTGTATGGAAAAAATTCTTAATAAAGGGCAGGATCTCGTTGCACCTGCTGATGCGGGGCTAAGCTTAATGACCAACAATGCCGCAGCGCTCACATTTCTTGCTAAAAATGGTGAAGTGAAGCCACTCGGGAACCAAGGTCAGATAATTGAGAATTTAAAACTTGAGCAGCAGGAACTTGTGGAACTCTCACTTCTTGATTAATTAATTCGAAGAAACTGCAAAAACCATTTTCAAAATTGTTCCCCCCTTGGTATTAAAGGGGGGATTTTTTATTGCGCTATACAGTTTGGAATAATAAATGAGCCTTCGACCATATCGCGATGTCGTCCGTCGCAACTGCCGCCAGATTATGGTGGGGGACATCCCTGTTGGGGGTGATGCCCCGATCAGCGTGCAGTCTATGACCAATACGCTCACGACGGATGCTAAAGCGACTATTGCACAAATTCATGATCTTGAAAAAGCCGGTGCTGATATTGTCAGGGTATCTTGTCCGGACGAAGCATCAACAAAAGTCCTTCGAGAAATTATTGACAATGTATCGGTACCGATTGTTGCAGATATACATTTTCATTTTAAAAGGGCAATTGAAGCTGCTGAAGCCGGTGCTGCATGTTTGCGGATCAACCCGGGAAATATTGGCAGTGCTGAAAGGGTCCGCGAAGTGGTAAAAGCCGCAAAAGATCATAATTGTTCTATGCGAATTGGTGTTAATGCGGGATCGCTTGAAAAACATCTGCTTGAAAAATATGGTGAGCCCTGCCCTGAGGCCATGGTGGAAAGTGCGCTGGAACATGCGCGTATTTTAGAGGATAACGATTTTTTTGAATTTAAAATAAGTGTCAAGGCATCTGATGTGTTTTTGGCCGTTGCCGCTTATCAGGGGCTTGCGGATGCCTGTGACTATCCGCTTCATATTGGAATCACAGAAGCAGGAGGTCTTCGCGCGGGAACCGTGAAATCGTCAATCGGGATGGGGATGCTTCTTTGGTCAGGTATCGGTGATACGATCCGTGTTTCGTTGTCAGCAGACCCTGTTGAAGAAATTAAAGTCGGTTTTGATATGCTTAAAAGCCTTGATCTTAGGCACCGCGGGGTGCGGATTATATCATGCCCGTCATGCGCCCGTCAGGCATATCCGGTTATTAAAACCGTTGAGACCCTGGAAAAAAGGCTTGAACATATTTCAACACCTTTAAGTTTGAGCATTATCGGGTGTGTGGTAAACGGACCAGGCGAAGCCAAGGAAACCGATATTGGCCTTACCGGTGGTGGTAACGGGAATCACATGGTTTATCTTAACGGTATGACGGACCATAAAATTAATGATGACAATCTGGTCGATCATATTGTAGAGCTAGTAGAGGCTAAAGCAGCGGAAATTGAAGCTCAAAATCAAGAACAAAAAGCATCATAGTATAATTTGGGAGAAATAAAGTGGCGCGGCTCCAACCAGTACGCGGAACACACGATATATTAGGCGATAAGGCCATTCGGTTTCGGACGATATATGATATTTTCAGGTCCGTTGCTGAACGCTATGGTCACGAAGAAATTGACACGCCAATTTTTGAATTTACAGAGACATTCAAAAGAACACTCGGCGATACTTCAGATGTTGTAACCAAGGAAATGTACACATTTGAAGACCGCGGTGGCGAACAGATAACCTTGCGCCCTGAATATACAGCGGGTATCGCGCGGGCCTTTATTTCCAATGGGCTTCAGCAGATAATGCCCTGTAAATTTTATAGCTATGGCCCGATCTTTCGTTATGAACGCCCACAAAAAGGCCGCATGAGGCAATTTCATCAGATGGACATTGAGATACTTGGTGCTCCCGAAGCGCAGGCAGATATTGAGGTTCTTGCCATCGCATCGGATCTTCTGAATGAATTGGGGATTGGCGATCATATTACGCTTGAACTAAACAGTTTGGGGGACCCGGAAAGCAGAAATGCATATCGTGATGCGCTAGTTGATTATTTTGGTGATTATAAATCAAAACTGAGCGAAGACAGCCTTAAGCGTCTTGAAAAGAATCCCATGCGGATTTTGGATAGCAAGGACGAAGGGGACCGCGTAATAATAGAAAATGCTCCACGTATTGGTGATTTTTATAACAATTATACCAAAGAGTTTTTCAAAGAAGTTATTGGTGGCATTGAAGACATTGGTATCAGATATGAAATCAATGATCGTCTTGTGCGTGGCCTTGATTATTATTCGCATACGGCCTTTGAATTTATGACCGATCAACTTGGTGCACAGGGCGCGGTGATTGCCGGCGGGAGGTATGATGGTCTGATGGAAATGATGGGCGGCCCGGCAACAGCAGGAATAGGATGGGCTGCCGGTATGGAAAGGCTGGCGGAACTTATTTCGGAAGATTTGCTAAAGAAATCTGACCGGGCAGTTGTAATTGCGCCTGTTGGAATTGATGCACAGGCTGCGGCAATGAAAATTGCTCATGATCTTCGAACAAGTGGTATTGTTGTTGATATGGCTTACCGTGGAAATGTTGGCAAACGCATGAAAAAGGCTAACAAACAGGGTGCCAGTCACGCCGTGTTAATTGGTGAAGAAGAAATGGCGCGAAATATAGCCATGGTAAAAAACCTTGATCAGGGAAGTCAGGAAGAAGTTGCCCTTGACAGGTTGGCATCGTATCTGGCGAGCTCTAAACCATGATCCCACGCGAGCGACTTGATCAGTTCATCGATCGTCATGAAGAACTTGAACATTTAATGTCCGGTAGCGCCGGACTGTCATCAGATGATTTTGTGAAAATATCACGTGAATATAGCGATTTGACCCCGGTGGTAAAAACTGTGCGTGAATATTTAACGGCCTTGAACGAAATTCAGGATTTGACTGATATGACTGAGTCTGCGGATACAGACGCTGAAATGCGCGAGTTAGCGGAAATGGAGTTATCGGAACTTAAGGAAAAAATCCCGGAGCTGGAGCACCAGGTTCAGCTGATGCTTTTGCCCAAGGACGTGGATGATGAAAAAAATGCCATGCTTGAAATCCGCGCAGGTACCGGTGGTGATGAAGCAGCGCTCTTTGCAGCTGATCTTTACCGTATGTACCAGAAATATGCTGTTCTTCAGGGGTGGCGTTTTGAAACAGTAAGTTCTTCTTCCAGTGATTCAGGTGGTTTTAAAGAAGTAATCGTATCTGTTAGCGGCCCTGGTGTATTTGCCAAACTCAAATATGAGGCTGGTGGACACCGTGTTCAAAGGGTTCCGGAAACAGAAACCCAGGGCCGCATTCATACATCGGCCGCGACCGTTGCTGTTATGCCCGAAGTTGAAGAAATTGACATTAAGCTTGATGAAAAAGATTTGAGGATTGATATTTTCCGCTCAAGCGGTCCTGGCGGACAATCGGTTAATACAACTGACAGTGCTGTTCGGATTGTGCATATACCAACGGGTATAACCGTTCAGCAGCAGGATGAAAAATCCCAACATAAAAACAAAGCCAAAGCTATGAAGGTGTTGATGTCACGTATTTATGCGGCGGAAAAAGAAGCACGTGATGCAGAACGTTCAGCGGACCGTAAGGATCAAATCGGTTCCGGGGATCGTTCCGCGCGGATAAGGACTTATAATTTTCCGCAAGGACGCATGACGGATCATCGCATTAATCTTACCCTCTATAAACTTGATCAAATTCTTAATGGAGAGGGGCTGGATGAGGTAATAACAGCCCTTATAACAGAAGATCAGGCAGCGCAGCTTGCCGCCATGGAAGGTTAAGTGTCTATACTAAAAACACTACGGAACGATGTCCGAAAACTTTTGTTGGAAGCTTTGATTGATGATGTTGATCTGGAAACAAGATTACTGATTACCGAAACACTGCAAATTTCTGCGATTGATTATGCGTTATGTCCGGAACGGGAAGTTTCGGAAAAAGAAGTTGAAAGGGTGATGATAAATACGCAAAAAAGAGCAAAACGCCAGCCGCTTTCCCAGATTTTTACGAAAAAGGAATTCTGGTCACTCAATTTCAAAGTAACGCCCGATACGCTTACCCCTCGCCCGGACAGTGAAACTCTGATTGAAGCTGTGATGCAGCATTTTAAGGATAAAGAAGCAGAACTTTCCATTCTTGATCTTGGAACAGGAACAGGGTGTCTTTTACTAAGTCTGCTTCATGAATATCCTAGCGCTACGGGTGTGGGAATTGATATTTCAAAAAAAGCCCTGAGTGTGGCACATGAAAATGCAAAAAGTCTGAAACTGGATGGACGGGCTACATTTACTGAGGGTGACTGGACCGGACCGCTGGGAAAGGACATGAGGTTTGATATTATTATATGCAATCCACCCTATATCAGTTTTCATGAAAGGGAGAGCTTAGACCCTGATGTAAGGGATTATGAGCCGGCGTCATCTCTTTTTGCAGCTCAGGATGGCCTGGCTGAATACCAAAGGCTCGCAAAGCAGATGGGTTTCTACCTTTCCAAGAATGGCCTTATGGTTCTTGAAATTGGTTATAGGCAGGCTGATTGCGTTAAGAAAATATTCACTTCTAACGGCTTTAATAATATAACCCTCTATAAAGACCTTGGTGGAAGAGACAGGTGTTTGGTCATAGAAAAATAATGAATTCGGAACAAAATATAAAAAGTTCCTTGGCAATTGGGTTTTCGCGGGTTAAAATTCGAATACACATAAATTAGTGTGAGTGCCGAAGCAAATAGTTCGGCAATATAACTCCAAAATTCATAAATATAACCGTGCTTGAAACGGGCAGGATCTATAGGATCATCGCCACGTAATAAGCCCCACAAATGTAATAAGAAGTTTTATGAACTCAAATCAGAAGTCACAAGCAAACAGTAATTCTGGCCGACAGAATAACAAAAAGAACAGCCGCAGCAGAAACCAGAACGGACGTTCGCGCAAAGGATCATCAAAAAAGCAGCCGGTACAACCACTGACAGCTAACAAGCAAATAGACAGTCATGGCCCAAACGGTAAAGTTCGCGGCAATGTGAAGCAATTATATGACAAATATAAAGCCTTAGCGCATGAATGCAGAACAAAAGATCGGACCTCATCCGAAGCATACGGACAGTATGCCCATCATTATTACACGCTTTACGCAGAATTTGCAGCTGCCGACGCCGCCAAGGAACTTGAGCGCGAGAATGAAAAGGAGAGAAAACGTGAGGCTGCGGCCGAAAACCAGTCAAATGTGGTTTCATTGCTTGAGGATGATGTGAACGCGGACGATATTATCCGCAACATTTATGATGACGAAGAAGATGAAGATAACGATAAAGGGTCAATGCCGAAGTCGGTAAGAAAAAAACGCGCAAAAAAATTAACACCCACAGATAATATTCCGGAACTGCCGTTGGAAAATAATCACGAAAATGAGAAGCCAAAACGTGCAGGACGCAGTAAAAAAGTGAGAGAAGAAGTGGCTGAGTAACGAAAGTCGTTTCCACAAATTTATTTCCAAAAAGTCCAATATTTTTCCTCTACCCTTGTGTTGCGGAAATGCAACATTATATGTTGTGTATAATTAATACATATTGTTGAGGTTTCCGGAGTTTTGGACTATGGATTTTGAAAAATTTACGAACCGTACCAAAGGGTTCATCCAGTCAGCACAGGGTCTTGCCTTAAGAGAGGGGCATCATAGGTTTACCCCTGAGCACATCCTGAAAATCCTGCTTGAAGATAAAGAAGGACTTTGCGCTAATCTCATGAATGCTGCTGGCGCAGATGCGGCTGCCGCGCTTTTAAACATAGAAAAGGAAATTGGAAGTTACCCAAAAGTCGAAGGATCGGGTGCAGGGCAGCTTTATATGGATCCTGCGACCGCAAAATTATTTGATAGCGCAACGGAGCTTGCGAAGAAAGCCGGTGATGAATATGTAACGGCAGAACGATTGTTGCTGGCACTGACATTGCTTGAAGGTTCGAAATCGGCAGATATTCTGAAAAAAGCCGGCCTCACGGCACAAAAACTCAACAGTGCGATCAATGAAATCAGAAAAGGCAGGAACGCGACTTCTGCAAGTGCTGAAGAAGGTTATAACGCGCTCAAAAAATATGCACGCGATCTTACCGAGGCTGCAAAAGAAGGCAAGCTGGATCCCGTCATTGGCCGTGATGAGGAAATCCGTCGCACGATACAGGTTCTTTCCCGCCGCACAAAAAACAACCCCGTGCTCATTGGTGAACCCGGGGTTGGTAAAACGGCAATCGCAGAAGGCCTTGCCCTTCGTATCACCAATGGTGATGTACCAAGCAGCTTAAGTCAGAAACGCATAATGTCCCTTGATATGGGGGCTTTGGTTGCTGGCGCAAAATATCGCGGTGAATTTGAGGAAAGGATGAAAGCCGTGTTGCAGGAAGTATCGGCTTCTGATGGCGAGGTTGTCCTCTTCATTGATGAACTTCATACGATCGTCGGTGCCGGCGCATCGGAAGGATCAATGGACGCATCCAATCTTTTAAAACCGGCCCTCGCGCGCGGTGAGCTTCATTGTATTGGTGCCACGACACTGAACGAGTACCGGAAATATGTTGAAAAAGATGCGGCCCTGGAACGGCGCTTCCAGCCTGTTTTTATCGGCGAGCCCAGTGTCGCTGATACCATTTCCATTTTACGTGGTCTAAAGGAAAAATATGAACTTCATCATGGTATAAGGATTAAGGACAGCGCTCTTGTGGCGGCGGCAACACTATCAAATCGCTATATCAATGACCGGTTTCTGCCGGATAAAGCTATCGATCTGATGGATGAGGCAGCATCCAAAATAAAAATGGAAGTGGACAGCAAGCCATCTGAACTGGATGAGCTCGACCGGCGTATTATCCAGCTTAAAATAGAACGGGAAGCACTTAAGAAAGAAAAAGACAATGCTTCAAAAGATCGGCTTAAAAATCTTGAAAAAGAGCTTAGTGAGCTTGAAGAAAATTCTGCAACACTAACGGCCCAGTGGCAGGCCGAAAAAGACCGCATTGAGGGCGACCAGAAAATAAAGGAACGCTTGGATGCGGCCCGTGTTGAGCTTGAACAGGCGCAGCGCCAGGGAAATCTGGCCCGTGCCGGAGAACTTGCTTACGGGGAAATTCCGGCGCTTGAAGAAAAGCTTAAAGCTGTTAAATCCCGAGAGGCGTCAGATAATCAATTGCTGAAAGAAGAGGTCAGCGAAAATGATATTGCCGCCGTCATAAGCCGCTGGACCGGTATTCCGGTTGACAAAATGCTGGAAGGTGAGCGGGAAAAACTGATTTCGATGGAAGAAAATATTGGTAAACGTGTGATTGGGCAGGATGAAGCGGTGAAAGCGGTTTCTGCGGCCGTCCGACGCGCACGGGCCGGGCTTCAGGAACAGGGCCGCCCGATCGGTTCATTCCTTTTTCTGGGACCAACCGGTGTCGGTAAAACAGCACTGACGAAAGCACTGGCGGAATTTTTATTTGATGATGAAACGGCAATGGTACGGATCGATATGTCTGAATTTATGGAAAAGCATGCCGTTGCCCGTCTGATTGGTGCGCCACCGGGCTATGTGGGATATGAAGAAGGCGGTGTTTTGACAGAAGCTGTCCGCAGACGCCCTTATCAGGTCGTTTTGTTTGACGAAGTTGAAAAGGCCCACGGGGATGTCTTTAATATATTACTTCAGGTCCTTGATGATGGCCGGTTGACGGACGGACAGGGCAGAACAGTTGATTTTAGTAATGTGCTGATCATTCTCACCAGTAATTTGGGCAGTGATATTATAGCGTCTCTTGGTTCCGATGAAGATGTGGACAGTGTGCGTAATGATGTCATGAATGTTGTGCGCGCATCCTTTAGGCCGGAATTTATCAATCGACTTGATGAAATTACCCTGTTTCACCGGCTTGCGGAAAAACATATGCATGCGATTGTTGATATTCAGCTTGCACAGTTACAAAAGCGTCTTGATGATCGGAAAATAAAGCTTGAACTTGACCAGAGCGCAAAAGACTGGCTTGCCCATGCCGGGTATGATCCGGTTTATGGTGCCAGACCGCTTAAACGCGTAATACAGCACCATGTTCAGGACGGTCTTGCCAATATGATCCTGTCGGGTGATATATTAGATGGCAGCAGAGTTAAGGTTACGGCTGGTGCGCACGGCATAGAAATAAGCGTTTAAACATAAATATAGCTATAATATCTTATTAGATCGGGGCCACTGCATTTTTACACCTTTTGGCCCGGGCCTCAATGGCGATCGCTTCACGCAGATAGCCCATTTTCTTTATATGTTCGGGTGCCGGGGTGATAAAATGCTGAATGGCCTCAAAAATCATCAGGGGCTGGCAGTATCGCTTACGTCTGACGTATTTTGGGTCAGTAAAATATTCGATTTTGCCTGGGCAATCTGTTGATTGGTGCTGGCCATTGCAATGTGAAATTCTTCGAGAGCTTCATCAGCAAGCTTTATGCCTGATGGGATTTTAAGTGTTAGTGGATTGACCTGTGTTCCGTTCATATAAACTTCATAGTGAAGATGACGGCCGGTTACACGTCCTGTTGCACCCACATACCCAATAATCTGGCCCTGTTTAACACGAATGCCCTGCTTTATTCCACGGCCATATTTACTCATATGTGCATAGATGGTTTTATAGGTTCCGTTATGACGAATACGTACATAGTTGCCAAAGCTGCCATACCAGCTTGCACGCTCGACAACACCGTCACCTGCAGCCATTATTGGGGTGCCAGTTGGTGCTGAAAAGTCTATTCCCTTGTGCATACGGTTATATCCCAGCACTGGGTGACGCCGATTGCCATAATAAGAAGATAGTCTGGCCCCTTCGATGGGTGTTTTCATCAATGCCCGTTTTGAGCTTTGACCGTCTTCATGAAAATAATCCGCAAAATCTTCGCCTTCCGGTGTGTGGCGATAAAGGTTTATTTCCTTGCCGCTGAGCATCAGCTTTGCAAATAAAATGTTTCCTTCCTGTACCCGGCGACCATCTTCAGACAGCTTCCGCTCGTAGAATATTTCAAACTGGTCGCCTTTTCTGATCTCGCGCTGAAAATCAACGTCATAACTGAATATTCTGATCAGGTCGACGATTACAACCTGCGGAAGTCCCTGCCGCTGTGCCGCAAGAAACAGGCTGTCATCAATAATGCCGGATGCATGGCGGGTTATAATCTGGCTAGGAAGCTCTTCAACATAGCTTGTATAATCGTTTTCAGTGCGTTCAACGACGATCAGATTGTCAAAATCTTTCTGCATTTCGATACGGCTCAGCTCGCCTAGCGCCGTATAGGCAAGCTCCATTTTCTGCCCGGCCTGGATCCGGCGAACATTGAACTGGTCTCTAAAAGCTTTAATAGCGTTAAAAGCGTCGCTCCGTTCAGCGCCACTTTCAATCAAAGCATCCATCAAACCCTGCCCGCGCTTGATGGTTAGTTCTTTAAATATATAATCTTCGATGGCTGGACTATTATCGGCGTATAAAAGTGGGACTGATATTTCTTCTTCAGGCTGGATGTCTATGGGGGGCTCTTCTGTTGAATTACTCTCATCTACAATGGCGATACTTGTTTGGGCGGGTATTTCCGATTCCAATGCCGTTTCCGTTATAAGGCTTACATCCTCGTCCTCGGAAAACAGCAGCACACTCAGACCGACGCACAAGCCAATACCAAAAAAGACAGCCCCAAAAACATATCTGCGGTATTCTTTATATATATGTTCTATATACAGTCTGATCTTGAATTCCTTACAATCGGGTCAAAAATAATTAATTTTTGCTCTTAATGGCTAAATTTGGCCTAATAAAGACAAAAAACAACAAAAGCAACGAAACAAACTATTGTCCATTATTTATCGTTGGTTTTATAGCAAATCAATCTTAAAAAATAATTGAACTTTTTTGAATTATCCAAAGTCAGCCATTTTGGAATATTTTTACTCTCCGTCATAAAAATGAAATTTTTTTATTTTTATTGTTTACAAGTAAGATTTCTTAACATATAACGCGCTTCACCGACATTTTAGAGTGACTTTTATTAGTCGTTTTTTTCGTTAAGTTAAATCGACTGGTGGGTTCTTTTATTGTGTTGGTTTTTTATTGATCATTGAAATTGTTTGATTATTGAAAGAGAG
>JAYODU010000007.1:0-111279 GCA_038106445.1 Kordiimonadaceae bacterium | reverse complement strand
GAGAATAGGACCTCAAAATGTTTAAATATGCGATCACCCGTAAACCTGGTAAATCAATGGTAAAAGGACTGTCCGAAGCGGAACTTGGGCTTCCGGATTATGAAAATGCGCTTTTACAACATCAGGATTATGTAAAAGCATTAAAGGAATGCGGGCTGACGGTTACGGAACTTGATGCGGTGGAAGAATATCCGGATAGTTGTTTCGTGGAGGATGTAGCACTTATGACACCGCACTGCGCCATTCTGACAAACCCCGGTGCGAAAAGCCGCCGGGGGGAGGTTGCGTATATCGAAAACGCCGTACGCGCCCATTATGATGTTTTGAAAAGCATTAAGTCTCCGGGATATGTGGAAGCCGGGGATATTATGATGGTGGGGGACCATTATTATATTGGTCTTTCCGAACGCACAAATCAAGAAGGGGCAAAGCAGATGATTGCAATCCTTGAAGAATACTGGATGAGCGGTTCTGTAGTGGATATGTCCGAAATGCTGCATTTAAAAACCGGACTTGGTTATCTTGAAGATAACAATCTTGTGGCGTGCGGTGAGTTTCTGACCAAGCCCGAATTTCAGAAATATAACCTGATCGAAATTGATCAGGCGGATAGTTATTCAGCAAATAGTGTCTGGATCAATGGTACTGTTTTGGTTCCAAAAGGGTTTCAAAATACGGTCAAATCAATCGAAAAGCTTGGTTATAAGGTTCGCGAGGTCGATGTTTCAGAATATCAGAAACTTGATGGTGGTTTAAGCTGCCTTTCTTTGAGATTCTGAATTATTGAGTCTTTTCAAAACCTTATAAAATTTACTTCATATTTTGATTCAAGGTGTAATTTAGTCAACTTGTGAATCAGTCTAAGTATAAATAAATAGAAAGAGAATCAGGGCTTGCTACGCGAATCGACCTGTGTTCACCGTTCGTGTGAAGGGCGTGATTAGCTGAGAACATCATGCGTAAAGTAAGTATTTATATATTCTATTTTATCGGGCTGATTTTTTATTCATCGGCCAATGCGGCACTTGTTTCATATGATTTTGTGGCTGAACGGTCAGGGTCAAGTGGTGTGGCAACAGGCGGTTCAATTGTTGATATTGCGGATGATTTTTAAACCATAAGTGGTGTTATTTCGTTTGATACCGATGGCACACTGGATTCTTCCGCACCCAACTATCAATCCTATAATACCGGCACAATTGTTATTGAGCAGTTTGCGGTAGCGTCACTGTTCAAATATTCTTACACGCAAAATAATGCCGGACAAAATTTTGGTATCGTTTATCAGGGTCTGGGGGCCCCACGACGCTTTTCCATCTTCAGGATTCAAGCAATAGTTTATATTCAGGTCTTGATTTACCGCTTGCGCTTTTTTTAACGAGCCCGGTTGCGGAATTTGTATTTTCAGAGGGGCTTCTTAATTCCAACCCATCCGTTACATTTAATATCACGTCATTTGGATCAGACACAGTTGTTCCCTTGCCGGGTGCGCTTCCGATGATGCTGGGGGCGATCGGCTGTTTTGCATTTCTTAGACTTAAGGGCGCGAAAAATTAAGTTAGTCTTCTGCGATCAGTTTTCCGTAAGACACTTTATCCATATCAATGATATCGATGGTCAGGCTTTTTGTGCGCCCGATATGCGGGGAAATACAATTCATTAAATGATCGCTAAGGGCTTTTTTCTGTTCCCCAGTCCGGCCGGATAAAATTTTAAGGTCAATATGAATATAATCATCACGGCTTTGGCCGGATTTAAAAATGTCATATCTCATGGCACGGGCCTTGATCGAAGCACGTTCAAAAAGCCCGGCACTTTCAACCGCATCAAAGGCAACGTCAAGTAATGATTTAATATCGATGTCCTTTTCAACATCGCGTGTGTAAGTGACAATACAGTGGGGCATTTACATACGTCCCTCACGGATTTTAATGCCTTTTACGGCACCAACAACCATGCGGTTTACGGCATTTAGACCGATATTATCCGGATCCCGCGCCGGAATGGATGCAAATCCGATTGCCGCTGCTTTCGGGTATTTCTGAAATATTTCCTTAAATAGCGCGGCAAGTTCGTAGCTTGTCGGGCCGTCCGGTGTCGGATAATTATGATATGGCATTTCCAATGCATCCAGAATATCAAGATCAATATGAATGTAGATTTTTTCTGATACCTTGCTTAACGCATCCAATTGGTCATATACATTCTGTGTTAAATTCCGAATGTCATCGACTGAAATATTTTCAATACGGTTTACATCCAGAAGGTGTTGTTCAAGCGGATCAACATCGCGAAGGCCCGCCGTTACGATATGACTGGATGGAAGGGGTGGTTCCACCTTGCTGTCGCGGCGAATTTGATGCAGGGCAAGGCCATTGGCAATAGCAAGCGGCATACCCCCCATTGAACCGGAACGTGTAGTTTCCGGGGTGTTGTAATCCGCATGGGCGTCCAGCCACAGAATACTGACGGATGATGTGTCCGTGGATGTTAAGGATTGCTGAAGACCACCAAGCATCCCAAGTGCCGATGGACAACTGGCAAGAAACCCGACCGTGAAATAACCATCCGCTTCGTTTTGCATCACGTTATCGGCCAGTCTTCCGTTGGCGTAACCCATTTTGCGCCAGCTGCCATATTCCGATGCTTCACGCTCGGAAAGTTCAGTATGGGAAACCCTTATTTCCGCGTTAAGTTCACGAAGCATATCCTGAATGCCGCCTTCAACCATGACTTCAGGGCCATTAAGGGCATTCTGGCCGCCGGAACCGGGCCTGTGTGATTGTGCGGCGATAGCGATCCGCATGGTGCCATCTTCATTAAAATAATTTCTTTCTGTTGTATCGTCTTTTTTTACAAGTTGCGCGAATGCGATTGTAGGGATAAGTGATAAGGCGATAGCATATTTAAGCGGCCCTGTTTTCATTAAGAACTCCTTATGGAATTTTATTATAAGATATCAAAAAGTTACTGTAATACCTGCGATAGAGTCAATTTAGATAGATGATGGACCAACATTAATGAATAACAATATCAGTAAGGACGAAGGCTTTTTAGATGGCCCCCACGGTTTTTTTCGGGACCTGGGACGTGTTTTTGAAATTGTATGGGATTTCTGGAATGGATTTAACAAATTAAGGGGTATTGGGCCGTGTGTAACTGTTTTTGGATCTGCCCGTTTTAAAGAAGGGGACCGATATTATGATCTTGCCCGTGAAATTGGAAAGAAGCTTGGTGAAGAGGGTTACGCGGTAATGACAGGCGGCGGGCCGGGTGTTATGGAAGCCGCAAACAGGGGCGCATTTGAAGCCGGGGCAAAATCAATTGGCTGTAATATCGTGCTGCCGCAGGAACAGCATTTAAATCCTTATACCAATATCAGTATTGAGTTTGATTTTTTCTTTATCCGTAAAGTGATGCTCGTTAAATATTCACATGCCTTTGTGATGATGCCGGGCGGATTTGGCACAATGGATGAAATGTTTGAAACGCTTACGCTTATACAAACCGGCACTATCAAAAATTTTCCTGTCATTGCATTTGGTTCCGATTATTGGGATGAGCTTAGGCCATTTGCTGAAAAAAGCCTTCTGAAATATAAAACGATCAATCGGGAAGATCTTGATTTAGTAAAAGTTACGGATGATATTGATGAGCTGATTGAAATAATCAACACTTATGTTTAAGCTAAAGTCAAAACAAACAGGGAGAAAATAATGACAAGGCTAATCAAAATCATTTTCATTTTTGGGTTTGTCGCACTGGCGGGATGTTCAGACAATAATATGTCAGGTGATAATGAACAGACTATGGCCGCCGTTGAGAAACGCGCGAATGACATTATCGGCAATAATGCGTTTCTGTATTACAAGAATTATGATGAAGCGATTGATTTTTACCACAACAAGATGGGCTTCAAAAATGTGTTTGAATTTCCCGGCTTTGCAATGATACTGCAATTTTCTCCGACTACATTTATCACTGTTGTCAATGATGACGGGTCGGGTAGGGGGATGCATAGCGCGGATGAACCAAAAACAATCGCTATCGCCTTACTGACAGATCAGATTGATGCGTGGTATGCGTATGCTGTTTCGCAAGGTTTGGCGGTTCGTAACCCGCCAAAGCCACTTGGCGACAGCCCCCATAATGGTTTTCTGGTTACCGACCCGGGTGGATATATCCTTGAATTTGAATATTTTGCGCCGCATGCGGAAAATGTGAATTTTATGCCACTTCTTGACGTACTGGAAAATATGTATGTTGATCCGGGTCAGGAAAGTCCCCGTCCAGCGGACCTTGGTTTTAAAGCCGGTATTTACTGGCTTTATCATAGCGATAGGGTAGGGATCGAAAAATTTTATACGGATGCGTTTGGATTTGAAAAAATAGTTATTCAACCATTTTCAGATATCTTTACATCAAGCGCGACGGGATTTATCGGGCTTGTGGATGGTAATGGTCCGGGTATTCATAGTGCCACTCATGACAAGGCTGTCAATGTCGGTTTTATGACCAGCAACGCACAAGCATGGTGGGATCATTTGAAAACGATTGAAGGTTTTACCTTCCGCCATAATGAACTTTATCATGAAAGCGACAGTAACGGTGTAAACCTGATTGACATTGTTATCGGGTATGATCCTGAAAACTATTTTATTGAAATTGATCAGTTTCTTGATCATGAAGCGAATAAGGCGATCCGGGAAGCGCTTGGCCAATAGAATCGGTTAATAATTAGCAATAATTATCTTACATAATAGGGGCAACTGCCCCTATTTTTCTTAATATATTATTAGTTTAATTTCAGAAAAGTAATTTTATATCAATTACTTAATGAGATTAATAATGAAGATTTCAAAAAAAACATCGTGAAGACCATGAAGAGGGTAATCGTGGGAGGGCTTTACGGGTTTTTGAGTATTGTGACAACATCCTGGGCAGTAGCAGAACCGCAGCAGCAACAGGAAAAATCGATGACTGTTTTAAAGGAATGGTCACCTGAAATTGATGTGAATGGCAATTTCGAAGCGGACAGACGTGCATGGCTTGCGTCATTGCGGGCGCAGCGCGTTACGATTGACCCGGATAAAATAGTTGCTGAAAAGCTGGCACCCATTGATAGTGATGCCGTGCCGGTTGAGGAATTTTCATGTGATACCCTGTATAGCTATATAGATACCATTTCAGCTGAAATCGATCAGTTACAAAAAAAGCGCCGGAAAATTGATTGTGCTTGATGCCAAATCCGTTTATATGGGTTTTGGCTAAACATAAGGCATACTCATGGCGCAGACAATAAAGGCAGCTATTCTTGGTGCAAGTGGATATACGGGAGCAGAACTAATCCGCCTTCTGCAGCGCCACCCTTATGTTAAAATCACACTGATGACTGCTGACCGTAAGGCAGGTCAGTCAATTGGCGATGTATTTCCACATCTTGGTGGTGAAAATCTGCCTGATCTGGTTGCTCTTGATGATGTGAATTGGGGTGCTACCCATGTGGATGTTGTTTTTTGTGCGCTTCCACATGCGACGAGCCAGCAGATCATCCTGGAAATATTTGAAAAATCGGCTAATCAGCATATCAAAGTCGTTGATTTAAGTGCGGATTTCAGAATTAGGGATGCTGATACCTATGCCAAGTGGTATGGCGGCAAACATGTTGCAATTGAACTGCAGAAAGAGGCTGTTTACGGCCTAACGGAACATTACCGGGATGATATAATAGGAGCGCGACTTGTGGCGTGCCCGGGGTGTTATCCGACGGCAGCACTACTTGCGCTTATCCCACTTATGCAGGAAAAAGTAATTTCAAAAGACGGGATCATTATTGATGCAAAATCGGGGGTAAGCGGTGCGGGGCGTTCGCTTAAGGAAGCAAACCTGTTTACCGAAGTATCGGAAGCCATGCACCCATACGGGATTGCAGCGCATCGCCATGCCCCGGAAATTGAACAGGAACTGAGCCGTGCATTCGGTGATGATCTTCTGGTTACCTTTACACCACATTTGATCCCGATGAACCGTGGCGAGCTTGAAACAATATATGTTAATCTTGCGGACGGGAAAAATTCGGCGGACCTTCGTACTGTTCTTCAAAAAACTTATGCAAATGAGCCATTCGTCAATGTTGTTCAGGAAGGGGTGGTTCCAGCCAGTCGCTATGTCCGTGGTTCCAATAATACCGTAATCGGTGTATTCAATGACCGGGTGCCAGGACGGGTTATTATTGTGGTCACCATTGATAACCTTGTGAAAGGATCATCAGGGCAGGCAATTCAAAACATGAACCTTATGTTCGGGTTTGATGAAACATTATCACTAGAACAGATGGCACTATTTCCATAATTTACCAGCCGTTGCAGCGGTTCCAGATTTCCACAATTTCGTGTCCGCCGTCAACAACATTGTATTTATCATAAGCTGCGGCAGTCATGCAGGCATGATTGGGAAGGATGCGAAGACGTGTCCCGATAGGAAAGCGATCAAAATCAAATGCTGATCCATCCCGCGTTGTAATAATGCCATGTTCCTGATTGGCACCGCAGACATAAAGATTATCAATAATTTTCCCGTCAATATCAGCGACAAGTCCGTATCCGGCATCAAAATCTGTGCCACGAGTGCTTTGATCCTTGGAAAGGGCTATGCCGCCGGCATCAGTGATAATACGGTTCTGGTTTTTCTTGTGGCTGATTACGGTCGTTAATACCGATAATGCCAAATCAAATTCTGTTTGCACATTACCGCATCCTGCCTGGAATAAATCCTGAAATACATAAACACCCGCACGTAATTCTGTCACGCCTGTTAAGTCTTTTGCATGGGTGGCAGTGGGGGTGGAACCGCAGCTTACAATGGAGCAGGGAAGTCCCGCAGCATTGATATTCTCGGCGGCGCGGACAATCAGGTCCCGTTCATTTTGTGCTGCGGCGATAAGTTCTTTTTCATTTTTACAGTGATAGCTTTCCCCTGCGTGGGTGAGCACCCCGGCAAGTTCGGTTCCTTTGCCATCATTTATGGCGCGGGCAACATTTAACATGTCCGGATCATCAGGCGATAGTCCGGCACGATGCATATCCACATCGATTTCCACCATCAGTTTGTAAATACGGTTATATTTTGCGCCGGCTTCGCTAATGGCGCGGGCTATATCCGTATTATCAACGATCATTTTAAGATCAACACCGCGGTCTATGATAGCTTTTGCACGGTCCAGTTTTTCAGGCACCATGCTGACGGCATATATTATATCCTTAAAACCAGCGGCAGCGAAATATTCAGCTTCGCGAAGAGTGGAAACCGTAATCGGGCCTAGGGATCCGCCGTATATCATCAACGCGACCTCAACCGATTTTGCGGTTTTCACATGAGGGCGAAGAATAACACCAAGATTTTTTGCCTGCGCATTCATGCGGTCAATATTGCGTATTACAATTCCCTTATCGGCAATCAGGCACGGAGTATAAAGTTCATCAAGCGTCATAAAGTTTTTCCTTAACATGATCCGCGATGGCAAGGCAGCTTGTTAGCCCCGGACTTTCAATCCCGAATAAATTTATGAGCCCCTCTATACCATGATCAGTAACGGATTGTATCATAAAATCTTTGCCATCTTTTGACAGTTTTGGCCTGATTCCTGTATAGTCAGGATTAAGTTTTAAGGGATCAACACCCGGGAAATAATGACTGATTGATTTGATGAATTTTTCTTTTAGGGACGAATTTACAGTATAATCTTCACGTTCTACAAATTCCACGTCCGGGCCGAATTTTATCCCGCCGGCCATATCAATCGTCAGATGAATGCCCAGACCGCCCCGAAACGGCAGTGGATAGACAAGGTGATTGAAATTTGTACGTCCTGAATATGAAAAATAGCATCCCTTCGCCATGACAAGATCAGGGATCAAGGATTTATCCAATGCGTCAATCGTGCCTGCGATTTTTTGTGCCCCAAGCCCCGCTGCGTTGATCAGATTGTTACAGGTGATGGGATAACCGTCCTGCATGATGATCTTGAAGCCGTTTGCTTTTTTTTCGATGGCGACGATTTCAGTATTATAAACTACTTGGCCACCATCATTATCAATGTCGGCAAGCAAGCTTTGCATAAGGGCATGACTGTCAATTACACCACTGGAAGGTGAGAAAACTCCTTCTATGGCATGGATATCCGGCTCCAGTTCGCTGCACTTTGTGCCACTTAACGGTTTTAAATCCATTACGCCGTTCCGCATCGCATTTCTTTTGATATTTTCAAGTTTTTCAAGTTCATGTTTGGAGCTGGCAATTAACAATTTCCCACATCGTTTATAGGTAATGTGTCTTGATGCGGCATAGTCATAAAGCATTTCTTTGCCTGAAACACAAAACTGTGTTTTGAGCCAATCTTTATCAAAATAAAGTCCGGCATGGATTACTTCACTATTTCGTGAACTGATGCCCATTCCAAAGCTTTTTTCATGTTCAAGAATTATGACCTCATGGCCTGGTTTCGCTAGCGCTTTGCCAATGGCCAATCCAACAACCCCGGCGCCTATTATTATCGTATGGATATGGTCAATCATGAGTGATGAATATTTTTGCTTTCAATATATAAAATGTCATGTTATAAAATATCATCTTTGAAAAGAAAGTATTACCTTGATACTTCAAACAATAACTAAAAAATCTGGTTAACAGGGTATTTTAAAAGGGAAATCTAGACCTCTTCGAGGTTACAGAGCAACAAAAAAAGGAAATATAGTATGAAAAAATTCAGCGGGCAAAGTCGCAGGAACTTCATGAAGGGTGCCGGAATGACAGCACTTTTATCTGCGGCTGGTTCAGGAAGCGCATTGGGCATGGGTATGGGTCAGTCTATGGGCGGTTCCGGAAAAGGATACAATTTTGATGAAATTTATAGCCGTATTGGCGTAAATTCTGTCAAATGGGATGCGGCAATTCGTCGTTACGGCAGAGATAAGATTACAGTACCAATGGGTATTGCCGATCTTGACTTCAGACAGCATCCAGCAG
Organism: Kordiimonadaceae bacterium; assembly: GCA_038106445.1. Classification (GTDB taxonomy): domain Bacteria; phylum Pseudomonadota; class Alphaproteobacteria; order Sphingomonadales; family Emcibacteraceae; genus Pseudemcibacter. The sequence continues at coordinate 102,255 of JAYODU010000007.1, read as the reverse complement.
TAGTGGCAGCGCTACAAAAGCGTGCCACATATGATAACTACGGTTATGAAACACTGCCGCAAAGCTATTATGATGCAATTATCAACTGGAACAAAGAACGTTACGGTATTGATATTCGACGCGAGTGGATCAGAAACTCATCGGCCCTTAAACCGGGTATGGTTTCAGCTATGCGCGGTCTTAACCCTGTGAAGGGTAAAGTGATCCTTTCAACACCAACATATTCCGGTTTCCGCGGTGCTATTAACCAGGCTGGAATGCGTGTGGAAATGAACCCACTTAAGAAAGTAAATGGTCGCTGGACATTTGATCTTGATGATCTTGCAAAACGCCTTGATTATGAAACAAAATGTCTTGTTCTTTGTAACCCGAACAATCCATCGGGAGAATGTTGGACTGCTGACGAAATGCGCGCCTTGGGTGATCTTTGTATTTCACGTGGTGTGACCATTCTTGCTGATGAAATTCACTGTGACTTTGTGAATAAAGGAAGCAAGTTTACAGCTTATTCATCAATTGGTGAAAAATACGCCAATTCAAGTATCACATTCCGTTCACCTTCAAAAACATTCGGTCATGCAAACCTGAAGGTTGCTTATTTCTATACGCAGAATCAGGACCTCATGGATGCAACAATGATCGGTGGCGGTCATGAACAAGGCTGTAACGCTTTTGGTCTTATCGCTTGTGAAACAGCATTCCGCGAAGGCGCACAATGGGTTGACGATGTTCAGGAATATATCGATGGTAACTTTGATTACCTTGTTGAGTATATCAATACACCCGGCAACATGCCTGGTGTTGAATATTCAAAACCTGAAGGTACATACCTTGCGTGGCTTGACTGTAACGGCCTCATGGAAAAAGTTGTTACCGATGAATACCGCAGACAATATCATGATGCACAGCGTGATGCTGGCAGAAGACATTCCGGTCTGACCAAGGAAATGGCTCTTGGTGAGTGGATTGTACAGAATTCTGGTGTTGAGCTTAATGCCGGTTCATCATATGGTATCGGTTCTGAAGGCTTTATGCGTATGAACATTGCTGTTCCACGTTCAAGTCTTGAAACAGCGCTGAATAATATGAATGCTGCGCTTAAGAAGATCGCTTAAGTATCGCAATCTATAGAATTTGGGGACGGGCTACCCGCTGCGACTTGGCGGGTGGCCCGTTTTTTTTACTTTTATACTGCGGCTTTTTATATTGGGCACAACGTGTTAAGGTGCGGTTAAATACAAATTGAAATGGGAGATTAAAATGAAGAATTTTATGGAAATGGGGCGTCGCGGATTTATGAAAGGGCTTGGTCTTTCGGCGCTTGCAACGGCTGCTGGTGGTGCATCGACTGCTGCAAACGCGATGGGGCAATCATCATCTATGTCCGGTAAAGGGTACGATTTTGATGAAGTGTTTGTCCGTGAAAACAGCCGAAAATGGATAGCGGCCTATAATGCGTACGGAAAAGAAAATATTGACGTTGCCATGGGGACGGCAGATCTGGATTTTAAACAGGTGCCAGAAGTCGTTGAAGCCTTGAAAGGAAGGGCGGAATACGAAAATTATGGATACGAGCCGACACCCGACAGCTTTTATCAGGCGATAATCGACTGGAGCCGTGAAAGATACGGTCAGGAAATCAAAAAAGAATGGATCAGAACATCATCAGCACTTAAACCGGGTATGGTTTCATCAATGCGTGGTCTTAATCCGCATAAGGGTAAGGTCATTTTGCTAACCCCAACTTACAGCGGCTTTGCCGGTGCGATCAATAAGGCCGGCATGCGTTTGGAAATGAGCCCGATGAAAAGGGTTAACAACCGTTGGACGTTTGATCTGGATGATCTTAAAAACCGTCTTGATTATGAAACAAAATGTGTTGTGCTTTGTAACCCCAATAACCCATCCGGTGAATTCTGGACTGCTGAAGAAATGATGGGGCTTGGTGATGTGTGTATTGATCATGGCGCAACAGTGCTTTCCGATGAAATCCACTGTGATTTCCCAAATAAAGGTTCAAAATTTATTCCTTATGCGACACTGGGTGATAAATATGCCAATTCAAGTATAACATATCGGTCGCCATCGAAGACTTTCGGTCATGCCTGTCTTCGCGTTGCTTATTTCTTTACGCAAAACGAAGACCTTATGAATGCAACCATGATTGGCGGCGGTCACGAGGAAGGCGTAAACACATATGGTGTCCTTGCGGCAGAAACGGCGTTCCGTCATGGTGGGCAGTGGATTGATGATCTGAATGTCTATATGAATGATGCCCATGATTATATATATGAATATGTCAATCGCCCTGGTGAAATGCCGGGCGTGTCCTATCAGAAACCGGAAGGGCTTTTCCTTGCATGGTTTGATTGTAACGGTCTCAAGGAAAAAGTGGCAAGCCCGGAACAGGTACGTGCGCTTCATGATAAATGGCGCGACGAAGGAAACCATCGCCGTGTGACGCCGGAAATGTGTATGCAGGAATGGATCGCAAGAAACGCGCGCATTCATCTGCAACCGGGCAGTTCATATGGGATTGGTGCCGAAGGTTATATGCGGATGAATATTGGGGTTCCTCGGGCACTCCTTACAAAAGCACTGGATAACTGGAACGCTGCGCTTAAAAAACTGGGTTAGTTTTTAAACCGCGCACTTTGTGCAAATTGATATGGATGGATCAAGGTTCAGTCTTTTTCCATCAATATCATCACCGCAGTTAAGGCAGTATCCATAATAGCCCTCTTCCAAGCGGGAGAGGGCGGCTTTTATCCGGATAAGTTCTTTATCACGACGGCGTTTGACTTCTTCGGCCATAGCCTGCCCCTGTAAGGCATCCATACGGGACAGGCGCCGACCATTGTCTGATCAAGTGTAACTGGTGCGCTGTCATTTTCGTGTGATAATATAAGTTTTAAAAGCTCCTCCTGCCGGGACAGAAGGAGCTTTTTATATTTTTCATATTCTATTGCCACGTCACGCTATTTCAAAGGAGGCAATGACTTCGCAAACAAAACCAATGGGAAGGGCATTGGTGCCCACTGCGGCACGCGCTGCAAGACCAGCTTCACCAAATACATCACGAAGAAGTTCAGAGCATCCGTTCATCACCAGATGCTGTTCTGTAAAATTAGATTGGCAGCGTACAAGCCCTTGAAGCTGTACACATTGAACGACACGGTCAAGATCCCCGTCGCAGGCGGCACGTAGCTGACTAAGCACGCTAATAGCGGCCTGCCTTGCCGCTTCCTGTCCTTCTTCAAGGCTAAATTCCACACCAACACGACCACTCATTGCGGGGCCTTGTCCGGCAATATAGACCATGTTGCCCACTTTGCGAATGGGAGTATAGGCGGCAATCGGTGTTGCTGCTTCGGGCAGTTCAATACCAAGTTCTGCCAGTTTTGCATCAATTTTTCCACCTGATGATGCAGATGGCATATTGTCTGTTGCCTGTTGTTCGGGCGATGTGTCTTCGGATTTACCGCAAGCGGCAAGAACCCCAGCCATCGCTGCTGTAAATAAGGTACGGCGTAACATTACGCGACCTCAAAGGTAGCAAGAACTTCACAGGCAATACCAAGTGGCAGGCTGTTTGTACCAACAGCTGCGCGTGCAGCGAGGCCCGGCTCACCCCAAATATCACGGAACAGTTCGGAACAGCCATTAACCACCAGATGCTGTTCGGTAAAATCATCTGTTGAATTGACAAGTCCTTGAATTTGAACGCATTTCACAACCCGGTCAAGGTTGCCATCGAGGGCGGATTTTAATTGGGCAAGTATATTGATACCGCATGCGCGGGCTGCCTGATAGCCTTGTTCTGTGGTCATATTATCGCCAAGTTTGCCGGTGATTAATCCGTCTGGGCCACTTGGAACCTGTCCGGCGATATAGACCATATTGCCAACCTTGCGCCAGCCGACATAGGCGGCGACGGGTGCTGCGGCTGCGGCAACTTCAACCCCGAGTTCTGCAAGCTTTGTGTCAATCCTGCCACTTGATTGCGCTTGTGCTTTTCCGGTTAAAAGCGCTGCGCCAAGTGCTGTTGCACCGGCTGCGGCAAAAAAATTTCTTCGTTCCATTGGAAATCCTCCATTTTATTTTATCGTTTTAATTTGACATCCTTGGGTTGGTACATGAATTGTCAAGGTTGCTGTAATTTATGCGTTTACAGTTTGTCATTCTTACATGCTGAAGGAAAGGGAAAAATAAAATTTTCCCTTTGTTTCTGTAATATTTGCAGGACTAATATTAACTGAATAACGACCTTTAGGTAAGAAAAGTTGTGAAACCGGTCTTCTGCCAAATTCACTGGGGTCTGTTGGTGCTGTGCTCGTCCAATTATCATTTTGACGAATGCGTTCATACATTGAATTGACGTGGGGGTAATCTGACCAGTCAAAACTGATTTTATCTTTAGAGAATTCTATATGGGTAAGCGCATAATCCGCGATTGTAATAGTGTCACCGACAACAAATTCTCTTCCATTCATATGGTTATATAATATAGTAGCGAACCTTTTCAGATTTTCTTTGGCATTACTAATCAATTCAGGATTTCCCTCAGCACCCATGAAAATCGGCTTCGCAACCTCTTCAAACGCGATTGTACTTAACGCTTTGTTATAATGGGAAACTTCCCAAAACAACCAGCGGTTGATTTCAGCTCTAATTCTAATGTTTTGTGGATAGAGGGTTTTGTTGGACGAATTGTCGCAAATATATTGGTTTATGGCATTGCTTTCCCATAGAATAAGGTCACCATCTTCCAATGATGGTACCATGCCATTGGGATTAATAGCCAGATATCCAGGCTTTGCAAGATCACCTTCAAAAAAATCAAGGTGATTTTTTTCGATGTCAAGATCATCAAGATGGTTTAATACAGCAAGTACCTTTCGCGCGTTAGGTGATCCTGTGACGATATTGAGTTTCATTTTTCCAACTCTACATATTTGTTGTGAATGTTCGTGTAATTAACTTGTAAAAAACAAGTTAATTTAAAAATATATAATCGACTTTTGTTTTGCAAGTTAAATAAATTAAGCTATGATAACATTATGGTTCATAAAAAAAATAAATACTGGTGTGGCTGTCCAATCCGTTTCACGATGAAACATTTTGGCGACAAATGGAGCTTTTTGGTCGTTCGTGACATGATGTTTAAAGGTAAAAAATATTATAATGAATTTCTGGAAGCAGGTGAGGGGATATCGACTAATATTCTGGCATCCCGGTTGCGGGATCTTGAAAAACATGGCGTGATCAGCAAAATAAGAGACCCGGAAAAAAAATCAAAAGTTCTATATTCATTAACGTCCAAGGGTAAAGAGCTGATCCCGGTTATGCTGGCCATGATTGAATGGGGGTCTAAGCATGATCCTAATACTGAAGCACCACAAGAATTTATTGAAAATCTTAGGAATAATCCAGAAAAGATACGACAGGATATTCTGAAAAGGTTGGAATAAAAAAAGTGGGTGGCCATATAGAACTCGATAAGGGGAAGCGGCCACCCAAGGTTTAAGCGTGTTGCCATAATATGGCCCAAACCATTAATAAAGGGTTAAATATCATGGCTAAAATTTGGTTAATTGACAGATATTAAAGGATAAATTAGGGTCAATTTAAGGGAAGATTATTTATTATATTAAATGAAAGGGAAGTTTATGGAATTAATCGTAATCGTGATAGGCGTGGCCTTATTACAATATATTTATTTTAGTATCCTGGTTGGCAAGGCACGTGGCACATATGGTGTTAATGCCCCTGCCTGTACAGGAAATGAAATTTTTGAACGTTACTACCGTGTGCAGCAAAATACGATGGAACTTTTGGTGCCATTTATTCCGGGAATGATCATGTTTACCCGTGCGTATGGGGCTGACATAGCCGCAGGGATTGGTGTTGTTTATATTATTGGCCGTTTCATATATCTTAAAAGTTATGTAGCGGATCCAGGTAAACGTGCTATGGGCTTTGTCCTGAGTATGCTACCGATACTTGTTTTAATTATTGGCGGCCTTATTGGTGCGGTGATGAAAATCATGTAAATGAAAGACATTTATCTGACTAGAATCCGTTCTCAAAAAAGGGAACGGATTTTTACTGGTTTTCGACCAGGGCCCCATTATTTGGGACACATCAGTCCCGTTATCACTTAACGGTAAATCAATCATTGTCATTGATTTTAATTTATTTTCCACCGAACGGAATGTCCCGGTATTAAACACATAGTATCCGTTATGCAATAAATGATGATATTCCTGATAGGATCTGATTATATCAGGGTCACGGATCAATCCCTCTTCAATTTCTGCCCTGAATGTTTTGGTGCCCCAATAAGTGGCGAACGTTTCACCCATTATGACGTTGGTTTTAGGAGCTTCCATGCTACCGCCGGTTTTCATAACCCGCATCACGCTATGCCATCCTGAAAACATTTCAAAATTGAAATCCTTCCATGCCGGAAGCTTTTCACGGCGCACATTGTCCCAAATTTCATAAAATTCTTTCAATTTCCCAATTGGCGAACATGGCAACTGATTAACAGGATAGAAATAGCAGACTAGCTTCCGCCCGACCAAATTGAATGTAATTATTTTTGATGCATCCGAAAAATCACCTTCGGCGTTGTATATCACACCTGGCATAGCACCCCCAATAGCACATATTAAATTGTTACATTTTAATTATACATTTAAACATTTTAATTAGAAAGTTCTAAATAAAGCAAGAGATGTAATTTTAATTCTATGAATTTTAAGGCATTTTTCCTGTCGGCTTAAATAAAAATTACCCCGTCACTTATTGACACGCAATGGCCGGATATTATCGACTGGCACGGAATTTGGGGGATGGTAACGGTAATATTACTTCTGCGGCCCATTTCAACACCTTGGGTTATATATATGGTTAGTGGTACGCGATTATATTTGTTTGCAAGCAGTGCCCCAAGCGCGCCTGATGCACTACCGGTTGCGGGATCTTCGATCGGGCTGCCCAACGGTGAAAATACCCTCGAACGTACATAAACATCGTGGCCTTCTTCTTTGGTGATGCTAAAGGCGCAGATGCAGAAACCGTCAACAGTTTCGGGTCCCACATCAGCGGCTTTTTCAAATGCGGATAGATTCAGTTTTACGGCACCAAGGCTGTCAACATTATCCACTTCCACAAATGCAAACGGAAGCCCCACCGAAGCAACACACGGTATTTCGCGGGACGCAATCAATTGATCGGACTTAAGACCAAGGCATTCTGCCATTAAATTAAAATCAGGATGGCCATAAATTTCAAGCTGCTGCGGGGCGATTATGTTGGCGCCTGTCACAGTATCATCTTCCGATATCAATGTGACATCGACAATACCACCTTTTTCATCGAAAATAAGATTTTCACTATTGTTATAATTAGCGGCTGTCTCCTTATTGGCAATGACCCAAGCGGTGCCGATATTGGGGTGCCCGGCAAAGGGAATTTCCTCGTGCGGGGTAAAGATACGTACTTTCGCATTTGTCTGATCATTATCAGGCGGGCAAATCACACTACTTTCCGAAAAGCCGAATTCCGTTGCTATTTTTTGCATTTCATCGGTGGATAAATTTGATCCGTTATGAACAACTGCAAGCGGGTTTCCGGCAAACGGTGTATTCGTAAATACATCAACAATGGAATATCTTATTTCTTTGGTCATGATCCTAGTTTATTGATTATTTAATAACTCTTCCAGTTTTCTTTTGGAAAATTCCTGATCAGGGTTCAGCTCAAGCGCTTTTTCGAGATTTTCGATGGCCATTTCGCGTTTGCCCAGTGCTTTGTATGCATCTGATAAACTATCATAAGCATAAGCTGAATTTGGATAATTCGTTGTGTTCTGAATAAAGAGTTCCAAAGCTTTATCTTTGTCGTTTTTTAGAAAGAGAAAAGTATAGGCTAATTGATTAATATCGCTTTCGGTAGGTGAAAATGTATATCCAATTCGATCTGAGATTTTTTTATAATTAATATACAAATATTTTGAATTCTCAGTAGCTTCTATAAATGAGATTTTATAATCTTTGAAAATATAGTTTAACCCGTTATAAAAACTTATTAAATCTACTGATCCATGATCATCGTTATTAAAATATTCAGAATGAAAATTTATGCTTTCTGTTAACCATCATTCCATATTTTCTATAAATGTTGTTTGATAGGGTAACATATTGTCTCCATTAGGGTTCTTTTGATTATTGGCCATTGACATATAAAGTGTATTTTTTGTTTCCCGTTTTCCCTGTTTTTTTTTGTATTAGCAGATTGTTTATATATCCGTTATCCCACCAATAACTTGGATCAATAGCAATAAAAGCATTGAAATATTCTGGATCAGTTAGAAATGCATATGTTGTTAATAGACCACCAAGAGAATGTCCCGCAAAAATTCTAAATTTAGAAGGCGTATAATTTGCTTCTATATATGTTTTTAGCTCGGTTCTAAGGAACTGCAGAAAATTATCCCCGCCACCAGTTGACTTTAGAAATGGAACGGTGATTCCGTCAGCGGCAATACTGGTGTTTGTTGGGGTTAAATCGCGGTTTCTGTCTGTGTTCAGAATTGCCACCAGAATCATTGGTGGTGTTTTGCCATTTTGATAAAGTTGATCTAACATGCCACTTATGTAATTAAAACTTCTATCGCCGTCTAAAATATAAAGAACCGGATGATTACCATCTGGAGTGTAATTTGGAGGCAACTGCAGCCAGATTTTACGATCTTCATCAAGAATATCTGAATGGATTGTGAATTTTGTACCAATGACAATTTCATTATCAGTATCATTAGCATAACTAATAGAAAAAGATATTATGATAAGTTGAAGTGAAAAGATTATTTTCTTAAGCATGCGGCCCCCTTTTAACGAATATGAAAAATTAATATACCATAGAAAAATATATAACTCTACTGTTCGCCCCTGACTCTGTCAGTTGCACCACCGTCAAAGGCCATTGGAACAGCCGGACAATCAGGATTTTCCCTATTTTCACCAGTGGTATAGATATCCAGAAATGTGCTTGCCGCATATGTTACAATGATCTCAATATCTTGATAAATATCTGTTTCCATGTTGGAATGTTCCACTTCGATCATATGGCCCTGTCCGGCATTTAACGCTGAAGCGGGAACCTTAAATTCATTTTCGCGGTAAGTAATGCTCTCTGGTTCAAAAGCATGTCCACTATGCACGGTTTCAATACCCAAGCAGTTTCCAAACATGACATAGATCATATCATCGATTATACTATCGGGGTCGGCGGCACCTTTTTCAAAGGCGGACCAGCGAACCACAAGATCCTGCTCCGGGTCAATTGCGGCGGGGTCGGCCGGTAATCCATTCTGGGTCAGTATTATAGTTATAGGGCCCGGGTTCAGGCTTTCATCACCATCCTTGGTAAACCGTGCTGGCATGTTGCGGATGTTTCCATCCGGTGTATCGAAGCTGAAATAATATGTACTGTCAGGGAAAATCTGATCCAGCTCTTCTATGGTTTTTCTGCGCCCGCCGGTCAGGTAGCGTGCTTCACCCATGTCGAAAGCAAGGCCTGCTTTAGCATTTCCGGGTCCTGTCAGGACACCGTTCATTACGGTTCCTCCCGCGTCGATTGCTTCTTTGGTCTGGAAAATTTCGGCGAAAAACACGGTGTTAAGCAGTTTCTTTTCACCGGAATGCTCCTGTCTAGTATTTACGGATTTTCCGATTACAACATAATCCGCATGGTCGGCAGCTGTTTTTCCACTTTCATCCGCGCAGGCACATAGCATAGATGTTAATAATAATGTTGCTTGTTTATACAAACCAATTCCCTTTTTATCCAACATAGCATGCTTGAACATTATTGAGAATCCCCTTAAGGTCAAAGTATAAAAACATTCACATAAATTTAAGGGGAGTGCCATGAAACGTTTAATCGTTGCCGCATTTTTTATTCTTTTTTCAGCGTCAGCATATGCGCAGTCAATTGCCGAATTTACAAACAGTATGGAAAGGAAAGAAGGTTTCTTTGATCTCTATCTTGATCATGCTGAAGGGAAGGTTTATCTGGCGGTTGACCGGATGGGGGAAGATTTTATTTATAAAGTCAGTTTGCCTGGTGCGCTGGGTTCAAACGATGTGGCGCTTGATCGCGGGCAGCTTGGCGGTACGAAGCTTGTTTATTTTGAACGTGTTGGTAAAAAAGTGTTTCTGCATCAGAAAAATACCCGCTACATCGCCACAAGTGATAATCCCCGTGAAAGACTTGCTGCGACCAATGCCTTTGCGCCATCAATCGTCTGGTCATTTGAGGCCGTCGCAGGAGATACGGAAAACAGCCTGATTGATATAACGGCGATGATGTTATCGGACCAGCATCAGAGTGCCGCGAAAATCAAACAAACCGGGCAGGGTGATTTTTCATTAAATCAGGAGAGAAGTTTTGTTGATTTTGAATTTGTAAAAACATTTCCCAAAAATACCGAACTTCAGTCAGTGGTCACTTTCATGGGGGCAAATCCGGGTAGTTTTGTTCGTTCGGTCACTGCAAACCCAAATATCATTACGCTTAAGCAACGTATTTCATTTGTGGAGCTTCCCGATGATAATTATAAGCCGCGTTTTTTCCACCCGGCTATGAGCTTTAATTCCACGGATGTGATTGATTATGGTACCGATATTACTGAACCAATCGAAAAGAAATATATTTCCCGCCACCGTCTGGTAAAAAAAGACCCAACCGCAGAACGCAGCGAGCCGGTTGAACCTATTATTTATTATATTGACAGCGGGGCACCGGAAGCGATCAGAAACGCCCTGCGCGAAGGGGTTCAGTGGTGGAACGAAGCCTTTGAAGAGGCGGGGTTCATTAATGCTTTCCGTGCCGAAATCATGCCCGAGGGGATGGATCCGGATGATGTGCGTTATAACGTGGTGAACTGGGTGCACCGTTCAACACGTGGCTGGTCATATGGGGCCAGTGTGCGTGACCCACGTACAGGTGAAATTATCAAGGGGCATGTGACACTTGGTTCGCTTCGTTCCCGCCAGGATTTCATGATTGCAAATGCCGTAACCGGACCATATGCGGACGGAAAAAATACAGATGAAAGTCTTGAGCTGGTGCTTGCACGTACCCGTCAGCTTGGTGCCCACGAGGTTGGCCATACGCTTGGTTTTGCCCATAATTATATTGCCAGCACAAACGGGGACGGTGATGTGATGGATTACCCGCACCCGAAAATAACATTGGATGATGATGGAATTATCAGCATTGTAACACCGTTTCGGGAAAAAATTGGTGACTGGAATAAAGTTGCGGTCAATTGGGGATACCGCGAATATCAAAATGAAAAGGAGGAAGCCGCAGGCCTTAAGAAAATTATTGAGGATGCGTATGGTGAAGGGCAGCAATTTGTGGCTGACGGTCCGGATAGCCGTGGTGAAGCCAGCCTTCATGCGGATAGTCATTTATGGGATTTCGGCGGTGATGTGCTTGAAAGCACAAGAAACCTATATGAAGTTCGCCGGGTTGCGCTGAGTAAATTCGGGCTTGATAATATTGCTGATGGTACACCGCTTTCGCAGTTAGAGGAAACATTGGTGCCGCTTTATTATCTGCCGCGGTTTCAGATCAATGCTGCCGCCAAATCCATTGGCGGAATGATTTACGGGTATGAGGTCAAGGGGGAGAACCTTGTGCCGCGCCACAGCGTTGTCAGCCGTGAACGGCAGGATTCTGCAACCGATATCGTGCTTCAGGCTTTAAGTGTAGATTATCTGACACTTCCGAAACATATTCTTGACCTTATACCGCCGAAAGCATTTGGTTATGAGCTCACGAACGAGAGCTTTCCGCGTGATACCGGGGCGGCGTTTGATGCGCTTGGGCTTGTTGAGGCACATGCAAATCATACGCTTGGGTTGCTTTTTAACCCATCACGGCTAGCGCGGATCAATGACCAGAATGTGCGGGACAACGGGCAAATCAGCCTTGACCGTTATATCGTCAAGGTGGCTGGCCGTACGGTACTTGCACCGCGTATTGAAACTGACCCGCTTAAAGCGGCCGTGCACCGTCGTGTAGGACATGTCTTTGTTCATTATATGATGATGACGGCTGGTAGCGACAGTTCATCACCGGCTGCCGCCGCCATGACAGCATCCCATTTGAAAGGGCTTAAAGGCATATTGGAGGACCGGATTGTGAATGATCAAATGACCCGCGAATACCGTGCTTTTTATGAGCAGCAGGCAAGGCGCATAGGTTTGTTCCTTGAAGGAAAATATATGCCGAAAGCATCTGACCTTGCGGCAATACCACCAGGAGAGCCGATTTAATTATGAAGAAAATATTTGGAGCTTTTCTGGTTCTTTTTTTCGCAAATATTGCTAATGCGCAAGAAGCCATGCTTTGTCATATTGCATCAGCAGGATTTTATGCAACAGATGGCAAGAAAGGGACATTGCTTGATGCATTATATGCAGGTGGGTTAGATGGTTATGAACAGGCTAGTGACGATCTAAATCGTAAACTGGAATATGCTCAGGGTATTTTCTCAAATGTCAGACTTTTATTTGCCAGCCATTTTCATGGTGATCATATGACAGGTGAAGCTATATTGAAGCATCTGAGGGCTAACAGACAGGCAACCGCATTGGTGACCGAACAGGCGATGAGCGTTATTGAAGCAGCCGGAATTCAAGATGATGATAATAGGCAGATCAGGAGTTTCTATATTCCAATCGGAGAAAACAACCGGGTTGAAAATCTTCCTTTTCCTGTAACTCTTTACGGTATAAGTCATGGTGAAGAATGGCCCGTAGAAAATATCGGGATTGCCGTCACTGTTGCAGGTAAAACAATAATGCATGTAGGTGATATGTCGGCGAAAGAAGAAGATTTACAGAAAGCCGAAGTGACGACAGTCGAGCCTGATTATCTTTTAATGCCTTACTGGTATTTGATGTCGCCGGAAAGCGCAGCAGAAATAAACCGCATTTTTAAACCAAAAAAAATTATCCCAATTCACTTTCCACCACCAAATGGTGCCGGTATAAGTGGACCTGATGAGCAAAGGAAGCTTCTAGAGCGCGTAAATAATATTAGCGTGAATGTGATAAAGCTTGATGAAGAAATGCAGTGTTTATCTCTTGATTAAGAGCAGTATATATAGCCTAATGTCCTTTAGGATAATGCATCGGTATTAAGTTATATATGGTTGGTAACTTAGTGATAAGGCCAGGTAGTTAGAATTTGTATCGGACCTGTGTGCCAAGGCCATAATCCGTTGTCACATTATTTAACCCAACAACACCATAAAAATTTATCCCCCAATGGTCATTCATTTGAATATCGGTATATGCAAAAATTTCCTTTGGACTGTTAAAACCAGGGGTTGCGCTTTCGCGGTATTCGTAACTGACACCGACACTAGTGTCATAGGTCAGAAAATATGATCCACCAATTGACGCAAAAAAGGTGTTCTGAAGGTCGTATCGTTCAGATTTTCCGACGAAACGATAACCAAGCGTACCATATGGCATAAAATTGCCGAACAGGTATGAGACGTCTGCCTTAATCGCAAAATCAAACTTGCCAGTTCCAAGGCCTTTGCGTTCATCTGCGGTCGGAAGCTTGATTTGTCCTGTAAGGTCGATCATCAGATCGCTGAAATAGGGATTTTCAAGGGAATAGGACCCACTTAAATAAACATCGCCAAAACCGCTTTTGCGCGGTCTGCTGTATCTATCATCATCATCAAGTTCAACATCTGTAACAAGTGGGGCTCCTTCTAAGGCAGTAATGACATTCTTAGGGGCGGCAAAACTGATATATCCGGAACTGGCCCGGAAGCTCCACTGCCCATCGTTATAACGAAGCGAATAAGGAATGTAGCTGATATTGGTGCTTCGGGGCAGGTTAAACTGTCCGCTACTATAATCATACCCGGTGGTAAAAATCCATTCTTTTGCTTCAAGCAGCGGAATGGACTCATAGTTTTCTTCTATTGATTTTTGATCATAGTTTGGCTTAGGTGCTTCATGTCTTGTATTAGTAGGAACTTCTTGTGCAAATGCGGAATTATAAATAAACGTACTTATGATAAGTGCCGTACATTCAAATAAAATCCTATTTGACATTGTGAACATAATCTTTGATCACCCTAAACAAGCTTCCTTGATACACATAGTGATAAATTCTTATTTTTTGTATTTAATTATTAACTTAATTTGTACCTTGTATTCAAGAGTTTCCTCGCCGAATAAAATATTTATGAAATAAACATGGCAGTTTGACAAAAAAAGGCGGCTCATCGAGAAGCCGCCCAAGTTTGGGGGAGGAAATAATCAATTTAAAGATTAGGTAAGATTAGTTGACAAAAGGTTAACTGATAACAGGGCAAATTAATAAATCGTTTTAAAACTGTCCTGAATTAGGACAGATGTTTTTTTTAATAATGGTTTCAACGAACTAATAATAAATTGAAATAAAATTATTTTTTATCTAGAATTTATTTGAACGCGAATTTTAAATAAAAATGAACCCGTTCATGACGGCTCAGGCATTAATAAATTACCATTAAAGAAAATTTCAGTTACAAATCAAACATCTGCTTGACGATTGGTGAGTAATAGTTAATTACTTGCTGAAGATATAATATTACGCCAGGTATTTTTAATGTTAAAATCAGGCTTTTCATCGGGGGCAAAGGTAATATTGTGCATTTCCGTTTTTGGAAATGCACCGTCATTTGCACAGGAAATAACAGGGGAAAATCCGCAGGAATTTGAAAAGCCTGATGTACAGGCACTTCAACAACAGATTAATGATCTAAAAGCTAAAGTTGATCAACTCGAAGAAAATGATATTGATATTGATCAAAATTCTGATGACAAAGATGACCAGAATGCACAGGATTTTTTTCTTGAATGGGATCCTGGCCCAAAACTTAGTTCAAAAGATGGCCAGTTTTCTTTTCAGTTAAACGGGCGTGTGACTTATGACTATGCTAATATCACTTTCAAGGACGGCGCAGGTGATACCCGACCCGGTGAAAAAGTGGATGGGATGGACTTGCGTTATCTGGATTTTGGCTTTCGCGGGAAAATGTTTGGTAATTTCAACTACCGTGTTGTGATGAAGTTTAATGGCGGTGAAACCGAACTCAAAATGGCCACTTTCGATTATAATATAAATAATACCAAAATCATATTTGGTCAGACCCGTACATACACCACACTAGATAAAATGACCCCACCGACAATGATGGCATTTGCAGAAAGGTTCGCCTTTGTAAATGCTATAAATGTGGACAGACGCATCGGCATCGCCGCGGCGCAACATGGGGATGACTGGTCTGTTAGCGGGGGTTATTTCTTTCAAAATGCTATTGGCCAACCAAATGACGGAAGTAATATGATCTCAGGTAGGGCTAACTATTCACCGCAGTTTGAAAGCGGATTAGGTGTCCATATAGGGGCAAGTGCGTTTTACAGAAACCGAAACGGTAATCCCTATGATCCTGAGTATGAAAAACGTGCCTTCAGTAAGCAGGGGGATGTTAAACCGCTTTTCAGTGGTGATTTCCTTGTTGATAACGAATTATTTATTGGCGGTGAATTCGCGGCTAATTACGGATCATTCGGTGTACAGACTGAATATGCCACAATCAAAACCGATTTAAATCCTGTGGAAATGAGAACCATGACAAATCCGCGTTATGAGGGCGGGTATGTTGAGGTGGGTTTTTTCCCGACCGGTGGATCACAAACCATAGACGGATCTGACGGGCGATTAAATGATGTTAAGGTCAATTCACCGGTTGGAAATGGTGGTATTGGTGAAATCCGCTTGGCTGTACGTTATGATATTGCGGATCTTCGTCATGAAACATTTGGCCGCAAGCAGACATCCTACATTGGCGCGGTGGACTGGTATTTAAATGAAGCCCTGAAAATACAGATGAATTACGCCCATTCAGTGGTACGTGACTATATGAATGTTAAAACAGATACTGTTAATACTTTCAACACCAGATTCATGTTTAACTTCTAAAATATTCGTTTATCAATAAAAAAACAAAATAATATTCTTTTTTTTATATTAAAACAGAATAAAGTGCTGGTTAAGCGCAATTTTATATGATATTTGCGGTATGTTTTTAACCAGGTGAAATTATGAATGGATATTATTTTACAAAATGAAACGGACGCGCAGGATGTGGAAGTACTACTTGATCTTGCATTTGGTCCCAATCGTCATGAAAAGCCTGCATACGCATATCGTGAAAATGTTCCAGCAATTAAGGAGCTATCTTTTGTTATTTACGAAGACGGTCACATCATCGCAACATTAAGGTTCTGGCCAGTGAAGATAGGGGGTAAAGATTGTCTTTTGCTGGGGCCGATAGCGGTTCTTCCTAATCTGCAGGGAAAAGGTTACGGCATTGCGCTGATGAAACACGGTCTTGCAAAGGCAAAAGAACTTGGTCATACGAGGGTGATATTGGTGGGTGATGAGCCATATTACAGTCGGGTTGGATTTAGCAGGGATATAGCCCGAAACATAACCATTAAGGGGCAAAAAGATGAAAGCCGAATTCTTGCTCATGAGCTGCTAAATGGTTCATTTCGCAATGTTTTTGGCGAAATGACAAAAGTTTGACCTTTAAAAAACAATCTGAAAAGTGTAATATTTGCGTCATATTGCTGATGTAGGAATTCGTTATGGCAAAAAATGACGTAAAGCACCATAATCAATCAGCTTTTAGACCCGATCTTTTCGCGTTGGAAGCGGAAAAAGCAGCTTCCGGTAAAAGCCTTCCTCGTGTCCATTTATGGAACCCAGAATTTTGTGGTGACATAGATATGCGTATCAAGCGCGATGGCAGCTGGGATTATATGGGTACACCCATTAACCGGATGCGCATGGTCAAGTTGTTTTCAACCATACTCCGTAAAGATGACGCTGATTTTTTTCTTGTTACCCCGGTTGAGAAGGTAGGTATAAAGGTTGATGATGCCCCGTTTGTTGCTATCGAAATGGATTATAAGGATGATGAGATCGTCTTTCGGACTAATGTTGATGATTATGTTAAAGTAGGTAAAGAAAACCCGATCAGCGTAAGGGTAGATAAAGAAACAGGTGAGCCTTCACCATATGTTTTGGTCAGGGACAATCTGGAAGCTTTGATTACCAGAAGTGTTTATTATAAGTTAGCAAAACACGCGAAAGAGAATAACGGGCAACTTGGAGTTTGGAGTGGAGGAGTGTTTTTTCCAATGGATGGATCGGACAACTGATTACTTTGACGAAATGGATATATAGCTAATATGAAAAGATTAATTACCCGTATTTTTGAACGTTATGACCCTATCATGCGCCGGGCTCTTACCCCAGCAGAAGCCCGCGTTTGGATCAGGCCGCCCGGTGGCGATCATTCCCTTTATCGTCCGAGTGATGTGTTTCAGGACAGGAAATTTCAGCATGAATTGCCCCTGAAGGCCTCAGCCGTGCTTGTTCCGATTATTGAACGCGGTAATGAGTATTCAATTTTGCTGACCAAAAGATCAGTGCAGCTAAAAAGTCATAGCGGACAGGTAAGCTTCCCTGGTGGCAGGTGTGATGAAAATGATTTACATGCAATGGAAACAGCACTACGCGAGGCAAGGGAAGAAATAAACCTGCCCGCAAAGAATGTTGAAGTTATCGGCGCAATGGAGGATTATGAAACTGTCACAGGCTTTAGCGTCTCACCCGTCGTGGGTTTTGTTAATCCGGACTTTGAAATGATCAGGCAGGAAGAAGAGGTTGCCGACGTGTTCGAGGTACCACTTGATTTCATACTTGATACAAACAATCACAGGATCGAAAGTGTTATTTGGAAGGGTGAAAAAAGACATTATTATGTTTTTCCCCACGATGAGCATAAAATTTGGGGTGCGACTGCCGCAATGCTGGTGCGATTTGCAAAATTGGTGAATGAATATGAACAATGTGCCGCTTAACATTGTTGCTGCCGACTGGCTAAAGAATGACGCCCTTATAGAAGTGATGAATGTCCTGAACGATGGGGATGCCTGCGCACGCATTGTTGGTGGAACAGTTCGTGATGCACTTCTTAATATTTACTGGAACAGGTCAAAGAAAATAAAAGATATTGATATCGCATCAACCCTTAAACCCGAAGAAAATATGAAACGGCTTATACGTGCCGGGATAAAAGTAATTCCGACAGGGCTAAAGTATGGAACAATTACAGCGGTCATCGGTAACAAGCATTTTGAAATTACCACCCTGCGACGCGATATTGAAACGGACGGCCGCCATGCCGTCGTTGAATATACCGATGACTGGATGGAGGATGCAAAACGCCGCGATTTTAGGATCAATGCCCTTTATCTTGATCTGAATGGCAAGGTTTATGATCCGCTTGGAGGATTAGCAGATATAAAGACCGCGAAGGTGCGTTTCATTGGTGATGCGCATGCACGTATAAAGGAAGATGCGCTTCGTATATTACGGTTCTTTCGTTTTTCATCGGATATAGAAGTGGGTGGCGTTGATGAAACGGGTATGCTGGCATGTGTAGAATTAAAGGAAATGATCCACGGCCTTTCCGGGGAGCGGATATGGCAGGAACTTAAAAAAATATTGCGTTCCAAACGGGTTATGCAGGTAATACCCGTACTTGCCGCGATTGGAATATTGCGGGAAATTATTCCTGAATATGAGGGCTATGACCGGATGCTTAAATTCGTTAAGCATGAAAAAAAATTAAAACGCAAAGATCCATTATCAAGGCTTGGGTGCCTGCTTCCCAAAGATGATGATAAGATCACTCAGTTTTCCAAAACCCTGAAACTTGCCAATAAGGAAAGAAACCGCCTTTTGGCATTTGCGGCACCGTATCCAAAACATGATTTGACGGCAAAAACACTACGCAGGGTGCTTTATAAACATGGCAAGGATGTTGTTATCTTCAATTTAATCGCAAATGGTGAAATGGATCAAAAAACATTGTCATTCATTGAAAATTATAAAATTCCTGAAATGCCGTTCAAAGGTGCGGACCTGATCGCTGAAGGGTGGAGCGCCGGGCCCGAAATGGGCGCTGAATTAAAACGCCGTGAAGCTGAATGGATCGCCAACGATTTCGAAGTACTTATCCATTAGCATAAATATATAGTTCCCTTTTTTCAACATGGCGGTAGACTATGGTAATAAAGGGATAATTTATGACCAGCAATGATCAAAATAGTACCAGCGTTACAGATGTAAAACAGCTTGGGTTATGGGCTTCAATCGCAAGTCTTTCATATGTTTTCTGGATATGCGGTGGCATGGAAATGTTAGAGCGGCTTGCTTACTACGGGGCGCGGATGGTATCCGGGCTTTACGCGACCGATGCCGCATCAAACGGCGGGCTGGGGATCACGGAAACAGAACTTGGAACCATTTTTCTGGTCTGGGCGATTGTGCAGACATGGGTGCCGGTATTTACAGGCGGGATTTCAGACAGGATCGGTTACAAGGAAACCATTTTCGCATCCACCGTTTTTAAAATTATCGGTTATCTTTTTATGGCGATGTTTGCCAGCTATTGGGGTTTTATGATTGGTGCGGTCACGCTTGCCTTTGGCACCGGTATATTTAAGCCAGGTTTGCAGGGGACAATTGTCAAAGCAACATCCCGAAAAAACAGCTCGATGGCGTGGGGGATATTTTATCAGACCGTTAATATTGGTGGCTGGCTGGGCCCGCTTGTTGCCGTGCGGCTGCAGGTGCTTGCCTGGGATCAGGTTTTTTATGCCTGCGCGGGGATAATTTGTCTTAATTTCATTTTACTGATTACTTATAAGGAACCCAATAAAGAAGAACGTCTGGCATATCGTGACAGGGTAAAATCAGGGGAGGTGAAGGAAAAATCATTATGGCGTGATAGTCTGGCGGAGCTTAAAAATCCTGTTCTTGTCTGGTATATAGTACTTTTTTCCGGGTTTTGGTTCATGCTGATGTTTTTCTGGGATCTGGCGCCGCTATATTTCCGTGACTGGATTGATACGGCGCCAATGGTCAGAAGCTGGTTCGGTGAAGACGGGACCCAAAACAGCGTTATTATTTTTCTGCTTGGCATGAGCGAAGATGGGAAATCACTTTCACCACTGGGCCTTGTAAATTTCAACGCGTTGCTGATAATGACATGCTGTTTTATTGTTGCGGGATTATCCGGAAAACTAAAGGCTGCCAACAGTATGGCCATAGGGACATTTCTTGCGTCATCCGCTTTTATTGTTATAGGATCGGTAAATTCGGCAATAATCATTGTGTTTGCGATATTGTGTTTTTCGGTTGGTGAAATGCTATCTTCCCCAAAGTCCAGCGAATTTATGGGCAATATCGCACCCCATCAGAAAAAAGCCATGTATCTTGGATTTTCGCAAATGCCAATTGGCTTTGGCTGGACGTTGGAAAGTTTTCTTGGCCCGTATCTTTATGGTCAGTGGTCATCGAAAGAACAAATTTCAAGAACCGTTTTAGAGGAACGCGGATTATCAGTCGCGGATGTGGATGCCATCCCCATTGGGGAAGCATTTGATTATTTGGTGAGGCATAGCGGACAAAGCGCAGACGCCGTAACCATGCAGTTATTTAATAGCTATAATGTCGGGCAAGTGTGGTTCCTGATGGCAGCCGTGGGGATCGTTTCAGCTTTGGGAATGTATTATTACGGCAAGTGGACATACCGGATAGCGATGGCCACATCGGATGAAAAAGCTGTTTAATCACCGATGAAATCCAAAGTTGCCTTAATACTATCCTTATGATCCATAATTGTTGTGTGGATCACTTTCACAAGTTTGAATTCATGGGGAGCATCAAGCCGTGTTTCTTCAACACGGACAATACCGTCATTATCACCCGGCAGTAACGGATTAAAGCCGATATCATTGCCAAGCCCTCCGGCCATTATCAGTGTCGGGATTGGCGGTTCGGGAAGTTCTTTTACAATCTTATCCGGCATGACGTCTTTACCGGACGGCCCAGAAATGAAATGATACGCTTTTAACCTGCCAAGGAATGCGGCGATCTGCGCTCCTTTATTGGGTGTGCCCATCATCACCAGCTTATGGGCCGTTACCCCGTTCCAGACCAGCGATTGACGAAGCAATTCACGTGCGACGAGGCCACCCAGGCTATGTGTGACGAACGATACTTTTTTAATCCCTTTCAGGTTTTCAAGCAGATGGGTGAAATGTATGGCATGGTCCGCCACGCCCTCAAAAAGCGTGGCATAGTTCAAGGAATGCGCCGCATAGCCGGCCTTACGCAGTGCATCTTTGGTTTTATCCATTATGCCGGCATGACGGCCAAGACCATGGATAAGTAAAACAAGATGATCATTTTCAAATGCAGGGTCTAACTGATCCAGTTTTTCCTTGCATCCATCATATGAACTTAGCAGTAGTCGCCGACTATCCCCGTCCAGCAGACGGTAACGCCCGGTATTAACATTTCTTTGAATATGGTAGCTTCCCTGCAGAATGACGTCCGTCCAGACATAAGCACCGCCAAGATTTCTTACTTCATCCTTTATCTGATGCTCAAGATCGGCCCAATCCATTATTTCCACTTTGCCTCGGGCGGCAGGGACATCAGAATGGCATCCACATTGCCACCGGTTTTAAGACCAAATGCTGTTCCCCGGTCATAAACAAGATTAAATTCAGCGTATAACCCTCTGTAATATAATAATTCTTCTCTTTCTTCGTATGTCCATTCCTTGTTCATGTGTCTGCGAACCAGCTTTGGATAAATGTCATTAAAGGTTCTGCCTACGTCCTGCGTAAAGGCAAAATCGGCATCCCAGTCACCAGTATTAAGCTGGTCATAAAAAATCCCGCCTTCGCCGCGTGGACGGTTTCTGTGTGGTACATAAAAATATTCATCACACCATTTTTTGTATTTGTCATAATAGCTATCATCATGGCGATTACAGCAATGTTTAAGGGCGGCGTAGAAATCCTTGGTATCGAAATGGTTGGGGATTGCGGCATTAAGGTCCGCACCGCCGCCAAACCACCCTTTGGTGGTCACGATATGGCGGGTATTCATATGAACGGCGGGAACCTTGGGGCTATGCATATGGGCTACCAGCGAAATACCACTTGCCCAGAAACGCGGGTCTTCGTCCGCACCGGGTATTTGCCGCGCGAATTCCGGTGAAAATTCACCGTAAACGGTTGATATATTGACGCCGACTTTTTCGAAAACCCGACCCTTCATCACCGACATGGTGCCGCCGCCTTTTTCCGGATCATCATCCCGGTACCATCGTTTCCTCTCGAACCTTCCGGGGTCAAGATCGGTGTAAACGCCTGTAATATCGTTTTCAATTGATTCAAAACTGGCGCAAATCTGATCACGCAGGTTTTCAAACCATTTTTCGGCTTTTGCTTTTTGTTCTTCTGTGCTCATTTCTATTTTGGAAACCCGTTTGTTTGACGTAATGCTTCGCCAAGAACCATAGCCGCTGAAATGGCAATATTCAATGACCTTGTATTTGGAATCATGGGTATCAATATCCTTTCATCCGCACGGTTATGAACTTCGTCTGGCGCACCGGCACTTTCACGGCCCAGAAGCAAAATATCATCATCCTGATAATCTATATCAGTATATAAATCAGTTCCCCTTGTGGTTAGCAGTAAAATACGGCGATTATCAGACCAATTAAGGAAATCTTCCCATGATTGATGGCGGGTAATATTGCTTTGATCAATATAATCCATTCCGGCACGGCGAAACGATTTTTCACCAAAGGGAAAACCGCAGGGTTCTATAATATGTACCCGCACATCAAGACAGGCCGCCATACGAATTATGGTTCCCGTATTGGGCGGAATATCAGGCTGGTAAAGGGCTAAATGCATAAACGGGTTTTAAGACGGAGCACGTTTGAATGCAAGCGGAGATTAACGAAACACCGAAATCATATTCCATGTTCGAAAACGAACATTTTCTGTGCGATATTTAACAGTTTGGTCATATAAAAACCCCGCATTATCCCTAAGTTATTGAATATAAACATCCTGTTAACTGGCACAATTATTGCACTATTTTACATGGGAAATGAATAAAATAAAAAGATGGGCAGGTTACATGATCTAACTATATATCCATAGCTTTACGCGGGCTTTTAAAAGATAAACTTTTTTTGTGATTAATATTACCAGTTTAATGACCGGTCTGGCAGCCAGTATCCTTATTATGCTTTTTGTAATGGATGAAGTCAGCTACGACAAATAGGTGAAGGATGGTATCAGAATTTTGCTTATTTGATAGTAAAATTAAACTTAGGGAAATTTTTAAAAGACAAGAAGAAGATAGATCAATATGATTAAAATACTGAGAAAGAGGTATAGATCCATTTGTGAGCAATATTGATTTTGACAATAGCTATGCGCGCCTGCCGGAACAGTTTTTTGCGCGCGTGATGCCGGCAAAACCACCAAGACCGAAATTGATAAAGCTAAACGAAAAGTTGGCTACTCAATTGGGGCTTGATCTTTCTTTTATGCAATCAAATGATGGGCTTTCAATACTTTCCGGTGAAATGATACCCGACGGGGCCGATCCAATTGCAATGGCCTATGCGGGGCATCAGTTCGGTGGCTGGTCACCAAGCCTTGGTGATGGGCGCGCCATTCTCCTTGGTGAAGTATTGGATAAAAATGGTATTCGCCATGACATCCAGCTTAAGGGGTCCGGAAGAACCCCGTTTTCAAGACAGGGTGACGGCAGATCAGCATTGGGCCCGGTGATCAGAGAATATATTGTCAGTGAAGCTATGTACGCGCTTGGTGTTCCCACGACTCGGGCGCTTGCAGCGGTGCTTAGTGGGGAAAATGTCATCCGTAACGGGCTTGAAACCGGGGGTGTTTTTGCCCGTGTAGCAAAAAGCCATGTAAGGATTGGCACTTTTCAATATTTTTATGCCCGTCAGGATCAGGATGCCGTTAAAACATTGGCTGATTATGTGATTAAACGGCACTATCCGGAAGCCGAAGGAACACAAAATAAATATCTGTCGTTATTATACGCTGTTGCTGAACGTCAGGCAAAACTGATTGCCCAGTGGATGTCGCTTGGCTTCATTCATGGGGTCATGAATACGGATAATATGCAGATTGCCGGTGAAACCATTGATTATGGGCCATGCGCCTTTATGGATGATTTCCATCCACAAAAAACATTCAGTTCGATTGATCATCACGGGCGTTATTCATGGGGTAATCAGCCAAAGATCGGTCAGTGGAATTTGACAAAATTTGCTGACACGCTTGTCCCGCTTATTGATGATGATGAAGATACAGGGACAAAAGCGGCGACAGATGCAATTATAAAATATAACGAAACCGTTTCAAAAGTGCTTTTCAGATGTTTCAGCGATAAACTTGGGTTATTAGGTAATG
Source organism: Kordiimonadaceae bacterium (assembly GCA_038106445.1). Taxonomy (GTDB): domain Bacteria; phylum Pseudomonadota; class Alphaproteobacteria; order Sphingomonadales; family Emcibacteraceae; genus Pseudemcibacter. Next base: position 77,761 of record JAYODU010000007.1, on the reverse strand, counting down.
ATGAAAGTCAGGATGGTATTATTGCTGCAACAATGGATGCGATGACAATGAACCATGTTGATTTTACGCTTTTTTACAGACATCTGACAAAAATATATGCGGGCGGGAATGAGGATAGCTTGCTGGAACTGTTTGATGATCCTGAAGCAGGCAAGGAACTGCTACGGCAATGGCGCGATCATATCAGCGTGGATAAGGCTGATCATGAGCAGCGGTTAAAAATTATGCAGGAAAATAATCCCATCTTTATTGCGCGCAATCACCGTGTGGCCGAAGCAATCCACGCGGGTGAGGAGGGCGATTTTAAGCCTTTTCACCGGTTGGTTAAGGTGCTTTCAAAGCCGTTTGATGAACAGCCGGAATTTGCCGATTATGAAAATGCGCCAAAGCCAAATGAAATTGTGCATGAAACATTCTGCGGTACTTAATTCGCATTAACAGCTTTTTTCATGGTTCCGTGCCGGATAATTATCCCGATAAGCAAGGCGATAATTGTTGCGGCAATGATGAAGCCGGAATTAAGAAAACCGCCTGGGTCGAAATTGATAATGCCATATCCGATTGAACCGGTAAAAAGCGAATAATAAATAAACACCGGTAACGTTTTTCTTATAACTTCGCCTTCGCGGCCAATCAGTCCGACTACGGCCGATGCTGCAACAACGTTATGAACGCAGATAACATTCCCGGCGGCACCACCGACCGCCTGCAATGCAACAATCCATGTGGGATCAGCGGCAATACGTTCACCGACCCCAAACTGGAACAATGAAAACATCATGTTGCTAACCGTATTGCTTCCGGCAACAAAGGCACCAAGTCCGCCAATAAAAGTGGCAAAATAGGGCCATGCTGTTCCGGCCAGTGCGGCGACGCCTTCTGCAAGGACGATTGGCATTTGATCATACCCGGATGCACCGCCATCAGAATTTAAAAATACCTGTACCATGGGAACGGTGAACACAAGGGCAGCTCCCGCCGAAAGCATTGTTTTTGCTGACGTTTTCCACGCTACTGCATAAGAACGCATATTCATATTATGAATGAAGAATGTGATAATCGATACAACAACAAAAAGTGTTGCTGGTGTATAAAAGGGCTGGATTGATTGGCCGATTGTTGTGCCCAAAATACCACTAACGGTGAAGGTTGAAAATTCACCGCGCAGCATCGTATTAAATAGAAGATCCGGCATCCGCGTTAACACAAGCAGTACCGCAACAAGAATATAGGGTGACCATGCCTTGGCAAGGTTCATTGACCCGCCTTCTATTGGCTTTTCTTTAATTTCTATTGTTCCGATCCAGTGACTGTCCCAGTTTTCACGGGGTTCAAAATCCCAAATTTCATCATCCCTTGGCATAAGAAAACCGGCACGGGCCGCCGTTACCACAATCGCCAGCCCAATAAGTCCGCCAAATAGAGAAGGGAACTCAGGGCCCAATGTCTGTGCCACGATCAGATAGGGGACAGTCATAGAAAGTGCAGCGAATAAAGCGAATTTCCACACTTTAAGCCCATCGGTAATAGAGCGGTTCTTGCCAAAGAAATATGTCATGCTTGATACAAGAATTAATGGAATAAAGGTTCCTGCCGCCGCATGGAGGATCGCGACCTTTGCGCCGATGAACGCAATAAAATCAAGCCATTCAAGACCCAGCTCTTGCGCATAGGCGAGCGTTTCTGCATCACCGAAAAGACCGGTATAAACACCGGTTAGCATTGGTGTTCCAAGCGCGCCAAAGGATACAGGCGTGCTTTGAATAATCATACCCGCAACCACGGCCGCCATAGCCGGAAAACCAAGCCCGACCATTAAAGGAACCACGACTGCGGCAGGGGTTCCGAAACCAGCCGATCCTTCAATAAATGAACCGAATAACCACGCGATTATAATCACCTGAATACGCCGGTCCGGTGTTATATCGGAAAAACCCTGTCTTATGCTTTGGATGGCACCGCTTTGCTGCAATGTATTAAGCAGCAGGATTGCGCCAAAGATAATATAAATCAGTTCAATGGCATCAATAAGCCCGTTCAGTGATGCTGCCATGACCCTTATGAAGGGTACCTGCCAGACGGTTATTGCCAGAATAAGCGCCACAAGGTAACAAAGGGGCATTGCCCGGCTTGCCGGCCAGCGCAGTATAACCAGAAAAACTGCGACCGATATAATCGGCAGCAAGGACAAAAGTGACAGTATCCCAGTAGACATATTTACTCCCCTTTATTCCCCATTTTAAATTTTATAGATTTTCAATTATTGCCGTTCACCGTGAAGATGCCAGAAAATAAGAACCCGTGCAACGGATGTTGATACGACTCCTTTGCTATTCCAGCCTTGTGGCAGGATGACAGCTTTTCCTTCACTGTATATCTGTGCATCGCCATCCATGTCGATAAAGGACATATTGCTATCTAGTACATAAATCATTTCGTCATATCCAAGATCAGCAAAAGGAACTTCGCCGGGTTGCGCTTCCCACACATCAATGCCGAATTTTTGATCTTCGGAGCGGTAAAATTCATGATTTCGGGCAACAATATCACTTACATCCGGGTCAAAGGCCCTGAAGTCAGAAAATCTTTTCCCGTCAATAGTATCCCGGTCCAGAAGGATAATTTCTGCGCCTGGCGCAGCTTGCATATTTTCGTTATTATAAACCGAATAAATCCCTGTAAAGCCGCCCTCAGGAATGGTAAATGTTCCGGTCCATCCTCTGGGAATAACAACACCTTCTCCGGCAGTATAGGAAATAGGACTGTTTCCTCCGGTATTTAACTGAATGCTGCCTTCAACTATATACATGATTTCCGCATATGGCTGGTTTTTAACAGTCATACTTCCCTGTTTTCCCTGGTAAATCCCAACGGAATAATGTTCATCATTACTTGTAAAAAAATTCTTATATCGGGCAAGAATATTACCATTTTCGGGTTCATCCGGCATAAACTCGCCCAGTGCTTCGCCGGAAAGGATGTTATTAGGCACTCTTATCTGCTCAGGTTCATTTTCCTGTGCTATTAACGGTAAAGATAATGCCTAACTAATTGCCAATATTAAGGTGATTTTTATCAAGTCTGTCATGTTTTACTCTCCCATTTTTTCAGGATTACATAGGACTGTTAAAAGATGTTTAAATTATGACTATAGTTTTATTAAAGTGCTTTGCGGAAAGTCAGATTATATCGGATATTTCCGGTTAAAGGATGGGACTGTTCCTCAAGTTTTTTGACACCGTGATAAGTGCGCCGTGCCGGTCCGCCAAAAATAAGCAAGTCACCAGAATTTAGCTGTATATTTAATGCTTTGCCGCCGCGTTTATCGCCAAAAACCTGAAAGATTGCGGATGCGCCAATGGAAATGGAAACGATAGGCTGCGTAAAATCAACTTCATCCTGATCAATATGTGCCGTTAGCCGTACACCGGGTTCATATTTGTTGATAAAGCAGCTGTCCGGTATAAATTCCGGAAAGCCTGCCTTATTTGCAGCAATAGTGGTTATGTCGCGAATATGATCCGGAATTTTTGGCCAATTCTTGCCGGTAACCGGGTCTGTTTTTTCGTATCGGTAACCACGACGGTCGGAATACCAGCCGCAGTCCCCCATACTGATCCCGGCAACATTGATACGTTTGCCACCGGGGGTAACCATATGATGGAAAGGGATTTTTGCCGTTGCAGACTTCACAACCTTATAAACCATTTCTTCATCAACATAACGTTGGAAAAGGAAAATGCCCGGGGCAAGTTCCTCCATTTCGGGGGCGATGGTTGATAACAGGTCACCTTGCATCGTGTAATATGATCCCTAATGTATAACGGCTTCCGCTTCGCAGGACGCTAACGCCGTGCCGGAGCTTTGCCCTATAATAGCCGCATTTACCAAGTTTTGGAAATTCATTTACCGCAAAAATAATCGCTTCGCCCTGCATTAATTGCTGCACATGGGCGACGGATTGCATCCGCGGGCGTTGTTCGATAAGGGTAAATTCACCGCCCGCATAACCCGCCGGGTCGGACAGCATGATTGCGGCCTGATATGGAAAATGGATATTACCGTATAAATCCTGATGCAGGGTATTATAATCACCTTCTTTATATTTCAAAATAAGTGGTGTCGGCCGTAATTGCCCGTTTGAATGACAATGCTTTATATAATCATCATGTGTTTTGGGAAAATCAGCGGCTATTTTCAAACGGTCTGCCCATGCTTTTGCGACCGGAAGCAAGGATTTATAAAATGACTGCCGCAAACTGGTGATGAGATCGGGCAGGGGATAAGCAAAATATTTATATTCACCGCGGCCAAAATTATAACGCTGCATATTTATAGTGCTGCGATAAATATTTTCATCATAGTTGCTGATTAGTGCTTCACACTGTTTTTTCTTGAGAATCCCGGGAACGCGGGTAAAGCCCTGTTCGAGCAGTTCTGATTGCCAGTCCAATTCTGCTTGCATGTTTATTTAATCCTACCTAGAGTCCGTATGTGAAATTTATCAATTATAAAATATAAAATTAAAGCGGCGCACTATCCGATTATTGTGCTTTTTTAAAAATACCGGAGGAAAAATTGTCCCTAAGAAATAGTTTAATGCTTGGTGTTGCAGGGCTTGTGCTTGCGGCATGTTCGGAAACTGAACAAAACACTGAAATGACTTCTGCGCATTGCGAAGCCGCGGACATGGTTATCCATAACACGACCATTTATACCGCCAATGACGATATGTGGACGGCGGAGGCGGTCGCGACACTGGGTGATAAAATTATTTATGTGGGTGATAATGTTGGCGCAGAAAAATATATGTGTGGCGATGCCAACGTTATGGATATGTCCGGTAAGTATGTATATGCGGGCCTGACCGATAGCCACCAGCATTTGGAAGGTGTCGGGCAGCGGCCAAAAACATTAAGTCTGTTTGGGATTGGGACATTAAAAGAAACCGTTGATGCCATTGAGGCCTTCGCCGCAAATGTGCCTGTCGGTGACTGGGTGCAGGGCCGTGGCTGGATTGAACGGGAATGGACAGATGAGGAAAGGTTCCTGACCAAACATGATGTTGATCCGTTTACGGCTGATAAACCGCTTTATATGCCGCGTGCGGATGGTGTCAGTGCACTTGTGAATTCAAAAGCACTGGAGCTTGCCGGCATAACAAAGGATACACCGGATCCGGAAGGCGGGAAATTTGAACGTGATCCTGACGGCACGCCAAACGGATATGTGCTCGCGCAGGCAATGAATGTTTTTCTTGATATTATCCCGCCGGAAACACGCGACTATAAAAAAGACAGCCTTATTCAGGGAATGTATGAAAATGCCAAGCTCGGCTGGACCAATACACAGGATGCGGGCATGCCTTACGTCAATGTGGAACTGATGAAGGAAATCCACGCCGAAGGCAAAATGTCAACCCGCATTTATGCCGCTGCAAATGTTATGGAGGCGGCAACGATCCTTGAGCGTGGCCGGGAAGTCACCGATGATGATATGTTCGACCTGCGCGGTATCAAGGTTTATATCGATGGAACACTTGGTTCCCGTGGGGCGGCTTTGCTCGAAAATTATGCGGACGCTGATCATAACGGTTTTATGAACCGCACCACCAAGGAAGAACTGGAACCGATTTTACGGGAAGCGTTACGCAAGGGGCTTCAGGTTGAAACCCATGTTATCGGTGACCGCGCAGTGAGGTCCTTGCTGGACTGGTACGAGGAAGCCTTTAACGATGTACCGAAATCCGAATGGGCAGGGGATGATCCGCGTTGGCGGTTTGAACATGCGCAGATCATACCCGCTGAAGATCAGGAACGATTTGTAAGCCTGGGTATCATTCCGTCCATGCAGCCAAGCCACGGTATTGGTGATCTTAACTTCGCGCCGGACCGTTTGGGGCAGGAACGCTTGGGTCATAGCTATCCTTGGCAGCAGCTTGTTGATCGCGGACTGATGATTTTGGGTGGGTCGGACGCGCCGGTAGAGCTTGGTGATCCACGCATTGAGTTTTATGCTGCTGTTGCCCGAAAACGCCTTGATGGCACTTCTGGGGAAGGGTGGCACCCGGAACTGGCCGTCAGTCGTGAAACCGCACTTAAAATGTTTACCATCTGGCCCGCTTATGGCGCATTTCAGGAAGAAAAACGTGGTTCGGTCGAAGTCGGAAAATATGCTGATTTCACGGTTCTGGATAGCGACTGGATGACGATCCCGGAAGCGGATATTCTGACAAGTGAAAACCTGATGACCATTGTTGGCGGCAGGATTACATACGAGAAACAATAATGAAAAATAAAATTATAGTTGGCGTTGTTGCCGCTTTTACAATTTACATTATTTTCTTTTTTCGTGATGCAGATGGTGTTGATCCGGTTTCGCCAGCAGATATGGTGCTGCGGGGCGGTATAATTTATACCGCAAATGAAGCCCAGTGGACTGCCGATGCTGTGGCGGTAAGTGGTGATGAGATTGTATTTGTGGGATCAGATACTGATGTAACTGCCTTTATCGGTGAAAATACAAATGTTATTGATCTTGGCGGAAATACTATGTTTCCGGGCCTTACAGACGCCCACGTCCATATCAAATGGATTGGACAGCGCGAATTGGGGCTTAATCTGCAAGGCATTAATGAACTTGATGAAACGGTCGCTAAAATACGTGAACGTGTGGAAGCAACGCCGGACGGCGAATGGGTGGTTGGTGTCGGCTGGATCGAAAATAACTGGTCCGATCAGCGGTTTCTGACCAAAGATGATCTTGATCCGTTTAGCCACAATAATCCCGTTGTTGCCAATCGTGCCGGGGAACATTCCATTGTAGCCAATTCAAAAGCTATGGAAATTGCCGGTATTACCCGCGATACACCTGATCCCGATGGGGGGCAGATACTTCGTGATGCGGACGGCGAACCGACGGGTATGTTTATTGATAACGCAATGGCGCTGATCCGTCAGCATATCCCGACCCCAAACCGCATGCAGGATAAACGCTCAATTCAGGCGGGTGTTGATTTCGTGGCCAGAATGGGGTGGACACAGGTGCATCAGGCGGGTGGAACATATGCGGATTTTGATATTTTAAAGGAAATGCATGCGGAAGGAACCCTGAGCACACGCATGTATTATTCGATGATGATGGGTGATGAAGCCGCAAAATTGCTGGAACGTGGCCTGGAAATGTCGGCGGATAATATGCTTGATTTAAAAATGATCAAGTATTTTGCTGATGGTGCTTTGGGTAGCCGTGGTGCTGCGCTTCTTGAACCATATAATGATGCCCCGGGCAAAGGTTTACAACTTATTGACCGTGATCGGGCATTGCCTGTTTATATTGATGCCCTTAAGAAAGGGATACAGATTGAAACCCATGCCATTGGCGATTATGCGAACCGGTTTGTGCTTGATTTATATGAAGAAGCACTTAACGCGGTTCCGCCCGAAGAACGCATTGATGCCGATCCACGCTGGCGGATTGAGCATGCGCAAATCATTCATCCGGATGATCAAAAACGGTATAAAAACCTTGATATTATTGCGGTGGTCGAAGCTTCAACCGTGAAGGGGGATATGAATTTTGCCCCTGCGCGGATTGGATCGGAAAGGCTTAAGAACGCGTATCTATGGAAAACATTGATTGATCAGGGTATCCGTTTTTCTGCCGGAACCGACGCGCCGGTGGAACGGGGTGATCCGCGTGAAGAATTTTTCTCCCTCGTTCAGCGCACCGATTTTAACGGGCACTATACCGATGACTGGCGCATTGAGGAACGCTTAAGCCACGAACAGGCCCTAAAAACCATGACCCTGTGGGCGGCCCGTGCGGCGTTCAGGGAAGATATCACCGGCAGCATAGAAGTCGGCAAGAAAGCGGACTTTTCAGTTTTTGATAAGGACTGGATGAAAATCGAACCGATCGAAATAATGAATAGCGAAACGGTCATGACCATTGTTGGTGGCAAGGTGGTTTTTAGCCGTTAGATAATTACCGCCATTCCGGATCAGTTATGGAATGGCGGCATATTCGTTAATTTAAAACCAAAATACCATCCGGTTCCCATTTCATGTTTACGCTCACGAGATCAGTATTAAGATCGGCGGAAACGTGTTTGCGAAAATTGGAAAACTTATCTGATTTAACCACATCAATCGAGTTATCAAATTGAAATTGATAACGCCTAATACCTTCGTTTTTGCTGATGTGCATTGAGCGGATAATGCCGGTGAACGGATGGCCAAGATATGTTCCCCTAACCCGGTCACCAACCGATGACCAGTTTTCTTCGCCGAATGTTGCGGATAAGGTGTTCCAGTCACGGTAGCCATGCTGCGCGGCAAGTGCCTCCAGCAATGCACTGTGGTTTAGTTCAATATTTTTTGTTGCTAAATAGGTACGCAGGCGTTTTGCCTGTGCTTTTAATTCTGAAATATTCATGTTTATCTCCATTCAGATGGACGATACCGACAGGGGACCGCATTGCTGTGAAGTCCAAAAATGGATCAACATTTAATAAATAAGGGAAATTCACCATGGCTAACGCCTGCCGGCGGCTGGCTTCCTGAACCGTGGCGATTGATACGGCAGCAGGGCTTGAATGTCAATATTTTATAAAACCGCAATAATCGGAGCGATTGATTTTGCAGTATCCATAAAATGCACCTATTATCAATCAATACGGAGCATTTAAAATGTCTGAAGAAGAATACTGGAACGCTATAGAAACCGGCGATAAAGCTTACGACGGAAAATTTTATTATGGCGTGATCACAACGGGGGTTTATTGCAAGCCATCCTGCCCGTCACGTCCGGCGTTAAGGGCAAATATGCGGCTATTCAAGTCCTGCGAAGAAGCAGAAAAGCAATCCTTACGCCCATGCAAAAAATGTAACCCGCGGGATTATAATTCATTGACCAAGGTTGCAGACTATATCGAAACCCAAGCAGACGAAAAAATAACCCTTGAAACATTGGCGGATATTTCGGGATTAAGTTCCCATCATATTCAACGTAAATTCAAGGCGGCATATGGTGTAAGCCCCAAAGAATACCAAAATGGACTTCGGCTGCAAAAATTCAAATCTGCGCTAAAAGAAGGCGATGATATTTCCGGGGCAATCTATGAAGCGGGGTATGGATCATCAAGCCGCATTTATGAACAGATTGATGGCCGGATCGGTATGACCCCGGCCGCATACCGCGCTGGCGGCAGGGGGGAACAGATATCCTATGCCATTCGCGAATGTTCACTTGGGCTTATTATTATGGCGGCGACGGACCGTGGTGTGTGCATGATCCATTTTGGTGATACGCGGGAAGAACTTACCACCCAGCTTAAGGAAGAATATCCAAATGCGGAATTTCATGAAACACCGAAAACAAGCGAAGACGCACTTAATGAATGGATTGAAGCCTTTGAGCGTCACATTTCGCATGGTGCTAAGCGCCCGGACATCCCGCTTCATTTGAACGGAACTGCGTTTCAGATAAAAGTCTGGCGGTTTCTTATGAGTGTAAAACTAGGCGAGGTTCTTTCCTATAAAGAACAGGCCGAACGCATGGGTATCCCGAAAGCGGTGCGCGCCGTTGCATCGGCAAATGCAAGAAATAATATTGGTGTGCTCATCCCGTGTCACCGGGTTTTGCGCGGGGATGGGTCACTTGGCGGGTTTCGCTGGGGGCTTGACCGTAAACGGGCACTAATTGATCAGGAAAGACGCGCTTAAAAATCAAGCGGGGCGTTATCGATCACTTCTTTCATTACAAAAAATGTTCTGGTCTGTCTTACCCCCGGCAGACCAAGCAGCCTTTCCCCGTGTGTTTTGCTGAAATCCTTAAGATCACGCATGCGGATTTTTAGAAGGTAATCAAAATCACCGGCAGTTAGATGACAATCAAGCACAAACGGAAATTTTTTAATTGCCGCCTCAAAGTCACGGAAGCTTTCCTTGGTTGACCGGTCAAGTACCACACCAACCATAAAAAGGGCACCATGCCCGACTTTTTCCGGGTTAACGGCTGCACGAACGTTGGAAATATAGCCTTCCCTAAAAAGCTGATCGGTGCGACGGTGGCAGGTTGCGGGTGACACATTGACCATATCTGCAAGGTCGGCATTGGTTAGCCGTCCGTCACGTTGCAGGTGTCGTAGAATCGCCAGATCTGTTTTATCAAGTGTTTGTATCATGAAAGAATATTCCGTAAAAAGTAAATAGATTTAAATAATTAATTAAAAATAACCACATTATTTGTCAATATAGTAAAATATTCTGTTTAAAATAGAGAGTACATTTCATAAATGTTTTGTTATGATCCAGCCATTAAACAAAACATAGGATTATGAGATGTTAACCAGGCTTGATAAATTCGAACGCTACCCGCTTACCTTTGGCCCGACACCGATTGAGAAGCTTGAAAAGCTGAGTGCACACCTTGGCGGTGATGTTGAAATATATGCAAAACGTGAAGATTGTAATAGTGGCCTCGCGTTTGGTGGTAATAAACTCAGGAAGCTTGAATATATCGTGCCGGATGCCATTGCATCCGGTGCAGATACGCTTGTTTCCATTGGCGGTGTTCAGTCAAATCATACGCGTCTTGTGGCGGCGACAGCCGCCAAGATCGGATTTAAATGTAGGCTCGTTCAGGAAAGCTGGGTGCCGCACGAAGACGCCGTCTATGACCGGGTGGGAAATATTCTGCTTTCACGGGTTATGGGGGCGGATGTGGAACTGGTTGATGAAGGGTTCGATATCGGTATCCGGGAAAGCTGGGAAAATGCGCTTAAGGATGTTGAAGCAAAGGGCGGTAAGCCCTATGCGATCCCGGCTGGTGCATCCGTGCATAAATACGGTGGGCTTGGCTTTGTTGGTTTCGCCGAAGAAGTCCGTGATCAGGAAGCGGCACAGGGCTTTAAATTTGATTATATCGTGGTTTGTACGGTGACCGGGTCAACCCATGCGGGGATGCTTGTCGGGTTTGCAGCTGACGGGCGGGCAAGAAAAGTAATCGGCATTGATGCGAGCGGCACACCGGCCCAGACAAAAGCACAGGTGCTTGAAATTGCAAAAAACACGGCCAGGCTTGTGGAGCTTACTCAAGAGATTTCAGAAGATGATATTATCCTGCATGAGGATTATGCTTATCCTTATTATGGCGTACCGAGCGAAGAAACAAAGGATGCGATCAGAACCTGTGCCCGCCTTGAAGGAATGATGACGGACCCGGTTTACGAGGGAAAATCAATGCAGGGTATGATGGATTTGATCAGGAAAGGATATTTCCCCAAGGGATCAAAAATCCTATACGCACATTTGGGTGGCGTTCCGGCGATTAATGGCTATGGTTATACCTTCAGAAACGGATAGCTTAAGTACATAATTCTATGCATATAAAGGTTTTTTTGCTAAGCTTCGCTCATATTACATGGGAGAGGGTGCTTGTCAGGTTTATTCGACGAGTTAAAGCGCAGGAATGTTTTCAGGGTAGGGATCGCCTATATCATGCTGGGTTGGGTCGTGATGCAAGTGACAAATGTTGTGGTCCCTGCGTTAAACCTTCCATCCGTCCTGAATAGTATTGTTGTTTATATCGGGATAATCGGTTTTTCATTTGCGCTTCTTTTTGCATGGGCATTTGAACTAACCCCGGAAGGACTTAAACGAAGCACGGAGGTGCCGGTCGAAGATAGCAACACCCAGCAAACTAGTCGAAAGCTTGAACGAGTTGAGCTAGGGCTTATGGCAATCGCGATTATTCTACTGGTGTGGGATGGCTATATCCGGGATGATGATAGCCCGGAAGTGGATGTGGCATCATCAAACATTTCAAAATCCATAGCTGTACTGCCGTTTGTCAATATGTCAACCGATCCGGAACAGGAATTTTTTTCCGACGGCATTTCGGAAGAAATCCTGAATGTGCTTGCAAAGATAGATGGTTTACATGTGACATCGCGTTCAAGTCCATTTGTATTTAAAGGTCAGCAGATCAATATTTCTGACGCTGCAGAGCAGCTTGGGGTATGAATTTAAACGCTTTTAAGCCAGACACCGGTATCGTGATAAACAACACCACCATTGGGGGCTGCGACTTCAGCGCTGACAAGGATATTTACACCCTTTCCACCATTAAATTTTTCGTTGGCCCATATCCCTTCGGTGACGAGCACACCGGGTTTTGCACCATGAACGATTTTGGCATAAAGGTTGAGTTCACCGAGTGTGTTGCCAATGGTGACAAAATCACCGTCTGATATTCCTTCACGGGCCGTATCTTGAGGATGGATTTGAAGTGTTGGTCGTTCTTCCCGTTTCAGTGAAGAAGGTGTGTTATTAAAGCTCGAATTTAAAAAATTTCGTGCCGGTGGTGTTATTAATTTATAGGGATGATCATCATCCACACCGCCCGGAGCATCCCAGTGGTCAGGGAGGTGTGGAAGCTCATGGCCGCGCGGGCCAATATTTTCCCAACCCGGCTTGAAACGGAATTTTCCATCCGGCCACGGATAACCATTTGTAAAATGATGCTTTTCAAAACTCTGGGCACAATCATGAAAATGCGTTTTTGCAAGGCTTTCAAGGGCGGGGAAGCCTGATATTTTCAGGGTTTCATCAATTATTTCGTTGGCTGTCATGTAATGCCCACGGTGTTTTGCGCCAAGACGTTTTGCAATCCCGCACATAACATCGTGATTTGGGCGGCTTTCACCTACGGGCTTTATAATTTTTGGTCCGTAATGGATAAATGTATGACCGCCGCCTTTATAAAGATCATCATGTTCCACAAAGGTTGTGCAGGGAAGCACAATATCAGCAAATTTTGCTGTTTCCGTCATAAACTGTTCATGGACACATAAAAATAAATCTTCCCTTGAAAGCCCCTCAAGCACTTTATGCTGATCCGGTGCGATCGAAGCCGGGTTTGTTCCCTGTACAATCATGGCTGTAACGGGTGGACCGTTTCCAAGATCAGCTTTATCCCCACATAGAGCAGGGCCGATGCGTGAATGATCAATTGACCTGACATTATCCTTTAACACATCAAGGCCGCACATAAGCGTATAATCAAAAGGATAAACCGCCGCGCCACTGTTATAAAAAATCCCGGCACCGGGTTCTTTCCATTTGTTGGCGACAACGGGAATGGCGCTTACGGCATGGACATTTACTGCACCATTGCGGCAACGCGAAAGACCGTATCCAAGCCGGATATAGGCGCGGGCAGTTTTATAATAAAGTTCCGCAAGATTTTCTATTTCATCAACCGTGAGCCCGGTTATTTCTGCGGCCCATGCCGGGGATCTGGTCTTTAAATGTTCCTCTAACTCACGGGGGACATCGGTATATTTTTCAAGATGGTCCCAATCCGCATAACCATCACGGAAAGCAATATGCATTAAGGCACAGGCAAGGGCGCCATCTGTGCCCGGGCGTAATGCAATGTGAATATCAGCCGTTTTTGCGGTCGGGTTTTCATATGGATCAACGACAATAACGGTTGCCCCGCGATTTTTTTTCGCGCGACTGACATGGGTCATGACATTGACCTGCGTTGATACGGCATTAGTGCCCCAGATGATGATCAGATCGGCTTCTGCCATTTCACGGGGATCGGGCCCAATCCTGTGCCCGTATCCGGCTTTCCAGCCTGTATTCACCAACCCGCTGCAGGTGGTTGAACGCATCAACGAATACCCCATTTCATGACGAAGTCGTTCCATGCTGCCGGATTGTAAAAGTCCCATTGTGCCACCATATGAATATGGCCATACGGTTTCCGGTCCATATTTTGCCCCTGCGTCACGTAAGGCATCAGCAACGGCGTCCAGGGCTTCGTCCCATGAAATGGCTTCAAATTCACCGGATCCTTTTGGCCCGATGCGCTTAAGCGGTGTGGTCAGGCGTTCCGGATGATGGGTGCGTTCGGCGTAACGTGCCACCTTGGCGCAGATTACCCCGGCCGTATAGCCGTTATCCGGGTTTCCGTTCAGGCGGCCTATGGTTTGATCATCAATTTTTTCCACCAACAATGCACAGGTGGATGGGCAGTCATGCGGGCAGGCACTATAATGGATTTCAGTCATGGGCAGACTATAATCCGAATTCAAAATGCTGTGAAGTGCAATTTAACAGGTAGCTAAACAGCATAAAAATATTGTTAGATAGGGCATTAATAAATCAAGGGAGGAAGATTTATGGCAAAAGTTACCGGTATTGGCGGTGTGTTTTTCAAATCAACAAATGATAATGCAGCACTAAGCAAATGGTATAGTGATATGCTTAGTATTTCGCTGGAAGTATGGGGGGGGGTGCGGTTCTCAACTGGCAGAATGACACGGCAGAAGACGGTGGAATGACCGTCTGGAATGTAGCGGAAAAAGGGTCCGAATGGTTTGCACCAAGCACATCAAGTTTTATGATAAATTATCGTGTGGATGACATGGCAGGTATTATTGAGCATCTTACCAAAAATGGTGTTGAAATTCACAGTGGCCCTGAATCACACGAAAATGGCAAATTCGCATGGATCATCGATCCGGACGGAAACAAGGTCGAACTTTGGGAACCCATGATCTGGGACGATAAAAACAAAGACGCCTGATTACTTCAGCTTTTTGGCAAGAAATTCACGAATAGTTGCGACAACCATGTCTTTCTCTTCACTTAAAATGGCATGACCTGCCTGTGGCACCACCACATTTGTAGCATCGGGCACCATATCAGCGAATTTTTTACATGATTTTGGCGCTGCTTCGTCAAACTCACCGCAAATCATCAATACCGGCACCTGAACCCTATGAAGCTGTGGGCTGATGTCATAATCAGCAAGGGTGCCATTGGCGGTAAATTCGCTTGGTCCCCAAATGGTTTGATACATATCGCGATTGCCGCCTTTGGCGTTATCACGATATCCGCGGTCAACACAGCCACTATGGCACATATGGCGGTCATAAAATGCCTGCTCCGCAGTGCGATATTCAGGATCATCAAAGGTTCCGGCCGCTTCGTGTTTGTTAATGGCATCCTGATAGCGTTTTGGCATCTGGCTTATCCATTCTCGGTTATCCGCCACCCATTGCGGGGTGCTGATCAGTGGGCTTCCAAATATGGCGGCACGAAGTCCTTCTTCATTTTTAACGGCATATTCCGCGCTTAAGGTGCCACCCCAGCTATGACCTGCGATAATGACTTCGTCAAGCCCTAGTGCTTCGCGTATCTGGCTGATTTCCTTAACAAAATGTACAACGGTCCATGTTGACTGGTCATTCGGATCATCAACAAACTTGGCGGACATGCCATTTCCAAGCTGATCATAAAGGATCACGGGATAGGTATCGGAAAGTTCCACATAGGGCATCAAACCACGGTGTGTGCCGCCGGGGCCACCATGCATGGCGATTATGGCCGGGGTTTTTCCAATATGTTCAAGCCCGTTGAGCCGGTACCAGATTTTACCGCCATCAACTTCAATATAGCCGGATTGGTCCGGATCCTGATGCGCGCCAGCCGGCACGGTGAAGACTGCGATTGCAATCAGTAAAAAAGCTTTAATAAAATTCATGACAAACCCCGCGATTTATGTTTTGTTACGCTAGATCAAATATTAAGCTTGAAATCAAACATTTGGCAAGTGCAGGACGGTATTATGAGTAAAAAATTCACCCACAGGCTGGCAACAATGGATGATATTTCGATTATTTCCGACCTGATGGACAAGTCAATATATGAACTTCAGAAAGATTTCCTTAATGAAGCCCAGTTGCAGGTTGCCCATCAGACCATGGGGCTTGATACAACATTAATTGAGGATCAAACCTATTTTCTTATCCTGCACGGCGAAGGAACAGATCAAGAAACAGTTGTCGGTTGTGGCGGATGGGGAAAACGCGCGACCCTTTATGGTGGCAATCATGCGCCGGGGCGCAGTTCAGAACTTCTTGATCCCAAAACGGACAGGGCGCGTATCCGCGCGATGTATTGCCACCCTGACTGGGCGCGGCAGGGGGTGGGTAGCTACACAATGGATATATGCCAGCAGGCGGCACTTGATGCCGGCTTTAGCAAAATGACGCTTGGTGCAACCCTGGTCGGGTTTAAACTATATGAAAAATACGGTTTTGTTGAAGTGGAGCGCCAAATGAAAGTTGCGGATAACGGTGTTGAAGTGCCGGTTATTACGATGATCAAGGATTTTTGAATGATCCATCATACAAACAGTACAATTCACCTTACCGATATTGTTTTTCCCAAAAACATCAATCACCATGAAACGCTTTTTGGCGGTGCAGCACTTAGTTATATGGATAAAGTGGCCTTCATTGCGGCAACACGTTACGGGCGGCGGCATTTTGTGACGGCATCCTGTGATAATATTGATTTTGAAAAACCGGCGTTCAAGGGAAATATCGTTGATTTTGCCGCAACAGTGGTTAAAGCGGGCAGGCGGTCCTTAAAAGTTGAAGTAGTGATGAAAGCCGAAGATATGCTTACCGGGAAGCAGGTAATCTGTACCCGCGGCATATTCAATATGGTGGCGGTGCCGGGCAAGGATGAACATGATTTGGATGATATTATGCTGTCCGCGCTTAAAATGGCGGAAAGGGGCCATGCGGAACCGGATGCTGACCTTCGGATGGTGGAACTTGTCTTTGCGGATGATACCAACCATCACGGCACATTATTTGGTGGTCACGGGCTTTCGCTTATGGCGAAGGCAGGTTTTATTGCATCCACAAGACGGTGTCGGGAAGTAATGGTACTTGCGAGCCTTGATAAAACCAATTTCTGTGCGCCGATCCATATTGGCGGTATCGTTGATTTATCGGCCAAAGTGGTCCGCGTGGGCACAAAATCACTTACGGTGAACGTTAAAATGTGGGGAGAAGAGCTGCTTACCGGGGAACGAACCTTCTGTGCAGACAGCGATTTCATCATGGTCGCTGTTGATAAAAATGGTAAATCAACAGAGATAAAAAATAATTAAAACAATAAATTATATTATTTTTCTAATTTATTACTTTAAAAATTAATTCCCTTGGCATCGCAGATAAAAGCAAGCAATGGACTGGTCGCTGCAAATGTATTTGCAACTTCGTCCAGAAAGTCCGCTTTCATGGTTTTTCTATAGTCTGTTTCCTCTTTCATCGCGAAGAAGCTTTTTCGTTTAATGTCTTCGATATATTTGTGATCGGCATCATAGCCGCGCGGGGGGCGTGACAGGCCGTCACCTTCAATACCGCCAAAAACATTGATAATATCGTCATTTTCAATAACGGCCTGCCATTTTTTGGGATAGTAACATATCCGGTCACGAATTTCGTTTAATGTCTGGTTTTCGGGTTGCCATATGCCGCCACCATAAAAAATACGGCCTTTTTGAAGGTGCACGTAAAACCCGGGTGCATGGGCATCCTTGCCAAGCTTGTGACGGAACTGAATACCTGCATTTTCCTTATAGGGGCGTTTATCTGCTGAAAAACGGGCATCGCGGTAAATGCGAAACATGGAACCGCCGCTTGCTTTGGCGATTGCGGTGTAATGCGGGGATATATCCTTAAGACGTTCGCCCATATCGACAATAAAATCCAGACATGGTGTAACTACATGGTCCTGATAGCGCGGTTTATTATCGGTAAACCATTCACGGTTATTGTTTTCTTTAAGTTCATCAAAAAACGACCAGAATTCTTTATCAAATCCTTTAAAATATCCCATAATCAGTCTCCCTGCCTTATGCCGAAATCAAGTGGATCTTTTACGATTAAGCTAAACCCGTCAAATTCATATGTTCGTGCGCGAATCCCCTGAATAAAAGGGGTTGTTGGATTGATGATTGCCAGTGTAGCACGGCGCAGGTCATTCAGGTAACTTACCGGTTGCATTGTTTCATTATGCCCGGGCAATAAATAATCAACATCGCCGCTAAAGCCAAACATTGTTTGCGCTGAAATAAAGAAATCCTGAAAGCTTGAAGTGTCCGAATACACATATATCGGTGCGGGATAGAAACTGTCACCGGTTGCCATCATACGGTTTTTTCTGTCTACAAGAATAACGCTGTCCGGCGTATGGCCGGGAATGTAGACGACTTCTATTTCCCGGTCACCCAGATCAATTATTTCGCCGTTTTGCACAAAATGGTCAATTTCATAGGGTTTGCTTTCATAAAGATCGAACGAAAAATTGCGCGGCAGATTCTTCCAGATGGTTTCAGGCGTTATGCTGCCACCTATTTCAGCGTTTGTCTTCCCCTTGGCGTTGTTGATGGTGTAGGGCGTATTTAACCCGTAAATGGTATCATACTGAAAATTGGAACTGACATGGTCAGAATGGCTATGGGTATTCATCACAATAATTGGCAGATCAGTTAACTGGTCTGTGACAAACTTCAGATCGGAAATACCCTGCAATGTATCAACAAGCATGGATTTTTCGCTACCGATAAGCAGGTAGCTTATGGCTTCCTGCCATTGGTTCGGTTCATAGATGGCATATGTGTTATCAGTGAGCTTGTAGACTTCAAACCAGTCCTGATTTGTGTCTATAAATTCATAATTGGACCAGCTCTCACGGGGCAGGGCATCATACCATTGATCACCCTCAGGTTCCGGCTCACCGCAGGATGATATAAAAAAGAGTATAAGAAATATTGCCGGTATTTTGATTTTCATTGTGTTGCCTTTTTCAAGTGTTCCCTGAGTGCGGTTTTATCCATGACGCTCATGTCTTCTTTAAATATCTTTTTGATTCTTTTTTCAATAATTCTCAACGTTTCATTAAAATTATTTTCCATATTACCGAATTTATTTGCGGGATCCGGTATGCTCCAGAGCACGTGGACAGAAGTTCCAACGAATGTGGGGCATTTCTGTTTTAGTGCCTCGTCGCCGATTGTAATTACAACATCGGGGCCCCAGGCGGCCAAATGATCCCATGATTTACTGACCAGATTACACGCACTATGGCCGTTGCTTTTAAGCACGCGCTGCGCAACCGGGTATATATCATCGTGAGGATCATATCCGCCACTCATCGCTTTTGCATCATGGGCAATCACCAGCTTGCCGCAGCGGAACTTGCAAAAGTCTCTGATGAATATCAGCTTATTGAAAATGATACCTACCATGCAGCGGTTAATTATTTAAAAGGCAATTACGAACGGGAAGACTTTCTGAAATCGGCTGATACAATCGGAAAATATGCCGTGGCGATGAAGGATAACTTTGAAGGACGTAACGACGAAGCCATCAGACACTGGAATGAGCTTACCGATGCCGGGCCACATGGGTTCTGGCCTGCGGAAGCAGAGCTTTTGATGATTGCGGATAAGAATTAGTTTTCAGATATAATCTCGTTATAGATCTGCTGATCAGTCGCGCCTTCGGTGCCAAAAAGCAGCACCCTTGAATTTTCATCAAGGCCAAGATCTTTTTTAATAGCACCCCGTTCTTTTAATTCCATCAGCATGGCGATGCCTGCTACCGCGCTTTCGCCCGCCTCAATCGCCGGATCACCGTTTAATCCCTTTGCCATAAGGCGCATGGCGGATTTTACGTTGACATCGGAAATGCTGATAAAGTGATCGGCATTATCCTTTAAAATATTCCAGCCAATCAGCGAAACTTCTCCGCAGGAAAGGCCCCCCATAAGCGTTTCGGTTTCAATGTGAACTTTTTTGGGGGCACCAATCTTCGCGCTTTGGAACAGGCAATCGGCGGTTTCCGGTTCAACGACAATGAATTTTGGGCGTCCGTCCTTCCAAATTGCCGCTGCATGGGCACAAACTGCCCCGGCAAGGCCGCCGACACCGCCCTGGATGATAATATGGGTTGGTATCTGTTCATCTTTTAACTGGTTCATTACTTCTTTTGTCATGACCGTATAACCAGCCATGACATATTTCGGCACATAAGTATAACCTTCATATGAGGTGTCCGAAATAATGCGCCATTCATTTTCAATGGCATCGCGTTTTACCTTAAGCAGGCTGTCATCATAATTACCGTTTACCCATGTGACTTCGGCACCTAGCAGTTCTACAGCAATGGCACGGCTTTGACTGACTCCCTTATGCATATATATTTTACACTTAATGCCGCATTTATGTGCCCCCCAGGCCACAGAACGCCCGTGATTGCCATCGGTTGCCGTGGCAACTGTGAACCCTTTTAAATGTTCAGCATACTTTCCGGACCATACATCAGCACCGGTTATGGCATTATTATTAAGTTTAACCCTTAAATGTTCTGCAAGAACATGGATGACTGCGTAAGCACCGCCAAGTGCCTTGAAACTTTTAAGACCAAACCGTTCACTTTCATCTTTATAGTAAATTTCCCCAACACCAAATTCACGGGCAAGACCCGGCAGGTTTGCAAGCGGAGTAGGGGCGTAATTGTCCCATGTGGTGATCCACTTGTAGGCCTGCTCAAACATGTCGGGTGAAAGAATTTTATCCGTGTTTGAATAATTAGGGTTATTTTGAAAATGTTTCATTGACCGTTCCCCTAAAATGAACTTCCCGGTTTTTTTAGAAATTCATTTTCATCCTTGCTTGACCGCCGGCCAAGGATTTTGTTCCTGTGGGGGTATCTTCCAAAGCGGTCAATGATCGCTTTATGCTTAAGTTCGAAATCGTAATTATTTTCAAGACCCGGTGCCGAAAAAAGAAGCTCGGCTACCTTGTGAATTTCCCTACTTTCACTGTGCATCAGTGGCATATAAAGAAAAGACCGTTTTTGTGGTTCAAGCTCCTGGTCAAAGCCTTTATCAATTGCAACCTGAGACAAAACAACGGCAAGGGGGTCTGTAGCAAAGGCTTCTTTTTTATCCCTGAACATATTGCGTGGAAATTGATCAAGAACGATTACTTCTGCAAGTGAAGAAAGCGCATCATAACGCCAGTTAACAAGTTCCCCAACAGCGGCTTTTTTATAAATATTATGGAACCGGGATTTGATTTCCTTATCAAATGCCTTATCCTTAACCCACCATTTTTTGGGTTCTGTTTCCTCAAACCAGAAATGAATTATATCTTCTGCGGTTACGTCTTTTTTGTTAGTCATTCTTGCGCGCCTTTTTAACCACCCTACAATAAAAATAAGAGTAAGGATATAAGTATATAAAAAGTCCGCAGAAGGCTAAAGTTTTATACTAATTCTGATATGTTAGTGGCGGCGGCGACCACGGAGCTTCTTGTTTTTGTGGGACATATAGGCACCCATATAAGCAATCAACAATCCGGCAAGTGCCAGTAAAGACCCAAAAATCACAAGGATTACTTCAGTTGTTGTATATTCAGGTATAATCGCAATATATGCCAAGCTGGCACTACCAAACAGCACTGCTATTGTCATACCCAGATAAAACACGAACCTTGCGACCCTGCTGGATTTATTTATCATCGTGATGTTTTTTCCCACAAATCACCTACTAACTACACTTGAAAAAACGTTTAGTTTCAATAATCAAGCATATTTTACAGCAAAAAAGTTAGCAATTTATTGATAATAAAAGAAAAAGTGATGATAGGCTATTTTTCTTCATCCTTGAGGATTGGTTCCCTGATCCGGCGCCCAATAATGCAGATGAATATACCCGCCGGGAAGGCGAGTACCGCACTTAGAAAAACCCAGAAAACATCACCAAGTCCGTCAAAGCCAACCTGTTGAATGATGAAATAAGCGTAAAAGGGGCCAACGGCGACCAGAAATGTACCAAAGCCCATCATAATCATACGTAGGATTTTATAATTGAAGATCGCTTTTTCGATTTTTCGTTCTGTCATTTTAAAATGAGCCTTAATGCCTAGAAAATGGCTTTATACTATAAGCTAATTGGGATTTGAAGATATTCTTTTAGCTAAAAAAATCAGAATTATTGCCGGAACCCATATAATCCATAACTCACTTATCAATACATCAAGTCCTCGGGGTGTCAGAAAGCGTGCTAGTCCGATGGGTGAAACTTCGATAGGTTGCCAGGGAAAGAAATATCTTTCTGCGGTAATCGGCCAGAAAAAAGCAATGCCCCGTCCGCCATCGGTAAGGGCATCAAGTATCCCGTGTGAACCGCAGCCGATAAATACCATCCAAAAGCATATATTTTTAGATGCTTGCAGGTAAATGTTCAAAAGGGATGCGATTATCCCCAGCACAAATGCAAAAAAGATTGAATGGGTAAATCCTCTGTGCCCGAATTGATCGCCGTAGGAAATACCGAATTGTAAGCCGATCACATCAAAATCCGGGATTATCGATGCGATCCCGGCGGCAAACATCAATCTTGTGGATACCTTATCACGCCCAATCAGGTAAGCTGCGGTCACAGGTATGATCGGGTGGGTAAAAATGGTTGCTATTATTCCTCTGTATCCTCGATTTCTATTGCTGGGTTCAAAATTCTGCCGGCAAACTTAAATACGGCAATACCCATGATGATTAAAATAATACTAAACGGTAGCAATATGCTGGCAACCAGAACACCGTTTTCAGCGTAAAAAAACATATCAAGCAAATAAACCGACACACCCGCACCCAGCAGAATAAAAAAAGCAGCCGATAGATAACAAAAGAGGGCGTATAAGCGTATCTTTAACGGGCTTTGCAAATTTATCCTGCTCCGACGCGTTTATCCAGATCTTCGATGGAATGCCAGGCGGCTTCTATCGCCGCAAACATCCAGCCCTGATGAAACGGTGCCATGCCATTGCCGCTAAACAGTACACGACGTTCACCTTTAATAAGTGGCGGCATTTTAAGCGCGATATTACGCTGCGACCATGTGACCCACGCGGCAAGCGCATATTTCTGTTTATGCCATGCCATAGAAATACCCTTACCGTTATAATATTTACGGAACCGTCCCGGATGTACCATTTCACCGATTTCAAGACCACGTTCAAGACGATCTGCGATACTCATGTTCCCAAGGCTTATAGCCGCACCGCGGCGGGCATAAGCCGTCAGCAGGACACCACCATTTGTGCCGAAGAATTCCGATGACGGATAGCTGATATCACCGCTTTCGGGAATATCATTATAGGTGATACCGCCAAATATATCTTCCTCTGTTTCCCAGAAACGTTCTGAGAATTGATGTCCCTGTTTCGTGATCGGCGATGAGGCGGGAGCACGAAGCCCTTCAATAACATCATCACGAAAATCGGTTTTAATTTTATTTAGTGCGGGAAATATAATGCAGCTGATGGCATAATCCGCGGTTGCGGTTTCTGTAACCCGGGTCTGTGTGTCCGTATAAGTCACCATGACCTGATTATCGGACTGCTTAATTTCGGTAATTTCCGAATTATAGCGAATGATCCCTTCAGGAAGGGCGCGTACCATAGCAGCGGGGATCCGATCCATGCCACCCCTTGGCTGGAACATCATTGGCGGATGATCCCGTTCTTCGCGCTGTGCACCAATTTTAATTTTCAGAAGATCGGATAACTGATAGGGATCAGAAAGTTTGCCCATATCCGTTCCCACAGTGGGGGTGTTTTCCCAGCCACGGGCAAGGTTAGCGCGGTAATTAAGTTCACGTCTGTCGATAAGCCCTGTTGCACGCAGATATTCAAGAAGAGCTTCCTGGTCTTCTTTGGTCAGCTTTTCATCAAGAAGCCCGTCGTTTACACATTTTGCCAGTAGTTCTGTTACGTGGCCGGCGCGGTCAATGTCAACATCGCTTTGACGAAGTGGTTTTTTAACCAGCGAGCCACTGCCTTCACTTTGAAAATAATAGGCAGCAAAGGCCTTGTTTACAAAAGGTTCAAGCTCAACACCAAGCTTGCGGCAGTAATAAATGGTTGAATGATGTTCTGCGGGAATGCGCCAGGGGCCGACATTAAGGTATTGGTTGTGATCAAAATCGCAAACCTGTCGTTCACCACCAACATCTTCGATGACGGTCCCTTTGCGTGCAGACATGCATCGTCCGCCAGCATGGTTTTTTGCTTCAAGTATCTGAACATCAAAGCCTTTTTTCAGAAGCTCAATAGCACAGACAAGACCGGAAATCCCGGCGCCAAGAACCAGTATTTTTTTACCATTTCCATCCGATGATAATTTTGGTGGTGCAAGCATGGTTGATGCCATGGCCATATTCCATCCCGCAAGGGCCGTCATCATTGCCGACGTGCCCGCGACCATGCCAATGGATGCTAAAAAATCCCGTTTTGTAAAATCAGCTTTATCAGACATATTGAATTCCCCTTTATCAGCCGGAACAGATATTACCGATCACAAACCGGTAATATCACGCACCGTTATGCAAAAAATTATATTAGGGGGCTTTTTTGATAATGCAAGCCTGCTTTTAGCTTTGAGCTACGCGTTTATCAAGGTCTGCCATTGTGTACCACGCCCCTTCAATTGCACCAGCCATCCAGCCATCGAGAATCGGTGTTATGCCATTGCCACTGAAGAGCACACGACGCTCACCTTTAAGGATGGTTGGAAGTTTTTGTTCACGTCCACGGCGTGACCAGCCAACCCAGCCGCCAAGTGAATATTTTTCCTTATGCCAGGCCATGGACATAGCCTTGCCGTTATAATATTTGCGGTATAGACCCGGATGAACTTTTTCGCCGCTGCTAAGTGCGAGTTCAATGCGTTCAGCATTGGAAAGATTGGAATTGGCAATAGCTTGCGCCGCAAATTCATAATCGGCCAGAAGCACTCCCCCGTGTGGGCTATGCAAATCATTGGACGGGTAGGAAATGATGCGGTTACCCGGTATGTCTGTTTCGGTTACACCACCATAAATCATTTCATCCTTTTCCCAGAAACGCCGGCTAAACTGGAGCCCGATCTTATACGCCGGGGCGCTGCGGGGGCTTTTTAATGCATCAACCATTTCCGCGCTGAAATCATTAGTAATCTTGTTAAGAACACCAAATGGAATGGTGGAAATACAGTAATCGCAGTTTGCGATGCTCTCTTCACCTGTCTGCGTATCGAAATAGCTTACTTGTGCGCCGTTTTCGGTTTGCGCAATGTTAGTGACTTCCTTTTTAAATTTAACCATGCCTTGGGGAAGGGCGGCATACATGGCTTTTGCGATCATATCCATGCCACCGACGGGTTGGAACATGACGGCAGGGTGGTCTGCTGTATCCCAACGGGCGCCAACGCTTACTTTTAAAAGATCAGCAAAGGCATATGGTTCTGAAAGTCTGCCGAAATTCATTCCTGCACCGGGATAACTGTCGAAGCCAAGGGCGCGACCCCCTAAATAATTTAATTCCTGCCGGTCGATAAGGCCAGTGCCTTTCAGATATTCAAGCAGGTTATCACGGTCTTCAGCGGTCATTTTATCATCAAGCGAACCATCGGCTGCACATTTTGCAAGTATTTCATATACATTACCCGCACGGTCAACTTCCGCATGACGGTGCCGGATGCGCTTTCCTTTAAGCGGACCTTCGGCATTTTCAGAATAAATAAATGTTTGTGCACTTTCATTAATCATCGGTTGAAGTTCAACATTAAGCGTATGGCAATAATGAAGGGTAGAATGATGTTCCTGTGCAATGCGCCAGGGGCCATAATTTACATATTGTCCATTATCAAAATCGCAAACCTGACGTTCGCCGCCCATTTCATGGATCACCGTTCCTTTGCGGGCTGACTGACAGCGCCCACCGGCAAATGAACGGGCTTCAAGTATTTCGACAATATATCCTTTTTTGGATAGTTCAATTCCAAGCACCATACCGGCAAGACCGGCCCCCAGGACGGTAATTTTTTTGCCATTTCCGTCGGTGCTCATTTTTGGTGGTTCTTTCTGGTCTGATGCAATCGCCTTGTCAAATCCACCCATTGCGGCCAACATTGTTGCCGTTCCGCCAATCATCCCAATGGCTTGAAGAAAATCGCGTTTACTTAAATCATTTAAATAATCAGTCATGCTAAGTCTCTAATATTTATAAATTAAATTGTTTTTTTAATAAAAAACCCGGCGAAAATAAGCCGGGTTTTTCCTGTCTTGGGTTAAATTTGTACCATACGTTTATCAAATTCTGCAATCATGTGCCATGCACCTTCGATTGCACCGGTCATCCATGCGCTGTGATAAGGCGAAATGCCGCCGCCAGAAAAAATGACGCGTTTTTCACCTTTAATAACGATAGGAATATTTTTCGTACGTTGGCGGTTACTGCGGAAACTGGATGCTCCGCCAAGGGCGAAACGATCCTTATGCCATGCTTTTGAAATTGCCTGACCGTTATAATGTTTACGGAAATTCCCCGGATGCAGTTTTTCGCCGCACGCAAGCGTATGTTCAATCCGTTCTGCCACTGTCATATTTGAAAGTTCCACGCTGCCGTTACCATATTTATAATTAGCCAGCATTACATCCCCCTGTTTTCCGAACAGGTTTGATGACGGATAGCTTGTTTCATAATGGCCGTCCATATCGGAATATGATGATCCGCCATAAATCATGTCATCTTCTTCCCAGAAACGACGTGTGAATTGTAAACCGATTTTGTAGGCCGGTGAACTTGTGGCGGATTTTAATGCGTCCTTGATTTCATCACTGAAATTATTATCAATACTGCTAAGAACCGAGAAGGGGATCGTGGAGATAACAAAATCACCGCTAACGGTGCTCACATTTCCACTATTCATATCTTTTACGGTTACGACAACATTATCATCACTTTGTTCGATGTTAATGACTTCTGCATTGTAAGTTACAGTATTTGGTGAAAGCGCATCACGCATTGCAAACGGGATTTGATCCATTCCGCCTTTTGCCTGATACATGACGGCCGGATGGTCGGCTGTATGCCAGCGGGTACCGATTTTTACTTTTAAAAGTTCACCAAGCTCAATTGGTTCCGATAATTCACCCGCATCCAGTGCCGAACCGGGATATGCATCAATTTTATACCCACGTCCACGGTTGGCACGATAGCTAAGTTCATCGCGGTCTAATAGGGCCGTACTTGCCAGATATTCAAGAAGGCGTTCTTTGTCTTCGGTATTGAAATGTTCATCCAAGGCACCGTTGTTTGCGGCCTTGGCAAGCAGTTCCTGTACATTACCGGCACGGTCAACATCAATTTCCACCTGACGGATACGTTTTCCCTTAAGCGGGCCCTCTATATTTTCGCTGTAATAATACGCGTGTACTGCCTTGTTGATCATTGGTTCCAGTGTAACATCAAGCTCGCGGCAATAATGAATAACCGCCCTGTGTTCGGCGGGAATACGCCACGGGCCAATGTTCAGATACTGGTTATGTTCAAAACCGCAAACCTGTGTTTCACCGCCGACTTCTTCGATTACCTTACCTTTACGCGCGGACTGACAGCGTCCACCCACATGGTCACGGGCTTCAATCACCTGACAGTTATATCCTTTTTTTATAAGCTCAAGTGCGGTGACAAGTCCGCTTAACCCTGCACCAAGGATGATTATTTTTTTGCCATTTCCTTCTGTGGATAATACGGGCGGTTTGTCATGTACGGATGCCTGCACCATATCTAGCCCCTGCATCGCGGTATAAAGTGCAGCAGATCCGCCAATCATGCCAAGCTTTTGCAGAAAATCGCGTTTGCTCATACCGGCAAAACTGTTTAATTGTTCAGTCATTTATCAGTCCCATTTTGTACAATTAATCATTTTGTTAGGTAATAACATATCTGATATAACATAACAAATAAAAATTCGAAGAATTTAGGACCATCATTGACTAAATGGTAAGCTTAAAGTTTGATTACCATATCAATCCTATGCATATCAGGACCCCAGCCATTCTTAGTTTTACTAATGATTGTTGCACCGAACTTTTCAAAAAATTTAAAAGCAACATGGCTGGTGGCAATATATATTTTGTTGACGTTTGGTAGTTTTGCGCGGTCAAGGGCATATTGCATCATTTGTGTACCGACGCCTTTGCCCTGTGCCGCTGCGCTAATCATAATCCAGACTATACTGCATGAATTATCAACATCAGGCATAACGCCAAAAACGCCAACAATTTTATTGTCTGTTATACACAGCTGATATTCATCGGGATCGCTATCAAGGAAATTTTCAAAATCCGTCCTTTCGTTTGGGGCAAAATACTCAGGACAGTTTTCATCAAAAAGAGAAAGGCACGCGTTTTTATCGCGTGCCTCATAACCTTTAAATATTACGCGCATTGCGCAAGACTTAGATTTGTGCGGCTCTTTTGTCAAGCTCCGCGATAGTGATCCATGCACCTTCGATCGCACCGGCCATCCATCCAGACAGGCGTGGCGAAATACAGTCACCGGAAAACAGCACGCGGTTTTGACCTTTAAGGATGGCAGGCAGTTTTTTGATGCTGTCACCACCCCAGCTTGACCAGCCGGATTTATTGTATTTTTCATTCTCCCAGACTATACCGGCGGCTTTGCCGTTAAAGTTTGCACGGTATTGTCCTGGGTGGACATTTTCTCCAATGGAAAGTGCGTATTCAATTTTTTCGTCAACACTTAATTTATTGAAATCTGTGGAACGACCACCAAACAGGTATGATGCTAGAATCACACCACCATTTTTGCCATGAAGTTCCGCAGAAGGGTAGGCAATATTACCCGCCATACTGGTCGATGAAACACCACCATAAATCATGTCTTCTGTTTCCCAGAAACGGGTTTTCATTTGAAGGCCAAATTTTGAAACCTGACTTGGTGATGGCGTTTTCATTGCTTCAATAATTTCTGGGCTAAAGTCATTATCGATTTCGGTTACAACGGCATAAGGGATAGTAGAAATGAGGAAATCACCCGTTGTTGTCATTTCTCTGCCGGATTTTGTGTCTTTATAATTTATGGAAACACCATCATCAGTTTGTGAAATTTTGGTCACTTCCTTGTTTAATTTCAATACACCACGTGGAAGCGCATCACGAAGCGCAAAAGAAATCTGATCCATGCCACCCTTTGCCTGGAACATACAGGTCGGATGATCCGATGTTAGTTCCCGGGTTTCAAAATTTACGTTCAGAATTTCACTAAGACTGTATGGTTCAGACAGGGTTCCGTAATTATCCCCACCACCTTTATAACTTGAATAACCGCGGACCTGGTTTGCCTGATACTCAAAGGTTTCATTGTCGATAAGACCCATGCCTTTCAGATAGGTAAGTAGCTTTTCAACGTCTTCTTTCGCGATCATTTCATCAAGCGCCCCACCAGCCGCGCATTTGGCAAGCAGTTCAGCCACATGACCTTTACGGTCACTTTCAAGATGAATACGGCGAATACGTTTTTTGTTCAATGGACCTTCTATATTGTCCGCATAGACATAGGACTGGCTGCTATGATTGAGCATCACTTCCAATTCAACGCCAAGTGTACGGCAGTAATAAAGTGTTGAATGATGCTGACCCGGAATTCGCCACGCGCCGTGATTCAGATATTGTCCGTGATCAAAGTCACAGGTGTGAACCGTTCCGTCACCATGGGTTACCTTTGTGCCTTTTCTTGAGCAACTCGTCCGTCCACCAGCGAAATCACGCGCTTCAAGTATTTCGACCTCATATCCTTTTTTACCAAGCTCAAGTGCTGAAACCATACCCGCGAGTCCACCGCCAAGGATGACTACTTTTTTGCCGTTTCCCATGGTCGCAAGGGCAGGCGGGGCTTTCATATCCGATGCCAGGCTGTGTTCAAAACCCGATAGTGCCGTCATAACGGCGGCTGATCCGCCAATCATTCCAAGGGTTTGCAGAAAATCCCGTTTTGTAATCGGGTTGTTAGTATGCTCGCTCATTTTGTATGCTCCAATCCAAAGATAACTTTTGTGAAGTGCGTTATTTATTATTGTTGTTAGTTAAGGTTATATAATAACAATATACCCATGGCATGAGTCAATGGATTAATTATATTTGAGATGTGTGACACCAATTTTGCTTGTTATTTCAAGATTTGCACTGTTATGATTATTACAGCAAAAAAAGACATCCAGGGAGAATAAAATGGACAGAAGACAGTTTTTAGCCGGGGCAACGGCGTTGCCGCTTATGGCAAGTTTGCCGAATATTTCATGGGCGGAAGCAAGGGGGAATCCATGGAATGGAAAATCACTTATATTTGATGCCATGGGTGAACTTCGCGATGTTTATGAAAACAGTCTGGTTGAAGAAATGCTTGAAGCCGGGATGCGGGCGATCTGCATCACACTTTGTGATCCAAAGGTTCAGGAACAGGAAGCCTACGACCTGACCATGGAATGGATACTTATATATAATGAATTTCTTGACCGTAAAAATCAGTACTATTTGCGTACAACGACTGTAAAAGATATTGCCAAGGCACGCGCCGAAAACAAAATGGCGGTATTTTATCTGACCCAGAATTCAACCCATTTCCGGCGTGATCTGGATAATGTGGATATTTTTTATAATCTGGGCCTTCGTTCAAGCCAGATCACATATAACCACCAAAACTGGGCCGGTTCAGGGTGCGAAGAACCAAACGGATCGGGTCTTACTATGTTTGGCCATGAACTTGTGGAAAAAATGAATGATGTTGGAATGCTGATTGATACATCACATTCAAACGAAGCAACAACACTGGATACGATCAACGCATCTAAAGAACCGATTATCATTTCACACACATGCTGTAAAAGCCTTTATGATCATCCGCGAAATGTACCGGACCCGATCCTGAAACGATTGGCGGATAAGGGGGGTGTCGTTGGTATTACTCAAATGCGACCATTTGTGACGACGGACCAGAATACCCAAATTTATATCGATCATATCATGCATGCGATAAATGTCTGCGGCATTGATCATGTATGTATCGGGTCAGACCGGGATCACCGACGTCTGACAATGTCAGAGGAATATATCGCGGAGCTGCTCGCTGAAGAAGGTCATATCGACCCGGCTGAATACCCGCTTTATTTTGAAGATCTTAACGGCCCTCGTCGTATGGAATGGATATGGGACAACCTGGCAGCACGCGGCCTTTCTGAAGGACAGCTTGAAAAAGTGATGGGGATCAACGTTTATAATTTATACGAAAAAATAATAGGATAGAGTAATTTTACTGGATTTTTATTCAAAGGCGCCCTGTGAGGCGCCTTTTTTGTCACAGTTTGCTTTTAAACCAGACTTCTGGCAGGATTTTTTTTAATAACAATAAAAAATCAATAGCCTACTTTTAAAAACTTAACTTTTACAATCAAAATCTTGGGAACCATTTTTCATTGAAGGGGAGCATCAATGGGTAAAATTCTAATATTTTTATATGGCATAGCAAGTTATGTCATATTTTTCGTCACATTTTTGTATTTAATTGCCTTTGTGGGTAATTTTGACATGTTGCCATATGTAACAAAGACTATTGATAGTGGTCAGCCAGGGCCACTAGGAACATCAATAATGATCAGCGTCGGTCTGGTTTCATTATTTGCACTAACACATAGTGTAATGGCGCGGCAATGCTTTAAAAGACAGTGGACTAAAATTGTCCCTCCGGCAAGTGAACGTAGCACATATGTTCTGGTGTCCAGCTTATGCCTGATAGTGCTTTATGTATATTGGCAGCCAATGCCGGATATAGTATGGCAGACAGATAACAGCACATGGATTTTAATACTTTGGGCTGGCCTTCTTTTAGGGTTTGGAATTGTTCTGGTTTCAACATTCCTGATTAATCATTTTGAACTTTTTGGCCTTCAACAAATTTATAACAACCTAAAAGGTGTTGAAATGCCAATGGTATGATAATGATGATAAGGGCAGTTCTCATTACATATACTCCATACGCAAATAATACAGTCGCCAATAGCGCTTAACAAGGGTAAAACCCGCTTTTAAGTACGACTAAAAACAATGTCATAGGAAAAATTGCCTAAAATATGGCACGTAGTAGTGATTATTTTCACACTTTATCTATTTTAAAACTTGTGCATACTTGATCCCAGAAAGTGAGGGAATTTGTAGGTGAATTTATTTAAAAACCACAAATATCAGGATATCAGGGACGAGCTGGCAAAGCTGTGCCGGAAATATCCGGGGAAATACTGGCGCGAACATGATCGTGATATTACGTATCCGGCTGATTTTGTGAATGAACTTACGAAGGCGGGTTATTTATCCGTGCTGATACCCGAAGAATATGGTGGTGCGGGAATGCCACTTGGCGGGGCAGCGGCAATTTTGGAAGAAATTGAGATGCAGGGGGGAAATGGCGCCGCATGCCATGCGCAGATGTACACCATGGGGGCATTGCTTCGTCACGGGTCGGACGAACAGAAAAAGAAATATTTACCAAAAATTGCCAGTGGAAAGCTTAGGTTGCAGGCGTTCGGCGTAACAGAACCCGCAAGCGGCACAGATACCACATCAATCCGTACATTTGCCAAACGGGATGGTGATCATTACATCATTAATGGGCAAAAAGTATGGACGAGCCGCGCCGAACATTCGGATTTAATGTTACTTCTGGCGCGCACCACGGCAAAAGAAGATGTCAGTAAACGCACGGACGGACTATCCTTATTCATTTTGGATATGAACAAAGCCAAAAAAGATGGAATGACCATTACACCGATCCGTACAATGATGAACCACGCGACCACGGAGATATTTTTTGATAATGTTAGGGTGCCAACCGAAAACCTTATCGGCGAAGAAGGGAAGGGATTCAAATTTATACTTTCAGGAATGAATGCGGAACGTATTCTGATTGCCGCAGAATGTATCGGGGACGCGAAATGGTTTATTGAAAAAGCAACAAATTACGCCAATGAACGTGAAGTGTTCGGCCGCCACATTGGAAAAAATCAGGGTATACAATTTCCCATTGCCAAATGTTATGCCGTCATGCGCGCGGCGGAACTAATGGTGCATCATGCATGTGATCTTTATGAAGAGGGTGAAAACTGCGGGGAGCAGGCAAACATGGCAAAAATGCTTGCGGCTGATGCGGCATGGGATGCGGCCAATATGTGTGTTGATACTCACGGCGGTTTTGCATTTGCAGAAGAATATGACATTGAACGGAAATTCCGTGAAACACGGCTTTATCAGGTTGCGCCAATTTCAACCAACATGATCCTGTCCTACATAGCAGAACATGTTCTTAAATTGCCTAGGTCATATTGATGAATTATATAAAAACATGGATTGGAAAAAAACAGATCATTACCGACCGGCTGACCCCGGAAATGATTAAACGTTTTGATGTTACCGTAAATGGCATGGGAGTGGTGGATGAACGGCTTTTAAGCGGGCTTCATTATGTGCTGGGCAACGAAGCTCTTCCGCGTGATCAGCTTGGCGTTGATAGTCATCCGGCAAAGGGCGGGTTTTTACCGCCGGTAGAGTTGCCGCGACGCATGTGGGCAGGCAGCAGGATTAATTTTTATGCACAGCTTCCGGTGGGTCAGGATATTGTCAAAATATCGACCATCGCAGACACTGATACCAAAAAAAGCGCATCAGGTGATCTTGTTTTTGTAACGGTGACGCATGATTATAAAAGCGATGATGAAGTACTGATAAGTGAAAATCAGACCATTGTTTACAGGGACGCTGTTCCCTTTAAACAGACCCCAGCCGAAGATTTGCCATTCCATATTTATAAAAAATCTGTAACGCCGGATACAACACAGCTTTTTCGGTATTCGGCGATTACGTTTAATGGGCACCGTATTCATTATGATCAGGAATATGCTTGCGGAACAGAAGGATACCCCGGTCTGGTGGTGCATGGACCGCTGATCGCTACATGGCTTATGAATTTAGCGCAGGAAAAACGTCCCGGGAAAAACATGCGGTCATTTGAATTTCGGGGAAATGCCCCCGCCTTTGTTGATAATGAAATTATAATACTGGTGCTTGATGAAGACTGCACCGCACTTGAAGCAAGAACCACAAATGGCGCACTTATCATGACCGCAAAAGCCGGCTTTGGCCATTAGAACCATCCCTGATGTACTATTTTTAAATTTCACAAGCAAACTCCTAAGTTAACCCTTGTTATTTGGTATATGCCTGGCTTGCTTGTCCGGATCATTCGTTATGCGTTTAAAATGACCAATAAAGTGATAATGGCTGGCTCTGCTATTCATTACTGTCTTACGGCTCATTGTTATATTTTATTAATAATGATTATTAATAGCAAGGGGTTTTAATAACGATTCTTAAAAAATTTATTTAGCAGTAGATATGGCTGAATTTAATCTTTCCAGAAACGGGCAGACATAAAAACAAGGACGGATAATATTTCAAGCCTGCCCAGCAGCATGGCAAATGAAAGTACCCATTTGGCGGCATTTGGCAAAGTTTCAAAATTTCCGGCTGGACCAATTATGTCACCGATCCCGGGCCCCACATTTGAAAGTGCAGTACCGGCACCGGATACAGCCGTTTTTAAATCAAGGCCAAGCAGAATAAGGCAAAGGGTAATAAATATAAAACTCATAAAAAATAAAAAGATGAATACGAAAACAGAACTGGAGACACTATTTGTGACTTTATGATTATTGTATTTTGAAATGAATATCCCGTTAGGATAAAAATATTTTTTCAGATTATTTTTAATGGTTATGATCATAATCTGGAAACGGAATATTTTAATGCCACATGATGTTGATCCTGAACACCCACCGATGAACATAATGAAGAAAAAGACCACGGCTGACAGGTTCCCCCACAGGGTATAGTCCGTTGATGCATAGCCGGTTCCCGTTATGACGGATATAACGTTAAACACCACATACCTGACCGAATGATTAAGGTCATAATCACTGCTCAGATAAAGATATAGGGATAATGGGATAATTATACTGACAAGTACAATCATAAATCCCCGTACCTGCTGGTCACAAAAAGCAAATCTTGGTCCAGTATGCATTAATTTAAGATAAAGCACGAAAGGGATACTGCCGATCACCATGAATATTGAAATGACATAATCAATCACCGCACTGTCAAAATGTCCGATTGATGCGTCGGAAGTGGAAAACCCACCTGTGGAAATTGTCGTCAGGGCATGGCAGATCGCTTCAAAAGGTGTCATACCGGCAAGCATTAACGTCAAAGCACACATGGTGGTCAGACCAACATACAAAACGGAAAGTGATGATGCGAGTTTGGTGGAACGGGGAATAAAGTTTTCACTGACATCGAATGCTTCAGTTTTAAAAAGCTGCATTCCTCCGATTTTGAGTAAGGGCATAATGGCGATACCCATAACGATAATTCCAACACCCCCCAGCCACTGAAGTAAGCTTCGCCAGATCAGTATGCCGGGCGGCATGCCGTCAAGGCCGCTAAGTACGGTTGAACCGGTTGTGGTGACGCCTGAGATTGCTTCAAAAAATGCATCGGTAAAGCTGATATCAAGGTCGGAAAAAATGAAGGGAAGGGAACCGACAAGTGGTATGGTAACCCATGTAGTTGCCGTGATAAGAAATCCTTGTTTTACCGATAATGATTTATAATTGCGTTTGTTAGCCAAATAAAGAAGTCCACCGATAGCTGTAACAAGCCCACCACATAATGCAAATACCCGCCAGTCAGGGTTGTCGCTATTAAGATCAACAGCCACAGGAATGAACATGCAAAGTCCCAAAATAATCAGAAATATTCCGATATTAAAGAAAACAATACCCAGATTATCATTTCCCCCATGCAGAGCTGGGGTTCCTTGCGGGACAGAATTCGTCAAAGACATGAGTGCTAAAGCCTAAAGCATCCAGTTTCTGGTTAGCCTGCGTATAAGGATTTTCACTTCTGCAAGGAAGGTGATAATGAATAATATCTGTATTAAATGAAGGAATAAGGTGCCGTGCGTTTTAATCCAGTTATTTTTAAGAACACCCATAAATTCCATAAGAGCTTCAATTTTAATTCCTGTGAAATATTCAAGTTCAAATTCTATAATGGCAATCAATAAAAGTGAAACCACACTTATCACAATATAGAGGATGGAATTTTTAATCTCATTAAAAGAGAACTTAATATCTGGTAACATAACTGTTTTACCTTTCTATCGATCCGGCACACCATAGTCCTTAATATTAATTCTGTAAAATGATATTTATTTATATATATATTCGAAATAATCGAATTTATTTGAAATTTGGTTTGATTTGATATAATCGCAGCAGAAATACCAATAAAGGAACGATGAATGGACACTACTCTTGCAAAAACATTTCTGACCATTGTCGAAGTCGGAAATTTCAGAATTGCATCAGAAAGATTAAATGTTACCCAGTCTACAATAAGTTCACGCATTAAAACCCTTGAAGATCTGATTGGGAAGACATTGTTTGTCAGGAATAAATCAGGCGCAACACTGACCGAGGCAGGTGTAAAATTTCAGGAATATGCTCTCAGTTTTGTTCAGCTTTGGGAAAGAGCACAAAAGAAAGTAGCGAGTGAGGACATTTATAAAGAATATGTCACTGTGGGGGCACGCCCGGGTCTTTGGGAACCTATTATTATGAAATGGCTGCCCTGGGCCAAAGCTAAATACTCAGACATAGCTTATCGTGTTGAATTCGGCATTGCCATTGATCTGATCAGGAAGCTTGAAGAAGGGATAATCGATATTGCTATATTATTATCAGCGCCAAGCATACCCGGCATTAATGTTGAGGCGCTATATCAGGAAAAATTCGTATTTGTAGCCAATAAAAATGACAGACATAAAGATTATTCATTTGAGGATGCATTTTATTCCAATTATGTCGAAGTTGATTGGGGTAAGGAATTTAAAGAAAATATGAAGCATTACTTTCCAACACCTACAGTACCACAACTATCGGTGAATATCGGTTTATACGGTATCCGGTATTTAATCAATTTTGGCGGATGCGGATATTTCCCGCAGTCGATGGTCGCTGAATATATTGATGAAGGTGCGCTTGAAGTTGTGGAGAAGGCACCGGTGATAACGCAAACAGCCTATCTTGCCTTTAATAAAGATGATGATCGTAAATATCTGGATTCACTTCTGGATGGGTTTAGAAACATTGGTAAGGAAATGCTATAATGCATTTTCTTTACCTGAAATAATATTGAAAAAATCGAATATATCCATTAATAAAATTCGTTAGACACTATTTATAGCGAAGAATATAGTCTCCGTCACCTATCCAAAAAGGGAGGGTTTTTCAGTGCTTTACTGAAGTATGGAGTTGAAAATACTATGCTTATAATAGTTGGAATTTCATTAGTAGTATCATGTCTGCTTTATTTTATCGTTAGGTTAAAATCAAACAATTTGCTGGTACCGTTTCTGGTTTCGGCGATCATTACCGATGCTATACTAATTGCTTATGTTTATATGGTTGGCGAAGTTGATATTGATCCATTATCGCTGATTGAAAATTTCCGGATAATATTTCTTTGTTTTGTCGGTTCGATGTTAGCAGAATTTATATACTTAGTAAAATTGGAGCTTTCATCTATGGACAGTCAGCAATCCTGAAATATAAAATGATGGGTATATTGTCTTCATAATTTTGAAGACAAAACGAGGTAGGGGAGCAGCAAGCCGCTCTATTATAGTAATATATCATAGGGCAGTGCTATTATAGGGCGGCTTTGCAGGATCATTTTTCCAATAAATTACTGTTTTTATATTTCAGTAGCTCTGGAATGGTTTTAAAGCTGTATCCTCTATCTTTTAATCCCTTTATAATTTTTGGTACGGCTTCGCGTGATGTTTCGCGGGACCGTTATATTACGTGAAGTAGGATAATGGAACCGGACTTTGTGTTTTCATGTGTATAGCCCGCGATATCATCACCCAGTTCCGCTTCTACATCCCATGTGATTGACGTTATGCCTTCTTTTTCAAGATGTTTTGGAAGAGAATAAAGCTTTTTACCATAAGGAGGGCGAAAGAAAATTTCGCCTTCATAACCAAGTGAACGGATTGCCGCATTTGTATTGTCAACCTGATGGGCAACTTCTTTTGCCCCCATAAATATCATTCGCGGGTGAGTATAGGAATGGTTGCCAATCACATGGCCAGCATTTAGAATTTGCAATGCCGGTTTCCGGTTTCGCCTTATTTCATCACGCAGCCAGAAATATACTTCGGCATCAAACCCCGTTCGGTTACAGGGTTCAATATATATGCAGCCAATACATTTTGATTGATCAGGCGTAAGAACAGTATAGCCAAATGCGATGCGTGCCTTAAATTCCCGTTCATGGATGATAAAATCATTCAGATTTTCTTCAGCTGTCATGTTATCAGCAGGCCAGGTATCATTTTCTGCAAAAACATGCCGCAGGTTTTCCCGGCTTGACATCACGGCTTCATAATCCATGCGGTTTATGACGGGTTCCAGTAATTCCAGTCGAAAATCATCATGTATGTAATTTTGTGGCACGATGAAATCATCGGAACGAATTTCACCATTATTTCAGATATGCCCTGATTTCGGTTTCGTGGGTCATATTGACGGGAAGGGATATGCTGCGCAGAATGCTGCGTTCATGGGCGCCAACTTCGGGGCCAAGGATGCGGATGATCATATCCGATGTGGCCTGCGCGACCATTTCCACATGTGGGTACCCTTCTGGTGCCGTGGTCATGACCACAACATGATGAAGTCCGGCAATGTTATTAAGATCCCCGCCCGCGGCAAGGCGAATACGGTTAAGCGCCTGTATTAGGCTGAGTTCCGCGGCATAAAGCATATGTTCCGCCGGTGTGTCTTCGTTTATAAGCCCGGTGATCCATGTCCCTTCGGGTGTATAGGGGGCGGATGCGGTGATATATATTTCCTTATCCACAACGACGGATGGCTCGTACGGGCCAAATACGGGCGGAAGTTCCGGCATGCCATCCGTAAATCCAAGCCGCTCCAGTTCAATATTCATCCGGTCATCGATTGTTGTTGCTTTATTGCTTATCTCCTGTTCCGCGCAGGAGGCAACAAATATAGCCGCAAATATTGTGATAATCTTTTTCATCATTTTAAATATGCCAGCATTTCAATACGGTATGTTTCATTGCCTTCCGATGTTCCGTGTCCTTCGGCATGGCGGGTATGGGACCCGGCTGATTTTCCAAAAACGCGCAGTATCATTTCCGAACAACTGTTTGATCCGGGTATATAGTCCCACCAGTCGGCAACGGTGAAGGTTGTATAACGAATATTGGCAATCTTTCTAATCCGGCTAAGATCACCACCCGCCGCCATTTTAAGCTGGTTGATGGTCGCGGCGCAGGCAAGGGCAGATGCTTGTACCACATCATCTGTGGTGATATCCACGGTTACCTGTCCGGTAGCTACGGTTCCATCCGGTTTTAACGCACTAACGAATTTTATATGGATAAAATTATCAGTGATCTCAAATTTTGGCTCGGACGCCGGATATTCACCATTTTCAAAACCCAGATTTAAAAGCTCGGTTTTAAACGTAGCATCAATGGTTCCCTGATCGCGGTAATCATCCGTTTGTGCCAATGAAATGGCCGGCCCGGATAAAAGGGCCAGCGCAGGTAATATTTTTAAAATTAATATTTTCATTGATTCCTAATCAGAATTTCCCCGTGCGGCATCAACGCTCCAAATGCCGCTGCCCCGTGCGGAAATATAAAGAAAAGCAAAACAGAACATGGTTGCAAGTTCGCCGCGGTTGACCATTGGCAACATCAGTTCAATAAAACTGTTTGTGCTGTCGGCTGGCGGGTTAAAGGCTTTGCTGCCATAAGTCATCCAGTAGGCAACCGCCATCATACCGGATGACAAAAATGCCGCCGGACGGGTAAATAACCCAATACAGGTAAAAAGCCCACCGAACGTCAGAATCGGCATGCCTATATAAGCCATATACCAAACTGCATCCGCCATGCCACGTGGCATCGGCCAGCTAAGAATATAATTTGTCCCGTGAAACAGAAATAAAAATCCCGTAACAATCCGCAGCAGCGCATAGCACTGTGCCTCATAATTTTTCATAAAATTGATCATTGTGTTCTCCCATTTTTTTGTCCCCTAATTAGTCTGACATATTATTATCATAATGGCAATTCCGTATATTCATCATAGTTCTGCATCTACAATGCATTCCGCCTTACCCAGTTCACAGGCGATAAGATTAAGCGCACCTGTTACCGTATTATGTTCATATTGTCTTGCCTGTGCCATTAAAAAATGGCTGCCCATGGCCTGCTGCATGGCCGATATTATTTCGGTATCACCAAGAACCTTGTTAAAATCCTGTTTTTATGGTGCGGCCATCTTCATTAACCGCATAAACATAAAACCTGCCCATAAATGTCGCATCGGAGAGCGAAATATTGTCACGCATATATTCAAGCTGTTCTTTCGCGGATGTATGGACAGAATTCACAGTATTAATTGCATCACGGATGGATTGATTGGAGATAAGCGCTAATCGTCCGGTGGATATAAGCTCATTTATCGTTCCTGTTTTCAGGACGGCGGATGGCAAAGCATAAAACCTGACCTCATTTTCTTCAAAAACATTGGCTGTTTGCTGATTAATAATCCCTGCTGCAAGATAATCTGTAACCGCCGAAATTTCCGTTGCGATTGCACGGTGTATACCGGCAAGAACGCCAAGTTCCTGTTTGTTTTCACTAAAATCCCTGTAGAGCCGTTCAAGGTAGGCGCGTTCTGTTTTCCTGTCCATGCGGTTCTGATTCCAGTCATCCACCTGAAGACCGATGAAAATACCAACCACGACAATAAATACTTCGATCATTACCTGGAACCAGTCCTGTCGGCGTATGGCGGCGGCAAGGCGTTGAATGATCATGAATTCTCCCCTTTAACGAGGGAAGTTTACTCCCGCCTATATCCATAGACAAGCGTAAAATCATCAATCAGGTTATTGTCATGGGCGCATGATCATGTTAGCGTTTTTAAAAAAGAATAAAGGGATGCCCTGTGTCATTGAGACTTGAGGATATTTCGCTTAAAGCTGACGGCGAAACACATATTTATCCAACCGATCTAACATTTGATAAGGGAAGCATGAATGTGCTTCTTGGGACCACGGGTGCGGGGAAAACAACCCTTATGCGCATCATGGCGGGGCTGACGTCACCAAGTGCAGGGCGGGTTCATTGGGATGATAATGATGTCACCGGAGTGCGGGTACAAAACCGTGATGTTTCATTTGTTTATCAGCAGTTTATCAATTACCCAACCCTAAGCGTTTACGAAAATATTGCCTCCCCCTTAAGGCTTATGGGCGCGCGGAACGCAGAAATTGACCATGCCGTGAAGGATACTGCACGGTTAATGAAGCTTCATGATTATCTGGAACGCACACCGCTTGAGCTTTCCGTTGGTCAGCAGCAACGCTGCGCACTTGCAAGGGCGATTGTGAAGGGAGCGGGGCTTGTGCTGCTGGATGAACCGCTGGCAATAAGGAACCAGGCCACTGAATAATAATGGAAATCTTAATGATCAGCCTTATGCTGTCGTGATCGGTGGCGCGAATGTGGATATTTGTGGCGCTTCGGATGCAACCATAATTAAGGGCGATTCAAACCCTGGGAAGGTCTCCATCAGCGTCGGCGGGGTCGGTCGCAACATTGCGGATAATTTAGCGCGACTTGGTGGCACCTGTCTTTTGCTTTCAGCGATCGGAAGTGACAGCTTCGGGCAACTGATCCGTACGCAGACAAAAGCCGCAGGGGTCAACATGACATCCGTACTCGAAAGTGGGGAATATCCAACCTCATGTTATCTGTCTGTACTTGATGAATGCGGTGATTTATCCGTTGCCATCAACGATATGTCAGCGGTATCGGCTATAACGCCCGGTTACCTTAAACAACATGTATCTTTAATTGATGAAGCGAAATTAATGATCATTGATGCAAACCTGCCCATTGAAACTCTGCGGTTTATAAGTGAACGATTTGGGGATCATTATACCATTGCAGATGGCGTATCGGCGTCAAAAGTAGGCAAATTTGCAGGTATTCTTTCGACCATTAATCTCTTGAAAGTAAACCTAGCGGAAGGGCGGGTGTTAAGCGATCTGTCGGACGGGATACCGGAACAGGTCGCATCTGCGCTGTTTGAGTGTGGCTGTGAAAATATTTTTATAACGCTTGGTGCTGATGGCGTATATTTTAAAACGCAATGTCAACAAGGTCTTGAAAAACCAGTTAAAAACGTTAAACAGGTGCAGAATGTAACGGGCGCGGGTGATGCTTTTGTTGCGGGACTGGCTTATGGTTATCTTGAAGGGTGGCCAATACATAAAGCTGTCATTTTCGCAAATGCGGCAGCTTATCTTGCAACACAAAGTGCTGATACAATAAATGCTGAAATGTCGCTTTCGGCGGTAATGAGGATAATGGACTAAAATATGAAAATTGATAATGCTTATCTGGATATATTACCGGAAATAAAAAGGGCGCTGGATGAAAACCGCCCGGTTGTGGCACTTGAATCCACCATAATTTCCCACGGGATGCCTTACCCGAAGAATGTGGAAACGGCAAAAAGGGTTGAAGCAAAGGTGCGTGAGCATGGTGCCATCCCGGCGACAATTGCGATTGTAGGAGGCAGACTTAAAGTAGGGCTTAGCGAAGAAGAGCTTGAATATTTTGGTAAAGCCGGCCATGACGTGATTAAAGCCAGCCGTCGTGATATCCCGTTCCTTATAGCACAAAAAAAGGACGGGGCGACAACCGTGGCTGCGACAATGATAATCGCGGCAATGGCCGGGATAAGCATATTTGCAACGGGGGGAATCGGTGGTGTTCACAGGGACGGTGAAAATTCGATGGATATTTCGGCGGATCTTGAAGAACTGGCAAATACCAATGTCAGTGTTGTTTGCGCGGGCATAAAATCCATTCTTGATATTGGCCGGACGCTTGAATATCTTGAAACCGTCGGTGTCACGGTTGTGGGTTATAAAACCGATTATGTACCGGCGTTTTATGCCAGCAGCAGTGAATTTAACGTTGATTATAATTATGATGATCCTGCACAAATCGCTAAAGCACTGCATGTTAAAAATGAACTTGGTTTAAAAGGGGGCGTGCTTATCACAAACCCGGTTCCTGAAGAATATGCGCTTTCGCAAGCGGAAATTGAAAAAACAATCGCAAATGCGATCGATGATATGAACAAACGCGGCATTACGGGAAAGGATACAACGCCGTTTCTGCTTGCGCGCATTGCGGAAACAACAGAAGGTGAAAGCCTTGAGACCAATATCGAACTGGTGCTTAATAACGCCGCGCTTGCTGCAAAAATTGCGGTAGCCCATAGTACGTTATCCTGAAATAATGGAAAACACATGAAGGAAGAGTATCTTAACAGCATTCCAGGCATTGACCTTGGTGCTTTCATGAATGGAGATGCGTCGAAGCGCCAGTCCATCGCACAGGAAGTTGATGAAATTTGCCGTGAAATAGGTTTTCTTATCATTGAAAATCATGGTGTGGATAGTGATGTTATCAGCCGCGCATGGGATATTGCCGAAACTTTTTTTACTTATCCAGACACTTTAAAAATTGAGGCAAAATCTGGCGACCCGGGTTGCCCACGTGGTTATACTCCGCTTGAAGGGGAAAGCCTTGCAAAAACAAGGGGGGTGGAAACCCCGCCCGATTTAAAGGAAACATTCAGCAGCGGGCCATTATCACCGCCTGCGGGTCATGTGCCAAATGCGGATTTTCATTTTTTCTATGGCCCCAATATCTGGCCGACGGAACCAGCAGAGTTTCAAAAAGTATGGACAGATTATTATCTGGCCATGGAAGCATTGGGATCAAGAATAATGTCAATGCTTGCGGCGGCACTTGGTGTTGATGATGATTTTTTTGTATCATA
This sequence comes from Kordiimonadaceae bacterium, assembly GCA_038106445.1. Classification (GTDB taxonomy): domain Bacteria; phylum Pseudomonadota; class Alphaproteobacteria; order Sphingomonadales; family Emcibacteraceae; genus Pseudemcibacter. The sequence continues at coordinate 33,960 of JAYODU010000007.1, read as the reverse complement.
CCACATCCATCATACAAGCGCGCTTCGATGTCAGAATTATCCTAAGACAGATAAACCACCATCACCGGGGCAATTACGGGCAGGGGCTCATACTGATTATGGCAGTGTTACAATATTAAAACCGGATCCTGCCGTAACCGGGCTTGAAGTTAAGTCACCATCCGGTAACTGGATAAAAGCACCGCTGGTCAAGGATGGGTTTATCATCAATATTGGTGATTTATTATCCCATTGGACCAATGACCGTTGGGTTTCAACAATGCACCGCGTTGTTGAACCGGAACAGGGAGGTGCGTACGCGGGTGCCAAACGGCAATCAATTGCTTACTTTATGAACCCGAATTATGACGCGGTGATAAAAACGATCCCCACCTGTCTTGATGACAATGGCAAAAGTGCATATGGATCCGTGCTTGCGGGTGATTACCTTATGAAAAAATTTAAACAGTCTATTTAAATAGTGCCATAAATTCTGTCCCCGGCGTCACCAAGCCCCGGGACAATATAGCTTTTTTCATTGATTTTTTCATCAATGGCAGCGGTATATATCTGAACATCGGGATGCGCTTTTTCAAGGGCTGCTATCCCTTCCGGTGCCGCAAGAAGGCACATGAATGTTATATTTTTTGCACCCGCCTGCTTGATTCGTTCAAGGGCGGCAATTGCCGAATTTCCAGTCGCGAGCATAGGGTCAACGACAAGGTTAAAGCGTTCATCAAGATTGTCGGGGACTTTGAAATAATATTCAACCGCGTGTAAATCGTCATGGTCGCGGTAAAGCCCTACATGGCCGACCTTGGCCGTCGGAATAAGGTCAAGCAGTCCTTCCATAAGACCGTTACCGGCGCGAAGTATTGAATGGATGCACATTTTGCGGCCAGACAGTTTTGGTTTAACCGTTTTTGCAACGGGTGTTTCAATTTCCACATCAGTTGTTTTTAAATTCCGTGTGACTTCATATCCCATAAGAAAGCTTATTTCCCGAAGCAGAGCGCGAAACAGAAAAGGCGGTGTGTTTTTATCCCGCATAATTGTCAGTTTATGACGGATCAGTGGATGATCAATTTGAATGGCGTTGCTCATATGCAGTTACTCCCGGAATATTATTAATTATTTATTTGAAAAGCGAAAAACGAAAGCCCGGCGGGTTAAAGTTTTTGGGCTGGGGATCGTCCAAAGAACAGCCCAGAAAATAATCAACCCGCTTATTGTTACGAGTTGTTGTGCCCACTGCGGCAGATTTTGAAAATATTCCATATCCGTCCCCTTATTCCCTTTTGATTACTTTAACATCAAATTTTTCTTTGTAAAACGAAGGATTTTTCAAGGCAGGTTTTAAAAATTTTCTCCATTTGCGATGAAGTGTAATTTTCCTGCGATAAGTGGTCGCATGCCAATCTTGAAGTGGTCCGTATCATACATATCTGAGTGATATGGAGGCAATAATGCAGCCATTTGAGACTGGATTAATTTGAAAAAGGAAGAAAAAATGACCACTTTTACACGCTATAACTTTATGGATTTACTTAAAGATCACAATTATGTGCCGCAAATGAAAGAAAACACATATGACATTTTTCAGGATGTAAGTAACCTGTTTGAAAAAATCAAAGCATCATTAATGGTTAAGTCTGATGATTACAATTTCATGCACCTTTTGAAAGATAACGGTTACGGCTTTACGCCGATCCTTGTACCCGCAAATGACAATGTTGCCCGTCTATCAAATGCGGCTTAAAATAAAAGATTTCGCCTATTGAAATGTGCGCTTATATGTTCCATCCTGTGTCATCACATAGGAGAGGATCATGGAAAATAAAAATGCCAAAGAAAATTATTTAACAAAGCGCACATTTCTTAAAAAAACAGCCACGACGATGGCTGGCGCGGGCATGCTCGCAACTTTTCCCGGATGTGCGGATAGTTCACAAACATCAAATGCGGCACCGGATTTTAAAATTTCCCTGGCCCAATGGTCAATTCACAGACATTTATTCGGTGGTGGTTCTGGCAGCTTTGAAAATGATGAAGCACGGCGTATGGCATACCGTAATAACCTTGATGCCCATCTGTTGGGTGATCTGACCAACCTTGATTTTGCGCGGGTGGCTCGCGAAGAATTCGGCCTTGATGGCATTGAATATGTCAACACCTTCTTTTTTGATAAGGCCCGCGATGAAGCATATCTGACGGAGCTTAAAAAGCGCGCTGATGATAACGGGGTAAGAAGCGTTCTGATTATGTGTGACTGGGAAGGGGCGCTTGGGGATCCGGACCCTGATCGCCGTACGGCTGCTATCGAAAGGCATCACCAATGGGTGGAAGCGGCGGCCTTCCTTGGCTGTCATTCGATCCGCGTAAATGCACAAAGTGCGGGTAGCTGGGACGAACAGCGCGACTTAAGCGCGGAGGGGCTTTCTCGTCTTGCTGAATATGGTGACCAGTTTAATATAAACATTATTGTTGAAAATCATGGTGGGCTATCCAGCAACGGAAATTGGCTTTCCGAAGTAATGGAAGCAGCCGGACACGAACGTGTAGGGACGTTACCGGATTTTGGAAACTTCGCAATCAGTGCGAATGAAGAATATGACAAATACCTTGGTGTTCAGGAACTTATGCCATACGCAAAAGCGGTGAGCATTAAAAGTTTTGATTTCGATGCAGATGGTAATGAAACAAATATTGATTTTACCCGCATGCTTAAAATTGTTGCCGATGCAGGTTATTCAGGGTATCTGGGTATTGAGTATGAAGGGGACGGATTAAGTGAATATGATGGCATTCATGCGACAATAAATCTGGTTAATCGTGTGATTGCATCAATGGCATAACTTGACAAAATACTGATTTAGGGAGACGTTCATGGAAAATGATGTAAAACGGCGCAAGTTTATGGAAAAATCCGGACTTGTAATGGCAGCAGGAAACTAATGGCAGCAGGAAACCTGGGATATTACCTCTTTGAACAAATGAATTTGAAAGTGGATGAAATCATTATTGAACAGGGCTATTTCATGGAAAACCCGTCAAAAAGTGAAATTATTGTCCGGCTTAACCATGACGGCAAGACATTGCAGAATATTATGGCTGGTGGCAGTGCCAACGTCGGCGAAGTCATAGAAGTCGACCTAAAATAATCCCAGAACCTTTTTATATTTAACAAAATAATATCTTTGAAGTTCCGCAGCAGTACAATAAGCTGCAATTACAAAATATAATTTGTGAAGCGGGTTTATATTATTATGACTAAAAAATTTATATTTATTATTGGTGCATTCATTCTTTTATTTTCAAAATATGCACTTGCAGATGCGCCGGACACTTCAAACGGTGAATGGCCTCATTATACCGGGGAACTTAATGGTTCCCGATATTCACCACTTGACCAGATAACAGCTGATAATTTTGAAGATCTTGAGCTGGCCTGGTCCTTTTCAACCAAAAATCTGGGTAGCCGCCCAGAATATAAGCTTGAAGTGACACCGTTAATGATAGACGGCATTGTTTATGCGACGGGCGGAACAAGACGGACTGCTTTTGCACTAGATGCGGTTACGGGTGAACTCATGTGGCTTCATAGCATGGATGAAGGGCTAAGAGGCGGCATGGCACCACGGCAGTTATCCGGTCGGGGGCTTGCCTACTGGTCAGATGGCATGGGTGACGCGCGTATTTTTTATGTCACAACCGGTTATAAGATGGTTGCGCTTGATGCCAAAACAGGAATTCTGATAAACGAATTCGGTACATCAAATAATGGTGTTATTGATTTGAAACTTGGTGCTGTACAGGGCAATGAAGTGCAGATTGACCTTGTGACCGGTGAAATTGGCCTACATGCTACGCCTACTGTTGTTGGCGATTTAATTATAGTTGGTAATGCCATGAAAGAAGGTTTAACCATTGATAATTATAACAATACCAAAGGGCTTGTTCGGGCGTTTAATGTCAGAAACGGTGAACTGGTTTGGCAGTTTGACCCTATCCCGCGCCCGGGACAATTTGGAAATGATACCTGGCTTGATAATTCATGGGAAAGAAACGGCAGCACCGGTGTCTGGACGCAAATTACCGCTGATGAAAAAAATGGACTTGTTTACCTTTCTGTTGAAAGCCCGTCATCGGATTATTACGGCGGGCACCGTCCGGGAAATAATTTATTTGCTGAAAGTATCGTAGCCGTTGATATGAATACAGGAAAATACCGTTGGCATTTTCAGGTGGTTCATCATCCGATCTGGGGTCATGATCTTTCGGCGGCCCCACTCATTATGGATGTGGAAATTGATGGCCGTATGCGTGAAATACTTGCCGTTCCAACCAAACAGGCATGGCTTTTTGTATTTGACCGTGTAACCGGGGAACTCATCTGGCCGATTGATGAAGTGCCCGTACCAGCCGGGGAAGTGCCAGGTGAATGGTATGCCCCAACGCAGCCAAGGGTCTTGGAGAAACTGAATTATGGCCGTTCGGAAATGTCAGTGCCGGATGATCTGATTGATTTTACACCCGAAATGCGGGCCGAAGCCATCAACAAGCTTGATAGGTGGGTGTGGGAGGATGCAACAATATATAATCCCCCGATCCTTGGTGATGTGAATGGAAAACTTGGCGCAATCGCGCTTGGTAATTCAGGTGGCGGCACCAACTGGGCAGGCGGGGCGTTTGATCCGGAAACCGGCATTCTTTATGCACCGGCAAACACGTCTGCAATTAGCGGGTTATCCCTTGCGCCACCACCGGATGGCTATTCAAATGTAAATTATTTGCAGGGCCGCGCCGGGCAACCGTTTAAAATGGCACTGGCCGGGGGAACGGGGCAAAATCCAGGCGCTCCTGCCGAAGTGGATTATCCGGTTTATGACGGCCCACCCGTGGCAGTTCCTACACTTAACGTAGAAGGGCTTCCCATTTTAAAGCCGCCATATGGTATTATTGCCGCGATTGATATGTCAAAAGGTGAAATTTTATGGCGTATCCCGCATGGTGAAACACCGGATAATGTAAGAAACCATCCAAAACTAAAAGACATGGATATTCCGCGTACTGGCCAAGCGGCCAGTGTTGGTGTTGTGGTTACAAAAAGTCTTTTGATTGCAGGGGATATGCTTGTTACCGATCCCGGTGACCGGGAAAGGGGGGCAATGCTTCGTGCGTATGATAAATTTACCGGTGAGGAAGTTGGTTCAATCTGGATGCCATCCGGTCAATCGGGTGCGCCAATGACCTATAGCATTAATGGAAAACAATATCTGATTGTTGCGGTAAGCGGGGGATCATATCCCGGCGAAATAAGGGCTTATACGTTACCCGAAGATTAGAAATTTTAATTGACTTAATTTATAGGCACTACAAATAGATAAAGGATATTGGCAGTTTGGCATGGAAATTACTCCATTTTCCAAATGAAAAAGAGGTTTTGAGCTCTTCAGAAAATCTCATTACAGTACATAGTACTGATTTGAAAGGAGATTTTGTAATTTTGGGAACAGGGTTCCCAATAGTTTCTTCAAGTACTTCAATACTAGCGATAACAGCTTTGCATGTAATTGAGGAAGGGTATAAAAAATCATTGCAAGCTAGTAGAACTGCAAAGAGAGGAGTAATGGGCTTTCCTGGTCCAAGCAATTTGCTTTATGAGCAGATAGGAGGATGGGTTCGTAATACTAATGATTTAAAATGTTCGATTACAATAGGTAAGTCGATTTATGTATTTAACATAACAGGAGTTTGTTTAAGACCACCCTTGGATATAGCGTTCATGATTATTGATGCTAGTTCAATCGGTGAACCTATCCCAGTATTTGCCATTAATTCCAATCCATTAACCATTGGGGAAAATGTAGTTGTGACTTCCTTCGTTACATCTGGAAATAAGCGAACACTTATAGGAAAAGTCGGTGAAATAACTGCAAAAAGTTCAACAAGTAGACTAGTGCGTGCCCCCCATTATGCCACGAATATACCAATTGAAAAGGGGGCTAGCGGAGGGCCAGTTTTCAGATTTCAAGAGAATTTTAGTGGAGACAAGCAAGTTATTGGCATGATTTCATCTGATTTTTCCCAATAGAATCCTTTACTGACCTAAGCATTGATGGAGAATCTCACGTTTCGGTGATTTGGTCTGCGGCACCTCTTGACTTATGAGATCCGGAACGCGGTCAAATGACCTTCCTTGAGATGTGTATTCAAGGATTAATTAAAGATTTTGGTATTGCTATGTCTAACGTAGAATTGGTTTATCATGAAGATGGGAATTGGCATCAAAGGTTGTTATTTAGAATTTAAAAAAATGGCGGCAATTATCTTGCCGCCATTTTCATTACTTTTGATATTTATTAAAGGTCAAACCGGTCAAGGTTCATGACTTTGGTCCATGCTGCAACAAAGTCATTCACGAATTTTTCCCGCCCGTTATCATAGGCATAAATTTCAGCAACGGCCCTTAGTTCCGAGTTTGATCCGAAGATCAGATCAGCGGGTGTCGCTGTCCATTTAACGGCGCCACTTGTACGGTCGCGTCCTTCGTAAATGCCTTCTTCGCTTGCTGATTTCTGCCACTCTGTATCCATACCAAGCAGATTGATGAAGAAATCATTGTTAAGCGTTTCGGGATGATCCGTGAAAACGCCACTTTTTGATTTACCGGCATTTGCATCAAGAGCACGCATGCCGCCAACAAGAACGGTCATTTCCGGAATAGAAAGGGTCAGAAGGGATGCTTTTTCAACCAGCATTTCTGCCGGAGAACGGCTGTTCTTCGCATTATAATAGTTGCGGAAACCATCCGCAGCCGGTTCAAGCATAGCGAAGGAGCTGATATCTGTATTTTCCTGACTTGCATCGGTACGTCCCGGCGCAAAAGGTACCTTAATATCATGCCCCGCGTCTTTAGCGGCCTTTTCAATGGCTGCAGAACCACCAAGCACGATCAAATCAGCAAGGGATACTTTTTTGCCGCCGGATTGGGCGCTGTTAAAGTCATTCTGGATACCTTCAAGCGTGCTGATGGCTCTTGAAAGTTCATCACTATCATTGGCATCCCAGTCCTTTTGCGGTGCAAGCCGGATGCGGGCACCATTTGCACCGCCCCGCATGTCCGTACCGCGGAATGTGGATGCGGATGCCCACGCCGTTCTGACAAGTTCCGAAACACCAATGCCGGATGACATGATTGCAGACTTAAGGTTGGCAATATCGCTATCATTTACTAGTTCGTGGTTGGCGGCCGGAACAGGGTCCTGCCAAAGCATTTCCATGTCCGGGGACATGGATCCCAGATAACGGGAACGTGGTCCCATATCACGGTGGGTCAGTTTGAACCATGCCTTTGCAAATGCAAGCTCAAATTCCGCCGGATCATTCAGGAAGCGTTCTGATATCTTCCTGTATTCAGGATCAAATTTAAGCGCGAGGTCCGTTGTCAACATAATTGGTGCATGGAATTTATCCGGATCATGTGCGTCAGGCACCAGGTTTTGTGCACTTTCATCGCTGGGGATCCATTGCGTGGCACCGGCGGGACTTTTTGTTTGAACCCAGTCATAAGTGAACAGGTTTGTCAGATACATGTGTGTCCACTCTGCCGGTGCCGATGTCCACGCACCTTCAAGGCCACTGGTTATGGTATCGCCGCCTTTACCCGTGCCATAAGTGTTTTTCCAGCCAAGGCCCTGTTCCTCGATGCCAGCGGCTTCGGGTTCCGGGCCGACATATTTTGAGGGATCAGCCGCGCCGTGGGTTTTACCGAACGTATGTCCACCAGCGATAAGGGCCACTGTTTCTTCATCATTCATTGCCATACGGCCAAAGGTTTCACGAATATCATGTGCGGCTAGTAATGGGTCAGGATTGCCGTTTGGCCCTTCGGGGTTCACATAAATAAGGCCCATCTGCACCGCGGCGAGGGGCTTTTCAAGATCGCGGTCACCGCTATAGCGTTGATCGGCAAGCCATTCACCTTCTGGACCCCAGTAGATATCTTCTGCTTCCCATTGATCCACACGGCCGCCGGCAAACCCCAATGTTTTAAAGCCCATGGATTCCATAGCAACATTACCGGTAAGTACCATTAAATCGGCCCATGATAACTTCCTGCCATATTTTTGTTTGATCGGCCAGAGAAGGCGGCGCGCCTTATCCAGATTGGCATTATCCGGCCAGCTGTTCAGCGGGGCAAATCGTTGCATTCCGCCACCAGCTCCACCCCGGCCATCAAGGGTTCTGTAAGTTCCGGCGCTATGCCACGCCATACGGATAAACAACGGGCCATAATGTCCATAATCCGCAGGCCACCAGTCCTGCGACGTTGTCATTACGTCTTCGATATCCTGCTTGACCATATCAAGGTCGAGGGTTTTGAATTCTTCCGCATAGTTATAATCACTGCCCATAGGGTCGGACTTTTCAGAATGTTGGCGCAGTGGCGCCAGATCAAGGCGGTTTGGCCACCAATGATCATTGGTGATTTCTTTTGTTTGGATCAACGTACCCTGTTTTTTGGTGCCAGCAGTTTCTTCGTTCTGAGCATTACTGCATGAGCTGGTCAGGGCAGCCATACCCATTGAAAAAACAACTACCAAAGGTAATGTTTTCTTTATCATATCTTCCTCCGAATCTAGTTTAGAATAATTCTATATTAGTAAAAATAAAATATATAAAGCAAGTTATATTAATTTTTAGAACAATAATAATTAGATAAGGGCAACCCGGAAGTTTTAGTTTAAGGAAATCTTGATATATCAGGATTTTTTTTGAAGAAACCAGGCACATTCTTTTGCAGGGAATTTTCCATTAAATCCATTGGGTAAGAAATTACGTTCAAGCAGATTTAAATCATAACTGTTGCTATAATATTGACTGATTTCCTGTTCGGGGATTGAAAAGGGTGGTTTGGTAGTTAAACTTTGATCATATTCATAACAAATTATTAGCTGTGGTGCGCTAACCGTTATATTTTGGATGTGAGTGCAGTATTTGTTGCGCACGTTATCAGATAAGGCGACAAGGGACGCCCTGTCATAAACTGCATTGACCGGACCAAGATTTTCGTTGGATAGTTCAAAGATATCGCCGACAAAAATATCTATATCATCCGCAGTATAGAGTGTGAGTTTACCGGTTTTATAGGTTTGGGGTTTAATGCCAAGTTCTGAAAATAATTGGATAATTGCAGTTTCTACGAGTTCTACCCCAACTATTCTGTGACCTTTTGCAAGTAGCCAGGCAATATCACGTGTTTTACCACAAAGTGGCAGGAATATACGGCTTCCCTTGTTTAACGAAAGTTTATGAAAATGTTTTTCAAGTAATGGATTTACCGTTATTTCATGAAAACTAATATTGTTTTCCTGCCATTTTTTAATCCAGAATTCTTTTTCCAAAATATTTACTCCATGTAATCAAATCATCGCTTTTCATTGCGTTTTTTAAGAATGTGACTATGCTACAAGTTAAAGTTAACTTGAGGTCAAGAAGAAAATCACGATGGCAAAACCAATTACGATCGATGAAGTGGCAAAACATTCAGGGTTGCCCGCATCGACATTGCGCTATTATGAGGAAAAAGGCCTTATTCAATCGATCGGGCGTCGCGGTATCCGCAGAATATTCGATTTGAATGTTCTGCAGCGTCTTGCCTTTATTTCGCTTGGATAATGTTGTGGGTTTTCGCTTACGGAAATTTTGGGAATGTTTAGCGCTAGCGGGCGCCCGCAAATCAACCGAAAGCAGCTTTTGGCCAAGGCAGATGAAATTGATAAGAATATAAAACAGCTGGTTGCAATGCGTGACGGGCTACGTCACGCTGCTGACTGCCCCGCAACGGCAACAGTGAATGGCACGTTTTTTTCATATTTAAGACCTATTATTTAAAGCATTATTTGATTATGCTCCCATTTGCAAATGAAGAGGGACGCAGATTTATGACCTATTTCCAGGAAGTTGGAAAAGACCCGGTCGTGGCAAAAAACGGCATGGTCGCGACATCACATATAAAGGCAAGTGAAGTCGGGCTTGAAATATTAAAATCAGGCGGTAATGCGGCGGATGCGGCGATTGCGGCCTGCGCCGTGCAATGTGTCGTGGAACCCGGCTCAACCGGCATTGGCGGTGATTGTTTCTGGATGTATGCGCCAAAGGGCGGTAGCGACATGCTGGCCTATAACGGATCGGGAAGATCCCCATCTGCCGCCTCATGGCAATGGTATCGCCAACGCGGATACCGCAAAATTGACCCGCGCACGCCCCACGCTGTGACAATCCCCGGTGCCATTGATGCCTGGGACTGCTTTAACAAGCATCATGGCCGAATGGAACTTTCGGAATTGCTTGGTCCGGCCATCGAACTGGCACGGGACGGGTATAAAATCACCAAACGCGTGGCATATGATTTTAATATGTTTGGTGAAGCACTGAAACTTTATGAAAATTCATCAAAGGTTTTTGCGCCGAACGGTGTGCTGCCATCCGAAGGGGATGTGCATCACCAACCGCTCCTTGCGGGAAGCCTTGAACATATTGCGCTTGACGGGCGGGATGCTTTTTATGAAGGGGAAATTGCCGAAGACATTGTAAAATACCTTGCCTCCCTTGGCGGGCTTCACACATTGCAGGATTTTTCACGTGCCCGCGGTAATTATGTTAGACCGATCAAGGCAAACTATCTGGATCATGACATTTATCAATGTCCGCCAAACGGGCAGGGCATTATCGCACTCATGCTGCTGCGGGTTATGGAGCAGCTCGGCCGGCCAAATGATGATCCGCTTGATCCGCGGCGTATGCATCTTGAAATCGAAGCAGGGCGGATTTGTTATAGCCTTCGGGATGCGTATCTGGCTGATCCGGATTTTTCCGATATTCCCGTTCATGAACTGCTTAGCGATGAAAATATTGATAAAATTGTCAGCCTTATTAGCGAAAAAGGGGCAATCGAAGATCCCGGTTATTATGAAATGCCGGATCATAAAGACACGGTTTATATCACGGTTGTCGATAAGGACCGGAACTGCTGCAGTTTTATAAACAGCCTGTTTCAGTTTTTTGGTTCCGGCCTTATGGCGCCCAAATCCGGGATATTACTGCATAGTCGCGGTTCAGGCTTTAGTCTTGAACGGGATCATCCCAATGCCATTGACGGAAACAAAAGACCGCTTCATACACTTATCCCCGGTATGGTGGTCAAAGACGGTAAAACGGTTATGTCTTATGGTGTGATGGGCGGTGCTTATCAGGCGTTTGGTCATATGCAGTTTTTGGGCCGCTTTCTTGATTACGGTTTAAATTTACAGGAAGCAATGAACCTGCCGCGCTTTTTCCCGGATATTAATGAAAATAACGTTTCGCTGGAAGAAATCTTACTATCGATAAAGGGGATCAAGCTTGAAGCGCTTGGCCATAAACCGGTCAAGGCGCCATATCCGATCGGTGGATCGCAGGCGATCTGGATTGACCAAAAAAACGGAACCCTTATCGGCGGAACAGACCCCCGCAAGGATGGCTGCGCGCTCGGGTATTAGGATATTTCCTTTTAGTATTATTAAAACTGCTTCCGATAGCCGGGTAGTAAACCGGCGTTACTTTGTTTTGACCAATTTATGTATCTGGAGTAAATTTATTTCTTCTTTATTTCTTCGAAGGGAGAATTAAATGATATTACGCCGATTTATGAAGTATGTGATTTAACAAACCGGAAGTTGCCGGAAATCATTATCAAGCTCCTGGAAAAGTATCATATTCCGCGTTCTGCAATGGTTTTTGAAGTCAAAGAAAGTGCTATCATGCAGGATCCGGAACTTGCGCTTGAAGTCTTAAATTCCATGAACCAACATGGACTTGTTCTTTCTATTGATGACTACGGAACGGGTTATTCATCCATGAGTTATCTTAAAAAGCTTCCGGTAAAGGAACTTAAAATCGATAAATCATTTGTAATCGGTCTGGCCAGCAACCGGGAAGATGAAATTCTTGTCCGTTCGACAATTGACCTTGGTCATAATCTTGGTCTTAAAGTCACCGCTGAAGGGGTAGAAGATGAAAAATCGCTGGAACTTCTAAAAAGCTACGGTTCGGATACAGTTCAGGGCTATTATATCAGTAAGCCGCTACCGGTAGCCGATTTGAATGATTTTCTTAAGAATTCGCCCTTTGGCCTTTCCGAAATACCAACATCGGGACATATAATGTCCTCACACAGTGACAATTCACTGGTTCGGATGCTTGAACACAGGCTTGCAAAAAAATAAACCGGACGACTCGGTGTTTTTGTTGTTTTCCAGTGTGTTAACCATTTTTGTTAAAATTATTTTACGTTTTTGTTATTGAAATATTTATTGGTATTTCGCTGAAAATTATCAATCATTACAATTAGTTGCCACTTTTGAGAACCGTTTTCAGCATTACGGATCGCATTTTGATTTGTCAGTGCATTAAATTTGTGATTGGATTAATTACCAAGTATTGAGTAGTGCGACTGCCATCGCATTTTATGTTATCGGAATTCCAACGTTAAAACCTTGATATTTAAAGAGGTTTTGCAACCCAGGAGGCGAACGTGAAAAAAAAGTGGCCAGAAGTAGAGCGCAGAAAAGAAAACGATCCGCGCAAAAACAAATTCAGGCGTGCATGTGATAGTGTCAAGCTGATTAAAGGTCAGAAGACCGTTCTTATGAATGCAATTCTTTGAATTAAGAATAAAAGACTTGTGAACTTGCGCCTTAAATAATAACGTTCCGTTATATAAAAATGGAATGGTATTATGAGTGAAAGAAATATTGAAACTGTCTATACGTTAATAGATAAGTCAGAGGATGCATTGATCCGGCTTTGTCAGGATCTTATCCGTTTTCCAACAATAAATCCTCCCGGTAATAACTATCAAGCCTGTGTCGAATATATTGGTAACCGCTTAAAAAATAGCGGTTTTTCGGTTGAATATGTTCGCGCATATGGTGCGCCCGGCGATAGTGCGGAATATCCGCGCTATAATGTCGTTGCGCGTTATGAAACAGGTCGTCATGGTCCCTGTGTTCATTTTAACAGCCATATTGATGTGGTCGAAACTGGTGATGGCTGGACGAAGGACCCGTTTGCCGCGGAACTTGAAGACGGTAAAATTTATGGCCGCGGTGCCTGTGATATGAAGGGGGGACTTGCGGCATCTATCATTGCGGTTGAGGCGCTCATCAAAAGCGGTATTGAACTTAAAGGTGCCATTGAAATATCCGGCACAGCGGATGAGGAAAGCGGCGGTCTTGGTGGTGTTGCGTATCTCGCAGAAAAAGGATATTTCGCCAAGGACAAAGTGGATCATGTGATTATACCAGAACCGTTAAATGTAGATCGCGTCTGCCTTGGACACCGGGGTGTATGGTGGGCGGAGATTGAAACACACGGAAGAATAGCCCACGGGTCAATGCCGTTTCTGGGCGACTGCGCCGTGCGGCATATGGGTGCAGTTGTGGCAGAGTTTGAAGATAAACTATACCCTGCTATGGCAGCACGCCACACTAAAATGCCGGTTGTCCCTGAAGGGGCCAAGCAGTCAACCCTGAACATTAACAGCATTCACGGCGGTCAGGCGGAAATTGAACGTTCTGCAAGCGCGGGACTTCCTGCGCCTTGCGTGCCTGACAGTTGCCGTATGGTTATTGACCGGCGTTTTCTGGTTGAAGAAGATCTTGATGCCGTAAAAAGTGAAGTGACAACGATCCTTGGAAATCTTGAAACTTCACGGGAAGGTTTCAAATATGAAATCCGTGATATGCTTGAAGTTATCCCCAGCATGACGGACAGTGATGCCCCCGTTGTGACGGCAACGTCGCAGGCGATTGAAGAAATACTGGGTAAATCGCCGGATCTTATATGTTCACCGGGAACCTATGACCAGAAACATATCGACAGGATTGGTAACCTTAAAGACTGTATTGCTTATGGTCCCGGTATCCTGGAACTTGCCCACCAGCCCGATGAATATGTCGTTGTTGAAGACATGATCAATTCGGCCAAGGTGATGGCACGGGCGGCTTACAAACTGCTGATGAAAGAATATTAAGTTTTTTAAAATTTAATCTTTTAACATCATAAGATTAGGGCTAGTCTGGTTTTATGGTTAATAACAATATTTCCAGAAGAACTTTTAACAAGGAACTGGTAGCGGGCAGTGTTGCCCTTTCTGTTGGGATGCCCGCGATAACGGTCGCGAAACAAGAAAACGGGCATGATGCCTTGTTACACATTAGTACTAATGGAATGCTGCAGATATATTCGGGTGTTGCCCTGCTTGGAAATCATGGCAGCGAAAATGCGGTTTCGCCAGTTTGTGATGTTCTGGGGACGATAAAATACCGGATTATGACAGGCCCGTCGCCAAAGCATCTTCCGGCTATTCTGGGACAGCATCAAACTGCCCTTTGTTTTACCAGTTCCCAAACCAACATAAAAGCAGCGCGGCTGCTTAAATCCTTTTTAAAGGTTGGTGTTAGGTCCGGAAAATATATCGAAGATGGCGTTTCTTCCTATACGCATGCAATTGCACGGTCACTTGATCCAAAAGGTATCACCGTCGCGGTGAAAGCCTGATCAAATGATAAAATTTTGGCTTACTACAACTTTGTTTTGGATAGGGTGCCTATCTGCAACGGCGCAGCAAAACACAATAAAGGTTGGATTGCAGCTTGAACCCCCAAATCTTGATCCCACATCGGGGGCCGCGGCAGCAATTGATGAAGTGGTTTACGGCAACATTTTTGAAGGTCTGGTGCGGATTAATGAAAACGGCGATGTTGAACCTGGGCTGGCGCTGTTCTGGAATATATCAACGGACGGAAGGTCATATGTGTTCCATTTGCCCGAAGGGGTCAAATTTCATGATGGGACTGATTTCACGGCCGAAGATGTGCGTTTTTCATTTAACCGTGCCCGTGCAGCAGGGTCCAGCAATGCCAAGAAATATATTTTTGCACCAATCACCAATATTGATATCCTTGATCCGCTTACAATCATGATCACACTGGATCAGGCACGCCCGGATTTTTTGTTTAATATCGGGCTTGGTGATGCGGTTATTGTTGCTGAGGAAAGTGTATCATCCAACGCGTCGCGCCCAGTCGGGACAGGCCCCTTCAAGTTTGACCGCTGGGTACGTGGTGACCGAATTGAACTTAGCCGGAATGTTGATTACTGGGGTCCGGCACCGAGACTCAGCCGGGCCATTTTCAAAATTATCACTGATCCGCTTTCCGCCTATACGGCGCTTATGGCGGGGGATATTGACACATTCCCTAATTATCCTGCCCCGGAAAATCTTTTTTTATTTGATCAGGACCCGGCTTATGAAGTGTTTGTGGGCTTAACGGCAGGTGAAACCATCCTTGCGACCAATAATAAAAATGCGCCGCTTAATAACCTGAACGTGAGAAAGGCCATTGCCCACGCGATTAATCGGGACGAACTGATAAATGGCGCGATGTTTGGTAATGCGGCGCCGATCGGTACCCATTTTGCCCCAAATCATCCCGATTATGTGGACTTAACCGGGCTTTATCCCTATGACCTTGCAAAGGCGCGGGAATATCTGCGTGCGGCGGGGCTTCCCAATGGTTTTGAGGTAAGTCTTAAACTGCCACCGCCAACATATGCGCGCCGAACGGGGGAACTTATCGCTAATCAGCTTGGTCGTATCGGTATAAAAGCGGTGATTGAAAATCTTGAATGGGCGCAGTGGATCGATCAGGTGCTTCGAAATAGGAATTATGACCTGACGGTGGTTTCCCATGTGGAACCGATGGATATTAATATTTACGCCAACCCGGATTATTATTTCGGATATGATAATGCCGAATTCCAGCAGATAATCAGCGATATTGATAAAAGCACCGATGCCGCCGTAACGAGTGAGCTTTATAAGAAAGCGCAGCGCAAAATCGCCGATGATACAGTCAATGGCTATCTTTATCAGTTGGGTAAATACGGTGTGTGGAAACGCGGTGTTCGTGGCATGTGGGCCAATTATCCTATCCGTTCAAACGACCTTCGTGATGTTTATTTTGAGGGGAGCGAATAATGGGCCGTTTCCTTCTTAAAAGATTTTTATCCCTTGTGATCACACTGCTAGTCGCGACGGTTATTATTTTTATCATGATTGAAATTGTCCCGGGTGATCCGGCCGCCTATATGATGGGGCTTTCCGGTAGCACGGAGGCCACAGAAGCATTGCGTGCGGAACTGGGGCTTAATATGGAACCTTGGCAGCGGTATTTCAGCTGGGTAAGCGGGATGATCACCGGAGATTTCGGAATAAGTTATACGTACCGGATACCGGTTTCGGAACTGATCATTGAACGTACTCTTGTATCTGTGCCGCTAACGGTTTATGCGCTTATTTTATCAACACTGATTGCCGTGCCGGTCGGGGTAATCAGCGCGTCGCTTCGCGGCAGGTTTGCGGATACGGCACTGATGGGGATTGCGCAGGTGGGTGTTGCGGTGCCGAATTTCTGGTTTGCGATCCTCCTTGTACTTCTGTTCTCAACAAGTCTGGGGTTATTTTCCGCAGGGGGATTTCCGGGATGGGATGCGGAATTTTTTGAATGTTTGAAGGCGCTAACCCTACCCGCAATATCACTTGCGTTACCACAGGCAGCAATACTTTCACGGGTAATGCGCTCATCGGTGCTTGAAGTGATGAATGAGGATTATATCCGCACCGCCCGGGCTAAGGGCTTAAGCAAAAGGCAGGCACTTTTGCGGCACGGGCTTCGTAACGCGATGATACCGGTACTGACTATTCTGGGGCTTCAATTTTCGTTCCTGCTTGCGGGCGGAATTATTATCGAAAGTATATTTTCGCTTCCCGGGCTTGGCCGGCTTGTGTTCCAGTCCATCGCCCAGCGGGATTTGATCGTGGTGCAATCAATTGTCACATTGCTGGTATTTGCCGTGGTGATGATCACATTCATTGTTGATCTTCTTTATGCGTGGGTGGATCCGCGCCTTCGGGAAGGGGGATAGCAATGAAAAGGTGGCCGTTAAGTTTCCTCATTGGTGGTGTTCTGACCGATATATTCATTGCCGCGGCGATCATATCGTTATTCTGGACGCCTTATGATGTCACCGCCCTTGATATTCCGGGAAAATTTCAGGCGCCGAACATGTCACACTGGTTTGGGACGGATCATTTTGGCCGCGACCTTCTTTCCATGGTGATGATCGGTACAAGGAATGCGGTGATGGTATCGCTTGTTGCTGTAGGTGTAGGGATGGTGTTCGGGGTGCCGCTTGGTTTATGGGCTGCGGCGGCAAAAAGTGGCGGCGGTAAATTGATTGATGAAATGCTGATGCGGGGAAATGATCTTATTTTCGCGTTTCCGTCTCTTTTGATGGCGATTCTGATCACGGCAGTATTCGGACCGGGTGCCATTAACGCGATTATTGCCATTGGCATATTCAATATTCCGGTGTTCGCCCGGGTTGCGCGCGGTGCAGCATTACCGCTTTGGAAACGGGAATATATTTTATCGGCGTGTGTTTGCGGTAAAAGCGCGGCGCGGATCAGCATGGAACATATCATGCCCAATATCGCAAACCTGCTGATTGTGCAGGCAACGATACAGTTTTCTGTGGCCATCATTGCGGAAGCAAGCCTTTCATACGTGGGGCTGGGCACTCAGCCGCCAGACCCGAGCCTGGGCCGGATGCTTAGCGAAGCGCAGACAATGATTTTTTTTGCGCCCTGGCTTGCCTATATCCCCGGTGGGGTGATTGTGACAATGGTGTTGGGGCTTAATCTGATGGGTGACGGACTTCGTGATGTACTTGATCCGAAACTGAACCGCAAAAGAACAAGCGAGGTTGAAGATGGCGCTGCTTGATATTCAGAACCTGCACCTTTCCATCGGGGGTGCCGAAATACTGCGTGATATTAATTTAAGCGTGGAAGCAGGGAAGATTGTTGCCATTGTCGGGGAAAGCGGATCCGGAAAGTCCATGACATCATCGGCGGTGATGGGGCTTTTACCCGACGGTACAAAAACAAGCGGCAAAATATGGTTTGCGGATGAGGATTTAAGTGAAAAAAGCGAAGCGGAAATGTGCCAGGTCCGCGCCAACTCGCTTGGTATGGTGTTTCAGGAACCCATGACCGCCTTAAACCCGGTGGAAACCATCGGTGCACAGGTTATAGAAGCGATCAAATTATCGGAACCAAAACTTTCCTGGGCGGAAATTAGGGAACGCGCCGCCCAAACCCTGCACCGTGTGGGGCTGGATGGAGAACGTTTTCCGCTTACAACATACCCGCACAAGCTTTCCGGCGGGCAGCGCCAAAGGGTGGTTATTGCCATTGCCATTTCGCAAAAACCGAAGCTTTTAATAGCGGATGAACCGACAACGGCCCTTGATGTTACAACACAGGAAAAAATCCTGGCTCTGCTTCGTAAACTGGTGGATCGGGATAATATGGGGATGTTGCTGATCAGCCATAATCTTGCGGTTGTGGGGGATGTTGCGGATCATATTATCATCATGAAGGATGGTGAAATTGTCGAACGCGGTGATGTGCCGGAATTATTTGGATCCCTTGAACATGAATATTCAAAAGCACTTTTTGCGGCTGCGGCTTCAAAGGGTGCAACCAGTAAATTTATCGCCGATAGTGCAGGATATATCCTTGAGGTTAATAATCTCTCCAAAGACTATAAAATTGCCGGTGGTAAAACGCTTAAAGCAGTGAATGATGTCAGTTTTAAAATAAAAAACGGTGAAAATGTCGGTCTTGTCGGGGAAAGCGGATGTGGCAAATCAACCCTTAGCCGCTGTATCCTGGGGCTTGAAGAAATCAGCAAGGGTGAGGTGCTTCTTCGCGGGAAAACCTTTAAAGGTGAACGGGAACTAAGATCTCACATCAATGTGGTCTTCCAGGACCCTTATGGAAGCTTTAATCCGCGCCATACGGTCGGGCGTATTGTTGCAGAACCTTTTTATTTGATGAAAGGGAAGCTAACCAAAAAGCAGGAAAGCGAAAAGATTGTATCGCTTCTCACACAAGTAGGTTTAAGCGAAGGCGATGTGGATAAATACCCGCATGAATTTTCCGGCGGGCAGCGCCAACGTATCGCTATTGCCCGTGCGCTGATCACGGAACCTGACCTGATCGTGCTTGATGAAGCGACATCGGCCCTTGACGTGCTGATCCGGCAGGAAATACTGGATCTGCTAGAAAAATTGTCTGAAAGACACGGGATCAGTTATCTGTTTATATCACATGATCTTGCGACGGTGAGGGATATTACCGACCGATTGCTGGTTATGAAAGACGGTGTCATCGTTGAAGAAGGAACCACCGCGAATATTTACGCGCGTCCTCAGCATCCCTATACAAAAGCGTTGCTTGCCGCCAGCCCGGATATTACAAAGGTTATGAAGAATAATAAGGAAAACCCAAATGAAACCCAACTTTAAAACAGAAGAAATCTTGATCGGCGGAAAATGGCGCGCGGCCCGGGGCGGCACCCATGATGTTTATAACCCGTCAACGGGGGAAGTGATCTGTAAAATAGGCCGAAGCACAGCCGAAGATGTGGATGATGCGGTTGCCGCCGCGCGCGCCGCCCTTGACGGGGAATGGGGTCATATGAGCGCGACAGAACGCGGGCGCATCCTTATGAAAATAAGTGAAAAGCTTAAGGAATATGAAGGAGAGCTTACCGTTCTTGAAGCCATGGATGTGGGTAAACCAGTGACGCAGGCGAGAAATGATGCCATCGCCATGGCGCGGTATTTTGAATTTTACGCCGGGGCCGCGGACAAGGTATTGGGCCATACAATCCCATACATGGATGGGTATACCGTTTATACGCTGCGGGAACCGCACGGTGTGACCGGGCATATCATTCCGTGGAATTATCCGATGCAGATTGCCGGGCGATGCATTGGCGGCGCACTTGCGATGGGAAATACATGTGTTTTAAAACCGGCGGAAGATGCGGGGCTTACCGCACTTTTATTTGCGCGTATCGCCGAAGAAGCGGGCCTTCCGCCCGGTGTGCTTAATGTGGTAAGCGGCGTGGGCAGCGAAGCCGGGGCCGCGCTTGCCCGTCATCCGGGGATTGATCATATTTCCTTCACCGGTTCCGTGGGTGTGGGACGGGAAATTCAGAAAGCTGCCGCGGAAAATATTGTGCCCGTTACACTGGAACTTGGCGGGAAATCACCGCAGATCGTATTTGATGATGCAAATCTTGATGCGGCGCTGTCGTTTCTGGTCAATGCGGGTATTCAAAATGCCGGACAGACATGTTCCGCCGGATCACGTATCCTTGTGCAGCGGGGGATTTATGAAAAAGTAATCAAGCGCATGGCCGAACAAATATCAAAGCTGCGTGTGGGGCAGGCGAGCGATAACCTTGAGCTTGGCCCGCTGGTAAGCGCAAAACAAAAAGCCATTGTTGACGGATATATTGACATTGGCCGTGACAGCGGGCTTAAAATTGCCGCGCAGGGAGTTTTAAGCGATGATCTGCCAGAAAAGGGCTGTTATGTAAAACCGACCCTGTTTAGAGACGTTCCGCCGGATCATAAGCTGGCGCAGGAAGAAATATTCGGCCCTGTGCAGGTGGTTATCCCGTTTGAAACTGAAGAAGAAGCGGTCAAAATTGCCAATGGCACTGAATACGGCCTCGTCACCGGTGTCTGGACCGAGAATGGTGGCCGCCAAATGCGTATGGCAAAGGCCGTCAAAGCAGGGCAGATATTCATCAATAATTATGGTGCCGGGGGCGGGGTGGAGCTTCCCTTCGGTGGGATCGGAAAATCCGGTTTTGGCCGCGAAAAGGGGTTTGAAGCACTTTACGGCTTCAGTGTACTTAAAACCGTCGCCACAAAACATGATTAAAGTATTAATTTAATAAAGAAATATAACATAATGCGATTAAATGATAAAATAGCAATTGTAACGGGCGGTGCTTCGGGTTTTGGTGCGGGTATTGTGCGTAAATTTGCCGCGGAAGGTGCAAAAGTAGTTATTGCCGATTTAAACGGAAAACTTGCAGCGGAACTTTCCGGTGAACTGGGGGACAATGTCATTTCCCATGAAGTGGATGTGTCGGATGGTAAAAGTGTTGGTGAAATGGCGGGCCATGTGGCCAAAAAATACGGAAAAATTGATATTCTGGTGAATAACGCCGGGATCGGCCATGTTCCGCAGCCGCTTGATGCGTTAAGCGAAAGCAATTTTGACCGTATTTTCGCGGTCAACGCCAAATCGGTCTACAACACGGCGCATCATGTTGTGCCGCTGATGAAAAAGGCGGGATCAGGTGCCATTTTAAACGTGGCAAGCACCGGCGGGGTCAGCCCAAGGCCGAACCTGACATGGTATAATGCATCAAAAGGCTGGATGATCACTGCGACACGCGGCATGGCCGTGGAGCTTGCGCCCTTTGGCATTCGCGTAAATGTCATAAACCCCGTTGCCGGGGAAACACCGCTTCTTTCCACCTTTATGGGCGAAGATACACCGGAAATTCGGGCAAAATTCCTTTCCACCATTCCCATTGGCCGTTTTTCAACACCGGAAGACATGGGCAATGCGGCCTGTTTCCTTTGTTCCGATGAAGCAAGCATGGTTACCGGCGTCGCCATGGAAGTGGACGGAGGACGGTGTATATAAATTTCGCATTTTTATGATTAAGCCGTGGATGGGATCGATCAATCAAAATAAAAACCGGGGAGGGTTATTTGATGGGGTATAGAACAGAAGAAAAAGTCAGCACTTGGCGTTATTGCCTTAAATTATTGGCATTGCTTGCTTTTTTACTGCCGTTCCATCATGCAGCGGCGCAGACAAAAGACAGGCCTAATGTGATCATCATTAATGCCGATGATATTGGCTATGGTGATTTAAGCTCATACGGCGCAACCAAGGTCCGTACGCCGAATATTGATAAAATCGCCGCTGAGGGGATCAGCTTCACCGATGCACATTCGGCGTCCGCGGTATGTTCGCCGTCCCGTTACGGGCTTATGACAGGGGAATATCCGGCGCGGAAAGATTATCTTTGGGGTCCCTTGATGCTAAAAGAACCGCTTTCCATTGATACCAACCAGATGACAATCGCCAGCCTGATGAAAGACGCGGGCTATAAAACCGCCATTATCGGCAAATGGCATCTTGGTTTTGGCGGGCGGGACGAACTGCTTGACTGGAACAAGCCGTTAAACCCCGGGCCGCTTGAGCTTGGGTTTGATTATTATTACGGTGTTCCTGTCTTAAATAGCCACCCGCCCTTTGTGTATGTTGAAAATCATCATGTGGTGGGCCTTGTGCCGGAAGACCCGCTTATTTACGGCAAAATGTCAACGGCGCGTGAATTTGATGAAAAATTTGAACTGGACGCGATTGGCGGCGGCGAAGCGGCACATGCGCTTTATAAGGACCGCGAAGTCGGCACCAATTTGAAAGACCGCGCCATCAAATGGATACGGGAAAATAAGGATGAAGCATTTTTCCTTTATTTCGCGTCAACAAATATCCATCATCCCTTTACGGCCGCGCCGCAGTTCATCGCATCAAGCGATGCGGGGCCATATGGCGATTCAATCCATGAACTTGACTGGATGGTCGGGGAAATCACCAAGGCACTGGAAGAAGAAGGACTGGTGGAAAACACCCTGCTTATTTTTACCAGTGACAATGGCGGCATGTTCAACCGCGGCGGCCAGACCGCATGGGAAGCGGGCCACCGCTTGAACGGTAAACTTCTGGGAATGAAGTTTGGCGCATGGGAAGGGGGTCACCGCGTGCCGTTCATCGTTCGCTGGCCGGGTGTCGCCCCGGCGGGCGAAAAATCGGATGAACTGATTTCAAATGTGGATATGCTGGCGACGCTTGCGGATATTGTCGGTCGTGATCTATCGGATGATGACGGACCGGACAGTGTTAATGTTGTAAACGCGTTTAAAGGGATCAAAGGTGACCCGATAAGGGAAAGCCTTGTGATCAGTCCGTTTCAAAAAACCCATCTGACCATCCGCAGCGGCAAATGGGTTTATATTGATGCGCAGAACGAAGGCGGATTTGGCGGTACCCGTGTCGGGCAACATTTATTTGCCGGGGCTGCGGCGGTTGGCTTCACGGGGCAGGAAAACAGCGACATTGTCGACGGGAAAATCCGCGCCGATGCCCCGCCCGCGCAGCTTTATGATCTTGAAAATGATCCGTACCAGACCACAAATGTATATAACGACTTCCCGGATGTGGCAGGGAAAATGAAGGCGCTGCTCGCAGACACCATGCAGGGGTCATGATAAAGCATAAAATATGACAGAAACAGTAAACGGAAGTTGCCTGTGTGGCGCAGTGACATTCAGGATCAGGGATGATTTTCAGGCATTTAATTTCTGCCACTGCGCGTAGTGCCACAAAACAACCGGCGCGACATTAGCAAGCAACCTTAAAACCGCAACGGATAACATTGAATGGTTGACGGGTGAAGAACTGATCAAAAGATATGACGTACCGGGCCGGGAAATCAGAACCGAATTTTGCTCAAACTGCGGATGCAATGTTCCCTACATCAATCACAGTCGCACCTGGCTGATTGTTCCCGCAGGGTCATTGTAGACGGCACCGAAAAATACGGGCGAAAAACAAGACATTTTTTGGCCCGAGCGCCACGCATGGTTTGATCATATGGACGGCATTCAAAAATTTGATGGATTTAGGGAATAAGTGGCTATAAACTAAAAGAAAAAACTGGAAATCATATGTATAAACCGGGTCCGCAAAATTTAATTACTGATGTTGAAGGCATATCTGTCGGTCATGCCGTTGATAATGGCGTGCGTACGGGCACAACGGTGCTGCTTTGTGAAAAGTCGGTGACCGGCGGCGTTGATATCCGTGGCGGCGGGCCAGGCATCCGCGATGCGGAGGTGTTAAGTGCTGAAAATCTTGTGGGCCGGGCGGATGCGATTGTGCTTTCCGGCGGCAGTGTTTTTGGCCTTGCGGCCGGGGACGGGGTCGCGAAGGGGCTGTCTGCGCAGAATATCGGCCTTAAATTTACCGAAAATATGCCGGCGGTGCCGATTGTGGTTGGTGCCATCCTTTTTGACCTTATAAATGGCGGGAACAAGGATTGGGGCATGAGCCCGCCATATCATGATTTGGGTATTGCCGCGCTTAAGGACGCGCAGGCGCGGGCGGGTGGCTCGTTCCCGCTTGGTAATTATGGTGCGGGGCTTGGCGCGCGCGCCGGAAATAAGGAAGGCGGTATTGGGTCCGCATCGCTTGATATGGGCGGAGGGCTTATGGTCGGTGCGCTTGTGGCGGTAAACAGTGTTGGCAGTGTTTATATGCCGGACGGAAAAACATTCTGGGCGCAGCCCTATGCCATAGGGGATGAGCTTGGCGGACAAAAAGGAAACCCGGACCAACCGGTGGCCATTCAGCCGATCCCGGATGATGCGAAGGGTGGGGGATCACGCCCCGGTACCAACACAACAATCGGCGTGGTCGCGACATGTGCAAAACTGACCTCAGCCGAATGCAAACGGGTGGCGATGATGGCCCATGACGGGTTTGCCCGGGCGATCCGGCCTGTGCATACGCTTTCTGATGGCGATGCGATATTCTGTATTTCCGGCGGGACGGTTGAAATACCGGATGATCCGCGCCGTTCAAGGAAAGTTTCCGAAATTGGTGCCGCCGCAGCGGACACAATGGCAAGAGCGATCGCACGAGGCGTATTCGAAGCGCAGTAGGGTATAATTTTACCTTTCATTACATCCTGACAAAAATTGGTGGTTTTTAAGTATTCCTTAAGTCTGCCGGGTTATGCTTTTCGGATGAGAAGTAAAATGCCATTTATGCAGTTGATATTAGTAACGGGTATTGCCGCGACAATTGTCGCCGGGGCGGTAATATATCAGTTATATTCAATCAAGCTTGATGTTCACCGTGAAGAGCTTCAGAATCTTGTCCGGGATCAGGCGTTAAACCCTGTATCACACGCGTTACTGGAATGTCAGTTATTACTGGATATTTCCGGCAAGAGCGGACGGATAATTGCCGCAAAAATTATTGACGGGAAAATTCATTTTTTCCATTTTGGTAATGGGTTTGACCGGGAATTTCCCGAACCGTCGCAGGTTAGTAGCAATGAGGTAAGTCCGATCAGGAGCGCGCTTTACGGTGTGCCATTAATCGCGCAGACTGTGGACGAACAAGGTGATGCTATTCTTGCAGCATCACATCCGGTAAAATCGCTTTCAATTGCGCTTGCTGCTGGTGTTGATCTTGCGGAAATCAGAGAACCTTATATTCTCTAAGGAATAATCACTTTACTTGTGGCGTTTGCAGCAATAATTGGAAGCTGGTTTATTTACCGGAAATATGGTGTTGGATATATTGATCATCTGGTTGATGACTTGATCGCCCACAAGGAAGATGCAAAAGTCAGCCGTGAAGAACTAGTGGACGCAAAATCCAGACAGGCAAAGACTGAAGCAAAGCTCAAAGAAAGTGAAAATAAATATAAATCCATTGTGTGGTGTTTCGTAGGGAATATCCCTGAAATGATCGAGCGAGTCCAGTGCATCATCACGGGTATACAGTGCCAGAGCGGGGTTATGACGGGGATAACCATAGCGGTTGGCACGGCGGGCGTCTTCTTCGTGCAGATGGCCGCTGTCAGGTAGCAGTATTTTACAAAGATCTGTGGTCGCCGGGGTAGCATAAATCGGGCCTGTATAGCCATTTTTTATCAAAAGCGGCACATACCCCGAATGATCAATATGTTCATTGGTAAGGATAACGGCATCAAGTTCAGACGGCTCGACAGGAAGCGATTCCCAGTTTCGAAGCCGCAGTTCCTTATATCCCTAAAAAAGGACGCAATCGATCAGTATTTTCCGGTCGACATATTCCAGCAGGTATTTTGACCCAGTTATGGTCCCTGTCGCACCAAGAAAAGTAAGCTGCATTTTTTGTCCTATTGTTATAGCTATCTTTAATTTAACCAACACCGTAAACAATGCAATTGATAGGGATCAAATTTGTATTAGTTTTCTATATACTTAGGGGAAAAACCTTAAGCGCGCCTCTTGTGAATGTTAACTGGCAACGACAACAGAATAAATATCTATCCCGGTGAGTTGATTCTTGCGTTAAAAGTGGAGGCGCGGACCGGAATCGAACCGGTATAGACGGATTTGCAATCCGCTGCGTAGCCATTCCGCCACCGCGCCTGAGACAGGAAAGCTGTGTTTCGCATAATACGTTAATCTGATCAAGCAAGAAATTGAAAAATGTTGGGAAATAACATAGATTAGTGCCATGAATATTACGCTTAAAATATTGTTTGCTGTTTTCGTTTCGTTGCTTGCCGGTTGTGCGGGGTCGGGTAACTATAGCAAAACATACCGGCAGCTGGTGGAACCAGTCGGGGAAGTGGATGCCTTTATGCTTGATAAAGGGGCGCGGCCACGGCTTATCATCAGCGAAAATTTTGATGATGATCTTAAAACATTTACGGACCAAAATTATATTGTACTTGGCGAAAGTGATTTCAACGCCCCGCCGGAAAAGTTTGATGATGCCGTCAATATTGGGGAAAAATTGGGTGTGACCCACATTCTGGTCAAGATCGAATATCTTTATGATGCACAAAAAAAGGCATACAAATTCTACGAAAATTATGATTATGTCCGTGAAGTACAGTTGATAAACGGCCGTTACTATCCTGTATATCAAGCCATACCGGACCCGGTTGCCGTTCCCTATTACAAGAAATTCGCAATATACAGGCATAAAGCCGTGTATCTAGTGAAACTTAAAGCGGTCCAATGATTGTTTTTTGATTAAAATCATTCAGTGCCGGTTCAGGTTTTTAGCTGTATTATTTCCATATGCAACTGTTTGTGAGGGCAGGAGAGCCGAGGTTTGTGATGAGATTATTTTTATGTGTCTGGTTGATGTTGCTTATAAGTGCCTGTGGCACAGGGCAGTTTGGATCAAGTTATCAAAGTTATATGGATCCAAGGTTAAACCCTGACCTCATTGCCCTTGGGGTAGAACAGGAACCAAACATACTCAGAAGCAATGACATTAATGCGGATGTGCAAAGATACCGCGAACATAATTATGTTGTAATTGGTGAAAGCGCGTTTAACGGACTTGTGGAAAGCGAAGGTAATGCAATCCGTAAAGCCAAGGACGTTGGCGCAACCCACGTGCTGATTTCTTCAGAATATACAGATACCCAGAGCTATATTGATTACGATTATCAGGATTATTACCGAACCACATATGTAAAGCGGGTGATCACAAATAGTGATGGTGATCGCGTTGTTGTGCGGGATGCTGTGACGGTGCGTGATACGGTGACGGTGCCTTATATGCGCACCTATGATAATTATAACCAATGGGCCATATTTATGGTGAAATCCAATAATGCGCTGAGACTTGGCCTTGTGATGCGCGATTTAGGCCTGACAGAACGGTCTGATCTGGGACGGAATACAGGTGCCTATATTGATGTGGTGCTTACAAATTCGCCCGGGTTTCTGGCGGATATTGTTCCGGGTGATGTGCTGGTTGCCGTAAATGATGTAAAAGTAACCGATAGCCGCCATGCCCAGGTTATGATCGGGAATTTGGAAAAAACCGGTGAAACAATTACACTTGGCCTTCTAAAAAATGGGAAACAGGTTAATATAGTTTTTGAAAAAAAGGCTGATGAAACCACAAGCTGAGTTTCAATATAACTACGTAAAAACTATACAGGATGTGTGAAAATAAAACAATTAACTAAATTAGGGTTTTTGAGATAACCGGACTCTGAGCATCAATTACTGATTATGCACGCATCTGTCGCACCAGCCGGCAGGAAGGGCAGTTCAAAGTCATCAATATTATCTACACCTACTTTTAATTTTGCTTCCAGATCATGAAGCTCAAGTTCCAATGCTTCCAGTACACGTTCATCTGACAGGTTTTTTGTTTTTTCAGCAAGGATCGCAGCTTTGGTTGCAATTTCCGCTTCGAGCGCGGGTTTATGCCTTGTTTCATATTCCGCCGCATAAATGTCATAGGCAGCATCGCGATGTTCCACATTTACGTGGGCTACACAGTTACAATCCATTATTGAATTATTGATCGAACAACGATTATAAATTTCAATGAAATAGTTTTGGTCACGCACCGCCACATTCGAAAGATCGGGGCCGGCAGGGGCCTCTTCACCACAAGAAGCAAGAAAGAGCGCAGATAAAAATATTAGTAATGATGTTACCAATTTCATGACAAATACCCTGTTTTTCTGACATTTTAATTAAAATAAGACTTCATTGCAATAAGGAGAATAATCGCTGCAAAAGACACTTGAAGCAATTTGCAGCTATCTGAACTGCCAGCCCGGTGATATTCTGGAATATCGATCTGATGAACAGAATGCAGATCAGATTGATGGTGAGCTGACTTCCATTCACGGACATAAAGATAAAGAGTTGCAAATAACATAAAATCCAAAAGGACAGAATTTCACATTCAGGATTTCTTCACATAAAGAACCCGCGCGGCCCAATCTATCGCCCGGTCATGCATTGGCGGCGCATTATGGCTTTCAAGATGATATAGCCTGGGGGAGGATCCACGGGACAGTCGTTTAATATATATGGGGCCATCAGTGGTTTTTATGATGCATTGTTTTCCCAGAGATTCATTTTCATCGATATCGATACCGTTTCGAACATAAAATATAATATCGCCTTCTTCATATGTAGGATACATAATGTCACCTGAAACTTTAACGGCCACCTGAAATACTTGGTGAAGTGCGCATCCACAGGAATCTTACAGAATATGAAATCGCGCGGAAAATCCTTGAAGATAAGGGACTGCTTTGAGTGAAATTGTTCTTATCGTTATTATTTTTATTATACCGTTTTCCCTTGCGGTTTATATCTGGTGCGACGCAAAACCCAAACAGGCGGTTTATTATATTTGTTTCAGTATTTTGGCGCTTGCGCTGATTATCATTCTGCTGGCGAAGGATATATATGCCGCATTAATGCCGATCGGGCTTTTTCTGGTGAGTACGAGTTTTTTTGCCGGCGTTTATGCATTCGTGATCATACGAAAAATGCGCGGCAAGGATCATAATCCTACTGCAAACGATCTTTCATAAAAGCATCAAAGCGTTGCTTTGCTTCATTTACCTGTTCATCACTTAGCTCATCTTCAAGGAAAGAACGATTTTGCTGTAACCGTTTAAGCGTTTGCGGGCTTAACTGGCCACCAGGCATGGTGGAACTTATTTCTGTACCCAGCATGATCCACATCAACGCTTCAACCGGGTCTTTATCCCGGTCACTGCCAAGATAGGCATATTCAGCCATATAAGAGGCGGCCTCTGCCTTTCCTTCGATGAAGGCGCGTTCAAAATAATCAGCGGCGGCGGCGAAATCCTGGCCCCCCTGATCGCCATTATGGTTTATAAGCCCCATTGTAAAAAGCGCTTCATGGTTATTTTGTTCTGCGGCCTTTTCCAGCCACATATTGGCAACGGTATCATCCTGCGCCACGCCATCACCGGATGCATACATGCTTGCAAGGTTATATTGTGCGCGGCTGTCGCCGGCGTCGGCGGCTTTCATATACCAAAGACGCGCTTCATCGAGATTGGTTTTTGTGCCAATCCCGTAGTGATAGGCACTGGCCAGTTCAAACTGGCTGTCCAGTTCATTTTGCTTTGCGGCCTGTTCAAACCAGCTGAAGGCCTTTTCTTCGTCTTTTGTCAGATTACCAAGACCGAATTTATAACCGATACCCATATTTCGCTGGGCGATAGGATCACCAAGTTCGGCGGCCTTAAGCATCCATTCGTTGGCCTTCTCATCACTTTTCATTACATGAAGGCCGTCGGCATAATAAAGCCCGACCATGACCATTGCTTCTGTATTGCCAGCCTTGGCTTCGTTCAGATATTCACCAAAGGCAAGACGGTAATTTTCTTCGTCATGGGCCTTGTTTGCGGTTTCTATATCGGCATGGGCAGGGGTCGCCATTGTCATTAAAAGGGTAAAAATAAGTTTTTTCATCTTTTTAAACCTTATAATCATACTCAATTTAAACTTAATTTATCCGAATTATGCCGGAAATTAGATGAACAGGGGATGACTAAAGCGTTCAGGATATTATTTATGTCCCCAGTCATCGGGATCATCATTGTTATTTGGGCTTAAGCCGATGATATCTCCATCCGTACAGACCCCAAGCCCCAGAACAGTACGGTTTGCATAATTAAAATAGGAAACAACCTGATTAACTTCCAGAATTTCACCGTCAGTTACCCCGGCTTTTCTCATTTTTTCAATTATGTGGTGGGTCAGTTCCGATGGGCTCTGGGTTAAGTATTTAGCGTATTTAAGCATTATAGCGTGTTTATCATCAAATGTATCCTGCGGGCGGTGAATTTCGAGCGCGGCCCGGATTTCAATGGCGCGGTCATCATCATAACCTTCAGCTTTCAGAAGCCGTGCCATACCTGCATGATGATGGTCTACACAGTAAGAACATTTATTCAGGATTGAAACATAAACACCGATGCATTCAAGAAATGCTTTGGGAATTTCATTACCATTATGATGAAGCACTCGCTTATATATTGCCATATGGGCTTCCATCGTATGCGGGCGCAATGAATGGGCCATCATAATGTTATCAACGTTATTATCCGGCCCCTTTACACGATCATAAAGCGTTTTTAATTTTCCCTTTGCTTCCTCGTAAGGAATTGTTTTGATCCAGGTCATGATAATTTTTATCCCCTTATAAACACTTCACTTTTTCTCAATGAATAATAATATAAATCACTTTAAATATTGTTGTTGCTGAAATTACCGACTTCGCTTTGCAAATTCTGTTAGCCAGGCTGCGGATGCTTCCCTTGCAGCATTTTGTTCATCTTCGGTTAGGGCAACTGCAACTTCAGCGGTTTTTTCACGGTATGTTTCCTGATCACCCACTTGCGCAATGAGAAGCCATTTTAAACCTTCTACTTTATCAATATTGCCACCGCGGCCATCAAGATAAAGCAACGCAAGTTCATATTGCGCCGGATGATAATTATAAGTTGCGGCCGCTTCAAACCACTGGTGTGCTTTTATGAAGTCCTGGATTGTCCCTATACCATTAGCAAAATGTAGTCCTGCGCGATAAATCGCCTGGGGATGGCCAAGCTGCCCGGCCATGACAAAATAATCAAAAGATTTTGGTAAATCAGGGCTAATTCCGTAATTGCCCTGATAAATAATGCCAAGATTATAAAGGGCAGGGGCGTGGTTAAGCGCAGCGGCAATTTCAAAATAGGTTATTGCTTTTTCAGGATCGGCATTGACCCCGCGTCCGTTCAGGGTAAGAACGCCAGCATTATAAGCCCCGTCACCGTTACCGTGTTCACCTGAGCGCAGGTACCAATTTATAGCATCAGGATAATTTTGTGGGACACCCCACCCGTTCTGCTTCATGGTTCCTAGGATAAATTCCGCCTGAGGATGTCCGGCATTTGCGAGCGGTAATGCAAGATCATAAGCATACGGAAAATCACCGGAAGTTATAGCATCTTCAATTTCAAGAATTTCAAATTTGCTGCTACTGAATTCTTGTTGAGCGGTTGTAACATTGCCAGCGGGCAGAACCAGAAATAAAGCAAGTAACCAATTTTTTTTCATCATGGGCTTTCCGATGAAATATTCTCAATAATGCGTGCGGCCTGACCTTCTGCTGCGGTGACCTGTTCAGCGGTAAGGGACTTTTTGAACTGCTCTATTGTTCCGGTATCCGTACTTGGATCCGTGTTCTGAGCGACAATAAACCACATAAGTGCTTTGCCGTAATTTACATCAGTACCAACACCCTGATAATGGAAAATACCAAGATTATATTGTGAGGCGGCATGGCCACTTTCTGCCGCAACAGTCATCAAACGCATGGCCTTTTCCGGATCCTTCTGAACACCATTTCCGTTATAATACCTGAGCGCCACATCAGCCATCGCCGCAATATGGCCGTTTTCAGCAGCAATTTCGCGCCATTTAAGGGAGATTTCTTCACTTTTTTCAAGGCCGTGATTATCACCAATATAAATTTGAGATAAAAAATAGGCGGCTTCGCGTACATGTTCCCCGCCGGATGGGTCAAGTACTGCTTTTTCAAGCACTTCGACAGCGTGCGGCATGTCGACTTTGCCAGTTGCATTGGTTGAATATATACGGCCAAGCGGAAGGCCCGCCTTATAGATACCACCATCAAGGGCAATTTCAAAAAGACTTGCGGCTTTGCGGTAATTTGTCAATACAACGTCACCATCCATAAACATGGTTGCTGTCTGATAGGCCGCTTCCATATGTCCGGCTTCGGCGGCACGGTTATACCAGTTAAGCGCGCGTTCGTTGTTTTTCTGCATTCCAAGCCCTTTCCAGTACATTTCCGCAATACGGAACATGGCATGAGCGTTGCCTTTTTCGGCTTCAACCACATATGCGGTACGCGCTGCCAGATAGGCACCATCAGCGAAAGCCTTATCCGCTGCTTCAATATCAGCACGGGCAGGGGAGAGTGCAAAAATAATGATAGTTATGACTGCTGTAATAATTCTCATTATGTTCTTTTAATTGGTTTCAGAATGGAATTCGAGTAATTTTTGATCAGCAACGCAAATTGCCCCGAAGAAAACAGAAAATTACCGCAGATGGGTATCAAACCATTTATTTGCTTCTTCTTCCACTGCATCAATCTGTTCCGGGGTCAGATTAGGGACAAGCGTTTTAAGTATTTCGGCTTCGCTATCCTTTTGTAAAGTATCAGCGATTAAAAACCAGGCTACCGCCTTAATGAGGTCCACTCTGCGACCATAACCAAACATTTCCATCACACCCAGATTATGAATGGCAAGTCTGTCACCGTTTTCTGCGGCAATTGTGAACCATTTATGTGCTTCAATGTAATTTTTATTCAGACTACCCAATCCATTCAGATGAAAATAGCCAATCTGATACTGGGCGATTGCATTATTCATTTCAGCAGCTTCCTGATAGGCCTTATAGGCACTATCAATGTCATCGCTGTAACGGGCAAATTCTGCACGTTCAATAATGGCATTTGACGGAATGCTAGTATCAAGATTTATACTAAAGCCAAGCTCATTCAGTTTTTCAACGGCTGTCGGGTGCCCGCCTGCAGCGGCGGCTTTTAAATATTCCAGTGATTTACCCAGATCCTTTTCAACACCGATGCCTGCTTTATACATAACACTTAATGCATTTTGCGATTCCGATAGCCCCTGTTCAGCAGCCTTTTTATGCCATTCCAGACCAAGGGTTTGATTTACTTCTGTTCCCTTACCCTGCATATAAAAGATCGCGACGGAAAAATATCCAAGCAGATTACCGTTTTCAGCCGATTTCAGACACCAATTAAATGCTTCACCATCATTTTGTTCAACATAACGACCATTGGCATAAAGCATGCCGAGTGTAAATTGTGCATCATGATGATCCTGCTCCGCTGCTGCACGAAGCCAGCGCATACCTTCATCACTGTTAAAGGTGGTGCCAAGACCATCAAAATACATGTTGGATAATAAAAATTGTGCTTCAGGAATTCCTGCTTCGGCGTCCAGGGTGTATTCCCTGAATGCTGTTTTAAAATCACCGGCCTGGGCGGCGGCAAATCCTTTTTCAAGGTCGGCAAATGCGCAGTTCAGCATTAACAAGAACATGGTTAGGGTAGATAGTAGAAGTTTCATACGATAATCCGAAAATGGTCAAACACACGCGCAATGTAGCGGAACTCATCTCGTAATTCAATAAAATCACATCATGGCAATTTTGTGACGGATTTGGTTTTATAAAAAACAGTAAAACCATGATGATTTGCTGCTATTCGGGTTTCTTTACAGC
>JAYODU010000018.1:0-34243 GCA_038106445.1 Kordiimonadaceae bacterium | reverse complement strand
AACTGATTTGTAATCAGTAGGTCCGCGGTTCGAGTCCGTGTGGGGGCACCACTTTTTCACATATATTTTACATTTTCGCTGAAACTCAATTTTGTTTCACCATTAAAAATTTATATGCTTATACCTTGGTTTAGTATAATAATCATAATCACTAATCGTCATAAATATTGTATTTTTAAGAACTGATTAAAATTAAATAAGAGTGGTGGGATAATAGTGACAGAAAATGTTGATCAAAGGTTCTCCGATTTCGATCTCTGGAGTTCCTATGATATGGTTTTGGCAATTTATAATGAACAAATCGCTGCTTTAACAGCTATTAAAGATGTTGTGCAAAATATCGCCAGCGCCGCTGAGGATGCATCAGAAACGTTACATGACTATGGAAGGCTTGTATATGTCGGTGCGGGCACGTCGGGACGGCTTGCTGTGCAGGATGGAACAGAACTCACGCCCACATTTGGCTGGCCAACAGAAAGAATGGTTTTCTGTATTGCTGGCGGTTCTGAAGCTCTTATGCGCAGTGTGGAAGGCGCTGAAGATCTAGCAGAAAATGGTGCTCAAGAAATATTAAAAGCCGAAGTGGGGCCGAAGGATGTTGTTTTCTGCGTTGCCGCAAGTGGACGCACGCCCTATACACTTGCCGCGTTAAGGAAGGCCAATGAATTAGGGGCTTTAACAATTGGCATCGCAAATAATCCTGACACACCGATCCTTAATGAAGCCAGACACTCTATTCTTGCAGAAACAGGAAGCGAGCTGATTGCGGGCTCAACGCGCATGAAAGCAGGAACAGCACAAAAAGCCATTTTGAATATGTTATCCACATCCATCATGTCCAAAATGGGCAGGGTTTATAATGGCTTAATGGTGGATATGATTGTATCCAACAAAAAACTCGAAAAAAGAGCCATTAAAATGGTCAGCACAATTGCAAAATGTGATCTTATAAAAGCCGAGGATGCATTAAGACAAACTGATTTCCACATAAAGACAGCAATACTGATCTGTTTGGGAAAAACGATCACAGAAAGTAAGGAATTACTTTCACAATATAATAATAACTTAAGAACAGTTTTGGCCAACTTAACTTGATAGGAGACAAATGGCAGGTACATTCTCGATAGTCGACTGGATGATCGTTGGGGTTTACCTGGCTTTGCTTTTTGGAATGGGTTGGATTTACGCCGCACGGGGTACGGTTAATGTTAAAGAATATTTTCTTGGTAACAATAGTATGCAATATCTGGTTGTCGCTATTTCCGTTATTGCGACAACACAGTCTGCGGCCACTTTTTTAGGTGGGCCGGATCAAGGCTACCGTGGCGATTTTACATATCTGGCCGCAAATATAAGTGCGATCATTGCCTCAATTTTTATAGCCAGAGTTTTAATCCCAAAGTTTTATGCACTTAATGCCACAACAGTTTATGAATTGCTTGATGATCGTTATGGTAACGGAGCCATGCGAGCAGCGGGAGCAATGTATTTAGTGGGGCGGCTTTTTGCCAGCGGTGCCAGGCTTTATCTGGCTGCTATTATGGTCTCAATGATTTTATTCGGAAATATTAATGCGGGCAGTATTGTTACCGCATCACTCGTTCTTGTCTCACTTGGTTTTTTTCTTACCTTCCTGGGAGGAATAAGATCGATCATATGGACAGATATGTTTCAATTTCTGATGTATACATTTTCAGCAATCGCAACCCTTTATTTCCTTATAGATGCAATACCTCTAAATATTTCTGAAATTATCCATCATCTTAATGAAACACCTGAAGGTATTAACAAACTGCGCCTTTTTGATTTTTCACTTAATTTTACGGACCCCTATGCCATGATGTCCGTATTCACTGGTCTCATTCTTCTGTTTATTGCCAGTTTCGGACTTGATCAGGATATTACCCAACGATTACTTACCTGTAAGAATAAGAACGAAGGGGCAAAAGCACTTATCATATCAGTGCTTATTGGAGTGCCACTAATCGCCTTGTTTATGTCTATCGGTCATCTTCTCTATTTTTTTTATGATCGTCCGGATATTATGGGGACAATGTCTGGTTCATTAACAAGCCAGTCATTTCAGGGTGAAGATATCACCATCTTTATGTTCTATATTCTGAATGAGCTTCCTGCAGGACTTAAAGGGCTAGTAACAGTTGGTGTTATTGCCGCTGCGATATCAACCATTAATTCCGGCCTTAACAGCATGTCATCAGTGTTGGTGCAGGATTTTTATCGCCCGTGGATTGAAAGAACTAAACAAAAAACTGAAAAGCATTTTGTAAGAGCTGGCCAAACCGGCATGGCACTTGTGGGACTGGGGCTTTTTTCAATGTCTGTGCTTTGTTATTACTGGCAACGGTATTCTGGGCTTCCTCTGCTTGATTTCGCCTTGTCCGTAATGGTTTTTGCCTATTCGGGACTTTTAGGCGTTTATTTCACAGCACTGTTTACAAGCCGTGGTTCGGTCAATTCCGTAAAAGCCGCGCTCGTAGCGGGGTTCGTGGTGACCCTTTTAGGGCAGGGTTATATCATTGATTTGCTTGGTATGCCTGATGGTTTAAAAGGATACGCATTTACATGGCAACTTTGTATAGGTACATTAATCTCGTTTCTCATTTGCATGGTAGGGAAGAAAAATGTTTCATAAAACAATTCAAGCAATATACGTTGTCCTTTTGGCAACATTCCTGTCGTCCTGTTCTGAAAATACAAGCGAAACAGTGGCACACTATGATAAAATTATCCGCGGTGGAACCATACATGACGGTCTTGGAAGTCCAGCAATCGAAGGAGATGTTGCCATAAATGATGACCGTATCATTGCCGTTGGTGACCTGAGCGATGCTACAGCGGATGAAGAAATTGACGCAACCGGACTTGTTGTTTCACCTGGTTTTATCAATGTACTTAGCTGGTCTGTGGATAGTCTTATCCATGATGGGCGCAGCATGAGCGAACTTAAACAGGGTGTGACACTGGAAGTTTTTGGTGAAGGCACCTCAATGGGACCTTACACTGAAGAGCTTAAAGAATATGAAGAAACAAACCAGGGTGATATCAAATATGACATCACCTGGACAACATTGGGGGAATATCTGACTTTTCTTGAAAATAAAGGCATTTCACCAAATGTGGCGTCATTTGTGGGAGCAACCACCGTCCGCAAACACGAAATCGGCTATGAAAACCGTTTACCGACACCGGAAGAAACACGCCGTATGCAGCAACTGGTCATTGATGCCATGAATGAAGGGGCACTGGGTGTCGGTTCGTCACTTATTTATGCGCCGGCATCCTATTCTGACACCAATGAATTAATTGCATTAAGTCAAGCTGCAAGCGTTTGTGGAGGCTCCTATATTTCCCATCTCAGAAGTGAAGGAAACCAGTTTGAAGAAGCGGTTGATGAACTTATCACCATTGCAAAAGAAGCAAACCTGCCCGCCGAAATATACCACCTTAAAGCAGCTGGAAAAGACAATTACCATAAAATGGACATGGTAATTGACAGGATTGAAAAGCTACGTGCAGAAGGGTTGGACATACGTGCAAATATGTATAGTTATACTGCCGGTTCTACGGGACTTGATGCCATGATTCCACCGTGGATACAGGAAGGCGGCATTGATGGCTGGATTGAAAATATGCAGGATCCTGCAAAGCGTGCCAAAGCCCTTGAAGAAATGCAAATGGATGATGCAGGCTGGGAAAATCTTGGACGGGGTTCGGGATATGAAAATGTTATTACTGTGGGATATAAAAACCCTGAACTTAGACATCTGACAGGAAAAACACTTCTTGAAATTGCTGAAATGCGCGGCACATCACCGGAAGAAACAGCAATGGATCTTGTTGCCGAAGATGGCAGCCGCGTCGGCACCATATATTTTATGATGTCAGAAGAAAATATCAGAAAAAAACTTCAGCTACCATGGGTCAGTTTCGGGTCGGATGCAACATCGCAGGCACCAGAAGGGGTTTTCCTGAATTCAAGCACTCATCCTAGGGCTTACGGTAATTTTTCACGTGTACTTGGGAAATATGTACGCGATGAAAAAGTACTGAACCTTAGTGATGCTATAAGACGGATGACGTCCCTTCCGGCAACAAATTTAAAACTGAAAGATCGCGGTGCTCTTGCGCCCGGTTATTTTGCCGACCTTGCAATTTTTGATCCACAGGAAATAGCGGACGTGGCTACCTTCGAAGAACCACATCAATATGCAGCTGGAATGGTTCATGTTTTTGTAAATGGTGTTCAGGCACTAAAGGATGGCGAGCATACGGGAAATTTTTCAGGACGGTTCGTAAAAAGGGATGGATATGAAAATCAATGCTCAATGGATGAACTGAACTTATAAAATATCGAGCACACTTTCCGGTGGACGTCCTATTGCGGCTTTGCCGTTATTTATCACAATAGGACGTTCAATCAGTTTCGGATTGGCAACC
Source organism: Kordiimonadaceae bacterium (assembly GCA_038106445.1). Taxonomy (GTDB): domain Bacteria; phylum Pseudomonadota; class Alphaproteobacteria; order Sphingomonadales; family Emcibacteraceae; genus Pseudemcibacter. The sequence goes on along the minus strand of JAYODU010000018.1, from coordinate 29,785 downwards.
ATAGCCGCTATTAGCTCATCCCGGCTTAAGGCATGATTATCCAGATTATTTTCTTTATATTCAGTTTCATTCTTTCTCATCAGACCCCTTGGTTCCATAGAAAGCATACTCAGAATTTGATTTAATTCATCCACACTGGGAGCATCATTCAGATATTCCTTTATAATCGGCTTAGCTCCTTTTTCTTCAAGCAAGGCCAGTGTCTGTCGGGATTTGCTGCACCGCGGATTATGATAAATTGTTATTGCCATTGATTTATTCCTGAAAAGATAAAGTTTGATATTTTATAAACAATGGATTTCAAGAATTCCAATAAATTTCAACAAAAATTTACCCATAGATATTAAGAATGATTATTAATAGTATTGACAATCATTCTTAATTGCATATAATTTTTCCTAGTTTTTGGAGATTCGAAATATGTATATTTGCGTATGCAATGGACTTAATGAAAACACTGTACGGGAGGCTGCCCGCAAAAGTAATGGCAGCTTTAGCGCAGTAAAAGTTTATGAAACACTGGGGGTTAAACCTCAATGTGGTATGTGCCTTTGTGACGCACAAAATATCTGCAATACTGAAAAGCAAAATATTCAAACTACATAACTCCTTTTAAGAATTATTTTCAGTATTAAAATCAATAACTTATCAAAATTAAAATCATAGAATTCATTGACTTGAGCCTACATTGATCATAAAATGCTAGCTGATTAATAATTATTTTAGGAGCCGGCAATGAAGGGTGATAAAAAAGTTATAGAACACCTCAATAAAGTCTTAAAAAACGAACTTACAGCAATCAATCAGTACTTTCTTCACAGCCGCATGTATGGGGACTGGGGTTTTACAGCACTTGAAAAATATGAGTATGGCGAATCTATAGACGAAATGAAGCATGCGGATGATCTTATAAAACGCATCCTTTTTCTTGAAGGATTGCCCGGTTTACAGCAGCTTGGTCGTCTTAAAATAGGTGAAAATGTTACCGAAATGATGAAAGGTGACCTCGCACTGGAACTTGACGGTCATGCCGATCTAAAAGACGCCATCGAATATTGTGAAAGTGTCCGTGATTATGTATCGCGTGAATTGTTTGAAAGCATTCTGGAAGATGAGGAAGAGCATATTGACTGGCTCGAAACTAATCTTGCCCTTATTGAAAAAGTCGGTGAAAAAAATTACCTGCAGTCGCAAATGGGCGATGCGGACGATTAGTAGTTTTATGGATTATTTATGATCAATCCCGATGGCTTCAGTTACATTGCTGAAGCCATCTTTTTTTATAAGCGTTTCAAGTTCTGAAGTTATTTTCCGAACCAATTCCGGACCGTGATAAACCAGTGCTGAATATAGTTGGACCAATGATGCTCCAGCCTTAATTTTAGCGTAAGCCTGTGCACCCGAAGAAATGCCGCCCACCCCTACCAGCGGAATTTGTCCATTGGTTAGCTTATACATCAATGAAAGTATTTGTGTTGAAAGCTCAAATAACGGCTGACCACTTAACCCGCCGCTCTCATCCTGATATACTGATTTTAGGTTATTTCTTGATAATGTCGTATTGCTTACAATCAATCCGTCCATCTTATGCTTGAGAATTATTTCAGCAATATCCTCGCATTCATGATGGTTCAGATCAGGCGCAATCTTCAGCAATAACGGCGGCTTTACCTTCAAATCGGCATCATCGCGGACTGCTTTTAATTTTTTGAGCAGTTCATCAAGTGCTTCCCTGCTCTGTAGGGCGCGTAGTCCAGGTGTGTTGGGCGATGAAATGTTGATGGTATAATAATCCGCAAGCCCTAAAGTGCGTGAAAGCCCGGTAATATAATCACCAATCTGGTCTTCACTTAATTTATTTGCCCCTATATTCGCACCGACGATACCTTTTTTGGGGCCTCTTTTTTTAAGGTTTTCTATATATATATCAAGCCCTTTATTATTAAACCCTAACCGGTTTATAACCCCCTGATCCTCCGATAATCTGAATATCCGCGGCTTTGCATTTCCGGATTGTGCAAGCGGTGTGACAGTTCCCGTTTCTACAAAGCCAAAACCCTGATCAAGCATGGGACTATACACTTCAGCATTTTTATCAAATCCTGCCGCAAGCCCTACTGGGCTTGGAAAATCCAGGTTCCATATTTTTTGAGAAAGCAAGTCAGAATAAGGATTATGGTGTCCCCTTACTATTCCAATTTTCAATGCGAATATCGCCATGCTATGCGCCCTTTCGGGGGACATCATAAATAAAATTGGTTTTATGGATTCATACAGGTTCATATATTCTACTATATTTATGGATCAGGAAGTTCTTCCACTTTAACTACAGCATCCATGTTCAAATCACCATAGAGATGTGGAAATTTTTCACCATTTCTGGAAACTTCCCACTTAAGATTTTCATGTGGTAATTTATTAATATCAACTGTAACGATCACAAGTTCAGGCTGATCTGAAAAATATTTATCATAGGTACCTTTAACCTGTTCCCATGCTGAAAAGTGGATAAAGCCATCCCGAACATCATCAGATGACCCATTGTAGACCCCATTTTCACAGGCCAGGTTCCAATCGGAACTTTTACAGATTTTATATATTAGATTTTTATCGTTCATAAGTTCCCTATAAAAAAACATGTTTTATCATTGACCGACAAAACATGTTTTTCAATTCATTTTAGATATAAATATTAATTTTAACTGTTGGATCCAATAGCTGAACTGCCAACGGCTTTCACCATTTCAAATATTTTTTTGCGAACAGTAGGATCAGTAATTTTATAATATGCTCTCACCAGTTCCAATGTTTCTCTTCGTGACAGCTTGTCCACTTCAAAAACCTGATCATTATCATCTGCCATTCCTTCTGCTTTGCGTGTCGTTTCCGGCAACATTTCATCAAAGAAAAAGGAAACAGGTACATCCAGAATTCTTGAAAGCTGAAAAAGGCGACTTGAACCGATACGGTTAGCACCACGTTCATATTTTTGTACCTGTTGAAACGTTAATCCAAGAGCTTTCCCCAGCTTCTCCTGACTCATACCAAGCAGTGTCCTTCTAAGACGCACACGTGCACCTACATGAATATCTACTGGGTCTGGTGATGATTTGGTCATACTCATTTTAAATAATGCCCTATAAAATCTAGATTAGATAAATACTTCCCGAACATCCCCATTCAAGTTCGGCCGCCCAAAAGTATGTTTCTTGTTTAGTTATGAAGGTTATTAACGTCAAGTATTATCTTTCTTGCGATGAAATTCTCCTGTTTAGCACAATATTTACGATAATTAATATTATACTTATGCAAGCAAAGACCAATTCTTTATAAATGGAATAAAATGTTCGTTCCTGAAGTTTACTTGGTAATTTACTGGTAATCACTCCTCTTTTGTTAAGCTCTACCCGATCAATAATTCTACCGTAAGGATCTACAACAGCTGATATGCCTGTACTGGCCGATCTAATTAGTGGTAGCCCTTCCTCAATAGCACGTATTCGTGTTTGCAGAAGATGCTGACGAGGACCAGAACTGTTCCCATACCATGCATCGTTGGTTATGTTCAGTAGCCAGTCCGGCCGGTTATCACCATTAATCACTCTGCCCGGAAAAATAACTTCATAACAGATAAGTACGCCCGCAGGTGGCATACCGTTAATTGAAATTACATTACTTGTTTCACCGTGGGCAAAATCCTGGCCCCCTGTGAATATCTTATCCAGACCAAAGGCATAGGAAATTGAACGGATAAAGCCCGGTATATACTCACCAAACGGCACCAGATGATTTTTGTCATATATTCCCTGCAATTGGCCCTGATCATCGATCGCGGCAAAAGAGTTATATAGCCTGGTCCCATCCGGATCCCGTTGACGACGCGGGAAACCCGTTAAAACTGCGCCTCCTTTATTATCAAGTATTTTTGAAATCAATTGCCTGCGTGTCGGCTCTTCAGATAGTGAATAAATGACCGCTGTTTCTGGCCAAATTACGAAAGTCGGATTCTTTATTTCATTTTGTTCGCTCATATCCATATGCGTAATCAGGTTTTTTCCCCAATTTTCATATGGCCATTTATCCTGCTGGGCGATATTTGCCTGAACTACGCGGTATTCGGCCCCATCAAGAAATTCAAAATCAACGGGAATACGGAAGGTACCATAAGCTATTAAACCCAGAACCGTAACTACGCCAAATGCTGCCGAATAAACCCGCGAATTCCTGTCCATCATTAAAAATGGTACAAATGAAAGCATAAGAACGATGATTGTCTGTGCGTAACTTCCCCAAATGCTGGTGGATTGCATCATGATATCAGAAAAGCCAAGTATATATCCACTCAGATTCCACGGAAACCCGGTAAACAGAAATCCCCTTACCCATTCGCCGATGGACCAAATCACGATAAAGCTTACTACAATATTTAAAAGATAGGGCTTTAAGGGTTTATTTCCATAAATATATTTTATTCCACCTGTGACAACTGCAATAAAAACGGCAAGATAGGAAGATAAAACCGCCACGAGAATATAACCTGCCCAGTCAGGAACACTTGCCTCGACTGCTGTGCTATTACCAATCCAGTATAGACCCGCAAAAAAATGACCAAAGCCGAATAGATACCCTTTTGAAAATGCGATCTTATAATCGTCTGATTTCATTGCAATAATCAGTAAAAGTGGCAGTGTAATTATATAAAAAAGGAAAAGATATAAAGGTGCAAAGGATAATGCGGATAGAGCCCCAAGAACCAGAGAAAATAATCGGCATTGATTATCCGACAATCCCTCTATAAAGGCGCAAATATCATCAATGGTAAAAATTCTGCCTTGCATAAATTTAATTTCGAAGGACCATAATATATTTTATTTGGCGGGTATCGCCATCGATGATTTCGAAACGAATACCATTTTCATGTTCTATGATATCGCCTTTCTGCGGTATATGACCGGCAAGTGTATAGACTAACCCCCCTAATGTATCAACTTCATCATCCTGATCATCGGTCAGAAAATCAATACCAAGAAGATCTTCCAGTTCATTAATTGGTAGCCGCGCATCGACATGAAGATTGCCGTTTGGAAGCTCCCGCATAAGTACATCATCTGCAATGTCATGCTCATCTTCAATATCACCAACAATTTGTTCCACTAGGTCTTCGATAGTAAGAAGACCATCCGTACCCCCGTATTCATCGACGACAAGCGCCATATGAATTCTTGTTTTTTTCATCTTGGTCAGCAAATCAAGCAGCTTCATGGATGGTGGTACAAATAAAATTGGTCTTTGAATTGATCTAATTTTTGGAAATGTCCTGTTTTTTCTGTTTTTAACGAAAGCACTGAAAACATCCTTGATATGTACCATTGCAATTACTTCATCAAGGGTGCCTCTATATACAGGCAGCCTTGAAGTCGCACCGTCTCCAAAGACTTGCATCATCTCATTAAAAGTTGAATTTTCTTCGAGCGCGATAATATCAGCGCGCGGGACCATAACGTCGTCCACCCGCAAATCACCAAAAGACAATGTATTCATGATGATTGAACGCTCTTCCTCCCCGAGCGTCCCTTCCCCTGCCTCAATTTCTTCTAATACTTCTTCCAGGCTTACTTTAAGTTCATGATCAATTGTGGATCGTCTGAAAATCTTTAAAAAACTGTTCCAGACACTCTGTTCCGGTTTATCGTTATCATCAGATTCTGTTGATGCCGGCATGGCTTAATCTTGATCCTCTCGTTAAGATTCCAAATTTACTATTTCACGCTGCATAAGGATCGTCAATAGCAAGATTGTTAAGTAGTTTTGTTTCGATAGCTTCCATTATTTCTGCTTCATGGTTTTCAATATGATCATACCCCAACAGATGTAGTATTCCATGAATTGTAAGATGCGTAAAATGGTCGCTAAAGGTGATATTTGCCAGTTCCGCCTCACGTTTTAATGTTTCATATGCAATATAAACTTCTCCAAGACTTTGTGGGAAAGGCTGGGCTGGTGCATCAGTTTGTAACATTGCTTTTGACTGATCTGGACTTAATCCTTCAAATGAAAGTACATTGGTCACATCATCCCTATTTCGAAAAGTCTTATTTAAATGTCTTATAAAAGTGTCATCACAAAGGATAATACCCAGTTCAAGATGCTGAAATTTTGATAACTGTTTCCCTTCAGGCACGTATTTAACTATCTGATAAATAACATTAATGATAATTTTATTATAGTCGGATAGTTTGCTGTTCCAGTCTTCAAAATCCACCGAAACCTCAAGAATTAAACCTTCTGGAAGCACCATTATGTTTTTCTTCTTTCCTTCCGGTCATAGGCTTTGACAATTTTTCCAACCAGCTTATGACGCACAACATCAGTATCATCAAAACGAATAAATGAAATATCTTTTATCCCTTTCAGCGTTTCAACAGCGTCCTTTAAACCCGACATGCTTCCATCAGGAAGATCAACCTGCGTAGGATCTCCACAAATAACCATGTGGCAGTTTTGACCAAATCTGGTTAGAAACATTTTCATTTGCATAGGCGTTGTATTCTGGGCCTCGTCAAGTATAACAAATGCATCAGACAGGGTTCGGCCGCGCATAAAAGCAAGCGGCGCAATTTCAATCTCTCCGCGCTCAAGGCGTTTTTCCGTTTGTTCCATTGAAATCATTTTGCCAAGAGCGTCATATAATGGACGCAGATAGGGGTCAACTTTTTCCTTCATATCACCAGGAAGAAAACCCAATTTTTCGCCCGCCTCTACCGCCGGGCGGGATAAAATAATACGTTCAACTTTGCCTTCTATTAAATAGGAAACAGCCATTGCCACAGCAAGAAACGTTTTTCCCGTACCTGCCGGCCCCAACCCGAAAGTCATATTCCCGTTTTTTAACGCATTAATATATTTTGCCTGATTTACTGACCGCGGTGATATAACAGTTTTGCTTGTCCTTATAACATCTTTAATTTCAGCAACAACTTCCCTCGGAGCCGCATAATGAGCTGCCGGACTGTCTAGCATGGTAACTAGTCTTATTGCACCGTCCACATCACCACTTGTGACGTTATGACCCTGTTCCAACCTGCTATAAAGACTGAAAAGGACATCTCTTGACAAATTGCAAGCCTCTTCTGGCCCTTCTACTGACAGTAAATTTCCTTTACCGGATAAAGTACACCCGAATTCATTTTCTATCCTGGCCAGGTTTGAATTATGCTCCCCAAAAAGTGCCGGAAGCAACAAATTGTCTTCGAATTCAAGAACATTGGTGATAATATTTTTATTGCTTTTTCGTTTCATAAGTTAAATTTTATCAATAATGCTTAAGCAAGTACACCTTGAATATTAAAAGGGCCTCCTTCATTTAATTTTACATTCACAATCCTGCCGATAAGGTTTTTAATATCTTTTTCACCGATATTTACCTGCACCGCCTGCATATAGGGGCTGCGTCCGAAAACTGTATCAGCGTTTTTCCCGGACGCTTCTACCAAAACAGGAAGTGTTTTACCAATGACACTATTGTTAAATTCTGTTTGTTGCTCTTTTAAAAGTGCCTGTAATCGTGCCAGTCTTTCTGACTTAATATTTTCGTCTATCTGATCTTCAAACTGTGCAGCTGGCGTACCAGGTCTTGGGCTATACTTAAAACTGTAGGCCTGCGCATATTTAACCCTACGAACCAGTTTCATTGTTTGCTCAAAGTCTTCTTCGGTCTCGCCGGGAAAGCCAACAATAAAATCACCCGAAAGGGCAATATCCGGGCGGCATTTACGAAGTTTTCTTACAATTTCAATATAAGTAGCACTATCATGTGTCCTGTTCATTGCCTTTAAAATCTTGTCTGACCCTGCCTGCACCGGAAGGTGAAGATATGGCATACATTCCTTTACATCACGGTGCACTTCAAGAAGTTCATCTGTCATATCATGTGGATGGGAAGTGGTGTAGCGGATGCGTTCAAAACCATCTATTTTGGAAAGTTCCCGAATGAGTTGAGCCAGTCCCCATTCTTCACCATCTGATGAAACGCCATGAAACGCATTTACATTCTGCCCTAACAGGGTCACTTCCACCACACCGGCCGTAGCAAGTTTCCTCGCATCATTCATAATATCATCAATTGAACGCGAAAATTCGGATCCTCTTGTATAGGGTACAACACAGAATGTACAAAATTTATCGCATCCTTCCTGAATGGTAAGGAATGCTGTCGGTTTTTTCTTCACAGCTTTTTTCGATAGCTGGTCAAATTTTTCATCAACTGCCAGATCAGTATCAAGAACTCTCGATTTCTGACCCTGTGATTTTAAAGCTAGCGACTTGTGAACCATATTTGGAAGATTGTGATATGTTTGCGGCCCGAAAACCATATCGACAATCGGCGCACGTTTCATAATTTCGGCACCCTCTGCCTGTGCAACACATCCGCCCACCGCTAAAATCATATCTTCGCCAGCCTTTTTTCGGGCTTGTTTCATTTTTTTTATTCGGCCAATATCCGAATATACTTTTTCAGCCGCTTTTTCGCGGATATGACATGTGTTCAACACAACCAAATCTGCATCTTCCGGGGTGTCCGATTCTTCATACCCTTCGGGTGCCATTACATCAATCATACGTTCGGTATCATAGACATTCATCTGACAACCGTATGTTTTGATATAAAACTTTTTCTTCACTTTGCTTCCTACTCTGACGTGCGCCTAAGGCGATCTTCCAATTTTCGTTCAACAGATCGCTGACAATATACTGATAATTCTTTTCTTGTTTTAAACAGATTACGTGAAACCGGTTCCAGAAAATGGACTTCCACCTCTACATTCTGTTGTTTTAAAAATTCCCTGAAATGTGGTCCGATTTCCATATCGCCGTACCAGGCTATCTTATTCCTGTTGGTCCTGTTTGTAGGCATACAATTAATGCGCTTGTATACCAGTGTCACTGGCTGCACCATCAAATCAATTGGTCTTCCCTCACTATCTGCCATAGGATGAATATAGTTTTCAGTCACACCAAATAACGAACTTTTAAACGGAAGAACCACACCACCATTTGATGTCGTACCTTCGGGGAACAGGATCAGGCTATCTCCACCTTTAATACGATCCTGCATTTCCTTCCTTTGGGTTTGCACTTCGGTCCTTTTTTCACGGTCGATAAAAATAGTCCGCTGCAATGTTGACAGATACCCAAGTATCGGCCAATCAATCATATCCCTTTTGGCAATAAAACACCCTTTAATGATATGTCCGAGAATAATGATATCGAGATAGGAGACATGGTTACATACAAATAAGGTGGGGGAACCTTCCAATGCATGTCCAAAAGTTTTAACACGTATATCAAGCGCAAGACACATGGATTTATGAACCCAATGTGGCCAGGCTTTATAACCAGGAAATCTGAGCTTCTTCAACAGGATAGTCGGAGGTAACAAAATCCCGAGATAAATCGCTATTTTCAGTATTTTGAAGTATTTACGCATTTAAATCGTTCTCAAACAAACACTGCATGGGATTTCCCATACAGTGCCGCCGTCTATACCACTGATCAACAAAAATAGCTATATTTCTGTTAATCCCAGCATATATCAATTTTTTATCTTAACCCCGTAAAGTTCCATCCTGTGATCAATGAGCTTATAACCAAGTTTTTTTGCGATTTGTTCTTGTAATTTTTCGATTTCATCATCTACAAATTCAATAACTTCGCCACTTTCAACATCAATCATATGATCATGATGGGATTCTGTAAGGAGCTCATACCGCGAACGACCGTCCCTAAAATCATGGCGCTCAAGAATATCTGCTTCTTCAAAAAGGCGGACTGTTCTATATACAGTCGCTATACTGATTTGATCGTCGATCTCAGTTGAGCGCCGATACACTTCTTCCACATCAGGATGGTCCTCTGCTTCCGATAGCACACGTGCAATTACACGGCGCTGTTCTGTCATGCGCATATTTTTTTCGATACATAGTTTCTCTATCTCAGAAGCCATATTAATTTCCTATTTTGTTTTGCCGTTCGTTTAGTTTCTTAATTCCAACTTCATAACAAGAGAATCATTTTTATAACTCCGGCTGTTACTATAATATCCTTCGCGACGGCCAATTTGTACAAAAGAACATTTTTGATAAAGTCCTACGGCCGCTTTATTATTTTCACGAACTTCAAGAAATACCCTTTTAAAAGCCTTTTGTTTCAGGCTTTTTATTATCGATTTTAATAGATAAGTAGCATAACCATTTTTACACCATCTTGGCAATATGCAAAAGGTAATAATTTCCACCACGTCATATAGGTGCCGGATCAAAATAAAGCCAATAGGCTGATCATTTTTTTTCAAAATATAACCTGTTGTTCCCCTTATATTAAACAGTTCTTCAAATGTCTTAGAATCCCATTTTTGTCCATCATGATCTTCGAATGCAATGCTATGAATTCGTGCAAGCAATTCTGACCCTGCGATCCCAATTTCCGAAATTTGAAGTGATGCTGCTTCAATCATCGGTAAAAAAAAAATCTAATGGAGCTGGATTAAAAGCATCCGGTGCGCGAATATATAATGGTGACGCCTCATGACAGGACACAGCATAGGAAATTTTCTTAAATCCCAATTGCCCGACATAATAAGCATCCGGACTTTGAAAGTGCTCCAATTCAGTACCAGTGTGATCAAGCAACAATTTCGCACCACTTCCTATTACTTTCATGGTGTTTTTTTCCAGATGTTTTTTGGCAACTTCAAACGTATGTGCCTGGGGATTATTGGTTGATTCAAACATCCCGCCCTTAACATAAAAATCCTGCATATAAAATTCGTTTCTTCTTGCATCAATTGATACAGTCATATGCCCTTCATATTCAGGATCATTATGGCAAAATTCATATGCCAAAGCTTCCATAGTTGAAACCGGGATTAACCGTTTATCTAAAGCCAGTCCCAAACCTTTTGCTGCTGAAAGCCCAACACGAACACCGGCGAATGTACCCGGACCAACTGTTACAGCAATAAAATCAAGATCGGAAAGGGTAATTTCTGCTTGCAGTCGCACATCTTCTATCATCGGTAACAACCGTTCTACATGGCCTCTTGCACGGACTTCCTTATTACGTGCAAGAACTTGACCATCCACTACTATTGCTGCAGAACAAGCCCCTAAAGTTGTATCAATTGCTAATATTTTTTTCATTTAAACCATTACGCTAGTACTGAAAATTTTTCTCAAATCTTGACCAATTTTCTGTTATAGTCCGCACCATAAATATAAAGTCGCGCTACAACAGAGGGATGTTATTGAAAAAACTTACCTGTCATTTATTTTTATTTATGTCGTTTATTTCAATATACCCGACCCTGTCATTTGCACAAGATGAAGACAGCGCTGTCATTATCATGTATCACCGCTTTGGTGAAGAAAATTACCCGACGACAAATGTAACACTTGATCAAATTGATCAACATATAAAAGAGTTAAGCAAGGAAATATATAATATTGTTCCGTTACGTACCATTACGGAAGCTCTGAAGAATGGTACGAAGCTACCCCCACGAACTATCGCTATCACCATAGATGATGGTTATAAATCCATATATGAAGAAGCATGGCCACGGTTTAAAGCAGCAAATATCCCTTTTACACTTTTTATTTCCACCGAATCGCTTAACGATCAAAATGAACTTTCCATGACTTGGGATCAGGTACGTGAGCTTGAAGCTGACCCTCTGGTTGATATTGGTCACCACGGCCATGCACATGCACATATGACAGAGATTAGCATAAGTGACGCCGTAGCTGATCTCGATATTGCCGATAATATTTACAGACAGGAACTTGGTTATGTACCAGATCTTTTCGCCTTTCCTTACGGTGAATATTCAGAAGGCCTGATCACTGCAATCGAAAACCGCAATTACCACGCCGGTTTTGCCCAATATTCCAGCACAGCAAGCAGTCAAAACAATATGATGGCAATACCCCGTTTTGCTTTTAATGAAAATTATTCGGATATTGAACGTTTCAAGCTGATCATAAACTCAAGATCGCTGCCTGTACGTGATATATTACCGCGAAGTGCAAATCTTGAACAAAATCCACCCTTGGTTGGCTTTACTGTTGATGAAAGTATAGATGGGTTAAGTGCATTAGAGTGCTATCCATCGCATATTAATGGACCCGCAACGGTAAACCGCATAGGAAATAATAGAATTGAAATTCGTTTTACTGATGCTTTTCCAGCAGGACGTCACAGGATAAACTGCACAATGCCAGGCCCGAACGGGCGGTGGTACTGGTTTGGATTACCTTTCTTTAATCTAGCGGCAACACCGGATTAGATTATTCAACGGGCTCCACACTCTCCACTTCCGGGATATAATGCTTTAACAAATTTTGTATGCCGTATTTTAGTGTTGCTGTTGAACTTGGACATCCGGAGCACGCACCCTGCATTCTTAAATAAACAATTCCGTCACGAAATCCGTGATAGGTTATGTCACCACCATCCCTTGCTACTGCGGGGCGAACACGTGTATCCAGAAGCTCATTGATCTGCGCGACAATTTCAGGATCTGCATCATCATCAACGACGTCAGTTTTAGCTTTTCCTGTTACAATCGGAAGACCTGCTGTGTAATGTTCCATAATTGTGCCAAGTACCGCAGGTTTTAAAACATCCCAATCTGCACCGTCATTTTCAATTGTTATGAAATCAGCACCAAAAAAAACAGCTGAAACACCGTCGATGTCAAACAGAACCTGTGCAAGCGGTGAAATACCTGCATCATCCTTGCTTTCAAAAAAAATAGTGCCGGATTCAAGAACGGCCTCTCCCGGAATAAATTTCAATGTTGCTGGGTTTGGTGTTTGTTCGGTTTGAATAAACATGCAATTTTCCTGACTAATAAGTTCTTAACGTTACATAGTGCTTGCAGCGTTCTTATTCAAGATTAATGAATAAATTTAAGCGAACTTGTCTATCTCATCTTCTGTCATATTGCCCGGCACAACCAGTACCGGCATATGAAGTACATTTAACAGCACTTCCCTGAAACTTCTGATCAAAGGTCCCGGATCACCGTCCACATCAGCACCAAGCACTAAAAGATGGATATCGTGATCTTCGGCAATAATTTCAGAAATGACTTCTTCCGGTTTTCCCTTGCGGATAACAGTTTCAGCATCAAGCCCTGAAATACGCTTAATTTCCCGTGCATAAGCATCAATATGCTCCCGTGCTTCCTCCATCGCTTCTTCTTCCATAAGATCTTTCACAGATGTCCAGTGCTGAAAGTCAGCCGGTGGAATAATTCGGAGCATCAGAATACTACCGCCTACCTTTTCTGCCCGTTTAGCAGCAAGGCGCAACACCTTCATAAATTCCGGCGTTTCATCGGCAATGATTAAAAATTTCCATTTATTGTCCTGATCGGACATCGCTAAATCCCTCTTTATCTGTTGCCAGCAGAATTATATTTATCATTTTCCGGATCGTCATACTGCCATTCATCTACGCTATTTGGCAAGACTATAATTACTTCAACAGAATATTGGTAATTTCCTTTAACTGTGTCCTGGCACGAAGCAGATAGAACCCTTGGGCTGCTATATGATTTTGAAATAATAAGCCGTCCACTTCGCAGTTGGAAACTACCAACGGATCCATCGCAATTATGGAATTAAATGATGCTTCCATTTCATCCCAGATAGAAGCTATATCACGTGAATCAATAACTGTTTCAAAATCTTTACGAAGCTCCTGTAATATCAGCCTGTATGCATATGCCTGACCCTTTACATTAAAAAACAGATCATCAGCACCAAAATCTAACATACATCCGAACCCATCTTGAATATAAACATCAATGCTGGCCGATGACGTTCCAAGGTCAAGAGAGATACGGTCCAAAGTAGCAAGCAGATTGTCTGCCCTCTTTTCAAACACGGCATTCCCGCGCGCTAGCCTTTCATTATAAACAATTAAATGTTTCATTGCCTTGATATATTGCTGTTCGGACGTTGATACCGGCATTAATGATGTCGATGGGTTCCACCACCAGATATCACCCGCATATTGCAATAGCCCTGATACTTCCTGAAGATCCGGATCAACGCTGCTTGAGCCACGCGTACGACCAAGCTGATCTACAAGTTCATAACTGAAACGGGCAATCGCTGATATTATGCCTGTCTGGAAGTTAGACATATTATCAAGAAAGTAACCTGGTTTAAAAAATGGATCGTTTGATACCCAACCATTTTGTTCAACTTCACGCTCAATCAATGCAATGCTGACCGCAACCACATTGCTACCCCTTGTAGGATTTTGGGCACCAAAATCGGGATCATCATTCACTGTATGGATCATCAGCATACCGGCCGGATAATACAATAATATTAATACACCAAAGCCTATCAATATGCGCTTTAGTATCTTGCCACTTATACTTTCCCTAAGCCAGTATCCAATGTCTTTGATGGTTTCCCACATGATCCGTCCCGCACAATTATCCTCTACTATAAATGGCGATTAACTCTGGACAATTCAAGCCCAAAACCGAACGACAATTAACTTTCTGGAATTTCTACAGAAATACGTTCGGATGATCCGCTTTCACCCGGAAAATTAGTAAAAAATGCTTGAACCATGTATGGCATTACTTCATGGAGATTACTGTTACGCCCGACACTTTGAACTTCACCTTCATAAAGATTTAGCGCACCATCCCTGTTTGGTTTTATGACCATCTTTAAATGACGTGTATAATTTGTGTAGGTACGAACTGATGGTGCCATTCCAAGCGGGTAATAACCAAACGGATCCCAGTATGCCGGATGATAAAATGAGCTTCGGTAAAAATACGGACTATAATATCCATACCATGGCCGATAGAACCGGCTATAATACCCGCCATAATATCCCACATAATATCCCATGCCAACCATCGATGGGGATACTCTTGTAACCTGCTTGCCGTCGTCTACACCGAATTCAAGCTCTACTATCAGATCGGGTTCTTGACCATTAGCGGGAACATAACCAAAGCGTCCTAATTCATTACCAACCAAGGCAGCATAATTTGCAAACTCAAGGCTCCCGTTATATGCAGGATCCATTGGTACTATCGCAATTTTTTCACCGTTAGGCCGGGGTAATTGATGAAAACGTGACACACTGCTGCGGATTGATTGCGTACAGGACGCAAGCAATATAACCAGCGCAATCGAAATGATGAATTTATAAAATTTTCCCATGACTCCACCTTACCTTTATACCCCTCACAATTCAAATACTACTTCATCATTATGGCATAATCAGGGCCTAAGAAAACCTACAATCTCATGAACCTGATCAAGAATGGGTGATGCCATCTTATTGGCGTTCATGGCACCTTCCCTTAGTACACCATCCAGATAAGCCGTATCATCCATCACCCGGCTCATTTCTTCCGTGATTGGCCCTAAGACAGAAACGCTCAAATCTGCTAAATCATTTTTAAAGTCAGCAAATCCCTTTCCTTCATATTCAATACAAACATCAGATGCATCACGGTTGCTCAGGGCAGCAAATATATTGACCAGGTTTTTAGCTTCTGCACGATCTTCCAGTTCTTCTGCTGTACCCGGCAGGGGTTCACTGTCTGTCCGGGCTTTTCTGATTTTTTTTGCAATTAAATCGCGATCATCCGTAAGGTTGATGCGGCTATTTTCTGATGGATCTGATTTTGACATTTTGGCCTTCCCGTCTCGCAACGACATAACACGTGTTGCCGCACCAAAAATCAGTGGCTCTACTTCGGGGAAAAAGTCTACGCCATAATCACTATTAAATTTTTGTGCGATGTCGCGGGTCAGTTCCAGATGCTGCTTCTGATCTGCGCCTACCGGAACATGTGTCGCCAGATAAGCAAGGATATCGGCTGCCATCAGATCTGGATAGACATATAAGCCAACGCTCGCGCGCTCCTTATGTTTTCCTGCCTTTTCTTTAAACTGTGTCATACGGTTCAACCAACCCATACGCGCCACACAGTTAAAAATCCACGCAAGTTCTGCATGTGCCGGTACTTGGCTTTGGTTAAAAATAATACTTTTTTTGGGATCAACTCCACTGGCAATCATGCCTGCCGCCACTTCACGCGTTGCATTTCTAAGAACATCCGGTTCCTGCCAGGTGGTTATTGCATGTAGATCAACCACACAGAAAATAGTTTCATATTTATCCTGAAGTCCTACCCAATTTCTGATCGCACCTAAATAATTACCAAGTGTTAAATTCCCTGATGGTTGAACACCGGAAAAAACACGTTGTTTGAAATCTGCCATTATTTTTCCTCTAGGTATTTTGGACATACTCTTTAGTTTCCAAATATCGTTCTATATGACGGGGAATTTTGTCCGGGTCAACTATCTCTTGGAAAATAGCGCTTTAAGTTCCTCTTTTTTTACCGTTCTGGTAATAAAAGTAGCTAACAAATATGAACCTATTCCCGCTATGATAAGAATTACTAATCCTGAAAGCTGTTCAAAACCATTCCCATCTATTAATGGGCGGGTATATTTTTGCACTTGCCAGACGACGACACCCATAAAAATGCTGCATATGATATATTTACCGAGCCTCATGGTTAACGACCATTCAACACGATAATGCCCCCTTAAAATAAGCCCGATGGAGAGCATCAATACATTAACCCAGGCAGAAATTCCAGTGGCCATAGCGAGTCCAACATGTGCAAAATACTGCATCAGTATCAAGTTAAGGCCAACATTTAAAACAAGAGCAACGATGGCAAATTTTAGCGGTGTTTTTGTATCTCCCCTAGCAAAATATCCGGGCACGAATACTTTGGCCAAAACATAGGCGGGAAGCCCGAATGCGTAGGCCGCAAGAGTAAGTGATGTTTGTGCTGTTGCGACAGACGTAAAATTACTGCGCTCAAATAAAACCTGAATAAGTTCTACAGGAACAATGACGAAGGCTACAGCTGCGGGAACTGTAAAAAACAATCCCATTTCTATCGCCTGATTTTGGTATTTTATCACCTGTTCTTCATTGCCGCTGGCGATATTACGGGAAAGTAACGGTAGAAGTACTGTACCAAGCGCAACACCAATCACCCCGATTGGCAGCTGATTCAGGCGATCTGCATAATAAAGATATGACATAGAAGCATCAGGAAGATAGGACGCGATTATCATATCCAAAAATAAATTTAACTGAACAACACCTGCCCCGAGTGCGGCAGGCCACATAACGATCAGCAATTTTTTGACTTTTGGTGTTAATTTCGGGGTTTTTATCCGAATACGGTAACCTGCTTTATAGCAGGCATATAAAAGAAAAATAACCTGTAATATTCCAGCTATACTTACTGCTATAGCAAGCGTATGTGCCGGTGTTTCAAGCACTTCTGACGCAAACATCAAAGCAGATATAAGACATACATTCAAAATAATTGGTGCCGCTGCCGTTTCTGCAAATCTTCCAAGCGAATTTAATATTCCGGCAAGTAATGAAACCAGAGAAATGAATAAAATGAACGGAAATGTAAAGCGTGTCAGGGTAACAGCAAGTGCAAATTTAGCTTCATCGCCCGTAAAACCGTTGGCCATCACGAAAATGAGTGCAGGTGTAAATATTTCAATAAGTGCTACAAATACAAATAATGTAATCGCCAGACACGCAAACGCTTCTTCAGCAAATTTTATTGCTTCTTCTTTCCCATCTTTTTCCAGTGTAGTCGAAAAAATAGGGACAAATGATGCGCTAAATGCACCTTCTGCAAAAAGGCGGCGAAAAAAGTTCGGTAGTTTGTATGCAACAACAAAGCAATCAGTAATAATCCCGGCTCCCAGAACCGCCGCTATGAGTATATCACGTACAAAACCCAGTATACGGCTTATCATCGTGAAACTTCCAAAAACAGCTGTGGATTTAATCATAGACATACTAATTTTCCACCCTTAGAACATTCATGAGCTTGTCTTTTATCAATTGAAGTTTTTTACTGTTTGTGATTTTGTGACCAAAAACATCCCGCACAAAAAACACTGTTATCGCACGCTCTCCATAGGTCGCAATATGGGCGGAATTGATGGTAATTTTCAAATCCAATAGAACCCGTGATAAATCAAACAGATATCCAATTCTATCTCTGCCATTAAGCTCTATAACCGTGCGACTGTTACTTGCTTTATTATCAATAAGTACACGGGGCGCCACTCTGAATACATCAGTCCTTTTTTTCTGTGCCTGCCGCCTGTCAAATACTTCTCCAGGATTTAATTTTCCGGAAAGCGTATTCTTAATATTTTGTTCCAGTTTATCAAGCATGGTTTTATCTTTAAAAACCTGGCCGGCCTCATCCTGAATTCTGAATGTATCAAGTGCCATTCCATCCTTGGTCGTAAAAATTCTGGCATCCTGAATTGAAGCACCACTTAGTGCGATCGCACCCGTAAGGCGTGAAAACAAACCCGGAATATCTTTTGCATAAATACTTAATTCAGCAATATCCTGGAAATCATCAATATGGATATTTACCGTGAACTCATCACCGAACTTATCGGCCATATCAATCATAAGTGCATTTCTAACAAGATCCTCCGTTGCCACCGCCTGCCAATAAGTATTATAAAAACGCGCTGTGTAATTATTGAATTTTTCATCGTCCCATTCTTCTAATGCCATTTTCAAATCTTCTTTAATCCGGTCAACATGATAGCTATTTTCATATTTCACCTGACCACCCAGTAAATATTCCGCAGACCGACTATATAAATCCCTTAAAAGCTGACCTTTCCAGCCATTCCAAACCTTGGGCCCAACAGCACGAATATCCACAACTGTAAGGACAAGTAACAACCGCAGCCGTTCGGGACTTTGTACTTGATCGGCAAAATCAGAGATGGTTTTCGGATCACTTAAATCACGCTTGAAAGCAGATAACGACATCAAAAGATGCCAGCGCACAAGCCATGCTACTGTTTCTGTTTCATCATCTGTAAGTCCAAACCTTGGGCACAATTTATATGCGACCTCTTCACCTAATATTGAATGATCACCCTTCCTGCCTTTTGCTATATCATGCAAAAATACGGCAAGATAAAGTACCCTGCGTGACAATATTTTATGAATAATTTCGTTTGCTAATGGATGCTCTTCCGCAAGCACCCCCCTTTCCACCTCCGAGGTCAGCTCTATTGCCCTGATTGTATGCTCGTCAACTGTGTAAACATGGTACATATCATATTGCATTTGCGCGACTACACGCCCGAAATCAGGTACGAAACGTCCAAGTACACCAACTTCATTCATAAGCCTGAGAGCGAAACCGGGCCCATCCTTAAAAGTCATAATACTGAGGAAAAGTTCATTCGCACGGGAATCCGTTCTTGTCCTTCCTCGGATTAAGCGAAGGTTTTGTCTGATCAGACGTAACGCACGTGGATGGACATCTAAACCATACTTTTGCGCAACGTAAAAAATTTCAATCATTTTCACAGGGTCTTTTTCAATCACACTGGCATTTTTTAAACTAATCCTGCTTCCTTCCAGCGGAAAGCCATCGGCCGAGCGGAACAGAAACGGTATATTAGATAAGCGTAATTTTGGTTTGCGTTTATGTTTTTCTTCAAGATACGCACAAAAAATTCGCGTAAGGTCGCCGACATTCTTTGCCATTAGGAAAAAATGCTTCATAAAGCGTTCAACCCCTGACATGTTTGGCCTATCTGCATAACCCAATTTTTCTGCAAGAGATTTCTGAACATCAAATGTAATTCGTTCTTCCGCCCTTCCTGCGAAATAATGCAGGTGAAACCTTACTGCCCATAGAAATTCTTCGGCTTTTCTGAATTCCCTGTATTCTTCGTCTGAAAACACGCCTTTTTTAACAACTTCACTAACGCTCTGAACTTTATATATAAATTTAGCAATCCAGAAGAGAGTATGAAGATCCCTTAACCCGCCCTTTCCTTCTTTAAGGTTTGGCTCAACAACATACCGACTATCGCCCAGCCTTTTGTGGCGATCATTCCGTTCTTTTAATTTCTGTTCGGTAAATTCAGGGGCATGCCCTTTTACAATCTGCTTGTTATATTTAGTAAGTAGTTCTTCATATAAACTTTCCTCACCCCAGATATATCGCATCTCAAGCAAGGCAGTTTTTACCGTTAAATCCGTATCGCAAAGACGAATGCATTCATCTATCGTACGGACAGCGTGACCGACAACAAACCCCATATCCCAAAGCATATAAAGCATATATTCAACAACCTGCTCACTCCATGCTGTCTTTTTGTATGGCTGAATAAACAGAAGATCAATGTCCGAATAAGGTGCCATCTCCTGCCGCCCATAACCTCCGAATGCGGCAAGACAAAGCTTTTCACTTTTGGTGGGATTTGCAAGGTGATATATATAATCCGTTACCACATCATAAAGCATGCGGACAATTTCATCTGTCAGAAAACTTTGAGCATTGGCCAGATTTACACCTGTTTCTTTGTTATCAGCCCTGTTTCTGATATTTTCAAATCCATGTTCATATGCTTCTTTCAGAAGTTTCAAAAGCGGCTGCTTAATTTGATCGGGGCGAAATTTTTCCTTAAGTTCATCAAGTTTTACTGCCTGATCCTTACGACTGAAAACTTCAAGATGGTT
The DNA here is from genome assembly GCA_038106445.1 of Kordiimonadaceae bacterium. Lineage (GTDB taxonomy): Bacteria > Pseudomonadota > Alphaproteobacteria > Sphingomonadales > Emcibacteraceae > Pseudemcibacter. Next base: position 9,112 of record JAYODU010000018.1, on the reverse strand, counting down.
TTTGATCCTAATCATGCTTTAATTTGCCAAATCTTTTAATTTATAAAGTATTTCCAGTGCTTCTCTGGGACTTAACTCATCCGGACTTATTTCACCTAATGCTTGTTCAACTTTCGAAGGTTCCGACGATTTTACTGATAATTTATCATGCATCGCTGAAAATAAAGGGAGTTCATTGCTTAAGGATTGCATTTTTTGACCTTGGGCTGCCCCCTGTCCTTCAAATCCTCCCTGTTCAAGTTTATGCAGTACTTGGGTTGCCCGTTCAACAACCACTTTTGGGAGTCCTGCAAGCTTTGCCACCTGTATACCGTATGAACGGTCTGCTGAACCTCTCGCTACTTCATGAAGAAAAACGACTTCCCCTTCCCACTCCTTAACTTTCATATAATAAAGTGCCAGATGCGCCAATTTGTTCGAAAGTGCAGTCATCTCATGATAATGCGTCGCAAATAAGCCGCGTGCTTTATTTACCTCATGAAGATGTTCTACCGCCGCCCACGCAATGGAAAGCCCGTCATATGTTGCTGTACCACGTCCTATTTCATCAAGAATTACAAGTGATCTGTCCGATGCCTGATTAAGTATGGCCGCTGTTTCAACCATCTCAACCATAAATGTTGAACGCCCTCTTGCAAGATCATCCGATGCGCCAACGCGGCTGAATAACCTGTCCACTATGCCAATGTGTGCTTTGCTGGCAGATACGAAACTGCCCATTTGTGCCAGAATTGCAATAAGCGCGTTTTGCCTTAAAAAAGTACTTTTACCTGCCATATTGGGACCCGTAATAAGCCAGAGCCGGTTTTCTTCACAAAGATTACAGTCATTTGCCACAAAATTACCATCAAGGTTCTTTTTCAATGAAGCTTCAACTACAGGATGACGTCCCGCTTCAATTTCAAACGCAAGACTTTGATCAACAACCGGACGAACATAATTATTCTGCACTGCCAGTTCGGCAAGAGCAGAGCCGGTATCCAATATGGCAAGAGCCGAAGAAACAAGAATAATTTTTTCCCAATCACCAAGCACCTTTTTTACAAGTTGTTCAAAAAGTTCATGTTCAAGATTAAGAGCACGATCCGCTGCTTGTCCGATTTTACTGGCAAGTTCGGCCAGTTCCGTAGAATTAAAGCGAACAACATTCGCCAGTGTTTGCCTGTGAATAAATTCTTCATTATGTGGTGCAGTCATCAGTTTATCAGCATGCAACGCCGTGACTTCAACAAAATAACCAAGCACATTATTATATTTTATTTTTAAGCCATTGATACCTGTTTTTTCCTTATATCGCCCTTCAAGAGCCGCAATAAGCCGTTTACTTTCGCTTTTAAGGATTTGAAATTCATCAAGAGACGCGTGGTACCCTCTGGCGATAAAATTTCCGTCACGAATAATGAGTGGCGGATCGGGTAGTAACGCCCCCTTAAGTTCATCTACAATTGTAGTATGATCACCAAAATCACTTAATATATTTCTTATATGATCAACTTGTTCATCAAAACCCGTTTCTAATTTGGATAGATTACTTTCAATTATTCTTCTTATTTCAAATGATTGACCTAGCGCATCCCTTACTGCCGCAAGGTCTCTTGGCCCTCCACGCCCAACGGACAGTCGTGACATAGCCCGTTCTAAGTCCGGACATTTTTTAAGAAGACCACGAAGTTCATTCCGAAGTGCTTCCTGGTTCAGAAAAAAACTTACAAGATCGAGCCTTTTATTTATTTCATCAGGGTTTGTAAGCGGCGCACTCAGATAACTACCCAGAAGCCGTGCGCCCGCGCCTGTGATGGTTTTATCAATTGTTGCCAGAAGGCTGCCCTGTTTTTCACCAGAAAGCGTTTTGTTTAGCTCCAAATTGCGTCTTGTTGATCCGTCAATCAACATGACACTATCTTCACCCACCAGTTTCGGGCATTTCAGCTTTGGTATTTTTCCTTTTTGTGTTTCTTCAAGATAACTTATTAGCGCACCACAAGCTGCAAGCTCCGCACGGCCAGACAAACCGATCCCATCAAGAGTAGAAAGTTCAAAAACTTTCTTAATTTTGTTTTCAGCGAAACTGCTGTCAAACAAGCCTCTTTCCAACGGCGTTATTATATTCTGAAAATCATCCAGCGCATCCGCCAATTCATTTTTATCAAGCAAATGAAACGGAACAATAAGTTCACCTGCCTGAAGCCTTGCAAGTTCTGCATCAAGATTGGCTGGAGTAATTTGACTGAAGTAAAAATCACCTGTCGTAATATCAAGCCATGAAAGCGCATAAGTTCCTTGCGCAAAAGAAAGTGCTGCAAGATAATTATGAGCACGTGCGTCAAGCAAGGTTTCTTCGGTTATGGTTCCGGGTGTTACAAGCCTTATCACATCCCTTTTTACAACTGATTTGCTACCGCGTTTTTTGGCTTCTGCCGGGTCTTCCATTTGTTCGCATACGGCAACTTTGAAACCTTTTCCGATCAACCGGGAGAGGTAATTTTCAGCAGCATGAACGGGAACTCCACACATGGGAATATCCTCTTCCATGTGTTTGCCGCGTTTTGTAAGCGTAATATCAAGGGCGGCCGATGCTTTAACCGCATCATCAAAGAAAAGTTCATAAAAATCCCCCATACGGTAAAAAAGAAGATAGTCCTGATGCTGTCTCTTAAGTTTCAGGAACTGCGTCATCATCGGTGTTGTTTTTGCACCTATTCTTAGTTCTGTATCTTTTTTTGTTATTTGACTGGTCATTTCCCGCACAAAGACTTTCATATTTTTTCAGGAAGAAAGTTATGCTTTAATCATCCCAAAGGGATAAATATCTTGTTTCAAGCTGGTCAACAGGAAGCAATATGAAAACGTCAGTTGTACCAAACTGTTCATCTATAACGGCACCATCACCTATGTAACAACCTAACCGCAAGTATCCTCTAACCAGTGGTGCTAATGCACGGATAGCTTCTTTGCGATTATAATCATCTTCCTTCAAATGATCCATTCTCTGGTAGAGTTCCTTTATAGCATGAATGTTAAATTCATCGGGTGTTTTATGTTGTTGATAAAGATAACTAAGTGGCATTTTCAGCTTACTCTGATCCGTGCCCGGCAAGCTGGCACATCCGAAAAGATATGCAATTTTATGTTTATCAATATAACGTGCAATAAATTTCCACATCAAATGCATCACGGCATTGGTTCTATACTCTTCCCTGACACAACTTCGCCCGAGTTCAAGCAATTGTCGGTCCCCCATCAGCTTTCTGAAATGATCATTATAGAGATTGGTTAGATCAAATTCAGAAGAGGAATAAAAATCTTCTTTCTTTTTAACGAATTCCTCTCGTAACAATCGGTATGTGGCTATAACACGTTCTTCACCGGATTTTGAATTATCAAAGGCAAGTAAATGGTCGCAAATTTCATCGAAATTATCAAAATCCCTTTTTTCGCTCTCAACACGTTCACAGGGTTTAGCCCCCATTTCCTCAAAAAACACCTTGTATCGCAGCTTTTGGCCCGCTTCAACTTCCTGATTGCTGCGGGCGAGCCGCACTTCAAAATTCCCGCTAGCAACACAGATCGCATCTTCGTCCGATGACAGATTATAATTTTGAGCGGCGATATTCATATAAACAGGTACCTTTAATAATTCACCAATTTTCTAAAACGGTGAAATGATATAGTTATTTGAAAGATGTACCAAACTATTTTTTACAGTTCTTTTCGTTTAGCACACTTGAAAAAAACGCTATTATTACAAAATGAATATAGACTTAAAAGAGTATAAAGAAAAATGTGATGTATGTGGTGCCGCTGTTGCCATACAAAAAAAACTCTGTCCTGAATATAATTGCCGCTTTTGCGGCTTCAGGAAATTACTTTTCGAAAGCAACCAAAATAATGATGGCGGTCTTCTTTTTACAAAAGACATCAATCAATTTTTTAAAAACAAATACACCCAGATGAACCGCGGTGAAACATTCGAACTTTCCATACCCGTAAGGCGTATTTATAAAAGACCCAAACCCGTTAAAGGACAAATCAATTTTTTTAAATCAAAAAACATTATGTTCTTGCTGGAACAACATGGTTTTCAAATGGTTAGCCGAAAATCACGCTTTTCAACACATTTACAACTGGTCGTTCGCAAGGTCTGATTGTTTTTTATCTAAATTTTCCAAATTCCTTATCCAAAAGATTAATAATACACCCGGAATAGCTAGAATTGCCGTGATAATAAAGAACCAGAACCAACCGGTGGCTTCAACAATATAACCACTTGGGGAAGAGAGTATTTTGACAGTAAATTGATTGAGTGCACTTAAAAGCGCGAATTGGGTGACCGTAAAGGATCTGTTGCAAAGAAGAGAAAGATACGCGACCAACACCGTTGCACCCATCCCCGTAGCAAAATTTTCAAAACCCATAGTGAATGCCAGAAAGTAAGCGTTTGTCCCGACAATATAAAGTGCGGAAAATGCAAGATTAGAAGCCAGTTGAAGTATGGCACAAACCAGAAGAGCTTTCCAAAGACCTACGCGGCTCATGAGCGCGCCACCAACTGCAAACCCTAGTAATAAGGCCCAGAAACCAACTAACTTACCTGAATTGGCTATGACGAGATCGTCAAATCCCATGGAAAGAAAATATTTTGTTTGCAGTGAAATCGCCAAGCTGTCGCCTAATTTGTAAAATACCGCAAACAGTAAAAACACATACCAACCCCGCCTGCTCAGAAACTCCTGGAATGGCGCAATAACCGTCATATAGAACCAGGCTGAATATTCACGAAATTTGCCTTTTGCTGCCAACTTTTTTTCAAGTATTGCGTCTAGTTCTTTCTGAATTTTTAGCTTCTCATCGGTAACTTTTTGCTTCGGTTCGCGCATCATTAGCGCTGCAATCATACCAACGACCATTGTAAAGCTACCCAGAACAAACAATAATGACCAATCAATTTCCAGTAATGTGTATATATAGATCACACCAATAGAGAAAAGAATTCCGGCAATACGGTAGCCATAAATATAAAACGCAGCACCCGCTGCCTGCTCATCATCTTCCAACACTTCGATCCGAAAACCATCAATCACAATGTCCTGCGTTGCACCGAACAATGCAATAAAAAAAGCGGCTATATAAGTCTGTGAATAATTTTCAAGCGGTGAAGTAAAACCGAGCCAGGCAATGCTAGCTACAAGCAGCAACTGCGATAAAATCAGCCAACTTCTTCGCTGACCTAAAAGATTATTAAGTATTGGCAGCTTTACCTGATCTACAAGTGGTGACCAAAGAAACTTAATCGTATATGGAAAACCAGCTGCTGCAAGCAGGCTGATCTCGCTTGGACTAAGATCAATTTTTGAAACCCAGTAGCTTAGAGCACCGGTAAGAACTCCATAGGGTACACCGGAAGAGAATCCAAGAAACAAAATCGCAAGCACTCTGGGCTCTAAATATACCTTTATAGAATCTGAGAAATCTTTTTCTGTGACCTGACTTTCGGACAATGCTCTTCTCTGTTTATTTATTTTAATACAGAGTGGCTGATGATCGTGACAAGGTCAAGACCCATTACATGGATCTGATCCAGGAGCGAAGTTGAAGCAGCTGATTTTTAAACATTTGGGCATCCCCTGTTAATTTTGCTATAAGCAAAAGCCCACTCACGGCGGCCATCAGACTGTCTCCCTGATCAACCGCTGCTTCTGTTTTTAACATGATAATAAATTGTTCATCGAGCCATTCATGCATCATTTTCAATATTTCTGAAGCCGTTGCAGATAATTCATTATCTGAACTTCTTACATCATAATAAAGATTGAAAATCGGATGCCCCTCATTAGAAAGACTTTCAGCATTTTCGTATAAATCATCGAGAAACAGACTGAGCCTTTGCCTACAATTGTCATTTTCATCATATTTCTTGAGGTTCGCTTCATTTCCTGCGCATGGTTTTTAAGGACTTTCAAACAGCAATCTTCCAGAGAAGAAAACTGCTCATCGAATTCCTCTTTTGAAACTTTGGCCCTTTTTATAATATGGTCAACCTCTGTCGCCGGATATCCGCGCTTTTGATATTCTTCCTTCGCGGCAATTATTATTATCGTTGACGTTGCCTTTTTATTCATTTCCGCCTCTTAAACATAAAATGCAATAGCCGAGAATATGGCCTCTGCACTAAAATATAACCCATATTTTATACGCGATTTTCTTACTTTGAATTTACTGCTGGAAAATATTCTATGATAAGGATACTAACTTTTTATTATATTTAATTAAAAATGTTATTTAATTAAACTACTTCAGGTACGTTATATCTCAAAGCATAAAAAAAGCCGCTGAAAATCAGCGGCTTTAAAAATTTAATTCATTCTACCTATCAGGCGGCAGCCATTTTCTTCTTGATGCTTTTCTTAAGGCGTCTTGCTTTAAGCGATAAATTAATATCATTTGCTTTTACAAGGAAATTATCAAGCCCACCATTATGCTCAACACTGCGAAGGGCATGTGCGGAAATTTTCAATTTTACTGACTGACCCAGTACATCACTCAATAGCGTTACATTACTGAGATTAGGGCGGAATTTACGACGGGTTCTGTTAAGCGCATGGCTTACGTTGTTTCCGCTTATTACAGTTTTGCCTGTTAGTTCACAAACACGTGACATCGTCTTTTCCTTAATTAAATTCATATATTTCCAAGCCCACAAACAAGAATCGTCACAAGGCCTTATAAAACTTGAAAGCGGTATATAGGGGAAAGCGATATACACGTCAAGAAATATAAGGCAAATTTTCAGTTTTTTTCTGTTAATAATTAGAGGTATATTTTCCCAATATCTTGTTTTAAACCATTAGTGGCCTATACTGATTACACGTGAAGGGAAGCAACGGGTAGAGGGAAAATCATGAAAACTGCAATATTAATTTTCGCATGTTTGTTATTATCAGCTTGTGCTGAACAAAATGACGGTAGCATAAGTGCAGATATCCTTATCACAGGCGGGACTGTCTACAACGGTCATGATGAACCACCACAATTACTTGATATCGCCATAAACGGCGATCAGATCACATATATGGGACCTCCCGGTGCAGAAAACATCAGTGCCAGACGTATTATTGATGCAACCGGTTTAATAGTCGCACCGGGTTTTATTGACCCTCATACACATTCGCTTGGTAATTTACAGGATCCGGAACGGAAGGATAATGCAAACTATCTGACGCAGGGGGTTACAACAGTATTTAATGGTAATGACGGCGGCGGACCGACAAACATCCGCGAAACCCTTGATCAGCTTGAAGAAGATGGCATCGGGACCAACACAGCGCTTTTTGTTGGGCAAGGAACCGTCAGACAATCCGTGATGAATATGCGGGCTGACGAGCCAACATATGGGGAACTTGAAATTATGAAATCTCAGGTTCGTATGGCGATGGAAGAAGGAGCATTGGGATTATCTACTGGCCTTTATTACGCACCCGGAAGTTATTCTTCTACTGATGAAGTGATCGAACTTGCAAAAGAAATCAAGCCTTATGACGGGATATATGAAAGTCATATACGCGATGAAAGTACATATAATATCGGTTTGCTTGGTGCGATCAAAGAAGTGATCGACATCGCACGCGCAGCGGGGATAAAGGGGCATGTGGGACACATAAAAGCGCTTGGTGTTGATGTATGGGGCCAATCAGCCGATGCAATCGAAATGATTGAAGCGGCACAGGCCGAAGGTCTGCGCATAAGTGCTGATCAGTATCCATGGCTTGCAACAGGAACCGGGGTCGTGGGGGCACTTCTTCCCCGTTATGTTCAGGAAGGCGGCGTTGAAGCCATGCATGCACGGCTGAGTGACCCGGCGCAATTACCGCAAATAAAGGCCGACATGGAAGAAAATATGCGAAAGCGCGGCGGTAAGGACGCATTACTGCTTTCCGGTGGTGACGGCAATATGGTCGTTGGCCGCACTTTAGGTCAAGAAGCAGAAGCGCGCGGCAAGGATCCCATTGATACGGCCATTGAAATAATTTTTGAAGGCGGAAGCAATATTGCAAATTTTGCAATCAACGAAGATGATATGCGTGCCTTTATGCAAAAATCCTGGGTGATGACATCATCCGATGGCAGTTACGGTCATCCACGAAAATTCGCCACATTCCCCACCAAGTACCGGGAATATGTCGTAAATAAAAAATTTGTCACACTTCAGGATTTCATCCATCGCAGTACGGGGCTTACGGCCGATACATTTAAACTTTGTGACCGGGGTTATATTGCGCCGGATATGTTCGCGGATATTGTCATTTTTGATCCAGATGAATTTGCCCCGCGGGCGGATTTCGTTAATCCGCGGGAACCTTCGGTTGGTGTTAAATATTTGCTTGTAAATGGTGGGCTTGCAATTGATGAAAGCAACCTTACGGGTGATCTTTATGGTCGTGGTCTTATCCGCTGCACCCGATAAATAAAAAGGGGCGATTTGATCGCCCCTTCAATAAAATCTTACAGGTAACTTAACCACCAGTCCTTACGTCTGCGTTTTACTTCCGCCACCCATTTACAAAACGGATAAAGCAGCGCAAGTGTTATGATCCATCCTGCATAAACGCCCATCAGATCAACACCGTATCCTTCCGGATAGAACGGGAAAAATTTAAAGACCTGATCAAAAGTATATCCCTGAGCTATGCCAAGAAGTATGGCAAGTGCGTGGATCAAATAAAGGTGGGCTACATAAAATGCAAATGGCACACGCCCAAACATCACCAGAATGTCTTTAACTTTACCTTTTAAGCGCTCAGCATAGCCGCAAACAATTGACATAACACCAAGTGTTGCGAGCAGATAAAGCAGACTTGCGGGATATTTACTTACATTCATGAAGTCAAAAACAGTTGCAAGAAAACCATATTCCTGCACCTGCCAGGGATTGGGATCGCCATAAATACCCGCAAGACGAAGTGCGATAAATGCGCCAAGCATAACAAGACCCGCATTAATCAAAAATGCATTTCGTTTGGCAGCCGGTTGTTTAAAGATGAAAGCAGAACCAAAACCAACCTTTAGGAATGTACTATCTTGTGGGGCTCTTCATGTAAACTAATTACATGGAGGT
>JAYODU010000017.1:0-34775 GCA_038106445.1 Kordiimonadaceae bacterium | reverse complement strand
CTCGAACTCCCGACATCTTCGGTGTAAACGAAGCGCTCTACCAACTGAGCTAATCGCCCCACATTTTCAAAAATTACACTTCTATGACGAAGTGTGGGTGCATATCTACAGATAAGTTATAGATATGTAAAGCATTAAAAAAAGCGGTCGGCAAAAAAATCACCAACCGCCTTTTTAATTTATTATTTATTATTTATTTACAGCGTCTTTTAGGCCTTTACCGGCTTTAAATTTAGGCTGCTTGGAAGCAGGAATTTTAATTTTCTCACCCGTACGTGGGTTACGACCTTCTGATGCTGCACGTTTTGCAACACTGAAAGTACCAAAACCAACCAGACGAACTTCATCGCCGGCAGCAAGTGTGCTTAATATTGTATCAAAAACACCGTCTACAGCTTGTGCTGCGTCTGCTTTTGAAAGACCTGCCGCTTCAGCTACGTTGTTTACTAGTTCATTTTTGTTCATTATCTTCCCCTTTAAAGTAAAGTAATATGTGGATAAAGACTTTTTATCTGTTGTGATCGAAAGTCTAAGGCATATTAGACATACAATTGGAATTCGTCAAAGGGAAAACCACGCAAATCTGCGGTTTTTTTCAATAAAGTTTCCTTGACATTGAAACAAAAAACTTTTTTCAGATAAAAAAACACTCCTGCTAAACGAAAGAGTGTTTTTTATAGTGGTTAATACAACTTTAAAATTAATTTTTTGCTTCAGGATACAGCAAAATTTCCCTTAATGATGAAGATGATCCTTAAAATTGGAATCACTTCCACCATTACCAAGTGCTGCGATTCTTTCAATTTCTTCATCAGAAAGTGGTATAAGTGGTGATGCAAGGGCATGTTCCAGTACCTGATCCACATTCGTCATCGAAACAATTTCAAGACCCTTCTTGACATTGTCCGGGATCTCTACCAGATCCTTTTCATTTTCAATTGGTATCAACACTTTTTTAATGCCGCTGCGATGGGCGGCGAGCAGTTTTTCTTTAAGTCCGCCGATTGGCATAACCTTTCCACGAAGACTGATTTCACCAGTCATAGCCACATCATGGCGAACAGGGATACCGCTTAATACAGATACCAGAGAAGTGATCATTGCCACACCCGCCGAAGGGCCATCCTTAGGCGTAGCCCCTTCGGGAACATGTATATGTATATCATTAGCGTCAAAAGCATTCGGCTGAATTCCAAATGCCGGTGCTTTAGATCTGACATAACTTAGTGCTGCTTTGATGGATTCCTGCATCACATCACCAAGCTTACCGGTGATCGTTACCTTGCCTTTACCGCGTGATACAATTGCTTCAATTGAAAGGATGACGCCACCAACTTCTGTCCATGCAAGGCCGGTGGTGATACCTATCATATCCTGATCATCCACCTCACCAAATCTATGTTTTTTAACGCCGGCAAATTTTTCAAGATTTTTTGCTGTTACCGTAACCTTCTTAACCTTCCCGGCGACTATTTGCTTAGTTGCCTTACGGATCAGATTTGCCAATTCACGCTCCAAGTTACGTACACCTGCCTCGCGCGTGTAATAACGGATAAGTTTACGAAGGGCACTGTCTGAAATTGACCACTCTTCATCCTTTAAGCCATGATCTGCGACCTGTTTCTTGATTAAGTGTCGTTTGGCTATTTCGACCTTTTCATACTCTGTGTAACCAGAAAGCCTTATAATCTCCATACGGTCAAGAAGCGGTCCTGGCATATCAAGCGTATTGGCCGTTGTGATGAACATGACGTCAGACAAGTCATAATCCACTTCAAGATAATGATCATTAAATTTGCTGTTTTGTTCAGGATCAAGAACTTCCAGTAGCGCAGATGACGGATCGCCGCGGAAATCGGAACCCATTTTATCAATTTCATCTAGCAGAAACATTGGATTGCTCGAACCCGCTTTTTTCATGTTCTGTATCACCTTGCCAGGCATCGAACCAATATATGTTCTTCTGTGACCACGGATTTCGGCTTCATCACGAACGCCACCAACAGAAAACCTTACATATTTACGGCCTGTCGCGCGTGCGATCGATTTTCCTAGCGACGTTTTACCAACACCGGGTGGACCAACAAGACAAAGAATTGGCCCTTTGATCTTCTGTGTTCTGCTCTGAACCGCCAAATATTCAAGGATACGTTCTTTAACCTTATTAAGGCCGTAATGGTCTTCGTTTAAAATGCGTTCCGCTTCGTTTATGTCAATTTTAACGGAACGCTTTTTATTCCACGGAACAGATAGCATCCAATCCAGATAATTTCGTACAACCGCTGATTCCGCCGACATCGGGCTCATTGATTTCAATTTTTTTAACTCCGCAGTTGCTTTCACTTTTGCTTCTTTGGAAAGTCTTGTTTTTTTAATTTTTGCCTCAATCTCGGAAACTTCGTCTTTGCCGTCTTCGGTTTCTCCTAATTCTTTCTGGATCGCTTTTAACTGTTCGTTCAGATAATATTCTTTCTGGGTTTTTTCCATTTGGCTTTTAACGCGACGGCGAATTTTCTTTTCCACCTGCATGACACCAATTTCACTTTCCATAACGGAATAAATCTTTTCCAAGCGACTTATGACATCGTCATTTTCCAGCAGTTCCTGTTTATCAGAAATCTTTAAGCTTAAATGAGACGCAACCACATCAGACAGCTTACCTTCATCATCAATCTCACTTGTCGTATCGATGACTTCAGGGGGAATTTTTTTATTCAATTTACTATATTGAGTGAATTTGCCAATTACAGAACGGCTTAACGCTTCTATTTCTTCTTTAGCAGCTTTTTTAGTGCTCACAAGTTCAGTTTCAGCTTCAAAAAAATCTCTGTTTTCAGTGAAATTTTTAATTTTCGCGCGCTCGACCCCTTCAACAAGCACTTTTACAGTACCATCTGGAAGTTTCAGAAGCTGCAAAACACTTGCAAGTGTTCCTGTACGATAAATATCGTTTACATAGGGATCGTCCCTGTTGGCGTCTTTCTGAGCAACGAGCAATATTTTTTTGTCTGAATTCATGACCTGCTCAAGAGCTTTTACAGATTTTTCCCTTCCAACAAAAAGAGGAACAATCATATGCGGGAAAACGACAATATCGCGAAGGGGTAATACTGGATAAATTTTGCTCATTGGGCATCCAACTCTAATCTAATTTGAATTACTTTTAACAGACTTAATGCGCCACTGCGACAAATTCAAGGCCGAAGATAAACTAAATATGGCCTAGGCCCCTGCCCCTGCTTCATCTTTTTTGTTTTCGGCATAAATATAGAGTGGTTGAGCGTTTCCGTTTACAACTTCAGCATTTATTACTACTTCTCTAACACCTTCCAACGATGGCAGCTCAAACATGGTATCAAGAAGAATATCTTCCATAATTGAACGAAGACCACGTGCTCCTGTTTTACGGTTAATCGCGCGTTTGGCAATAGCAATCAATGCGTCATCGGTAAAGCGAAGTTCAACATCTTCCATAGAAAAGAGGCGTTGATACTGCTTAACAAGTGCATTCTTTGGCAAAGAAAGAATTTCCACTAATGCTTCTTCATCCAGATCAGTAAGTGTTGCCAAAACAGGCAGACGGCCGATGAATTCAGGTATAAGACCAAACTTAACCAGGTCCTCAGGTTCTGCCTGAAGCAGCAATTCCCCAATTGAATGGTCTTCAGCACTCTTGACATTTGCGCCAAACCCGATTGACTTGCCTTCATTTCGGTTTGCTATAACTTTATCAAGACCCGCAAATGCACCACCGCAAATAAATAGTATATTTGTCGTATCAACCTGTAAAAATTCCTGCTGAGGGTGTTTACGCCCACCTTGTGGTGGCACGCTGGCAACTGTCCCTTCCATAATTTTTAGCAATGCCTGCTGAACACCTTCACCAGACACATCACGGGTAATTGACGGATTATCAGATTTACGGCTTATTTTATCAACTTCATCAATATAAACTATACCCCGCTGAGCACGCTCAACATTATAATCAGATGCCTGAAGAAGTTTCAGAATAATATTTTCAACATCCTCACCAACATAACCGGCTTCGGTTAGTGCCGTTGCATCTGCCATTGTAAAAGGAACATCCAGAATACGGGCCAGTGTTTGTGCAAGTAGCGTTTTACCGCAACCAGTAGGGCCAACAAGCAGAATATTGGATTTTGAAAGTTCTATTTCTTCATTGCTTGAAGCATGATGCAGACGCTTATAGTGATTGTGTACAGCAACCGACAAAACCTTCTTCGCGAGTTCCTGTCCAATAACATAATCTTCAAGAACTTTTAAAATTTCAGCCGGAGAAGGCACACCACTGTCTGATTTAGTGACTGATGTCTGGCTTTCCTCACGGATAATATCCATGCACAACTCTACACATTCATCACAGATAAAGACTGTTGGGCCTGCTATCAGCTTTTTGACTTCGTGCTGACTTTTCCCGCAGAATGAACAAAAAAGAGTGCTTTTTGAATCACCAGATTTTGATTTGGACATATGGTCAATTTTCCTAATTTTTTTGTTTTTACGCGTTTACAGAGATGCCAACTTAAAATATTTAGGCGAAATATCAACATTAAAAATCGTTATAACGTAAAATGTGGAAACAATTGATTAACAACAGCAAAAAATTAAAGTTTTTATCAATAAACCAAAAAGATTTAACTTTCGTCTGTGTCAGACCGTTTTTCATAAATTTCATCAATAAGGCCAAATTCTTTTGCATCTTCGGGTGACATAAAATTATCACGGTCCATTGCTTTTTCGATCTCAGCAAGTTTACGCCCTGTATGCTTTACATATATTTCATTTAGTCTTTTACGTAATGAAAGGATTTCTTTAGCTTGAATTTCAATGTCTGCTGCCTGCCCCTGGGCACCGCCAGATGGTTGATGTATCATAATACGGCTATTAGGAAGAGAATAACGTTGCCCTGGTTCACCGGCAGCTAAAAGCAAAGAACCCATTGAACAGGCCTGTCCAATACAAATGGTTGTCACTTTTGGCCTGATATATTGCATTGTATCATAAATACCTAGCCCGGAAGTCACAATACCGCCAGGAGAATTTATATAGAAAGCAATATCCTTTTTTGGATTTTCCGCTTCGAGGAAAAGCAACTGAGCCGTAATAAGAGCTGAGACACTGTCATTGACCTGACCCGTTAAAAAAATAATACGTTCTTTTAACAGGCGAGAAAATATATCAAATGAACGCTCACCTCTACTTGTTTGCTCAATAACCATGGGTATAAGGTTATTCATTGTCGTATCGATCTTATCGCTCATTTAAGCTTCCTTTATCAAATTAATTATTAATTGAGTGACACGTTAAGGTGAAACTATCATTAAATTATTAATTTTATTTCTTTTTGTCAGCTTTTTTTGGTGCAGCCTTTTTAGCAGGTTCTTTTTTAGCTGATGCTTTTTTTGGTGCAGCCTTTTTAGCAGGTTCTTTTTTAGCTGATGCTTTTTTAGCTGGTGCCTTTTTTGTTGTGTCTTTTTCGGCTGATGCCTTCTTTGCAGGTGCTTTTTTCCCAGCTGGCTTGCTTTTTACCGCTGCCTTCTTCTTTGCTGGTTTTTTTGTAGTCACTACATCGTCTTCAGCTTCGATAATGGCAATTAACTCTTCTGACGTTACTTTCTTTTCAGTAATTTTTGCGACTCCGACGATAAAGTCTACTACTTTTTCTTCAAATAAAGGAGCTTTCATCTGCGCCATGGCATTCGGATCTTTCTGGAAATATTCAAATACCTGTTGTTCCTGACCCGGATATTTCCGTGCTTCTGCAGAAATAGCACGCGTTACTTCGTCCTGTCCTACCTGAATATCGTTCTTGGCACCAATTTCAGAAATCAATAGCCCTAAACGAACACGACGAAGAGCGATGGCTTCATATTCTTCTTTTTCTTCATCTGTAGGTTCCGGTGCGTCTTCCGGTTTTGCATCTGGATTTTCAGCAAGTAGTTGTCTATGCGCATCTATTTTAAGTTGATGAATGATTTGCCTGTTTTCCAGTTCAAGCATATTTTCCGGTACATCAAAATCGACGAGGTCCGCTAACGCATCAAGCAGTCCTCTTTTTGTATGTGTACGAGCAACTTCTGCATGTTCATTTTCTATTTGGCCTTTAACCGCTTCTTTTAGACCGTCAAGATCAGCAAGTCCCAAACGCTTTGCCAATTCATCATCCACTTTAACTGGTGCAGGCTTTTGAACTTCCTGAACAGTCACTTTAAATAGGGCTTCCTTACCAGCAAGATTTTCAGCATGATAACTTTTCGGGAAAGTTACTGTCACATCTTTTTTATCACCAGCTTTAACACCTACAAGCTGTTCTTCATAACCCGGAATAAATGTGTTTGAACCAAGAACCAATTGATGACCTTCGGCAGCACCACCGTCAAATTCCAAACCGTCCACAGAACCAACAAAATCAATCAATACAGCATCGCCGTTTGCGGCTTTATATGTTTTGGCGGCTTTAATGTAATCTTTCTGGCCGGCGGCAATTTTTTCAATTGCTTCATCAATCTGTTTCGGATCAACCTTAACAACCAGTTTTTCAAGTTTTATTTTTTCAAGATCCGGAATATCAAAGACCGGCACAACCTCAAGTTCCATGCTGTAAACCAGGTCTTCACCCTCATCAAATGAAACAACCTCTATTTTTGGCTGCGTTGCAGGACGGTCACCTTTTTCCTTAAGCACTTTTGCTGAAGTTTCGTTTATTGTTTCCTCAAGAATTTTACCCAGGAGACTTTTACCATGAAGCTTTTTAAGTAGGGAAACAGGTGCTTTGCCAGGACGAAATCCCGGCATTTTTACAGTTTTCTGAGCTTCCAGAATTTCTGCATCTACTTTTGCATCAATCTCAGCGGCAGTTATGACCACTTCATAGACGCGTTTTAAGCCTTTATTTTCTTTATCCGTTATCTTCATGGATCAACCGTTCTAATAATAAAGGGACCTTGCAATTACTCACAAAGTCCGTGTTACTAATTTTATACCAGTGATTTTTGGTGCGGGTGGAGGGACTTGAACCCCCACGTCCGAAGACACTAGAACCTAAATCTAGCGCGTCTGCCAATTTCGCCACACCCGCTTATGTTAACCAAAACATCACATTTGCGTGTTGAGAGGCATTTATAGTCATTTAAATAGAAAACGCCACAGAAAAATTCATATTTTTGTAAAAAAAATTACGAGATACTCATACCATTGGATGAAACTCTATTTCAGGCGCTTTAAAACCCGTGGAATGATTAAAAGTAGATCTTCTGAAATTAAGCCTTCACCAAATTCGTTGGCACATTCACTGTGAATCCATTGTCCTGCGCACGCTGCTTCAAAGGCATTCATCCTTTGGGCCAGTAAGCCGCTAATCAATCCCGCCAGTACATCACCCGTGCCTGCGGTCGCAAGAAAAGGTGCTGCCTTATTTGAAATAACTGTCCTTCCATCCGGTGCCGCTATAACTGTATCTGCCCCTTTATATAATACTACACTATTAGACATCCTGGCTGCTTCTTTGGCGGTGGAAAGTTTATCCAAATTCTTAATCCCGGGGAATATCCGTGCAAATTCACCTGCATGCGGCGTGAGAACAACACGGCCATTCTTTGATAATTTTTCATAAAGCAGTTCCGGATTATCTTCAAAAACGCTCAAGGCATCAGCATCAAGAACGGCATGCTTGTCCGCTTCAAGAATTCTTAAAACATCAGCCTTGGTTACTTCATTAACACCCGAAGCAGGCCCTATACACCAGCAATTTAGCTTATCATTGTCCAAATCACTGATAATTTCAGTTCTTTTTCTAAGCATGATAATGGTCAGATGCGCCGCATTAATGTCCATAGCATCATCAGGACAACTTACACTTACCAGCCCCGCCCCAATCCTTAACGCTGCCATAGCCGCAAGCCTGCCCGCTCCGGTATGCGTTCTATCCCCTCCTACAATAACGGCATGACCCCTATCATATTTATGAAAGTCACCGGAAAAATTTGGCAACTTATGCTGCCAAAGTGATGGGCAATTTACAAAAATGTCCGGATTTGTTTTATGAACGACACGGTCTGGTATGCCAATATCGGCTATTGTTATTTCGCCGCAGATTTCTTTCGATGGATATAGCACATGTGCCGGCTTTAAACGGCAAAATGTGATGGTGCGATCAGCCCTGATCACAGACCCCAATATTTTGCCTGTATTTCCGTCAACACCGCTGGGAATATCCACAGCAATTTTAATGGCATCGGAAGTGTTTATGTTTTCAAAAACTTCTTTCAGATCACCCGAAATCTCGCGGCAAAGTCCTGTACCAAAAATGGCATCAACTATAACATCAAAACCTTCCAAACCGGTTTGATAAATATTTTCAATGTCTCCTTGCCAGCGTTCTGCCATTCTGGCAGCATCACCCTTCAAATTATTTACATCACCAAGTAAAGCTAAATGAACATGCCAGCCACTGTCACGTAGATGCCGTGCTATTACAAATCCGTCCCCGCCGTTATTGCCGGGCCCACACAAAACAAGCACTTTGTTTCCATTAAATCTTTTTTGAATTACACGAACGACACTTAAACCTGCTTCTTCCATCAGATCGGCGCCCGAACGACCCAAAGTTTCCAATTCAGCAATGCATATCTGATCCGCTTCTGCCATTTGCGCTGTCGTTAATATACATTGCTTTATTGCGGCTTCCATCATGATCTTCTTTAAGGCCTCAATTCTTACTTTGCATCATATTTAATTCAAATGTTGCCATACTTTTTTCTTTGAAAACCTCTGCAACTAAATTGGCACCACCAGGTGTCAGATGCATTCCATCATAATGGACTTTATCCGAATTGAAATTATTATAATTTTTATATTTTTTCTGAAGATTTATAAATTCAATATTATTTTCATTTGCGACCGATAAAAAGAACCCTACGTCCAGAAAATCATTTTGGGATTCTCTTTCTGTCGGATGAAAAACAAGAATAATTTTTTTATTCTGGTTTTGGACGAGTTCAATAATATCATTTATAATTGATTTCGCTTTATCCCTGGCTTCATCAACAATCATTCTTGTATCACTGGAACTGATTTTTGACTTTAACCATGGCCTAATGCGATTATAGATCGCATAAATCAGATCATCGGTTGCAGCGACATTTTTATGAACTCTGTATGGGATTACCGCATCATCAAAAGTAGGAAAATTGAAAATATCATGAGTGGATAAAACAAGAAAAACAAGATCACTCTGATATATCCCGCGCTCTTTCAAATATTCGAGCATATTTTCTGGCCCCCAACTTGATGCGGCGGCACTAATAACTGAATACTGATCAGACGCGTTATCCCCATTTAACGATTGCATGGTCAACCGAATTGTATCGTTAAAATAAGAATATCCCTTTAAATCAGCAATGCCTTTCGCATTCGGACTTTTGCGGTCGATTTCTTCAAAACCATAAATATTATCATTTTCTTTCAAAGACCGCTCATGGTTAAAATCAAACCAGTTATAAACACCGTTTTTATTAAGCTTTGCCACCCACTTATCAAGGATACGCATATGGTCTTCAGAAATTTTATTTGTAGTAAATGAATTTTCCCCGAATACATTGGGACGAACCCAACTTGCATCAAAGTGTGTCAGTCGAACCAGATTAAACCCTAGTGCTGCTATTCGACGGGCATGATTTTCAACATCTTCATAACGTGTGAGAAATAATGCGTGCGCTGAAATTGCAGTTCCCCAGAATTTTGCGCTGGTTCCGTCTGCAAAAATCAGAGAGTCACCGTCTGTTTGCAAAAAACCATGTTTTCCGGCAGGGAAATGGTTCAGGTAACTCAGATCAATTGGACTGTAATATGGAGCTTCTATTTCAAACCATTCATTGGCATCATATAAACCAAAAAGCTCATCGTCTGTTTGCCGTAAAATAAAATCATCCGGGATGGAAAATATGGCCTGATGGTGATGTCTTGAAACCTCTATACTGTCTTTGAAAAAATATACACGAATTATATTAGGATTTCTGCGTTCAAAAAATACATTAGCCACCGGGTTTGCAAATTCCAGTTTGAAATGTTCGCTATTTTCATCACCCCAAATCCAGCCAGTATTATTTTCAAGTAACCGTGGCGTGCCATATTCTTCATTATATTTTGCATTTAATCTAAATTCGATGCCACCGCCGATTACTTTTTCGATTGCTTTTTTATTGTCAAAGCTCATCTCATAGCTGAATGAATGCTCATCAATTTTCGATATAGAACCCGTGTAAGTATAACCAAAAGTGCTGTTATCACCTGACAACCTATAACTAAAGTCTGAAATAATTTCGAACTGGTTTCGTTGCCCGGCCCATGTCCACTTACCTGAAGGTTCAAAACCAAAATAAACATAATTTGTCTGAATGATGGCTTCTCCGCCATCTGACGCGAAAGGTAGCCCGCTCTTTTTATCAATAGAAAAGTAGCCTTGTGAGTATGCATATCCGTTTGTTACGATATAAAATAGAAATAAGACAAGTAATCTGACTGAAAAAACCAACTTTATTATTCTCCTGCCTATTCTAAAACCCGTTAAAACATCATACGGGAACGATGAATGGATATTCCGATCTCACACTATACACAATTATATTCACTTCTGATATATTGTTGTTTGCTCAATTATATACAGAAAACGATTGAGGTAATCTTAACGACTATCCAGTGTAATTTAATAAATATCCGGGATAAAAAATAAAATTTAAAGAATGGGGCGAGTGACCGGGTTCGAACCGGCGACATCCAGAATCACAATCTGGCGCTCTAACCTACTGAGCTACACCCGCCACAAGTGTAAAATGAAGTCCTTTTAAGGATTAGTGAAGCGTGCGTCAAGTGTGATTATTACAAAATCTTGCTTGCTAGACCCAATTCCCTTTAATGATCATTTTTTTGACCTTTGCACAAATTTTAAGCAGTCACTGTTACAAAATTAGTCACATCTTGTCAGCTATCTACTTTGCATTGCCTGAAAATGGCCAGTATATGCCTTTTTTGAAAGTTGGCACGATTGCTGCATATCAAAGGCAGCATAAAGAAACCAGTTTCAAGGGCAATTATATATTATGAAAAAAATTGAAGCTATTATTAAACCATTTAAACTTGATGAAGTTAAGGAAGCTCTACACGAGGTTGGACTTTCCGGTATTACTGTCATCGAAGCAAAAGGATTTGGTCGCCAAAAAGGTCATACAGAGCTTTATCGTGGCGCAGAATATGTTGTCGATTTTCTTCCTAAAGTAAAAATCGAAATAATTCTTGAAGACAAATTAGTTGAACGGGCTGTAGAGGCCATTCAGCAAGCCGCCAGAACAGGCCGTATTGGCGACGGCAAAATATTTATCAGCAATATAGAAGAAGCAATTCGCATCAGAACCGGGGAAACCGGAGAAGAAGCAATTTAAATACATCCATCATTAACTTTAAATATAACTTAGGAAAAAAAATGTCAGACGTAAAAAAAGTGCTAGACCTTATCAAAGAAGAAGAGATCGAATATGTTGACCTTCGCTTTACAGATCCAAAAGGAAAAATGTTCCACTTAAGCATGTGTGCAGATGTAGTGAACGAAGATATGTTTGAAGAAGGCGTTATGTTTGACGGTTCTTCAGTGCCAGGGTGGAAGTCCATTGACCAGTCAGATATGATCCTGAAACTGGATCCATCAACAGTAATACTTGATCCGTTTTATGATCAACCAACACTCGCCATATTCTGTTCAATCGTCGAACCAGCAACAGGTGAAGGCTACGAACGTGATCCACGCTCCACAGCTGAACGTGCGGAAGCGTATTTGAAATTTTCCGGCATCGGTGATGCCGTTTATTTTGGGCCAGAACCGGAATTTTTCATGTTTGATGATGTAAAATATAATGTTGATTATGCGAGTGCAGGTTACTCACTTGATGATGCGCAAACACCGATGAATAGCGGAAAAAGCGAAGAAGAGGGCAACAAAGCCCACCGTGCTGGTATCACCGGAAACTATTTTGCCCTGGAACCTTATGATCGTTGCCAGGATATTCGCAGTGAAATGGTTTCACTAATGAAAGAATGCGGACTTCCAATGGATAAACACCATCAGGAAGTTGCACCGTCCCAACATGAACTCGGGCTTACTTTCGGAACCCTGCTTCAGACTGCGGAACGGGTTCAAATTTACAAATATGTTGTGCAGCAAGTGGCTCGTGCCTATGGCAAAACAGCAACTTTTATGCCAAAACCAATAGCAAAAGATAATGGTTCAGGAATGCATGTGCATATGTCCATCTGGAAAGATGGTAAACCGCTATTTGCCGGTAACAGCTATGCCGATCTATCTGAAACCTGCCTTTATTATATTGGTGGTATTATTAAGCACGCTAAAGCAATCAATGCATTCACAAACCCTTCTACAAACAGCTATAAACGTTTGGTTCCGGGCTTTGAAGCACCTGTATTGCTGGCTTATTCTGCACGTAACAGATCAGCATCATGCCGTATTCCATATGCAGCAAGTCCAAAAGGCAAGCGTGTAGAGGTACGCTTCCCTGATCCAACAGCAAATCCCTATCTTGCATTTTCAGCACTAATGATGGCAGGACTTGATGGTATCGAAAATAAAATTCATCCTGGGGACGCTATGGATAAGGACCTTTATGCACTTCCACCAGAAGAACTGAAACAGGTACCACGTGTTGCGGCCTCACTTTCTGAAGCACTTGAAGCACTTGATGCGGACCGTGAGTTCCTGAAAAAAGGTGATGTATTTACTGATGATCAGATTGACGCTTATATAGAGCTAAAACGTGAAGACATTCAAAAACTTGATATGACCCCACATCCTGTAGAATTTGCAATGTATTACTCATCCTAATTTCTGATTTTAAGAAATTAATCAAGGCCCGCGATGCTTTCGCGGGCCTTTCATTTTTTGATTTTTGATAATTCCTTAATAATAAATCAATATAAATTTATAATATTATAGTAATATAATTGTAATAATTGACTTAGAAATTTGATGCTTCATGAATATTAAAGATGCAGAATACCTAAAGTATCAGAAGCTCGTAGTGGGGAAAAATATCAATCCACAAACGCTGCTGGCAACAGATTACCTCAATCATTTTAATGAAATTCATATGCTTTTGGACATGCTCGCAGATATGCCAGATTGTCTGGATGATATAATCAACTGGGAAGCTATATCTTACCAGAAGCATTTTGAATAAAGTGTTTTCCAGGATAAGGATCTCGCAATTCATGCCTATGATCATGTACCAATGCGCTATAAATTGCCCTTTGAACAGTGTGTGTCAGAAATGGATGAATTATTAATCAATACAATCACATCTGTGCAAAAAGCCCTAAAAGATGACGATATAAAAAAAGTTAAAAAAATTATAAATGACTATTCTCCGAAGATGGAAAGGCTTATTGAAAACTGTTCTGCCATTATAAACAGTAAGGAAACTACAACACAGCAGGAACGCATCGATGATTATTTTCAGGCAGAAGGAAATGATGAAGACAACAATGTAATTGATCAAAACTCAATCGACGACTTGTTTGATTAATATCAGAAATACTGATATTTGAATTTTATCGCAAGCCTATAACTCCTTATCGCAAAGATAGTGATTTCACATTTTCATTTTTGTATATAAAAACCAGACGGTTAACCTGCAAGGTTGATGAACATCTTTATGATGTAAGTGCATAATTCATAATTATGTTTACACATATAACAATTTAAACTAAATATCAGACCACTCAAACAAGAAGTAAAATACGAAAGATATGGCTTAAAAGCATTGAATTATTAAGTAAAATTACTACATCTAGTTGAGCATATCATTCGTATAAATAACGGTAAGAAACTTTAACTTTTAGCAAGAAACAAATATTATGAATAAGTCATATAGAACAGCGCTTCTCATTTTAGTCGGCATAGCACTGCTTTTGCTATCCGGTACCTTTTTTCCATCAGAAGAAACTGAATCCGCTTCCGCTACGCCTGTTGTAACGGAACACCCACTTATGACAGTGAAAATTATCGAAGCAAAAGCCGAGCCGTTTGTGAAAGATATTGTTCTTCGTGGGTACACTGAAGCACTTAGAACTGTCAGTTTAAAAAGCCAGCTAAAAGGGCGGATTGCAGAACTTCCTGTTGAAAAAGGAATGCGCGTGAGCAAGGGCGATGCTATTTGTCGCATTGATGTCGAAGACCGTGAAGCAAATTACAATGAATCTGTAGCTTTGGTAAAACAACGGGAACTTCAATTTGCAGCTTCCGAGAAATTATTTGCGCAGGGCCATCGCTCTGAAACACAGCATTCTGCCGCCAAATCTGAACTTGAGGCAGCCGTCGCCCGTTCACTGCGGATGAAGGTTGATCTTGACAACACAGTAATTCGTGCGCCTTTTGACGGTGTCATTAATGACCGCCTTATTGAAGTGGGCGACTATATGAAAGAAGGTGAAGTCTGCGCCCTTATTATGGAAGAAGATCCTTTTCTTGTAGTTGCCGATATTTCTGAAAATGACATTGGAAAAATATCGGTTGGTGATCCGGCACGAGCCGTCCTTCAAAATGGACAAAGACTTAATGGTAAAATTCGTTATATTTCATCCATTGCCGATACTGCAACAAGGACGTTCAGGGTAGAACTGGAAGTTGCCAATCCAGATCATAATATACTGGACGGTGTTACTGCCGAACTTATTATCCAGGCACAGGAAGTATTGGCACAAAAAATGTCCCCTGCAACACTCGTCCTTGATAATCGGGGCCTTGTTGGCGTACGTACAGTTGATAATGAAAATATAGTTCATTTTAATGAAGTGGAAATTATGGGTAACCATGAAACCGGCATCTGGGTATCTGGCCTGGCAAATAATTCCAAAATAATTGTCGAAGGCCATGAATTTGTTAAAGCAGGTGAAACCGTAAATACTGTAGTTGCTGTTAACCAAAGGACTAAACCATGAACGCTATAATTAGTGCTGCTGTCGATCATTACCGTGTAGTCCTGCTCTGTTTGGCTCTGATTTTTATTGGCGGTACAATTGCCTATATTACGACACCGAAGGAAGCTTCACCGGATATCACAATTCCAACTATTTATGTAAGTCTGGTTCATGATGGTATCTCGCCGGAAGATTCAGCACGCCTTCTTGTCAAACCTCTTGAAACAACACTTCGCACGATTGAAGGTATTAAAATGTTGCGCGGAATTGGCCGCGAAGGCGGTGCCAGCGTCATAATCGAATTTAATGCCGGAATTGATCCTGACCTGGCTATTCTTGATGTACGTGAACAGGTAGACAAAGCACGTTCGGAATTTCCGACAGAAACCAAAGAACCAACCATTACAGAAATTAATTTAAGTGAGTTTCCAATCCTTAACGTGGTTCTATATGGAAGTGCCCCGGAACGCGTTATTTATCAAATTGCACGACGTCTTAGGGATGATCTGGAATCTGTTCCAAGCATACTGAAAGCTGAAGTGTCCGGTGCCCGCGATGACTTGCTGGAAATTGTTATCGATCCTACAAAACTGGAAAGTTATCAACTATCTTATTCTGAACTTGCAAATGTGATAGCCGTTAATAACAGGTTGATCGCGGCAGGGTCCCTTGATAATGGCAATGGTCGCTTCTCAGTTAAAGTCCCTGGTATACTTGAAACCGCAGAAGATGTTTATAATATCCCGCTTAAGGTATCCGGAAATAGTATTGTGACCCTTCAGGACGTTGCAACAATACGCAAAACATTCAAGGATCCGGTAAGCTATGCGAGGTTCAATGACCAACCGGCTGTTTCAATCGGCGTTAGTAAACGTACCGGTGAAAATATTATCGAAACTGATGCAATCACGAAAGAAATCGTCAGAAGGTCGGCTGAACAATGGCCGGAAGGCGTAAATTATGATTTTGTTGGTGAAGCGTCTGAACAGGTTGAACAGTCGGTATCAAGTCTTCAAAACAGTATTATTTCAGCTATTCTGCTTGTATCAATTGCAATGATTGTAGCCCTTGGTGAAAGAACAGCATTCCTTGTTGCTATTTCAATACCCGGCTCCTTTCTTCTTTCCATATTCCTGATGAATTTTATGGGAATGAGCATAAACCAGGTGGTAATGTTCGGCCTAATACTCTCAGTTGGTCTGCTGGTGGATGGTGCCATTGTAGTCACTGAATATGCTGACCGGAAAATGCAGGAAGGACTTGAAAAAAAAGAAGCTTATAAGCTCGCTGCGCAGCGGATGGCCTGGCCTATTCTTGCCTCTACTGCGACGACACTGGCGGCTTTCCTACCACTTTTATTCTGGCCGGGCATCCCTGGTGAATTTATGGGTTACTTACCCCTTACTCTTATATTTACTCTTTCATCATCATTCCTGATGGCGCTGATTTTTATGCCTACGCTTGGTGCCATGATCGGGAAGAAAGCGGATGATGCGGGCGGGAATGTCGCACATATGGCGGCCGGTAATTTCGATCCGAATATTCTTGAAGGGTTTACGGGGAAATATGTGCGTTTGGTTGATAAACTAATCAGACGGCCAATGCGTTTTATTGCAGCAATTTTTGCCATTATATTTGTCATTATTTTCGCTTTTGCAACATCGGGAACGCCAGTGCAGTTTTTCCCGGAAATGGATCCTGAAAATATTCAGATCAATGTGCATGCACGCGGAAACCTGTCACTTGATGAAAAGGATTATCTGGTACAGCAGGTAACCGACCGGGTTAAAAATAATCCCTATATCGAAAATTTTCAATCAACTACTACAGCCAGAAACGATAGTTCCAATAATAAAGCAGAAGACACGATTGGGACTTTGTTCATCAATTTTGTTGACTGGGAACATAGAAAAGCAAACGGTACGAATGTTGATGAAATAATTGCTGATTTCCGTGCCGCCACGGCGGATATTCCGGGCATAATCGTTGAGGTCGTAAAACCGGCCCAGGGCCCGGTACAGGGTAAAGATATCCAGATGGAATTTAAGGGCGAAAGCACAGATCAGCTTATACCCATTATTACTGCCGTTTATGACCACATGGAAAATGAAGTTGAGGGACTTACTGATCTTGAGAATACGCTTCCCCTTCCCGGCATACAATGGGAACTCGAAGTTGACCGAGCACTTGCCGGCTTTTTCGGAACTGATATTGCCAATGTTGGAAGTGTCATTCAGCTGGTTACAAACGGCATTAAAGTAAGTGAATACCGTCCTGACGATGCTGATGATGAGGTGGACATCCGTGTGCGTTTTCCAGAGGAATTCCGTAACATAACACAGCTTGATGAAGTACGGGTGCAAACCAAAGACGGGCTTGTGCCTATTGGTAATTTTGTTAAGCGCGTTGCCAAACAGCAAATCAGTACTGTTGAAAGAATAGATACAAAAACCGCGTATAAAATCCGTGCAAACGTTGAAGATATTACGCAAAGAACAAATATTTCAAATGCGATAGGCGCCTGGATTGCCGAGCAAAATTTTGACCCTCGCGTTGAAATAAAATTCGCTGGTACCGATGAAGAGCAACAGGAATCTCAAAAATTTCTATCTAAAGCATTTGGAATGGCACTATTCCTGATGGCGCTTATATTGGTTACGCAATTTAACAGTTTCTATCATTCCGGCCTTATACTGCTTGCCGTGCTACTTTCAACTGCGGGTGTATTGCTGGGTATAATGATAACCGGAAGAACGTTTCAAACCATTATGACAGGTGTAGGTATTATATCGCTTGCCGGTATTGTGGTTAATAACAATATCGTGCTTATTGATACTTATGCCCGGCTTAAAGAAACCGGTACGGATGCCTTAGAAGCGATCACACAAACCGTTGCACAAAGACTACGCCCGGTAATGCTGACAACTATTACGACGGTGGTCGGTTTGCTTCCTATGGTTTTTATGGTCAATATTGATTTTGCCAACCGCAGTGTCGATATTGGTGATCCGTCCGGGGCCTTTTGGGTTGATCTTGCGATTGCGGTTTCTTTTGGCCTGCTATTTGCGACTGTACTAACGCTGCTGCTGACACCATGTATGCTGGCTGCCAGGGTTAAGTTATCCATGAGATATAGAGATTCAAATCTTAAGCCACTTGCCGGCGGACCTGATCCACAATTAGCCGAATAAATTTAGTCATTATTACGTAAAGCAATTAGTGCCAGCGTCGGAATGGAAATTACATAAATCATTCCGATGACTGACATTGTTAGCCACAAGTCAGTGATTAATAATGACGCAAGCACTGCAACACCAAGCAATACAAAAATGACATGCTCCTTGTGGATTTTCAGACTTTTTAATGAAAAAGTTGGTATCCGGCTTACCGTTAAAATGCATAACAACACCATATAGCCGCAATAGAGTTTCGGATCCGTCAAAAATGCATAATTAAATTCAAATGAGAGTATCATTGGCCAAAGCGCCAGTGCCGCCGATGCCGGGGCGGGAATCCCTGTATAATAACCTGCTTTAACTTCTGCCCCTAACTCATCATCCTTCATAACAGTATTAAATCGCGCCAGCCGAAGAGCCATGCTTATCACAAAGACAAGCGACATCAACCAACCAAAACCGCGCACATCGCTTAACACCCACATATATGTAATGAGTGCCGGTGCAACACCAAAACTGATAACGTCTGATAAACTATCAAGTTCAGCACCAAATCGGCTCGTTCCTTTTAAAAGACGGGCAACACTACCATCAAGACCGTCAAATACGCCAGCAATAAGTATAGCAGTAACTGCTGATCCCCATTGTTCAAGATATGCAAAGCGCACCCCGAACATACCCGCACATAAAGCAAGCACGGTTATCGCATTTGGCGCAAGGCTTCTAGCTGGTATATGAAAGCGGTTTTTTTTAACCATCTTAATTCCTGATTTCGCCTTCGCGCTGTTTTTCACGGCCTTTTTCATTGGCAATGACGGTTTCACCGGCTATTGCACGCTGCCCTACCGCAACAAGTGAATTAACACCCTTCGGTAAATAAACATCCACACGGCTGCCAAATTGGATAAGTCCGAAACGCTCACCTGCTTTCATTTCATCACCGTCCCTGACCCAGCATTTTATGCGCTTAGCGACAAGGCCCGCAATCTGTACAAAAGCAATCTTATTGCCTGATGTGGTTTCCATTAAAATCGCATGCCTTTCATTGTCTTCACATGCTTTTTCCAGTGATGCATTTAAAAATTTTCCGGTTGTATAAGCCTGACGAACAATTTTTCCATCTACAGGAATTCGATTTATATGGACATCAAACACATTCATAAAAATGCTGACCCTTGTGCATTCATCACTACCCATATCAAGTTCGGCAGGAGGAACGGATTCCTTTACTGATTGAACAACACCATCAGCAGGAGCGATAATCAAACCTTCTTTTTGCGGTGTCACCCGGTCCGGGTCCCGAAAAAAGTAAGCACACCAGGCGGTAAGCAAAAGACCAATCCAGAAGAATGGTTGCCATTGGGTAACCATATAAACCAGCAAAGTTACAATACCGAAGATAAAGACATAAAGCCGCCCATCTTTATGGATTGGTACAAAAACGGACATAATGGTTTCCATGATGCGTCCTTAATTCCTAATTCATTGTCATATAGGCATATCGATAATCGTTACGCTTCGATTATGCAAGCATTCTCGTCATTTTTTTCAAGTTCCACAAGCCTTCTTTGCGCTTCATCAAGCTGTTGTTGTTTTTGCCACATTTGATAATATAATCCACGCTTCTTGATCAATACTGAATGATTTCCACGTTCTACTATTTCACCATCATCCAACACTAAAATTTCATTCACGTTTATTATTGTAGAAAGCCTGTGTGCTATAACGATTGCCGTTCTTTGCTGCGATATTTTTTCAAGCGACCCCTGAATATCCCGTTCAGTATGACTATCCAAAGCCGATGTTGCCTCATCCAGCAGCAATATCGACGGATTTTTAAGAATGGTTCTTGCTATAGCGACACGTTGTTTTTCACCGCCGGAAAGCTTAAGTCCCCTTTCGCCCACTTCCGTATCATATCCATCCGGCAAAGCGAGGATGAAATCATGAATTTTGGCTAGTTTTGCTGCTTCATAAATTTCATCATCTGTCGCATCATGGCGGCCATATGAAATATTATATTTTATACTGTCATTAAAAAGTACCGTGTCCTGCGGGACGACGCCAATTTCTTTTCTAAGGCTGCGTTGCCGTACATTCCTGATATCCTGGCCGTCTATTTTTACGGAACCATCTGAAATATCATAAAACCGAAATAAAATCCTTGAAATGGTCGATTTACCGGCACCACTAGAACCTACAACAGCGGTTGTTGTGCCGCCTTTGACCTTAAAAGATACATTTTTTAATATTTTGCGGTCTTCATTATAATGAAAGCACACATTGTCAAATTCAATTTCCCCATCAGTAATTTTCAGATCTTCCGCATTTTCCTTATCTTTTATTTCCGGATTTTTAGCGATCAGCAAAAACATTTTTTCCATGTCCACGAGTGCCTGTTTGATTTCGCGGTACACAAAACCAAGGAAATTCAGCGGTATATAAATCTGTATCAGGAGTGAATTGATTAAAACAAATTCCCCTATGGTGAATCTGCCATCGACAACACCGTTTGCGCCCATCAGCAACACGGCAACCAGCCCTGCGGAAATAATAAAACCCTGCCCTACGTTAAGTAATGTAAGTGATAGCTGGCTTTGTTCTGCGGCATTTGCATAATTTTTCAGAGATTTATCATATCTAATCGCTTCGTGGTCTTCACTGGTAAAATATTTTACCGTTTCAAAATTAATCAGACTATCGATAGCACGACCATTTGCTTTCGTATCCTGTTTATTCATTTCACGTCGGTATTTAAGCCGCCATTCCGTTACAGCAATGGTGAAATAAATATAACTGCAAAGACAGATAAAAGTGATCAATGCATACAGAAACCCAAATTTAATCCAGAAAATTGTTGATATCATCCCTATTTCAATGATTGTCGGAATAATGTTAAAAAGCATAAAACGTAGTAAAAAATCAATACCCCGCGTCGCCCGTTCAATCACCCTGCTAAGGCCGCCCGTATGTCGTTCAAGATGAAATCTTAATGAGAGCAAATGCAGGTGACGAAATGTATTTAATGCTATATTTCGAAGCGCGTTTTGGCCTACCCGCACAAATATAGCGTCTCTTATTTCACCAAAAGCTTGCGTCAGTACCCGGGCTGTACCATAACCGAATATCAGCCCAACCGGTACCGCAACAGCAATCATTTCACCGTCAGGACTTCCCTCACCTGTAAGGGCATCTACAGCATCGGCAAATAGGAACGGAACATATACGCCGATCACCTTAGCCAGAATCAGAAATGTCATCGCAAGTACAACACGGAATTTCAAATCGTTACGACCCAAAGGCCACAGATATCGCCAAAGTTCCTTCACGGTTGCCAGATGATTTTCAGCGCTTTCATTGTCTTCTATATTTGTTTCTTTTTCCTGCGCCTCATTACTGGCCATCAGATCCACCCTTTAAGTCATTATACAGTGATTATTATCGTAATAACTGACATTGAATTTTACAGTTTACGCAATTTTAACAACAATCCCATAGTATCAGAAATTAGCCGCTACAGAGGAATTATTTTAAATAAATAAAGATCTTAGAACAATATCAAAGAAGTGACGATTAAATTTAATTAATATGAATTTTTTAAAAGAGCATAAATCCCTAATCGTCAATGATCAGGTAAATTATATTAATCTGCTACCGCTACATTATAAGTTCAAATTCCGAAATATTGACTTTGACTGCAATGTTAAGAACCATTCTGGTGATGAAAAAATTGTCCTGTATTTATCAGCAAATTTGTGCATTTTACCTTATAGCTCAGAAAATATGTAGAAAAACCAATATCAGCTTAGTTTAAAACCGAATTACTGCAAATTATCGAGGGGAAGATTTAACTGCTGACCGGGATATATCAGATCCGGGTCAACTATACTATCCATATTGGCACCAAATATAACTGTATAGTGATAACCGGAACCGTATAGTTTTCTCGCGATATGCCATAAGCTATTACCCGGTTTAACAATTACATCTCCGGTCGCGCGGGCAGTATCCAGTTCAACAAATGGGTTAAACGGCTGGGAAATCCTGACTTCCACATTACCGTCAAGCAGTAACTGGTCAAGCCGAAGTACATATTCTCTGGCTGATAATTTTTGGTTTATCTGATAGCTCCATGTACCATCATCACCAGATATTACTTCACCCAAATATTCATTATCAAGATAGAGACGGATATTTGCGCCTGCTTCCGCATTTCCACTTAATACGGGATTGCCATCATCGGTATAATCCATTGTGCTAAGGGAAAGGCCACGTGTCGCAGATGTTAGATTCACATTGTCTGGCCTTTGCAAAATTCTGCTAGATCCAACACCTGTTCGGGGACTTAAGATTGCAACCACACCATCTGTTTCATCGAGATTAAAATCAACACTGTTACGGTCAGGAACAGCAACTATAACAATATCATTAGATGCAATTTCAATATCGGATTGAGTTTTTGAAATAACACTCAGCTCAGTTGGCCCAACAGGGAGCGGTTCATCAAATAAAAGAACCCATTCACCATTTCTGTCTGCAATTGCTGAACCTATTTGTTGGTCTTTCGCAAAAATAGCAACATCACTGTTTGGTTCGGCACTACCCGCAATAACGCCTGTTCCATTACGGCTTATTCTGACAACATCAAATGTCGGAACGATTACCGGCTGTGCCTGCGGGATTGCATTTTGGGCTGTTCCTGTACCATCCGCAGCTATATCCGTTGGGGTGGATATAAAATCATTTTCTGTGCCATCGTCGGCCAAAAAAATCACCCAGATGACCGCACTTATCGCAACGATCGCAAGAATTGACAAACTAAATTTAAGGCCTGAGCTTTGCTTATTGTTTCTATGATTTAAATATTCACTCAATTTCTTCAATCCAACTTCATAAAACTGAAGCATTTAACCATTAATCATACTACTTATATAGTCTTTTATAGTTTGAAACTATATAAATACCAGTGTGTTTTTAGCCAATAGATTTATTCTATTAAAAATATCCCTCACTTGTTTGGTTCTATAAATAAAATTTGTCAAATATGTGGCTAAATTATAAGATTAAATAATGACAAATATAAAAACATTATGCGTATATTGCGGATCAAGAACCAGCAATAACAAAAATTTCAGAACCCTTGCCATCACAATAGGTCAAATCCTCGGGCAAAATAAAATAAAACTTGTATACGGTGGTGGTAATGTCGGACTAATGGGCATTCTGGCAACCAGTGTTATTGAAAATGGTGGTGAGGTACATGGTATCATTCCCGCCCATCTGGATAAAATAGAAAAATCGCATCACAAAATCACAGAACTCACTGTCGTGGATAATATGCATCAAAGAAAAAGAATGATGTTTGATCATTCTGATGCTTTTTTAATCCTTCCGGGCAGCATAGGAACACTTGATGAAACCATTGAAGTCATCACATGGCGACAGCTCAGACTACATGACAAGCCAATAATATTGTTAAATTATGAAAATTATTGGCTTCCACTGCTAAAACTTTTACAGAATATTGTTGATTTTGAGTTTGCTTCAGAGGGTACATTCGATCTTTTTCATGTGGTTACCAAGCCAGAGGAAGTCTTGCCACTCCTAAAAAGCCTTCCCGAACCGAAAATTGATCCGAAAAATACACTTTTTTAGTATATTTTATTATTCAGTACTTCCATGTTGAAGTATCAAGTGTTACGTTTCGCCCATAAATCAGGAAATAAATAACAAAGGAATAACATGGCAAAGATTAAAGTAGATAATCCCGTCGTTGAACTCGATGGCGATGAAATGACACGCATTATTTGGGCATGGATTAAAGAACGTCTTATCCATCCTTATCTTGATGTTGATCTGCATTATTATGATCTCGGTATCCAGAAAAGAGATGAAACAGACGACCAGATCACAATCGATAGTGCTAATGCAATACTCGAACATGGCGTTGGTGTAAAATGCGCCACTATCACACCTGATGAAGAACGTGTTAAAGAATTTGGGCTTAAAAAAATGTGGCGCTCGCCAAATGGAACCATCCGTAACATCCTAGGTGGCACAGTGTTCCGGAGCCCTATTATCTGTTCAAACGTACCGCGGCTTGTTCCTGGCTGGACAGATCCGATTGTTATCGGTCGTCATGCTTTCGGTGACCAGTATCGGGCAACCGATTTCAGAGTGCCCGGTGCTGGGAAACTTACCATTAAGTTCGAACCTGAAAATGGTGGTGAAACTATTGAACATGAAGTCTTTCAATTTAAAGATAGCGGCGTGGCCATGGCCATGTATAACCTGGATGAAAGCATCCGTGACTTTGCCCGCGCAAGCATGAATTATGGTCTTGATGTAGGATGGCCTGTATATCTTTCGACAAAAAATACTATCATGAAGGCCTATGACGGCCGGTTTAAGGATTTGTTCGAAGAAGTATACCAAAACGAATTCGCTGATCAGTTTAAAGCCGCAGGCATACATTATGAGCATCGTCTGATTGATGATATGGTTGCCTGCGCACTTAAATGGAATGGTAAATTTGTCTGGGCATGTAAAAACTATGATGGTGATGTGCAGTCTGATACTGTGGCGCAGGGTTTTGGTTCACTTGGTCTTATGTCTTCGCGCTTGATGACACCAGACGGGAAAGTGGTTGAATCAGAAGCAGCCCACGGCACCGTTACCCGCCACTACAGGCTTCACCAGCAAGGTGAGGAAACATCAACCAACCCTATAGCATCAATTTATGCATGGACAGGTGGTTTGCGGCACCGCGCCAACCTTGACGGCAATGACAAACTAAGAAACTTTGCCGATGCGCTTGATACTGTTTGTGTAAAAACAGTAGAAGCAGGTGATATGACAAAAGATCTTGCCTTACTGGTAGGTCCGGAGCAGAACTGGCTTACATCGAAACAATTCTTTGATAAAATTGACGAGAACCTTCAAAAAGAAATGGGTTAATTTCTTCTGAAATAGAATTTAAAGGCGGGCTTTGTTCCCGCCTTTTTTATTGTTCCAAATCATCCACAACCATCTGGCCGAATTCGGGCTGTGCATTTTCTGTGTATTTGCTTTCAATACGTTCCTTTAAACCCGGGTAATGATCAAGTATATGATGAAAATCGGATGCTTCAAGGATCAGGAGCTGCACTTTCGAGCTAGCAATATAATTTGCCTGAAATGAAGAGCGTGCCATTAGTGATTTTGCACCAAAAAAAGCCCCTTTATCCAGAACAAATTCACCATCTTTATCGTACCTTCTTACCCTTCCGGATACTATCAGATAAAGCTTATCCGCATTTTCACCTTCATAGGCAATAAGCTTCCCATTTTCCGATATCTGTGAGTGGAGTTTCTTTGCTATCGTATTTATAAGACTGGCATCCAGACCCTGAAACAACGGTAAATTAGCAACAAGCCCCCATCTGATAACGAAATCACGTCGATGAATTTCATTGGCAAACCCTGATGCAATGATACCGATAGGAAGTGCGTAGACACCAATACCCATGATCATAATCATGGCACCCACTATTTTCCCTGTCGCTGTTATCGGTACAACATCCCCATAACCAACCGTCGTCAATGTTGCAAATGCCCACCAAAGTGCGCTTGGAATATTTCCAAATGCTTCCGGTTGTACTGACCCTTCAAGATAATACATGATGCTGGAAGCAAATAGAGCAAGACCAAGCATAATAATCAAGGTGGCAATTAATGCGCGGCGTTCTTCATAAA
This sequence comes from Kordiimonadaceae bacterium, assembly GCA_038106445.1. Lineage (GTDB taxonomy): Bacteria > Pseudomonadota > Alphaproteobacteria > Sphingomonadales > Emcibacteraceae > Pseudemcibacter. The sequence continues at coordinate 8,865 of JAYODU010000017.1, read as the reverse complement.
AAACGCTCGCAAGAGACGCAAGGGCCGGAGAATAACGCATAAGTTTGAAAAGACGCAGGAACCTGAAAACACGCAAGAACCTGAAATCAAAACCGGCAAAGGAAAATAGTATGGTTGGTGCGATAGCAACAAAATCAACGACCATCAATGGTGAAAAAATAAAACGTAGCCTGAATTTTCCATTGCTATGTTCACTATCATCAGGCTGATATTCTACCGCCGTCCAGATGCGCAACAAATATTCTATAACAAAAATAATAAGTGAAAAAATTTCAAAATATAAAAACGCGCTCTCGTAGGTGGTGCCAACTGATTCCACCGTCTCAATGGCAACGGCACAAACATTGAGCAGGATTAGCAAAACCATAAAAATATCAAAAGCTCTACCTACCAGATGCCCACCAGCACCAATTTCAATAACTTCGAAAATATGTCGTCTTAGGCTTTTTTGACCATCCATTTAAACGTACCGATCTGCCCTGAATGTTTACCCTATCTTTTCTTTAATGGCATCAATTGCTGCCTGTGCTTGATCACCATTCGGACCGCCAGCCTGCGCCATATCAGGTCTGCCACCACCGCCACTACCGCCGACAGTAGCAGCCCCGATTCTTACAAGATCTACAGCACTGAATTTTTCTGTCAGATCAATGGTTACAGCCGTTAGCACCGCTGCCTTACCATCGTTAACTGCAATATAGGCAATGATGCCACTGCCAATTTTTTTCTTTGCATCATCAGCAAGCCCGCGAAGTTCTTTTGCCTGTATACCATCAAGCACCTGCCCTATAAATTTTATACCGTTTATTTCCTGAATACCATCTCCCTTCGATTGTGACGCACCGCCACCCAAAGCGATCTTCTTCTGAAGGTCGGCGATTTCCTTTTCCATTTTCTTTCGTTCAGCCAATAATGAAGAAAGCCGTTGGGGTAACTCATGGGCAGGAGATTTCAGTACCGCGGCTGTTTCAAGAATTAATGATTGCTGTTCTTTCGAATAATCACATGCCGCATTTCCCGTAAGGACTTCCAGACGTCTTACACCCGCAGAGACCGCCCCTTCAGAAATAATTTTAAAATATCCTATATCGCCGGTACGCCGAACATGTGTACCACCACATAATTCAACCGAATAATCAGAGCCATCCACATTTTTTCCCATGGCTACAACACGTACTTCATCGCCGTATTTTTCACCAAACAATGCCATTGCCCCTGCGTTTATAGCCTCTTCTGGGGTCATTAGCCTCGTTGTAACTTCGGTATTTTGGCGAATTATATGATTAACTTCTTCCTCAACCTTTGATATTTCGTTTTCCGTTACGGCTTTCGAATGGCTTATATCAAACCGCATCTTATCCGCTGCAACCAAAGAACCTTTCTGCGTTAAATGATCCCCCAGTTGCTTACGTAATGCCGCATGTAAAATATGGGTGACAGAATGATTGGCACGTATCTTATTACGATTTTCTTCATCCACAACCATATGCACGACGTCGTTTACACTTAGTATACCCGCTGTGATTTTACCAATGTGAACATGGAGCGACCCTAGCTGCTTCTGCGTATCCATAATTTCTATAACAAGACCGCTATCATTTTTTATAAATCCGATATCACCCACCTGCCCCCCGCTTTCGGCATAAAAAGGTGTCTGGTTTGTAAGAATTGAGACTTTATCACCCGTTTTGCCTTCAGCAACAGATGCATCTCCATTCACAATCTTGATTATCTTTGCATCAGCACGGGTCGTGCTATAGCCGATAAATTCGCTTGCTCCGAATTCTTCCTGAGCTTCAAACCATATTGTATCGGTTGCAGTTGATCCAGACCCTTTCCAGGCGGCACGTGCTTCGGCTTTTTGTTTTTGCATTGCCTTGTTAAAACCGTCTTCGTCAACGGTTAATTTTTTTGCCCTTAGCGCATCCTGCGTCAGATCAAGCGGAAACCCGTAAGTATCATATAATTTAAAGGCAACTTCACCATCCAGTTGCCCATTTTTGCCAATTTTTGCAACTTCGTCATCCAATAGCTTCATTCCCCGATCAAGGGTTTTTCTGAAGCGTTTTTCTTCGAGTAACAATGTCTCTTCAACCAATGCCTGCGCACGGCGCAGTTCAGGAAAAGCATGTCCCATTTCACTGACGAGTGCCGGTACCAGTTGATGCATCAATGGCTCTTTGCAACCAATCATTTGCGCATGGCGCATGGCACGGCGCATTATTCTGCGAAGAACATACCCCCTTCCTTCGTTTGAGGGCATTACACCATCCGCAATCAGGAACGAAGTAGACCTTAAATGATCCGCAATTACACGGTGCGAAGTATTATGATCCCCATAAGGATCAACACCGCTTTTATCTGCTGATGCTTCGATCAGCTTTTTAAACAGATCTATTTCATAATTATCATGAACACCCTGAAGTACCGCAGCTATACGCTCAAGCCCCATTCCTGTATCAATAGCCGGTTTAGGCAGATTAATACGGGTATTTTCATTTACCTGTTCATATTGCATGAAAACCAGGTTCCAGATTTCGACAAATCTGTCTCCATCTTCTTCGGGTGTGCCGGGTGGGCCGCCCCATATGTGATCACCATGGTCATAAAATATTTCTGAACAGGGTCCACATGGCCCCGTCGGACCCATTGACCAGAAATTATCTGATGTTGCAATTCGAATAATCTTTTCATCCGGAAGACCGCTGATATTTTTCCAGTGGTTCCAGGCAACATCATCATCGTGGAACACTGTTACAAGCAACCTATTTTTATCAATACCATATTCACCGGTTATCAATGTCCAGGCGTGGTGAATAGCCTGCTCCTTGAAATAATCGCCAAATGAAAAATTACCCAGCATTTCAAAAAAGGTATGATGGCGTGCCGTATAACCGACATTATCCAGGTCATTATGCTTGCCACCGGCCCGAACACATTTTTGACTGGATACGGCACGGTCATAGGGACGCGTTTCCATTCCTGTGAATACATTTTTAAACGGAACCATACCGGCATTGACAAACATTAATGTCGGGTCATTATCAGGCACCAGTGGGCTACTCGCCACGATTTCATGGCCAGCATTCCTAAAGTAATTCAAAAACGTACTTCTTATGTCGTTGGTACTTTGCATTAATTTTCCATTTGCCTAATATCTATTCATGATCCTGACTATACCCCACAAAGGAGATTTAATTCAAAGCCTTTTAGCGTTCAAACTATAACAAGTCCAGTTATCACTTGCTTATTTTTACTGTAACGTTACGGTCAGAAGAATTAATCAGTAGATAGGAATATTCTAAATGATAACAGCCGAATTTATTATAACAGCTCTAATTGTTGTTCTGATCCCGGGGACAGGCGTTATATATACGATTTCCAATGGCCTTTTTCACGGCATTCGCGCTAGTATTCTGGCCGCCATTGGCTGTACTGCAGGGATAATCCCTCATCTTTTAGCAACTGTTTTTGGGCTTTCGGCCTTACTTCATATAAGCGCTGTTGCCTTTCAGATCGTTAAATTTATAGGTGTCGCATATCTTTTTTATCTTGCCTGATGCATGTGGAAAGAGACAGGATCATTTGACATAAAAAATGATAATAAAGTGACCCACGGCTCCGCGATCATCCTTAAAGGTTTCCTGATTAATATCCTTAATCCAAAGTTATCAATTTTCTTTTTGGCATTTCTGCCCCAATTCGTGCCAATGACAAGTGATAATGCCATAAGCCATATGCTGGTTCTTAGCATAACATTTATGGCACTCACATTTGCTATATTTATTATCTATGGTGTATGTGCGGGCTGGTTCAGAGATATAGTACTCTCATCGCCCAGGATAGTAAAAAATACCCAGCGATCATTTGCTCTCATATTTGCAGCTTTAGGAACCAAGCTGGCATTTACTGATCGGTAAAATAAAAAAAAGGTACCGGCTTGCCGGTACCTTTATAAGTTTGCTGGGATAATATGGGGACCCTTATTCTTCGTCGTATTCTCTAACGGCGCCTTCTTTAAGCATAACAAGGTCAAGAATACCCGCACTTACACGAACCGCACTTTCAATTTGTTCTGAAATTTCCGGATTATCTTCAAGAAACCGCTTGGCATTTTCTCGGCCCTGACCGATGCGCTGGCTGTCATACGAATACCAGGACCCCGACTTTTCAACGATGCCCGCTGCAACACCCAGATCGATCAGTTCACCTGTTTTTGAAATGCCTTTCCCGTACATAATATCAAATTCTACCACTTTGAATGGTGGAGCAACTTTATTCTTCACCACCTTCACGCGGGTCTGGTTTCCAACAATTTCTTCTTTTTCCTTGATGGCACCAATACGGCGAATATCAATACGGACTGATGAATAAAATTTCAGAGCATTACCACCTGTCGTCACCTCAGGACTGCCATACATTACGCCGATCTTCATCCTAATCTGGTTGATAAAAATCACCATGCATTTTGATTTGGATATTGAACCAGTAAGTTTACGCAGAGCCTGACTCATAAGGCGCGCCTGAAGACCAACATGGCTGTCACCCATTTCACCTTCTAGTTCTGCCCGTGGTGTGAGCGCAGCAACACTGTCAACCACCAATACATCAATAGCACCGGAACGAACAAGAGTATCGGTTATTTCCAACGCCTGTTCACCTGTGTCTGGCTGTGAAATGAGAAGATCATCAAGATTAACACCCAGTTTCCCTGCATAAACGGGATCAAGCGCATGTTCCGCGTCAACAAACGCCGCAGTCCCGCCTGCTTTTTGAACTTCAGCGGCAACATGAAGCGCCAGTGTCGTTTTACCTGAGCTTTCCGGCCCGTAAATTTCAATAATACGCCCCTTCGGAAGTCCGCCAATCCCTAGCGCAATATCAAGTCCCAGTGAACCTGTAGATATGGCATCAACGTCAACAGAACTATTTTGCCCCAGTTTCATAATTGAACCCTTGCCAAAAGCCCGTTCAATCTGAGCTAATGCAGCGTCCAGCGCTTTCTGTTTATCCATATTATCCTGTCCAACCAACTTTAAATTTGATGATGCCATTTTGTGTCTCCTTTTTATATCCCATATACGGTTGTAGCTTGTAAACAAACTATATGTACCCTATTTGTTCTATATTGTAAAGATATTTATAACTATTTGATCTTATTATAATTTATATAAATTATATATATTTTGTTCTCATTAAAATAATGCAATTAGAACACTTTTGATCTGGATGACAGACAAAAAAAAGCAGAATCACATGAAGCAGGATTCTTTTACTTCTCGAGAACTTCTTTCACCTGCTCAGCGAGTTGTTTGAGACTAAAAGGTTTGGAGAGAAAATTAAAATCTTTATCCATCAGGTTATCATCAAGAGCATCTTCAGCATAACCGGAAATAAAAATAACTTTTAAAGTTTTGTCTGTTTCACGGATTTTCTTAACGAGGCTGGGGCCATCCATTTGTGGCATCATCACATCGCTTATAAGTAAATCTATTTTTGCTTCTGTTTCTTTAAGCAGGTTTAACGCTGATACACCGCTATCTGCCTCATAGACGGTATAGCCCTTATTTTTAAGTGCTCTTGAAGCAAACATCCTAACTGCATCTTCATTTTCAACCAGTAAAATTGTACTGCTGCCCGTTAAATCTTTCGCTGGTCCGTCCGGTTTTAATTTTTCATCGGTGTCATCTACATCATCACCGTCCACTGCAACGTATTTTGGCAAATAAATTTTAAATGAAGTCCCAACACCAAGTTCACTCTCAGGAAACACGAAACCATTTGTTTGTTTGATTATGCCATAAACCGTTGAAAGGCCAAGCCCGGTACCCTTGCCAACTTCCTTCGTGCTGAAAAATGGCTCAAACACTTTGCCGATATGATCTTTGGATATACCGGTTCCATTATCAATTACTTCCAGCAATACATATTCGCCTTTTGGGAAAATCTGATAACGTTCAGCTATTTTTAAAGATTCTTCCTCATTAATATTACGCATTTTAATTTCAAGTTTTCCACCATCCGGCATCGCATCACGTGCGTTAACACAAAGATTAATTATCACCTGCTCAAGTTGTCCCAGATCAACACGAACAGGATCAATATCATGCCCGTGATTCATTTTAAGCTCGATATTACTACCGATCAGACGCCTTAAGAGGTTAGAAAGTTCAGCAACCACATCGGTCATAATAATAACTTTTGGCCGGAGTGTCTGCTGACGGGAAAATGCAAGTAATTGCCGAACCAAGTTGGCTGCCCTGTTGGCATTTTGTTTAATCTGGATAATATCTGAAAATGACTGGTCACCCGGCACATGCTTAACCCTTAATTCATAAAAAGGAACAGTTATGAAAAAAGCAATTTTAAAACTCAGCCTTCTGACTGCCACATCTATCGGTTTATCCGGATGCGGAACAAATGGAAGAATCGGTGATATCGGCAGTGCACCTGACCTCGCAACAATTGAAAATGAACGTGTTGTGCCGCAACAGGCACAAATCAGCCCAATTGGCGTTATTGCAACACCTACAGTTATGCCTGAATATCACCAAAGCAACAGCCTCTGGAAAACAGGTTCACGTTATTTCTTTAAAGATGCCCGCGCCTCTAAAGTAGGTGATATTTTGACAGTTAATATTACCATTGATGATCAGGCATCTATTGATAATGCAACCACCCGAACCCGCAGCAATGCTGAGGATGCAAACCTCAATAAAATGCTTGGTCTGGAAACCCTCATCCCGGATAGTTTAACACCGGGGGATCTTGTCAATACGACAACATCAACGTCTAATTCCGGATCCGGAAAAGTAGATAGAAGTGAAAGTATCAGTTTCATTGTTGCCGCCGTTGTAACACAAACCCTTCTAAATGGAAATATGGTCATTCAGGGCAACCAGGAAGTAAGAGTTAATTTTGAAGTCAGAGAAATGACCATTATGGGCGTAATTCGTCCTGAAGACATTAGTTCAACAAATACGATTGAACATACACAGATCGCAGAGGCCAGAATTTCTTACGGCGGACGCGGACAAATAACAGACTTCCAACAACCACGTTATGGAAGCCAGTTATTTGACATTCTGTTCCCCTTCTAAATCGTAAGATTTAAATTGTGTCCGGTTTGAGATACCAATATCGATAACCATTGTTCCTGCACAATAAAAAGGGCTGTAACAAAAAGTTACAGCCCTTTTATAATTTAAAAATAAAAAAACTATTTATGCGTCTCTATGCACTTTTTCGTAGTTTTCATGCTTTTCCTGTGATTCAATGGTCATTGTTGCAATAGGACGCGCCTGTAGTCTTTTAAGGCTGATCTGCTCACCGCTTACTTCGCAATAACCATACTCTTTATCCTCAATACGTTTAATCGCTGCATCAATTTTCGTAATCAGTTTTCTTTGACGATCTCGCGTCCTTAGTTCAACCGACCAATCTGTTTCTGCTGAAGCCCGATCGGCTATATCCGGCTCCTTCAGGCTATCTTCCTGAAGATGTGAGAGAGTTTCCCTAGAATCATTTAATATTGATTCTTTCCATTCGACAAGTTTCCGGCGGAAGTATTCCAACTGTCGATCATTCATAAACTCTTCATTTTCAGAAGGTTCATACCCATCAGGCAATTCCACTGACATACTTACCTCAACTTCAATTAGTTCCAAAAGTGGTGACAAACTACTTAAGTCGACCTAAAAATTCAAGTGATTTTATTAAAGAGTTAAGTGAAGCTTTTATTACTTTGATATTCGCAGAAATTAGCCAATAATTTCCAGCTTGGCGAGTTCCACTTTTGCTCTGAGTTCAATATCATTTATGATCTGAACCAGGTGAGGATCCATATTTTTTCCCTCTGTCCTTCAAGGGCTTTTACGATATTCAGCAAGTGCATTCACAGAGAACGGTTTAGACATAAATTCTGTAACACCCATTTCCCGTGCTTCCTGTACCCTGTTGGGTTCGGAATATCTGGTTAACATTATAAACGGTTTAAATCGATCTCTACTCTCTTTGTGACGCCTAATCCAACGAAGCAACATCAACCCATTTACGGGGCTCATTTCCCAATCACATATCACGATATCAACAGACATCATTCCAGCTTTCATTGGATTCTCATCCACAAGCTTTAAAAATTCAATCGCTTCAGCACCGTCATCTACTGACCGGACGGTCTGAACACCTAAAATCCTGATACTGTTCACTATTAAAGTTCTGATAAACGGACTGTCTTCCACAACGAGTACACTTATTCGACTTAAATCAATTCCGCTCATAAATTTCCCTGCTAAAAATATCCCAATGAATCAATTAATTATCACTATAAAACCTGATTATGGTAAATAAATCCTAAATTGTTCATAAAATAATATTTTCTGGCGATTTTAATCTTATAATAAGCTTTAGCGGTATATAAATCTCGAGCACGTAACCGGTTAGCTTATCACTTGCGATGTGCATGCGGGACTGCTACAATGAAAGATAGTAAGTGTATATTTTAGTGGACGAGGTAAATGAGTGACAAAAAAGAAGCGAAGACCAGCAACCGGGTGGTCACAGCGCATCCATCTTCTTTAAAACATTCTAATGCAAATGTTACGGAACAATCGGGTATCTGGTCTAAAATCTGGCGGAACTGGCCAATAACAGTTGCTACAACTTTAAGCGTTATCTGGATATCTTTCTGTGGATATTACCTGTTTAATGCAGGGATTGATATTGCGCAAATACCTGCTCTTGAAGTCGCAGCACTTGTAACAGGCATGAGCATGCCACTCGTTCTTATCTGGCTGCTGTGCCTTGTCCTGATTAGATTAAACCCGATTGAAGAAAATTATCGTTCGCTTGAAAAGGGGCTTGACC
>JAYODU010000016.1:0-38329 GCA_038106445.1 Kordiimonadaceae bacterium | reverse complement strand
ACCGCTCAATAAAGCGTACAAAAGTACTTGATGACAGCAATATCATTTTCGAAATGCGAAATAACAGAGTGTACCTTAACACATTTAACCAGAGGTGCCTCCCTCTCAGATTTTCAGATCAATTCGCATATAAACCCACAAACAATCGCTTATGCAACTTTGATATTATCTCGGTATTTGATTCATCCGGTCCAAAAGGAAGCTGTGGATTAGGTAAGTTTGAACTTCTGGAAAAATTACCTAAAGATAATGGATAATGCTTATAAAATGAGCAACAAGAATAAATTTTCATATTAATTTACTATCTATAGTAGTTTTGTTTTTGTAATTTAAATCTAATAGTAGATGTATGATACTATATGGTTGTAATTACTAATTATGTATGATAATAATGCTTTTAACTTGGAACTTGTTTAATGAAAGGAAAGCAGATGAACAAGAATATTTTTAGTATATTTTGTATCGTTACCTTGGGGGGGGCAAGCGCACTGGCACAAGGAACAACTGCTGAGAAAGCAGCTCTTGAAAAATTTTCAAAATATGAACAAACCGGTGAGTTTACAAATTGTATAAATTATAACATGATTGAAAAAACAACCATTGTAGATGATACAAGGATCATGTTTGAACTTAAGGGTAATAAAACTGTCCTTAGTACGTTAAATAATGAATGCCGGAATTTATCGTTTGATCGACAATTTGCGTACAGCCCGAATGCTAATAAAGTTTGTGCAAAAGACATGATATCTACAAAACGTGGATCGTGCAGTTTGGGTCAATTTGAAACTCTTGAAGAAAAGTCCTGAAAATTGACTTTTTTGCAACTTCAAAGTTTATGATTTTTTAAAAGGTGCAAAGTCACTTAAAAATTCAACATCTCGCTCAACTGCTTTTCTTTCGTGAGCGAGATATTTTTTTATTGCATCTTTAAAAGCGGGATTTGCTATCCAATGTGCGCTTTTTGTTAATACGGGTACGTAACCCCGCGCTATTTTGTGATCACCCTGTGCACCGGCTTCCACCCTTGTTAATCCATTTGAAATTGCGTAATCAATCGCCTGATAATAACAAAGTTCAAAATGTAAAAATTTATAGTGTTCTGTCGCCCCCCAGTAACGCCCGTAAAGGGTTTTTGGGCCGATCAGGTTAAGGGCACCTGCGATATACTTTCCATCTCGTTTAGCCATGATAAGTAAAATTTTTTCAGACATGTTTTGGCTCATAAGTGAAAAAAAATCGCGGTTGAGATATGGACGTCCCCACTTACGGTCAGCAGTATCCATGTAAAATGTAAAATACGCATCCCAGTGATGTTCCTGAATTGCGGTACCATTCAACTGTTCAATCTCAATATCGTTTTCTTGCAGGCACATTCTTTCTTTTTTGATATTTTTACGTTTTCGTGATGAAAGTGCACACAGGAACTGTTCAAAATTCTTATATTCATTATTGATCCAGTGAAATTGCTGATCGGTTCTATATAATAGTCCATGAGATTTCATAATATCCAGCTCATCATTCTCTATAAAAGTGAAGTGAAGTGATGATACATTTGATACTTCGGCGTGTTTAATCGCTGCTTCAAGCAGAATTTCTCGAGCTGTCATGTCAGAGGCAAGTAATCTTGGCCCGGTAACAGGGCTAAAGGGAATTGAGCATTGCAGTTTTGGGTAGTATACGCCTCCCGCCTGATAGTATGCATTGGCCCACGCATGATCAAACACATACTCACCCTTGGAATGATTTTTAAGGTACATTGGTAAAACACCAATGACTTCATTGTTATTTTCAAGGATCACATGTTGCGGTAGCCATCCGGTATGTGCGCTTACACAACCGCTTTCTTCAAGAGCACTTAAAAAACCATATGAACAAAAGGGGTTGAAGCCTGATATCGCCGATGTTGCGCACCTGTCCCAATCCTGTGGGGCAACCTGATCTATATTTTCTATTATTCGGCTTTGCATTTGAAGCGCAGCGACAATTACAAGTATTTTATAAATTTAGTCAGCAATATCGACCAGACAATCGATCTCGACAGAAACATTTCGTGGTAGAGCGTTTGTACCAACAGCAGAGCGGGAATGCTTGCCAGCTTCGCCAAAAACGTCGACCATAAAATCTGATGCACCATTGACTACTTCTGGCTGATTGGCAAACCCATCAGCGCAATTCACAAATGCTCCAAGCTTGATCACTTTTCTAACACGTCCAAGATCACCACCACATATTACATTCATCTGCGCAACAATATTGATTGCACAAAGGCGTGCCGCTTGATATCCGTCTTCTTCGGAAATATCTACACCTACCTTACCTTTATAAGGCAATTGACCATCCTTCATAGGGATTTGCCCTGAAATGGAATAAAGGTTTCCTGAATTTGTATAGGGTACGTAGTTTGCAACGGGTGCGACAGGTGTCGGCAGTTTCACGCCCATTTTCTCAAGATTTTCTTTCGCTGAATTGCTCATTATTTCTCCATTGATTCTATTTTGGTTGAAACGGAGAATAAGACTTTTTTAGCGATCTGTATAGATGATTGAGCTAGCTAACATGATATTTGTTTTTTGTTCTTCTGCGGTCACGCTTGTTTTTATACATTGCCTTGTCAGACTGTTCGAATCTGTTGCTTACCGTACTCTGGTGATCAACAATGGCGAAACCCATACTGGCGGATGTGTTAATTTCTGCGCCATTATAGATAATAGCTATTTTTCGAAGACTATGACGGATATATCCTGCTCTTTCCTTGGATTTTTCGATATCACAATTATTGAGTAAAAGACCAAATTCATCGCCTGCCAGTCTTGCTGCTTCATCAGTTGCACGAATAGATGATTTCAGAATGCTTCCTGCCTGCTGCAGAATAAGATCTCCGGCATTGTGTCCATATGTATCGTTGATAAATTTGAAGCGGTCCAAATCGATAAATGCAAAAAGGCTTTGTTCATTAAATCTTTTTGCGCGGGCGATGGCATGGGTTATTTCATGTTCAATGCCCTGCCGATTTAGCAGACGGTAAGTATGTCATGAAGTTTTCCAGCTGTCAGGTAAATTTTCGTCCTTTATTGATGATATCTTTACCGAATTTACCCCGTATTTTATCCATGGCCCTTTCTGTTTTAATTTTGTTTTCTTTGTTTTTATCGACCAGGTCAGGCAGGTCAGAAAATTTCTCATCGGTAAAATGTGATACACCGATACCAATCAGCCTGTATTCAAGGCCATTACATTCAGGTTTTAAAAGTTTACATCCTTGTTCATAAAGTGTTTCGGCCATTTGCGTGTACCCATCCAATGTCACGGATCTTGTGATATTTCTGAAATTCGATGTTTTCAGTTTCAGTGTGATGGTTTTTGCGCTGTGATGATTATGTTTTAGACGCGAAGATAGTTTTTCGCATAAATTCCAGAGATGTTTTTTTAAAATGTTAAAATCTGAAATATCTGTTTCCAATGTCGTTTCATTAGATACGCTTTTTGTTTTGCGTTCTGTGCTGACAGAGCGGCTGTCGTCGCCACGGGAGAAATAATATAACCGCTCCCCCATAATACCATAATCAGCAACCAGTTTTTTTAGTTCCATTCTCTGTAACTGTCCGATCTGCTGAATACCGGCGCGGTTCATTTTATTTTTCAGAACCTTTCCGACACCCCAGATTTTGCTGATTGGTTGTGTTGCCAAAAAAGATTTTGCCTCATTACGCCCTATAATGGAAAACCCGTTTGGTTTGTTCAGGTCTGATGCCAGTTTGGCCAGAAATTTGTTGTAACTCAGACCAATGGATACGGTTATTCCAATCTGTTTGGAAATTTTATTTGCGACTTTTGCGAGACTTTTGGCTGCTGTCATACCGTGAAGTCTTTCAGTGCCCGTGAGATCCAGGAATGCTTCATCAATGGATATCGGTTCGACAGTAGGCGTAAGTTCATCAAATAATTGTCTGACCTGCTTACTTACAGCGGCATATTTATCCATTTTTGGGGGAAGAACGACCGCATCAGGACATAACTTGTTCGCTTGAAACATTGGCATGGCTGAACGCACACCGAATGTGCGTGCTATATAACAGCATGTGGATACAACGCCCCTTTTTCCACCCCCAATAATCAATGGTTGTGTCAGAAGGTCCGGTTTATCGCGTTTTTCCACACTTGCATAGAAAGCATCGCAATCTATATGAGCAATTGTGAGGGTTGACAGTTCCGGATGGATAAGAAGACGGGGACTGGAACAATTGGGACATTTGGGTTTGTTTTCATCAATTTCGCTTAGACAGTCTCTGCAAAAAGAAGTGGCCTTCAGCTGGTCACCAGTTTTGTTTGTCATTCCAGTGGTGCTCCAGGAAAAAAACGTCTTGCACGACCAATATCAAGCGGATCCAAACTGTAACTTTCCGCAAATTCAAGTAAAAGATTTTCATTACCCATCAGAAAATCAAGCACTCCGGCAAATGTTTCATTCATTTTTCCCGGATGAGTGACATTTACCCTAAGCGTATTTAAATCAAGACCACATAAATTTAGATATATGGTAAGATGTTTTTCATCCGATGCGATGAAAGAAAGGCAGTTTATTGCAATTATTTCGGCTCTGTCGAAATCCATGATTATTTCTTCTTTATTCCATATACGTTGGCTACTAATATACCAATTAAAGATATATGCCCGTTATTGTTAAACAGTTAAAAAAAATTAACTGCTTTTTCATATCCTTAGGGTAATAATATTTATAAGTTTATGTAAAGTTATTACGGGCTCTAATAAAATATAACAAATAAAGAGATCATTTATGCCAAAAAAAATTCTTATTGTTGAAGACAATGACTTAAACATGAAGCTCTTTTGTGATCTTTTGGATGCGCATGGCTATGAAACCGTGCAGACACAAGAAGGAATGAAGGCTCTTGAACTGGCGAGGAATGAAAAACCGGACCTGATATTAATGGATATCCAGCTTCCGGAAGTGTCGGGTTTGGAAGTTACGAAATAGATCAAGGAAGACGATGAATTAAAAACTATCCCATTAATGTGACCGTAAGTATTGGCGTATCAATTGTCGACGAAGGCTGTAATACCAAGGAAAAACTTTTCACTGAAGCGGATAAGGCGCTATATCGTGCCAAAGAAACAGGTAGAAATCGCGTTTGCGGTATAACTTGTCTCAATGATGAGAAGGCATCATAAAAAAAGGCTGCTCATATAAGCAGCCATTCTTCTAACTAATAATTATCATTGATTAATTATTTAATTTTGGTTTCTTTAAACTCTACATGTTTACGCGCAATGGGGTCATACTTACGCATTACCATTTTTTCGGTAAGGTTGCGTGGGTTTTTCTTTGTTACATAAAAAAAACCTGTATCAGCGGTGCTGATGAGTTTGATTTTAACACTTGCTGGTTTGGCCATTTCTAGCCTCCGTTTTAAATTTGATTAATTATGAGAGCGGAAAATACAGGGATTATGTACGAAGTCAAGCAAAAGTCTAAGATTTTGGTCTAATTTATTTTCTTTTTCTTTTTCTTTGTCTTTTCTGGTTTTTCTTTGCCGTTTTGTGGCCTATCAGTTTAGCAAGTTTTTCATCAACAAGTTCAAATATTAGTCCGCCTGAAATTGGATTCGCTTCGCGTAGTTTTACGCAAACAGAATCACCCAGTTGGTAAATAAGGCCACTGCGCTCCCCTTCAATCAGGTGATGTTCTTTATCATAATGAAAATAATCACCGGTAAGAGTTGCCATTGGTATAAATCCTTCTGCACCGGTTTGATTTAAAGTGATAAAAAGGCCTGCGCGGTGGACGCCGTTAATTCTGCCTTCAAATTCCTCATCAATTTTGGTTTTCATGAAATGTGCTATATAGCGTTCAGTGGATTGGCGTTCAGCTACCATGGAATTGCGTTCGGTATCACTTATATGTTCACCTATATCAACCATGTTTCCGACATCATAAGCGCTAAGGCCGTCTTTTCCCAACTTTAGCGCTTTAATCAAACCTCTGTGAACCAGAATGTCCGCATAGCGCCTGATAGGTGATGTAAAATGCGCATAACGTGTAAGCGCAAGTCCAAAGTGGCCATGGTTTTCCGCACTGTATTTTGCCTGCATTTGTGTGCGTAATATAATCGTACCAAGGACATTTTCATGCGGCGTGCCGGTTACTTTGCGAAGCAGGTTGTTAAAAATTTTTGGTTTTATCACCTGACCTTTAGCCAAGTTTAAATCGATACTTTCCATGAATTGACGTAAGCCTTCAAGTTTGTCAAAACTGGGTTGTTCGTGAATGCGGTACATGCAGGGTGTGCTGTGTCGCTCAAGCTCTTCAGCGGCAGCGACATTGGCTTGTATCATGAATTCTTCAACGAGTTTATGTGCATCAAGAACAAAACGGTCTTCAATTGATTCCACGTGACCTTCATCATCAAGCATGATTTTCTTTTCAGGTAAGTGCAGGTTGAGTGGCTCCCTGTATTCACGGCCTTTCCAAAGAATCTCATAGGCCATATAAAGAGGATTGATAACATTATCAACTAAATCAGCCGCTCGTTTTGATGGTTTGCCATCACGTGCATTTTGAAATTCTTCATAAGACAAGCTTGCATGACTTTTCATAAGGCCACGAACAAATTTATGACGTAGTTTTTTGCCTTGCTTGTCAAACCAGAGATGAACGGCCATCGTGTAGCGATCTTCACCTTCGTGTAATGAACAAAGCCCGTTTGAAAGTACTTCAGGTAACATCGGGACAACTCTGTCGGGAAAATAAGTGGAATTACCCCTTTTTATGGCTTCGCGGTCCAGTGGTGATCCCGGTTTTACATAATGTGCCACATCAGCGATAGCAATAATAATATGGCAGCCACCCTTGTTGGCGGGATCCGGATCCATTTCCGCCCAAATGGCATCATCATGATCGCGGGCATCAGATGGATCAACAGTGATCAACGGAATATCACGAAGGTCTGTACGTTTTCCCAGTGTCGGGGGCTCGGCATGATTGGCTGCTATTAAAACGTCATCCGGAAATTCGGTTGGGATGCCTTGCGAAACAATGGCAATCAGGCTTATGGAACGCGCATCATCGACTGATCCAAATGATTTAAGCACTTTTGCAGGTTTTGTTTTTTTCTGGCGAGAATTTTTGTTCGCAGGTTTAAGGCTGATCAGCACAAGAGAACCATCCTGTGCCCCGTTCCAGTCATTTTTTGCAATTAAATAACGGTTGCGGTCTTTTTTATCGGTAGGATCAACAAAAGCTAGGTTTTCATCTTCGAGACGGAAGATACCCATTATTTGTGATGATTTTTTTTCAAGTTTGCGAATAACCTTGGCCACATAACCGGTTTCGCCTTTATCTTTATTGGGGGTAAGTCGGACGAGTGCCTGATCACCCAACCCAAGCTTATTTCGTTTGTCTTGGGCAAACATTAATATTCTGGGAGCCGTTTGGTCATGATCCCAATTCGTTGGTGTTGCGGTTAAATCGCCGTGACTGTCAATGCCGGATATTTCAATCAAAATCACAGGGGGTAATTCCCCGGCAATACTCAGACGTGAACGATGGTTTTTTTCAAGCTTCTCATCGCTCATCAGTTTACGCAGCAATTTTTTTAATTTAATTTTATCGTCGCCTTTTATATGAAAAGCACGTGCGATTTCACGCTTGGATGCGCGTCCCGGATTTTCCTGAATGAATTCCAATATTTGATTCTCATCCGGAAAAGGGGCTTTCTTGTTTGCCATTATATACCTATTTGGCTTTTGCCTTTGATTTTCCGCGGGCCTTGATTAATTCAACGGCTTCTTCAACTGTTATATCCTTTGGATTTTTATCCTTGGGAATGGTAGCGTTAATTCGATTATATTTAACATATGGACCATAACGTCCATCCATTACAAGAATATTACCATCACCGTCGGGATGCTCACCAAGATCTTTTATCGGCTCAGATGTTTTTCCGCGTTTTGCAGCATTTTCAGCCAGCAGATCAACTGCGCGATTAATTCCTATTGTGAAAATGTCCTCAGGATCTTTAATGCTGGCAAAATTTTTGTTATGTGAAATATAGGGGCCGTAACGACCAATAGCGACTGTGATAGGATTTCCATCTTCTGGATGTGCACCTATTTCCCTTGGTAGCGCAAGCAATTTAAGAGCGCGTTCAAAATCGATATCATCAGGCGACATGCCTTTTGGAATAGAAGATCGTTTTGGTTTTTCTTTTTCTACCGGCTCACCTAATTGAATATAAGGTCCAAAACGACCAGACCTAAGTGTTACTTCCTGTCCACTAGCAGGATCTATTCCCAATGTTTGTGGCCCTTCATCCGATGTTTCGCCATTTGAGTTTTCATCATTTTGGATCTGACGGGTATAATTACATGTCGGATAATTTTCACAACCAATAAACGCCCCGAATTTACCGGTTTTTACACTCAGACCGCCTTCACCACATTTCGGACAAATGCGCGGATCTGATCCATCTTCGCGTGGTGGAAAAATGAACGGTGCAAGTGCATCCGTTATAACATCCAAAACTTCCGCTACACGTAAATCTTTTGTACCTTCAATGGCTTTACTAAAATCAAGCCAGAAATTAGCCAGTACGTCCTTCCAGGCGATTTTACCATCAGAAATTTTATCCAGCTCAGCTTCCATTTCTGCCGTAAATTCATATTGCACATATTTATTGAAATAATTTTCAAGGAACGATGTTACAACGCGTCCTTTCCCTTCGGGAACAAATCTGTTTTTATCCATAACCACATAATTGCGGTCCCTAAGCACTGTAAGTATGGATGCGTAGGTAGATGGACGCCCAATGCCAAGTTCTTCCATTCTTTTCACAAGGCTTGCTTCAGTGAAGCGTGGCGGTGGTTCTGTAAAATGCTGATTTGCAATTATCTCTTGTTTATTGACATTTTCACCCTTGGTAAGTTTCGGAAGTCGTCTTTCGTCTTCTTCAGTCGCGTCATCCTGACCTTCCTGATAGAGTTTCAGGAAACCATCGAAAATCTGCACGGTACCGGTTGCGCGAAGAGTGATCTTACCATCTTCGGAAATAAAGTCCGCTGTGGTGCGTTCCATTTGTGCTTCTGCCATCTGGCTGGCTATGGTTCGTTTCCAAATCAGTTCATAAAGACGTTTCTGATCATCATCCAGACGCCCGGCTACAGATTGTGGAAATCTTGTTAAATCTGTTGGACGGATTGCCTCATGGGCTTCCTGCGCATTTTTGGACTTATTTTTATAATGCTTTGGGTTTGGTGGCAGATAATTGTCACCATACTCGCTAGCAATGACGGATCTTGCGCTTGTGATTGCTTCTGATGCAATGTTTACACCATCTGTACGCATGTAGGTTATGAGACCAGTTGTTTCACCTTTAATCTCTATACCTTCATATAGCTTTTGGGCTGTTCTCATGGTGCGCTGCGCATTAAATCCTAATTTACGGGCGGCTTCCTGCTGTAATGTAGATGTTGTGAAAGGCGCGGCCGGATTGCGTCTGGCCGGTTTGCTTTGGACATCAAGTATCTTGAAATTGGCAGCTTCAACGGCCGCTTTGGCGGCATCCGCTGTAGTTTTATTATGAAGGGAAAATTTTTCAAGCTTGGTGCCATCCAGCGTTACGAGCTTTGCTGTGAATATTTTATTATCAGCATTTTTTAAAACCGCTTCAATCGACCAATATTCTTCTGAATTAAATTTTTCAATTTCAAGCTCACGTTCGCATATCAGCCTCAGTGCAACGGATTGTACGCGGCCCGCTGATCTGGACCCTGGTAGCTTTCGCCAAAGTACAGGAGAAAGATTAAACCCAACCAGATAATCAAGTGCCCGACGGGTCAGATATGCTTCCACCATTTCGGTATCAATATCACGCGGGTTTTCCATCGCTTTCAAAATGGCGTTCTTTGTTATTTCATTAAAGACGACCCTTTTTACATCAACATTATTCATAACACCGCGGCGGGCGTTTAATACTTCAAGAACATGCCATGAAATAGCTTCACCTTCGCGGTCTGGGTCAGTTGCAAGGATTAATTCTTCTGATGCTTTTGCGCTGTCGGCGATTTCCTTTATGCGTTTCTTTGCGTAACTATCGACTGCCCATGTCATTTCGAAATCATTATCCGGATCAACCGAACCGTCTTTGCGGGGTAGATCACGGATATGGCCAAAACTGGCAAGAACTTTATAGTCACTGCCCAGATACTTATTTATTGTTTTGGCTTTCGCCGGGGATTCAACAATTACTGTTTTCATTGCCTGTTTTTCACCAAAAGAATCGAATCTTGATATTTTCTTCAGGGGCTTTTACAGAATGTTTTAACAAAAAGATACCCTATTTCCAGCATGGCGGGTAATTTCTCCGGCAAGTTCCAGCTCAAGAATGACTGTTTGAACCAATGAACTCTCTAATTCTGTTAACCTTATCAATTCGTCTATAGCTATCGCAGTATGGCTTAATTTTTCCTTAATTGCGTTTCTTGCGTGTTCCAGTTCTTTTTCCAGACTACTATCATTTTGTGATGGCTGGGCCTGGAAAATAAATGAGTCTGTCTCCGGTTCCGAAATTGACCGCCCCTTCATAAGGCTTAGTACGTCAAGAATATCTTCAACAGATCCGGTAAGCTGTGCACCGTTTTTTATGAGGCTGTTTGGTCCTTTTGCACGTGGGTCAAGCGGTGAACCGGGGATTGCGAATACTTCACGACCCTGTTCGGATGCAAGACGTGCTGTAATCAGGGTTCCTGACCGGTGCGTAGCTTCAACCACCAGCACACCAAGGGCAAGTCCTGAAATTATCCGGTTGCGGCGCGGAAAATGGCGCGCCTGTGGCTGCGTGCCAAACGGCATTTCAGAAAGTATAAGTCCGCTTTCTTTTATTTGGTGATAGAGATCAGAATTTTCCCTTGGATATATTACATCTGCACACCCGGCAAGAACGGCTATTGTTCCGCTTTTAATAGCGCCACGGTGCGCGGCAGCATCAATTCCGCGTGCCATACTCGACGCGATAACATGCCCTGCTTCACCCAATTTTTCTGAAAATGATGTTGCGATTTTTAAACCAATTGCGGATGCATTACGTGCCCCGACAATCGCAAAGCAGCTTTGTTTAAGCAGATGGAGATGACCAAATGCCATCATAACCGGCGGCGCGTCCTCGGTGGCAGCAAGGGGGATTGGATATTTTTCATCACCCAAAACAATCATTTGCGCGCCATGCTTTTCGATTTCTTCAAATTCCTGATTGACCTGATCCATTGAGGCGACGACGAGAGGCTTCTTGCGGCCGCCGCGTCGGGAAAGTTACAACAGCATGTCAATGGACTGTGCTGCGGATGAATAGCGGGAAATAAGTTGCCTGAAGGTAACGGGTCCAACATTTTCAGTTCTGGCAAGCCGTAGACATGCCAGTTTTTCAGCATTTGAAAGTGCTTCTGGAATAATATTCATTACTGACGCCCCCAATATTATTTTTGGCCTATTTTCGGTTCCGTTCCTTTTAGCAGTCTTTTAATGTTATCTTTGTGTTTATATAAAATCAATATGCACAAAATGCCAGCCAGCAGGGCAAGATCGCTACCTGAGAAATAAAAACCATATAGCGGCGATAACAGGGCAGCAGTAAGCGCCGACAGTGAAGATATCCTGAAAACCAGCGCAGTTAATAACCATGTCAAGCTACAGGCAAGCCCGGCAAGCGGATTAAGGGCGACCATTATCCCCAGAAAGGTTGCGACGCCCTTTCCGCCGGTAAATTTAAGAAATACCGAATAACAATGCCCCAGAAAGCTTGCTCCCCCGGCATATATTCCAAGCCCCGGAAAAAAATATTCTGCACTAAGCGCAGCGGCGGCTCCTTTACCAACATCAAGCAGCAGTGTTAAAAAAGCGAGAAATTTATTTCCCGTCCGCAGTACATTTGTTGCACCAATGTTACCGGACCCGATGGTGCGGATATCGCCGTGGCCGGCTAATTTTGTCAGAACAAGGCCAAAAGGTACCGAACCCAATAAATATCCGCCAATTAGAACGGTGATGATTTCTATAATCGAATATTCAGCCGCCATAATTATAAACGCTTTCGCCCGCGACTATGGTTTTTAGCACGCGGCCCTGAACCGGTTTACCGTCGAAGCATGTGTTTTTGGTCACACTTACCATTTTTTCCGCATCAATTTTATAAGGTACATTCAGATCAAAAACACAAAGATCCGCTGGTGCGCCTTTTTTAAGGACGCCGGATTTAAGACCCATGATTTTTGCGGGGTTGCATGTCAGTTTTGCAAGAAGATCCAGAAGTTCCAAGCTGCCATTATGATAAAGTTCCAGTGAAACATTAAGCAGTGTTTCGAGACCAACAACGCCGGGCTCCGCCTGTTCAAACGGGACACGTTTGCTTTCAGGGTCTTCAGGATCATGGCCGCTGACAATAACGTCAATTGTGCCGTCCTTTAAGGCTTCAACCACGGCGACCCTGTCATCTTCTGATCTAAGTGGGGGTGATAATTTCATGAACGTACGGTAGTCTTCGATGGCAAATTCGTTCAGCGCAATATGGGGAACCGCCACACCGGCAGTAACATTAAGACCGTTTGATTTAGCCACTTTCACCACATCGATACTGTCCTTACATGTAATCTGGGATGCGTGGTACCTGCATTTGGATGATTTAAGTAGCCGCATATCCCGTTCAAGCACAATGGTTTCAGCAGCCGTTGGAATTCCGGGAAGACCCAAACGTGTTGCAAGATCACCGGCATTCATGCAACCGTTCCTTGAGAGGTTTGGTTCAGCCAGATGCTGCACAATCAGAGCATCAAATGCGGCCGCATATTTTAAAATTCGGCTCATTATGGCGGCGTTTTCAATTGAATTGCTGCAATCACCGAAAGCTTTATAACCTGCGCCGGCCATCAAGCCGATTTCGGTCATTTCCTTGCCTTCCATCTGCTTTGTCGCAGCGGGCATGGGAATAAAATTGATAAGCGCATTTTTCGCACGTGTTGCAAGAAACTCAATATGGGCAATGCTGTCAATGACCGGGTTTGAATTTGCCTGCACACAAACCGTGGTAACACCGCCCGCTGCTGCCGCTTCACCGGTATTTAAGATGGTGTCTTTATAATCCGCACCCGGGATGCCGACAAAAACCCGCATATCAATAAGGCCGGGACACAGGCATTTTCCCTTTACATCAATGATATTCTCCCCGGCGGGTGCTTTAATTTTCCCGCCGACTTCTAAGATCTTTTTGTTTTTGGTAAGCAGATCACCCATTTCATCCAGTCCGCTTGCCGGATCAAGGAGACGTGCATTTTTATAAAGCTTATATTTGCTCATTTTGCGTCCCCCCTCTTTTTACGGGTAAGAAGATCAAGACACGCCATCCGTACTGCAACCCCCATTTCCACCTGTTCCTGAATGGCGCTTCGGGTCAGATCATCCGCAACTGCAGCATCAATTTCCACACCGCGGTTCATAGGACCCGGATGCATGATCAGGGCGTCATCCTTGGCGTTTAAAAGCTTCGCATAATCAAGCCCGTAAAGTGAAAAATATTCACTTACACTTGGAAAATAACCCCCGTGCATCCGTTCAGTTTGAAGCCTTAGCATCATGATGATATCACAGTCCTGAAGCCCTTCTTCCATATTATAGTAAATTTCTGCACCAAGCCGTGCGGCGCCCGATGGTATAAGTGTCGGGGGGCCAATCAGCCGTACCCTCGCACCCATAATATTTAAAAGATGTATATTGGACCGTGCCACGCGGCTGTGAAGTACATCGCCGCAAATGGCGACAGTGAGCCTTGCAAGTCGGCCTTTGCGGCGTCTTATCGTCAGTGCATCAAGCAGCGCCTGTGTCGGGTGTTCATGTTTTCCGTCCCCGGCATTAAGCACCGCACAGTCCACTTTTTGTGACAGCAGGTTAACAGCACCGGATGAATCGTGTCTTACCACAAGAAGGTCCGGCCGCATGGCATTAAGCGTTGATGCGGTATCAATCAGCGTTTCACCCTTTTTAATGGATGATGTGGATGTGGACATGTTGATAACATCAGCCCCAAGCCGTTTTCCAGCAAGCTCAAATGACATGCGGGTGCGGGTCGAATTTTCAAAAAAAAGATTTATTTGTGTAAGCCCGCCAAGCAGGTCTTTTTTCTTGTTGGTGCGGCGGTTCTGTTCAACATATTCGTCGGCAAGATCAAGAATAAGTGAAATTTCAGTTTCTTTTAAACCTTCAATACCAAGAAGATGATCATGTGGAAATGATGCTTTGGCTGGCGTCATATTCAGTCCTTAATTGGGTGTTTTTATAAGGTTCTGAAAATCAAGTATATAGTGGTAATTGACTATGCACGCAAGCCAAAATTTGTTTTTCTAGATACGCGAAAGTTTATCCAGAAGTCCCTGCAAAATATAGGAAGCAGCCATTTTATCAACCAGTTCCCCCTGACGTTTGCGGCTTGCGTCCGCTTCGATAAGGGTGCGGGTGACGGCCATTGTGGATAGCCGCTCATCCCAGAAGCAGATGTCAATAGCGCGTATTTCCATAATGTTTTTTGCAAACTGCCGCGTGGATTGACAGCGCGGCCCTTCGGAACCATCCATATTTTTTGGAAGCCCAAGCACCAGCGCCCCGACATTCTGTTCATCGATAATGGTAAAAATGCGCTCAACATCCCGGCTGAATTTTTTGCGTTTTATGGTTTCCATCGGCGTTGCAACCGTCAGCATCACGTCGGAAAGCGCAAGCCCGATTGTCTTGGAGCCAAGATCAAGTCCAAGTAATCGTTCACCTTTTTCAAGGCGGGTTTTAAGCTCATCAGGTTCAATTTCCATGGCCCCGCTTATACATTGAAAAAGCGGCGAGCACCATCATATATTTCGCTTGTATTTACGCTAAAAACCTTTACCCTTGATCCTATTCCTAGGGGAGTTGGTATAACTGAGATCCTGTGAATTGACACAGTAACCCTTAGAACCTGATCCGGGTTATTCCGGCGGAGGGAAGGGATCTAAAGAATTCTAAAACCACAACCGCTTGTCCCCGGGTCTCCAATTTTAAAATGATGGAGAGCCTGGCTATGAACGTAGAAACAAAAATCGAAAAACTTGAAGTGACCACGGGGCCGCTTCCTGCATCCACCAAGGTCTATGTGCAGGGAACCGACCCGTCGATCCAGGTGCCCATGCGGTCAATTGCTCTTGACCCGTCGGCAAATGAACCTGATTTAAAAGTTTATGATACATCGGGGCCCTATACGGACCCCGATGTGGAAATTGATATTGATGCCGGTCTTGACCGTTCACGTCAAAAATGGGTTCTTGACCGTGGTGATGTGGAACAATATGACGGCCGTGATGTAAAACCCGAAGATAACGGTGGCGCCACAGGCAAGTTCCTCGCCCGTGAATTCCCTTTAAAACACCGGCCGCTGCGTGCAAAACCGGGGCAAGTGGTCACGCAATATCAATATGCAAAGGCCGGCATCATTACAAAGGAAATGGAATATATCGCGATCCGTGAAAATATGTCTCGTGCCGAACTGGGAAATGATTATACACCCGATCCATATGCCGAAAGCTTTGGGGCCAGCATACCCGATCAGATCACACCTGAATTTGTACGCGCAGAAGTCGCCGCAGGCCGCGCCATCATCCCGCGTAATATAAACCACCCCGAAGCGGAACCGATGATCATTGGTCGCAATTTTATGGTGAAAATCAATGCCAATATCGGAAATTCCGCCGTGACATCATCCGTCGCGGAAGAAGTGGATAAAATGGTCTGGGCCACCCGCTGGGGTGCGGATAATGTGATGGACCTTTCCACCGGGCGCAATATTCATAACACCCGTGAATGGATTATACGCAATTCCCCGGTTCCCATTGGCACCGTGCCTATTTATCAGGCGCTTGAAAAAGTCGGCGGCATTGCCGAAGACCTGACCTGGGAAGTGTACCGCGATACGCTGATTGAACAGGCGGAGCAGGGCGTTGATTATTTCACCATCCATGCGGGTGTGCTTCTGCGTTATGTGCCGATGACGGCAAATCGTGTGACGGGGATCGTTTCACGCGGTGGTTCCATCATGGCAAAATGGTGCCTTGCACATCATAAGGAAAGCTTCCTTTATGAACATTTTGAAGAAATATGCGACATTATGGCCGCGTATGACGTTTCCTTCTCCCTTGGGGACGGGCTGCGCCCGGGTTCTATCGCCGACGCCAATGATGAAGCCCAATTTGCCGAACTTGAAACATTGGGTGAACTTACCAAAATCGCCTGGGCCAAGGGATGCCAGGTAATGATCGAAGGACCGGGCCATGTGCCCATGAACAAGATCAAAATCAACATGGATAAACAGCTTAAGGAATGCCACGAAGCGCCATTTTATACCCTCGGCCCGCTGACAACGGATATCGCCCCCGGTTATGATCATATCACCAGCGGCATTGGCGCCGCGATGATCGGCTGGTTCGGTTGTGCGATGCTTTGTTATGTAACGCCGAAGGAACATTTGGGCCTTCCCAACCGGGATGATGTAAAAACCGGGGTGATTACCTATAAAATTGCCGCCCATGCCGCCGACCTTGCCAAAGGGCACCCGGGCGCGCAGCTTCGTGATGACGCCATGAGCCGCGCACGGTTTGAATTTCGCTGGATTGATCAGTTCAATATCGGGCTTGATCCGGAAAAGGCACGCGAATATCACGACCAGACCTTACCCAAGGAAGCCCACAAAGTCGCACATTTCTGTTCCATGTGCGGGCCAAAATTCTGTTCGATGAAAATCAGTCAGGAAGTCCGTGATTTTGCGGCGGGCGGAATGGCGGAAATGAGCGAAAAATTCAAGAACAGCGGCTCAAAAATTTATCAGACCGTTGATGCCAACAAGGAAAGCAACGAGAGCCTTTAATATAAGTTGATTTAGCTAATTAGGATTATGTGCTTCCGCACGTGATCCTAATCAGACTTTTATATTGATATAAAAGCTGAAGTGTCTGCTAACGACCCAAAGCAGACGTTCAGAAAATGGAATTATTCGATAATTACTTATTGTCATCTGTTAGATTTCAATTTGGTTTTTGCTATTGGTCCTTACAGGAACAGCTATCTCGAGCGGTTTTGACAATGACTTTGGCAGAGATAAATCAATTCTGGAAAAAGGAGATTAATTAAAACCAAAACAATAACAAAAAGACGCTTGTAACATCGCAAAATAGTTACTTAATATCAACAATAATAGGAGATCAAAACCTCCTTATGAAATGCGAATATCAATTTTCAAATCATTTGATGACGGACCTACAACAAGTTTATTTGACGTTGCTGTGGCCGAAGAAGCAAGCAGAGGTGCGTATTCACCATTTTTCAAATGAAGTAATTCCTATCAACACAATTTAAAAAATTTTAAGAGGCTCAAAATAATCACAAATTCAACAGAGACTAAAACATTTATACTTATTCACGGTGCCTGGGGTGCTGCATGGGTATTTGACGAAGTAAATAAACTTTTGTCAAAGGACGGAAGTAAGGTGTACGTGTTTGACTTACCAGGACATGGTGAAAACCAAAAAGAAATCTCTGATGTAACCATGGATGCATATGTAAATCATATTGATAATTTCATCAGTAAAATCGATGGTAAAGTCATTTTGGTTGGCCACTCTCTAGGCGGTGCAATAATGTCTCAAGTTGCAGAAAGAATTTCCAATAAAATAGAAAAACTGATTTATGTTGCAGCAATGCTTCCTAAAAATGGCGATAGCCCGCTCGGTTTGATAAAAAGCGATAAATATGGTCAGCTTTTGCCATGCTTAATCTTGATGCGGCACTTGCCGATGAAAATAACGATGAAGACCCGATTGATCAGCAGGACGTGATTGATAACCTTAAGCGTATTCAGGAAATCGCACAGGAACTTCATGCAGGTGAAATAAGGTCTATACATCCCTATCTGGCAGGTGATATGTTCCGCTTCCTGAATGATGTGGATCAGGCGTTATGGCAGGCATCCCTCCGCTCACCACGGTATTATATGGCCGGTCGTGTGTCCGGGTCCTGCGCAGGGTGTCATCAGGCAGTTCAGTGATAAAAATAGATAAAACAAAATTTATTGCTGTTTTAAATATCTAAAACAGCAATAAATTCTTTTTATTTTGTTTAAAAATGCATTTTTTATCAAAAAATGTATCAAATAGCTTGCGAATAAACATCTAATCCCTATACTGCGCCCCAAGAATCAAAACTGTGATTTTCAAGGATAAAATTATGCCTATTAATAAAGTGGTTCTGGCCTATTCCGGTGGATTGGATACATCCATTATTCTGAAATGGCTACGCGACGAGTATGAATGTGAAGTGGTGACCTTTACTGCTGATCTTGGTCAGGGTGAGGAGCTTGAACCGGCCCGCAAAAAGGCCGAAATGTTCGGGGTTAAGGAAATCTATATCGAAGATCTTCGTGAAGAATTTGTCCGTGATTTTGTCTTTCCCATGTTTCGCGCCAACGCCCTTTATGAAGGAACATATTTACTTGGAACGTCAATCGCGCGCCCGTTGATTGCCAAACGGCAAATTGAAATTGCCGCTCAGGTAGGAGCCGAAGCCGTCTGTCATGGAGCTACCGGTAAAGGAAACGACCAGATCCGTTTTGAGCTGGGTTATTACGCTCTAAACCCGAATATCAAAGTTATTGCTCCGTGGCGGGAATGGGATCTTAACAGTCGTGAAAAGCTTATTGCCTATGCTGAAAAGAACCAAATTCCAATTACCAAGGACAAGCGCGGCGAGGCACCATTTTCGTGTGATTCCAACCTGCTTCATATTTCATCAGAAGGAAAACTTCTTGAAGATCCGTGGGAAGAATGCCCCGAATATGTTTATAGCCGTACGGATTCACCGGAAAATGCACCGGATAAACCAACCTATATCGAAATAGAATTTGAAAAAGGGGACCCGGTCGCCATTAATGGTGAAAGAATGAGCCCTGCGACACTGCTGACCAAACTTAATGAATATGGCAGAATAAACGGGATTGGCAGACTTGACCTTCTCGAAAACCGTTATATCGGCATGAAGTCCCGCGGGATTTATGAAACACCGGGCGGTACGATCCTGCTTACTGCGCATCGCGGCATGGAAAGCATTACTATTGACCGTGGCGCCATGCATCTAAAAGATGAAATCATGCCAAGATATGCCGAAACCATTTATAATGGTTTCTGGTATTCCCCGGAACGTGAAATGATGCAGGCACTGATCGACAAGTCGCAGGAAGATGTCTACGGAACTGTTCGTATGAAGCTTTACAAGGGAAATGCAACCCTTGTAGGTCGCAAATCACCGCGTTCCCTTTATAGCATGGAACACGTCACCTTCGAAGAAGACGAAGTATACGACCAACATGATGCGGAAGGCTTTATCAAGCTGAACGCGCTTCGTTTAAGGCTGCGTAACCTGCGCGGGAATAACTGATCATCACTAATCATTATGGGGCGGGGATTGTTTCCTCATTGGGATCATAATCCCCCCACATCATTTCCCATGTGACATTCAGCGCACGCCCCCCCGGCCTTTCGATGCCATATCCCACATGATTATCTGGATTTTCTGTGTCTACAGTGATCCCCCAGAAGGGTTCAATGGAATGGGGTTGACTGCTATAGCGGATGTCTGCAAGCGCGTCTTTAAATTCAATCAGATAGCCTTGCGCAAAATAATCAAAACGACGGATGTCATTGCGGGCGACACTATCGGTACCAATTTCGGGATATATGGTTTCCGGGTTTATGGCAGGGGCGGAACCTCCTTCGATAATACCGGGTTTTCTGAACGGTGTCGCAACGACCCCATTAACATAATAATTACCATCATATTCATAAACGGTCCGCCAGACGATCATATTACCGATTTTAGCGTTAAGTTTGATGCGTTCCACAGTATGGCCGCGTGTTGCCGCGAGTTCCTCAATTGAGTTAGTAACGCGGGCATTTTGTATAAACCCAAGCGACATATAAAATAAAAAGACCCCCATACCAATACGAGCGAATTTTGCAGATCGTTGTTTTACACTGAATATAACAAATACAATAAGCGGTATCGTAACCAGCGGGTCGATGATCGAAATTGTATCCCACGCTACCCTTGCATTTGAAAGGGGCCAGAAAAGCCGTGTGCCGTAACTGGTACAGGCATCAAGCACCGCATGGGTCGCATAGCCAAGGGTCGCAAATGTTATCAGCGTCTTCGGATCCCATTCCTTGATACGGAAAATCCTATTAAAGAGAAGCCACATGGCTATCCCCACCAGAAATCCGCCAATGGGAATAAACCAGATCGAATGGGTGAAATGACGGTGAAATTCCTGCCCTAGTAAAGGATCGGTCGCCGATCCGATCAGAATATCCAGATCGGGTGCAGTACCACCAAGAATCCCGGCAAGACAGGCAATGGGGATTTTCTTTTTATTGGCAAAACTTTGTGAAAATGCAGCGCCAAGCGCCCCTTGTGAAAACGGATCCATTCTATACCCTTTATTGACTTCATACTGCGAATATAAGCAAATCCTGCTCTCATTCAATAATTTGTTATATTGTTTCACATTTTCAGATGATTTTTGAAACTTTATTTGATACTGTCCGCGCCATGAGTACAGACTGGCGACATATTTGGCAGACAATCCGCGACTGGGATAGGGAAGGGCGTAAAATGGCTCTTGCCACTGTGGTAAAAACATGGGGAAGTTCACCGCGCCCCGTTGGTAGCCACCTACTGATTGATGCGGATGGCCATATGGAAGGATCCGTATCCGGTGGCTGTGTGGACGGCGTGGTTGTAACATCCGCCCATGAATGCATTAGATCGGGAAAAGGCGAGCTTCTCAAATTTGAAGTTGCGACCGATCAGGCATGGGAAGTGGGCCTTAGCTGCGGTGGTGAAGTTCATATTCTTGTTGAACCGGTCATTGATATTGATAAAAAAGCGACATTTCTGCTTGATGGTGATCCCAATGAAATCCATGAGCTTAAAAGCGAAATCGAAATTGCCCCCGGTGAATTTTTCACGCATGTTTATAAACCTTCACTTAAGCTGATTGTTGTGGGTGCGGTGCATATTTCGCAGGGACTTATCAAAATGGCCGAAACGCTTGATATTGATGTGACGCTTGTGGACCCGCGAACTGCATACGCATCCGAGGAGCGGTTCCCGGGGGTCAAATTTATGACTGACTGGCCCGATGAAGCGCTTGAAAAAATTGGTATTAATGCCAGCACGGCCATCGTCACACTTAGCCACGATCCTAAACTTGATGATCCGGCACTTGAAATTGCCATGCGGTCAAACGCATTTTATATCGCCGCGCTGGGAAGCCGGAAAACACAGGCGAAGCGCCGTGAAAGATTACGGGAAAAAGGTTTCACAGAAGCCGAAATCGCCCGTATTCATGGCCCGGCCGGTCTTGATATTGGCGGGCTGGAACCAGCGGAAATCGCCCTTTCAATCCTTGCGGAACTGGTATCCATACGCCGCGCAGAAAATATCCGGGGTATCGCGTGAGCATCCGTCTGACAGCACTTGTGCTTGCTGCCGGGAAATCAACCCGTATGGGGGATGATAACAAACTCTTGCTAAAATTTAATGATAAGGCAATGGTCAGCCATGTTGTTGACCAGCTTCTGATGAGTAAGGTTTCGGACATTATCGTGGTGACGGGTAACGCATTTGCCGATGTACGGAAGGCCATCACGCAAAAAGTTGAATTTACCCATAATCCTGATTTTGATATGGGTTTAAGTACGTCCCTAAAAGCGGGTATTGCCGCGCTCCATGCAGACTGTGACGGAGTGATGGTCTGCCTTGGGGATATGCCTTATATTTCATCGAAAAATTATAATGCATTGATCGATGCTTTTAAAAAGGGACATATAATTGCGCCAACGTCACACGGCAAAGTCGGAAACCCGCTGTTATTTTCCCGGAAATTTTTTAAGGATTTTGAAAAACTGGAAGGAGACAGGGGCGCACGGGGTCTTTTAAAGAAATATCCGGAGGCTGTAATCAGGGTTGATCTAGATACTGACGCGATATTTGAAGACATCGATACACCAGGGTCATATCAGGATATTCTTTCCCGAATATAACAGTTTTGATTTTTTCTTTGAATAGCATATAGTGATTCCCGGAAGGGGAGAACAATGACACAAGAGACTAAAAAAACACTGGTCGTTGACGCGACCGATCAGGCGGCTGGTAATGGTATTATGAGTCGCAGATTTTTTCTGAATTCTGCAATGGCGACGGGGGCGGTTATTGCCGGAGGACCAGCAGCATTTGCACAGGAAACACCCGTTGGCGAAGGACAGGAAGACTGGACCCTTATGCCCGGTGATGACACACCGGAATATGGCGATGTCAGCGGTTTTGAAAAAGGTCGGGTGAAAAAATTTGTTGCACCGCCCGCTGGGGGTCGTACAGCATCATCCGCAGGACGTACGCCTTTACACCTGCTTCATGGTACCATAACTCCAAGCGGCCTTCATTTTGAAGTAACACACCACGGTGTTCCGGATATAGACCCCGATAAACATAAGGTGGTAATCCACGGAATGGTCGAAAGACCCCTTAAATGGGATGTAGAGGCCCTTGAAAATTATTCAACGGTTACAAAACAGTATTTCCTTGAATGTTCGGGTAATGGCCGTGTGAACTGGGCGCAGCCACAACCGGATCAGAATTTTATGTATATGACCCATGGTCTTGTATCCGGTAGCGAATGGACGGGTGTTCCGCTTTCAACACTTCTTGATGAATGCGGTGTTTCGCCCGATGCCAAATGGATTATTGCCGAAGGTGGTGATAGCGGCGCACTTAGCCGTTCGATCCCGATTGATAAGGCACTTGATGATACAATAGTGGCCATTTATCAAAATGGTGAACGTCTGCGGCCAAGTCAGGGATACCCTATGCGCATTCTTAATCCGGGGTTTGAAGGAAACACATCGGTGAAATGGGTGCGTTCATTATATGTCACGGACAGACCAGTGATGTCGCGCTTTGAAACATCAAAATATACCGACAAGCTTCATGACGGAAAATCACTGCAATTTTCACTTGAAATGGATGTAAAATCAGTAATTACTCGTCCATCAAGTGCCGTAAGCCTTGAAAAGAAAGGTATGTATGAAATAACCGGCCTTGCATGGTCGGGACGCGGAAAAGTAACCAAGGTGGAAGTCTCAGCCGATGGCGGTAAAACATGGGCCGAAGCGGCAGTCGAAGGACCCATTCAGAGCAAAATGCTCACCCGTTTTCGTATTCCGTGGATGTGGGAAGGCCGCCCGGCAATTCTGCAAAGCCGCGCGACCGATGAATTTGGCCGTGTACAGCCAAGCCGAGAAGCATTGCTTGCGGCACGTGGCAAGCAGGCTTACTACCACTATCATGCGATCCATAGCTGGTCTGTCAACGCAAGGGGGGCAATCCGTCATGTTTATGCGTAAAACCCTTGTTACTGTCCTTATGCTGGGCTGCGCCCATTCTGCGATGGCACAGCAAAGCGGATTTGGGGAACCTGCCACTCAGGAAGATATTGATAAACGTTTTTTTTCAGTCTTTCCCGACGGTGAATTTCTGCCGGACGGCGAAGGAACAGCCGTTCTGGGTAAGGAAATTTTTGAATATCAATGTCATGCCTGCCATCTTAATCCGCCGGATGAAAGCAATGAACTTGATCCGGAAGATCCCGCTGATAGGTTATTTGGCGGTCATGGAACCATTGGGACCGATGCTGCATTGGCAACGGTGGGTAGTTACTGGCCCTATGCGACGACAGTGTTTAATTATGTGCGGCGCGCCATGCCCTACACAGCACCCATGTCACTGACAAATAGCGAATATTATTCAATCACCGCTTA
Organism: Kordiimonadaceae bacterium; assembly: GCA_038106445.1. Taxonomy (GTDB): domain Bacteria; phylum Pseudomonadota; class Alphaproteobacteria; order Sphingomonadales; family Emcibacteraceae; genus Pseudemcibacter. The sequence continues at coordinate 14,386 of JAYODU010000016.1, read as the reverse complement.
TTTGCTTTATAAAAATGATATTATCGGTGAAAATGATGTGATTAATAAAGATACACTTCCAAAGATCAAAATGCCCAATGCGGATAATTTCATCATGGCATACCCCGAAGTGCCGGAAAAATATCGCACGCAGGAATAATGATCACCCGTCGAAATTATCAATCTGAATTTCGGGAAGGTTGCCTACGGGTTTAAATCCAAGGATTTTACCATAAAAAACCAGTTCGCTTTCAAGGCTGTGGATGATGTTCTCTTTTTTGCCAAATCCGTGGTATTCACCTTCGTATGGATAATATGCCACGGGCACCCCTTTTTCGCGAAGGGCGTTTACAATCAGTTCAGACTGGTTTGGTGGCACAACTTCATCAAGTAACCCCTGAAATGTAATCAGTGGACTATTAAAACCGTCAAGGTGATAAATAGGGGAACGTGCCCGTAAAAGTTCAATGTCTTCAGGAAGTTTTCCGATCAGGCTATCCAGATAACGGCTTTCATATTTATGAGTATCACGGTACAGCACTTCAAGATTGCTGATCCCGAAATAATTGGCCCCCGCGGCAAAAATATCATGCTGCGAAAGGGCGACAAGCACCGAATAACCCCCAGCACTGCCCCCCGCGATCAAAAGCTTGTCCGGGTCGGCGAGCCCTTCGGCGGTCAGGTAATCAAGGGCGGCTTTGGTATCATCAATATCGACGACCCCCCACATGCCACGAAGCCGTTCACGGTAAGCACGGCCGTATCCGGTGCTCCCGCCATAATTTATGTCGATAATCGCAAACCCGCGGCTGGTCCAGAATTGCCGGCTCATATTAAACGCGGCACTGGTCGCCCCGGTTGGCCCGCCGTGAAGCCGCACGATGGTGGGGGGAAGCTCACCTGCGGGGCCAACGAAATCCGGATTTTTCGGCGCGTAATAAAAGGCATGGACCGCTTCCCCCTTCTGATTGGGGAAGGTGATCGCTTCCGGTACGGATATATACGCATCATCCACCATTTTTGCCTGCGATTTTTTTATGGATATGAAGTTCCCATCCTTATATTCGGCAATTTCCGTTGCGTCAGTTGTTGTTGCGCCAAGAAGGTAAACCCGATTGCCATCTGAATATACCTTTGAAATGCTCACATACGGCGTTTCAATTTCCTCAACCGCGCCGTTGGTAAGGTTTATGGTTGCCAGATGTGATGTACCATCGGATTCGTATGAGGCAATGATCTGGTTATCGCCGTAAAAAGCCCAGCTATGGGCGCCAAGGGCACCGGAATTGCCAAATTCAACTTCCTTGCGGGTGATGGAACGTGTTTCTTCATCCAGTTTGTCGTAAGTCTGAAAATTCCACCAGCCGTTCGGATCGGATATATAGTAAAGCTCCCCTGCCGCGTTCCAGCGTGGCTCCTGCACAGAAAGGCTTTCCCGTTCAACAACGGTCCGTGTGCCGGACAGGCTGCCCTGATCGGTCACCGTCGCCATCCACATTTTGGTATCGTCCCAGTCCATATTGGGATGATCCCATGTGATCCAGGCAAGTGTATCGCCCGCCGGGTTAAGGGCGGGGGATGATACAAAATCGGTACCGGAAAAAAGCATCCTGACCCCACCACCATCAAGCGCTACGGACACGAGTGTATTGACCGGTTCGCCGTCCATTGTGTGGTCTTCTTGCACGCAGATAAGCTGCGCATGTGCGCTGTCCATTATGCAGTCGGCATAACGGTATCCTTCTTCGGTTAGTGCTGCGGGCGCGCCGTTTCCGTTATATGAATAAAGCTTCTGATCACTATGATTTGAAAAATAAATAACACCGTCCCAGACATTATAAGACCCGCCGCCATATTCATGGACCCGTGTGCGGCTTGAAAATCCTTCGGGGATGGCGTCATTGATATTACTGTCCGCATCCATTTTCACGATCACACGACGGCCGCCTTCTTCGGGGCGGCTTTCAATCCAGTAAAGATCATCCCCATCAAGTCGCACACTGCGAAGACCCACGGCATTTTCCGTTGTCAACTCGGCACTGATCGGGCTTTCCCATGCGCCGTACGGGTTTTCGGTTGCACCGTCACCGCATGCGGTAAGAAGCGTGATTGATGAAAGGGTAAGCAGCGTTTTATTAATCATTTTTGTGACCTTTAAAATATTTGCAAACAGGATAGAGCGCGACACAAAAAAATTAAAGTGAAAATCGGTATAAAGCGATTATACTGCCATTAACAATAAGGGGATATTTATGAAAAAGTTTATTGTATTTTTTGTGATTATTATCGCGCCCATGTTTGCATGGGCGGAAGAAATAATCGAAAAAGCCAGGGAAAAGAAACGCAGAGCAGCGTGATATCAGGCTTCAATCTGATGCAGCACGGCTTCAAACAAGGGGCTGTTTTTGTCATTTAAGGCAAAGACAATGTCAAAATGGTTCACCGATGGCATGTCGATATAGAGACAACTTAATCCCGCCCGCAGGCAGGCATCCATATATTCATGGCTTTGTCGTTTAAATTCATCGGTTTCATTTTCGCCGTAGGTAATCACAATCGGGCAACAATCAGACGGTATATGATAAAGCGGGCTTAAGGCTTTCGCGTCATCCATATCCATTTTTAAAGGCTCGTTGACATATGTGCTGACAAGCGGTTCAAGATCAAAAACCCCGCTGATCGCAAGTGCACCTTGTAACGGGCAATGATCATATCCTTCTGCTTTCCAATCCATGCTGAGTACTTCCGCGACCAGATGCCCGCCTGCCGAACTGCCGGAAATGGTGATGTTATCCGGGTCCCCATTAAATTTATGGGCGTTTTTAAGGACGGAAATCACACCACGCCTTGCCTGATCTACGATCTGAAACATATTTGCTTCCGGTGCGAGGGTATAATCAAGCGCGATATAAATGATATTATGATCAATGAAATTAGGGGCGGCAAAATGGCTTTCATTTTTGGAAAGCTGCTGCCAATAGCCCCCATGTATGAAGATGTGAATAGGAAAGGGGCCGTCCCCTTCCGGGATAAACATATCCATTGCCGACCGTGCTTCGGGTCCATATTTAATATCCGGTTTAAAGTTTCTTGCGTGTGATTTTCGTACTTCAGCGCTTTTGTCAATATACTGATTTATATAAACCATAATATCTCGCACACAGCTGCTGGGGCTATATTCCCGTTCAAGGGTTTCGTGATCCATTTGGTGGTAAGGCTTCAAATCAGTTCCAGTATATTTGAAAATATCAATGTCCTATTTTTACATGGTCGATCAGAATGAACAATGTTATTGTTCAGTTTTTTAATTAATACGGACAAAAAATATGACAATGACCCGTGAAGATTTTCTGGCATTGGATGCGGATGATCCGCTTGCTCATTTCGCTGATGAATTTTACCTGCCGGAAGGCATAATCTATCTTGATGGTAACAGCCTTGGTGCGATGCCGAAAGCGGCGAAGGCCCGTGCGCTTGAAGTCATTGGTCAGGAATGGGGTGAGGATCTGATCAAAAGCTGGAACAAGGCAGGGTGGTTCAATCTTGTTGAAAAACTGGGAAATAAAACCGCGAAACTTATTGGTGCCGATGAAGGTGAGGTCATATATGCGGATGCAACGGGTTTGAATGTTTATAAACTTGTCGCCGCAGCATTAGACATGCGGCCAGACAGAAAAATAATTGTTATGGAAGGAAGCAATTTTCCTACCAATAATTATATGGTTCAGGGGTTAATCAAGCAGCTTGGTCGTGGTCATGAAATAAGATTTGCCGAAGACGGTGAAATTCTGGATGCAATTGATGATGATGTGGCGGCTATATGCATTACCCATGTTCACTATAAAACCGGGCACCTTCATGATATTGCGGCGATCACCAAAAAAGCACATGATTGCGGCGCCATTGCCATATGGGACCTATGCCATAGTGCAGGGGCGCTTCCCGTTGATCTTAACGGCGCAAATGTGGATATGGCAGTTGGGTGCACCTATAAATATTTAAACGGTGGGCCGGGCTCTCAATCATTCATGTTTGTGGCGAAGCGCCATCACGGTATAGCATTACAGCCGCTTACTGGCTGGTGGGGGCATGACGTGCCATTTGGTTTTGAACGTGATTATAGACCCAGGAAGGATATCCGCCAGTTCAGCACCGGAACCGAACCCATCACATCGCTTGCCATTTCCGAAGTGGGGCTCGATATATTTTTACGCGCGGACATGAATGAAATCAGGAAAAAATCACTTAAGCTTTGTGATTTGTTTATTGATCTTATTGAAGAACGGCTGGGCGATTATGGTTTTAACCTTGTAACGCCACGGGAACATAACCGTCGTGGCAGCCAGGTTTCCGTCAGCAGCAAAAACGGTTTTCCCATTATGCAGGCGCTTATTGATGCTGGTGTGATTGGGGATTTCAGGGCACCGGATATCATGCGCTTTGGCTTTACGCCGCTTTATGTATCATACGTTGATGTATGGGATGCGGTGGACAGATGGAAAAATATTATGAATACAGAAATCTGGAAACGCGCAGAATTTAACCAAAAGGGTGCGGTAACGTAAAAACCTTACATTAAACTTCATAAATATGATATGATCCATTTGCATAATCAAAAACAGGGAGGTTGGCCATGCTTAAAAGGATGGTTTCAGGGGTATTTTTAACACTTTTATTTATTAGCACTTCGGCCGCGCAGGTTTATGACCCGGCTGCGCTGAATGCTGATCCGAAAACGGCCGACGGGCCGATCGCACCGCGTCTTGACGGATACGGTGATTATCATTTCAAGGTCACAACCAACAATGAACAATCACAATATTTCTTTGATCAGGGTATGCGCCTTGTATTCGGATTTAACCATTCGGAAGGTCTTCGTTCCTTCAAGGAAGCCGCAAGGCTTGATCCCGATAATGCGATGGCATACTGGGGGTGGGCACTGTCGCTTGGGCGTAACCTGAATATTCCGATGATGATGAATTCAGCGGAGCAGGCCAATGAAGCCATGCATATGGCCAGCGCGCTAAAGGATAAGGTATCCGAACGCGAGCGGGACTTCATTGAAGCATTGGAAGCCCGTTATAACGATGATCTTTCCATTCCGCGTGATGTCCTTGATCAGGCCTATATTGCTTCAACTGAAAAACTGATGAATAAATATCCGGATGATCTTGAAGCGGCCGTGCTTTATGTATCAGCCGCGATGAATGCACAGCCTTGGGATTACTGGTATCTTGATGGCCGTCCAAAGGGCAACACGGAAAAAGTACTTCAGGTTCTTGAAAGTGTGCTTGAACGAAACCCGAAACATTCGGCGGCGCTTCATTATCATATCCATTTAACGGAATTTATGAAACCGTGGCTTGCTGAAAAAAGCGCCGATACGCTTGCGCCGACAATGCCCATGTCAGGGCACCTGGTTCATATGCCATCGCATATTTATATCCGTGTTGGCCGTTATCAGGATGCTTATGACATTAATATCAAGGCTGTAGAAGTGGATGAGCAGTATATTGAGGAAACAAAAAGTCAAAGCATTTACCCGCTTGTTTATTATCCCCATAATATTCATTTTCTATCCTGGTCTTCCATGTTCACCGGTCGCAGTCAGAATTCCATTGATGCAGCGATGAAGGTAAAAAATTATATGGAAGAAGGGGTGCGTAAAACATCATGGGGATCAGGGAATGAATATTTCCGCTCACAGCCCATATTTGTGATGGTGCGGTTTGGCAAATGGCAGGAAATTCTTGAAATGCCAAAACCATTTATGAAAGCACGGTTTCTAACCGGCATGTGGCATTATGGCCGTTCGCTTGCCTATGCCTACACGGGCGATATGGAAAGCGCAGAAAAAGAACTTGCCCTGCTTGGTGAAGAAGCAAAAGAATTCAAGGCAGGACTACCGGGCTATAATACAGAAGGTCTTCGTATTCCGCGTGATACACTTCTGATTGCCGAGCAATATGTGAAAGGCGAACTTGCCGCGTTAAAGGGTGATTATAACCTTGCTGTTGCCCATCTAAGTGATGCCGTCCGACTTGAAGATAGCGATACTTATTCGGAACCGCCGGCATGGCAATTCCCCGCCCGTCATGCGCTGGGTGCCGTTTTGCTTAAATCCGGACGTGCCCGTGAAGCGGAAACCGTCTATTGGAATGATCTCAAACATAATCCAAATAACGCTTATTCCTTATATGGTCTTTATCAAAGCTTATCCGCACAGGGTAAAGACAAACAGGCTGGTGAATTTCTGGCTCTTTATCAGGAAGAATGGAAAGATGCGGATATTCAGCTGACGAGTTCCAGGATAAAATAATAATTTCCTTACAGTGTAAGGAAAAAATTTACGCCTATCCAATTGAAAGCATGCTTTCAATTGGATACACTCGTGTCAAAACCAGTATCACAAGAATAAAAAACCCATAAATGGAGGGTATAATGCTAAAGAAAATTTTAATCGGAGCCGTTGCTATGGGCTTCATGACGTCATCCGCTGTAAGTCAGGTATGGGACCCAGCCGCGCTTAATGCTGATCCGAAAACGGCTGACGCGCCGCTATCGCCAAAACTTGATGGTCTTGGAAATTATAAATTTGCCGTCACAACCAGTAATCCGGAATCGCAGTATTTTTTCGATCAGGGTTTCCGCCTTTGGGTCGCATTCAATCATTCGGAAGCCATGCGTTCCTTCAAGGAAGCAATCAGGCTTGATCCGAATAATGCTATGGCATATTGGGGCTGGGCTCTTAGTCTTGGGCGTAATCTGAATTTACCAATGCTGACCAATTCCATGGAACAGGCCAACTATGCAATCGGTATGGCCAAATCACTTAAAAGTCAGGTAAGTCCGCGTGAAGCCGATTATATTGATGCCCTTGCCGCGCGTTATAACGAAGACCTTTCCATTCCACGTGAAGTGCTTGATGAGGCTTATGCTGTTGCCATGGAAAAACTGATGAATAAATATCCAGATGATCCTGATGCGGCGGTTTTGTTTGCCGGTGCGGCCATGAATACACAACCCTGGGATTACTGGAATGCGGATGGAACACCCAAGGGTAGAACCGAACAAATTATTGCCGCCCTTGAAAATGTTATTGCAAATCATCCTGATCATGCGGCTGCCCTGCATTATCATATCCATATCGCAGAATCCATGCGTCCGGAAATTGCCATTGAAAGTGCGGATAACTTAGCGCCGTTACTGCCGGGATCTGGGCACCTTGTTCATATGCCATCGCATATTTTCATGCGTGTCGGGCGTTATCAGGATGCCTACGATACCAATATAATAGCTGCGCAGGTTGATGAAGATTATATTGCGCAATGTAATGCGCAGGGGCTGTACCCACTTTCTTATTATCCGCACAATCTTCATTTTCTGGCATGGTCATCAATGTATACTGGCCGTAGCGGTGAAAGTATCGCCGCCGCATGGAAAGTAAAGGAACGTGTTGAGGCCGGCTCACGAACCAATACATGGGGCCTTAATGAAACATTCCGTTCCCAGCCCATATTTGTGATGACGCGCTTTGGTATGTGGGAAGACCTTCTCAATGTCGAAAAGCCGTTTATGCGGGCACAGTTCATGACCGGCATGTGGCATTACGGGCGCGGCCTTGCGCAGCTGAACCTTGGCAATATGGAAGAAGCTGAAAAGGAATATGCCGAGCTTGCTGACTTTGTAGATAACGTTCGTGAAGGAATGCCCGGGTACAGCAATTTTGAGGATGTTGGCGGGCTTCTGACCATTGCGAAAAATGTAGTGGCCGGTGAAATTGCCGCCAAAAAAGGCGACTTTGATATGGCGCTTTACCACCTTGGTGCCGCCGTTCGTATGGAAGACAGCCTTGCCTATAACGAGCCACCATCATGGTATTTCCCGACCCGTCATATACTTGGCGCGATCCTTCTTGACGCTGGCCGTCCGGTAGAAGCCGAAGTCGTTTATTGGGAAGACCTGAAGCATAACCCGGAAAATGCATATTCGCTTTACGGTATGTATAAGGCACTAAGCGCACAGAAGAAGGACGATATGGCCGCTGAATTCAAGGCGCGGTATGATGCCATGTGGGCAAATTCTGATGTGCAGCTTGCCAGTTCACGGTACTGATTAAAATCTTGGACGTAACGGGCAGGCAGTTTAAATATTATGATCTGATGATGGCCGCCTTTGTGGTGGTCATCGTTTGCTCAAATATTATCGGCCCGGCCAAGCAGGCAACCATCAGTATTTTTGGTAAAGATTTTATATATGGGGCAGGGGTGCTCTTTTTTCCGCTGTCCTATGTATTTGGTGATGTGCTGACCGAAGTATACGGTTATGCGCGTGCACGCAAAGTAGTCTGGGTTGGGTTTTGTGGTCTTTTCTTTGCAAGTCTTATGAGCTTTGTCATCGTTGAACTGCCACCTGCCGCCGGATGGCAGGGGCAGGAAGCATACGAGCTTATTTTTGGGCAGGTACCACGCATTGTTATCGCTTCACTTATCGCATTTTTTACAGGTGAAATTATCAATGCCTATGTCATGGCGCGGATGAAAATCTGGACAAAAGGAAAGCACCTCTGGACCCGAACCATTGGATCAACAATTGTCGGGCAGGGAGCAGACAGTTTGATTTTTTACCCCATTGCTTTTTATGGCATATGGGAAAATGATGTGCTTCTTACCGTGATGTTTTCCAACTTCCTGATCAAGGTTTCATGGGAAGCGGTGCTGACCCCTGTCACATACAAAATTGTTGCCCTGCTTAAACGCGCTGAAAATGTTGAAATTTTCGATGACAATACGGACTTTTCACCCTTTAAAATAAAAACGGATTAAATCCTGATCATGATAAGGCTCCACGCGCCGAAACCGGCCATATTTTTTCAACGATGCCGTTTCTTACACCGACGATCCAGTCATAAAGATTAATGGTCGGGTCGCAGTGCCCCGTAATCAGCATCAGTTTTTCGCCAAGGGCAAATCTTTCCTTTCCCGAAACGGTGATGCAGCCATGTTCATCCGATGTCATGCGGTAAGTAAGATGTTCGTGCCCGACAATGGCCGGGTTTCCTGAATCCGATGCAACCGCTTTCAACCCGGCGTCCGCAACAACAATTTCCGGCTGGCAGACGCTCATGATAACGGTACGGATAAAAAACGCATGTTCAAACCCGGTTCCAAACTGATTATTATTCAATTTATTTTTTGCATAATCTGCATCCATAAAGGCGTATGATCCGCACTGAAGCTCATCCCATTCTTCATAATTTATATCATGCAAAAAAGTACCTGTGCCACCGCCTGTGACAATATCGCAATCAATATATGATGATTTCAGCAAATCTTTGGTTTTACATATTATTTCTGCCGCGCCGCGGACGGCATCCGATCTTTCCTGAACGGTCCTTTTATGCTGTGCTGAACCGTGATAAGCCTGCAATCCACCAAAATGAAGATGGGATAGCGATTTTATCAGTTTTGCAAGCTGGAGTGCCTCTTTCGCACTGATAACGCCGCAGCGGTGACCGCCAACATCAATTTCGATAAGTACACGGACATTTGCATCTTCGCGGGCGCAGGCATCATTAAGGGCGCGTGTTGCTCCGGCGTCATCGACACAAACACCGATTTTCGCTTTTTTTGCAAGCTTTGCAACCCGGGTTAATTTAGCGGGGCTGACAATTTCATTTGTAATCAGCACATCGTCAATGCCGCCTTCAACCATTATTTCCGCTTCTGATATTTTTTGGCAGCACACACCTACAGCACCACGCTTTATCTGATCAAGCGCAACAGCAGGGCTTTTATGCATTTTGGCATGGGGTCTTAACTTTTTGCCGGCGTTTTTTACCATCGCTGCCATTTTATCAAGATTGCGTTCATAGATATCCAGATCAACAACAAGGGCCGGTGTGTCAATCTCATCTATACTCATGCCTTCTTTTGCAGGTGGGCGTTGCGCCATCACTATTCTCCCTGGGCCAGGTTATTATTCCAACCTGATCTTCTTACTTGAATGAATGTGAATAGCATATAACTTTTAGGATCGATAAATATACTTTTTAAAATCATCTTTAATTATTCTGCATTAATTTTTCTTTTGCTTTTCTATTCGCCTCTTCTTTCTCAAGACTATCGGGAATATGCCCCTGATTTAAGTCAACTTCATCACCATGTCTGAGCCATTCTTTCGGAAAGTCGGCCGCTTTGGAGTGAGGATATTTACGAAAAATAAACCCGGCGGACTTGCGTTCAGTATATGGAACAACGTGCTGTCCATTTTGATTTGCTGAAAGTTCATAAATACGGCTTCGCAGGAAAATCTTAGTTTCCAGAAACTCTGGAACATCAATTAAATTATTCATCTCCGTTGGATCATTCACGATGTCATATAGTTCTTCCCGTTCCCAAATACCATGATATTGAATAAGCTTAAATTTATCTGTCCGCACAGCAAATGTGGTGGGTGTTTGCGGGAAATTATATTCCCAGAAATATTCATAAACGAATTCATTATTCCAAGGTTCCGAAAGTTTTTCATTGCCAGCGAGTTTTAAAAAACTCCTTCCCTGAAACTGATCCGGTTTTTCAACATCGGCCAATTCCAGCATTGTTGGAGCAATATCAAGGTTTGATATCACTTCTTCAATTGTCTTTCCGCCTTCAAATCCAGGGCCTACTGCAATTAAAGGAACCCTCATACTTTCTTCATAAGCATTTCTCTTATCAATCAAACCATGTTCTCCAAACATAAATCCGTTATCACCCATCAAAATGACGATAGTATTTTCAGACAGGTTATTTTTCTCTAACCATGATCTGATACGTCCAATGCTATCATCAACAGCACTTAATGTGCGATGATACTCCATTTTGTATTGAGCTACATCTAGGGTGCTGTGATAAGGAAAATCCACCCCATGCCAGCTGTTGCGCTGATCCCTAACCCAACGTGGTTTTCCTCTGTAATTTTCGGGGGTGTCCTCCATATTCGCAGGAAGTTTTATCTCTATTCCCTGATATTTGGATTTATGTCTTTTTGCAGGTTCAAATAGGGCGTGAACTGCTTTATGGGAGAGGTAAAGAAAAAATTTCTGATCTTTATCAAGTGTTTCCAACCAATCAATAGCATAATCAGTCAGTTCATCCGTAATATAACCTTTTTGATCTACATGCTTGCCATCGACATTGAGTTGGGCAATGGTGCCATCATCAAGCTCTGGATAATAATTACCCTGCCCCTCAAAACTAACCCATTTATCAAATCCGGGCTGTGGCTGATCGCCCTCAGCACCCATATGCCATTTACCTATAAATCCTGTTTTGTAACCTGCTTTTTGGAGATAACTTGGAAAAAAAATCGTCCCTTCCCTTATCGGTGCATTATTATCCACAACACCATGGGTATTGGCATATTGACCAGTTAAAATGGTCGCCCGGCTGGGGGAACACAAAGCGGTCGTGACAAAGGCATTTTTAAAATGTACACCCTGATTTGCGATTGCATCCATATTTGGCGTATCAAGAAGCGGGTTCATTATACCTAATTCATCAAATCTCTGATCATCAGTTAGAATAAAAATAATATTTGGGACATTTGACGTATTCGCCCATAAGGTGTTGTTAACCCCACAAACAAGTAAAAAAATCATTATCCGTAATGATGAACTTATATCTGTCAGCATTTATTGATTCCCTGTTGTTATTTTAAATAATCCCCAATTTTCAGATGGTTTAATCTGAGCATACCGTCCATACATTCATTCGAATTTGTAATCGTTTACAGTAAATGATTTGAGCCATATTATCTAAGTAGATATAACTTGCCAAGCAAAATGTAATCAGTTACATTTCTATCACTTCAAGCAACTGCGCCCAGTCACAATCGAAAAAATTGATGTTAAAAAATACTTTTTTATTTGTATTCATTATCGCTATGGCCGGATGTTCGGACAAGCTGCCAACAACTGTAAAACAAGTTGCCGCAACAAAAGGACTAATTGCTTTTTGGGATTTTGAAAATACCGAGGATCATGTCTGGCAATCATATTATGATGAAACTATCATAAAAAGATCCTTTCCAATATATTTGCGTCAAATTGGCGATAATAATCGTTATGGGGTCGGCGACTGGCCCTATATTGATGAAAATTCAAAACTGAAAATCGACAATACTGGTCCTTTTGGAAAATCTGTCAGATTTAATCAGGGCTACATTTATGGAGAAATCCCGAGGGAAGAGTTCAATGAAACATTGCTAGATTTAAAGGGAACAAAGCCTTTTACAATGATTGCATGGGTAAAATTCAGCGGTAACAGGCATATGGTCGCTGGAATTTGGGACGAAGGCGGCTGGGACAGATATGCCGGACGCCGGCAGGCAGCCTTGTTTGCCGGTCTTTTTAATCAAAAGGGGGTGATTGCCCATGTTTCATCAACCGGAGCAGCCAGCTTTCCCCAATCCGATATTGATGGCTCGCAATATGCAAGATTAAGGGCAATAGACGGAAAGGCTTTTGAAAACGAAGAATGGGTTTCCATTGCTATGACCTATGATCCGGAAAATAAACTTGTAAGTGCCTATCTTAATGGAACCCTCACACCCTATTCAATTGCTGATCCAGTCACACAGGATGTAATGCAGAATAAAACAATACCAATGGCTAATCCGTTTAAATTTGGAACTCCCATCTTTTCACCAACCTCATTTCAATTAAAATATAACGGTTACGACTACCGTAATTCGCCAATTAAAGAACACTGGCTTTGGGTCGATTTGGAAAATGATAATATTCAGTACCGGCAAGTTGGAAAGCAATCAGATGAAAAGTTTCGTGTAACTTTTGATATTTTTAGACGGCAAACATCTATACTTGATGAACCTGTAATATCAGATGTCTCAGACGGTAAACTGCTCTATCTTGCATTGAAAAATCATATCCAAGTTGGGGATATCATTAATACAACACTCGAAAAATTAAACGGAGATGTTTGGGAGAAGGTGGGCTTGGAAATTGAAAAAGAAGTGCAAATGGGAGCCCCTTTCACTTTTGGAAGAGCATTAGGGCTGGATGAAGATGGGCTGGATCATGGATCTGTCAATATTTTTATTGATGGTGTTGCAATATTTAATCGTGTTCTTTCTTCAGCAGAGCTAAAGGAATTAAGTTTTAAAGAAAACAGATAATCAAAAATATGTTTATTGACTGCTTTGGGTCGATAGCAAACATTTGTCGGTGGTAGGAAGGGGTGTTAAAATTCCCCCTCCCAAGATTTCGGCTTTTGTGCTAGGCTCATTTTTATAATCAGAATAAAGCAGCCTTGAGCTCGCTTGCCGTCGCTGCGATCCGTCTCCTTCGGAACCATGGAGTAACTTGTATCGCCGGAAGCAAAACTAAGAAAGGGAGCCCGTCGATGTATGTAAAAAATATTCTAGCCCGTAAAGGAAGTGAAGTCGTCCGCATTTCACCGGATAATACATTGATTGAAACGGCGCGGGTGCTTCGTGAAAATAAAATCGGGGCGATCCTGGCGTGCGATAGCAACGGTAAAATGTGCGGGGTTATATCCGAACGGGATATCGTGATCGCCATTGCCCGTTCCGGGGCGGCGGTGCTTGAAAATAAAGTTTCCACCTGTATGACAACCGGTGTTTATACCTGTAAACCAAGTGATACCATCAAACAGGTTATGGAAGTCATGACATCACGCCGCATCCGCCATCTTCCCGTGGTCGGGGATGACGGTACCATTGTCGGTATGATTTCAATCGGCGATGTGGTCAAGGAACGCATTTCCGAAACCGAAGCAGAAGCAGAAGCATTAAAGGCTTATATTGCAACATAAATTTTAGCCTCAATCGCCGGCGCTCGCGCTTGGCTTTCGCGAAAAAATTCGCGCGGCCCGCTTGGCCCGTTTCCCAGACCTTTTATAAAAGGTCTTCGGGCAATATTCCTTACCTGATTTCATCTATACAGATGGCTTTTTTTATGAGTCGCAAATGCGGAAGTCGCGGGCTTTATACATAACCCTGATTATTTATGATGCTATGCCTGCTTTAATATATTGATTTTTAATGGTTTTTTATCCGATTCTGAAACGCTGAATACTGCCTGTTGAATTATCCTTTTGTTTTATGATAGTGTTGTTGCCCTTGTGACAGTGATGGAGTGTCGCATATTTCAATGTTTTTTTTGGCAGAAAATCGGCGTTTTCGTTGTTTTTCAAAAAAAAATACATTCAGGGTCAAAATAAGGGTTTACAAGTGTCATTGACCTCCTTATAACCCGCCTTCACCGACACGGCAGACGAGTGCCGAAACGGTTGATTTAGCAAATGTTGAATTAACCGGTTTAGCGCGTTATTTATTGTGTTGGTTTTTTATTGATCATTGAAATTGTTTGATTATTGAAAGAGAG